>JAHDWA010000036.1 GCA_023382535.1 Anaerolineae bacterium | reverse complement strand
CCTGGCGCAAGGTGACTGTCTGGCCGGCGACTGCCAGTTTACCCGTACTCTGAATATAGAGATGGACGACGGCGTCGGTCTCGCTCTGAGCGTAAATGTACTCGCCCAGCGAGGCAAACAGGCGGGCCAGGTTGGGCGGGCAGCAAGGGCAATGGAACCAGGGCTGGCGGTGGTGATGACCGTTACTGGCCAGTGGGTTCTCGTAGAAAAAGGCTTGTCCATCGCCGGAGACGGCGCTCAGAACGCTGTTATACAGGGCCAGTTCGAGTGTATCAGCATAGCGCCGGTCACAATCCAATTGCAGCAGCCGTTGGGCCCAAAAGATCAAGCCGATGGCGGCGCACGTTTCAGCATAGGCGTCTTCGTTGGGCAGGTCATAGTCGCTGGTAAAGCCCTCGTTGTGGCGCGAAGTGCCAATACCGCCCGTCACGTACATTCGCTTCGTCGTCAGATGCCGCCAGAGGTGCTCGCAGGCTTCATGGAGGCTGGCGTCACCGTATTCACGAGCCAGGTCCATCATTGCGGTGTAAAGATACATCGCTCGGACGGCATGCCCAACCACCTCGTGCTGTTCTCGCACCGGGCGATGGGATTGGTTGTATTCATAAGTTTTGGCCCAGAAGGCGGCCGGATCAGCGCCACGCTCGCGGGCTTCCTGATCGAAGTAATGGGGTTGCCGGCCTCGTTCATCCACAAAGTAGCGGCTCAGTTCCAAATAGCGCCGCTCGCCGGTGGCCTGATAGAGCTTGACCAGCGCCAACTCGATCTCAGGGTGGCCGCAATAACCACGCTTCTGGCCCGGCTCAACCCCAAAGAGGCTGGCGATGTGATCAACGTACCGAGAGAGGATATCCAACAAGGTACGCTTGCCGGTGGCCTCGAAGTGCGCCGCGGCTGCCTCGATCAGATGGCCGGCGCAGTAGAGTTCGTGCCAGTCGCGCAGATTTTTCCAGCGATTCTGTGGATCAACCGTAGTGAACCAGGTGTTGAGATACCCATCTGCGTGTTGAGCCTGGGCGACAATGGCGATAACTTCATCTACTAAGGCATCGAGCTGGGGGTCGGGATGGGTAGCCAGGCTATAACTGGCCGCCTGGAGCCACTTGGCCACATCCGAATCCCAGAACATGACCACTGTCCCACCCCACGACCCACGCCCCTTAATCTCCGGGCCTGGCTGCCAGTCGGGCCGGAAAGCATCAATGCGCCCGGTTTCCAGACATTGCTGATAGATGTGAGGGATGCTGCGTTCGCGATTAACCTGGAGTTTGGGCGCCCAGAATGTATCCTCAATCGTTACCCTGGTAAATGGAACCGGGGTAAAAGTAGCAGATGAGACCATACTCTTATCCAAGATTATTATACCTCCTTGAGTTTCAAGACTTGATAAAAGGCTGGTAAGCCGCCTGTCTCCATTAATAATTCACTATTGACAATTCACTATTCATAATTAATTAGCCTTTCAAACCACTCATGACTACGCCCCTGATGAAGTAACGTTGCAGGAAGAAGAAAAGAATAATTATGGGCAGGGTCATCGCCGTTGAAGCGGCCATGAGCAGGTGCCACTGGTTACGCATGACGCCCCGAAATGCCGACAGGCCCAAAGCAACGGTATGATTATCGGGTGAACTAAGATAGAGGAGAGGGCCAATAAAGTCATTCCAGGTGTACAAGAAGGTAAAGATGGCCACCGTAATCAGGGCCGGTTTGCTCAAAGGCAGCATAATCCGCCAATAAATATCAAATTCACTACAACCATCAATCCGGGCGGCGTCGGACAGCTCTTTGGGCAGGCTGCGGAAGAACTGCCGAAACAGGAAGATATTGAAAGCTCCGCCGCCAAAGAAGTAAGGCACCGTCAAGGGCAGGAACGTGTCTACCCAGCCCAGGCGGGTAAACATCACGAATTGGGGCACCATCACCACAAAGTAAGGCAGCATCATGGTAGCCAGGACGACGCCAAACCAAAAATCTCGGCCGGGAAATTCGATGCGGGCAAAGCCGTAGGCGCAAATGGAGGCGGTTAAGAGAATGGCGACTTGATTGAGCACGGCAATGAGCATGGTATTTTTGAAGTAGATGTGAAACGGTTTAATGGTCAAAGCGTCATAGTAGTTTATCCACTGGATGGGATCAGGAATCCATTGGGGGGGATATTGAAACACCCGTTGCTCCAGTTTAAGTGAACTGCTCACCAGCCACAAGAAGGGCAAGAGCATGACAACGGCGATGGACAGCAGCAGCAGCCAGATGAGTAGCCGCCACCATTTCTCACTATCCATTACAAAGTGTATACCTGATCTGGAAAATTGGGGGTATGAGGCTGTTTTGTTCGGTGTAGTCATTGTTTGCTTCCTTTGCTAGGGCCTAAATCTGTTTATTCGTAGTGAACCTGGCGACCCACCGTCTTAAAGACAATCCAGGTCAACACCATCAGGATAAAAAAGAGTACCCAGGACAGAGTGGCGGCATAACCCATTTCCAAAAATCTGAAACCAACCTGGTAGAGGTACAAGACAAAGAACAGGGTTGCATTTTGGGGACCGCCACCGGTCATAATCAGCGCGGCGGTAAAAACCTGGAAAGAGTTGATAATGCCGATGACCAGGTTAAAGAAAATGGTGGGCGACATGAGCGGGATGGTGATATGGCGCAGTTGGGCCCAGCGCCCGGCTCCATCAATTTTGGCCGCTTCGTACAGAACTTCAGGAATTCCCTGCAGCCCGGCCAAAAAAATGATCATCGGGGCGCCCACGCTCCATAGACTCATCAAAATCAAGGCCGGCAAGGCCCACTCCGGTTGTTGCAGCCAGCCGATTTTAGGCAACCCAACGTATCTCATCAAGATATTCAGTAAACCAAACTCCGTGTTAAAAATCCAGGCCCACAACACCGCGGCGGCTACAACGGGCATAATACTGGGAAGATAGAATATGGTCCGAAACAGGGCAATGCCTCGTATTTGTTGATTTATCAACAGGGCCAGGCTAAAACTGATGATCAGACCCAGCGGCACTGAGAAAACGGTATAAATCGTGGTCACTTTGAGGGCTTGCCAGAAAAGCCTATCTCCCCAGAGCCGTACAACGTTATCCAGGCCGGTGTAACGGGCGGGAGAAATCAAGTTCCAATCGTGGAAAACTAACCAGATAGCCGTCAGGGCCGGGATCAACACCCAAACCAGGACACCCAGGATAAAGGGGCTAATAAAAATGTAACCCGTTACCGTCCGCCTGCCACGCAGTGTCCTGAACCAGCCCATGACCCCCCTGGTCGAGGGGCTATCCTGGGGAAGTCGAGGTTCCGACAAACTTATTGCTTTACCCATAGAAACCTGCCCTAAAATAGTAATCAGTAGCCGGTAATCAGTGAGCAGTTATCAGTCAGACTAATTACTGATTACTGCCCACTGATAACTGCTCTCAGTACCGGCTTTAGCTCTTCTTCTGCTCGGCTTCCAGAATAGCATTGACTTCCGGGACCACCGCAGTCATGGCCTCTTCAGCCGTCTGATCGCCGACAAAGACAGCATCGAGGGCGGGGAACAAAACTGAAGTAGCCTTGGTCCAGCCTGGCGGCATGTAGAGGACCTGGCCATACTCGGGTATAAACTCGTTTATCAATTGTTCATAGCCTTCGGGATGGACGCCCTGGCCAGGGGCCGTGCGTTCGGTCATCCATTTCTCTCTCCCCTCGGCGGTCGTCAGAGCGGTTTGGCTGGGCAGCCAGAGACCGATTTTAAGGAATTGGATTTGGTAATACTCGGTAGCCAGGAACCTGACCCACTCCCAGGCCGCGTCGGGTTGATCGCTTCCGGCAAAAACGGAATGCAGGTGCGCCTGCAACGTGGTCGCCGGCTGCTTCATCATGGGCAGCACAGCCGTGCCCAGCTTAATCCGGAGTTCGGTCAGCCAGGACAGCGCCCAGGAGCCGTCAACCGCCATGGCCAGATAACCGTTCTCTAGCATTTGCGGGACGTCACTCGTCTCCGACCGCTGAAAGACCGAAGCAAACGGCATCACTTGATGCTTCACCATTAAGTCGGCGACATTTTGGATGGCCTCAATAGCCTCGGGCCGGTCGGCTATTATCAGGCCGGTCTCGCGGTCAACCCAATCACCGCCGTTACTCAGCATGGCCGCATGCAAGGGAATCCACCAGGTGGGCCAGTGGATACCCCAGCGTGTAACATTGTTACTATCAAAGCCGCTGTCGCCAGGGTGATTGCCGTTGTTGTCCACTGTCAATTGCGTGGCAACCTCCAACAACTTGTCCCAATCCCAGACTTTGGCCGGGTCGTTGCTGGGAGGTTCTATCCCTTCGGCTTCAAAAATATCGGCGTTGTAATAGATGTGCGGCGCTACCCAGCATGAACCGATGCCGTACCACTTGCCGTCAAAGCTGCACCGCTGCGTTTCCTGCGGCTCGATAAAGTAATCTTTGGCGCCGATCACCGGGTCATTTTTTACCCGGTCGGTAATATCCATGAGCACCCCGTCACGGGCGAATGTGGTAAAAATATCGCTCTGAACAAAGCCGGTATCGGGTGGCGTTCCCGCAGCAATCATTGCCAACACCCGGTCGTTGTAGACTCCGGATTCGGGAATGTGGACCCATTCAACTTTGATATTGGGGTTCTCTTGCTGGAATACCTCTATGGCGGCCCGCACGCCCTTATCCTCTGGTTCTGCGCCCCAGCCGGAGAAGGAGATAGTCACTTGCTCAGGGGCGGGAGGGACCGCAGTGGCAGTAGCAGGGGCCGAGGTAGCGGCGGCAGCAGGCGCCGAGGTGGCGGCGGCTTCGTCTGGCTGTTCGGCTGCCGGGGTGGCAGGGCCGCACGCCGCCAACCACGAGCCAATGGCTGCCCCAGCCGATAGGTTGAGAAAATCACGGCGCGTCAGTTTTTTATCTTTCATAATATTCTCCTTCGAATTAAATTTAATCTTAGAAAGATACTGTTACTCGGTGCATTAGACTTGTTTGGGCGAGTTAAGCGTCCTCATAAGCGTGATAGACACTCCTCCTTTGATGAGGCCAGAATGTTTAAACTTAACTCTTTGACCGTATTTTGCGCCTCCTTTCATTTTGATACCTGCTTGTAAGGCTGCCCTGGTTGAAGTATAATTTGGGGCCATAGGCAGCAAAACAAACAATGGGATACTCTTCTCAGTCCTTTCTGAGAAGCTTACCCCAACCGTAAAAAGTTGCCTACAGTAATTATTGGCATGCAGGCCAACATAGTTTGACCTCTTTGCCAGTATAACAGAGAACTTTTGCGTTGTAAGCAGTTACCCGACTTGCAGATGACATAGAGGCGACATGAAGCGTGAAAGGGTGGAAACCCCGTTAGATTTGGCCTGGTTCACCCGCCAGTTAAGGATGGTCCTGATTTCGTTGTATGATCCTTCGACCATTCGGCACAGCCCGTTAGCCGAGTTGTTTGACGTGGAACGGCGCCATAATCCAATGTTTGCCTTGCAATATATCATTCTCAATGCCATTGAGGCGCTGAAGCCCACCGAAAGTATGCCGGCAAGCTCACGGAACTGGCGCGTTTACCAAATCCTGCGCCGTCGTTACTCCGAGCAGGCCACCCAGCGGGAAGTGGCGCTGGAGCTTGGTCTGGGCTTGCGGCAGATGCAGCGCGAAGAAAACCTGGCTCGCCAAACCCTGGCCGAGTACCTGTGGACGACATACCAGCTCGAAAGCCGGGTCAAAACCTTGTCGCCCTCGCTTATCCAAACAACAGTTCCCCCTGCTGTGCCGGCCATGCATGCACCCTCTCCAACGGAAGAACTTGAAAAACTCAGGGAGACGGTTCCGGCCCAGATGACCGACCTCGAACCGGTCATTCGCGAAGCCTTAAAAACCCTGGGGCCGTCGTTGGCCGCGTTGGGGGTATCGGCGGTGTATAAAGCCGAAGCAAGTATACCGAGAATCTGGTCCAGAGGGCCGGTGCTACGGCAAGCTCTGGTTAGCCTGGTCAGTTTGGCTGTCCGCTATACGCCGGGAGGCCAGGTTTATATTCAGCCCCAGGTAGAATCTCAACAGGTTTGTCTGCTGATTCACACGACAACCTTGTTGCAGCCCCCTGCTGCCCTCCCCAAAGATCCGGCCAACTCTTTACAGATGGTGGAGCAGCTCATGCCCTTGTGTCGAGGATCATTAGAGGTTATCTCTTGGGGCAAGGAGGGACAGCCTTTTACCGCTAAAATCATCCTGCCGACGCTGAGCCAGGCGACCGTGTTGGTGATTGATGACAATGCCGATACTCGGCAGCTCTTCCGGCGTTACCTGTCGGGCAGCCACTATCGTTTTGCGGGCGCGGCGGACGCTGAAGAAGGATTGGCCCTGGCCCTGGAGTTAGAACCGCAGTTCATTGTGCTCGATGTGATGATGCCGGGCCAGGACGGCTGGGCCGTGCTGGGACAGTTGCGCGAGCATCCCCAAACCGGCCATATCCCGATCATCGTCTCGACAATCCTGCCGCAAGAAGAATTGGCCCTTGACCTGGGTGCAGCCGATTTTATCCGCAAGCCGGTCAGTCAGACAGCGCTGCTGTCGGCTCTGGATCGCCAATTGGCCCGGGTATCGCCAAAACCTTACTAAAAGCCTCGATACTGGCCAGTAGCTGGCTCAGAGACAGCCCTCCCCCCAGGGTTGCGGCCACCATGCTGCTCATAATCGGTTGGCCCGCCGGGTCACGGGCCGAAATGATCACGACCGGAATTTCACTTAATACCGGATGCTGGGGTCTCAACCGGAGCAATTGAAAGCCGTCCATATTGGGCATCACCAGGTCAAGCAAAATCACATGGGGCCGGCACTCTTGCAGAATGGCCAGGGCTTCCTGGCCGTCTCTGGCCAGCAAGATGCGGTAATCTCGCGCTAAGGAAGTCAGCATCCGCCTGAATAGTTGAAGCGCATCTGGTTCATCATCCACAATTAAAATAGTCCCCTCTTTGATGTTTAACTGATCCAAAGCCGCCAGCAGTGTTTCTCTAAAAATAGGTTTGACCAGACGCACCGCCGCCCCCCACGGGTTAAGTTCATCCAGTCTGGGGATGGAGCAGGTAATCAGCGGGGTATTATTGGGTAATTTCTGAGATAAGTCCAGATATTCCAGGGCTTTGTCGGTTGAGGGTTCATTGACCAAAAGGGCCTGCGCGGGCAGGCGTGAAAGTTCAGCCACTGCTTCTTCCAGGCTGGTTACGACCACCGTCTCGACCTTATCCCAATAACGGGTAAGCAGCCGGTGCAGGGTATCTCCACTTTCAAGAATGACAAAACGAGGCTGGATAACCGGCTTGGAGCCGGTGTAGGGTTGGGTGCGCTGCAGGAATTCCCAGGCAGGCGTCACCCCGCGCAGGAAACTATCGCCGCTCAGGGCCGGCGGGGCTACCGGCAGACAAAAGAAGAACGTTGTGCCGCTGCCTTCCTGGCTTTCGACCCAAATTTTGCCCCCGTGTAACTGGATAAAACGTTCGCTAATCGTCAATCCCAGGCCAGTGCCGCCGTGGCGCCGGCGAATAGAACTATCCAATTGTTGGAAGGGTTGAAAGACCTTGCCTAAATCTTTGCTGGCAATGCCCGGCCCGCTATCGGCCACGCTGACCATCAAATCATTTCCCTCCAGCCAGACCCGAACCGATACCCCACCCTGTTCGGTAAAACGCCCGGCATTACTCAAGAGGTTTAAAAGCACCTCTCGAATGCGGGTGCGGTCGCAAAATATGGAGGGTAAATTTTCTGGAATATCTATATTCAGATGCAAACCTTTTGAAACATAGAGCGGCCGGATAGAGACGGTGGCTTCCTCGACAATTTCCTTAAATGGCGCTTGTTCTTTGGTCAAAGCCATTTTGTCGGCATCAATTTGGCTGAGATCGAGGACATCATTAATCAACTCGGACAGATGCCCGGCGTTGCGATGAATTACCATCAGGTCGGCCAACAGCGCCGGCGGGATTTTTTTGCCGTAAGCGCCGGGTGATTGCAGGATGGTTTCGCTAAAACCAATAATCATATTGAGGGGCGTGCGTAACTCGTGGCTCACATTGGCCACAAATTCTTCTTTGGTCCGCTGAGCTTCCTCAGCCGCCTGCCGCAGTCCCTGCGCCAGGATATTAAGCCGGGTCATCTGTAAATTGGCCTGAGCCAGGTCGGCCAAAACCTGCTCCAGTCTACCCCGGTGCTCCTGCGCTTCTTCTAACAGCTCCTGCGCTTCTTGAAAGTAATTCCAGAGCCAGTCGGCCACGCGGTTAATCGGGCCATAAACCAGGATCATCACCCCCAGGATGGCCCAAATTGCGACCAGACCGGTTATGATGACAGCCGGCTCCAACTCCGGCATCAGAACGTTAGAACTTAACACCAGAACTGTTTCGCCGATGGTTATGATTAACCCGGCCGGTAGACCAATCAGGGCGACGGCCAAAGCTGTGGGGATGACCAGCAGGGTCAAGAATCCCGGCACTTGCAGCCATTGCTGGCCCAGGTAAACAATCATCACCAGACTGATAATGACAGCCCAACGGCCCAGGTTCGGCTGCCACTGGTTAAGCCCCCAGGTGAGTGAGGTCAGAAGAAACAGCAGCAGCACCAAATCTTGCCATTTTCCTCGCTCCACGGAATTACTATATACCTGGGTCGCCAGGCCCAGTACCACCCCCGCCACTATCATCAAGGCGATGACCCACGCGGGCGAAACGCGCAAATCAGGCTTAAAGCTGGAAATAGACTCGTTCATCGGCTTACCTTTATGTTTCTTTACAGGGTGAGAACTTAACTTAAGAGTAAGAAGAAAATATAACTTTGTCAAGGAGTTGCACGTTTAATTCTTCACTAACCACTAACTCATAATTTCTGTATAAATAGGGACGGAACCGGAGCTTGGCCAAAACAAAAAAGGGCAGGTCAGTTGACCTACCCTTCTCGCCAATAGTAAAGTGAGTAATGAAATTTATTTCACCGTAAACGGCATGACCATGCCCATCTCCATGTGGGCGTGACCGGTCGCCGGGTCGGGCACGTAGCACAGAGCGACGTAGTTGCCCGGCTGCAGGTTCAGGTTCAGCCAGCCCGCATCACCGGGATCAATTGCCTGGAAGCCGCCGGCATCGGCGAAGGGAGGCATACCGTGAGGATCTTTCATAAAGGCAGCCACATCTTCCATCGTTCTGCCATCGCCCAGCTTGATGATAGCGATTTCATGAACCTGCTTGCCTTCGTTGACGACTTTCCACACCTGCTGGCCGGCTTTAACTTCGGCGGGCAGAGCGAAGGAGAAATCAAGCAGTTTGATCGTGGCGTCGGCTTTAATTTCCGTCATATCAGCCGGCTTGCTGCCCTGCACCACTTCCATCGGGGCCATCATGCCCTTGGCCAGGTGAGGCATCCCATCATGGCTGGGGACAAAGCACAGCAAAACGTATTGGCCGGGGGTCAATTCGACGATAACTTGCTGGTTATTACCCGGGTCAATAATGCCAGCGCCGCCGGCGAACGTGACCAGCGGAAAGGCCGCTTCGGGGCTTTCCTGCAGGGCCGCCTGGAACTGTTCCTGGGTCACATCGTCGTTGAGCCGGGCCAGTTGGACGTGATGCGGCTCCTTGCCTTCGTTGGTTAAGGTGATCGAAACCAGGCCGGCTTCAACTTTGGCCGGGGCTTCAAAGGCATAGTCGGTAGATTTGATGCTAATCTGGGGAATATTGACTGCGGGCGCAATCGTTGAAGCGGCAGCCGGGCCGCAGGCGGCCAAAACAACCGCCATTAACAAAACAACCAGGGTAAGAAAAGCTTTATGGTGCAACATCGGTAAACACTCCTTAAAAAAATCGGTTAAATTGTTCAATTTATATCCACAATTTAGCCGACCATCGTCTGTTAATCGTTACCAGGAGCGTTACCAATCGTTTTATGTCGTTACGAAATCCGCCAATTCCACCCCAAAAAATGCGGCCACGCCTCCTGCGTGACTCGCCACTGCTGTGTAGATATGGTTCGGCCAGGAGTCAAACGGAAAGACCGACACGGCAAGGTTGCGGCCCTTCCAATCATACCGCCATGTGCCGACGATCCGCCCGTGCTCCAATACCGTCCCTTCGATGTGGCCGGCCGGCCGCCAGACGCGGCTGTAGTGAGTGGGATCAACAACCCAGCTTTTCTCTTTGACGCCAAGCAGCAGCGGGTCAAAACGGTAGAGCAGGCGCACGGGCCAGGCTTCACGCGGCGGCGGAACTTCGTACAGCAGCTCAACATCGTTACGGAGGGCCAGCAGCACTTGACCCTCAACTTTGACTTCAGTCACCTCGTCACTCAAAGCGGCCAGCCAGCGCCGGGCCTCGCTCACACTCGCCCCGCGCCAGTAGGCCAGATCCTGGACTGTGGCCGGGCCGTAGGCCGCCAGGTAGCGGCGAGCCAGTTCGATGTTGGCTTCGAGGGCGGGCGGAGGGTTCCAGGCCAGGTCGGGCAGCCAATATTCACGGTGGGCAAAACGGCCTTCGTTGCCCACTTGCCCGGCGTGGCAGGCATGCCCTTCGCGGACCAAACTGGCAAAGATGCCGCCCCACGAGGAAAAATGTTCCTCGTCCAGATCAAGATCGGCGGCGCGCAGGTCGCTGCGCCCCAGCGTGCCGCGCTCTTGCAGCAGGGCGGCCAGGCGGACAATGGTAGCCCGATAGGTCGCCGGGTCAATACCGTTTTTGACCGCCTGCCGCTCCCACCAGGTGAGCCGGCCGGCCAGCGCCCCGTGAATCAACGGCCATTCGTGGCTGGGATAAAGATGCAGGGTGTGGCGCTGCCCCCACAGCTTGACCAGGGAGCGCCGCCGGTGCAGCAGGTCATCAAAGGCCGGGTAAGTGAGGCCGGTGGTGCGATTCCAGAGAGCCAGCCCGGCGGCGGGCAAAATCTGGGCCTGTACGCCGGCCAGGGCGCCGGCAGCGGCTTCCGGCGAGGCCAATGGGTCCACCAGGCCGGAGCGGCGCAGGCGAAACCAGCGAATTTGTTCGGCAGAAAGAGTCATACTAATTGTCAGTAATGAATTATCAATAGACAATTGTCAACGGATCGTTAACAATTGTCTATTGGCCATTAACTGTTGATTATTTGATCTGTTGCTCGGCCAGGGCGATCGCGCCCAGTACGCCAGCGCGATTCCCCAAACCGGGCGGAACGATGTACCGGTCAATCCGCTCCAGAATTTCTGGAGACTGGACGTAGCCGTTGAGCAGCTCCTGCGTTTTGCGGCGCACCAGCGGGAAGAGGTGAGCCTGATCCATCACCCCACCGCCCAACACAATGCGCTGCGGCGAGAGGGTACAGATGAAATTGACCAGGCCGTAAGCCAGGTAGTGGGCCTCGATTTCCCAGGCCGGGTGGTCCGGCGGTAAGGTTTCGGCCCGCTGGCCCCAGCGGCCTTGCAAGGCTGGCCCGGCCGCCATGCCTTCCAGGCAGTCGCCGTGAAAGGGACACGCGCCGGGATAGGGGTCATCCGGGTGGCGCGGCAGGCGCACATGGCCCATTTCCGGGTGGATCAACCCGTGCATCAGCCGGCCGTTGACCAGGCCGCCGCCGCCCAAACCGGTGCCGATGGTCAGGTAGATAAAGGTGTCCAGCCCCTGCGCCGCTCCCCAGCGATACTCGCCCAGGGCCGCGCCGTTCACGTCGGTGTCGAAACCAACAGGGACGCCGAGGGCGCGAGCCAGTGCGCCGGCCAGGTCAGTCTGCGCCCAGTGGGGTTTGGGTGTGGTGGTGATATAGCCAAAGGTGGGCGAGGCCGGGTTGGGATCTACCGGGCCAAACGAGGCAATCCCTATCGCCGCCAGCGGCTCTTTTTGGGCCTGCTCTTTAAAAAAGGCGACCGCCCGACCAATAGTTTCCTCGGGCGTAGTCGTTGGAAAGCGCGCTTCGGCCCGGAAATCGTCCGGCCCTGTGCCGACGGCGCAAACAAATTTGGTACCGCCTGCTTCGATACCGCCGAATAGTGGCATAAACCAACCTCCATCAAAAGATTTACAGTAACTACTCAGTCCTACCGGCTAGACCGCCGACCACCGACCGCTGACTGCCAAAAAATGAGTTACAGAATAAATTACGGCAATCGCCGGTCTGCTGTCAGCGGTCATAAGGCTCATATAACTTTACTCCGCAGCCTGCCGCAGCGATTGGCCCAGCTTCCGCAGTATGTCGCCAAAGGGTGTTTCGTTGAGGGCGATGTCGAGCGGCACATCCAAAACGATGGGGACTTCTACGGCAACGGGAATGGTCCGGCTGAAAGGCACAGTCACTTCGGTTTCGATGGGAATACTCACCGGGATTTTCAGATCAATGGGAATCGCCCGGCTGATCTCAACGGTGAAGGTTTGAGAGATAGGCAGTTTGACCGGGATCTCAGCCTGAACCGGTACATTTTTGTCTATCGGTACGGTTACATCAAATTTTATCGGCACATCGGCCCGGATAGGAATATCAATAATTGCCTCGCCGTAAAGAGGAACATTGACCGGGACGCCAAAGGTTTCATCAATCGGGATAACCCGGTCAATAGGCACGATGATTTCATCTCTGAACGGAACTGTGGTGCTAATGGGAAAAACCTGGTCAATTTCAAAATTGACCGGCACTTCGACCTCTTGTTGGAATGGGATTTCGTTGTCAACGGTGATCACATGCGTCACCGTCAAACTGACCGGCACGGGAATTTCCTCGTTGATGGCAATGGTGGTTGAAATGGGTACGATTTGACTGATAGGGACGGTGTACTGAAGTCGGGCGTCAGCCGCCTCGGTTAAATCGGCGGCGGCCTGGGCCAGGCTGGCCTTGATCCTCGCCTGGGCCTGGAGCAAGTTAATGAGGATAACGGCTACGATGATGGACAGCAAAATTAGCCAGGCTATGGTGAGCAGTTGAAAAATGGTATAGCGTCTAAATAATCTCCTCATGCCCAACCTCCATCATCTCTGCGTTCCTTTAGCTCTCGAATTTGCTTATTACTGAGGATAACACCATGGTGGCACTTTTGACAAAACTAAAGAAATTGGACGCGGATCGTCCGGATTGAACGGATAAAGCTTTAACAAATAAGTAAAAATCCGTGTGATCCGTGAAATCCGTGTCCAATTAAAAAAAGTGCAAAGGTAGTGAAGGATAACTAAGTTGGCTTGAGACTCAAGCTTATATTAATGGCTTGTAGCATACTCTTAAGCGGAATTTTTGCCAAGTAGGATTTAGCTGTTGCCTGAGAGGGTTAATCAGTTAGGGCTAACGCGGTAATGCGCCCATAAATTTTGCCAGGCTTGCACAGTCTCTCGTTCGAGCGTGACCTGGCGGTCTACGGCTACACCGTCTCGAGTCAGGTGGAGCTGCATCTCCTGCCAGGACTCGCCGGGGGCCGCTTCAAATCCTTTGACACCGGCGAGGGGACAAAAGGTCAGAATCCAACCGTAAGGATTCGTCCGGCCCGTCCGTTCCTCTTCGACAATGACCAGGTCGTGATTGGTCAGGGCGAGCAGCGTATTGGCGGATATCTGGCGCCGGAACAAGGAGCCGTGCCGCTCCCACAGCCCCGGCTGAAAGACCAGGCCGAGCAGGCACTCGCCGGGCTGTAACCCATACAGCCGCAAGCCATTCTTGAACTTCAAGGGCAGGCTGTCAAACTCCGGCAAACTACCTTCCCGGCTGATCGGTATTTCCGGCTCAGCGGACTCCCATGCCAGAGTCATCAGGCGCCGCAGCCCCGGCAGCAGCAAGGGCACGCCAACGGTATTGAACTCCACGACCACCCTGGCCAGATCACCGTTAACCTGTCCGACCAGTTCCAGGCGGCCATAGAGCAGTAAGAGACGCAGTTGGATATACAACAGACTTGCCGCGTGCAGGTAAGTGGCCTGTGGCGGCTGGTCGGGTGAAACTGCTTCCTGCACATGCAGCACGCCTTGAGCGGTGAAAAGCAGCGCCTGCTGGGGCACGTAGCGCCGGCTGAACCAATTTTTGAAGAAGGTCTGGTTGGGGACCAGAAAAATCCGCTCGGGCTGTTCGGTTGGCCCCAACGCCTGTTGAACGGCGGATTGGAGGCTGGCCGGCAGTTCGGCCAGGTCATTAGCCCGATAAGGGTGGGTCTCAATGCCTCTGGAGATTGGGAATACTTTTTTCATCGCACAGAACCTCCATCTCAACGGGTATTGTTCATTATTTCACAATATAATGTTATCATAGAGGGAGGGGTGCGTCAAATATTTAAAAGCTGGCTTCGTTACTACTCAGGTGACTGGCACTTTTCTCCTTCGACAAGACGATTGAGAACAGGAAAGCTTAGGGCTAACCAGGTGCCAGTCACCTTTAGCCTGAGCAGTTACCTGGCTTCTATGAAATAAAAACGGAGGCTCCATATTCAGAGTCTCCGTTTTTTGTAGGACAAACTTTAGTTTGTTTTACTTGGCGCTAACGCCTTTTTCCTTCAAAGCGACCTGCCCGGCGGCCAGGCGCGCAATCGGCACGCGGAAGGGGGAGCAGCTCACATAGTTCAGGTTGATCTTGTGGCAGAAGAAGACCGATTTCGGGTCGCCGCCGTGCTCACCGCAGATACCCACTTCGAGGTCGGGGCGGGTTTTGCGGCCGTTCCTGACGGCCAGGTCCATCAACTGGCCCACGCCGTCCTCGTCAATGCTGGCAAAGGGGTTTTCCGGCAGGATTTTCTTTTCCAGGTATTCGATCAGGAAGCCCTTTTCGGCGTCGTCGCGGGAGATACCAAAGGTGGTCTGGGTCAGGTCGTTGGTGCCGAAAGAGAAGAATTGGGCAAACTCGGCCATCCGGTCGGCGGTAAGGGCCGCCCGCGGAATTTCGATCATCGTGCCAAATTTGTAATCTACGGTGACACCCTGCTCTGCCATCACTTGCTTGGCTACCTCTTCCAGGGCCGTCTGCTGGACTTTCAGCTCGTTGACATGGCTGGTCAGCGGGATCATCACTTCGGGATGGGGGTCCAGTCCTTCTTTTTTGACCTGGCAGGCGGCCTCGAAGATAGCCCGGACCTGCATTTTGGTCAACTCGGCCAGGTGAATGCCCAGGCGCACGCCCCGCAGGCCGAGCATTGGGTTGGCTTCGTGCATGCTCTCCACGGCAGCCAGCATCTTTTCTTTTTCGGCCAGGGCTTGCGCGTCTTTGCCGGTAATCTTTAGCTCGGTTACTTCCCGCACCAGGACATCGTGGGCGGGCAGAAATTCGTGCAGGGGCGGGTCAATGAGGCGGATAATAACGGGCAGGCCGGTCATCGCCCGGAACAGGCCGGCGAAATCCTCGCGCTGGTAGGGCAATAAGGTCGCCAGGGCTTCCGCCTGGGTGGCGTCGTCTTTGGCCAGGATGAGCTTCTGCACATGGGGCAGGCGCTCTTGTTCAAAGAACATGTGCTCGGTGCGGCACAGGCCGATGCCCTGCGCCCCAAAGCGGCGGGCGCGCTCGGCGTCAACCGGGTAGTCGGCGTTAGCCCAGACTTGCAGGCGGCGGGCTTCGTCGGCCCAGGAGAGGAGCTTGATCAGGTAGGGATCGTTGATGTCGGGCACTTTGGTTTCGATTTTCCCGGCAAATACATCGCCGGTGGTGCCGTCAATCGAGACCCAGTCGCCTTCTTTGATAACGCGGCCATCCACATTCATCTGGCGCTTGGCTAAGTCAATTTCCAGCGCGGCCACGCCGACAACGGCCGGCTTGCCAAACTGGCGGGCGACCAGGGCGGCGTGACTGGTGCGGCCGCCGCGGCTGGTTAAAATACCCTTGGCGGCGAGCATGCCATGCACGTCATCCGGCTTGGTTTCGGGCCGGACCATAATCACTTCTTTGCCATCTTCCTTGGCCCACTTTTCGGCCAGGTCGGCATCAAAGGCGACCACGCCCACTGCTGCGCCGGGGGAGACGTTCAGGCCAACGGCGAGCTTACTGCCCTCGGTCACCGCCGCTTTTTTGGCCTCGGTGCTGAATTGGGGATGCAGGAAGAAGTCTACCTGATCCGGGCTGACGCGCAGCACGGCCTGTTCCTTGCTGATCAACCCTTCCTCGACCATATCCACGGCAATCTTAACCGCGGCCTGGGCCGTGCGCTTGCCGTCGCGGGTTTGCAGCATCCACAGCTTGCCCCGCTCGATGGTGAACTCGACGTCCTGCATTTCGCGGTAATGCTTCTCCAGGCGCTCGCAGATGGCAGCGAATTCGGCGTAAGATTGGGGCATCTCGGTCTTCAGCTCGTCCAGCGATTTGGTCAGGCGAATCCCGGCGACCACGTCTTCGCCCTGGGCGTTGGTCAGATAGTCGCCTTCGATGTGCTTCTCGCCGGTGGAGCCGTTGCGGGTCATGGCCACACCGGTGGCGGAGTCATTGCCCATATTGCCAAAGACCATCGTTACGATATTGACACCCGTGCCCAGGTCGTGGGCGATTTTGGCGGCGTTGCGGTAGTCAATGGCGCGCTTGCCGTTCCAGCTCTTGAAAACGGCTTCGGTGGCCAATCTCATCTGCTCCAGCGGGTCCTGGGGAAAATCGCGCCCGGTGTTTTCTTTGAAGATTTTCTTGAACTCCTGGGTGACTTCCTTCCAGTCACCAGCCTTGAGGTCGGAGTCGCTCTTGACCCCGGCCTTCTGGCGGGCTTCGGTCAGCACTTCCTCAAACGGCTCGTCGGCGATGCCCATGACCACGCTGCCGAACATCTGGACGAGGCGGCGGTAGGAGTCATAGACAAAGCGCTCGTCGCCGGTCAGCTTGACCATGCCTTCGACCACTTTATCGGTCAGGCCGATGTTGAGCACGGTGTCCATCATGCCGGGCATCGAGAACTTGGCCCCGGAGCGGCAGGAGACCAGCAGGGGGTTCGAGGGGTCGCCAAACTTTTTGCCGGTTTTCTTTTCGACAGCCTTCAGGGCCTCGAGTTGCTGCTCCCACATCCCGGCGGGGAACTTCTCCCCTTCGGCCAGGTAGGCGTTGCAGGCTTCGGTGGTAACGGTGAAGCCGGGGGGAACGGGCACGCCGGCGCGGGTCATATCGGCCAGATTTGCGCCCTTGCCACCGAGCAAGCCGCGCACCTTGTCCCAGTCGCCGCCGACGTGTTTTTCGGCCTCTTCGACTTCATCAAATAAATAAACCCATTTGTGACTCATTTTGTTAATCCTCCAAGATTAGGTGAAGTGATAGGTGATGCGTGATGCGTCAAATTTTTTAGTGTAATTAACTACGCATCACGGATCACGCATTAGGATGAAAATTTAGCTTTATGCGAGTGAAATAATTACACGGGCTAAGAACATAGAAAAACCTCCACCCAGACGGGGGAGGTGGGGACATCGTTGGCCCTCTCTGTTTAGCGGTTATAATGAAACAAGTCGGCTAAAAGCCGTTCATCATTATACGCGTATGAGAAATTTTAGCCAATTTTAGGGGAATTAACAAACGGATAGAACTACTCAGGTGACTGGCACTTTTCTCCTTTCAAGGCGACTGAGAACAGCAAAGCTTAGGGCTAACCAAGTGTCAGTCACCTTTAGCCTGAGTAGTTAACCCGGATATTTTCATTGAAGAATTACGGGGTTACGTTAACGGCGCAGATAACCAATGGTTTTCTCAACCACCTGGGCGCTGTGAGTCGTATCAAAATAGGTTCGCCAATACCGCAACTTGCCCTGGGCAATTTCAAAAAAGGCAAAGTCGTGGTCTTCGCCGCGCTGGCCGGTGTCGGGGTTGGTGCAGGCAAAGGTTTGCTCGCAGACGCCAACGTGAGGCTGGGTGGAGTCCAAGATGAGGCGATGCGGCGTAACACAGGTATCAACGTAATTGGCAAAGTACACCTGCGCCCCCGCCTCTATCGCCGCCCGGCCCACCACGTAATCCCAGGGCGGCTGGACGACCATCTCCTCGTGGATAACAACGCTGAGTTGGGCCACGTTATGCTTTGACCAGCCTTGCCCGTAGGCATAAATGACCCCCTCCACCGCCGTCCGGGAGAGAGGTGGACCAGGCTCCGGGCAGGGCGACCAACCCTCGTCAGGCCAAGGGGCCTCCAGATCAGCTACTGTACGCTGCCGTACCGGGTCGAGATAGGTCCGCCAACGGACGATCAGACCATCATCAGTAAAATCCAGCACTGTGCCACCCAAAATTTCCTGGCAGCCATCTTGAGCGGGCCGGGTGTAGCGGCCAACCCACTCGACGGCAGCGACTCGCTGGGTGGGATCAATCAACAGGTGGCGGAGGTGGAGCCGCAGCGCCGAACAATCGGCCAGATATGACTTCAGAGCTGTTTGCACCCAGCCGCGTTCCTGCCAGTTAATTGTGGGCAAAACGAATTGAATGTCGGGATGCAGCGTTTCGCCAATCGCTAAAGCGTCCCTGGTTTCCCAGGCGGCGAGATGGCGGTTGACCCAATTTTCGATGGTAGCGCGATCAGAGCTACCGGCGCTGGTAATAATGTCCAATCTTCCAGTGCCCTAGCCTACTTTTGTCCAGCGCATGGCATCAAAAGCAATTTTGAGATCGCGCGAGCTTTCGCCGGTGAGGTCACTCAGGCGGACTGAGCCGCGCCCCGGCTCAAAGCGGTAAGTACCCAGGCTGACCCACTGGTTATCATACTGGCCCTGGTTGACGGCCACCTCGGCCTGCCCATCGGCATGAGTGATGCGGTAGCGGGCGTTCGTGGTGGCCGGGTTTTGGTCGGGGACAAAAGCCGACACCTCCCACTGCCCGCCAGCGGGCAGGAACGGGCGCCACTCGCCCCAATTGCGCTCCTGGGCGGCAGAGACGTTGGTCCAGATGGTCGAACTGAAAGCGCCGGCCGGGGCGCTGTACCAATCGTCGGTCCTGGCCCGGCGGAAGCGGCCCATATGGGGGTCGGTCCGCTGTGAGTCGACAATAACCTGCAACTTGGGAGTCTGAGGGGGAGGCGGAGGAGGCGCGGGTTGAACCTGGGGTGGCTGAGCGGGCGGGGCAGGCTGTGCTAACAGCCCCGGACGGTGCGCTTTGATAAAATCAGTAGGGTTGTAGTAATTGGCCAGCACCTGGTTTCGATCTTTGACCATCGGCGTCCAATTGCCGGCTGAGAGATTATTGCGGCGGATTTCAAAATGGAGGTGAGCGACATAAGCGTTGTTGGCCCCCTTGCCGATGGTGCCAAGCTGCTGGCCGCGCCCTACTTTCTGCCCAGTGCTGACCAGGATTTGATTGAGGTGAGCGTACTGCGACCAAACCCGGGTGCCGTCCGGCAGGGCGTGTTCCAACAGCACGATATTACCCCAACTTTTGGGGTTGTAGTCAGCCCAGATTACCCTGCCGTGAGAGATAGCATAAACAGGAGCGCCCAGGTCGGTATCGCCGCCGGTTCGAGCATTCCAATCTTCGCCGGGATGCCAGGCGCCGTTCTGGTTTTTGAAGTATTCCTCGTCCACCAGGCCGGCGGCCACATAATAACCCTGGCCATCCGGTTTGCCTACCGGGAAATCAAAGCCATCGGAGACAGGCACGCCATCGGGTGTTTCGGTCATTTTCCCTCCTCACTGATCCGCCATTTACCCAAATTCTAACATAATGATATAGGAGCGTCAACTGCCTGACGAATTTTGCCGGCCAAAAAGCTGGACCAGGACGATACCCGCTCCGGCCAGGATCAGGCCGACCCCCTGCCGCCCGGTAATCGCCTCGCCCAGGAACAACCAGGCCAGAATAGGAATCTGGATGAGCATGGCGTTATTGATCAAGCTCGACTCCAGGGCAGAGAGGGTGCGCAGGGTCAGGTTCCATAAGGTAAAAGCAAAGGCTGTATTGACCACAGCCAACCAACCGATAATCAGCCAGTTGGTCAAGCTGAGGGAGGGGAAGCCTTGCATGGTCACACCTGCGATCAGCAGCGCGATACTGCCAATCCCCATGCTCACCAGGGTGACGGTCAAAGGGGGCAAGTGACCGGCCTGATTGACGTGCCGGCCGAGGATGCCCGAGGCTGCATTAGCCAGGATACCCACGCCGACGACGAGAAGACCAAAAAGCTGACCCGCCGGGATACGGGCTGGGTAAAAGAAAATCCACGCTCCCAGCAGATAGAGACCGACTCCTCCCCACTGCGCCCTGGTTGGCAGCTCGGCCAGCAGAAAAATGCCCATCAGTGAGACGACGACGGCACTGAAACTGAGCAACAAATTGACCGTCGCCGCCGGCAAATAGGCCAGTCCAACAAATTGAGTACCCTGGGTCACGGTGTAGAAGATTAGCCCCAGCCCGGCCAGGCGGAACCAATCCCGGCCGGAGAGCCGGCGCAGGGCAGCCAGGTGGGCCGAGCGCCAGGCAAAGGGCAGCAAGCACAGAAAGGCCAGGCTGTAACGCAGTCCGGCAAAGGTCAAGGCCGGGATTTCGGCCAGGCCGAATTTGATGAAGACCCATGAGGTAGACCAGAGAAAGGTCACCAACAGGGCTTGCCAAACGGCCCTGGAATGAGGAGAAAACTGTTTCATGGAAGCACCTCCAAGCCATAAAAAAGAGATAGGGACGCAAAAACGCGCCAACCTACCTCCTCCAGCCTTTTATGCCTTGAGATGCCTGCCGTTCCAACAACGGTTTGACGTAGCGCTCGGTCCAGCCCTGACCTCGTGCGCCAGCGGAACCCTAGCTACCCCCTAGGTTGATAAAAAGATTATATTGCACCAGAAGGACAGCGTCAAATGGATTACATTTGCGGCATCCCATCACCCTATTGCCACCGCCTCCCCGATCTGGGCCGAGCGATAGGCCGCCTCCAACACCCGCATAGACCACAGCACATCCGGCCCGTTGGATGACGGCTCTTTGTCGTTAAGGATGCAGTCAATAAAGTGGTCTATCTGGGCCTCGTACATCGGCAGGTCGCACTGCTGCTGGCGTTTGGGCATGTCGGGCCTGGTCACGCTCCAAATGCCTTCAATGGAAGTTTGCAGCTCCGCCGGCAGGACGCGAGCGTAGCCCTTCGTACCATAGGCTTGCGTGTAACCTTCCAACCCATCGGCGTAGAGGTGATACCAGCCCGCCTCGAGCAGCCCGGCGATGCCGCCCTCAAACTCGATCATGACCGTCGCCGTGTCGTCCAGGGGAATATCTCTGAAAAAGGTGCCGACATTGGCAAAGACTTTGACTGGCCTGACTCCACCCAGGATAAAGCGGATAGTGTCAATCGAGTGGATGCCCATATCGGCCAGCGCGCCACCCCCGGCAAACTCCGGGGTGACAAACCAACTGCCCGGTTTGGGGCCTTCGTACAGCCAGATGGCATGCGATTTGACCTTGAAGACCCGGCCCAGTTGGCCGTGGGCGATCAAATCCCGCAACCAGACAATCTCCCGGTCAAAGCGCCACATGTGGGCGATCATCAGCTTGTGGCCGCTGCGCTCGGCGGCGGCGATCATCTGCTCGGCTTCGGTCACGTTCATGGCCATCGGTTTTTCGCAGAGGACGTGCTTGCCCGCCGCCAGCATCTGGATCGTGACCGGCGCGTGCAGGTAGTTGGGCAGGCCGTTGACAACGGCGTCAATGTCGGGATCAGCCGCCATCTGAGCAAAATCGGTATAGGTTTTGGGAATATTGAAATCAGCCGCCAGCCGCTTGAGCGACTCCGGGCGATGATTTGCCGCCGCTACCACCTCCGCCTGGGGGTGGTTGCGCAGCGTAACCAGATGAAAATCACGGTTAATAATGCCCGTGCCGAGAATACCGATACGTAGTTTGTTCATAGTCTCTCTCATTTAAAGTATACAAAGATGTTCTTGGTAGTTGCGTGTTCCGTTGATTTTTACGCAACACGCAACACGTAATACAGTAATTTTATAAACCTCGCCTCTACCCTAACACCTCATCCAAATTATCAAACACCTTGCGGAAAGCGGCCACGTAATGCTCCATCAATTCCAAATCCTGAAGATAGATGGGATACGGCTCAGTGTTGACCACGATGGAGGTGTCCATCAGCCGGAGCGCCTGGGGATACTCTGCCGGGTCATACTTGACCCGCGGCGGTTCGCCCTGCGGCAGCCAGGAAGCGCCCTGGACGTAGCCCTCGTTCAGTCTCTGGAAAACAGGGAAGGAGGGCAGCGGCGTGACATGCCAGACGGTCGCCTCGACACCTTCGGCTTCCAGCGCATCCAACAGTTGGTTCCGAAAATCGGCGGCGGGGATTTTCAGCCCCAGCGCCTTCGGGTCAAAGCGCAGGCGGTACTTGTGGTAGATGGTCGTCCGGTCGTCGGGAACGTAGGGTGGGAGCAAGCCGGGAATCTTGCTCAGTTCGGCGGTCAAATATTGGCCGTTGCGCTGGGCGATGCCGTTATACCTGGGCAGGCGCTTCAACTGGCTACGGGCGAAAGCGGCGGGCAGCTCCTGGGTGCGGTAGTTCCAGCCGATGGTGAAACTGTAGTAAGGCCGGATCTTCTCCTTTTCGGCCAGCACCTTCTCGCCAAAGGTGCGGATCATCCTGGCCCGCTCGGCATATTCGTCGTTGTCGGTGTTGATAAAACCGCCCTCGCCGCCGGAGAGGTTTTTGGTCGCGTTCAGGCTAAAGCAGGCCATCTCGCCGATGGTCCCGCACATCCGGCCTTTGTAGGTCGAGCCGTGAGCCTGGCAGGCATCTTCGATGACGACCAGGTTGTACTTTTTGCCCAGGGCCAGGAGTTCGTCCATATCGGCGGGCAGGCCGTGGATATGCACCGGCAGCAGAGCCTTGGTGCGGTCGGTAATCTTGGCCTCAATCTGGCTGGCATCAATGTTGTAGGTACGAGGGTCAATATCCACAAAGACCGGCAGGGCGTTCTGCTGCAAGATGGGATGGAAGGAGCCGGAGAAGGAGAAGGCCGTGGTGATGACCTCGTCGCCGGGGCCGACGCCCGCCGCAAACAGGGCCGAATGGATCGCCGCCGTGCCGCTGTTAAAACTGAGCACATGTTTGCTGCCGGTAAAGGCCGCCCAGTCCCGTTCCAGGCCGGTCGCCTCCGGGCCGTGGACACCGGTCAGGATGCCCCGGTCGAGCACGCCCATAACGGCGTCCTTGTCCTCCTGGGTAATCTCCGGCCATTTTTTCTTGAGTCCATCCGGCACAGTTTTTGGCCCGCCGTTGATGGCTAATTTACCTTTCATAGATTAATCCTCCAGTGTATAAGAAGTTCGCTATTTATAAGAATTACGTGTTGCGTGGTGCGTAAATTAACGGAACGCCCACCACGCACCACGTATCGTTAATATTCAGAACCGGCAATCACAATCTTCATACAATCATCCGTCATCGAGTGGCGCAGGGCGGCTTCGGCCTGCTCGACGGGGTAGCGGTGGGTGACAATTTTATGCAGCGGGTAGTGCTGCCTGTAGCGGCGCAAAGCTCCCAGGCTTGGCCCGTAAGCGGTAGCCGCCTCGCCGTTGATGCCAATAAGCCGGATATTTTTGGAACAGAGCAGATGGGGATTGATCGGCACCGGCCCCATATCGCTGAAATTGCCCGACTCGATGTAGAAACCGCCGGGCCGGAGCAGGTCCAGTCCTTCCGGCAAAGCTTCCGGCACCCCGGCACACTCGACCACCACATCAGCGCCCCGGCCGCCGGTCAGCTCCCGTACCGTGTCGAGGCGCTGGCGGGGGGTAGTTTCGGTCAGATTGAGAGCGGCATCGGCGCCCATTTCCAGGGCCATCTGCAAGCGAAAAGCCGAGCGGTCAATGGCGATGATATTGCCCGCGCCCAGCATTCGTGCCTTGATGACGTGGCACAAGCCCAGCGGCCCGACACCCTGAATGACGACCGTATCACCAAAGCGGAAGCCTTCGCAGTCTACCGCCGAGAACTGCTTGGCCTTATCCAGCCCGGTGGTCACAGCCATCAGTTCGGTCAGCACAGCGATTTCAGAGGGCAGGTCATCCGGCACTTTGAAGAGGTAGCTGCCGGGCAGGGCATAGAGGTGGTCGGCCCAGCCGCCGAAGAGGTGGGGCGGGTTAGCCGCGCTCAGGCTGTTACCGTAATCTTGCAGGTGGGCGCAGTAGTAATACTCAAAGCCGTGGCGGCAGTAGTAGCAGCGCCCGCAGACCAAATCCGGCCCAATGACCACCCGATCGCCTTCCCGCAACGGCTGCTCGTAGAAATCAACCAGCGGCTCGGCGGACGGCCCGATGGCGGCGATGCGGCCTACGTTCTCATGGCCGGGGATGACCGGAAAAGGAATTTTGCGTTCATGTTCGGTGCCGGCGTACTGGGTGGTGTGGCCGCTAAAGGTATGCTTGTCAGTGCCACAAATCCCCGACATCTCCATTTTTATCAAAACAGCGCCCGGCTCCGGTTCCGGCAGGGCAAACGTTTGTATTTCCATTTGCCAGGGAGCCAGTAAAACGGCGGCGCGAACGGTTTTAGTCATTGCGAATTTCCCTCCAAAAATCGTTGGCCTGGATTTGGGGATAAAACAAGAATCATAAAAATCTCCTAACCCCGGCACTATCCTTACGACTCTCGTTCCCCGGTAATCAGGGCCGCAATATCATCTGCCGTAAGCTGGCCTTGATCATACGTACCGACATTTTTGCCGTGGCGAATGATGGTGTAGCGGTCGGCGACCTGCATGACGTGGTGGACGTTGTGGGTAATGAAGATGACCGACAGGCCGCGTGCTTTGGCGTTGAGGGTGTACTCCAGCACCTTGCGCGACTCGGCCACCGACAGGGCGGAGGTCGGCTCGTCAAGGATGAGCAGCTTGACGCCAAAATGGACGGCCCGGCCAATGGCAATAGACTGCCGCTCGCCGCCGGAGAGCTTGCCCACCTTCTCGTTGGCCGAGCGGACGCGGATGCCGATCTCGACCAGGGATTGGGCCGTTTCACGGGCCATGCGCCCCACATCCAGAAAGCGGAAAGGACCGGCTGACCAGGTCGGCTCGCGGCCCAAAAAGAAGTTGCGGCCAATGCTCATCGAATTGACCAGGGCCAAATCCTGGTAAGCCGTTTCAATGCCCAACATGCGGGCATCCTGGGGGCTGCGGATTTCAACCGGCTTGCCTTCAAAGTAAATCTGCCCCCTGCTGGGGGTGTGGACGCCGGTCAGAATCTTGATTAAAGTTGACTTGCCCGCACCGTTATCACCCAGCAAGGCCATCACTTCCGGGCGTCTGACTTCAAAATCAACATTTTCCAGGGCCAGCACCTGCCCAAAGCGCATGGTAATATTTTCCATCTTGACGACGATATTGTTGTTGCCGTTCGGTTCCGTCATGGTGATATGGTTCTCCCGAAGATGGGAGTAAGTAGTAGGTAGTAGAAAGTAGGGCTTTTCCCTTACTTCTTACTCCTTACCCCCTACTCCCCTAAGATAAACGCTCGCGCATCCACTCGATTAGCAGGGCCACCCCAATAATCGTCACCCCGACGACGGCGGCGAAATTATCGGAGGGGAAGCCCAGCAGGACCACGCCGCTGCGCAGGGTGTCAATCAACAAAACTCCCAGCAGCCCGCCGACGACGCTGCCCACCCCGCCGGCCAACAGGGTGCCGCCAACCACCGCACTGGCGATGGCCGTCAATTCAACGGATGACCCGCTGGCCACAAAGACCGAAGCAAACTGGCTGAAGGTCAGGATGCCGGCCAACCCGGCCAGCGCGCCGGTGATAGCAAAGCAAACAATCTTGACCCACTTGATATTCACCCCCTGGGCAATGGCAGCCTGGGCGTTGCCGCCAGCGGCAAAAATGTGATTACCAAACCGAGTCCGGGTTAAAATGACCTGCACAATCAGGCCCAGTAAAATCACCCAGAGCGTCGCAGTGCGAAAGTTGGCGCGCGGGATCAGGTCATTGAGCAGGTCGAAACGGCCGTTGAGGAACTCATAAATTGCCAGTTTCTCGGTGGTCTGAGCCATTTCGCCGCCCGAATAAATCCAGACAGCCCCACGATAAATCGAGAGTGTCCCCAGAGTGACAATAAATGAAGGGATGCGGGTATAAACTGTGATCAGGCCGTTAAGGGTCCCCATCAGGGTGCAGACCAGCAGGGCCAGGCTAATCCCTACCCAGGGCGACCCCCCGCCGATCATGGTGTTGGCAAAAAGGTAGCCGCCCATAGCCAGAATGGCCCCTACTGACAGGTCGAACTCCCCGGCAATCATAAGCAGGGTTACGCCGATAACCACCAGGGCGTTGATGGAAGCCGCGTTAAAGACACCGGCCACGGTGCGAACGGTGCCAAAATTGGGAACGGCAAACCAGAAAACCAGCCAGACGACGACCAGCATGGTCAGCGGGGGAATGATGGGCGAGTCAAAAACAAACGCTTGTTTTTTGGGGCTTTCAAGGCTGATTAGACTCAATGCTTACTCCTTATCCAGCGTCATTCACAATTGGCAATTGATAATTGATCATTCGCAATTAATCAGCCCTCTTTCCGTAAATAGGTGTTGACCACAACCGTTAAAATAATGATAAAGCCGGCCACCGCCCGGAAGATTTCGTTGGGCAGGCCCAGCAAGGCCAGGCCCTGTTCCAGCATGCTCAACAAGAGCACGCCAATCCCGGCTCCGATGATCGTACCGTAGCCGCCGGTCAAACGCACCCCACCGATCACCGAGGCCGCCACGCAGATCAGTTCCATGCCCACGCCGGCCAGCGGGGTGGCGCTGTTGCGCTGCGAAAAAATCAGAATACCGGCCAATCCGGCCAGGCAGCCCGAAAGGATATAATTCATCACCTTGATTTTCTTGACATTCACCCCCTGCGAACGTGCCGCCAGGGGATTGCCGCCGGTGGCAAAGGTCCAGTTGCCATAGCGGGTTCGTTCCAGCACGATCGTCATCGTGATGACCAGGGCGGCAAACCAGAGGATGGCGGCTCTGAAGTTGCCCGCCGGCTCAAACAGGTTGTTAACGAGGGTCAGGGAGCCGTTCAGATACGAAAAAAGACCCGGCAGTTGGTCAGGCGTGTACTTGACCGCCTCGCCTTGGCCTAAAATACGGGACAACCCGCGGTACGCAAACAGCGTGCCGAGCGTGACAATGAAAGAGGGAATGCGCGAATAGGCCACAATCAGGCCGTTGATCAGGCCCAGCAGCGCGCAGACCAGCAAAGTCAGAAGCATGGCGATTACAGCCGGCACGTTCGCTACCAGAGCCAGGGCAAAGACATAGCTGGCCACCGCCAGGGTTGAACCAACCGACAGGTCAAATTCGCCCGAAATCATCAAAAAGGCTACCCCGACGACCATGATCCCGGTGATGCTGCCAAAGGTCAAGATGTTTGATAGGGCATAAGCCGAGAGAAAGGTCTCGGTGGCGGCTGAAAAAAAGATAAAGATGACGGCAAAAGTGAAAAGGGTGATGATTTCGGGGAAATCGGCAATACGGTGGCGAAGATGGGCCAGTCCGGCTAACGGGCCACGCTCGCTATTTTCGGTTAAGGGAATCTCTTTGGCGCTGCTAATGGGTCAATCCTTTCATTCCTGGTTTTAGACCCTAAAGGTCTGCTAGACCTTTAGGGTCTTTCTTTTTTAGCGATAAGTCCCGGCCAATTCTTCAACCTGGCCCACGTTGGTTTCATCCACAAAGCCAGGTCCGGTGGCGGTAATATCGGTGGAGGGACCAAGGCCGTAGCGGTGGAGCATCGCTCCCCAGAAGACCGGCAGGTAGCCGACCATGTAGGGCTGGCCGTCAATGGCAAACAGGGTGGTTCCATCTTTGATTTTCTCGACAATCTTGGGACCCAGATCAAACGTGCCGTGCAAAACATCGCCCGCTTGCAGTCCTTCGGCCTCCATGAAGGCATAGAACGGGTCGGCGCCGGTGGGGCCTAAGGTCAAAAACATATCCACATCCGGGTTGGAGGCATAGTAATCGCTGAGGGTGGTGGTGGTTTGGGCCGGATCCTCGGAAACACCCAGAACATCCATCGGAATGTTATCTTCGGCCAGCCGGTCCTTCAGGCCCTGGCAGCGCAGTTCGAGCAAGGCATGGCCCACTTGTTGGTTAACACAAACCCCTTTGGTTTTGCCGCCGGCCTTGATAAAATGATCGCCGGCCTGGTAGCCGCCCTGGTAATCATCCGGGCCAACGTAGGTGAGGTAGGGAATGCGTTCCTCTTTCGGCCGGGTGTCCACGCTGTCGTAAGCAATCACCGGGATACCGGCGTCAATCGCCCGGCGGATGGGTTCGTCGAACAGAACCGCATCGGTGATCGTGACCATTAAAATATCCGGGTTGGCCGCTACCGCCCGATCAATGTTCTGCGCGGTTGCTTCCAGGTCAAACTTGTCGGTGGTCAACAAGGTGACATCAACCCCCAGGTCTTCAGCCGCATCATTACTCCCTTTTTCAACCACGCACCAATAGGAATCCCAGGCGCAGGCCCCGTGGGAAACAGCATAGATGTTGACCGGTTTCTCCTCACCGGCAGCTTCGGCCGTCGGAGTCTCTTGTGCCAGCACTACCGACACGTCCGGACTATTATCGGTCGGGATTGCCGCAGTGGTATAACTGGCAAAGATCAAGGCAACACTCAGGACAATGATGAAAGTCAAAGCAAATTTTTTAAAGTCCATCTTTTTCCTCCTCAACTATATTTTGAATAGATTGATAATTAGCGGTGAAATAAGTCTACTTTTTGAGCAATAGGCAACCTCCTCGAAAAACAGTAGCCAGCAGCCAGTAACCAGACAAATTACACTCCCACTACTCTGCGGCCTTGCTACCTTTTCATTTTACTGCCAGGGGAAACAAACCCCTTTCGCCCCGCGCCCGGCGGTCAATTCGGCGATACCACCCGGCAGCTCGGCCAGCGAGAGACGGTACGTAATCAAATCGGTCAGCTCGACCGCACCGCTCTCCAGCATTTTAACCGCCTGGGGGAAAACGGTGATGCCGATAAAGCTGCCCAAAATCCGCAGTTCCTGGCCCTGGATCTCGTGCGGGCGCAGCGTGGACTCAGCCTTATGATTTTCGCCGAACATAATAATTCGTCCCCCCTTGCGGGCCACCGAAACCGCTGCGGCCAGCTCCGAGCCAACGGCATCCACCACGACATGCGCGCCCCGCCCGGTAATTGCCCGCACCGCCTCGCGCAGATTTTCTTGCCTGGGGTTGACCACCTGGTCGGCCCCGGCTTTCAGGGCGAACTCGCTGCGCCAGGGTGACACCTCGACCATGATGACTCGCCCGGCTCCCGCGGCCTTAAGCACCTTCAGGTAGACCAGCCCCGCTGGTCCCGCGCCGATAATGACCACATCCTCGCCCGGCAGGAGGGCCGCTTTTTGCACCCCGCCCAGCACGCAAGAGAGCAGCTCGACAAAGGCCCCGGCCTCGACCGGCAAATCGGGGCTGATTTTGTAGAGGGCCTTGGCCGGCGCCAGGGCATAGTGAGCAAAGCCGCCGTCCACATCACCGCCAATGGCATACATATTTTCGCACAGATTGGGCCGCCCCTCGGCGCAGAAGGGGCAGTAGCCGCAGGGAATGTCGGGGATGACCGCTACCCGGTCGCCGGGTTGGAACTGGCGCACGGCCTCGCCCACCTCGACCACCTGGCCGATGTACTCGTGGCCTAAAACGATGCCCTTTTTGGCCTGCATGAGGGGCGGCACAGCCAGAATACGCAGGTCCGTGCCGCAGATGCCGCAAATTTCTACTTTGAGGATAACATCTTGCGGGGTATTGAGTCTAGGGGTTGGAACCTCGCGGATGGCGAGGCGTCCTTCATCTTCAAAAACGGCGGCTAACATACCGGGGTCAGGCATAGGGCGTCTCCTTCGACACAACAATTGAACGATTGACTCAGGCCGGCGGCGCGGTTGACTCGCGGACGACCAGCCGGCTGGGCAAAACACAATCTTGCACCGTTTTATGGTTCAGCAGGTCCAATACCATCTGCACGGCCAATGCTCCCATTTCACGCTTGGCCTGGGCGACCGTGGTCAGGGGTGGTTGGAAAAACGGGGCCAGATCAATATCGTCAAAACCTACAATGGACACATTCTGGGGGATGTGCAGCCCGGCGGCATAGGTAGCGCGCATCGCCCCCAGGGCAGTAGCGTCGTTGTAACAAAACACGGCCGTCGGCGGGTGGGCCAGGGCCAGGAGTTGCTGCATGGCCTGCCAGCCGCCTTCGGGCCGGTTATCGCCATACACAACCAGGGCCGGATCAAGGCTCAGCTCCGCCTTCTGGAGGGCCTGTTCATAGCCGCTCTGCCGCTCTACCGCATCCCATTCGCTGGTAGGGCCGGTAATATGGGCGATGCGCCGGTGCCCCAACTCCAACAGATGCTGGGTTGCCTGGCGTCCCCCGTCCAGGTTGTCGGTTTCGATAGAATAGCCAATAGGTTCGTGGTGAACGTTGTTGATGATAACAATGGGCGTCTCAAAGCTGGTCGAGGTAAAAAGCCGGCGCTTGGTCTCCTGGTCGGCGCAGGCAGCCACCAGGATAATGCCGTCCACCCGCCGCTCGCGCAGGTTTTGAATAGCGGCCAGTTCCCGGTCAGGCTTACCATCGGAGTTGGTCAGAATGACGTTCTGTCCCGAGCTGAGAGCTGTTTCCTCGATACCCTGGATCACTTCCGCAAAAAACAGATCGGTGATCTTGGTAACGACAATGCCAATCGTGTTCGTGCGCCGCATGACCAGGCTGCGGGCGACGGCGCTGGGCAGATAGCCCATCTCCAGCGCCATCTGCTGGATCTGCCGGCGCGTTTCCAGCTTTACCCGGGGACTATTATTCAGCGCGCGAGAAACGGTGCTGTAGGAAATATCCATGGCTTTGGCAATATCTTTAATGGAGATCGTCATGCCGATATTTCCATTCTGTTGACATCCTTGTCTTGTTGACCTGTCCAGCGCGACACGGTTACGATTTTAGCTTAAAAAGACGATCCTAAAGGAGCGAAGTAAAAGGGATAGAGGTCGGTTTGTTCAAAAAATACAAACGTTTGCCGTTGGGCAAATAAAAATTTGTAGGTAAAACAACCTCAAATTCGACAATTTTTGTAGCTAAAGGGGATTTTGTATAAACAAGCCCTAGTCTATCACTAATACAAACGTTTGTCAAGACTCAATCTAATGGAAAGCGTGGACGAGACCCAAAAACTGCAAGAATTCAGGGGGTTAGATTTACGTAGAGGTGACGGGCAGTCTCCCGCAAAGTGGATGTTTTTAGCCACGAACAACACGAATTTTCACGAAAGGCGGAAAATTTGGTGTTAACTCGTGCAGTTCGTGGCAAATTTTACCTCAGTTAAATGACCAACACTCAGGGGGGGATGACCTGTTCATTTCATTATCGCAGGCAGGTAGACTTTCGTCTCCGCTTCAAACGCCCCAATCTCGCAAGCCGTGCCCAGGGGCCGGGCGATGCCGCGTTGGTCGGTGGGCAGACAGGTGGCGTTATTACCCGCGTTAATGGCCTTACTCGTCGCCAGCAGGGCCATAGTTTGGGTATTGCCGCCATTATTAGCCAGGGGGCCAAGCAGCGGGTCCACCCCGATGATAGTGCCGTTTACCCCGTTAGTTAAATTACAGGCGTATTCGCCGGTGCTCTGAATCAGGTTGTGGTCGTTGGTGGCGATATTACCAAAGTTACTACAATCACCACCGAAATTGTTAGCCACCAGTGTATTCAACAGGTGTAGGGTCTTGTTGTTTACAATGCCGCCGGTCCAACCGTCGATCGCTGAATTGCGGGAAAGGGTGCTGTTCTGCACCGCCAGGGTACCCTGGTTGTTGTAGATGCCGCCGCCGCCGTAGGAGGCCGCATTGTGGGAAAAGGTGCTGTTCTGCACCGTCAGGGTACCCTGGTAGTTGGAGATGCCGCCGCCATTCTGGGGGGCCGAGTTGCTGAAAAGGGTGCTGTTGGTTACGGTCAGCACCCCTGTTTCGTTGTGGATCCCACCGCCAGAGATGGAGGTCGAGTTGCTGAAAAGGGTGCTGTTGGTTACGGTCAGCACCCCTGTTTGGTTGTGGATCCCGCCGCCGAGGAGGGAGCTTGAGTTATTGGAAAGGGTGCTGTTACTCATGCTCAGCTTCCCATAGAAGTTGGAGATACCCCCTCCCAGGTAGGAGGCCGAGTTGCCGGAGAGGGTGCTGCCCTGCATCGTCAGGATGCCCTGGTAGTTGGAGATGCCGCCGCCACGGCTGAACTCGCCGGTGGCTGAATTACCGGAGAGGGTGCTGTCCTGCACCGTCAGGATACCTTGCGCCAGGGCACCTTGCACGTTGTAGATGCCACCGCCATCGCCATCACTGGCCGAGTTGCCGGAGAGGGTGCAGTCCTGCACCGTCAGTGTGCCTGTGTTGTATATGCCGCCGCCACCGCTGTTGGTGGTGCCGCTGACGATGCTGAGGTGGGTCAGGGTGACGACGCTGCTGTCGCCGATGTAAAAGACCCGCACATTAGCAGTGCCATCGCCGCCACTGTCGCCACTGATGGTGACGGTATTGGTTTCGCCGTCAAGAGTCACGGTTTGCGCGAAGATATTCAACTGGCTGTTCAGGTAGATGGTGTAGCTGCCGGCAAAGGTAATGGTATTGCCGTCGGCGGCATCGGTGATAGCCTCGCGCAAAGTGCAGTAGCCCACGCCGCAACCGTCGCTTTCATCGTCGGCGGCAGTGTTCACCTCCGGCCCGGCGGCTAACACCGGCAGAACCGGGAGCAGCAGCAACCCGGCCAGCAGGGCCAAACAGGTGGATAAAAGAAATGTTAATAAGTGTGGGTGTCGCATAAAAACCTCCAAGGTTTTATGATTTTGGCCTGACAATATTTCAGAGGGGCGGATAGTTATCCGCCCCCTTGACTACTGGCCGATATTAAAATTCAACAGGTTTTAACTTATTTGATGATAAAGGGCAGGTAGGTTTTCACTGTCTCCTGGCTCACCGCCCAATCCGAAAAGGTGGTGACGCCATCGCGGGTGACGCTGTTGGCGGTGTTTGAGGTGCGGGCGCAATCCCACACCTGTCCGCTGCCGGTATAACGGCAAACCTGGCTGCTGCTATCTGCGGTAAAAGTGGCGGGCAGGGTCAGGTTGACCGTACCGGTCCCGCTGGGCGTAATGGTCCAATATCGCCCGGTCTGGATTTTTGAGGGAGCGCTGGGGTGACTGTTATCTCGGCGGTCTACCTGGATGGCGCTAAAACTATCGCCGGTGACATTAAGGCCAACGTTGGCCCCATTCACCGGGCCGCCGGCCAGTCCAAAGGTGTAGGCGCCGGTCGTGGGAATAGCCTGCACTTTGCGAATGACCCCATGGTTGGTTAGCGTGCCGTTGACCGTAGCGTTATTGGCGGCTTCGGTCTCAATCAGCGTGACGCCGGCGTTGACCGTCAAATGGTTAAAGGCAGTAGCTGCACCGAGGATAAGGTACTGGCTGCCTGAGCCGTTAAAGACCACGCTGGAACTGTTGGACGTGAACGTACCGTAATTGATGAACCGGCTGCCGATATTCAGCGTGTTGCTGCCGTTCACGGTCAGTACGCCGCCGCTGGCAATGATCAGGTCGCGGGCGTTGGCCGCAGCCCCAATCGCGGGGTTGTAGCCGCCATAGCTGTAGACGCCCACCGTGTCGCTGGCGGCCGGCGCAGCGTTGCGGCTCCAGTTGCCGCCGGTAGCCCAGGCGGTATCATAGCTGCCAAACCAGGTATTAAAAGCCGTTGAGCCAACCCAGTTGGAGGTGTTACCTGAAAGGGCAAAGTTGGTCAGCGCGCCATCATGGTTGTTGGCGGTGAGGTCAGGCAGGGTGGTAAGGCCGGGATTGGCGCTGCCGGGCAGGCCGTAATCCATGCGCCAATAGCCCACCAGCCCGGTTTCGCTACCAAGCAGGGCACGCGCCATATTTTCGCGGATTTGCTGGGCCGTGCGGGCGGTATTCCAGATACGAGCCTCGTCAATGAGGCCGTCAAAGTAGCGGGCAGGCCCGGTTGTGCCAAAATCCTGGCCGATACGCACCGGGTTGTTATTGGCCCCGACAGTAATTGGTGTACCGCTCAAGGTAACCGGCAAGCCATTTATGTACAACGAGCGGGTTCCGCCGGAGTTTACCGCAGCAATGTGATACCATTGGTTGGGCGTCAGCAGGCCACCCGCCGTGCTCATCTGATCAAAATCTATGCCCCCACTGGCTGTAACCCGCAGGGTATAGCCGTTGGCGTTGTTGGTATGGTATTTGGAGATGATGCCCTCAAGGTAGCCAAAGCTGTTGGGGTAAATCCAGGCTTCCAGCGTATAGTTGCTCGTCAGGTCCAGGCTATCGGCATCAGCGATAGTGACGTAATCATTACTCCCGTCAAAATCCAGGACATTCTTGGGGCCGCCAAAGGCGCTGGAGATGCGCCGCCCATTCGGCAGGGCCATATTGGTTAGCGCGCCATTATGGTCGCTGCCGGCCAGGTCATTGGCCGTGGTGGAGGAACCCGATTCGTTGAGATTGTAATAGGCCACCAGGCCGGACTCGGCGCCGCTTAGTTCCCGGTACATATTGTCACCGATATCGGCGGCCGTGCGGGCGGTATTCCAGATACGAGCCTCGTCAATGAGACCGTCAAAGTAGCGGGCAGGCCCGGTTGTGCCAAAATCCTGGCCGATACGCACCGGGTTGTTATTGGCCCCGACAGTAATTGGTGTACCGCTCAAGGTAACCGGCAAGCCATTTATGTACAACGAGCGGGTTCCGCCGGAGTTTACCGCAGCAATGTGATACCATTGGTTGGGCGTCAGCAGGCCACCCGCCGTGCTCATCTGATCAAAATCTATGCCCCCACTGGCTGTAACCCGCAGGGTATAGCCGTTGGCGTTGTTGGTATGGTATTTGGAGATGATGCCCTCAAGGTAGCCAAAGCTGTTGGGGTAAATCCAGGCTTCCAGCGTATAGTTGCTCGTCAGGTCCAGGCTATCGGCATCAGCGATAGTGACGTAATCATTACTCCCGTCAAAATCCAGCGCCAGGTTGAGAGGCTGAGAAGGGGTGCTGCCGCCAAAACTGGTGACCACGCCATAGGCGGTGGCCCCCGCGCCGCCCTTGAAATGAATCCAACCGACATTCTCGGCCCAGGCATAGCCGTTAAACGCACCGGTGGCTGGGTCAACTGTTACCCCACCGTGGGTTGGGTTGAATTTGATCCAACCGGCGGTGGTGCTCCAGGCATAGCCTGACAACTTGCCGTCGGCGGCCCGGTTGACGCCGTAGTTGGTTGGACTGGTATTGGCATAGGTGCAAGGGCTGCCGCCGGTGCAAGTGCCCAGCCGGATCCAGCCGATGTTCTCGGCCCAGGCGTAGCCTTCCAGGTGGTCGGCATACACTGTGACCCCGCCGTGGGTGGGATTGAAGTTGATCCAGCCGACGTTGCTGCCCCAGGCATATTTGTTGGCGGCGTCAATGTTGCCGGCGGCATAAACCACACCCGCTAAGACCAGGCCCAGACTGAGGACTAAAACAATGGAGAGTGACAATTTTCTGGTTATCATGGGTTGCTCCTGATTAATTTGGCTCCGGCCAGGAGGAAGTCCCCCCTGGCCTCCTCCCTCAAAGAGGCCAAAGCCGGCCCTGAGGAGGTCGGGGTCGCCAAATTTTCTCATTGGGGGTCTCGCACCAGCCAGACATACTGATTAAAGTCTTTTGGGCCCCCGGTCAAACTGCCGGAGGTCAGGTACACATGGAAGGCGGTCCCGGTCTCTTTGTGGGTAGTGCTCGTCCAGTATATATTATTCTGGACGTTAGTGAAGGGATGGCCCGTCGGCAAAGCAGGATTGATATTCTCGTAATCAATCAGGCTCATCAACTCCCGCACGTTGGGCAGCCGCCAGTCGCCCATTGCGGAACCGTCGCTCACCCCGCAATCACCACTCTCCATGGCAGCGGCCATCGTTAAAGCATACTCCCAATTATGTGGGGGTGGGGAAGGCATGTCAGTGCAGTTGGCATTCTTTGTCCAGATCAAACCGGTCAGGTTGTCTGTCACCGTGCCGTCTCCGTTGTCTGTAAAACGCGGGTCGGGCCAGGCGACGCCCTTGAGCAGATTGCCGTCATCGCCGCTGTTGTAGATGCTCGTCTGCCCGGTTACAGGCACACGGGCCGGGTACAAGGCCCCATCTACCCCAAAAATATTGACCCCCCATAGGATGTTTTCCGCCAGCAGGTCGCTATCCCCATACACCAAGCCGCTGCCGCTGTGGTAGCCGGCCGCGATGCTCTGGTCGCTCGTCCCCGGCGTAATGGTCACCGCCCCGTTGTTGGTCATTGTGCCCGTGCGTAGTCCCCACTGGCCGCCGGTTAAGCCCCAGAAGGTTTTGCCGGCCGCCACCTGGGCAGCCGTGGCTCCGCTGGCGTCATCCGCCGCCGGGGCCTTGGTCATAATGTCGTTGAGGGTATACATCGTGCCTGCGCCGGGCGCGGTGCTCGGCTCGGTAAAGGTGCTCTGGGTCCCCGCTGCGCCGCTGTTGAGCCGGTTGTACAGGTCGGCCAGGGTGAATGAACTGGTAGCATTAGGCGCGCCCGGCGAATCCGGGCTGCCGGCCCATACCTGCCAGACCAACAACAGGTTGGCTAGTATGGATACGATTAAGATGGTGGCGATAGATTTGCGATTCATGTTTTTCTCCAGGGATTGACAATTTTGGATTTTGGATTGACGATGCTCTGATACTACTTTTGGTTCAAGATGAGATTCGCCAGCAGGATCAGATCGCTTCGGGGGACCCATTGTTATGGCCGATAGGCTCTAGTATTTTGTCATCTTTGAACTCTCTTCTGCCTCTCAGGCTATACAAAAACACTCTCTTGCGAAAATAATTGGAACGGCTTTGCTTAAGTTATCCAAGAACTTACCTAAAATTACCAGAGAATTCACCGCCACGATAGTGAAATTAGTCACAAGTAAAATAGTACTAAAGGACTTAAATATTTTGCCTAATAGTAACCCCCAATTTTTAGGAAATGCTTGGCGGAACGCAATGTCTGGCGTCTCTGGGCTTAGAATTTGGGATAGACCCAGGCAGGGTAAGACTTTACCGGCGCAAGTCCAACTGCCCTATTTCTAATATACCTCTAACATCGGTTTAACTTTGCTCTAATCTGCCGCTTCTAGAATTGAGCCGAAAAGCAAACCACATGAGATCGTCTCTATTCTGAGTGGGTTCTGCGGAAACCCGCTTTTTGTTGGATTAACGCTAGAGCAACAAGGAGGAATCTAGAAATGAACCAAAAACCATCTTTTTCGTTTAAACTCTTGACGATTGGCCTGACGGCCCTTCTTTTACTGGCCATGCTGGGGTCTTTTGCCGGCGGGGTTATGCTCGCTCCCTACCTGAACGACAGCGCCCAGGCGGCCCCGCTTGTGCCGGTCAAGAGCGATCTGACCGTCGTGACCGCGCCCGCTGCCCAGACGGGCGATATTTTGGCGACGTATGAAGAAGCCTTGAGCCAACTTTATCAAGCGACGGTGCCGTCGGTGGTCAGCATCAGAGTTACCCAGAAGATTGAGGCGGATACCAGCATGCCCAATCCCTTTGGTTTTGACCACCCCGACATCCCGGGGCAGCAACAGGATCAGCCATCGCCCCGCGAATTTTTTAACCGCGGCCTGGGGACCGGCTTTGTCTGGGACACCGAGGGGCATATTGTGACGAACAACCATGTTGTCGCCGATGCCAGCGATGTCGAGGTTATTTTTGCGGATGGGACATCGGCCAAGGCTGAAGTGCTGGGCACCGACCCCAACTCCGACCTGGCCGTTATCAAAGTAGATGTGCCGGCTTCGGAATTAACACCGGTGACCCTGGGCGACAGCGACCAGGTGAAGGTTGGCCAACTGACCATTGCCATCGGCAACCCCTTTGGCCAGGAGTTTACCATGACCAGCGGGATTGTCAGCGCCGTGGGGCGGACGATTCGCAGCGGTAACTCTGCTTTCTCGATCCCCAAGGCCATCCAGACCGATGCTTCAATCAATCCCGGCAATTCGGGCGGCCCGCTGCTCGACCGGACTGGGGCCGTCATTGGCATCAACAGCCAAATTATAAGCCAGACCGGGGTCAACAACGGGATTGGTTTTGCCGTGCCGGTCAACACAGCCAAGCAGATCGTGCCGACCTTGATCAAAGGTGAAAGTTACGAATATGCCTGGCTGGGCATCAGCGGCGGCAGTTTAACCCTGGAAGTGGCCGAATTGATGAAACTGGCGGAGGGGACGCAGGGGGTGCTGGTCATTGACGTGACCCAGGCTGGCCCCGCCGACAAGGCCGGCCTGGTTGGCAGCGACAAGACGCTGACGGTAGATGGCGAGGAATACCAGCTTGGCGGCGATTTGATCACCGCGATCAACGGCCAGCCGATCAAGGCGATGGATGAATTAATCGGCTATCTCCTGGAAAAGACCCAACCCGGCGATACCGTCCAGCTCGATGTCATTCACCCCGACGGGCAGCAGGAAACGGTCAGCGTAACCCTGGGGGTTCGCCCCAGCGCCGAAGATCTGATCCAGTCCTCGGTAGATTAACCCGCACCGGACAAAAATAGGGCAAGTCAATTCTTTGCCCTATTTTTTTATCTCGTTCATTTCGTTCCCACGCTTTGCGTGGGAACGAAATGAAACAAGATCACTCACGGGATTTTTGACTCCTATACTTTTCACTCCTTTTTAGGTATAATAGACATAACGAACAAAACTGATTAGACCTGCTCACGCAGCAGTTCTTTCTTTCTTCCTCGCCTAACTCCAAGTTTTTAGCTGCTTACAGCCCAAGGAGGCAAGATGATGTCTTCACGCAACAAAAGTTCGACCTGGTTAGCCGGGTGTTTGGTGGTAGCAGTCTGTTTGCTGATTGGCGCCGCCATAGGCAGTTTAGCCGGTTATGTGGTGGCGGCCAGAGTGATTGAGCCTTCAACGATGGTCAACTCCGGCTCGGCGCTGGTTGAGCCGGTCCCGGCGGGGTTGATTGTCTCCGCCCCCTCTAACTCAGCAGGAAGTACGCCTCAAGAGATTATCGTCAACGACCAATCCTCTTCAGTGGGAGCGGTCGCCCAGGTGCTGCCGGCCGTTGTCACCGTTATCGCCCAGGATTTGCAGGGCATCGGCAGCGGCTCTGGCGTTTTTATCAGCAGCGACGGTTATGTCGTCACCAACAACCACGTCGTCGAAAATGCGGGCGAGCTGGTTGTGATCTATGCCCAGGGCGGACGTGCCCCGGCCAAGCTGATCGGCACGGCCCCTGACTTCGATTTGGCTGTGCTCAAAGTGGATGGCGTCGTTCCAGGCGTAGCCATGTGGGGCGACTCCAGCGAGCTGCCGCTCGGCGCGCACGTGCTGGCCATTGGTTCGGCGCTGGGGGAGTATCAAAATACGGTGACCAGCGGCGTGTTGAGCGGGTTTAATCGCGAACTGGGGGGGTTGCGCGGCCTGCTGCAAACCGACGCGGCCATCAACAGCGGTAACAGCGGCGGCCCGCTGATTAACCTGGCCGGGCAGATTGTCGGCATCAATACGGCGGTGGTGCGCGGTGACGGCTTTTCCGCTGGCGCCGAAGGGCTGGGCTTTGCCATCCCCAGCAACGTCGCTGAAAAAGTGGTCCGGCGGCTGATTGAAAGCGGCGATGCCCGGCCTTCTTTCCTGGGCATTCAGTACAAAGAGTTGAACCCGCAACTGGCCAACGAGCAACAGTTGACCCTTACTCAGGGCGCGCTGTTGGAAGAGGTAGTCAACGGCTCGCCGGCGGCCCTGGCCGGCCTGCAGGCCGGGGATGTGATTGTGGGAGTCAACGGCCAGGCGCTGGATGATCGTCACCCGCTGGTCAGCCTGCTGGTCGAGTACGTGGCCGGTGAAACCGTTACTTTGGACATTCAGCGCGCGGGCCAGACGTTTCAAACCCAATTGACGTTGGGTGAGCGAGCATGAGAAATGGAAGGTTGGAAGGCTGGAAGGTTGGATTTTTACCCATCTTCCAGTCCTCCAATCTTCCAGCCTTCCTCACAATATGACTTCCGGCACTACCCGATATGACTCCGGCTGTGGTACAATGCCGTTATGCTGTGGAAGCTGCTTTTTCCCCACCGGGAATTTAATCTCCTTTATCTAACGGCCTACCTTTCCTGGGCCGCGGTAGCCTTCATTGAGTTGGTCGTGATGCCTGCAACCACGACTCAAGGGGCGACGGCGGGTCTTTTGCTGCTGTTTGGATTGTTGTTGGCCGGCAAGCCGCTGCTTGGCGCTCCGGGCTGGCAGTCTCATACTTACCTGGCCTTGCAGACAGGTTTGGTGATTGTTTTGCTGCTTCTGCGGCCCGGCTCGTTGATGCTGCCCATGTTGTTTTGTATCCTCAGCGTAACAGCGTTTTTGGCGCTGCCGACGCGGTCGGCCGTACTTTGGCTCGTCGCTTTTATCATTATTAACAGCATTTACTGTACGGTTACCGACAAGTTGGGCCATGTTCTCTATTCGCTGCCTTACTCGGTGGGTTACATCTTCTGCGGCATTTTTGCCTACTCCCTGGCTCAGGCCAAAACGGCGCAGCGCCGCAGCCAGGCTCTTTTTGAGGAACTGCAAACCACCTACCAGCAGTTGCAAGAGTATGCCGCCCGCGTCGAGGAGCTGGCCGTATCGCAGGAGCGCAACCGGCTGGCCCGCGAGATGCACGACGCGCTGGGCCACCGCCTGACCGTCGCCGCCGTCCAACTGGAAGGAGCCGAACGGCTCATCCCAACCAACCCCAGCCGCGCGGCGCGAATGGTCAACACGGTTCATCAAGAAGTGGTTGATGCCCTGGCCGAACTGCGCCAGACCGTGGCCACGCTGCGAACGCCCCTGGACGTTGACCTATCGCTGCTCACCGCCCTGACTCGCTTGACCCACAGCTTCGAGGAAGCAACCGGTATTAAAGTCAACCGCTCGCTGCCGGAAGAGCTGCCGCCCCTCCCCGATGCCCAGCGCCTGGCTCTCTACCGGGCCGCGCAAGAGGCTTTGACCAACGTGCAGCGTCACGCCCAGGCCCGGCAGGTCTGGTTAGAACTGGCTCTCGAAGGGGGCAACTTAACCCTGCTGGTCAAGGATAATGGCCGGGGGTTTGACTCAACGGAGACACAGACAGGTTTTGGCCTGCGCGGTTTGAGAGAGCGAGCGGCTCACCTCAAGGGCCAGTTTCACCTGGAGTCCACGCCCGGCGGGGGGACCCAAATCTGTTTTCACCTTCCCCTCCCGGAAGAGAGCCAGGCGGCACCACTCCCGGCCAAAAAATCCTGTCACTGGAAATTGATCTGCCCCTTTGCCCCGCCCTCAGTCCGCACAGAAGCTACACCCCGGCTGGCAGAGTCCTCATGAGCCAGAAAATTCGCGTCCTGCTGGTTGACGACCAACGCCTGATGCGCGACGGCCTGCGCACGCTGTTGGAATTGGAGCCGGATTTGGAGGTTGTCGGCGAGGCCGGGGATGGGCAGGCTGCCCTGGAAACCTACCCCACGGTGCAGCCTGACGTGGTTTTGATGGATATCCGCATGCCGGTGATGGATGGGGTGGAGGCGACCTGGCGCTTATGCGCCCGCTGGCCCGAAGCGCGGGTCATTATCCTGACCACCTTCGACGACGACGCTTACGTGTTTGATGGCTTACGGGCCGGGGCGCTGGGGTATCTGCTCAAGGCGGTGTCGGGCCAGGAGCTGGCCGAGGCTATCCGCACGGTGGCCGCCGGGGGCGCGCTCATCGAGCCTTCTGTTGCCCGCAAAGTGGTGGCCGAGTTTGCCCGGCTGGCACCCCCCGCCCGGCCCCTGGACTCAGCCTTACCCGAACCCCTGTCGGAGCGCGAGGTGGAAATCCTGCGGCTGATGGGCCAGAGCCTGACCAACCGCGAGATTGCCCTCAAGCTCAGCCTGGCTGAAGGCACCGTTAAAAATTACGTCACCACTATCCTGCAAAAAATTGGCGCCCGCGACCGCACTCAGGCGGCCCTGCGGGCGCAGGAATTAGGGTTATTGTAGGAGGGAACGATGCTGGTTGCTATCTTTGTCATTCTCCTGATTTTGTGGCTCCTGGGGGTTATTGGCAACTATACCTTTGGCGGGTTAATCCACCTGCTGCTGGTGGTGGGCCTGGTAGTTTTGGTTCTCAGCCTGGCCGAGCGCGGGGGGCGGCGCTCGGCAATCAGATTAAACCAGAATCTTGGCCTGGTCCTGGCCGGAATCTGGTTCATCCTAACCGGCCTGCTGGGGCTGTTCGGCTTTAGTTTCCAGGGCCAGGCGCTGGTGATGGCGCTGCTGGCCCTGGTAGCGGGGATTTTGCTCTTGCTGGGACGGTAACGTTAAGCTTATCGTTTTTCACCTGGTCCAGCTAATTCTTTCCTCGGTCCAGCCCCGGCTGGTATTGCTATCGCGCCCAACAAAGCCATCGGGCGAGCCTTCCATCTCAAAGAGCAGTTGTTGGTCAGCGCCGGTCGGAGTCATCGCCCAGATGCCCCAGGAACCACCCCGGTAGCTGGCAAAAGCCAGCACCTTACCATCGGGCGACCAGGCCGGCAGGCCGTCTTCGGCCGGGTCGTCGGTCAGACGCTGCAAATTAGAGCCGTTGGCACTGACGATGTAAATATCCCAGTTCCCTTCCTGCTGCGACATGAAGGCAATTTTCTGCCCATCGGGCGAAGGGGCCGGCGCGGTATCTCGGTCAGAAGAGGTCAGCACTTGTATATCGCCCAGGGAAATCGTGGCGCTGCGCAGCCCCGGCGCGGTATTGCCCCAGCCTTTAAAGACCAGGCGGCCATCAAGACCCAGGGTCGGATACTCGCCTTCGCCAATCACCACCCCTTCAGTTCGATCCTGAAAACTACCCACCCGGATTAAACGAGATTTGCGATCCCCGGCGCGGCGCGAAAGTAAAACAATTTCGCTGCCGTCGGGACTCCACGTCGGCAGTTGATCTTCGACAAAATTGGCGACAATGATGGGATTGGCCCCCGAAACACTCATCGTGGTCAACCCCCAGGAGTCAAGCCGCCAGGAGTGAAAAGCGATGCGCGACCCATCGGGGCTAAATGCCGGCTGGCTGGCATTTTTGCGGTAGAGCCGTGTCCCGGAACCATCGGCCTGGCCGAAATAAATATCAAAATCCGTGCCGTTGAAAACCGGATAGGCAATCGTGCCGACGAGAGATGAAGCGGGGACGCCAGCGGCAGGAGCAGCAGCGGCAGTGGTAACACGGGGGGTCGGCGTCGGTAGCGGGCTGGTGGTTGGTTCCGACGTGGGCGTGTCGGTAGCGGCAGGGGCAGGTTCTTCCGTGGCCGTTGGAGCTTCCACCACGGGCGTGGGCGTATCGGTGGGCGCGTCGCCCAGGGATTGCACAATCAATGGGGTTGGGGTGAAAGTCGGCTCTCCCTCGGTGATAATTGCCGTTTGGGCCACGGCCTCATTGTTGCCCTCAAGGCCGAAGAGCAAATAGGAGACGCTGCCCAAAATGAGCAGCACCACCAGCAGTCCGACCAGGCCAAACAACCAGGCCGAGACAGGAGCGGCCGATTTGCGGGGAGAGGCAGGTTTGGGGGCCGGCATGGTCGTGGTGCTGGTGGCCGGTGTCCGTAGGGCCAGCCGCATGTCCTCGGCGGATTGGAAGCGCTGGTTGGGATAAATCTCCATCGCCTGCAAAATAACCCGCTCGGTACTTTCTGTTAGCAGTGGATTGAGCCGGCGGGGCGGAGTCAGCAGCTCCGGATTCAGCAAGCGTTGATGGACATCCGGCGGGTAAAGATTCGTTAGCAGGTGGTACATAGTTGCGCCCAGGGCGTAGATGTCGGAACGGGCGTCGGTATGGTCGTCGCTGCTGGCGAACTGTTCCAGGGGAGCATAGGCCGGTGTGCCGATGCCACGTAGTTCGGCTTTGGTTTTGGGGTTGTTGCTATCCAGTAATTTCACCAGGCCGAAATCAACCAATTTGGCCTTGCCCTGGAGATTCACCCGGATATTGGCCGGCTTGATGTCACGATGAATAATCGGCTGAGGACGCCGGTTGTGCAAATAGGCCAGCGCATCCAATACCTGGTCGCTCCAATACAGCACCGAGTCCTCAGGCTGGGGCTGCCGGGTTCGCAGCAAGGTACTTTCGAGGTCTTCTCCTTCGACATAATCCATCACCAAGTATTGGCGCTCATCCTCGATGAAATAATCTGACACCTTAGGCAGACCGGGATGATCGAGCTGGCCCAGAACGCTGGCTTCGGCCAAAAATTGATCACGGGCCTGGGACTGGTATTCGGGGCCGGCGTTGGGATCGGGCCGGTTTTCCTTAATCGCGCAGCGCCGGCCTACCAGGCGTTTATCTTCGGCCAGATAGACTGCTCCCATGGCCCCGCAACCCAACACACTGATAACCTGATAGCGCCCGCCCAGCGTGGTCCGATAGCCCAGCAATCCCCGTAAGGGCGACGGGCAATTGCTGCATTTCTGGGCCTCATCCGGGTTATCAAAGCTGCAATTCGGGCACATTTGTGACATAGGCTATCCACCAAGAAAAAGGGAACTAAGGGAACTGAGAGAGTGTAGCTTGCGCAAATCAAAGCTATGCTTTAACACTCCTCAACTTCTTTATCGTACGGCTGCCAATTCTTGTTCTAACAGGGTGGTTATCCCCGGAACAGTTTCTCCTAAAATGTCGCAGTACACTTTGACCGTGTTTCTGGCAATTGCAGCCTGAGTGTAATGATCTTTGACTCGCTGGCGGCCTTTTTGGCGCAGGGCTTCCCGCAGAGACACATCGTCAATCAATTGTTGGAGTTGCTGCTGCAACTCGACTACGTTGCCTTCGCCAAAAGTCAACCCGGCGTCGCCGATAACCTCCGGAATGGCCCCGGAACGAGCGCCGAGGGTGATCACATCACAAGCCATGGCCTCGATCAAGACCCGGCCAAACTGCTCTTTCCAATTGGGCCGGGTCAGCGAGGGTAAGACCAGCACATCCAGCCCGCTAAAATAATGGGGCAAATGTGTCGAAGGCAGCTTTTGGTCAAAGGTGACGCGCGGCGCAATACCCAGCCACTGGGTCATCTTCTCCAGCCGCTCCCGGTCGGGGCCGCTGCCCAGGATTTGGAGCGTCCAGGGGCCGTTGAGCTGGCTGGCTGCATGCAGCAAAATCTCCAAACCTTTCTCCTCAACCAAGCGCCCGACGTAGCCGATGGCCAGGGCGGGCTGGGTCGGCGGGCGGGTCGTGCGTTGTTTAAAGATGCTGATGCGCCCCTGACGGGCCGGCCGCGGACGGCGATAATAGATGGCGGGGTCCACCCCAAACTGGGGAATCAGGTGGATAGGGCCAGCGTAGCCTTTACGCTGCCACACCTGGGCCGACTCGCTGTTGCCGGCCAGCAGAGCGTCGGCGTGCTTGAGCACATACCGTTCCATCCAACTGAAGGGCGGCGGGTAACGGCGCAATAAATTCTGCCAGCTAAAGACGACGGTCCCCGCCCCGGCGGAGCGAGCCAGGCGCAGGGCCAGAAACGTGGCCAGGTTATAAGGTTCTTCGTCAATGTGAAAAATATCGGGCCGAACCCGGCGCACAATCTTACCGAGTTTGGGGTAGAAGTGGAGGTGGTAATTACCGTTAAAGACAATATCGCTCACCATCAGCTCATAGCCCCTGGTGTGGACTCTTTCCAGGCGCGTCGGGTAACGGGGATCATTCCAGGAAGGAGGCACGACAACCGTCAGTTCGACTCCGGGGATAGCGGCCATTTCCTCAAGCTTCTTTTGGTATGCGCCCACAATGCAGGCTTTGGAGAGCATCAAAACTTTCATAAACGCGTCAGATTGTACTTTAACATTGCTGTGTTGAAAACTTGGGACGTGCTGGGTGGAGAGAGAGACCTAAACTTGGGCAAGGCTCTCCCCTTGGTATTGTACCACAGAATCTATCTATTCTTCAAAAAAGTTTGGAACCTCTACTCGAAATCTCCAACTACCTCCCGGTAAACCCGCAGCGTCTCCGCGGCCGTCTTGGCCCAGCTAAACTTCTCTACCTGAGCAAACCCCCGCTCGATCATCATATCGCGGGACTCCTCCTCGGTACAGAGGCGAATAATCGGCGCGGCCATGTGCTTGGTGTCGTGAGGGTCAAGCTGGAAAGCAGCCGGGCCGGCCAACTCCGGGATCGAGGCCGCGTTGGTGGTTACGACCGGAACACCGCAGGCCATCGCTTCCAGGACCGGCAAGCCAAAGCCCTCGTAGCGGGAAGGGTAGACAAACACAGTGGCGGCGGCATAGAGCAACGGGCGGTCCTCTTCGGCAACCCAGCCGGGGGTGATAACAACATCGGCGAGGCCCAGCTCGCGGGCAATCCGCAGCGGGTCGGGGAAAAAGGGGGTGTCGGTCTCGGGCATCCGCCCGGCCAATACCAGGGGATATTGGTCGCCCAGGGTGGCGCTGACCCAGGTATAGGCATGCAGCAGGGCGCTGACATTTTTGCGCACATCGTAACCGCCCAGATACAACACAAAATTCTCCGGCAGGTTATACTTTTTCTTTATCTCGACAAGCTGCTGCCAGGTTTCGGCGGGCTGAAAGTGCGGCGCCGGAGCCAGGTAGACTACCCGGACCTGCTCGGCAGGCAGGCCAAGTTTCTGCAAAATATCCCGCCGGCTGGCCTCCGAGTCGGCCAGAATGACTTTGGCTTGCGGGGCAGCCGCGGCCACCAGCGAGGTATAAAGCCGCACCAAAAAGCCACCCCGGTATTCCGGCAGGACCATGGGAATCAAATCGTGAATGGTGACTACCGTCGGCACGGACGGAGCAAGGGGCGAGCCAAAGTAGGGCACGTGGGCCAGGTCTACCCCCAGTTTCCGGCAGGCGCGAGGAAAAGTAACCTGCTCAAACCAAACTTTGGCCAGATTGGAGGCGGGGTTGGCAAAAGGGGTCTTGACCGTATGGAATTTTAGATTAGGGCATCGCTCAGGCAGGGCAAGGTCAAAGGGTTTGGGCGAAATGAGGATGATTTCCAGCCGGCCGTCCGCTTCCAAGAGGGCCGGCAGCAAATATTTGAGGTACTGGCCGCTGCCGACCGCAGAGTTATCCCAAAACCAGGCATTGACGGCGATTTTCATGGCTTGAACAAGCCTTCCGGTGGGTCAGGCAGCGGCGCGAAACTGCGGGCGCGCAGCGTCGCCGGCTGGCCGCTCAGGGTAAACATCACCCGCACCGGCAATCCCGTAGCTTCATCGCGCCACAGAGCCAGACTATCGCCGTTGGAGTAGGTGAAGGTCAGTTTTTGGACCGGGCCGGATGACAGCCACAGCGCTTCTTGGGTAGCCGTCTCCGGGGCAGTTACAAGCAAGCGGCTGATGATGGCAAAAGCATCGCTCACCGGGGAAAGCCGGGCTTCCTCTGATTGGGCAGAATCTTGGGGTTGGTCAAAACGACGATAGCGCCAGGCAATCTGCCCGTCAAAGATGAGAACCTGGCCGACCAAATCCGGGACGGTCGCTTCCAGAATTTCAAAGCGGTAGCGCGAGCCAGCTTGCCACGTTTCCACCGTCAGCGGGCCGCCGACGGGCGCAGCCGGCCACTCAATCTCCCAGACACTGTGCTGGCCGGCCTGCCAGGTCTGGGCCAGGATAGGTTGAGCGGCTGCAGGACTCAAGGATTCCGGGGCAGCGCAGCCGCTCAAAGCCAGGGTTAGGAAAATAAGCGGAACTGCTCTTGTTACCAAATTCAGCTTGAGAACAAGAGAAACAAGAGAAAAAGTGAGCCTGGAAATGAGGGAAAAACTGGGTGCAGGAACGAGAAAAACAGCAACCATAGCGGGCAAAAACATAACTTAAATTATAACCGTATCCTAATTTATAGGCCAATAGTCACTTGTAAGCGAATCTGTCATGTGGTATAATCCAGCCAATTCGGGCGTCAGCCTTACTTTGGGATACGGTTTTCTGAAAGCCTGATGGCAGGAGGATGTGCATGATAGAAGTTAAGATAGATAGCATTCGCGTTAGTCTGATGTCGCAGCACCGGGTGGTAGTTTTGAAAGATGTAGATACGGACCGCTACCTGCCCATCTGGATTGGACCCTTTGAAGCCGATGCGATTACGATTCAATTACAGGGTGTTCAAGTAGCCCGTCCCTTGACCCATGATTTGCTAAAAAGTGTTATAGACGAAATGGGAGCCACTATTTCTCACGTGACGGTCAGCGAGTTGAAAAACGACACCTTTTTTGCCCGGATTGTGATGGACGTGAATGGTCAAAGCATGGAGATTGATGCCCGTCCCAGCGACGCCATTGCCCTGGCTGTGCGGGCCAATGCTCCGCTGTTTGTAGCGGAAGAAGTGATGTCGGCGGCTTCGATTGTGCCGGAGACGAGTCTGGAAGAGGCCGATATGGATCGGGACACTGAACCCCTGTCCGAAGAGGAAGAGGAACAACTGGCCGTTTTCCGTGACTTTATTGATGAACTTGACCTGGACGACCTGGGTAAAAATTGAGTAACGAAGATCGGGCAGAGCGTCAGGCTGGGGTTGGGTGGGCCTCAGCGAAGCTCTGTTAACCCCTCTACATCTGTTTTAAGTCATTTTTCTAAAAATCTAGCCTGCCTTTAATTTGCTCACGTGCGCGGAAAGTCGTTAAATTGTTTGACGAAACCCCGCGCTCGTGTTATGATTCTCGATTAGAACTTTTGTTCTGCTCAAAACAAGAGTAAATTATAGTCAAAATTTTTGATCTATCTGAGTTTCGCGAGTCACAATGGTTGATATTTTACCGGGCACCGTGCCCGACAGATTACAGCCGCATAATGTCGAAGCCGAAGAAGCCGTTCTAGGCTCGCTGCTGATTGATCCCGATGCGATCATTCGGGTGGCAACTTTTTTGCAGCCCGTTGACTTCTACGTGGAGCGTCACAGTTGGGTCTTCGAAGCGATTCGCGACCTGCATGAACGGCGCGAACCGGCTGACCTGGTCACGCTGACCGATGAACTGGAGCGCCGGGGCCAACTGGTCGAAATTGGCGGGGCGTCTTATTTGACCAGCCTGATCAACGCCACGCCGACCTCGATCCACGTAGAATACTATGCCCGCATCGTCGAACGCACCGCCGTTCTGCGCCGGCTGATTGACGCCGCCGGACAAATCGCCCGGCTGGCCTACGAGGATACCGAAGACGCCGACGAGGTGGTTGACCGGGCCGAGGAGATCATTTTTGGGGTGGCCGCCCGCCGGGTAGACCGCGATCTGCGGCCCATCCGCCAGGTTCTCGATCAATATCACGACCGGGTGGAATACCTTTACCAGCATCGCGGCGAGATCATCGGCATCCCTACCGGCCTGGCCGATCTGGACAAACTGCTGGGTGGCTTGCAGCGGTCCGATGTGATTATTTTGGCCGGAAGACCGGGTATGGGCAAAACGTCATTGGCTTTGAGTATGGCCCTCCATGCCGCCCGGCGCTTTCAGAAACGCATTGCCATGTTCAGCCTGGAAATGAGCGACGAGCAGTTGGTGCAGCGTCTCATCTCCGCCGAAACCGGCATTGACAGCCAGCGCTTGCGCCGAGGCGAGATCAAAGAGAACGAGTGGCCGACCTTTATGCAGGCTACCAATCTCCTGTCCAACACCTCCTTCTTTATTGACGACAGTGCGGCCATTTCGGCCCTGGAACTGCGGACCAAGGCCCGCCGCCTCCACGCCGAGCACGGCCTGGATATGATTATTATTGACTATCTGCAACTGATGCGCGGCGACTCGCGCAGCGAAAACCGCCAGCAGGAAATCAGCTACATCTCCCGCTCGATCAAGGCCCTGGCCCGTGAGTTAAATGTGCCGATTCTGGCTCTCAGCCAGTTATCCCGCCAGGTAGAATCGCGCCACGACAAGCGGCCGATGCTGTCGGATTTAAGAGAAAGTGGCTCGATCGAGCAGGACGCCGACGTGGTGATGTTTGTCTACCGCGACGATGTCTACAATGCCGACACCGAATTCCCCAATATCGCCGAGATTATCGTCAGCAAGCACCGCTCTGGCCCCACCGGTATCTTCTCGGTTTACTTCAAAAAGCACCTGGCCCAGTTTGTGGATCTGGAGGTGCGCAGACAACCGATGGAGTACTAATTGTGAATTTTGAATAGTAAATTGTGAAGGGTTAACGGTTCACAATTCGTAATTCATAATTCACCATTTACAATTATGGAAAAATTTAACGGTTTTCCCGCAGGTGAATTACGCTTTACGTCGGTGCCGGATTTGTTTTTTGCCCGGTTGCTGCCCCAAATTGACAACCTGACCGAGCTGAAGGTTACGCTCCATTTTTTGTGGGTCCATTACCGGCAGGCGCGGCAGGTGATTTCGCACAATGAGCTGCTGACCGACGAAACTCTGGTCCACAGCCTGGCGCTGCTTGACGAGGATGTGGCTCGTGCCCTTAACCAGGGCTTGAGCCGGGCCGTCGAGCGGGGGACGCTGCTCTACGCCCAGGTGGAAGACGAGGCCGGCCGCCATGACCTGTACTTTCTTAACAGCGAGCGGGGGCGGCAGGCGCATGCCAAAATTGTCGCCGGTGAAATGGGCGTCGTGGCCGTCAGCGGCGCTGAAATCGCCCCGCCGGCCAAGCGCTCTAATATTTTTGAGTTGTATGAGGCCAACATCGGTTTGCTCTCGCCGATTCTGGCCGATGAACTGAAAGACGCCGAAGCGAACTATCCCCAGGCCTGGATTGAGGATGCCTTCAAAATTGCGGTCGAAAACAACGTCCGCAAGTGGAGTTACATCAGGGCCGTGCTGGAACGCATGGCTACCTCCGGCCGCGACGACGGCAAAGGTAAAGACGAGGACGGCGGCAACAAACCCTGGTACACCGACGAAGAGCGGCAGTTGATTCAACATTAGCCCAACTGGAGTGCCAAAGCTGTGCTTTGGCTGACAAAGCTTCGCTTTGTTACTCCAGTTTTCTTATTCACTGGCTGGCATAATGGACAAATTAGACGAAATCCTCAACCGTAATTCAACCTCCTGGCCGAGTGATCGTCCAACGGAAAGCGATGCCGAAATTCTGCTGCCCGCCGAGGAGGAATACCTGTGTCCCCTCTGTGGTGGGACCGGCTATTTGCGCCAGGATGTGCCGGTCGGCCATCCCAATTTTGGCAAGCTCGTGCCCTGCCAGTGCCGGCTGCGGGAGCAGGAAAATAAACGCTTGCAGGAGCTGCGGGTCATCAGCAACCTGGAAACGATGGCCCGCTACAGCTTTCCCAAATTTGTCCCTGAGGGCTATGGGCTGACCGAGGAACGGCGGCGCAACCTGCGCATGGCCTACGATATGGCCTACAACTTTGCCAACCAACCGGAAGGCTGGCTGATTTTGCTGGGCGGCTACGGCTGCGGCAAAACCCACCTGGCCGCCGCCATTGCTAATCAGGTCATCAGCCGGGGCGAGCCGGCTCTCTTTGTCGTCGTGCCGGATCTGCTCGACCACCTCCGCACCACCTACAGCCCCCACAGCACGGTCACGTATGATCAGCGCTTTGAGGAGATTCGCACCGCCTCGCTGCTCATTCTGGACGACCTGGGCGCGCACAGTTCGACGCCCTGGGCGCAGGAAAAGCTGTTCCAGTTGTTCAATTATCGCTACAACGCCCAACTGCCGACCGTCGTCACCTCCAACCACGAGCTGGAAGAGATTGACATCCGCATCCGCTCGCGCATGGTGGACCCCGACCTGGCCCAAATTATCAAAATCCTGGCCCCCGACTTTCGCCAGATTGGTGTGGCTCAGGGCAGCTCGGAGCTGTCCAGCCTGTCGCTGCACGCCGACCAGACCTTTGAAAGCTTCAGCCTGCGCGAGGGCGAACTGGATACGGCAAAAGCCGAAAACCTCAAGCGGGCCTTTGAACGCGCCCGCAACTACGCCGCCCATCCTCACGACTGGATTGTCTTTACCGGCACCTATGGCTGCGGCAAAACTCACCTGGCGGCGGCCATTGCCAACGAAGTCTCCAAGCGGGGCGAACCGGCCCTGTTTGTCGTCGTGCCCGATTTGCTCGACCACCTGCGCGCGGCCTTCAATCCCAACAGCCTGACCCCCTACGACAAACGCTTCGACGAGGTACGCCGGGCCTCGCTGCTGGTGCTGGACGACCTGGGCACCGAAAGCGCCACCCCCTGGGCCGAGGAAAAGTTGTACCAGCTCTTTAACCATCGTTACAACGGCCGCCTGCCGACCATCATCACCATGGCTAAAGATATTGATCTGAAACCGCGCCTGAAATCGCTCTTTTTGGACGTTGGCCGCTGCACCACCTTTGAAATTATGGCCCCCAGCTATCGCGGCCTGCCGGCCCGAGGCGTGGCTAAAGCCAGGGTGCCGGTGAGACGGGTGCGGTAGGGGAAGATAGAGGATAGAAGATAGTAGATAGAAGATAGTCCTCAATCTCTAATCTCCTGATCCTTTCTAATATTTGGAAGATGAAAATTACCGACGCCCAGCTCAAACAAATTTATGCTCACGCCAAGGAAATTTATCCGGCGGAGTGCTGCGGTTTCTTGCTGGGCAGCTTTGACGACGGTGGCCTAGTACGCTATGTCCGCCGGGCGACCAACCAAAACACCGAGCGCAACGACCGCTTTATCATCAGTGCCGAAGAGTTTGGCGAAGTCCAGCTTGCCGCCGACGAGACCGGGCTGGACATCATCGGCATCTACCACTCCCACCCCGACTGGCCGGCCATCCCCTCCCAAACCGATATGGACAACGCCTGGGACGAGGTTTATTATCTCATCGCCTCCGTCCACGAAGGCATGCCGCTCCATACCCAAATCTGGCGGCTGGCCGACTCCGGCCTGCGCCGCTTTGAGTGGGTGGCGTTGGAGATTGTGGATGAGCAGGCGGTCTGAGTTGCAGGCTAAGGCTGAGGCTAAGGAGTCATGTCATTTCGAGTGAAGCGAAGCGGAACGAGAAATCCCTCATGCCATCTATTAAAAAACAATACGCCCAAGCTACAGAATTTTTGCTTGTGAATATGAAAAGCGACAACAATGCCTAACAATAATCTCTCCCGCTACCTTCGCCAAACGATATTTCCCGGCATCGGCGTTGAGGGGCAGCAAAAATTATTAGCCGCCCGCGTGGTCGTCGTCGGCTGTGGCGCGACCGGCACGAACATCGCTAACCACCTGGCTCGGGCCGGGGTGGGCCATTTGACGGTTGTAGACCGGGATTTCATCGAGCTGAACAACTTGCAGCGGCAGCTCCTGTTCGACGAGCAGGATTTGGCCGAAGCCTTGCCCAAAGCTGCCGCCGCCGAGCGCAAGCTGCGGGCCATCAACTCCGAGATCGAGGTGCGCGGCATCGTCAGCGATGTCAACGCCGAGAACGTCGAAAGCCTCATTGCCGGGGCGACGCTGGTCCTGGATGGCACCGACAACTTTGAGACCCGCTACATCCTCAACGACGCCTGCATCAAGCACAATATCCCCTGGATTTACACCGGCGCGGTCGCTACCTATGGCATGAGCCAGACCATTATCCCCGGCCAAACGGCCTGCCTGCGCTGCCTTTTCAACGATGTGCCGCCGCCCGGCACAACGGCCACCTGCGATACCGCCGGGGTGGTCGGCCCGGTAGTGGCAGCCATTGCCAGCGTCAGCGCCACCGAAGCCATCAAGCTGATCGTCGGCCAGGGCGATTTGAACCAGGGCATTATTCACTTCGACTTGTGGTACAACACCTTTGAGCAATTTGAGGGCAGCGGTCCCCGCCCCGATTGTCCGGCCTGCCAACAGCGCAACTTTGAATTTCTCAAGCAGGAAAAAGGCGGGCAGATTGCCAATTTGTGCGGGCGCAATGCGGTCCAACTGCGCGTGCCGGGCGCGGGCAAACTGCCCCTGGCCGAGCTGGCCGAGCGGCTGGCCCCGGTCAGCGAGATTACCGCCCGCAACGATTATTTGCTGCGCTTCATTGTTGACAGCTATGAAATCACCCTCTTCGCCGATGCGCGGGCCATCATCAAAGGGACGGAAGACGAGCGCGTGGCGAGGGGGCTGTACGCCAAGTACGTTGGTCATTGATCATTGACCGTTGATTATTGACAATTGTCAACAGTCAATCGTCAACAGTTAACTGTCAATTGGGGGAAACATGGACCTCGGTCTTAAAGATAAAGTCGCTCTGGTCACGGCTTCTTCCAAGGGCCTGGGCCGGGCCAGTGCGTTGGCCCTGGCCAGCGAGGGAGCCAAAGTCGCCATTTGCGCCCGCAACGGCAAAGTTCTGAAAGTCACGGCGGATGAAATCGCCACCGCTACCGGCAGTGAACTGCTGGCCATCCCGGCGGATATGTCCAATTCCCGCGACATCGAGCAGGTGGTCAAGGAGACGGTCAAGCATTTTGGTAAGCTGCACATTTTGGTGACGAATGCGGGCGGGCCGCCGGCCGGCGATTTTGGCGATTTTGAAGACAAGCAGTGGCAAGAAGCCTTCAATTTGACGCTGATGAGCGCGGTCCGGCTCATTCGCGCGGCGCTGCCGCCTATGCAGAAGGAACGCTGGGGCCGGATTATCAACATCACCAGCACCTCGGTTAAAGAACCGTTGGACAACCTGGTGCTGTCGAATTCAATCCGGGCAGCGGTGCATGGGCTGGCCAAGACTCTGGCCAATCAAGTCGGCCCGTATCGCATTACCGTCAACAACATTATGCCGGGGACCATCCACACCGACCGGATCGAGCAGTTGGGCCGGACCCGGGCGCAGAAAAGTGAGCAAACCGTGACCGAGGCCATCGCCGCGATGGGCCAGGCGGCTGCGCTCGGCCGGGTTGGTGAGCCGGAGGAGTTTGGAGCCGTGGTTGCTTTTCTGGCTTCAGAACAGGCCAGTTACATCACCGGCGTCTCGCTGCCGGTGGATGGGGGTAAGATAAGCAGCACATTCTGAAGCGTGATGCGTGATAAAGACAAGGTATGCTACCAAATTTGACGTTTTATTACAGCAGCTAAAGATCTTGGATTACGGGGGAGTTACTGATGGGCTTACTTAAAAAACTTTTTGGCGGTAAAGGCGAAGAGAAAGGAAGAGACTCGACGCCGCCGACCCCGCCGCAGCGGGAGCCAGAACCAGAACCGCTGCGTATCAACGAAATTACACCCCATGAACTCAAAGCCAGGCTGGATAACGGCGACGACGTGGTGGTCGTGGACATGCGCCAAGGGTGGGAATACCAACACGGCCATATACCGGGCGCGACTCACATGTTTATCAACGATATTCCCGCCCGATTCAACGAATTACCTACAGACAAAGATATTGTCTTTCAATGCTGGCACGGCAATACCAGCCTCCAAGCCTCCGCCTTCTTAATTCAGAACGGCTGGGCCGCCGATAGAGTGGCCAGCCTGAGCGGAGGTATGGCCGGCTGGGTGCAGGCGCACGGGGAGAGAGCCTTGGTGACAGAATAAACGGAAGAATGGAGGGCTGGAAGGTTGGGAAATGATATTATCAGCCCTCCATTCTTCCAATCCTCCAACCTTCCCCTTTTCCTACTGATACGCCAGGCTCTCCCGCACGCTGATCCGGGTGGCTCCACGGGCGGGGAACCAACTGGCGACGATGGACAGCACCACAATAATCCCCAGCCAATATAACGCCCCGGCAGGCGTGTAGCGATAAACAATCTCGGTTTGCAAAGCCGCGCCCATAGCCTGGGTCATCGCGTAACCCGCCGGAATGCTCAAAGGCAGAGCAATTAGCCAGCTCAGCAGGCCCAAAATCAGTCCCTCGCCAATAAAGAGGCGCGAAATCTTGCCCGATGACGCGCCGATGGCCCGCATCACCCCAATTTCACGCCGCCGCTCCAGCACGCTCAGCGACAGCACGCCGCTCAGGCCGATGCTGCCGACAATGGCGATAATCACGGCCATGGCCGCCAGCAGGCTGATGATGATGCCAAAGCGGAACAGGATACCCTCGATAATATCCGAGGCAGTATCGTCAAAGAAGATGCTTTGGGCATTCACCTTAATCTTGCGGCTGTCAAAGAATTCACGCAGCGTCTGAGCGACCTCGCTCTCGCTGGCAGCGTCGGTGCGTTCGGTTTGGACCCACAAGGTGCTGGCCCGGCCCACCTCGCCGATCTCGCGCAGCATCGGCTCGCGCGGCACGTGGGCCGAATTGTTGATGACCGGGTCAAACAGCAGGCCGACCACCTGCCAGTTCGATTCGCCCTTCAGGCCGTGATCGAGGGTGATCCAATCGCCGATACCCACGCCGACATCTTCGGCCAGCTTTTGGTTCAGGACCACCACATTAGTATCACCTGGCTGCAACCAGCGCCCCATCCGCATCTGCGGACCGTAGAGCGTGGTCGGCAGCGGCACGCCAAACACGGTTGTGCTTTTGTCATCGTCCGATTCGGGCTGATTGGCCGGGCGAATCTTGGCGGCAGTGAAACCCCACATCTCCACGGCTTTGACCCCCGGCTGGGCCAGGGTCATTTTTTCGATCATGCCAATCCGCTCCGGGTCTTCAAATTGCAGATTGACGTTGAAATTGAGAATCTGGAAGAGCAGGTCGGTGAAGGTGTAGGTGGTCGAATCGCGCACACTCATGACCATCATAAAGATAATGCCGCTGCCGACCAGGGTAATCTGGGTCAGCACAACGCGCCACTTGTTGCGAAAGGTATTGCTGAGGGTCAGCAGGACCAGCCGCGAGACATATTTCATGCGGGCCACCAGCCGGTCGAGCAGGCCGACTGCGCCACCCAGGCCATACGTGCTGATCGCCTCGCGGACGGTAATGCGCGACCCGTTCGTCACCGGAATGAGCGAAGCGACCAGGGGGGCCAGCAGGGCAATCGCCACCTGGACCAGGATTGCCCGGGGCGATACCTGGAACGGGCCGGGGTCAATATTGAAAAAAGTGAGCATGAAGACGTTGATGCCGTAGGCGCCGAGCGCGCCCAACGGCACCGCCACGACGAGCGCCAGGAAGCCGTAGATAAAGACGGTCAACAGGTAAATACCCAGGATTTGGCGGGTATTGGCCCCAATGGCTTTCATAATGCCGATTTGGTTAACCTGCTGGGCAATCACCGCATTGATGGTGTTATAGACCAGGAACAGGCCCAAGATCAGGATCAGGCCGCCCATAATGCTCAGCACCAGGAACAGGCCGTCCAGGAAATCCTGCAAGAAGTGCTTGTTGGGATCGGCGGTACGGGCATTTGGCTCTGAACCGAGGGCCGCGCCGGTCGTCTCAATATCCTGCTTTTCCAACTGGCGCTGCAACCTGTCGGCGATTTCGGTTATCTTGACCGGGTCGTACTCGGCGGCGCTGGCCAGGACCTGGTTGAAATCGCGTTCGCCGGTTAAGTCGCCGTAATAGTCGCGGCTGGTATAAAATTGGGCGCTGCCGCCCATGCTGGCCGGGAAAACCGTCCGGTTGGAGAGAATGCCATCAACTTTGACCACCCGCTCCTTGTCGTTGACCCGGATGTAAATCTGCCCGCCCAGCGGGATATTGAAGAAGGAGTCGTTGCCCTTCTCCATGGCAAAGCTCTTATCGTTAGGCCAATCGCCGCTGATGAGGGTCAGCTTATTGAATTTCTGCTCTTCGTAGTCGTCGCGGGCCATCAGGCCGGCAGCCTGCCAGGGTTCGTCAGGAGTGAGCCGCCACTCGATATTGGTGGTCAGCAGTCCTTCCACTTCCTCCACGCCGTCAACATTTTTCAGCGCGGTTAATTCCTCGTCGTCAATTTCGGGGTTCACCGCCATGACGATCATGGCCGGAGAAGTGGCCCGCCAATCTTTGGACATGACCGCGCGCATAATATCGCTGCCGCCAATGGTCGCGCCAATGGCAAACGCGCCTATCGCAATGATCAGCACGACCTGCAAGGTCCGGCCTTTATTGGCCCATAAATCGCTCCAGATTTTGTATCGGATAACACCCATAATCATTTACCTCAAATGGTAGTAAGTAGTAAGGAGTAGGGAGTAGGGGAAAACTCCCCTTACTACCTACTTCCTACTACCTACTCCTTGAGTTAGTTTACCTCAAAACCTAGAGATTGCCATCAGATAAAAGGGGGATTTTTGCTGCGTCTGGAGGTGGATCAAAAGACGAAACGTCGCCGTTTAGGGCCGGAAACTTTCGAGGCGCTGGATATGCCGGTCAGGGAAGCCGTACTCGTGGGCCGGCCAGGCAATGCCTGGTACGGGCTTTATTGTTCCAGATTACACTCATAGCGATTTTCGATTTACGATTTTTAAGAAATGTGATAGTGGCGTAAAAGTAAGGGGTGAGTAAAATGGAGGCATCACTTTAAGCAGTGAAGATCTACGAGATACGCCAGAATTAAACATTGAGGTTCCATATCACTTATTTGCCATTAGCATGCAAATCTTGATAAAGGTTCGCACCTTTCAGGTTGGGGCGGTTAATTGGGTCACTGGGTTGAATCTAGCCCTGGTTATCTTATGCGTCCCTGCCTGCGAGCCAACTCGCCGGCCGCCTCCGGCTGCAACAGCTTTTACCCGCGCCGTTGCGATAGTTCCAACTCCATCTCCGACCGTTAGCTCCACTTTCACGCCAGCACCTACCTCCCGCTTCACTCCTATCCCGCCGCCAGGCATGGACTCAACCCCCTCACCCTTCCCAACTGCCAGCCCAAGCTCAACCTCAACCCCTACCCCTGCCCCGACTCAAACGCCGACCTTCGAGCCGACGAAGGGGCCTGCGGAGGCCAAAGCCCTCTATCGGCAGCCCTCCACCAAGGCCGTCGTGCTGGTCGTCATTGACGGGGCGCGTTGGACCGAAACGTTTGGCGATCCCACTCGTGAACTCGTTCCTCACCTGGCCAACGACTTGGTCCCCCTCGGGGCCATCAATACCGCTTTCTACAATGACGGCCAAACCCTGTCGGTGCCTGGGCATGCCGCTATTGTCACGGGAACGTGGCAGGACATTCCCAACAACGGCCAGGCACGGCCCACCGCGCCCACCATCTTCGAATACTATCGCGCTGCAACGGGCGCATCTGAGGACGATGCTGTGTTTGTGCATGGTTCTTTCATCGAGCCGGTGCTGACCTACAGCAGCCATCCGGCTTACGGCGCAAAATTCGGCGCACGCCAGTTTTTCAGCGATTACCCGGCGCCCCCCTACGACGACGGCATGCGGGCCAACACCCGGCGAGTGCTGACCGAACTCAAACCCCACCTGCTCATGGTCAGCCTGCTCGACCCGGACGAAGCGGGACATAGTAGAAATTGGGAAGATTATCGCCGCTTCATTAAGCATGACGACGAAATCATTTGGGAGTTGTGGCAACAGCTTCAGGGCGACGCTTTCTACGCCGGGCAAACCACCCTTATCGTCACGAACGATCATGGGCGGGGCTGTGGCGACGGCTGGCCGGAGCATGGAGGTGACGATGAATGCAACCGCCATCTCATGCTCTTGGCCGTCGGGCCGGATATTCAGCCGGGCTTGGTGATTACCCAGCGCCGTACCCTGCGCGATATTGCCCCGACCATTGGCTACCTCTTGGGTTTTGATACTCCGCTGGCCGAGGGCGAGGTGATGACAGAATTATTAGTACAGTGAAAGTTGCAGCATAGCCAGCAAGCATATCGCCCATCCATCTCGCGCCCGGTCTGGTTAATGTTGAACTTAGGATATTGAGCTATTTATGCAGCATCGGGAAGTCGAGTAATTTGAGCCACGGAAATCAATTCTGTTGGGTCAAGTAAAAAATAGCAAACTTTTACCCATACGCTAAACTATCTCTAACGCTGATCTGGGTCGCATTGCGAGCCGGCAAGATAGAAGCCAGACTGGAAATGATCAATATGACCCCCAGCCAGATCAGCACCGCCTGGTAATTGTACTGGTAATCCAGGTTGGCATCGAACATGGCCTGCCCCAAGAGCTGGGCCAGCGAAGCGGCGGCGGCAATCGAAATCGGCACGGCAACCAGCCAGCTAAACAGGCCCTGCAAAATCCCTTCCATCATAAACATACCCATAATCGTCCGCGAGCGCGCGCCGATGGCCCGCATCACTCCGATTTCGCGGGTGCGTTCGACCACGCTGATCGAGAGCGACCCCATTAAGCCAATCCCGCCGACCAGGGCAACGATAACCGCCAGGAATAATAACATCGTCGTGGTGATGCTGAACTGGCTGTCCGCCGAAGTGCGTTCCTCGTTGCCGGTCTGGTTGAAGAGGACATCCATGTTGCGGGCGGTGTAGCGATCTACCAGTTCATCGCGGACGGCATCGGTGAATAAGGCTTCGCTGCTGGCCGTACGCACCCGCAGCGAGCCACCTTCATTGTGCTTCTTGGTCGCCGTAAACACGGCATCCTGCGGGGCGTAGAGCGTATCGCTGCTGAAGTTGCCGCCAAATATAATGCGGTACAGGCCGACCACCTGCCAGTCTTCCTTGCCCAAATCGCCCAGGTCAAGGGTGATCGTGTCGCCCAGGGCGATGTTGTTGTCTTCCGCCGTCTCCTGGTTCATGACCACGACCCGGCCATCGCCCGGCTGGAGCCAGCGCCCGGCAACCACCAGGGGCCGGTAAAAATCGCTGTCCGCCGGGAGGCCGACCAATTCCGCCCCCAGGCCGGCTTCTTTGGCCCGCTGCCCTTCTTTGAGGATCGAAGCCGACTTGCTAAACCATACCTCGGCCTGCTCCACCCCGGCCACTGACTCGGCCATCTGCACCATCCGGTCCATGCGGTAGTTGTCGTCGAAAATGATAAACAGGTCGAAGTTGCGCCGGGCAAATTCGTTGTCCAGGGTCATATTGATCGAGGAGGTCAGGCTCATGACCACCAGGAACATCGCCCCGGCGGTAATCAGCACCAGTTGGGTCAAAATCAGGCGGCCCTTGCGCCGGAACATGTTGCCGATGGCAATCACATAAGGCGCTGAGAGCAGCTTTTGCCCGACTCGCTCCACCGTCCGATCCAGCCAGTTGGAACCGAAATCGCCGCCCAGGCCGTAGCTGGCAATCGCCTCCCGCACGGTGATGGTCGCCCCGGCCAGAATCGGCCAGAGCGCCACAATCAGCGGGGCAACGATAGCCGCCAGCAGTTGATAGATGAGGGCGCGGGTCGAGATTTGGAAAACCTCGTAGTCAATGTTGAACAGGTTCAGGAACCACTGGGTAATCCCAAAGGCCAGCAGCGCGCCCAGCGGCAGGGCAATGAGCAGGGCCAGCAGCCCGTAGACCAGCACCCCGGCCAGGTAGACCTTCATGATATCGCCGGTTTTGCCGCCGATGGCCTTGATGACGCCAATCTGGTTGGTCTGCTGGGTGATCAAGGCGGTCAGCGTGTTCAGCACCAGCACCACGCTGGAAAAGACCGAAATTACCGCCAGCACCTGCAAGACCAGGTTGAGGCCCTCGACAAAAAAGCGGCCCCAATGTTCTTCCGGGTCTTGATAAAAGGTTACGGCCACGCCAATGTTTTCTTTGGCCAGCCGCTCCTTCATCTCCGAGGCGACCTCTTTGGCCAGTTCCAGGCTGTAGGGTTTGACCCGCACCTTGAGGTTGCCAAACTCGCCCTCGGGAATCTCAAAACGCTCCAGCCCTTGCGCATTAACAAAAAAGACGGCATCCCCGCCGAATTGGGGCGGCGGCACAAAGGGGTGTCGAATCTTGTTGGTAATAGGCAGGGCGCGGTCCATCCCATCGAGTTCAAAGATAACCTTATCGCCGATGTCAATGCCGTAATATTGGCTGGACAGGCGCTCGATGCCGACCTCGTCATCCCGGTGGGGCCACTCTCCTTCCTTGAGCTGCAGGATGTCGTACTTCTGCTCCTCGTAGTCGTCGCGCATGACCATCTGGCCGCGCTTCCACTCGTCTTCCGGGTGGAGTTTGTAACGCACCGTGACCTCATTGGTAACTTCTACCGCTTCGACGCCCTCAATGCTTTCCAGGCGAATGGCCGTGTCGCGGTCAATCCGGTCTATTAAATACATTTGAATGTGCGAGGGAGTCACGGCCTGGTGGGCGCTGTCCATCCCGGAGAGCAGTTGGTCCACCATGCCAAAGATAGCTCCAATCGCAAAAACACCGGCAGCTATACTCAAAACTGCCAGTGCCGTGCGAACTTTGTTATGCCACAGGTCAAACCAGACCTTGTACCAGATTACACTCATCATAACCTTCTATGTGTTACTTACTGCGTCTTTCGTTGCTGCCCCCCTAGTTCCCACAAGTTCACTTGTCAAGGTGATACGTGATGCGTGAGAAGTTACACTAAAATATTACGCATCACGTTTTAGTACCCTGTCCACGTCGCCCCGCCGACAAACTCATCACGGGTGATCTTGCCGTTGGTAATTTCGACCACGCGGGGCACGCGCTTGGCCAGCTCTTTATCGTGAGTAACCATAATCATCGTTTTACCCTGGTCCACGAGCTTGCTAAATAGTTCAAACACATCGCCGGCGGTGCGGGTATCGAGGTTGCCGGTCGGCTCGTCGGCCACCAGCAGGGGCGGGTCGTTGGCCAGAGCGCGGGCGATAGCCGCTCGCTGCTGCTGCCCACCGGAGACCATGCTCGGCAGCTTCTCGGCCTGGTCGGCCAGCCCGACCGTATCCAGCAGCTCCATGGCTCGTTCGCGCCGCTCTTTGGGGCTATACTTGTTGGCAAAGTCCATTGGCAAAATAACGTTTTGCAGCAGGCTGAGGGCCGGCAGCATCTGGAAAAACTGGAAGATGATGCCGACGTTCTCGCCGCGCCACGAGGCCAATTGGTTCTCACTCATTTTGTGGACTTCCCGGCCGGTCACAACCACCTGCCCGGCCGAAGGCCGGTCAATACCGGTGATCATATTCAGCAGGGTGGATTTGCCGTTGCCCGATGGCCCCACAATCGAGACAAACTCGCCGGGTTTCACGTCAAAGGAAATTCCCTTAAGAATGGTCACTTCGCCGTCGCCCACCTTAAAATTCTTGACCACTTCTTTAACCTGGATGATACTATCGTAACCATTGCCGTTGGTATGGCCATTCGTCTTACTCATCGTTGGTACTCCTTATACCAAAGGATGAAGGCGGAGGAACACTTGCGCCTGCGCGCAGTGCAGGTGTGAAGGATGAAAAAATTTCATCCTTCCGCCTTCATCCTTTATCCTTACTTCTGTTGCGCCGCCCAGATCAGATTGACTTTGGGCCGGTAGTTGTCTGCATCGTACATTTCATCCACATCCACCTGGTTGATACCCTGGGTGACAATTTGCAGGTCAACATCGGTTAAATTGTAACGCTGCTGGTAGGCGGTCATCCGGCCAAATTTGCCTTCTTTCAACAAGCGGGTGGCGAGGATGGCAAAATTGGTCGCACCGATCAAATCCTGCCCATCGGGCGAGCCGGTACGCAGCAAGTAGGTCAGCGGCTGCAAAAAGACCTCTTCGCCGGTCAAATGTTGCAGCAATTCCGCCGCCACCATGCCGCTGCCGGCCAGGCTGCTGCCGGTTTCAACCACCTCGTCCAGAATAAATTCCTCTTTGGCCTTTATCTCTTTGGCCTTGTCTTCGGTGAGCAGCTTTAACACCTCAGACTTGCTGCGCGGTGAAAGGTGCGGGGTATACTTTAACAGCTTCTCCGGCACAATCCGCGAGCCGTCGCTCACCGTCACCACCGCGTAGTTGCCGGGCGTCACGCTCTTATCGCGCATGGTCAGGTAAGCCAACCGCTCCGGGTCATACGGCACTTCGGGAATGATAGCCCGGTCGGCCCCGGCCAAAAATGCAGTCATCAACGAACTCAGGCCCGATTGCACCCCAAAAGTCTCGATGACCACAATCTGCTCCCGCGAGCCGGCCAGGGCACGCAGCTCATGGATGAAAGCCACAGCGCGGGCCAGGCCGGTGCTGAAACCAATGGTGTAATCCGTGCCAAAAATGTTGTTGTGGACGGTTTTCGGAATACCGATAATCGGCACACCGGCCTGGTTCAGATGAGCCGCATACCTGAGCATATCGTCATCGCCCAGCACCAGCAGGGCCTGGAAGCCCAGGCGGTGAACAACATCCCTGATGTGATCGGTCAGGTCTTGAGTTTCAACATTGGCCTGGCGCAAAAATTCGGGCACAACCCGGCGCGGCGCCTTGAGCGGATTAACCCGCGACGCGTGCAGGAAAGAGCCGGGGGTCCGGTCAATCGGGCGGACAATCGGCTTGCTCAGTTCGATGAAGTGGTCGCCATAGGTCGTTGGGTCGTGATAGTTGTAATTGATAAAACCTTCCCAGCCCTTGCGCACCCCAATCGGTTCAAATCCCTCGTCAATCGTCCGGTAAACCAGGCTCTTGAGGCACATATTTAGCCCGGGTACATCTCCCCCCCCGACTAAGATCGCCACTCGCTTACTCATACAAAACTCCTAATCCGTGATGCGTGATGCGTAAAATTTCTGACTACTGATTACTGATTACTTTCCCCACGAGATCATGCGCTCATCCACGCCGGCATAGTTGAGGCTATGGCCGTTGAGGGCGCCGTTGGGAAACATGGGGCGCTGGTTCGAGCCGTCCGCATTCATAATCCAGATTTCCCACTTGCCGCTGCGGTCGCTCATAAAGGCAATTTGCGTACCGTCAGGGGACCAGGCCGGGGCAGCATTATTCCACTTCTGGTTCTCGACCGGCACAAATCGTTCCTTGCCATCCACAACCTGGCTGACCAGTTTGGTTTGCTCGGCCAGGACCGTGATCGGGGTGCTGGTCAAGCGCTGCCGGTTGCTGCCATCGGCGTTCATCGTGTAGACTTCCCAGTTGCCGTCCTGCCAGTAGGAAACCGCTATCCGGCTGCCATCCGGCGAGAAGACCGGCGCGCGGTCCCGGGCATCCGTTGTCACAAAGCGACTCGTATTGCTGGGCAAATCGTACAGGGCAATGCCAGCACCCCCAGCAGTAAAAATCACTTCGTTGGGTTTCGCCGGATTTCCCGTTGGGCTGTAGGTATGCTGCCCAGCGGCTAGATCCTGCAATTGACCATTAGCTAGATTTACCTGCTTCAGATTCCAGTAGGCATCAGCCGGGATGCGATACTTTAAGATACCATTCTCAACTTCAACATCCCTGGCGTTAGAAGGAACATGGACGCCATCTTCATTTTGGGCCGCTTTGGCCAGGTCAACCCGTTCTTCTTTCTCATCGAGCCGCCCGCCGTTTTGCCAGCTAAAAACGATACTTGTCCCATCGGCGGACCAGGTGGGTGATTTCATCTGCCGCCACCCTTTGGCCCAAACCTGCTCACCGCTGCCGTCAAGGTTAATGGTGTAAAGGGCGTATTCCGGCTCCCAGCGGGTGAAAGCAATCTTTGTACCATCTGGCGACAACTGCGGATCAATCCCGTTGGTCACATATTTCAGGCCGGTCCCGTCAGCGTTGATGACATAGATGCCGCCGCCGCTTTGGGTCTGGAAGACCAGCTTGCCACTGCCGTTACCCGCCACCGCATTGATGCTCGGCACGGCGGCGACCTGGGTCGTGTTCGCCGGTATTTTGTTTACAGCCGAAGCCAGGAGCAGGTCAATCCCTTCTACCTGCCAGCGGCCATTGTACTTGCCAACGTAAACGTTAACCTGGCGCTCGTCTGGCTGCAAGACCGCCTGAACCTGGAACGTCTGGTCGGTGGCCCAACTCGCCCCCGTAATTTCAAAATCGGTGACGAGCGGGTTCTGCAGGCCGGCCAAGATGTCGCTGTTCCTGACATCATCGGTCAGGTAGAAGTTCATGGTGCCGGCCAGTTCGGGCCGGGTCAGGGTGGTCAAGAAGCTTTTGGCCGCGGCCCGGGCCAGATTGGTATCAAGACTGTCCACGATTTGAGGCGTATTCTCTTGCGCCTGCGCCCCGTTAACCCCGGTGAGACTAACCAGGGCTACCAGCGCTATTAAAACGTGAAACGTGAAACGTGAAACGTAAGACATAAGACGTGTCATTTTACTTACCTGCCTTTACCGTTCTTAGAGTTCCGGCCCAATTTCGATGTCCACGAAAGTGGTCATCCCCCAGCGCAGGCGGGAGACGTCGCCACTGGTGATGTCAATCAGCACGGTGTAGGTCACATCGCCGGCCTTGGTCACAGATTTGGGGGTGATGCGGACCACTTTGCCGTCGAACTCCTCGCCGGGCAAGGCGTCAACACTGATGCTCACACGAGCGCCTTCGCGCACATTGACCACATCAATTTCGGTCAGGTCGTCAGTTTCGATTTGCCACTTCGAGCTGTCGCCCAGAGAAAGCGCTGCCGTGCCAGACTGGACAATTTCGCCTTCATCCAGATTAAGTTCGCCGACAGTCCCGGCAAATGGGGCAATCAGCTCGGTCTTGGCCAGTTCGGCCTGGGCTGAGGTAACCCCTGTTTTGGCACTTTCAACCCCGGCTTCGGCAATTTTGACCCCAGCTTCGGCCACAGCGATTTCCTCAGCCGTAGCCCCGATTTTCACATCAGCCAGGGCTGCTTCCGCGCTGGCGACATCGGCCTGGGTCTGAGCGATCTGCTCCGGGGTTGCACCGGCCATCGCCTGGGCCAGAGCAGCCTGCGCTTTAACCACACCGGCGCGGGCCACGGCAATGGCCTCATTAGTGGCGCCGTTGACCAGCTTGTCATACTCGGCCTTGGCCGCTTCATAGTTCAAGGTTGCTTTTTGTAAAGCTACGCCGTAAGGCTCAGCCACCTTAGGATCGCCGTACACGAAACGGTCATAGTCGGCCTGGGCCAGGCGAACTTCAGCTTCCGCCTGTAACATGTTGGCCGAGGCAGCCTGTATATCCTCATCCCGCGAGCCGGCCAAGACTTCATTCAGACTGGCCTGGGCCACGGCAACTTCAGCCTTGGCTACGTTGATCGCTTCCTCAGTTGGCCCAGCGATTTGCTCGGCCAGGGCAGCTTGAGCTTTGGCCAGAGCAGCTTCCGCCTGGGCAATCTTTTCCGGGGTAACAGGGGCCTTGGTATTGGCCAGGTCGGCCTGGGCCTTGGCCAGATTGGCTTCGGCTTCGAGCAGAGCGGCTTGAGCCGCAGCTACTTGGGTTTGATAAGTTGTCTGGTCTAACTGGGCCAACACATCGCCCTTGGCGACTTGGTCGCCCTCTTCGACCTTGATAGAAGCGACCCGTCCCCCAATTTCAAAGGAGAGGTCGGACTTTTTCAGCGGCACCACAAAAGCCTCAGCAGAAACAACCTGGGGCTGTTCGGCGGCGCTGGCCTCGGCAACCGGCTCAACCGTGGGTGTTGATGCTTCTCCACAGGCAGTAATCGCGCCGATGGCCAGGACAAAAGCGAGAGTTGTGGCAATTAACTTGAGGTTCATAAGTTGCTCCTTCATCTTTGCATGCAGCGGGTAAAAAATTTACCCTGCTTGATTTGATAATTTCATCTTTCTCGTTTTCTTGTGCCCAAATTGAGTTTGGGAATAAGAAAAATCTGGTAACTTTCGCCGGACCTCGTATCCTCTACGAGTCACACAGCAGAAAGTTGTTTGTTTTTAAGCCCTTCGGCAAAAATCCGCAGGGTCCGGCGGTGAATACCTTCAAAATCGGCCTTAAAGTGGCGCAAATGGGTTTGTCGCAGCATGGCCATGCCATGAACCAGCGACCAGAAGCTGTAGGCGATTTCTTGCAGACTGTACTCCTCACCCAGGGTTAATTCCTCAGCTTCAATGACCGCTCGAACTGCTTGCAGCAGCAGGTGGTACGGCGATCCCTCATCAAGTTTATCATTAAATGAATTTCGACTGGCGGTGAGATGGCTAAAGATGAGCCGGAAATGCTCAGGATGGTCTTGAGCAAACTCAAGGTAAGCCAACCCCATTTGGACCAGCCGCTCCGCAGGAGATAAGTCGGCCGGAACTCGCTTGAGATAATCACGCATCAGTTCCAGCCCCTCGGCGCGGATTGCTGCTACAATTTCATCTTTGCTGTTAAAGTACTCATACAAACCGGACGGGCTGTAATCAATCCGGCGGGCCAATTCCCGCAGCGAGAGGCCATCCAGTCCTTTTTCGGTAATTATTTCCTGAGCGGCCTGCAAAATAGTCGCTTTAGTTTTGAAATAACGTCGTTGGCGCGGTGTCTGCATCATCATTCTGAATTGCATTTGATAAACGAACAATGTACGGAATTATTGTATTTGTTTGAATTTGTTCTGTCAACAACCACTGTTCGTAAAGTGTATAACTATCACTTTTCTAACCTACACCCGCATTATAACAGCCAGTCGGGGGTAGTGTCATCCATCAAAAGTTGTATTGTAGAGCGACGAAAGTTGGATTATAACCTGTCGTTACCGGTTCACAGTGTATCAAATCCGACCACCGTTGGCTAGTGAAACAGGTCACCCATTTGAGTGCAGAAGGTCATATCGTTTGTATGACCGGGGTCACTGGGCGTTCTCTACGTAAAAATTGGCGCTTCTATTTAGATATAGTTGTGATTCTGGTAGAATAAACCCGCTCATAAATTTCACGTTTGCGGAGGGCTTCCTCTACCTATGAACGCACGCTGGGATATTTTGGGAATTGGCGCCGTAGCGGTAGACGACCTGCTGTATGTGGACCGCTACCCCCAGCCGGACAGCAAACTCCCTGTCCTGGCCAAACGGCGCGAGGGCGGCGGCTTGACCGCAACTGCGCTGGTGGCCGCCTCTCGGCTGGGAGCGCGAACGGCTTATGCAGCAGTACTGGGCAATGACGAGCTGTCTCGTTTTTCCATTGAGGAACTGGAACGGGAAGGAGTGGACTGCACCTCCATTCAACACCAGCCTGAGGCCCGGCCTTTTCACTCAACGATCATTGTTGATCAGGCGACAGGCAGCCGCACCATTCTCTATTCGGCGGAGGGCGTGACCCCGCTGCGCCCTGCCCAGGTGACCGAGACGTTAATTAACCGCTGCCGAGTCCTGTTTGTGGATAATCGAGCGGTTGAAGCCGGCATCCGGGCCGCGGAATTAGCGCACAGCCGCGGCATTCCGGTTGTTGGCGATATTGAGCCGGAAATCAGGCCAGAGGCGCTGGAACTGATGCGCCAGATTGACCATCTGATCATCGGCATCGAGTTGGCGGGGCAGGTTACAGGAGAAAGCCGGCCAGAGCGGATTGTCGGGGCGCTGGCTGGTTCCGAACGAGCCTGTTGTGTGGTTACCGCCGGCGAGCGGGGCTGCTGGTATTCAGAATGGGGGGGAGCAGTGGAGCATGTGCCCGCCTTCCGGGTTCAAGTGGTAGATACCACCGGCTGCGGCGATGTTTTCCACGGGGCCTACGCGGCCTGCCTGGCTCAGGGCGAAAGCGTCGCTGCCGCCATCCGGGTCGCTGCGGCTGCGGCTGCCCTCAAAGCGACACAGCCCGGCGGGCGCAGCGGGATTCCCAACCGGGCGGCAGTGGATCATTTTTTGGTTAAGCATAAGCCAGGCTCTCCCGCACACTAATACGGGTGGCACTGCGGGCCGGGACAATCGCAGCCAGGGCGGCAATGGCTAAAATAATCCCCAGCCAGATCAAGACCGCGCCGTAACTGTAGCTGTAATCCAGGTCAATATCCAGCATGGTCTGGCCCAACTGCCGGGCAACCGGGTAGCCGATGAGGAAAGAGAGCGGCGCAGCCACCAGCCAACTGATCAGCCCTTGCAAAACATCCTCCATAATAAACATGCCCATGATCGAGCGTGACCGCGCCCCGATGGCTCGCATAACCCCAATTTCGCGGGTCCGCTCAACCACGCTGATGGAAAGCGCGCCCGTCAGCCCAATCCCCCCAACGAGAGCGACGATAACCGCCAGCATCAACAGCATATTGATATTGATGGCGTACTGGCTGTCGGCAAACTGCCGGTCTTTGAAGGTGTTGCCTGTACCTTGCAGTTCTATACCCATATTGCGGCCTTCAAACAGGGTCTGCAACTGGCTGGAGATAGCGGTTAGGGCCGCTTCATCATGGCGCTCCGTCCGCACCAGCAACCGGGTGCCGCGATTATACTTGTTGGTTACGTCGTAGACAGCTTCGAGGGGCGCGTAGGCCGGTGTGTCATTAAAATTGTCGTTGAAAACGGTCTGGTAAACGCCAATCACCTGCCACGCCACATTTTGGCCCAGGCCGTTCAAGTTGAGGGTAACAACATCGCCCACGTTGATCCTGTTGTCGTCCGCCGTATCCTGACTGATGACCAGCACCCGCCCATCGCCCGGCGCGAGCCAGCGCCCGGACGTGAGCAGCGGCCGGTACATGGGGCTGCCGGCGGGCAGGCCGGTCAGTTGGATGGCAGCGCCGGCGTCGCGCAGCCGCTGCCCTGCTTTCAGCAGAGAGGCCGGCTGAGCCAGCCAAACTTCGCTTTGCTCAACCCCCGATACGGTTTGGGTCATTTTGGCCAGCCGGTCGGCCCGCTGGCGATCTTCAAAATTAATGCGCACGTCGTAAGCCCGCCGGTTCAGGTCGTTGGTCACAGTTAAATCCGTCGAGTTAGCCAGGCTGACCACCAGCAGAAACATCGTTCCGGCGGTAATCAAAACCAGTTGGGTCAGCAGCAGGCGCCCCTTGCGCCGGAACATATTGGCCAGGGCAATGGCGTAAGGCGAGGAGAAAAAGCGCCGGCCCAGCCGTTCCACCCCCCGGTCGAGCCAGGTCGAGCCAAAGTCTCCACCCAGGCCGTAACTGGCAATGGCCTGGCGCACGGTGATCCCCGCGCCGTTCAGTACCGGTCGCAGTGCAGCCAGCAGCGGGATCAGCAGCGCGGCTATGACCTGCCATACGACGGCCACGGTCGAGATTTGAAAGCCATCGTAATCAATGTTAAACAGGTTCAGAAAGGTGCGAGTCAGGCTAAGAGCCACCCACGCGCCGGGTAATAACGAGACAAGCAGGGCCAGCAGGCCGTAAACCAGCACCGTGGCCAGGTAGATTTTGAGAATCGTGCTGGTGCGGCCGCCGACGGCTTTGATGATCCCAATCTGGTTGATCTGCTCGGTGATAATGGCGGTCATGGTGTTGGTTACCAGGATCACGCTCATGAGCAGCGAGATGACCGCCAGAATTTGCAGCACAAAGTTGAAACCCTCCACAAACAGGCGGCCCCAATGCTCCTCCGGGTCTTGATAGATGGCCCCGCCTACCCGGATGTTCTCCTTACCCAGGTTGTCTTTGATCTCCGAAGCAATTTCGCGGGCAAATTCCGGGCTGTATGGCTCGACCCGCACCAGCAGTTGGTTGAACTCGCCGTCGGGGATATTGAAGTGTTCCAGGCCCTGGGCGTCCACAAAAAAGCGCGGCTCACCGCCAAAGGAGGGCGGCGGCACAAAGGGGTGGCGGATTTTGCCGCCGACGGTCAGCGCCCGGTCGGTTTTGTCCAGCTCAAAGATGACCTTGTCGCCCAGTTCGATGTCATAAAAGGCGCTGGCCGAGCGGTCCACGCCGATGCTATCTTTTTTGGGCCAGGCCCCGGCTTTGAGCTGCAGCAGGTCATAGGTCTGCTCCTCAAAGTTGTCGCGCATGATTAACACCGCCGGCTGCCACTCGTCTTGGGCATGAAGCTTGTAGCGAGTTGAGAGCTGGTTTAGCACCTCGACATCCACTACGCCCCTGATGTTTTTCAGGCGGATCGCGGTATTCCGATCAATCCGGTCTTGCAGGACCAGGTTGATGTGGGAAGGTAAGACGGCCCGGTGAGCCGCATCCATGCCGGAAAGCAGTTGGTCGGCCTCGCCAAAAATGGCCCCCACGGCAAAGACCCCGGCGGCGATGCTCAGCACCGCCAGCAGCGTCCGTACCTTGTGATGCCACAAATCAAACCAAACTTTGCGCCAGATAACGCCCACGGGTCTGTAGCCGTTAGTAATGCTCATTTTTCCCCCATAACTGATGAATGTTTATTGCTTCATTTTGCCCGGCAACGGGTCATATATGGTAGTGCCGGAAGTCACGGGGGAGGTCATTGTTTGGGGATGGTGAGTGTGGCAAAGGGGTAGTAATCTTGGTATAATGGCCTCTAAATTATTGAGGCAGTACAGTGGCAAATGTCGTCAACTTCAACGAACCAATCAGGTTTGATCTTGATAAGTTACGCGCTGATGTTGCTTCTGGCAAACGTCCGCTTCGTTTCACCTCTCACGCTCAAGTGGAAGCGTTCAAGGATGGACTACTGCTCGCAGATTTGTGCTACATTTTTGAATGTGGGCAAGTAGTAGAAATTTATCCAGATGACAATCGGGGATTACTGTATGAAAAGTCACCGGAGCATGGTTTGCCGGTGCATATTGTGGGTAGAGGACACGCCAAAAGAAGGCGTTGTTGTAACGGCTTATATTCCGGATAAAAGCCAGTGGATTAGCGATATCCGGCGACGAGGAAGGAAGAAAAAATGAAGTACTCGGTATGCTCATATGAGACAAAGAAAAATGGCTTAGCTACACAAGTCTTTCGTCGCAATGGAGTCAAGGTTACTGTGACAGGGATACCGGCAGTTTCCATTTGTCCCAACTGCGGCAATGGAGTGTTAGACTGGTCTGTCGCCCAACAAGTAGAAGACTTGATTCACCCTCTATTTCAGTGGGCCGAAACCCACACCCTCCCCAAGCCAATAGTGACAATTACCTTCCCTGAACCGCAAGCATTGGCAGCTTAAATGAGGGCTTGCCGTTTAGACGTTTAACGTCCTCGCTTCACCAGCCGCTCAATTACCTCTGCTGCCGCGCGAGCCGCCCGGCCCCGATGGCTGATCTGGTGTTTGACTGCCCCCGGCGCTTGGCCCAGGGTTTGGTTCAGCTCCGGCACAAAGAAAATCGGGTCGTAACCAAAACCGTTACTGCCTTTGAGTTTGTAATCAATCAGCCCTTCTACCGTCCCTTCAACCGTATCAATCAGCCGTTCCGGCGTAGCCAGGGCGATCACGCAGCGGAAGCGGGCCGTTCGCTCCGGCCAGGGCACATTTTGGGCAGCCAGCTTGTCCAGCACCAGGTGACAGCGCCCGACATGGTCATCTTTAGCGGTGCCGCCGTAGCGGGCCGAGTAAACCCCCGGCTCGCCGCCCAGGGCGTCTACTTCCAGGCCGGAGTCGTCGGCCAGGGTGAGCAGGCCGCTGGCCCGGGCAAAAGCCTCGGCTTTGAGGATGGCATTCTCCCGAAAGGTCGTACCCGTTTCCTCGGGGTCAAGGGTAATACCCTCATCGGCCAGAAAGGTCACGGCGAGGGGCAGGTCGGCCAGAATTTCGGCAAATTCCTTTACTTTATTCGGGTTATTGGTTGCAATAAGTAATTTGAGCATTCAAACTCCCAAGCCTGAGGGGGTGACGCGATTTTTTCTCACCGCTTCGCCTCCTCGCCTCACCTATCACTCCAAGAAAATGTACCTGGCCCCGCTGCCGTCATCCCAGGTCAGCACCAGGTCGCGCTCGCCGGCGATGATCTCAAAGGCCAGCCGGCCTTCCAGGCCTTCGCCCGGCGGCAGGGAGCCGCGCCCCAGCGCGCCGTCTACCACATCGCCGGCCTGGGGCTGGTAAGCCTCCTCAAAACTATTCAGGAGGAGAAAATCACGCTCATTGAAATCGGTCTCCACGTCGCCAAGGTTGACCAATTCGACGGTGACAATGATCAACTCGCGGCCTTCCACCGGCGGTACGGCAGGCAGGGCGGCGTTGTGATTAACATCAACAATTGAAAGCTTGACCTTATTCTCACTAACAACTGATTCATCAGGAAAAGCTGCCTCCCCGAAGGTAAGCCCCAGATCACTGCCGGGAATGGGTGTGGGCGCCAATAGGGCGGTTGGATCCAGGGCGAACAGACCGGTCAGCACCAAGCCGCAGCAGCCTATACACAGAAATACCAGGCAGCCGCCGGCCAAAAAGATCAGGACACGCTGCAAGAGCGAGTCCCCCGAACGGCCGCCATCCTCCTCAACTTCGTAGTCATCCTCATCGTAGATATAGTCATCTTCAGGATTATTTTCAGGCGGGTAATAGGGTCCCGACTGAGGGTAGTATTGGCTCATTTCAGCTCCTTATTAGGGGGATTCCCACAGCGGGCCATTATAGCACAGGTGGATATGCATCCCCAAGAATCACCCGGCAACTTGGCGGGTCTCGATTAGGTGGTATAATGGCTTTAGTTAGGAATGAAATCATCCTCGCCGCCGGCCCGCTTGGCGGTTATTTTTGTTATCAATTCAGCATCTATTCGCTGCTAACGGATCAGAGGAAACTCAGAGTGGTTAGACAAGCCAAGATTTCTACGGCCATTCATTATCGGCATGAACAGGCGGCTGTAGAAGCCTTTCACTTGTCCGATTTAGCTCGCCAGAATTTGGGGGTTGACCTGGCGGGCCTGGAGCAGTTCCGCGGGCAGACCGGCCTGGCTGATCTGTACTGGCGGGCCATCTACTATAAATTCCCCGATGGCTACCAGACCCTGGCCCAGGCCCTGGCCGAAGCCGAGGGTTACGTCTTTTTCCTGCATGGCTGGGACGGCACCCACCGTATCTGGGAAAATCTGCCGCTGCACCTGGCTACCGCCCACAAGCAGGTCGTCTGCTTTAACCTCGACGTCAACGGCTTTGGGCTGTCCCCCTTTATCAACGATACGCCGGAAGCCGAGCAGTGTACGCCGGCAGCGTTGATCCACGCCATCGAGCTGTGGCTGACCACCCTCAAACTCTGGCCTAACCCTCGCCGGCGGCGGCGCAAACCGTTCTATCTTTTTGTGGGCCATTCGATGGGCGGAGCGGCCCTGTTTTTCAAAAACGAGATCGGCTGGCGCACCGACGCCTACGGCTTTTACGTAATGGCCCCGGCCCTGTTCTGCAATGACACCCAACGCCAGGCTTTCTTCAAAACGGTGGGGACGGGCATCCGTCTTCCTTCGTTTGCGGCGGTTAAAACTGCCCTGGCTCCCCACATCATGGAGATTTTAGCCGCCGGAGCCAGCCCGGAAGTTAAAAAAGAGCACATCCGCAGCTTTGCCCGCACCCCCTTTGGCACCCTGGCTCAAACCTTATACGTCCTGGGCGCCAGTCCGACCAAGCCCCGGCGCAGCGATTGGGCTCGCTTCCGGGTGGCTTTGGGCGAGCGGGACCGGCTGGTCGGGCTGGATAATATGCTTGAGCTGCTGGATGAGTTCGGCCTCGGCGATGACCAAATCCGGGTGGCGGCCGGCGACCACTACTTCTTTTCCTACGGCGACGGCTCGCCGCCGGCCCATCATGAAAACCGCAAGGCAGTGCTGGAAGACTTGCTGGCCTTTTGCCACCGGCTGGCGGAAGAAGTGAGGGAGATTTCGGGGGGATAAAACAATTTTTAGGGGTTGGGAACCTTCTTCTCTTCTTCAACGTCATACCAACAAGAAACCAAGTAACAGGTAGCAAAGTTGCAGGGTAGCAAGTTGCAAGTTATCAACCTGTTACAGGTTATCCTGCTACATGCTACCTTGTTACCCTGTCTAAAGGAGGCCCCAATGAAACGGATCGTAGCTCTATTAACTCTCTTGCTCTTCGCCTTAGCCATTGCCTTAGCCTCGCCCCCCGCGCCCGCCCGCGCCGACGGGATCATCATCATTGACCCGCCCATTTGTATCGAACCCTGCCCTATTCCGCCGCCCCCGCCCCGCGAGACGCCCTACCTGACCGTCCAGAATCATCGGGTCAACGTGACCATCCAAGATCAGGTGGCTACCACCCGCGTGGACCAGATTTTCCGCAACGACAGCCAGTGGTCGCTGGAAGGAACCTACATCTTCCCGCTGCCCGAAAACGCGGCCATCAGCGACTTTGCCATGTGGATCAACGGCCAGAAGGTGGAAGGCCAGCTCTACACCAAAGAAGAGGCCCGCCGCATCTATGACGACATCGTCCGCCGCCGCCTCGACCCGGCCCTGCTGGAGTACATCGGCCGCGACCTCTTCCAGGCCAGCATCTTCCCCATTGACCCCGGCGACACCCGCCGCGTCGAAATCGAGTACAGCCAGATCCTGCCCGTAGATAACGGCCTGGTCCACTATGTCTACCCCCTCAGCACCGAGCGCTTCTCGGCCCGGCCGCTGGAAGACGTTTCGGTCACGGTCAACATCAAATCCAATGAGCCGATCAAAGCCGTCTACTCGGCCAGTCACCCGGTCAGCATCAGCCGCGAGGGCCGCTATGGCGCGCTCGTCGGCTGGGAAGACGCCAATGTGCTGCCCAACACCGATTTCAGCCTCTACTACACCGTCTCCCAGGACGACATCGGGATCAACCTGCTCAGCTACAAAGCGCAGGATGAAGACGGATTCTTTGTCCTGCTGGTCGCTCCCAACGTGGACGCCGAGCAAGTGGTGGACAAAGACGTCATTTTGATCCTCGACGTCTCCGGCTCGATGGAAGGGGAGAAAATGGAGCAGGCCCGCGAGGCCCTCAAATACGTGCTCGACCACCTCAACCAAGGCGACCGCTTCAATATTATCGCTTTCAGCACCGGTGTTCGCGCCTTCTCCAGCCGGCCAGAACCCCTCTCGGCCCTGCCGGAAGCCCGCCGTTTTGTGGACGAACTGCGGCCCGAGGGCAGCACCGACATCAACCGCGCCCTGCTCGAAGCGGTTAACGCCGCCGACCGCGAGCGGCCGACCATCATCGTCTTTTTGACCGACGGCCTGCCCACCAGCGGCGTGGTCGAAACACCTCAAATTCTGGCCAATGTCGAGCAGGCCGCCAGCCCTAACCTGCGCATCTTCCCCTTCGGCGTCGGCGACGACGTGGACACCGTCCTGCTCGACACCCTGGCCCAGGAACAACGCGGGGTCAGCGCCTACGTTCGCCCCAGCGAGCGCGTGGATGAGCAGGTCAGCAGCTTTTACGCCAAAGTCAGCACCCCGGTTTTGGCCGACCTCTCCCTCGATGTAACCGGCGTCACCCTGGAAGACACCTATCCTTACCCCTTGCCCGACCTGTTTGCCGGGACGCAGCTCATCCTGACCGGCCGCTACCGCGACGGCGGCCCGGCCAGCGTCACCCTGACCGGCCAGGTCAACGGCCAGGAGCGCACCTTCCGCTTCGACGACCTGACCTTTGCCACCGGTTCGGCCACCAGCAGCCGCAGTGCGGAATTTATTCCGCGCCTGTGGGCCACCCGCAAAGTCGGCTACCTGCTCAACCAGGTCCGGCTGCACGGCGAGAACCGGGAAACGATTGACGAGATTGTCAACTTAAGCGTCCGCTACGGCATCATCACCCCCTACACCTCCTTCCTGGTCGAAGAGCCGGAGCTGGCCCTCAGCCAGGAAGGGCGGGGTCAGTTGGCCGATGAAGCCTTTGCCGCCGAAGCCGCCGCCCCCGCCGAGGTCTCCGGGGATGCCGCGGTCAGCAAAGCCGTCGAGCAAAATTCCCTGGCCGGGGCCGCCCAGGCTGCCCCTTTGCCCCTGGCAACAGCTACGGCCGGCGCTGATGGTACAGGCAGCGCCACAACGGCGGTCACTGCCGTCGGCGACAAAGCCTTTGTACTCAAAGACGGCGTCTGGACCGATACCACTTTTGATCCGACGACGATGACCACCACCCAACTTCCCTTCCCCTCCGACCTGTTCCTGGAGTTCCTGGGCGACCACCCCGACGCCGGCAAATACTTCGCCCTGGGCGAGCGGGTGATTGTGGTGCTGGATGGGGTGGCCTATGAAACCATCCCCGGCGACTCGGCGGACCTGTCGCATAATAATATAGAGGCTAAGGTTGAGGCTACTTTCTCTTCTCAGCCTTCGACTCAGCCTCTTCCCATCACCCTCACCGCCGATGTTACCGAGGGGGTGGCTCCGCTGGCAGTCAATTTTAGCGGGACTCTGGCCAATGGATCAGAAGAAGCCAGGAAATATGCCTGCCAAGAGGGACGGTTTGAGTTCGGCGATGGCAATTCATTATCTGTCACCTCGGCAGCCTGCGATCCGGAACGCGAGCGCGGCGACATCGCCAATTACGTTTATGACGAGCCGGGAGAATATCAAGTCATTTATTCGCTGAATAATTTAAAATCAGAGCCGCTGACCATTATCGTCAGAAGTGCAGCGAACACTCCCAGCCCGGCCGAAACTCCGAAATCGGCGGCAGTTCAAGCCACCTTAACTCCACCGGAACCGGCGCCTGGCACTCCGGTCAAACCCGCCAACACGCCCGACGCCTCACCGTCGAACAGCAGCCAGGTGGCGAATCAGGCCGCTGCCAGTTCAATCTATAACGTCTGGGCGCTGGTCGTACTTCCTCTGGCAGGCTTGGCCGCCGGTTGGTTCATCTGGGGACGGGGCAGAAATCGCTGAAATTAAGAATTCTAACTTTTTTCCTGGTACCAGCCGCCTATTGTCAGAATATCATTCTCCTGTTATTATGGAGGCCATAATTAAATAGCTTGGGTCAAACTTGACCTGCCTTTAATGCTTCACGTAGAGGTAGAACAGTAAACGGCCTATTTTCCCAACCACTGCGGTGGGATTGGGAAGATGGGCCTTTTTATTGCCAGTTAGCTGATGACTTACCGACCAATCATTGAGAAGGAGGGTGTGGTATGTTAAACCTGATTGGAACTGGTCTCCGTGGTGCCAGGCGTCTGTTAGTTTTGACGGCGCTGGCGGTTGGCCTGAACAGTGTGCTGCTAGGTTTGAGTCCGCTCCAGGGGGATCAAGCCATTCCACAACATTCAGGTCAGTGGCTTCCCAGCCGGTGGGTTACCACCGTGCAGGCGATGAATCTCATCACCCAATCTGTCCACTTACCGTTAATTCAAAGTGCTGGTAGTAGTAGCAATGCCGGTTATCCTATCGTTTTTGTCTCCCGGCAAATCCCAACCAACGGGAGTATCTACTGGAATGTCCCCAAAGATATGCCCGGCGTTGGTACTCACAGCCGCTTTCGAGTGGCTGCGCCAGGCAAGCTGGTGGTCTATGAGCCAAACGGTTCGCTGCGGGTGCTCGTTGACGGGGCTAACCCTACCCCGGCTTCTCTAAACCTGATTGACGTAAACGCACCAGATGTCTCGTACGATGGCGCTAAAATCGTCTTTGCCGGCCTGCCGGCCGGCAGTTATAATCGCGGCCCAAACAACAACCCAGGCGCCTGGCGGCTCTACGTAATCAACGTGGATGGCACCGGACTGCAACAGATCACCTTTTCCAATCAGAATCTGAACCTGGCTCAGTTTGGCTCGGCTGCCGGTGGCCTGGGCGCTTATGATGATACCGACCCGGCCTGGCTGCCGGATGGGCGCATCGTGTTCTCCTCGACCCGCTGGCCGAGTTTCGCGCAGTACAGCGGCGCACGGACCTCCAATCTGTATGTGATCAATGCGAACGGCAGCGGGCTGCATCGCATTACCGCCGAGCGAAATGGCGCCGACCGGCCCTTGATTGACCCGTTGACGGGCAAGATCGTCTATGCCCGTTGGTGGCGCAATCATCGCTTTGCCACTAACAGTATGACCACCATCAACGACTCTAACGGCGGTTACGTCCAGAATAACGGCCTGACCGCCAATCGCAGCAACCAACTGGGCGGGTCGGATTACCTGTGGCGCAACGCCTGGCAAGCCGCTGCGATCAACCCCGATGGCACGGGTTTAGCCATGTGGGGTGGCGCCTTCCGCGATGAGGCAGGGAATCATGTCTACGGCGGGGCCTTCACCCCCGAAGGCGATCTGATTGCCAACTTCTTCCCCATGTATAACATGACCGAAGCCGCCGGTTTTGGAGGACTGCGCCGCTATCACCGTGGCGCGGGCAAGTACGAGCCGATCCTGGGTATTACCTATCTGACCCTTGACTACGTCAATCCCAGCAATCCAACTTCATATGGCATTTTTAAGGGCGCTTACGCATCTGAACCGGAAGTTCTGCCGGATGGTCGCCTGATTATTTCCTGGGCGCCTGATGTGAACCAGGATTATGGCCTCTACCTGGTCAACGCCAATGGTGCGGAACTAACGCCCGTGTATAACAATCCTGGCACCAGCGAACTGCGAGCCAGGCTCATTCGTCCGCGGCCCCTGCCGCCTATTATCCCCGATACCGTCAGCCAAACGCCGAGCCTGTTGCCGCCGCCGGCCACCGGTCCCTACAATCAGGATGGCACGTTTGTGTTTGACGCCCTGAATGTTTACTTCAACGGGCCGGTTGACATGGATATTGTCAATGCTCCGCCGGTTGGCTCGGCGGCGAAGATGCGCTTCTTCATTGACCACCAGCGGACCAGTCCTGGCTCGTTCCCCAACCTGGATTGGCCAATTTTGCTGAGCGAACTGGCGATTAATCCCGCTGGCGCCGTCCGTGAGCCGAATGCGCCAGCCAACGTGCCCTTGTTCGAGCAGATTCGGGCGGCCGATGGTACTGTTCCGCTCACGACCGATCCTTTTGGCAACAACGGCGCCGCTCACGTGGCCGGGATGAACTTTGGCCGGCCGGGAACCACAGCCCGCTGCGTTGGCTGCCATGCCGGCCATACCCTGATACCGGTTCCGGCCAACGACCTTGATGCACAGTGGACCAACCTGGCGCCGGGCGCTCAAGTGACGGTATCTTCTTCACGTGATGCCAAATACAACCGGGGGCTGATTGACCGCCGTGTTTTAAAAGGCGAGATCTGGCGATACTGGACCAGCGCACCGGGCCAAACAGCCAATCAGTGGGTTAAATTGACTTTTGCCGTACCGGTTACGGTCCGCACGGTGCTGCTCTACAATCCGCGCCAGGGCGGCGAGGCTAATTCCAGCCTGCTTGTCAAAGGGGCAACCGTCCGGCTCTACAGCGATGCTGCGGGCACGGTGGAAGTGGCTAACAAAACAGTCGGGGCTTTATCGGTTGCAGGGACCGATGTAGCTTTCAGCGAGGTCAAGGCGAGAGTGGTGAAAGTTGAACTGACCAGTGTCAGTGGTACTTTCTATGGGGCCAGGGCAGCCGGTTTGGCCGAGGTAGAAGTTATTGGCCGGGGCGAGGCAGGGCCGTAAGGTTTCCCAGATGGAGTTGAGCCACAAATAATAAAAAGTGCAGCTTGTTTAGAAGCTGCACTTTTTTAATAGAATGAATGGGAGGATGGACTGCAAGCCTGTCCTCCCTAAATACTTGATTTTTAATTAAAACCCAGCCTGGTTATTAAGCTTTACTTTCGCCCGTGGACTCATCGGCTTTTGGTTCATCATCCTTTTTACTGGTCGCCTCACGGAATTCCCGGATGGACTGGCCCAAAGCCGCGCCAACCTGGGGCAACTTCCCTACCCCAAAAATGATGATGACAATAACCAAAACGATAATCCACTCCCAGCCGCCCAAACCACCGAATCTCATAGGTACTCCTTTTTTGGGCAATTAACGCCGCCCAAGGCGATAAAGAATAACTTCATTCAAACCTGAAGGTTCAGTTCAGCTAAGCTTTGCTCTGATCGGGGGTATCACCCGGCTCATTCTCTTTGGGGCTGGCCGACGCTTCGCGGAATTCGCGGATAGATTTGCCAATAGCTCCACCCACCTGGGGTAATTTACCCACTCCAAAAATGATAATCACGATAACCAGGATGATCAGCCACTCCCAACCACCACCTAACATACCAAAATTCATTCACTCCTCCTTAACTGGCGGGCGACTTTGGATTGCTCACCTGGCTGTATTATAGCATCGAGCTTAGCCTGTGGCAAAAATGTCAGGAATAAGACTTTCAGAGTTTATCCTCCTCCTATTTTGTATGGAGCAGCGCAACGTTTCCGGCAAAAATTGGGCGCTTAACTACCTCCCAACAAATACCTGAAAATCAAGCCATGAATAACCTGCTCCACCGGCGCTTTGTCATCGGTAAAGACAACCTGGCCAGGCGGCAGTTCCCATATCCGAGTATGCAGGGAGCGTTCGGCCACAACGCGCAGCAGGGGATGCTGGAGTTGAACCACATTTTGGGCGAAGTTCTCCAGGCGGGTCGGCTGCTTGGTGGCGATGACCAGGCTGTTACCCAGCGAACTGCCGTAATCGGGCATATCTATGACATAGACATTGGGAAAGACGGCGCGCATCGTGCCGCCCAGCGCCTCGATCAGGCTGTAATCGGTGCTGGTGCGCCCGGCATTGATCGCCACCACCCCATCCGCGTTGAGATGGTCATAAATCTCCTGGAAAAATTCACGGGTGGTCAGGTGAAAAGGGATGTAGGGCGGGCGGTAAGCGTCCACGGCGATCACGTCATAGGTTTTGCTGGTATTGGCTAAAAAGAAACGCCCATCTTGCGCATGGATAGTGAGGTTGGGTTCAGTCATATCAAACCATTGGCGGCCAACCTCGACGATGCCGGGGTCAATTTCCACCCCATCAATGGGGATAGCACCGTAGATGCCGCTGTAGGCTTTGGAAATCGTCCCGGCAGCAGAGCCGATAATTAAAACACTACCAACATCACTTTCCTGGTAAGGCGGGTTGTTGAAATAGGGAATGATCAAAAAGTAGTCCCAAACGCCATCCACCAGGGGAAAATCGTTATAGTTGGGATTATAAACCGAGTGAACACCCTGACCCTCGTTTAATTGCAGACCTCGCCACCAGCCGCCCTGGCCATCGTCCTGCTGCAACACCTGGATGTAGTTGTAGCTCGACTCGGTCTCGTAGACCAGACCGGGGCTGGCTTTAATCGGGCCGGCCGGCCACCACAGGTTCAGGCCGACCAGGGCCAGCAGCATGGGGGCATAGACCCAGCCTCGCCTCGGCTGGGTTAGAAACAGGCCACCCAAACTTACCAGCAGCAAAATAATCGCCAGGGTAAAAAAGGTCAGCCGCGTGCCGATGGTCGGGATCAGCAGCAGCACCGGCAGAAAAGTCCCCACCAGGCTGCCCAGAGTGCTGAGGGCGTAAATCGAGCCGGCCGTATTGCCGCCATGCTGTACGTCCTTCAAAGCCAGGCGAATAGCAAAGGGAGAGACTGTGCCCAGCAGGGTGATCGGCAGGCTGAAGAGAATAAGCACGCCCGTCAGCGACCCCAGGAGAATGCCGACGTTGTAATCGGCAAAGCCTTCGACCGAGAAGCGCAAGACCGGCGCGGAGAAGAAAGGCACCAGCCCCACCAGAAACGCTCCCCAGGCCGTGATTTGAAACAGGGTGCTCGCGCGCGGGTCCCGGTCCGCCCAGCGCCCGCCGATGGCGTAACCGGCAGTCAAATAGAGCAGCATCAAGCCGATAATCGCCGCCCAGATGACCAGCGAGTTGCCAAAAAAGGGGTCAATCAGCCGGCTGGCCGATAACTCGACGCCAAGCGTGGTCATGCCGGAGACAAAGACGGTTAAAAGCAAATAGCCTTTTTGTTTTTGCAACAAATTACTCCTTGAGCGAATCAGCAGGTCAGTGACTAATATATGCTGACTGTTTGACTTTCTTATTGATTCGCAGGTTCGTTTATTATAACGGGGGAAAAAGAGCTTGGCAATCAAGCTGCAAAGTAAGAAGAGGCTTGCTTGAATCACAAATCTCCCTTATCATGACATAAAGAAAAGCGGCAAATGCAGTAGACGTTGCCGCTTTGGATAGATTGACACACCTAACCCTAAAGGTAGATCCGGCCTCTTTACTTGGTTAAGGAGTCTATTTGCGTTTGGGTAGGAATTTTTCTACCAGAGCCATTAAGCGGTCAAGTTTTGCTTGCAAGGTAGATACTCTGTTTTCCAGGGTATCTACTTTGCCGCGCAGTTCATAGCGGTTCATGGTTGCAACTGTTTGCAGTTCATAGAGTTTATCAACGTGCTGTAAGGCATGGCCCATGGCCATTTCGACGGTGATATTGCCATTGGCGTAGTCTGATAATACTTGTTTGTGGTCATAGGTGCCCATTAATTATCCTTTTATTTTATAGAGAGAAAAACCCAATCTGATGCCAATTGGCATCATTATACCTCACTGTATTTTTGGTGTCAAATGGCATCAAGGGATTTACACCTTTGTCACATAGTATAGTTGATGGGAATCAGGACATGAAGCGAATTGGCGAAAAACTAAAATTTTTACGATTGCAACATAGCCTGACAACACGACAACTGGCAGAACAGTTGCAAACTACCAATAGCCAAATTAGTCGAATTGAAAATGGACTTAGACAACCATCGGCTGATTTTATGGTAAAAGTATCAAATTTTTTCAATGTTCCGCTTGATAAACTCATGCGAGATGAATTAGAACTGGATTAAACTACAAAAAGCAAGAAACCAGGAGTAAGGTATGGCAGAATTAGCGGATTACATGCCCCCATTGAATATAGCTACCGATGACCTCAAAAGGTGGGGTCAGTTATGGCTCGGAGACTCTAACCCTGAAACAGGGCAAAGTAAAAATTCTCGCTGTTTTGACCGACAGCAATCTGTAAATTTTGCCTCCTTCATTGATATTGAATTTGCCAAATCTTTAGCAGCAATGTTGGGCGGTATCCCTATAACACGCGCCAATGGTATTGCGCTTACTCCTCCTGTTTCCGATTGTGTTGAAGTTGGCTCCGTAAGAGTCATTGGCGGAATTCGGCCTCAAAATTTTGATGCAGCTTATCGTCCTGATGGGCCACGTGTTGTTTTTGATAGTAAAACTCTCAACGATTTCAAAAGTGTGGGGAAAAACTGGCAAAATATGGTCAATGATTTGGCAACCGAAGCTGCTACAGTCCATACCCGATTTCCCTACGCCTTGGTCGCCTTCATTGTGGTTGTACCTAAACCCACACTTGGCCGCAAACAAGAGAGCGACATCATCCGCACTTTGGAGCGGTTAGGCTCAAGAAAGGATGTTTTAGACCAAGCGCATCTGGCAGAGGCCCTTTCATTAATTATTTGGCATCCAGAGACAGGCGAGATTGATCCTTTGGTGCCCTCTAAAGACTCTAACCTTCGCATCGAAAAATTTTCACACTCTCTGTATCCTCATTATGTGAACCGTTACAAAGGCTTACCTCCCCACGACTAAAAACCTTATCCTGGATATTTAGATTATGGCAGGTGTGGTATAATCCCCGCCATGACTCAATTAAGTTTTTTCAAGACTCTTGATGGCTCATTTCCAAGCAACAAGCAAACTGCCGATAACCGTAAGCTCCGGGGAGGATATTACACTCCCCTTGAGTTGGCCCAATACCTCGTCCGGTGGGGCCTTCGAGACAAGGCCGAGCGCATCTTGGAACCAAGCTGTGGGGATGGTAATTTCCTCTTGGCTCTGCTCCAACAGTTGCAAAACTTGCCGCATCTGCCCACTTCTATTGTGGCTGTAGAACTGAAAGACGAAGAATTGAGCAAAGCCAGGGCGAGAACTGAGCAATTTGGCAAAAACGGCACGATAATTGAATGGATTTGTCAAGACTTTTTTGAAGTCTACTCTCATCTCAGACAGAGTGGTAAATTTGATCTCATTGTCGGCAATCCACCTTTTATTAGATTTCAATATTTTGACGATGACAGCCGTAATCAAGCCTTCACCTATTTGAGGCAAGCCGGTTACAAGCCAACCAAATTAGCCAATGCCTGGGTTGCCTTTGTGCAATTGAGTATAGAACTTCTTCAAGAAGGGGGCCGTCTGGCAATGGTTGTGCCGGCGGAATTGTTACAGGTTAAGTACGCCCACGAATTACGTGATCGTCTGGCGAGCCACTTCGAGCATATCGTCATTATTGGCTTTAAGCGATTAGTCTTTCCTGAGATTCAACAGGAAGTGGTTTTATTGCTGGCCGAAGGCAAGCGAGAGATTAATCACCGTAATTCTGATATTCACACGATTGAATTTTTGGATGGGGAGGAATTATTGCATTTGGGCAATCTGGCTGACGCTGTAGCCCACGTACCGGCCAAACATTCCAGAGTCGGGATGAAATGGACTTCCTTATTTCTTGATGAGGCTGCTTTTACCACTTTAGACGAGGCTGAGAGTGCTGCCGGGTTAATGACGTTAGGTCAATTGGCCGAAGTAGATGTGGGTATTGTCACTGGGCGTAATAACTTTTTTATTTTGACCGAAGCACAAAAGGATGAATTTCAAGCTGGACCTCTGACCGTACCCATTATCGGGCGTACATCTGCCTTAAAAACAATTTGTTTTAATCAAGTAGATTTTGGTGAATACAAAAAGCAGTATCCCTCTTTCTTACTTAATTTAAATAGTGTGCCTTTTGATACCCTACCCCAAGCAGTTAAAAATCACATCAGTTTTGGAGAAAAAGAGAATATTCATCGAGGATATAAATGCCGGATTAGAAAAAGATGGTTTGATGTTCCTTCTATCTATATTCCCGATGCTTTCTTATTCCGCCAAATTCACCGTTATCCGCTTTTGGTAGTTAATCAAGCAAAGGTTGCCTCTACAGATACAATTCATCGAGCAAGAGTGAAAAAGGGCGTAAATATAGATTTATTGGCGGGAATATTTTTTAATTCACTAACCTTAGCCTGGGCCGAAGTTTGTGGACGAAGCTATGGCGGTGGAGTCCTGGAATTAGAGCCGCGTGAGGCTGAGGAATTGCCCATACCCTACAGCCCCAATATTGAAATTGATAGAGTAAAGGTGGAAAATTTATTAAGGCGAAATTGCGTTTATGAAGCCTTAAATTATGTGGATAACATCGTTCTTAAAGATTATCTTGGCTTTGACAATATAATGATACAGAGGATTCGTAAAGCCTGGGAGCAGTTGAGAGATCGTCGAGTGAATAGGAAATAAGCGATAGAGCTAATTATTGTTGAGCAATGAACGGAAATAAAAAGAGGCTACCCGAATAGGTAGCCTCTTGAATTTTCGCAAGAAATGTTAGCTCAAATAATCGCGCAGTTGCCGGCTGCGGCGAGGATGGCGTAACTTGCGCAGAGCCTGGCCTTCGATCTGGCGGATACGCTCGCGGGTGAGGCCAAACTTTTTGCCGACTTCTTCCAGGGTATAACTGCGGCCATTTTGCAGGCCAAAGCGCAGGCGCAAAATGCGGGCCTCGCGCGGGGTCAGGGTGCTGAGCACGTCTTCCAATTTTTCTTGCAGCAAATGGTGATAGGCCGCGTCGGGCGGGGTGGGGGCGTCTTCATCTTCGATAAAGTTGCCCAGTTCGCTGTCTTCTTCTTCGCCCACAGGCCGTTCCAAGGAAACGGGATGGCGGCTCACGCGGAGCATCCAGCGCACTTTGGAGGGTTCCAGTTCCATCTGCTCGGCCAGTTCTTCGGGGGTAGGCTTGCGGCCCCAGACCTGCTCAAGCTGGCGCGAAACCTGGTGCAGCTTACGGATACGATCACTCATGTGCACCGGCACGCGGATGGTGCGGCCCTGGTCGGCCAGGGCGCGGGTGATGGCCTGGCGAATCCACCAGGTGGCATAGGTGCTAAATTTATAGCCACGCCGGTAATCAAACTTTTCTACGGCTTTCATCAGGCCCAGGTTGCCTTCCTGAATTAAATCGGAGAAGGGGACGCCCTGGCCCATATATTTTTTGGCAATACTGACCACCAGCCGCGTATTGGCCTTAATCAAATGATCGCGGGCTTTATTGCCGTCGCGGACATAGCGGCGCAGCTTGAGTTTTTCTTCTTCAGTATGGCTGTTTTTCTCTATTTTTCGTTGGGCTTTGCGGCCTTTTTCTAAACTTTTGGCCAGCATGATTTCTTCGGCGGGGGCCAGAAGAGGCACTCGGGCCATCTCTTTGAGGTACAGGCTGATGGTGTCATCAGCCGCAATACCACTTAAATCAAAGGGATCTACCGTGGGGACCGAAATTTCATTAGGAGATTGTTCTTTAAGGCGTTTTTCCTCTTCGGCCTCTTCCACATCGGCATAAACTTCGATGCCCTGATTGATGAGCTGAATAAAAATTTCCTCTAACTGGGCCATGTTATCTTCGGCTTCAGGAAAGGCAGCGAGGAGGTCGTCGGTGACGAGATAGCCGCACGTGGTGGCTTTGTGCATCAAGTTGTCCAGCACACCGGCAGCTCTAGCTTCGGGGGTTTCGATGGCTTCGGGGTCTTTAGTTATTTTATCTGAAATCATATTCACCTCATGTCCCGCCTTTCCCAGTTACAACTTTGCGGCGACCAGGCATAGGCGTTCGGATTTTTACAGCTAGATAACGATGAAAAGTATCATCTGCCGCTTGAAGAAGAATTACTATTAAAGAAGTTGAGAGGTATGTCCAAAATCTAATACTGGTGGAAGTATATTAAAATAAGGAGATAGCTTTATACAAATAACGAGCCAGGCACAAACCGCAACTCACCTGGCTTTTTATGACTGACTGACTTGAGGCTTTTCGGCCAAACGCATTTAATTTGAAATGCGACGGTATTATATCATACGCAAGGGGTTCATGTCAACCCCTTTTTTGTTATGTCAAACGTTTCGGGGACGGTCTCTTCCTGATCACCTAAAATCCTTCCTCCTACATATACCCAATCTTTGTTCTACTTGCCATAATGTTTAAAGAATGATATAATGAATATGTCAAGTTATATGTTAAGCCCCACATATTGTGGGTCACTTATTGACAAACCCCTACAGATAGTGATAATCTAGGGATAAATAGAGTCTGGTGGGGTTATTCTGTTGTTTAGCGGTAGGCCACTGACCCTTTGAGGGTAGGCCCACCGAGTAAACATAAGCTATGGCGGGGGTGGGGTCCACAAAGATGACTTATTATTAGTCAGACGCAAAGGACGCTAGCAACCCACCCCCGCTATCAGTTAAATGAACTGTTAAGCCGTGGGGATGGGCTTGGCCTGACCATGACCGGACTCAAAAAAGAACTTGCCAGCATTAACAGCCAGCAATGGACAGTGCTAATCTCGCTGTTAGCCCTGGTGAATATGGTTGTATTGGGTGGGCTGGTTTGGATACTGACCATTCAGTCTCCAGGTGCTTTTCGACGTGTTCTCGCCCAGGCCCCGGCAACCCGCACTCCTTTTCCCACTTTCACCGCTACCCCGACAGGGTTGCCGCCCCCTACTCCCATTGGCACCCTGGTCCCCACCTGGACGCCGAGCGTCACCCCCACTCCACAACCCACTGAGACCCCCACCGAGACTCCGATACCCTCCCGGACCCCTATCCGGGCGACGGCTGTGCCCATACCCACCGAAACGCCTACCCCGGCCTACGATTACGTCGGGACGATGCGCCAACTGACTGCCTGCGAGAATGCTGGGAAACATCACATCTTCGCTTATGTTCGTGACCCGGCGGGCAATGGCATTCCTGGGGTTAAGATGCGGGTCCACTGGGAAGGGGGCGCTGGCGGCGAAGCTATTCTTACCACCGGCACTAAAATAGAAGACCCCGGTCTAGCCGATTTTGCCATGTTCAAAGGCAGTTACTTTATCGAAGTATTGGATGGGGTCAGCCAGATGATTGGCCCCATTAGCCCCGATATTCCGCTCAACGAGTTGTGCCCCGAAACTGACAACGCCGTCGCCAACTCCTTGTACCACTATTCCTTCGAAGTGATCTTTACCAAGGTGCGCTAAATGTCGAAATGGAAGCCCTGGCAGCAAATGGCTTTTCTGGGATATTTGCTCGTTCTCAATCTCGTTATCTTTGGCACTTTCGGGTTTCTGCTGTTTAATACCTACCGGCGCAGTCAGTCATCCCAACCTCCAACTGACCTGGCGCTGGCCCCGACGGGGTCGTTTGCGATTTTTTCAACCATCACTCCCACCCCGCCAACACCCTCATCCGTTACGCCGACACCCATGCCGCCTGTCAATATTCCACCGGCGCTCCCGCCCGGCAAAACTGCTACGATTCCTAGCACGCCGGAGGCTATTGCCCTGGTTGAAGGTAGCCGGAGCCGGGCCTGGACGGCCACCCCTACCCCAACTCTAACGCCTCAGCCTTCAGCCACACCGACCAGGACACCCACAAACATACCTCAACCTACAGCTACGCCAACTCAAACGCCGCAACCCACCGCTACCTCAACCGCAACTCCTCGACCTACCGCTACGGCAACTCCCACTCCAACTCAGACATCCTCACCCACCCATACCCCAACCCGCCTGCCGACCAGCACCAACACCCCGCCGCCAACCCAGACACCCGTTCAGGTTGGTCAGACTAAAACTGTTACCCCACCCACCACGCCGACACAGACCCCTGCTGTGACTTCTCCACCGGCTACAACATCCAGCCGTACCCTGGCCAAAACTCCCCAACCCACCCTTACGGCGACTCGAACACCCACTCAAGTCCCTCCACCGGCGAGCACACCCGCCAGGCCGCCTACTTCGACCCCGGCGACTGTCGCTGAAATCAAGCCAACCAGCAGCCCGACCCCACTCCCTACGGCCCGCCCTTCCCTTAAACCAACGCCGCTCGTCGTGGCTGCTGCCTTAAAAAGCGACGTGTCCAACCTACCCGCCGAAATCCCCGTTCCTCCGCTGGCTCAACCCGATTTGACTCTGGCCACAACCGCCGGGCTGGTTGACGCTGTCCCCCTGACCAATGCCAGTATCGCCTTGAGTTGGGCGCCTACCGCCAAAACAGGTCAGTATCGCATCTACAGCGATATGGGCAGCGGCTATGGGGTTTACATCCATAAAGCCGACGTCAATGAACCGGCCTTTGTTGATAAACTCCTGCGACCTGGGTTGGCCTACAGGTACCGGGTAACGCGTCTGGAGACGGGCCGGGAAATTGTATTGGCTCAAACTCAGGCCAACACCCTGGGAGATCAAGCTGTAACTGAGCCGCTGTCCGGTCAGCGGCCCGTTGTCACCGCAACCGTCGCTCCGGCTCCGACCGCCCTCCCCCCTGATGCCGTTCTACTGGGCCTGTTAAGCGACAACAGTTTCACCGATGAGTTCAATACCCTGAATATCGTCGGCGAAGTCCGCAACGACTCCAATCTGGACGTGGGTAAAACCGATATTGCTATTACTTTTTATGATACCGCCGGGGCAGTTGTAGGCACAGCAAACGGGAAAACGATGCTCGAGGTCATTCCGCCCGGCGAAGTATCCCCGTTCCTGATTACTCTCTCGCACCCGCTGGGTATGGTCTCCTACAGCGTCCGGGCTGTCGCTCGCCCGGTGCCTCCCAAGCTCAATGCTCAACTCTCCGTTGTGGAGGTCAAACGCTACGAGGATGAAGCCGGCTTTTTCCATGTCAAAGGAGTGGTGGCAAATACGGGCAGCGTTGAGGCCAAACGGGCCAAAGTGATAGCGGTAATCTACGGGCGCGGGGGTGGCGTCATCAATGTTGGCTTTACCTATCTTTCTCCACCCATTCTGGCTCCCGGCGAGCGAGCCAGCTATGAAGTAATTTTTACCTACTTCCCCAAATATGTTAGCCAAAAAGTTATCCCGTTTGAGGAATAATCCTGCCTCCCCTGGTTCCCCAACTCAGTTGGGACCCAGGTTGAACTGGATGGAAAAAAAACCCCGCCAATCGGCGGGGCTTTTTGATAAATTGAATAGAATAACAGTGGAATAAAATAAAATTAGAGGTTGCCAACAATGTTGCTGAACACATTACCGACAACCGGCCCAAGCAGAAGCAGAATAGCGATCACAACAATCGCCACCAGAACCAGGATCAAAGCGTATTCTACCAAGCCTTGGCCTTCTTCACGCGGGAGAAACAACACGATCAAAAACCTCCTTTCTTCAAGACTGTTACCCTAAGCGTAACTAGCTTTAACATAAGGGTGAAAGCGACGAATCTCAATAGTCAAAGAGTACCAAGCTGCGGCTTCCCGTCGCCTTCTAGCGGCACGCTTCCCCGGTTGACTGCCAGTGATTATCTACCAGCATCATGCGATGGCTGGAAGTTGCCGGCTGAGCCTGGTTAGACCGGCCCCACAGAAAAAAGTGCAACCTACTCTGCACACAAACTTCGGCCTGGCTGTATTCCTCGATCACCCGTTGGGCCTGGTAGGCGATACCCAGCGGGCGGCGCTCGCGATACATCCAGATGCGATCGAAGGTCAGTTCGTCATCACGCTGCCACATCACCTCCGGCACCTGTGATAGATAGAAGAGTCCGCACAAAACCGGTGGAACCAGCACAAATAAGATCAAGACAAACAGGCTCAGGTACCAGTTGATTTGCTGTTGGAGTTTGGTTGGTTGTTGAGACATATGCGTTTAACTGGAGGGATGGAAGATCGAATTTTCCCCAACCTTCCAACCTTCCAGCCCTTCCTTCCTCTACTCTCCCACCACAAAAGCAATCGCATAATCCCTGGTATGTGACAGGCTGATGGCGAAGTTCGACAGGCCCAACTGCTCAGCCAGGGCGGCGGCTGCACCATGCAATTGGATCGTGGGACGTTGATTGGCCTGGTTAATGACCTCGATCTCGCGCCAGCTCACCTCACCGATGCCGGTCCCCAGGGCCTTGGCGGCAGCTTCCTTGGCCGCCCAGCGTGCCGCCAGAGAAGTGATTTGCCCGTGACAATAGGCCAGCTCTCGCTCCGTATAGACCCGTTTGAGAAAACGATCCCCAAAACGGGCCACACTCTGAGCTACCCGCGCTGTTTCGATCATATCAACCCCGATTGCTTTCATGGTGTAAGTTTACTCCAATGCCGGCAGGGGTTCCGTAGATTTAAATTTCAGAGCCTGGACCACAAAAGCCTCCATGTCCGGCTCCGACTCCGGGTGCTTGGTGCGAATAGCTCTAGGTGCAGCTTCGACCAAATCAGCCACGCGCTGATGGACCGCCGGGCTGATCACTACTTCGCCCCGCTCGGCTCCATCACAGTAGCGCACCGCCCGGTTAACCGCATCGCCGATAACCGTATATTCCATCCGTTCCGCCACCCCGATAAAGCCATGCAGCACTGCGCCCGTGTGAATCCCAATCCCAACCTGGCAGACCGGCAGGCCGCGGCTTTGCCACCTTTCCTGGTAGGCGCGGATCGCCTGCTGCATCTCCAGCGCCGCCCGGACCGCATTTTCCCACTGCCGCGCATCAGGTTCAGGGCTGCCAAAGACGGCCAGGATGGAGTCGCCCACATACTTGTCTACGGTGCCGTTATACTTAAAAATGATGGGAATACAGATTCTGAACAGTTCGTTGAGCACCTCCACCACGTCGCCCGGCTCCATACCGGCAGCCAGAGTGGTAAAACCGCGCACATCCGAGACCAGGACTGTGACCGGCTCGGCCCGCTTGCCGCCCAGCTTCCATTCGCCCGATTCCTTCAACATTCGTTCCAGCCGTTCGGCCACCTGCGGTGAGAATTGGCGTAATAAGTTAGAGCGGACCACTTCCTGGCGGCGCAAATCCTGCTGCAAGGTGTGATTTTTTACAAACATAGCCGCCTGGCTGGCCATGGCCATGAGCAGGCGCAAATCGTCCTCATCAAATGTGCTGCCGGGGTCGGTGCTATCCACAAAAACAACCCCCAGCACCTCCCCTTTCCAGATGAGCGGCGCATACATGGCGCAGCGGGTGCCATGCAGGATAACGCTGTCAAAGGGCCGGGCGGTTTCCTCTGCCGCTGGCAGCCGCCAGGTGAAGGCCTGCTGCTTTTCGATAGCCTGCCTGGCCAGATTTACGCTGATTGAAGGTTTGGCCGTTTCCGGGATAAAAGCAGCGGGCGCTAGCCGTCCCTCATCCTGCAAAAGCAGGGCAGCTCTTTTGGCCCGGGGGATAGCCCGCCGAAGGTGTTGGACCACCGTCCGCGCCAGCGACTCGACGGTGTCCAGCGTTCCCAGGGCTGCGCCCAATTCATAAAAGGCGGTCAGCCGGCGTCGAATGATTTCCAGGGAAGCTGCCGCCAGAATCAGCGCCGAGGGAGAGTCGGCCGCACTGACGCTGCTGGTGAGAACGCCCTCAGGCGTAACTTCGGTAGAGGGGAGAGGGGCAAGCTCGCCGACAACTTTCAGCGTTGTCTGGCCCATCGTGATCTTGTCGCTCGGAGCTAGCCGGGTTTTGGTGGTAATTCTCTGCCCGTTGACCCAGGTGCCGCCGGTGCTGCCCAGGTCTTCCAGCCAGACAACGCCATGCTCCTGGCTCAGGCGAGCATGCCGGCGCGAGACGGTATTATCGGGGGTCAAATCCAGATCAACTGCCTGGCCTCGCCAGAGCCGACCGACAACAATCGTCTCGGCCTCGGTTTCAAACTGCTGCGGTGGGTCGGATAGATAGGCGTAGGAAATAAGCATAGTTTCCCCCTTTTGGTGCAAGTACCTCTCTGAGCATTACCGGCTTAAATACGGGGTCCATAAAGGGACGCCGGATTAAGTAGGCCGCGTAAAAACAGGTTTCACGCACGAGAAACCTCAATTGACTGGGCCAGCTTCGGTAGCGACTGGTCGGGGTGGGCGCAGGATAAGCATCCAGGCCCAAGTCTCGCGCTATCAACACGGCTCGTTTTAAATGCAACGGATCGCTGACGATAAGCAGCCGAGCCAGGTTTTGTTGTCGAGCCAACCGGCTAGCGAACAATAAATTCTCGCCGGTGGAACGGGAATGGACCTCTATCAGAACGTCGGCTGCGGGGATACCGCGCTCGATGGCATAAAGCAAAGCTACCACCGCCTCGGCAGGTTCACTGGCATCGGCCTGGCCGCCCGTAAAAATCAGTTTGCGGACCACACCCGTTCGATAAAGTTCAAGCGCGTGGTTGATCCGTTCTCTGAATACAGGTGAGGGTCGCTCGCCCCAGGCAGCAGCGCCCAGGACAATGGCAGCATCGGCTTGAGGGGGAATGGAGGTGTTGGGGTAGGCATAGATGCTCCAGGCCAGGTAGTTAACCAGCAGCGAGGTGATAGCCAGTAGGGTGAGAGAGATACCGCCAATCCAGCATTTCTTCAATCTAATCATGTAGGCACGACCTTTTCTGCTCAGTCTGTTAATGATACCACAGGAAGGGCATCGTGTCATTTTCATTGGCTTTTGAGCAAACACCGCAACGGTCATCCTGGCGCTGGCAAATTGACGCTCAAGTGACAAACACTCTCCGGGCAGCCATGATACAATGGGCCAGCCTACAACAAATGTCGTAGTAGAGTTAGGCAATGTACGTAGGCAGACGATGCCCAGAGCCAATTGTTTGGCGTAACTTTAATCAGCCTCCCGGCTGATTACAATTCAGGCGGAGTTTGCTATACTATAATCAACTGGGAAAGTAAAGGGGTTTAATCATGAAACAGCTAAAATGGATGTTTAACGGTGCGTTACTAACCTTGATCTTTTGTCTGGCTTTGACGTTGACCGTTTTGGTTATCAGCGAAATGCAAACGGTTCGGGCCGACGTGGTTATCCAGCCCGGCGGCGTTACCGTTCAGGAAAATACCGATTATGCCCGGCTGCTTGATGCGCCTCCGCAGCGCGACATCACCGCACAGCGATTTGCTCCCTTGGAGGTGAAATAATGATGAGGACACTAAAGATTATTGGTTTGGGGTTGCTGATCTGGAGCCTTGGCCTGTTGTGGCCTGAGATTGACTTGGCCCTGGTTCTGGCGGTTTTGGTTGCGGCGGCGGTAGCGGCTGGTTCAGTCGCGCTGGCGCTGCTCTGGCGGCAGCACCTTGATGGGTCAAATCACACCCATACCGGCCGGCCGCGACAACCCTCACGCCCGATACCGGTCGCCTGAAATTAGACAGCTCTCAAAGCCCGTTCTCCTAGAGGAGACGGGCTTTTTTGTTTTCGGGCCAGAGTATGCTACGCTTTAAACCGTTCGACAGCACAAACATTCCTTAAAAGAAAGTAGAATTTATGATCAACGAAGAAGAATTTTTGGATGAGCCGGTCCGTGTGGTGGCGGCGATGGATGGTGAAGGTAAGTTGGACCCGCAGCGGGTTACCTGGCAGACGCGCAAATACCGCATTATCGCTGTCGGGCGGCAGTGGGATGAAGCTGATGGCCGCCGCGTGCTGGTCGAGGCCGCGGACGGGACCCGTTTTGAATTGCAGTTGCGCCGGGAAGATTTCGCCTGGCGGGTCAAAAGGGTATGGCGAGCGGCTGCGGTCGCATGAAGATGACGCGAAGCAGCGAGGAGGCGAAGGTGCGAAGAAAAATAACCTCGCCCCCTCGTTTCCTCGTCTCGCCTCACACGCTGGTAATCCAGAGCAGAATCAACATACCCAGACCGCCCAGGGCCGTAACAGAGAGGGAGCCAAAGACGATGACGGCCAGCAGGTTGACTTCTTCTTCCTCGTCTTCTACCTTGGCGGCCTTTTTGCTGCCTTTTTTGGAGGCCCGCGCAGCTCCCAGGTCAGGAGGATTGGCCGCAGCCCGCAAGGCGGCGAAGGGATCTGTGACCCCTGGCATGGCCTGGGCCTGAGCTGCCAGCAGGCGGGCCCTGGCTTCGGCCTCGGTCATCGTCGGCATGGCCATGGTTGAACTGGAGTGGTAAACCTGGTTCTGGGGGAAAGGTACCGGGAAGGGAGCGGGCGCGTAGACCATCCCTGGCGGCATGGGCACTGCTTCGGCCATATAAGGCATTTGCCCGTTTTGCGTCGGCATGGGCATGCCCATGCCCATGGTCGCGTTGGAGTGAATGGGCGCCCCGGCCTGCATAGAATTTTGCGGCTGTAAAAACTGCGTCGGCATACCCATGGTCACGTTTGAGTTGACTCCCGGCGCAGAATAGGGGGGTTGATTGGGAGGTGTGGGCATGCCCATCGTCACATTGGAGTGAGTCACCCAGATCGGCTGGGAGGGTCGGGTTTCATTCAGCGGTACCCCGGCGGCAAAAGGCTGTTGGGGAGGCGTGGCTGCCGGGGCCGGCTGGGGTTGAGCTGGCGCTGCGTTTGAGAGCGGTCCGGTATCCGTCGCCGGGGGGAGTGGAGCGGGACTCGCCGGTTGAGCCGCATTGGGCATGGCGGGGAAATCGGGCAGCGGCGTCTCAATTTTGGGCACAGGGACTAACGCCAGCGAGGGCACAGATTCTGCCGGCTGAGGCGGAGCGCCGTTAGGCAGGGGTTGAGCTGCCTCCACCGGCGTGGGTTGATCGCCCTCAACGCGCGGGCTAAAAGCCGAAGGCGCGCGGCGGGCAGGTTCGGCAAATGGTTCGCGAATGGGCACAAAGGGTAATTCCTGGGTGATGGTCTTGGGATCGAGGCGGAAAGGCCGCCGCTCTTCCGCGGCCGTGCTCTGGTTGGGCGCTGCTGGCTCTGTTTGGGCGGCAGGCTGCGGCGCTTGCGGCAGGGGTTGAGTTTTGACCGGGCTGGGGGTTGGTGCTGCCGGCGGGACGGGCCAGGGTGTCACTGTCTCCGGCTGAGGCCGCTGCACCGGAATGGGCTGGGAGTCGCGCGGCACCTTGACCGGCCGCGAGTCGGACACCACAATGCCCAGGATTTGCAGGCCGCGCCGGGCCAGTTCATTATCGGGGTTGATGGCCAGCACGTGATAGAGGCAGCGAGCGCGCTGCTCGTCGGCATTGACCACGCTGCTCATCCACAGCCAGGCCATTTCGTTGTTGGGATTCTGTTGGATCAGCAGGTTGAGCAACTGCCGGCCTTCTTCTTTGCGCCCCGAGCGAATGGCAGTGATCGCTAGTTCCAGAGACGTTGCCATAAAAACCCCCGTTTCTCTGCGGCAAACTTGCCATAAGAACTTTCCATAATGCTATTATAGCACAAATAAAAATGTTGGCAAGAAGTACGCCAGGGCTAACTCTTACGCGAAATCTTCTACATCTAGGGGGTATGATGATAAGAGCATCAAGATATAGCGCTTCTCACGCAACTTTTGTTGCCAATTGTGATGAGTGAATTGTGAAGGGTAGATTTAAACGAAAGACAAAGGATCAAACGTGTTTAAGTCATTTTTATCGGAAAAATTCGTCAAATCCACGTCCTATTTCCCCCACGTCTTGTGGTGAAGGTTAACTACCGTCTACTTTTTACCACTGGCAAAACCCCCTGCGTCGTGGTATACTGACCATGACCTTCCAGGATGAAGGTGGTACAAACAACGAGGTTTGAAAGTGAGGTAAACCATAATGACTCTAGCTCCCCCTGTTTCGCACGAAGAACCGGCGCTCCAGGCCAAAGTGCAGAATACCCCCGGTATGCGCATGCTCGACTCGGCGCTCAACCACCTTGACGATGCTGCGGCCCGGCTTAACCTTAATCCCAATTTACACCGAGTTTTACGGACATGCGAGCGGACGCTGACCGTCGCTCTGCCCATCGAACTGGACGACGGCGAAACCACTGTCTACACCGGCTACCGCGTCCAGCACACCAGCGTCCCCGGCCCATGTAAAGGCGGCGTCCGCTTCCACGCCGATGTGTCCCTGGAAGAAGTGACCGCCCTGGCCCAATTGATGACCTGGAAATGCGCGGTGCTCAACCTGCCCTACGGCGGGGCCAAAGGCGGCGTCAGCGTCAGCCCGGCCACACTTTCGGAGAACGAGCTGCGCCGCCTGACCCGGCGCTATACCTACGCCATCATGCCCATCATCGGCCCCAAGAAAGACATCCCCGCCCCGGATGTCAACACCGACGAGCGGACCATGGCCTGGATGAGCGACACCTACAGCATGCTCATCGGCGAGGCCAGCCAGGAAATTGTAACCGGCAAGCCGCTTATTCTGGGCGGCAGCGTGGGCCGGGCCGACGCCACGGGGCTGGGCGTCGCCATCATTGCCGAAAATACCATGAAACGGTACGGCACGCCCATCGAAGGGGCCAGGGCGGTCATCCAGGGTTTTGGCAAGGTCGGCTACTGGACGGCCCACTACCTGGCTCAGGCCGGCTGCAAGATTGTGGGGGTCAGCGATGTGTCCGGCGGGTACACCCACCCGCATGGGCTGGACGTGGAGGCCCTGCTCCAGTACAGCAAAACCTCGCCGACGCGGACCCTGGCCGGCTACACCACGCCGGGACTGGAGACCGTGACCAATGAGGAACTGCTCCTCCTGCCCTGTGACGTGCTGATCCCGGCCGCCCTGGAGGACCAGATCACTTCGCTCAACGCCGACCGCATCCAGGCCAAATACATTGTCGAGGGGGCCAACGGCCCGACCAGCTCGACCGCCGACAAAATTCTGCACGCGCGCGGGGTCATGGTCGTGCCCGACATCCTGGCCAACGCCGGCGGGGTCACGGTTAGCTACTTCGAGTGGGTCCAGGGTTTGCAGGCCTTTCCCTGGGACTTGGCCGAGGTCCAGAAAAACCTGCGCCGCTTCTTGTACAACGCCTTTGACCACGTTTGCGATTTCAGCGAGGCCAACCAGGTTTCGCTGCGCCAGGGCGCGTTCATGCTGGCCGTCTCGCGCGTCGCCGAGGCGCTGGCCCAGCGGGGGATTTTTCCGTGAGATGGGGGAGACCATTTATATACCGGAAATTTACTGAGTTGGGTGGCGAAAAGCGAAATACACACAATAACACGGTAATACTATGGTATGAAAGAAATTATCAAAGCGTTAATTGGGCTTATCGTTATCTTTATCGTACATATTCCTCGCATTATATATCGTTTGCTATTGCTCTCATATGCACTTGTGTTTAATTATCAGGAGAATCTTACAGCCGATCCAAAAGTTCATCTCAAACGCGCAAGAAAATTACTGAAGGGTCAAAATGCCCAGCTTCTCTACGCAGCTTTGGAGGTACGTTTTGCCTTGGAGCGAATGATTCAGCGTGAACTTATGTTGGCAGAAAAGGCATCAGGCAAAGAGCTTAAAGAATATAATCTAGTAAAAAAAGTAAAAGCGCTACGACGGCTTGATGGAGATACTGAATATTCTCATCAAATCTTTTTTGTGAATCGAGAGACAGGAGAACGATATAATTGAGGGCAGTACAAACCTTTGGATGAAGAAAGGGTTAGACAAATACAGGGAAAACTTGGTGATCTTTTGCATCCTAAAGTGGGTCTACGACTCGGTATTAGCAATGATCCTTGGTATACAGAAACCAGAGAATTCTTATCAGCTTCAATTGATTATCTGTCAACCGTGCTAATGAATAATACACCATTTTTCGCATTTGAGGGTTTAGATTTTATTGAGATGGTCAAAATAGAGAACGAAACGACCACGAGACTGAACTGAAAGCCACTCAATAACTCGATGGCGATGTAATTGTGTAACTGCCATTGATTTCAATCTGTGGCCGCCTACTGATGTGTATAATGTCAAATAGCAGAACGCTCGATTTGTTCAGAAAGCCCGGACTTAGGTCGAGGGAAAGCCTGGGGGATTTGAACCCCAACAGGCGCGAAAAAGAGAAAATCTCCGAAAGGATTAAGATTGGGTCGTCCAGTTTTCTCCAGTGGTTTGTTGAGTGGGCGAATAGTGACTAGAATAAAGCGTATTACGAATAAGTGAACGATAGGAGTTGAAATGGAAATTGTGACAGTTTCACCTAAATATCAGGTGGTTATTCCGTTGAGCGTGCGGCAATCCCTGGGGATTAAACCCGGCAACAAAGTGCAAGTTATCTTATACGAAGACCGGATAGAGTTGATTCCGCTCCAGCCAATCAAGAAAGTGCGGGGATTTCTCAAAGGGATAGATACAACGCTTGAAAGGGAACCTGGCCGTGTATGAATGTAATTGACTCGCCAGGCTGGCTGGAATACCTGGCCGAAGAGCCAAATGCCGATTTTTTTGCCCCGGCGATTGAGGATACAGAGAATTTGGTATATTTAGGTTTTCGCAAATATGACGACGAATAGGGGTGGTTGAAAGGGTGTGGCATGACGGTCCCAGTTTTGGGCGTCCAACTCCTGGGGGGATTCAACCTCATTTATGACGACGTGCCGATTACCGGCGTAAATTCGGCGCGCTTGCAATCGCTCCTGGCTTATTTAATTCTGCATGCCGATACCCCTCAACAGCGCCAACACCTGGCTTTTATCCTCTGGCCCGATACGACCGAGTCCCAGGCCCGCAACAATCTGCGCCAATTCTTCTATCAACTTCGCCACGCCCTGCCCAATCCAGACCGCTTTCTGGTAGCCGATACCAATACGGTCTGCTGGAAAACGGATGAAAGGCAAGTGATTGATGTGCAGCGCTTTGAGCGCAGCCTGAAAGAAGCTGATGCCGCCGAACAGCAGGGCGATACAAAGACCTTACGACAACTGTTGGAGCGCGCCTGTTCTTATTATCAAGGCGACCTATTGCCCGGCTGTTACGATGATTGGATCATCCATGAGCGCGAGCGCCGGCAACAGCATTACTATACCGCCTGCCAAAAATTGATGCAGGTCCTCGAAACCCAGCGCGAGTACCCGGCGGCGCTGCAAGTAGCCCAGCACCTGCTCCGGCTCGACCCGCTGGATGAAGGCGTGTACGTGTCGCTCATCCGTTTGTATGGTTTGAATGATGATCGCGCCGGTGCCCGTCGTATCTATCAAACCGCCGTCGAAACCCTCCAACGCGAGTTAGGCGTCGAGCCGGGCGACACCCTCCGGGCCGCGTACGAACGGTTACAACAGCTACCGCGAAAAATGACCCGCTTTGACCCGGACGACTCAGCCGGCAGCGGGCCATTAAAGCTGGTGGGACGTCAGGCAAAGTGGCAACAGTTGCAAGCAGCCTGGCAGCACGCGGCGAGTGGCGGCGCGCATCTCGTTCTTATCACCGGCGAAGCGGGCATTGGCAAATCACGCCTGGCTGAAGAATTGTTTAATTGGGTCACGCGGCAGGGTTTTACCGCCGCCCACACCCGTTCATACGGGGCAGAAGGACGCTTATCGTTAGCGCCCGTTACCGAATGGCTGCGAAGCAACGCCCTGCGTCCACATTTGGCCTCACTCGACCCGGTTTGGCTGACGGAAATCGCCCGGTTACAGCCTGAGCTTTTAAGCGACTACCCCGACCTCTCCCGGCCTGAACCCATTTCGGAATACGGGCGGCGGCAACGTTTTTTTGAAGCGCTGGCGCGCGGCGTACTCACGGCGCCGCGCCCGCTTTTGCTGTGGATTGACGATTTGCAGTGGTGTGACCAGGAAACGCTGGAATGGCTTCATTTCTTGCTGCGCTTTGAGCCGCGCAATGCCCTGCTTATTCTCGGTACGGCTCGCAGCGAAGAATCGCCGCCCGATCATCCCCTCTCCGTGTTGGCCCGGCAGTTGCGGACCGAAGATAAAATTACCAGCATCGAACTCTCCCCGCTCGACGCGGCGGAAACGGCCAAACTGGCTTCCCAGGTACAGGGATATGCCCTGGATGATAGGACCAACATCCATTTGTATCGCGAGACCGAAGGCAACCCGCTTTTTGTCGTTGAAACTATCCGGGCGGGTCTGGCCCACACCGTCGCCTCAGAACCAAACTCGGTAACGGCCACAACTGCCCCTGATTCGCCCCGCCTGCCCCCCCGGGTCCAGGCGATTATTGCCGGACGGCTGGCCCAACTTTCCCCAACCGCCCGCAAAGTGGTCGAGCTTGGCGCCGCTATTGGCCGCGCCTTCACGCTTGCTCTGCTCTTACTGGCGGGACCTGAAGATGAAGTAACCGTCATCCATGCGCTGGATGAACTGTGGCAGAGACGCATTGTACGCGAACAGAGCGCCAATCTGTTCGACTTCACCCACGATAAATTGCGCGAAGTGGCCTACGCCGAGATCAGTACACCTCAACGCCGTTTGCTCCACCGCCGCATTGCCCGGTCGCTCGAAGCACTCAACGCGGCGGAGCTTGACCCCATCAGCCCACAAGTGGCAGCGCACTATGAGCAAGCAGGTCTGTTTGAACAGGCGATTCCCTACTATCAACGGGCCGGTTCCGTTGCCGCCAGCGTGTATGCCAATGACGACGCCATCAAGCTGTTTACTCGCGGGCTGGAACTGCTGGGCCAGTTGCCGGCGAGCATGAAGCGTGATGCCCAGGAATTGAACATGCAGTTGGAGCTGGCAACCTTGTATCGTCTTAGTAAGGGTTGGGCTTCGCCGGAAGAAGAACGGGTGATGAATCGGGCTATGGTCTTGAGCGACAAAGTTGGCAGTATTGAGCAACGTATCCGCACCTTGTTTGGCCTGCAAACGCTCTATGTGGTTCAAGCGCGGTATGAAAAAGTTGAACATACGTATGTCCAGACGGAAAAGCTATTTAGACAGGCGCAGCTTACGTCGCCGCCATTTGCCGAAATTTACCTGGCAGGCACCAAATTGCTCAGGGGACAGATGGTTGAAGCCAGGGAGTTGTTTGAAAAGATCGTCGCCGTGCGCGATGACAAACATATCCGGGACTTGCAAGAGTCGCAAGGCTTGAATTATCTGGTGCATGGGTTGGCCTGGAATTCACATGCGCTGTGGTGCCTGGGTTATCCTCAGTCGGCGCTTCGTCGCGCTCAGGTGGCCGTCGAGTTCGCCCGCGAATTTGCGCAGCCCTTCAATCAAGCCCTGGCAATTACCTACCTGGCAATGCTGCAAGCCTGGCAGGCCGATACAGACACCTTTTTAGTCCATGCTGAAGATGCCTGTACGCTGGCAATTGAGCATAAAGCGCCATATTATCATGCCTGGGCGAGCATCCTGCTGCGTTTTGCCCAGGCGGAACAGCAACCTGATACAGATAACTTGGCCCGTTTGCGCAACGCTATTCATGGCTTTACCAAAACCGGCGCGCGCATCCGCTTACCCGTTTATTTCTCGATGTTGGCCCAGGCATGTCTCAAAGCCGGGCGATTAGAGGAAGGGCTGGACGCGCTGGAACAGGCGTTGGCCGAATCACTCCAAAATAACGAGCATTGGTGGGATGCGGAAATCCACCGGCTGCGCGGCGAATTGATGCGGGCGCAAGGCGCGGACCTGGCCGACATCGAAGCGGCGTTCCAACACGCCCTTGAAATTGCCCAGGCCCAGCAGACCAGGTCGCTTGAATTGCGGGCCGCCACCAGTCTTGCCCGGCTATGGCAGGCCAAGTCTCGCCCGGCAGAGGCAAAACAATGCCTGACCCATATCTACGATTGGTTTACAGAAGGCTTTGATACCCCGGACCTGCAAACCGCACAGGCGTTAATCGCCCAATTTTAAGACAATTTTTCCCCTCAAAAATTGTTTTCCACTAACGGTTTAACTAACGTTTGGCTAACGCCTCCTGTGGTAGATTACCTGAGGCAGCAAAATCCTGCCGGCAACCTATATTAACCCAATATTATCTAAAACCTAAACAGGGGGAAAAAATGTTAACTAAACAGGCAATTGACGGATTCCGCACCCAACTGCGCGGAGAATTGATTCAACCTGGCGACTCGAACTACGATGAGGCGCGCAAGCTCTACAACGGCATGATGGACAAACGCCCGGCGCTCATTGCCCGGTGTGTTGATGTGGCCGATGTCATCAGCGCCGTCAATTTCGGACGGGATAACCATTTGACTATCGCCGTGCGCGGCGGGGGGCATAGTGGCCCCGGCTTTGGTTCCTACGATGGGGGCCTGGTCATTGATTTAGCCCAGATGCGGGGCATTCGGGTTGATCCGGCCAACAGGACCGTGCGCGTAGAAGGCGGCTGTGTCTGGGGGGATGTTGACCACGCCACCCATGCCTTTGGCTTGGCTGTGCCCACCGGGTTTATTTCTAGCACCGGGGTAGGAGGACTGACCCTGGGGGGTGGGGTGGGCTATCTCTCACGCAAATACGGCCTGACCATTGATAATTTGCTGGGCGTGGATATGGTCCTGGCCGATGGCCGCTTTGTGACGGCCAGTGCCGAGGAAAATTCCGATCTCTTTTGGGCCGTGCGCGGCGGCGGCGGCAACTTTGGGGTGGTCACGTCGTTTCTCTTTAGAGGCAGTCCGGTCCACACCGTTTATGGCGGGCCGATCTTTTGGCCGCTGGAAATGGCCGCCGATGTAATTCGTTTTTGGCAAAACTTCATTCTCGACGCGCCCGACGATATGAACGGCTGGTTCGGCTTTGTCACCGTGCCGCCCGTGGCCCCCTTCCCCGAACAATATCAACTGCAAAAGATGTGCGCTGTTGTTTGGTGTTACACCGGTGCACCGGAAACTGCCACAGCCGCGTTCGAGCCTATCCGCCAATTTGGCCCGCCTGCCATTGATTTTGCCGGCCCGATTCCATTCCCGGTGTTGCAGAGTATGTTCGATGCTCTGTATCCGGCTGGTTTACAATGGTACTGGCGGGCGGACTTCTTCAATCGGTATGATGACAAAACGATTAGTCTGCATGTCAAGTACGGTTCACAACTGCCCACCATGCACTCGACCATGCACATCTATCCGATCAACGGCGCGGCGGGCCGCGTTGGTCCGCAGGAGACAGCTTGGGGTTATCGTAATGCCAACTTTGCCCAGGTCATTGTTGGCGTGGACCCCGACCCGCAGAACAACGAGCGGATGACAGAATGGGCCAAGGATTACTGGTTGGCCCTGCATCCCTATTCGGCTGGCGGCGGCTACGTGAACATGATTATGGATGAGGGCGAAGAGCGGGTGAAAGCTGCCTATGGCGACAACTATCCGCGCCTGGCCCAAATCAAGGCCAAATACGATCCGCAAAACCTCTTCCACGTCAACCAGAACATCAAACCTAAGTCCTAAAAGTTAGCAAGGGTGAAAATTGGCCTCATCCTGGTCAGAAAGATAGGATGAGGCCATATTATCCCAATTCCGTCGGCAACTAATACCGTATTACCCTCACCTAACCCCTCTCCTCAATGCCTCCACCAACGCCGCTTGCTCCATCGGGGTGAGCGGTACGGTTAAATCCTCATCCCCCCCGGCAACCACCGCCTCGATCAAATCCCCGCTCATCACCTGGCGTTCCAGCCGCTCCTCGACAGCGCGCAGGCGCAGCGGCGGGCGGGCCGGGCTGCTCAGGGCCAGGCGGACATGGCCGGCCACGCGCAGCCTCTCGTGCAAATCCAGCCGGACGGCCAGCCAGGCCCCATCCCCG
>JAHDWA010000035.1 GCA_023382535.1 Anaerolineae bacterium | reverse complement strand
TTCATCACCCTATTTATGCAAGTTCGTTGCCACTATTTTGGCCTAAATTTTGGTACTTAACGCGCACTGCCTCGAGGGCATTTTTGACTTCATCCAGCAGGCTGGCCGGCGTGTAGGGCTTGGGTAATAAATTGTGCAGTCCCAGCAGCATGCGCACTTTGGTGCGTTCTACGCGGGGATTCGACGAAACGGCCACGGTTTTGTTGATAGCTCCGGCGGCGACGATGGCTTGCATAATGGCCAGGGAGTCGCCTTCGGCCAGAATGTCGTCAATAAGAATGAGATCATACTGGCTGTAGTTGTCTGCGCTGTAATCCATAGCGGCGATAGTGACTTTATAGCCGGCCGCTTTAAGGAGCACGCCGGCAAATTGCCGCCAGCTATCGTCGTCGTCCACCAGCAAGATTTTGCCCTTGCCCGATTCAAGCTTCGCTTTGGCCTCCGTGTTTTTGTCAAGTGGCAGGCTGACGGTAAATGTTGACCCTTGCCCCACGCGACTTGTCACCGCAATGCTGCCGCCAATTTGTTCCAGGATCAACCGGCAGGCCGGCAGGCCCAGGCCGGTATGTCCCTTGATGCCCTTGGTGGTGTGGAAAGTTACCCAAATTTTGTCCATATCGGCGGCAGGAATACCCGTCCCGTGGTCGGTCACATCTACCAGTACAAGATTCTGCTTGGTATCAGGCCGCACTTTTATGTCAATTCGAGGCCTGGCCTGGCCCTCCATAGCCTCGTAGGCATTCTTGATCAGGTTGGCAAAGACTCGATTCAACTGGACCGGGTCAGCCACGGCCAAAGGCAAATTAGGCGAGATGTCGAGCTTGATGAGGCCGGGCGGCAGGGCCAGGGTGCTGATGGCGTCTTTGAGCACATCGTCTACCATAGTCGGCCGGGGCGCCTGTTCGCGGGCCGGGCCGATCAGGTCTTCTTTGATCCTCAGAATCAGGCCGGCAGAGTCGCTGATAATATCCAGATCCTCCAGGGTCGACTCCAGGCTGAGGCGTTTTTCCAGTTTGTCGGCAGGTAAGGTTGTGGTCTTCTCGGCTAAACCGGCCAGGTCGGGATTCTCCTGGCGTAGGGCAGCGGCCTTGTCGAGCAGCATTTGAGCCAGGGGCCGGCTGCTGACCGCCTGGCCGTCCTGCTGCAACAGATCGGCGACAGCACAGACCAGCAGTTGGAAATCATAGCGAATTCGTTCCGCTGAGGCGCCGATAGGCTCGGCCTTGTTGCCAATCCAGTGAATGGCGTCGCCGGTAGCGGTGGCGATGGCCTCAAACGTTTTGGCCCGCAGCAGCTCGGCGTGAGTTTCTTCCAACTCGCGGCGCTTGTAAGCATTGTCAATGGCAATCGCAAGCTGGTTGGCCATCGCCTGCAAAGAGGAGACATCTTCATCCGAAAAGGCCGCGCCTGCGGTGCTCTGCACCGTCACCGCGCCAATCACCCGATCGCCGATGGCCAGGGGCAGGGCCATTTCTGAGCGGGTGTCGGGCAGCACCGGGTTAGGGTACCAGACTTTTTCCGTGTCCACGTCCAGCGAAATACGGGCTTGATTGAGGGCGGTGCATGCCCCAATCATCGAGTTGCCCCCCACAGCCAGCTTGTGGTGGTTTTCAATCATAATCCGGCCTGGGTCGCCCCGGCCCGCGCGCAGCACGGCAAATTCGCCGGCGGCATCAATCAAAAAGACGCCCGCGTAATAAAAGCCGTAGGCGTCACAGATAATATCAACCGTTTTGGGCAGCAGTTCGTCAATATCCAGGATGTGGGTGATATTTTGGCTGACTTCCGCCGCTGCTGCCAGCAGGTTCGCCCGGCGGAGGGCTTTTTCCAGGTTGACGCTGGCTTCAACTTGAGTTGGGTCCATGTCGTTTTTCCTCGTCTGATGAAGGGTAGGTTAATGATAGTGTAAGCGTACTATTTTGTAAAACGTAAAACGTGAAACGTAATGACTTTGCCTCTATACCTTACGCTTTACGCCTTACGCTTTACGTTTCACGTGGCTTTGTTCTCGTCGCCCGGACGGTAGATCGGCACGTGCAGGGTAAAGGTTGAGCCTACGCCGACCTGGCTGGTGACATCAATTTTGCCGCCCATCCGCTCCATGCTTTGCAGGCAGGCGGGCAGGCCCAAGCCGGTGCCGCCTTTTTTGGCTTTGCTGGTGTGGAAGGTCAGCCAGATTTTGGTTAGCTCCTCCTCAGGGATGCCACAGCCGTTGTCGGCAATATCAACGATGACAAATTCATCGTTTTCCTGGCGAATAGCCACGAAAAGATGTGGTGAAAGCTGCTCGTCCATCGCCTCCATCGCGTTCTTGACCAGGTTAATGACGACTCGCCCCACTTGGACCGGGTCAACCCGCACGGATGGGATCAGGCCGTCAATACTGTAGGAAACGGTGCCGGGAGGCAGGGCAAAACTTTTGATATTATCCTTGACCAACTGGACAATATCCGCCTCCTGCCACTTTTGGCGGCGGGCCGGGCCGATCAAATCTTCTTTGATTTGCAGGATGGTGGCGGCGCTTTCCTCGATGATCGTTAAATCTTCCAGCACCGACTCTACATCCAGCATGCGCTGCAACTTTTTCAGCGGTTTATCTTTGAGCTGTTCGACTCCGCTGGCCAGGTCCGGTTTAACCTGGGCCAGGTACTGGCCGGCCTGGATGACCAACTGGGCCAGGGCATCGCTCTTGATGGTCTCATCCGCCCGGCTCAGGAGTTCGCCGGCAATAAACAGAAAGCGGCTGAAATCTTCGCGGGTGCGGTCCACACAGGCCGGGATGGGCGCCGCCTTGTTCCCAACCCAGTGAATGGTCTCGCCGGTCGCCGTGGCGATGCTTTCAAAGGTTTTGGTCCGTACCAGTTCCTGGTTCGCTTTCTCCAAATCTTGCAGCAGCCGGGCATTGTTGATGGCCACCGCCAACTGGTCGGCCATCATTTGCAGCGACGAAATATCGTCTTCTGAGAAGGCAGCTTCCTGCTCGCTTTGCACGCTCAAGGCGCCGATGGCTTGGCCCTTGATAATCAACGGCAGAGCCATTTCGGAGCGCGTTTTGGGCAGCACGGGGTTGGGATACCAGACCGTTTCCGCGTCCACATCCAGGGCAATACGGGCTTCGTTGAGACCGGTGGCCGCCCCGATCATGGAGTTGCCGCCTATTTCCAGCTTGTGGCCGCGCCGGATTAACTCCCGCCCGGCTTCGCCGTACCCGGCCCGGAGAACCGCCCAGCGTTTGCCGGCTTCGTCGGGCGTATGGTCCGCCAGAAAGATGCCGGCGTAGTAAAAGCCGTACTCCTTGCAGATGATATCTACGGTGCTGTTGAGCAGTTCATCCAGGTCTAGAATTGAGGTGATGTTGCGGCTGACAACCGCCCCGGCCTGTAACAAGGCCGCCCGCCGGGCAGCCTGCTGAAAGAGCTGGGCGTTTTGCTGGTGCAGCCGGGCATTATTAATCGCCACGGCCAATTGGTCGGCCATAGCCTGTAAGGAGAAGACGTCTTCGGCGGAAAAAGCGGCTTCGGCGGTGCTTTGGACGGTCAACGCGCCGATGACCATACCGCCGATAGCCAGGGGCAGGGCCATTTCCGAACGGGTATCGGGCAGGAAGGGGTTGTTGAACCAGACCGCCTCTTTGCCCACATCAAGGGCAATCCGGGCTTCATTCAAAGCGGTACACGCGCCAATCATCGAGCGCCCCCCAACTTCCAGCTTGTGGTGGTTCTCGATCATGATCCGGCCCGCTTTGCCCCGGCCCGCCTTGAGCACCGCCCAGCGTTTGTTGTCGGCCAGGGTTTCGACCAAGAAGATGCCGGCGTAATAAAAGCCGTACTCATCACAAATAATGTCCACGGTGCGGGTGAGCAGCGTATCAAGGTCTAAAATAGAGGAGATATTGCGGCTAACCTGGGCTGCCGCGTTGAGCAGGGTGGCTCGCCGTCTGGCTCCGGCCAACAGTTCAGCAGGATTTTCTTCTGCCAGTGATGCGTCCAACACCCGGTCTGGGTCCATAGCTTTGCCTTTGAGGCAACTCTCCCACTTTTACACTATCAAAAATGGCGGATCTAGAGCAGAGTCTCGCCAGGTACCTCCTGGCATGTCAGATTGTGCCAGCGCAAAAATCATTATTAAGACAACAGCAGCCATTATACTAAAAATTAATCTGGCGGGCAATCGGCTGTAAGGATGAAAAAGGAAAGCTGGAAGGTTGGAGGATGGGAAGGTTGCTAATTCTTTTTTTTCTTCCCCGATGCTATAATTCTGACTCGTTATGACCGAACACTTGCCGGACGATACCTACGCCGAAAAAATAGAAAAAATGGTGACGATGACCGTTGCGGCGGCCAAGGGAATTGTGCCGGTCGGGCAGGTTGCCCTGCCGCTGGCCCAGATTGCGAACGGCAACCTGGCTCCGCCTGAGGTGTGTGCCTTCGCCCGCGCCCTTTCACGCATCCTGCAAGGAGAGCGCGACCCGGTCAAGTTAACCCATGAGCTGACCCCGGAGTTGGCCGAAGTTCTCCGGGACACCCTGGCCCAAATTGAGGCCCCCCTGCCCGAAGCAGACGAGGCTGAAGCTGTCGGCCTTACCTTTAAGGAACTGGTCGAGAAAGTAGCCGAAGCGTGCTCCGGCGAGGTCATGCTGTGGCAGCAGCTCTGGACCCTGACCCAGCAGCTTGCCGGCGATGAGACTTTGCCCCCTGAAATTAGACGGTTAGGCGCTGTTCTCCGCCGTATCCTGGCGGGTGAGCGCCAGAAATTTATCCTGGACGAATTGGCCCCGCAGCACCGCTGGGCTGTCGAGCAGCTCCTCGATTGGCTCAACGGGCGGGCGGCCTCTCCTGAGGATAGCAAGTAGCAAATGGCAGATAGCAGATGGCGGATAGCAGATAGATTTTTTCTATCCTCTATCCTCTATCTTCTCCCATCCTTCCCCCTCCCCTTTGGGACTTTTTCCTCGGTTGAAATTACCCCAAAATCTGTTAGACTCTTAACAAATTGAGCAGCGCCGCTATTGGCGGTTCATTCTTCAACTTTCTCACCTGCCCGTAGGGTCGTTTAGCTGCTTTGAACACCCTGAAACGTCCTCTGTCTTTGCGCCTTTAGAACCAGAAGGCCAGGTGTACAGAGGGCGTTTTTTGTTAAAGGAGTCTGTATGAAATTCTTTAAATTCACCCGTCTGCTTGGCCTGAGTCTCCTGGCGCTGCTGGCCGTGCTGCCCCTGAGCGCCCTGGCCACCAATATTCTAGCCAACAGCGGCCTCAATGATCCCTATCTCGACATCCCCGGCCGGACCTGGAATGGCCAGGCTGAAAAGATTGCCAGCGGCTGGCAGCCGTTCTACATTGCCGCCGGAACGTACGACTCAAGCAACAATGCCAAGAAACTACATTGGATGAGTTCGGTCCAATTTGCCCTATCCTTTGGCGGGATTGACTATCATATCGAGGGAAACCGCGCCCAGAATATGTGGTCCTCCTACCAGTTTGATGCGGGCATTTACCAGCAAATCAGCGGGGTGACGCCCGGTCAGGGCTACGGCTTTGATATCCCCATCGTTACGTACTGGCGCGGCCCCGGCTACCCCGACAGCGACGGCAAAATGGTTAAACAGGTTGGGATTGACCCGACCGGCGGGACTGACCCGACCAGCAGCAATATTATCTGGAGTAACACGAATGCTAATGATAAAGCCTGGGTTTACATGGATGTCGCCGCTACGGCCCAGGCGAGCACCATTACCGTGTTTGCCCGGGTGCAGGCCGGCGACAACCAATCCGTTAACCACACCGACCTGGATATGGTTTATTTTGACGCCGCTCATGTCGCCCCGGCGCCGGCAACCACCCTGGCCGCTGCGATTAACGGAACGGCCGTTACTCTAAACTGGTCGGGCAGCGGCGTTGCGCCGGCCTGGTCGCTCAAAGGCTACGAGGTGCAATATCGCGATCAGGCCAGCAGTAATTGGATTACGATCCAATCCAAGAACAGTACCAACACCAGCGGCGGGTTCACCGGCCAGTTAGGCCGTACCTACCTGGTCCGCGCCCGGACCTGGCAGCAAATCAATGAGAGCTATCAAAGCGGGATAGACATGCCGGGCGACTGGCGCGAGCGGACAGTTACCCTGGGTACGCTGGTCAGCGGACGAGTAACGACCAACCGGGACGATGGGGTGAGCGGTGTCACCCTCAGCGAAGTTAGCAGCGGCGTTTCGACGACCACGGGCGGCGATGGAGGTTTTAGCCTGGGACTGAGCGGCGCCGGGAATTATACCTTTACCGTGGCGGCGGTCGGCGGCTGGTCCGCGCCACCCGTGCCCGTCTCGGTTCAATCGAACGATACGGCCATTCTCTCCTTCACCTTGCGCCCGCCCGATAATGTTGTCGGCAACGGCGACTTTGAAAATGATCTGGCGGGATGGCAGGTCAGCGGCACGCCACCGGCTACCGTGGTTAATGGACGCCGGAGCGGCAGCGCGAGTTTACGCCTGACCGATACCACCAGCATCTCCCAAAGCGGCCTCATCTCTAACAGTTATCAGCCCGTTTTGTCTTTCTGGTACAAGATCGAAGGGGGTGACGGCAATGATACCTTCACCGCCCATCTTTTTGGCAGCGATGGGGTCACCCCGGCCAACAGCTTTAGCACCGCCGCCAATGGCGACTGGCAGCAGGCCTGGCTGCCGCTGAACCTGGCCGAAGTTTATACCGGTCCTGCCAGCGTACAGTTCAGCCTGACTCAAGGCGGAGGATCCCAGGCTGCCGTGTATCTGGACGAAGTGAGCCTGGGAGGATCGTGGGGGGGACCGAATGAGGTTTATCTGCCAATTATCGTAAAATGACCGGGGGTGCGTGTTGCGTGGTCCGTAATTCTAACGGAATACGCAACACGCCAGGGGGTACCATCAACACTCTCAAGCAAGCTCTGTCCCTACTTGACGAAATATCGCCAATATGCTAAATTTGGCGTAGTAGGATGCAGCAAGTCCCAGGTTTCAGCTACGTTTTAGAAGCGCTCCTTAACATCGCCGCGAGCGTTTTTGGCGGGTTAAAAACAGGGAGTTGTCCTGCCCTATGAAACTTGTAGGGAAGGAGGGAAGACTCAATGAGCGAGCGCGTCAGCGGCACCGTCAAGTGGTTTAACACCACCAAAGGCTACGGCTTCATCACTCGTGAAGAGGGGCCTGATGTCTTTGTGCATTATTCCGCCATTAAATCGGACGGTTTTCGCAATCTTGCCGAGGGCGACCGGGTTGAGTTCTCAGTGGAACAAGGCCCCAAAGGCCCCCAGGCCAGCAACGTGGTGAAAATTTAACGCCCCAAAAAACCTCGTCCCATTCAGGGACGAGGTTTTTTAATCTCAAAATCAGAACAGTTCCTTTACAAATAACACCCATTCAAATTTCTTCGCTTTGGATAAAAGAGATTAGAGATGCCAGACCCACTTGATGATCTAATTTTGACCAGAATGCCCCATTTTATTGCTGCCAGCTATCAACAAATGCTGGCCGCGGACTCTCCCCAAGAAAAAATACGAGCTGCACTCCATGTTTTTGAATTAAGTTTGCGCGCTTTAGCCTTAGGGCTGATCAGCCAATATTTAATTCGAGACAGGGATCGAGTGAGTGACCCCTATCTTAATCAACTTTTGCTTGAAAAACTGCCCCGAGCAGGTCTGGACACCTGGAAGCAACTCTTTTTTATCACGCTAAAAACCTATGAGGGGAACCGCGATGTTTTCTTCATAAAAGAATTGTACGATTTTTACTGGGATACCTCCACTTTACCTCAACGACCACGGCTTGGCGTGGAAGATCCTTTTGCTAGCCTGATTCAGATTCGTTTTGAACTGGGGAGGCATCGTCCCTCTCCCGAGGATACCGCCGGTTGGAGTGCTCTCTGTAACCGGACTCTGGGGCTGCTGCGCGAGATTCTCGGCCAACTTTCCTTTATTCAAAACTATGAGTTGATCCGGGTGATCAATCGAGCCGAACAGGGTTACACTTACGAACGGCATGTAGGGCTGACGGTTACGTTACATCAGTTAACTTTGCCTGAAAATGTAAAGCTTGAACCCAGTTGGTTTTATCTGAGTAAGCAAAATAAGGACTTTTTACTCTTGGATCCACTCCTTATTTTCTGGCAAGATATTCCCTCGCCGCTGCCTGCCGAAGATAGCAATAACTGGGATATCGCTGTTTTTGAACGTTTCACACATCATCATTTACAGTATCTCCTGTCCAGGCTGGGGAAGCAGGTTCAGGATGAGGACGAGCGGCGAGTGGCAGATTTTGTTCAATTAGTCTACAACACGATTCGGCAGATCAAACAGGCCGAACGAAAGGCTAAAAATTTAACTTGGTGGCAGTTACGGGAAGTTGCCTGGGATATTTCCTGGCACCACATGACGACGGTGCAGGGAAAATATAAACCCCATCTCTATCTTCAGCGAAATAAAGTAAAGGCTGCCTTTGATGATTTTTTGTCCTCTGAGAAAAAAGGGTTCATCCTACTGGGAAAGTCAGGCGTGGGCAAAAGCAACTTCATTTTGGCTTTAGCCGATGAGCTCAATCATAAACGTCACGACGTTTGTCTGCTGTTGTATGATGCGGCCACGCTTAACCTCGAAAAATCTCTAACCGATATCATTAGCCAGGACTTTTATGATCGCCTGGGTCTGCCGGAAAGGAAGATTGAGCATGTCTGGCGTGAGATAAAAGAGATTGACGAGATTGAGCAGCGAACTGTGCTCCTCTGTATTGATGCCATCAATGAGAATCCGCAGGGGCGGACTTTGTTAAGGCAGATCTATGATTTAGTCGGCGGACCATGGCCCTGGCTAAAGATAGTGGTTACTTCTCGCCCGGAGGCATGGCGTAATATCAAGTACGGAATAAAACCGCCGGCAGAACTCCTCTACCGGGAAGCTAGTTCTAACGAGCAGGCCGTGGAAATGGAAGCTTTCACCTATTCTCAAAAGCTTGAGCCTTTTAGCCGGGATGAGCTGCCGCAAGTTTATGAGAAGTATCAGCAAGTTTACCAGATCCAAACTTCTTATGAGGCCCTCTCAGAAACTGTTAAGCATTCTCTTCGAGACCCGCTGGTTCTCCTGCTGGTTGCCAATACTTATCAAAAAAAGAGCATCCCAACGATTATAAAAAAGACAGAAGTTATTTCGGAATACCTCCAGGCAATGTTAAAGACAGGGCGGTTAGAAGCAATAGATCAGCAATTTCTTAAAGAAAAACTGATCCCTTTGATGTGGTTGGACGGCCGCTTTACCAATACAATCACCGACCCGGATATAGACCGAGCCGGACCGGAGCTGTTTGAGGAGATTAATGTAGAGACCCAATTAAGCGATGGCCGGCAGGTGAATCAATCGTTTTTTAATTTGCTGGACGCCGAAATATTAGTACGGCGGGAGGTACGCCGCCCGGATGGATTAATTGATTATGAGATAGCCTTCACCTATGAACGATTTTACGAGTACTACCTGGGGCAGCACATCTTTGAAACCAGCGTCGCCGCTGAGAAGTTGGCGCATTACCAAGCCATGTTCCGCCAAATTGCCGATGCCCCTTACACCTGGGGGGCCGTCACTTATGCCCTGCTCAAAGAGCTGCTGGCAGGCCAGGGTGGCCTAATTAAAAATCTGGCCTTAGAAGATGACCGCACGGTGAGCGGCGTACTGCTGGATGCTATTGTTGACTATGGCGAGATTGAACCGAACCAGGCCCGGCAGCTACTGCTGCAGCTCATCGGCCTCAAACAAGAGGCTTTGAGCGCCAAGCGCCTGGCTATCGAAGCGGCTTCGCGTTTGGGTGCTCTGGAAGTTTTGGAAATGGCGGCCAAAAGTCCAAACCGGGTGATTCGCGAGATGGCCCTGTTGCCTGTCTATTCGTTTTGGGAAAGAAATAATCAGCAAGGTTACGTGCTGCTGCGCCATCTAGCTCAGGAAACGACCGGTTGGCTAAAGTTTCCTCGGCGGGGGCGGCTTGAATTTCTGGTACAAGTTTCTCTGCTCATTTACAGCAATCACATTGAGCATGATATCAAGGCGGTTGAACCTCTGTTTGAGCTTTGGCGCGCTATTCTTGAGCAGTTTTCCTGGTTAATGCCCAGTACAGAGCGCCGCTGGCTGCCGACCAATTTCGTAAGGAAATTTATCACAAAAGCAGCTTTAAACATTGTCACAACTTCTCTGGAAGCAAATTTGGCCGGTGAGGCGGGCAGGTCAGTCCCCAAATTTTTTAAGTGGCCCCTGGAGGATCGAGAGAAGACTGCTTATGTAGCCAAATTCATGGATGTCGGCTTTGGCGATGTAGAAACTATTAAGGAGGACATTTTATATCTGGCCTCACGCGAGAACGGTATTACCCATACCATTACTCAAGGCGTTTTGATCATGCACCTTTTGCAGAATTGGCAAAGAACTCTACCCGTCGTGAAGTTTGTGTATGAGGGTAGTAACAGTCTCTGGTCTCGTGGGGTTGCTTCGGGTAGCCTTTGTTTCTTTTGTATTATCTCCACCGAGGTAAATCCCCAAATTTGGGAGCTGATTAAAGAGTGGAAATTGGGCGAGTGGAGCAGTGAAAATCTTGTTGATCCCGGCGCGACTGTGGTCAGTGTGTTTATAATAGAGAGTAAACTTGGCCTGGATCGCTCAGAATTTCTGCCGTCATTGCTTGATATTTCGGCTTCCTATGGCCCCACCCGCGAGATTGAAGATGCTGTTGGGATTATCGCGGCGATGAAGGTCGTGGGCCTTAAAGGCAATCCCCAGTATGCCCTAAACAGTCTGGAAAGTTTTCTTCATTCGGCCGAACCAAAAGTACAGGACGCACTCGCTTTGACGATTTCCCGAATTGAGCTTTTATATCCTGATGCCGTAGATTATTTTAGGTCCGTAGTCACTATTCCTCCCAAACTGGCCTACAAAATTAAACAATCTTACGGAACAGCAACCGGGGGAGAGATTTTGGGGGCCTACACCTGGGACGCCTTAACGGGCAGCATCCTCCATCCTCAACCCCGGCAGACCGTTATCTCATTCGCAAATGATATGGTCAATAGCAAGAGTTTGGCCGAGGCCGTTGAACTGGCCATGGAAAAAATTATTTATGCCATTCAGGGCAACCCGGCGGCTTGAGCTAGCCTATACCCTCTATTTTTGGCGACACAACCTTTGCTGAAACATTCTGGAGGCTAAACAACAACATGGACAACATTCAGCTTCGCCGCGAAATTTTAAAGCTGCTCTACGATGCTCAAACCCAAAGTGTATCGGGGACTTTAACCCAGGAAGATCTGGGGCGAAAAATAGGCGTGCCCGGGCAAGATGTACAAATTAATTTGGCTTATTTGGCAGATGAAGACGAAAAATATGTGGAGTTATCCGAAACCGTTATCGGGATTCGCATTTACAGGTTCGTTAAGCTCACCATTGCGGGTATTAAACTTGTTGAAGATGTAACGGCCTTCAACCGGAAATTTCCGTTTAATCTTGGGCAGCCAAAGCGGCGAATAGGCTATAACTCCGCGGTTTTACGCGCTTTGCTCACCGCCGCCTTCACCGATGTCACCCTGCGTGATTTATGCTACGACCGATTTCGCCCGGCCTACGAGCAGTTTAGCACTGGCATGGGCAAAGCCGAAATGATTGGGCGGCTCATCGAATATCTGGAGACGCAAGATTTGATTGAAGAATTTCTGGCTGCGGTCAAAGAAGCGAATCCTCGCCAGTATGCTAACTATGAAGCTCAGCTAAAAATTGAACCTTGAAGCCAGTAACAGCCCCTCACCGGTTAATAAGCTCGACCAGGATGGGATAGATAAGCTCTATGTGCTGGTCAGGGATAGCCGGGTCTATCACATCATGGTCAAACTGTAAAACAGCTTCAAACTTATACGTCCGTAAATTCTCAAGGCCGTTGTTTTGCCAACTTCGCCCGATGTCAGCCGTAAGCTTATTGTTAACGGCGGTATCGCTGGCATTTGTTACCACCAGGATAGCCGGCGTGGCGGGTTTGGCCGCCTGCGCAGCGGCCTGCGTGGCCAGGGCGAGCCTCAAGATTTGAGCCAGACCCCGCGAAGCCAGCCGGGGATAGCCCTGGGGCGGGGGGCCATCTACTCCGAGAGCGGGATGCCACCAGCGGTAAAAATTGGGCAGCAGCAGGACCAGGTTTGTCACCAATGCGGTCAGGGGTGTGGGCACGATGTAGAGGCCAAAAGTCGGCGAAATCAACACGGCCTGATCTATATCGCGGCGGTACTGGGCCGCCCAGCCGGCCATCACCCCACCCATAGACAGCCCGGCCACGGTCACATGTTCACCCAGCCCCTGGGCAATATCTACGGCCTCATCGGTAAGAGCGACTAACTCCTCCGCCGTCAGCTTTGCCTGATCCTGGGTTAAGCGGTCCGCCAGCCCATTGTGGGGCGCGCGCGGAATCAAGACATTGTAGCCCAGTTCAAAAAACTTTGTCCCCAGGTGACGAAACTGCTGCGGGCAGTTGGTATAGCCATGCAGTAAGACAATAACTCTTTCAACCTTTTGCTGGTGGGTCAGCAGCAGGGTGCGGCAGACGGGATTGACGGCTGGAGTATCCAGATTTTGAAGCGCTTCAACCCGTTTTATCGCTTCTTCATAATTTTGGGCCGGGCGCGGCTTAGAAACGAGGCTCTTGGGATGGGGCGGTAGCCTCAGGATCACAACGGCTAATAACAACAAAGCGATTATCAGGATGACCATGCTTCACCGCCCCTTCGACCTTCGGGCCAAATGGGTTATTTTTTACTTATCAGAGGAACTTGGAGGAGAGCTTGAGTTAAAACCTGAGCAGACGCGGGCCTGATCCCGTAAATCATAGACCACGTACTGCTCATTTTCATACATTGCCGGAAAATTACGCCAATGCGGCTTCTCTACCACGAGATAAGAGGCTTTATACTGACCGGCAATGCAAGCCAGGTCGCCGGAGGAGAGGCTGTAGAAGGCCTGCGCCGTGAGCTTAACATTCTCGAAGTAATTACCCTTGAACTGCTCCAGCGCGCCGGGGGCCAGAGCTTCAAAACGGGGTTTCCACCGGTCAATATAGTCCGGAGCGAATGCTGCTTCCAGCAGCTCGGACAGGGTGGCAACCGTGGAACGCTCGGAAAAGACCCGCCAGTCAGACTCATACCACCACCAGATTTGCGGCGGCGTGATAAACACGCTATCTTTGGGGGTATTATTTCGCGCCCAAATCTGAACATCGTACCATGAAGTCCTGTGCCCGGAGAGATAAATCCCTGGATACCAAAATTCGTAACCCGGCGCTACCGCGGTGCTGCCGGCAGATAGAGTCAGCAGGGCAAGGGAGGTGGCGGCAACCGGCTGCCAGCGAGTCCGGGGCGTCAGGCGCTGGATGCCCCAAATGATAAGGGGCACAAAAGAAAACGGCGAAATTGCACAGATACTCATCAGCAAGCCGAAGTTAAACTTGCTCAAGCCGCCCGACTCGTACCAGTGGACCAGGTAATGGGTAAAGTACAGATAACTAAAGACCAGGATGAAGAGACCGGCGCGGGTGATTTGTGACTGAATAATAATCGTGACCGGCAGCCAGTGGGTGGCAATAACTTGCACGCCTAGAATGAGCAACGCTGCACCCATAAAAATCATAATGGTCCGGTCAGTTCGGGGCAGGGGGGCACCGCGGCGCGCAATCAACATCAGACCCAGCCCGCCCATACCGCTCAAGGTGGCCAGCACCACCTGGGGATACCCGGCAAAGATATAAAATACATTATACAAAATACCCCGGGTGATGATGGAGAACCACTCCGGCCGGGGGGTAAGGTCTATCCCGGAGCCGCTCAGTTTCCAGACCAGTACCGGCAGGGCCGCCACGATAAACGAGACCATCCCCAGGAGAACATTCAACCAGCCAATCCGCCGAAACTCAACGAGACAAGCAAGCAGCAGCATAGCCAGGACAAAATTTACCGAAATTACATGCAGATTGTACATCACCCCCAGCAGGGCAAAAGCCAGCCAATAGCGCTGCCGCAGGAACAGCACAATGGCGAACAGGAGAAACGGAAAAACAAAGGTGCGGTTCAGTAAGCTGAACTCAAAGATTGAAAATGCCGCAAAGCCCAGGTGGGGAAAGACAAAGACAATCAGGCTGAGGAGAGACGTGACTGGATTCTGGAAAAGATCATAACTTAAAACCCACAAGGCCCAGAAGGTGAGGTAAGTGGCGAATATGTGCGCCAGAAACATGCTCTCTTCCAGCAAACCAAGCCGGTAGAAAGGTTCAAAGAAGAACCAGAAATAAGAGTAGTGCAAGAAACGGAGATCGAAGAACTTGTCACCAGGGAAGAGAGTTGGGTCTGCGTATTTTTTTAAGAAGGGGATGTGGATCGCCTGATCGAAAGTCCCAAAATGATAGCCGGCCAGGGTGATGGTCAGCAGAGCTAAAATCAAAAACAGAAGGTGACGGGCGACGGTTGATTTGTAGAAATCCCTGACCGTGTACTGGAAGGGAAAGCTTATAGCGGTATTGGCTCCCATATTCGATTAGGCTCATCCGTGATACAAACTAAGTCCAATGCTTTTCAACCAAGGGGCCGAAGTCTCCCGGCTTCAGGCATTTTGCCTCCGCTTAGCTGAAAAGTATAGGTTCTAAATCAATTTCAACCCCGCGTTACACTATTGTAACGGCTGGGGCGGGGGTGCCTCAACTTTACTCTTATTTGAATATACCGTCAAATAAGGTTTCCGTGTTCAGTTTGCGCCGGAGTGGAAGTAATTATGTCGAATAAAAAGTTTACCGTTCTTTTCTTTGGGTTATTGGGGGGACTTTTTTTGTTGATTGGTCTCGGACTGCTGGTGATCAGCACCCGGCTGTCGGAGGCAACCCGGCAAGCCGCTGCCCTGCCCTTGCTCAACGCGGTCCAACTGAGCCAGACTCCGGCCGGCGCCGTGGCTGTGATCGAAGGTAAAATTGCCGAGCGCAACCCCCTTCACGCCGAGGGCTTTGTCGTTTACCGGCGGCAGCTCTACCGGGGCGAGCGCTGCAGCAGTCAAGGTGGGACCGCGACCCCGAACTGTGAGGCCGTCTGGACGGAAGAAGAGCGGGTCACCCCGCCCGTCTGGCTTGACCTGGTGGATGGCCGGATTCGCCTGGCTAACGCCGATTACGCGCTGTACCGTCCTCCCTCTGTTTGGCAGTCAACAGAGGGTTTAATCAAGGACCGAACCGTCCGCTACGAAGGCTTCAAGATCAATAGCCCGGTGTTTGCCCAGGGCATCGTTGTGGTTGGCGAGGCAGCCTCCACCTTCAAGGCCGATTTCTTGTACGGCGGCAGCCGTGACGCTTATTTCTCCGACCAGCGCAGCGCGAGTAATGTCTTCTTCTGGTTAGGGGCTGCTTTTACCGCCATCGGCGGCGGGGTGCTGGTTGTTTTGGTGGTCAATCTGCTGGCCCGGCGCAAACGGTAGAGGGATTGAGGATTTGTTTCTGCGTTCTGTTACACCTGTACCAAAGAACAGCCGCTGCCTGTACTTTTTGACCCGCCGTATCCCCTTAATGGCCGATGCGGCGAGGCCGTTCTCTTGGTTATAATCGGAGCAAAATTATTTGGAAAGATGGAGGAATGAAGCATGGCTAACTATATCTGCACCACCTGCGGCGTCCAGTTTGCGGCAACTGCTGAACCACCCGCCCACTGTCCTATTTGTGAAGACGAGCGCCAATATGTCAATCCCAACGGCCAGGCCTGGACGACCCTGGCCGACCTGCGCCAAACGCACGCCAATGTTTTCAGGCCGCAGGAGCCGGGGCTGACCGGTATTGGCACGGAGCCTGCTTTTGCCATCGGCGAGCGCGCTTTGCTCCTGCAAACGCCGGAGGGCAATGTGCTGTGGGACTGCGTCTCGCTGATTGACGAGGCGACGGTGGCCCAGATTCAGGCCCTGGGCGGTCTCTCCGCCATTGCGATCTCGCATCCCCACTTTTACTCAAGCATGGTCGAGTGGAGCCATGCCTTTGGCCACATTCCGATCTACCTGCATGCCGCCAACCGGGAGTGGGTCATGCGGCCTGACCCGGCGATTGTCTTCTGGGACACTCCCACCTATGCGCTGGGCAGTGGCCTGACCCTGATCCACTGCGGGGGACACTTCCCCGGCAGCGCTGTTTTGTATTGGCCTGCCGGCGCTGAGGGGCGGGGCGTCCTGCTGGCCGGCGACACGATCTTTGTCGTGCCGGATACCCGCTACGTGACCTTTATGTACAGCTACCCCAATTTCATCCCGCTGCCTGCCCGATCGGTCGAGCGGATCGTCCGGGCTGTCGAGCCTTTTGCTTTTGATCGCGTTTACGGCATCTGGTTTGATCGCATCCTCGCTTCAGACGCCAATGCGGCGGTCGCCCGTTCGGCGGCGCGGTATATTCAGGCCATCAGTGCTTAGGATTGGAAGAGTGGAAGGCTGGAAGGTTGGTTTTTTTCTGCTTCCGACCTCTCGATTCTCCCGGTATGATAAGGTTTGAAAACAGATGGATCTGCAAGCTTATCTCGAACGCATTAACTATACCGGCCCGCTTGATCCCACCGCCGAGACGCTGCGTACGCTGCACCAGGCCCACCTGTTGGCCGTTCCTTTTGAAAATCTCGACATTCACCTGGGCCGGCCCATCCTCCTCGACGAGGCCGCCTTTTTTCGTAAAATTGTCGAGGAGCGGCGCGGCGGTTTTTGCTACGAGTTGAACGGCCTGTTTGCCGCCCTGCTGCGGGAACTGGGCTTCGACGTGACCCTGCTCTCGGCCCGCGTGGCCCGCGAGAGCGGCTTCGGCCCGGAATTCGACCATCTGACCCTGCTGATCCAGCTTGAGGAGCGCTGGCTGGCCGATGTCGGTTTTGGCGAATGTTTCCGCGAGCCGCTGCGGCTGGATGAACCGGGCGAGCAGGCGCAGCCAGTGGGCAGCTACCGCCTGGCGAAGAGAGGAACCCGCTGGGTCTTGTGGGCACTTTCTAAAGAGACCGGCTGGCAGTTGCAGTACCAGTTTACGCTCCAACCCCGCCGGTTGGCCGACTTCGCCGGGATGTGTTATTACCACCAGAGCGCACCGGAGTCGCACTTTACCCAAAGGCGCGTCTGTTCTCTGGCTACGCCGGAAGGCCGGATCACGTTGCGCGACAGCCGGCTGATTGTCACGCGGAACGGCCGGCGCGAGGAGCGGGCGTTGAGCAGCCAGGCGGAGGTCGAGGCGGCGCTGCGGGAGTGGTTTGGGATGGGGTATCCCTGGCCCTAATTATAAGTCAGGAGGAAGCAGCTTCATGTTTCATTCGATCCGTCCGGCTATCCTGGCGCGGATGCAGGTCCTGGAGCAGATTGACCGTCAAGATCGGGCGGATGGGACGCCCCGCCGGCAGCGCTTGCGCCAGATCACCCCCGAAACGGGCAGATTTCTGGCGCTGCTGGCGGCTGCCGCCCCGGAAGGGGTCTATCTTGAAATTGGGACCAGCGCGGGCTACTCCGCGCTGTGGATCGCGCTGGCCTGCGAGATGCTGGGCCGCACCCTCCATACCTTTGAAGTGCTGCCGGAAAAAGCCCGGCTGGCCCGCGAGACGTTCCACACCGCCCAGGTAGAGCGGGTTGTCAGGTTGGTGGAAGGGGATGCCCGCGATCATCTTGGGCAGGTCGGGGGGATCGGCTTCTGTTTCCTGGATGCCGAGAAGGAAGTTTATGGAGAGTGTTACGAAGCCGTTATCCCCAAGCTGGTTAAAGGCGGCCTGCTGGTGGCCGACAATGCCCTTAATCACCGGGAGACCTTGCAGCCGGTGTTAGAGCGAGCCTTGGCCGACGAGCGGGTGGATGCGCTCATCGTGCCCATCGGCAAAGGCGAGCTGGTCTGCCGCAAGGTGTGATATGGCGCCAGTGACCATTCTCAATGCGGGCTACCGCTCGACCAACTACTGGGTTGTCAGCGCCGGCAGGTCCCGCCTACTGGTGGACCTGGGCTGGCCCGGCAGTATGGGCCAGATGCGGGCGAACCTCAACCGGCTGGATGTGCCGCTCCGGGAGATCCGCTACGGGCTGGCGACCCACTACCATATTGACCACGCCGGCCTGGCCCAGGAGCTTAAACAGGCCGGGGTGCCGCTCCTCGTGCTCGATGTACAAGTCCCGGCTGTTCCGTTGATGAAAACGTGGACCAAGCCGCAGGACCGGTACGTGGACATCACCCTGCACGACAATGTGGTCATCCCGTTCGCCGGGAGCCGGGCCGTGCTCGAACAGATCGGCATTGCCGGCGAGATCCTGCCCACGCCGGGCCACTCCGACGACAGTGTTTCGCTCCTGCTCGATGACGGCTCGGTTTTCACCGGCGACCTGACCCGGCCGGCCTTTATCGGCGGGGAGGACCCGGCGGTGGTCTTAGCAAGCTGGCGCTTGCTGCGGGAGCGGGGCGCCGCTCGCGTCTATCCGGGGCATGGTCCTGTCCGGCAGATGGACGCGGAGATGGGGGCGGCCGGTATCGAATAGAGGCCGTTTTTTAGCCGGGGTCCTGACCAAATTTCATCAGCACCTGATAGGTGACTGTTTTGAAGAGGCAGGCCGGATTCTGGCAGACAACCGCTTTTCTGGTAACCAGCGGCTGGCCGCACAAGGGGCACTTGCCATCCTCTACCTCGGCCAGCCACTGCCGGTAAACTGCCACGTCACCCATACATAAGGTATCCCCTTCATTGGGCTGCATGGCCTGCTGCCACGTTTCGATCAGACTCATCGGTTTATCCTTTCTCCCTCGCCGGTGCCACTGACCCGCCCTCTCATTTCCCGGTTTCGGCCTCTTTCTTCTGTAGAGCGGTGGCTCGGGCGATATCTAAAATCTCTCTCACCTTCGCCTCAAAGACCAGCTCTCCCCCCTTACGCAGCTTGTAATAATGCTCAAACTGGCCGGCCCATTCCGGCGGAGCTTCGTCTTTAAATCGTTTATATTCAGCCCCGCTGGTATAGAGGATAAAAACGACAGCCGGAAGGTAGGTGCGGACCAGGGCCATATCTTCTAATATTTGCGCGCCGGGTTGGGCCAGATCAACAAAAGCGATCCCGGCCAAAACGGGTCGAGGCTCGTTTTCCGCGAAAGGCCGTCTCAACTGCGGCGTATCATGCCGGAGTTCAGCCACGCTGGTAAAGACGGCTTCGTCCGGCCGGCTGACCCTTTTAAGGGCGGCTTCTAATTTTTTATAGTGGGCTAATTCCCCGTAACTGCCGGCGCTCCAACTGCCGCGAATGCTGGCCAGGATATAGAGGGTAGCCTCGGCGGCCCTGTCCGCTTCGATGACCTGGCTGAGGTGGGTCTGTAATTGCTCAAGCTGCGCCTCGATATCCTCGATTTCTATCAGCACTTCCGGCGGCGTATTAAGCCCCTTTAAAGCCTGTTGTTCCTTAAGCTTTTGCAGCCGGCGCAGATTCAACTCGATCAGTTTCTCAATATCCGCTCGTATGGGCATGCTCTTTTCCCTTACTCCTGATCCGGCTGCTCTGCCCAACCTGACCTTCGCACCCAGGCAACCGGCAAGCAACCGATGGCCTGGCCATACATGCGTTAAGACTTGCCCTCAAGGTCATCCTTTACTTTGGCAATAATCTCCCGTAGCTGTGGCGCATCTTGATGGGCCGCTTTCCACAAGGTAATGACGTTCACGCTAAAATAGCTGTGAATCAGCTTATCGCGCATCCCGGCTCACAGGTAAACCACCTCCTGCAAAATACGCTGGCGCAGCCGGGGCTTGAGGTCGCTCTTCATTACCAGATCAACCGGCAGTTCCAACTGCTCACTCAACGTCTGCTCCAGTCCGATAAATTCCAGCAGGCTGGGGTATTCGTCAAAGTCAATCAAAATATCAAGGTCGCTGTCAGGCTGTTGTTCGCCGCGAATGTATGAGCCAAAGATGCCCAATTCTTTGACTGTATACTGAGCGGCCAATTTTGCCTTTTGCCGGGCCAGATAGTCTTTGATGTCAGCCAGAGTTTTCATAAGCCGGTCTCTCCCTCCAGTCATTATACCATATTAATAAAATGACCGGCACTTCAGAAATGCCGGTCATTGGGGATCAAAAATGTTTTATTACCCCCACCCCGACCTTCCCACCAAGGGAACCGCCGAGCAGCTGGTGGTTTGATAGATCGCACATTGTACTTATTTATCAATAATCGCTTGAAGTGCTCTCTGTGCTTCTATATCTAAACCAGAAGGTAATTTTTCAGAACCATCCCGCCAAAGTCTCAGAAAAGCTTGGATATTAATTTGGCTTAAAGTTTCAAAATCGTCCAACGCCGCTAATTTGTGTGCAAGTACTCGATCAATACCACTTATTACACTAAGCCAATTTAACTGCCCTTCCGTTAAAACTCCTTCACGTGTAAATGTAGGTAATTGCTGAAGTAAAATACCTAAAGAATTTCTGCTAAGTGGGCCATGTAATTCCTCGTAGCACACCGCTAAAGCTCCCCAGAATTGTGCAATTAGGGACAATTGACGATTTAAGAATTTACCAAGATTGATTCGATTGTCCTTTTCTTTGGTCTCTTCTGATTTCCAGTTTCCTTCGAGAATTGCTATTGGTTCACCTTTACGCCATAGATGGATTGTGGAAAATATCTTCTCCAAACTAATTTGACCAATAAGCTCCCTATACCACTCCCTGGAGGAACAACTATCCAGTGCAGTTTGAACTAATTGGTCTACCCATATTATTTGATTATCACGGCTTGCATCTAATGGTATATCAGCTTGACGTAATTGTGAGAAATAATAGCTGAGTATCTCTACTGGCAAACCCGTGCGTTCCAAAGCGGAAAGTAAGGGGCGATTGTGGTCTCCTAGTTTTATTTGGATATTTTTAACCAGTTTCTCTAATACAACAAGAATCTGTTCTTTTTCCTCCTTTTCCAAATGTCCAATGGAGGGGAACAAATCCATTTGCTCGGCCAAATGCTCATTGATGTTTTCTTTATCAACAGCATGACGTAAAACAAAGGCTACCAGACTTTGCACTTCACTAAAATCTAGCCCACCTAGTTCTAATAACCAGTCTATTTCATCTACCTTAGCTAACTTAGCGCGGGCCACAAGACGAGATAACCCAAGATATTCATTCGACATTGTTTGAGACTTAAAGAAAATGCGGCGTGCTTGATCTAATACTTGGATACTTGAGACATGCTCGCTTCGTTTATAGGCTATCAAACCAATACCGTCTGAAACATGCCCTGCTCTACCTGCACGACCAAGCATATTCATTATATCTCTTTGTGGAATAGGAGTACGGTCTTGATAATTACCATGACTTGAGCGAGAAATGTATGTAACAATTGCTATATCAAAGGGTAAATTTACTCCTTGAGCAAGCGTCGGAGTAGCGACTACTGTGCTAACCAGGTTATTACGTAACCATTTTTCAGCAATTGTTTGCTCAAGAGGTGTGAGACCGGCATGATGGGGAACAACGCCTTTGACTCCGGTTTTCTCTATAACAGATTCACGTCCAAGTTCAACCCTTAATCGGGCAATGTCTTTTTCGGGCAATTCTAACACTGATTGTGTTGATGCAATCTCCTCCGCTTGTGTCTCTGTTGATTTAATTGTTTCTACAAACAAAGCTGTACGAAACCCTGCTTTTGTAGTAGCTTGAACAAACCTTTGTACGGTATTTAGTCGTGTAATATTTTTTGGCAAAGGTTTGCCCATTATCAATTTTTGTGGCCTTTGGGTTTTTCCATGTTCATTTTGGATACCAGGAGGGTATAGAAGAACACTCGGGTACTCTTTTGATCCATCGGGTTCGTTAGTGATTATTCCATAAACACGGCGGGTTGGTCGTATGTCGGAAATTAATTGAAGTGGTTCTCGACCAAATCTCGAAAGAAATTTTAATAACTCATCTTTTATATCAACCGCTGCGCTCATAAATATCAAATCGCACTGTGGTGCTCGACGCCGAATTTGCTGCAAAACAAATTCGGCTGTTGTACCTCTTGCTTTTTCAAGTAAGATTTGTGCTTCATCAAAAACAACTAAGCCCAAATTTTCGCCAGCTTTTGGACTAAAACGGAGAAGGGATGCTAATTTTTCAGGAGTTGTAACAGCAATACGGCGAAGTATAAGAAAATCCTCCTCCACAAATAGGGGAATAAAATCTTCTGTGGTCGGCAGTTCGTCAACTTTAATGTTCATTCTATCAAAAGCAGATAGAAGTTCTCTTCTTGTTTGACGTACTAATGCTCTTGTTGGAAGAATCCACACAACCTGCTGTCGCTGTGCTAGTGCTAACGCAGAACGTAGCTCACCAATAACAGTTTTTCCTGAACCTGTAGGTAATAGCACCAAAAGATCATTCCCCAGTTGCAACCAGGTGTCGAATCCAGGACCGACTTGTTCGTTTGTAAATGCTGTAATGCCCCTTCTCGCCAATCCATCAAGATATTTTATCCAAAAGTCTGTGGCCTCTGGGTTGACACTTCGGTTTGATAACCATTCAGGGGCATTGCCCCATCCCAAATCTGTTAAAACAACGTCACGTCTTTGTCGGATTTGTTCGGCCAAGCGAAAAAGTCTAACCTCTTGAGAAGCAATTGGTTGTTTCTCGCCTAGAAACAGGCTGCTCCAATAGCTATTATTTTGTTGAGAGTTTACATCTTCAATGCGTGGTCTACCTGAGTATAGACCACGTAATGCTGCAAAAAATTCACTATATTCATGTATATGCTGCAAGCCGTTTTCCCTTTGAGATGCAATCCTTTGCAGTCGTCGTAAGACGCTCAACGCCTGTACTCTATACCCCCCTGCCAGATAATGGAGTACTGAAAGTGAAAGGGTATACCAAATATCGCTATCGAGCGGGTTTGAAGGAATTGGAATTTCTTTCATTTTTAATCGAGCAAGAATCTCGCCCGTTTGTTCAAAACCCAGTCCTACCAAATAGTGCATATTGTTTATAAGGGTATTTTCTGCTTGCAGTCGTACAAGTCCATCGCTTATCAACATTAGCCTGATGGCGAGATTGAGTAAATCACCGGGAGGGTCCGTTCTGGCATCTATAGCTCTACCTAACGTACTCATAAAACAAGCCAATATTTCATTCAGTAAGGATATAGATTGGGGGTCAACACCTACATATTCACCTATTTGCTGAATCTGGTCTTGAAGACTCTGTGAATACATTAGAAAGCCCCGACGCCCTTCCTCAATATTTTCAGAACGAATTTGCGAGTTTCTTCCGCGACTGCCGCCCATTCGGTTGATCCAATATAGGTGGCTATTCGCCGTTCAACGTTATGAGTGACGTGGTTGTATCCTTCAAAGAGTTCAACTTTTGCATATTGATGGTCAGCAACTACGACTGCATTGTATGCACAGTCGGCTAATAGCCCTGTCCGAATTGTCTTTTCTGCTGATAAATTCAGTACTCTAAGCAAATCTGTAAGCTCTTTATCAAGTCGTACTAAGCCAAAATTTTCCCTTGCCAGTTTGCAGAACCCTTCTAATTGTTTGGGCCTATTGTTTGGTACATTTCCACTCTGGCGGAAGCTCTTTGTAGAGATTTCCCCTTGTGGGTTGACAATAGAATTTTTGACAGATTGAACCTCAACTCTATCTGTTGTACCGATCCCAATAAAAACCCCATCGGGGCCATGATCTTCTGGTATAATATTTGGTCGTGAACAAGCAAAATCAGAAAAGGTATTCTCCGATTGTATGGCGACTGCTAAACGTACCCAAAAAGCGAGATGTTCTGATAAATGATTCCGAAAACGTCTCTCATTTTTGACTACCCTTTTTATATCATCATCCAAGTGGTTAGATGGCAAAACTAAATCCTGAGAATTGTTATTTTTTATCAAATCCAAAACTATCTCAATATCTTCAAGTTCACCGAACAAATACAATTTTGCTAGAACCTCGGCAATCTGGCTACTAGGATCTAGAGGTTGTGTTTGAGTACCCCATACTTTGAGATCGTAAATACACAAATTGCTATGTGTCGTTGGGCGTGGACTCATATTTTGTAGAAACCAGTGCCACGCGCCTAAGATTTCGTTCTTATAAATAATCGTGATTGCTAAAGGAAAGGATTGTTGTAGTGGGTTTGTCATAGTAATCTAGTGTGAATAGAAAACAGAAAAGATGTATGGGTCTGCCGCATCTCTTATTATACCCCAAAAACGTATGAATTTGGTTTGAATTTCCATTCGAAAGATTGCAATTTTTATTCGACTGGCAACAAACTTGAAATAAAGCAAAGCTCAAAGGGCAGCGGCCACAGCCCTCAGAGGTGAAAAGATACCGCCTTGTCTTTTCAAAAAACACGTCGGATAACTTTAAAAAGATACGGCGTGTTTCCTACCAAACTACGGCGTGTTTCGTTCCAAACTACGACGTATCATGGCTCGACATACGGCGTGTTTCGGAACAAACTACGGCGTATCATGCCCCGGGTAACGCCGTGTTTTACGCCAAACTACGCCGTATCCTGCGCCAAATTACGGCGCAGCCTGCCAACCTTAACCGACCAGTTTTTTTCGGTTTCGCCTGGAGGTAAAGGGAACAGGGCTTTCGCTTGTCACTGCTTCGCGTGAACGAAGCGCAGCGGAGTGAAGAATCCTGAGATGTTCGATGACAAGGCCAGCGCTCCAGGGATTTTTCGCTCCCTACGGTCGCTCAAAATGACATCCAAGTGAAAGTCCTGGGGAAATAAAAAAGGCGCACCGCGGTGCGCCTTTTTATTCAGTTGGAGGAGAGAGGATCACTCGCCGACGATCAGCGTCTCGGCCAGCGCCCCTTTGTGGAGCGTGCCGTTGCCCAGGGTCGAGCGGACCTCGAGGGTGTATTCGCCGGAGGCCAGGTCGGGCGGGACCATGAACATCAGCTTGGAGGGGCCGTTGTGGCCGACGACGCTGACCCGGGTGGTGCTGCCGTTGATAAAGAAGATGCCCTGCTCGGGATCGGCGGGATCAAACTTGAGGCGGTAGCCGGTGATCTGGCCCATGCCGCCGGGGGTGATGCCCTGGTTCAGTTCATCGCTGTTCAGATCCAGGTAATAAGCCGGCCGGGGCTTGTTACTGCTGCTTTCCTGCTTTTGGACCTGGGCGTGCCGCATCGCCCGCCGCAGCCGCGGGCCGGGGTTAATGGACGCCTCGACCATGTTGCGGCCGGGGATAAAACCATCGGTGTCACGGTCAAAGCCGCCCTTGACACTGGCCCGGTAGTTGGCCCCGGGGGTGTTGACATTGAAGCCCAGCAGCAGCGCATCTTCGATGACGGTAAAGAAGTTGTCAAGCACGGCCAGCACATCGGCCCGGGTCACGGTCGAGTTCTGCTTGACCACCAGCTCAACAATCTGCTCATAGGTCATGGTCCCGCTGGATTGGGTCACGGCCCGGAACTGGCTGGTGCCGTTGTTGAGCGTGTTTTTATAGAGCGAAAAATTTATGCTCATGATATTTATGACGTTTCCTTTGTTTTATCGTTAATTTAATTGGAGTAAAGTACCGGTAGCTTTACAATAGTACGGATTATAACCCAAAAGACAGGACTTGAGCACCTCAATTTCTGGGGGTTTTTAACACGATTAAATGACAGGGGGTACGCAGTTGAAGGATCCCCTCCGCTTCGCGTCCCCCACAGGGGGAGAATTAGCTTAAGTCCCTCCCTTTGGGAGGGATTTAGGGAGGGCTTTCCCACCCACTGCCTAACTTCCGTAATGAAAGTAGTCATTCAGGAGAGTGACTTGCAATAAAACCGCCGCGCGAGATTATCTCGCGCGGCGGTTTGTATTTGCCTCCTCGCCTGGCAATATTTTACTTTGGGTGACATTCCGAGGGTAGGGCATCTAAAATAAGACGTTGCACCTCTTCAGCCAAAGTCACGGCTGCGGCAGCTACGCTCTGATCAGGCCAAAATTCAAATACTTTCTAAAATCAGGTCAGCCGTTGCCAGGTCGCTGGCGGCCTTAGCCAGCCAGCCTCGTACCAGATCGTGCTTATCCTTCATAAAGCACAATACCCTCATTCAGGGCGGTTGTAATGAAAGCATTGGGTACATTTCGCCATTCGGCTACTTCTTCAGGCGTCCAAACGACAATATCCTTGGCTGCCCCTAGTTTGATTAAAGCTCGCCGATAAGGGGTCGCCCGTTTATAGCGGGGCAGGTTGGATGACTCGATAATCAGAACATCATAATCACTGTCTCGCTTGGCTTCTCCACGCGCCCGCGAACCAAATAAAACGATTTTTTGCGGGCGGCCGACCGTAAGAATAGTTTGAACTATCTCCTCAAGCCTGTCATCCACCAGAATTTGTGAAGATGTTTTTACCGGATTCATTGCGTCCTTCTTTGATCTCTTGATAGTATACAACAAAAACGCCGCGAGAGATAACTCCTCGCGGCGTTTCATTACAACGGTCAGTGGTTGTCTACTCCGTCACTCTAAACAACGCCCCATCCCCCCGCCCAAAGACCTCCGGGAAGTACATCTCTTCGGCGTGGGTGGGGATGACCCGGAACTCGCCGGGGACGGAGGCGCGGATCGAGTAGGTGTATTCGTAGGTGCCGGCGGGCAGGTAGGTGGCGAACAGGGCGGCCTTCTCGTCGCGCAGCTCGCTGTGAGAGAACCACCACCAGCCGTAGCCGCCGCCCCAGGGATTGCGCCGGTCGGTCCGGGTCAGCTCCGGCGGCTCGCCGACGACGCTGGTCGTGGCCAGGCTGGCGTCAACGCCCTCGGTTCCGGCGGGGAAGGGATCTTCGACGACGACGTAGTGCAGATCGTTGGGAGCGATGATCGTCAGCTTGACCCGGATAACGTCGCCGACTTTGGCCTCGGTGATGGGACCCCCTCCCTGACCCTCCCCCTCTGAGGGGGAGGGAATCTCTTCACTCCCTCCCCCTTCCAGGGGGAGGGCTGGGGTGGGGGTCTCCAAAAAGTACTGCCGCGAAACGATGATGCCCCGGTCCAATGCCTTGACCTCCTGCACCGGCTTGTAGTAAGTCAGGTAGGCGGCGTAGTACAGGCGCCCCGGCGACTCTTCGGACACGTCGCCGCTGATGGGATCGCGCTCGACGGCCAGGCGGTTGACGGCATCGGCCAGCAGGTCGCCGACCTCGGCGCGCAGCTTGACCGTTTCGTCAACGTTCTCCTGGTCAACCGTACCTTCGCCCAGCCCCTCGCCGTTGAGGCTGACGTTCCAGGCGTAACTGCCTTCCAGCTCGCCGGTCGCCACCATCCAATCGGTCAGGCCGATGATGGCCCAGGCCGTTTCCTGGGTCGTTTCCCAGTGGCCGCCGTTCTCGCGGACACTCATCAGCCAGCGCACGGCGTTAGGCGCGAGTGGGTTATCGGGCTGGATACGGGCCAGGGCGGCGATGACGATGGCCGTGCTGCGGGTGTCGGTGTTCATCGAGTAGTAATCCACCTGGGCCTCTTCCCAGTGCGCGCCGGTCGCGCTGGCGATGGCCGCGCTGGTGATGTCGTCGAGCAGGGTGTCAACCTGGCTGGCCTGTTCGTCCAGCAGATGGATGGCCATCGCCAGGTAAGCCTTGCCAAAGGTGTCCAGCTTCTGCCGCTCGTTAAACAGGGCCACGCTCCGCCCCAGGTCGCCGGAACCGGCTTCGGCCAGCACGTAGAGGACAAAGGCCTGCCGGTTGGCCTGCCACGCCTCTTCGACATCTTTCGGCGCGACGAGGCTGCCCTCGAGGTAGGAAATCGCCTGCTCGACCACGTAGTCGTCCACCGGGAACTCGGCCCGCCTGGCCTCGACCAGCCCCAACAGGACGTAAGCGGTCAGGACGGGGTTGCTGTCGTCCAGGACCCACCAGCCCCAGCCGCCGTCCACGTGCTGCTGGCTGTAGAGCCGCTGCAAGCCGACGCTGACCAGCCCCGGCAGCTTATCCTCCAGTTCCGGGTTGTTCATCTTCAACTGCTGGTAGGCCCGGTAGGTGAAGACATTGGGCAAAAAGCGGCTGACCGTCTGCTCGGTACACTCGTAGCGGAAATGCTCCAGGTAATTCAGGCCATCGCGCATGCCGGCGGCCAGGCTGGGATCAATGCTTACCGTCAAATCGCCCTGGCTGGGGTCGAAGCTGGCCGGGAGGGCGATGCCTTCGGTGCGGGTGCCGTCCGTGTCCAGCACCCCGGCGGTCGCGACCGTTTCCGGCGTGCTGTAGCGGTAGATGGGCAGGTCAAAGGTCAGCGCGTCGCCGTAATCGGCGGACTTCGCGCCCATCGTCAGGCTGGCCGTTTCGGCGTCGTTGACGGTCACTTTGTACTCTACCTTTGTCCGTTCTCCTGTTTTGACCTCCAAGGTGGGAACGCCCTCACTCTGCCATTCGCCATTCGCTATTCGCCATTCCCCAATCTCCAAGCCCGTACCTTCAAAGCGCGTCTCGACCTCCTGATCTGCCTGGGTGTTGTTCTGGACAATCAAACCCAGCACCGCCTCGTCGCCGACGACGAAGAAGCGCGGCGCGACCGGGCGCACCAGCAGCGGCTTGGCGCTGACGATCTCGACCGTGTTCTCGCCGACCAGGGTGTCGGCCCCGGTGACGCCCTTGCCGGTCAGGGTCCAGGTGGTCAGGTTGTCCGGCAGCTTGGCCTGGACCGTGCCTTCGCCGTTGGCATCGGTGGTGAAAGCGGCCTCCCACAGGGCCGTGTCCTTGAATTCGCCGCGGATGTTGCCAAAGCCCTGGTCAAAGCCGCCGCCGCCGCCCTTGGCTTCGGGCGCGACGGCCAGGTTGATCCGGTCAATGGCCAGGGTCAGGCCGCCGGCGGTCTGCACGCCCAGGCCGCGGGTGCGCCAGAAGGTGCTCAACAGTTGGCCCGGCGTTTCCGGGGCCAGGCTCAGCACGGCCTTGTCCACCAGGGCCAGGGAGAGTTCGGCCTTGACCGGCTGGCCCTGGACGTCGGTCACTTTAACCCGGTACTCGGCGGTTTCGCCGGGCTGGTAGGTTTCGCCGGCGGGCTTGTTGGGGGTCAGGGTGATCTGGAGCTGCTTCTCGGCGGTGTTGATCGGCAGGCTGGCGTACCCCAGCTTGAAGCTGGGCAGCTCGCCGCTGACCCGCTGCTCGTCGCCGACCTCAATCAGGGTGGGCGGGGAAACGACGACCACCGAGACATACATATTGGGGATCATCTCCTCCGTAATCGGGACTTGGAGCTGCTCGCTGTTGGTTTCCAGTTCGGTCACGTAATGCTCGTAGATGTGGCCGCGCTCCAGCGTGACCAGCGCCTGGACCGTGCCGCTGTAAGGATGGGGCACGAGAATGGTGGCGGTGTCGCCGACGTTGTACTCGCGCTTGTCGGCCACCAGGTCAATCCGGTCGTTGTTTTCCTGCCGCCAGTTGACGTACTCCGCCCCGCTGACCCACATGTAGGTGGACGAGCGGACCTCGTTGCCTTTTGGGTCCTGCCCGGTGGCAGTCACTTTGTAGATGCCGCCGCTGGCAGGGGTGAACCCGGCCACGGCCAGGCCGTCCCCATCGGTGGTGACGGTGGTGGTAAAAACGGGAATGTCCTCGACCACGCTGTCCCAATAGTAAGAGCCGTCTTCGTACTGCTTCTGGACGCTGTACCAGTTGTGCTCGGAGAAAACGAGCTGCACGTCCTGGTCAGGGAAGGGCTGGCTCTGCCAGTCTACCGTGATCACATTGACCTCATTTTCCTGCTGGACCCGGCCCACGTACCGCTCCGGGCGCAGGCCGATGTAAAAGTCGCCCTTGTGGACCACGGCCTCGGCCTGGGCGGCGACCTCCTGGTTGTTGACGTCGGTGATAGTCACGTCGAAGGTGAAACGCTGGCTGGCCAGGCGCTCGGCGATGCCGGCCTCCACTTCAAAGGTAAAGCGGCCGTCTTTATCGGTCACACCTTCGCCCTGGGCAATCTGCTCGCCGTAGACGCCGTAGGTGTAGGCGTCGCTGCGGCTGAAGTCGTAGTCGGTGAAGTCGTACCAGCCCCCGCTCGCGCCCCCTTCAAGGGGCGGGGTGTAGGTGAAGCTGTAGTCGTCGGAGAGGACGGTCCACCTGACCTGGGCGTTGGAAACCGGCCCGCCAAAGAAAAACTGGGCGGTGGTGGTCACTTTGATTTTCTCGCCCTGGGCGTATTCGGGCTTGTCGGTGGCCGCTTCGACCAGGTACTCCGGCTTGCGGTAGGCCGCCACCTGGAAGTCGTCGTAAAAAGTGTTGTCTTCGTCATAGGTGGCCTGGATGGAGTAGGACCCCAGGGCGGCGTTTTCGTCGAGGTCAAAGGAGCCGTTGACCGTGCCAAACTCGCTCAGGGGGAATTCCTCGTCGAAGACTTCTTTACCCTGTGAGTCGGTAATGAGGATATTGACGGTTTCGACCGAGGTGGGCAGACTGTAGCGGGCGTCGTCGTCGGCGCGGAGGATACCCTTGAAATAGACGGTCTGGCCGGGGCGGTAAATGTTGCGGTCGGTGTAGAACTGGGCGTTGTAGGGCTGCAAATAATCCTCAACGCTGACGTTGTTGAAGCTGTAGCGGTCAATCCCGTCGGTCCAGTTGCTGACGGTCACGGCAAAGTTGTCGTCCGGCTCGTTCGTATCGCCGGCAATGGCGATGCGGACTTCGTAGGCGTCGGTGCGGGGGTCGTACTTAAGCAGGCCCACGCCGTCCCGGCCGGTTGTCGCCTGGCCCAGGTTTTCGGAGGCGGAGGTCTCGCCGGTGTTGTAGTTGTAAGCGCCGCCGGCGATAAAGGTCAGCGGCAGGCCGGGCACGGGCTGGCCGCTCTGCAGGTCAGTCACCCAGGCCAGGGCCTCGTTGATAGAAGCTTTGAGGGTGAGGTTGTTTTTGCTGACCACCAGCATCTGCCGCTCGCGGGCATTGACAAAGCTGCCGGTATCGGCCTCCGGGTAGACCGCACCAGCGTCGGCAGTGGCCTCCAGGTAGTAGAGGCCGGGCGGCAGGCGGTCGCCCAGGCCGCTCCGCGCCCCCAGGTCTACCCGGTAGATGACGCTGGCGTCCAGGTCTGCGGCGTTTTCAAGCTGCCAGTCGCTGATTAGGTTATCCTCGCTGGGGACGTACCGGTCCCAGGCGTCCCACCAGTTGTTGCCGTTGAGTTCGATGAAGTCGTCCAGGGGCAGGCGGTACAACGCAAAGTCCACCGCGTTCAGGTTACGGACGGTGAGGTAGGTCAGGGTGTCGGTGTAGGCGTTGTAGGTGGCGATGCGGCCGGGCGAGTGCATGTAGATGAGGGGCGCGGCGGCCGCCGTTTCCCAGGCAATCGTGGTCGTTCTGCCGAGCTGCTGGCCGTACCGCCCCTCGATATCCGGCCCCAGCGTAACCCGGTAGCGGCTGCTGGGCTTGCGGAGGGTGGCGTCAATGTTGATTTCCAGGTTGGTATTGCTGCTCCACCAGTAGGTATAGACCTGGGTCACGGCCACGCTCGGCTGGATGATGACATTTTCTCCAATGACCACGCTCTCCGGGTTCATGGGGGAATTGAAGGTGATTTGCAGGGTGGTGTAGGGGTCCACCAGTTCGTCGCCGTTGGCGGGGTAGGTGCTGACAATGGCCGGGTAGGGGATAACGGTGAAGCTGGCGCTGAAATCCGCCTGAGTTGCGGCGTTGCCGACCGTGCCTTTGACCCCTTGAGGCAGCTCGATACGGTAGACCGTGTCAAACTCAAGGGCGATGTTGGGGGTAAATTCGACCGTCTCGACCCCGACCTCTTCCGGCCCGGCGCCCTCATCGTAGAGGTATTCATAGCCATAATCGTCGGGGTTGGGTGGCGGGACAAGGCCCTGTTCTACCCAGGCGAATTGGCCGGGGACTGCCCGGCCGGTTTGGTCGTTGACCAGTTTGAAGTTCTCCTCGACGCTGCTGCGGTCCATCGGCTGGTTAAAGGTGACGCTGATAACCGGCGTCGGGCTGACGTAGACATCGCCCGCGGCGGGCAGGCTGGCGATAGCGGCGGGGCTGACGGTGCTGAAGCTCCACTCGTAATCGTCCTCCAGCTCGGCCTGGCCCAGGGCATCCCGCAGACCCTGGCTGACGCGGGCTTTGTACTCGGTGGCCGGCTCAAAGCCTTGATCGGGGGTAAACTGGTAAATGGAGGTGTTCAGCCACTCGCCCTGGCCGGTCACCGGCGGGGTAAAGGTCAAAGGGTCGGGCAGATTGCCCGCATCGCCGATGGCGTTGAGGGGCACAACCGGGCGGTTGAACAGCACGGTGACGATGGAGTCGGGCAAAATTTCGGTGGAACCGTCGGCGGGCTGGACGTTGGTCACTTCCAGAGAGCCGACCGCGCTGAAGCGCAGCTCAAAAGGCCGCTCCATGGCCAGCCCGGCCTGGCTCTGGGCCGACTCGATGACCCGCACCCGGTAGCGTTCGCCGCGCTTGAGACCATCATTGAAAGCGAACTGCACGGTCTGGTCGTCTTTCCAGGTAAACGTGCCATCCACGCTGGCCCCCGGCTCGATGGCGAAGGCTTTTTCAACGCTGTCACGATTCATGGGCTGGTCAAAAGTCAGCTCGATGGGCGCGTCGAGCGGCTGCTCCTGTCCCTGCTCCGGCGAAGTCCGCAGGACCAGCGGCGGCAGCGGTTCGGGGGTGGGGGTTGGCGGGGCCTGAGTGTTTGTCGGAGCCGGTGGAACTGTGGGAGCTTCGACCGCCGGGGTGCCGGCAAGTTCGGCAGTTGTCCGGGCTTCGCCGGTTGGCTGGCTGGGAGCCGGCGGCGGAGGCGTCGCCGTGGGGCTGCAACTGGCGAGAAAAAGGGCAAGGATGAGCGTAATTAGGGCCATTACTTTTTTCATCGAACACCTCTTACTGGGATGAAACGTGCTGGGTGATACGTGATACGTGAAAGTAAATTATTACGCATCACGTATTATTATCGTATCACAAGGGAGACCGTTTTGCTAAACCGTCGCCCCGTTTCCGGCTGACGGGCCGAGCGACGGTTGAGCGTGGGAGAAGTGAAAGGAAGTTCTTTGATAAGTCACTTCAAATGTGGTACCCTTTTGGGAGTTAGACGATGAAATATGATAACCGACCGAGGAATTTCAAAATGAAAATGATTGAACCACTGTGGGGAGCAGGTCTGGCCGGGCTGGTCCTGGCTCTGACCGCGTGCAGCAGCGCTGTCCCAACCGAGACGCCCACCGTCTCACCTGAAACAGCGGTGGCCGCTGCCAGCCCGACCGCCCAACCCCTGCCGGAGCCAACGCTGACAGCGACGAGCGAACCGCTCACGGCTATACCTGCGCTGCCCTCATCTACTGTTACCCCTACTGAGACGCCTGCCCCGGTCGTTACAGAAACACCGGATGGGGCCTTAGCCGCCGATCTGCAAGCCACGCTTGAAGCCGGGCTGCCCCCCTCGCCTACGCCTGATGCCGACGGCTTTGGTATGGGCGGGTTTGAGGGGGTCAGTGTCCTGCCTTTGACCGGAGGTAGTTCCAGCTCGCCGTACTGGGCCGCTTTTACCACGGGTTTCCGCAGTTTTGACCCGCTCGAAAACCATTTTGTGGCTGTCTATACCCGGAGCGGGAGCGGCTGGCAGGAAGTGAGCCGGGTGGAATTGGAAAACCCTGATTACCTTGATTCCGCTTCGGTGAGCCAGGTTCAAATTGAACCGGGCCAGATCTGGCTGGAAGTCCAGGGGGGAGCCGGCGCTCACAGCGGTGTTTATGATCTGCTTAGTTTTGATGGGCAGACGCTGCGCCATGATGTTTCTCATTTTACATCCAGCCCCGGAGGCAGCCGGATTGAGGATTTAAATGGGGATGGCCTGCCCGACGTGCTGCTCGACCTGACGGAATATTATGTTTTCTGCTATGCCTGCGGCGTCACTCACATCCAGTACCAGGTTTTGAGGTGGGACGGCGAACGCTTAAGCGAGGTAGTCTTGACCCCCCTGCCCGAGACAGCCCCGGCTCCGCTGCGGGATCTAACCAATCGAGCGGTTGAGCTGGCCGAGGCCGGGCTGTGGAAGGACGCTTACGAAACCATCAACCAGGCGGTGGCCCTCGACGGGCAAGACCCGGTGGTTGTCTGGGATGCGGCCCTGATCCGCCTGCATGCCGAGGAGCGATTTGAGCAGGCGCAGGAGCCTTACCCGCTCCTCGGTAATATTTTCTACGGCGATTATGCGGCGGCTTTAGAGGTCATGCGCCCTTACTCGGTGCAGGAAATTTTTGACCGGCCAACCCCCCTGATTTCCGATACCCCGGCGATGGGCTGGGAGGCGGAGCTGAGCCAATGGATCATTGACAGCGCGACCCCGGCGCTGGAGGCCCGGCCGGACCTGGCGGCGGCCTTCTTTTTGCGCGGGTTGGCCAGGCACCTGGCCAATCCCGACGATCCTCAAGCCATAGCTGATATCGAGCAGGCGGCCAGGCTCGAGCCGGAGGAGCCTTTGTTTTCCCAAAGTTTAACCTATCTGAAGCAGTAACGGGCTTTTTAACCCGCTTGCTTCTCAGGGCGTTTGATCAGCAGCGCTGTCAGGCCGAGGCCGAGCGGCAAGAGCAGCAGGGTGGTCAGGGCCGGGGCATAGCTGCCCAGGTAATCGAGGCTCAGGCCCAGCGGATACGGTCCCAACGCCGTCCCCCCGACAACGCCGATCATCACCGCCCCGCGAATCGAACCCAGGTGCAGCCGGCCAAAATATTTGGCCCAGACGACCGCGTCAATTACCCGGAACGCGCCGCTGACCAGGCCGTTCAGCACGCCGTAAAGCAGGGCCTGCAGTGGGGTACTCATCACCTGGACCATGACCATCGTCGCCGCCAGGAGAAAGAGGGTCATCGCCAGCAGTAAGCGGGTCCGGTAGCGGTCCAGCAGCCAGCCCATGCCCAGGTTGCCCACCACCGAGAAAACAGCAATCACATTAAAGGCGCTGACGGCTGTCTCCCGGCTCAGGCCGCGCACCTCAAAGAGCGAGACCTGGTGAAAGACAAGGCCGGCCAGGATCATTGTCAGCACGGTCATGCCTGCGCCAAAGAGCCAGAACACGCCGGTGCGCCGGGCCTCGGCCAGGGTCCAGTTTCTTTCGCTACCCTCCGCATCCCTCGCGCCAACAGGGGAGAGTAGAGCAGGAGTATCCCCATCCGGCTGTAAACCGTATATTTCCGGCCTGTCTTTGAAAAAAAGCAGGCTGACCGGCAGCATCACCAGCCAGACCAGCAAACCCAGCAGGACCAGCGCCCAGCGCCAGCCGAACTGCTCGATCAGGGTCTGGCTCAGCGCCGGGAAAATGACCAGACCGATGGGCAGGCTCAGCCCGGCCAGGCCCATCACTCGGCCGCGCCGGCGGATGAACCACTGGGCGATAAGATTATTGCTGACCAGTTGCAGCGAACCAAAGCCCAAAAAGCGGAGCGCCAGCAGCCCGATGAGCAGCGTTACCATCCCCTGAACCAGGGCCGCGCCCATGGCCGCCAGACCCAGGCCCAGGGCAATCAGGGGCGTCGTCAGCCGGGGGCCGTAGCGGTCCACCAGGCGGCCGATGAGCGGTAAGAACAGCGAAGCGGCAAAGGTGGCCAGACCGTACAACAGGGATATGTTGGCCCGCGAGATGCCCAGGTCTCTGATGAAGTAATCAATGAAGACGCTGATGGTGAAGGTCTGGCTGGGGCCCATCATAGCGATGCCGATGGTCCCCACGACGAGGATGACCCAGCCGTAGAAGAAGGGCGTGGCTTTGATCAGGCGGCTGGATTTAACCGTATTTATTATCATCTTTGAAGTTTTAGGGTATTCTGAAACTTGAACAAAAATTAATCCCTGACGAAGTTATAGAATTTTCCTTGTCACGTCTGGTTCAATCCCAACAAAAAACCACTGTAAGCAACCAGATCTTACAGCGGTTAATCCTCTTGATTACTCGTTCGCAGCCTTCAGAATCGCCTCAACTAAAGCTTCGCTTGTCCAGAACCCTAATTGTCGCAGATGCTCAATTTCTGCCTTAACCGATGGAATTTCACCTCGTAATCGGGCTGCTAGAAGTAAGCCCATTGTTCCTACGACCGACAATCCAATTCTACGAGCGAAGCGTCGAGCATCCAGATCATCCACGACAACTCGATTTGCATTTACGGTTTGAGCCAGAGCAATTACTTCAGCTTCACCAGTATCAAGATCTGCCAGCAGCAGGCTTACTTTTGAGCGGTCATCGACTGTTTGGATTTGGAGCCAAGATTGGCCAGCTACCTCGATTTTTTGAGTGGCTTCGTCATGTAGCATATGCACTTCAGCCAAAACCGCCGGTGGTGCTAAAATCTCATCCGCTCCTCGTTGCAGTAGTTCCAAACGATCCAATTTTGCCAGGAAGATAAGCGGGCCGGTATCTACAACCCAGCGGTTCATTTGGCCAATTCTCTAGCCGCCTCAATCTCACTCTCAATTTCTTCATCGCGCAGATTAATAGCGGCTACCCCTATTTGACCTAACCTTTGGAGAAATAACCCCCGCTCTATTCCAGCTAATTGGGCTGCTTTGCCAGATGAAAGTCGTCCTAATTCATACATTTTTGCTGCCGCTAAAAATTGTAGCTCCGATACAAATTCCTGCTCAGACATTTTTAACATCTGCGGGAAGCCGTTAGGGTAGGTGATTGTGGCCTGCTTGACCTGCACAATAGAGTTACTCATTATTTGCCTCGCTCTCAAAGGTTTTGCTCTGATGTCACCGACCTAGTCGTTATTCTACCATAACTCTTGAGTAAAGAATAGGGTTTGGTAGCCTCAGTTCCTTTGGCTTTACTCAACGACTTTGACCGTCACCTGATTGGCTCGTAACTCATTGCCCGCCGCATCCACTCCCACGGCTTCAAAGGTGTATGTCCCCACCGACATCTGCCACAGGATTTCTGATCCCTCGGCCAGGGGCTGGCCGTTGATCAGCAGCTTGACCTGTCGCAGCGACACGCCATCCGTCGGGCGGACGCTGACCCGGATTTTCTGCTTCTCGGCCGGGATGGTGGGGACCAGACGAAAGGTGCTGCCCTGATCGGGGCTGGTGAAGACGAGGGCAGGAGAGCGGAGGAGCAGGGGAGCAGAGGCGAGTTGCTCTTCGCCATTCGCCCATGCGCCGTTCGCTGTTTGCGAGTTGGGACAAAGCGGCGAATACGCCTCCGGCGGCTGGGGGATGGCCTGCTTCTTGGCCCAGGCGCGCGCCTCGGCGGGGTAGAGGGTGAAGGGCTGGACGGTGACAAACTCTAAGGGGCAGCCAACGCCGGCCCGCAGGCCGTTGCGCCGGTCGAGAGCGATGGACTGGTGCCAGTCGTCAAGGCGCTGTGGCTCGGTGCCGGCGATAAAAATTTCGGTCATCGTGTGAGGGCAGGGGACAGAGAATTGTGAATTGCCCAGAGGGGGCCTTTGGCTCTGAATAGTGGATGATGAATTGATACCCTGTTGAACGTTTAACGTTTGAACCTTTGAACCGTCAACGGGAATGAGGCCGTTGTCGGCGCAAATGGTTTTTTCACTCAGCCCAGCAGGCCGGGCAAAATCGTGGACGGGAATGGTTTTGTGCAGTTCCTCCATTAAGTCATGCCAGATGGGGGCCGCGCCGGTGACGCCGGAGATGTGGCGCATAGGTTCATTGTCGGCGTTGCCGGCCCAGACTCCGACGACCAAATCCGGGGTATAGCCGACCGTCCAGTTGTCGCGCCAATCCTGGGTCGTGCCGGTTTTAGCCGCCGCCGGGCGGGTCAGGTTGAGTGGACTGCCCGCGCCAAAGGTAGAACGGCGGGCATAGTTGTCGCTCAAAATCGAGGTAATGAGATAGGCCGCGGCCGGGTCGAGCACCTGGGGGCCGGGGTTCAGATGGGGGGGCGACTGGTAGATCACCTGGCCGTTGTGGTCGGTGATGCGGGTAATGGTCACCGGCTCCAGCCTGCGCCCGCCGTTGGCAAACGCGCCGTAAGCGGCGGTCATTTCCAACAACCGCACCTCGCCGCCGCCGAGGGTCAAGGCCAGGCCGAAGTTTTTATTATCAAACGTGGTGATACCCAGCGAGCGGGCCAGGTCTACCATGCTTTCCAACCCCACGTACTCCAACACCTTGACTGCCACCAAGTTGTAGCTGCTGGCCAGCGCCTGGCGTAATAAGACCGGCCCGCGCCAGGTGCGGTCGTAATTTTCGGGCACGTAAGGCTGGCCCTCCTGGGTCACAAAGGCGGTGCGCACATCCACCATCATCGAGGCGGCGGTGAGCGGGGCGTAGCCGTGGCTCGCGGCGACCGCCGGGTCGAAGGCGGCGGCGTAAGTGATCGGCTTGATCGAGGAGCCGGGCTGGCGGGTGGCCATGGTAGCGTTGACCGCGCCGTCAATGCGCGGGTCGAAGTAATCGGGACTGCCTAACAGGGCCAGGACTTCGCCGCTGCGCGGGTTCATGACCACCACGGCGGCGTTGCGGATATTGCGCGGCGGCTGGCCGTCCTTCTGTTTGGTCAATTCGGCCAGCCGGTAGCGGACAATCCGCTGGGCGGCGTTCTGCACGTTCAAATCCACGGTGGTGTAGACCTGCAAGCCCTGGCGGTAGATAGCCTCCAGGCCGTACCTGCGTTCCAACTCGCCCCGGACATACATCACAAAATGGGGCGCTTCGATGGGGAAGGGGATGGCGGCATAGCCGAGTTTTTCCGTCCGGGCGCTGTTGGCCTCCTCGGCGGCGACAAAACCCTGCTTGAGCATTAAATCGAGGACAATGCTCTGGCGTGCTTTGGCCGCTTCGGGGTTTTCCAGGGGATTGTAGTTGGCCGGGCTTTGGGGCAGGCCGGCCAGCATGGCGCACTCGGCCAGATCGAGTTCGGCGGCGTGCTTGCCAAAGTAGGTCCGGCTGGCCGCTTCGATGCCGTAGGCCAGGTTGCCGTAGTAGGTTTCGTTGAGGTAGAGGGTCAGGATTTCATCTTTAGAATAGGTCCGGGCCAGCCGCCAGGCCAGGATGGCTTCGCGCAGCTTGCGGGTCAGGCTGACCTCGGTGCGCTCCTGGGGGGAGAGGAGCAGGTTGCGAGCCAACTGCTGGGTGATGGTGCTGCCGCCGCTCAAGACCTCGCCACCCTTCCAGTTGATGTACAGGGCGCGCAGGATGGCCCAGGCGTCCACGCCGGGGTTGCGGTAAAAGCTGGCGTCCTCGGTGGCGATGGTGGCGTTGAGGCAGGCCTGGGGAATATCTTCCAGTTTTAACGGTGTGTGCAGCCCCTGGTGCGGGTCGGTGATTTCGTAGAGCAGCGTGCCGTGCCGGTCATAGATTTTGGTCGAGGGGGCGGTAGTGTACTGGTACAGTTCGTCGGGCCGGGGCAGGTCAACCAGGAGCCATTGATCCACGATGACGGCGAACGCCAGCCCGGTCAGAATAGCCAGAGTGATTAAAAGAGTCGCCAGTTTGCGCCTGCGTGAGATGGGTTTCATGAGCCTAAAACGTAAAGCATAGAATGTAAGGATTTTAAGCGTAGTACGTAGATCAACGGAACACACACCACGCAACACGTTGTCATTATACCATTATCTCAGGCGAGGGGATAAATGGGCAGGGGACGCTTGCCCGGCGCTCCGGTCGTGGGGAAAGCGTGGGGAGAGGGTAAGGGTTCTATCTACTATTTTCGAAGGAGTTGGACAGCCCCAGCCGGGACGACATCGAGACTGAAAATCTGTAACACAGAGAACGCAGAGAAGACACAGAGATACACAAAGTTTTTACCTATTTTTCTCTGTGCTCCTCTGTGATGATGACTCCGTGCAACTCCGTGTAATCTTATTTTTAAGAGGGAATTTACCAGATGTGAAACTCAGGTCATCCCCGCAGCCAGGCTGTGGCAGTTTTGTCGGCAGTCGAAGCCTCTGCCCTCACGGACCGCAGGTTGCCCCCTAGCACCCGCAGCGCGAGGCCAGGCTGTAATAAACTGGGCGGTGGAGCCAACAGATTGGCTACCTTCATGAAGGCCAGCGCGACAACCGGGTCGTGCCGGGCCGCGATTTGGAGCTTGCCGATGTACCACCTGAGAAAGCGCAGCGGCGGAGTCAAATCTGCTTTAGCCCCGGACAGGCTCAAGTCATTGCCGGCGGCGATACTCCAGGCAATGTCCACGATTTTGCCGGCTTGTTTGAAATAGCGCCGGGCCAACTGACCGGTCCCTCCGGCCAGGCAGTCTCGCAGGAGCAGGGCTTCGGCGGCGGCGACGCTCATACCCTGCCCGTAAATGGGGGTAAAACTGCACAGCGCGTCGCCGATGACCAGCAGACCCTCGGGCAAACGGGCCAGTTTTTCATAACGGCGGCGCTGGTTGGCCGGGAACTTGAAAGGGACCGGATCGCTGAGGGGGGTGGCGGTGCGAATTAGCTCGTAGACATCGGGGACAGGCAAACTCCGGGCAAACTCCAGAAAACCCGGCTCGTCGGTGGGCGGGTAATCGCCAAAGTAGCCGGCCAGGGTGACAATCCAGCGCTCGCCCTCCTGGGCCAGCATGCCGCAGGCGCGCTTGTTGTCAGGGGTAGGGGCCACGTTGACCATCAAATCGCCGTCGAGATGCTCAGGCTGGCGGCGATAAAAGCGGGTGGCGTAGCCCATCTTGACTTCCACCCATTCTACTTGAGGCGGGGTATAGCCCAAAGATTCGAGCCAGGCCGGGGTACGGGACCCGCGCCCGCTGGCATCTACAACCAGGTCGGCCGGTAAAAGTTCCTCGGCATTTCCGGCCTGGCGGCGGGTCAGGCGCACCCCGGTAACGCGGCTGCGGTCTTCAGAAGCGGCCAGTCCCACAGCGTCACAGTTCTCAAAAATATGCACATAGGGCAAAGCGGCCAGGCGAGCGCGAACCTCGGCTTCAAGGCAGGGCCGGCTGACGAAGAGAGATTGAGGACCGTTCGGAATGGGGCAGAAGTAGCCCCCGCCAGAGAAAAAGCGGCCTCTTCCGCGCGGCGCGCCCCGGCTGACGAGGTGCTCGGTCAGACCCGGAAATAGTTCCTCCAGAATCTCCCGGCCCCTGGCCAGCAGGGCATGGGCATGCTGGCCCTGGGGAACTCCTTTGCGCGGCTGGGCAGAAGCAGGCAGGCCGTCCCGCTCGATCAGCACGACTTCGGCGTAACGGTCGCTCAACACGCGGGCGGCCAGCAGTCCGGCCATGCTGCCGCCAATGACGACGGCTCTTTGGCCCAAGGGGCGTTTTAGTGGTGTCATTGTAATTCTCCTCTACTATCCTGCTTAATACACGAGGGCGATGATAAGCAGCGCTGCTGCGGCCAGGGCTGCGGCTGTCCGAACGTGATTCCAAAACGTCCAATTCGAGAGATACTCGGTCCAGTAAGTGGCGCTGTTTGTATCTGCGGGGGCGAGCGAGGCCAAAACTTCGTTCCTGGGAACGTTGAACATGAACGTCACCAGAAAGCTGCCGATCAGGTAAAGCGCGCCGCCGCCAAGTAAAAAGAGGGAGTTTGGCTCGTGCCAGCGTAAGAGAGCCATGGCTATGACCGCGATACAAGCCACAGCCGCCAGGAAAAACGGGGCCAGGAACCAGGGGGTGATAACGGTGATATTGATGGTCTGCATGGCAGCAATGCCCGCTTCCGCCGGGAGCCGCCGGAGGGCCTTCATGACGAAAGTGGAAAATGGATAGAATATTCCTCCAATTAGCCCAGAAGTGAGCGCCGCGATAAGGGTCAAAACAAATACTATCGTGTCAGTAGTTTCCATAAAACCTCCTCCATAAATACCCCCTCCCCCGCGTCGGGGAGGGGGTGGGGTGGGGGTCAGTTTCGTCATCAGGGTGTGCCGCAGATTTGAGATAACTCGTGAGGTAGCGGCTCAGTACGACACCCACGGTGTCTGGTGAAGATATGACCTGTCACCCAACTGCTTCAGCATAAAGTCGGCCACATCGGTGCGGGAGATTTTGGCTTTGATCGTCTGGCCGTTTACGGTCACACCGTGCTGATAGGTTCCGCCGCGGCCGCCGTTGGTAAACGCGCCCGGGCGGACAATGGTCCAATCGGTGTGGCTCCGTTTGACCCAATCTTCCTCAAGCTCGTGCTCGGCGAACCCCTGGCGTAACAAAAAAGGAACCAGGATGTACTTGTAGTGGAAGGGCAGCATGCCCTGGCTGTCGCCGATGCCAATTGACGAGAGGCAGATGATCCGACGCACGCCGGCTTTTTCCATCGCGCGGATGATGTGCCGCGTTCCTTCCGAGCGTACCGTGTTTTTGGTGAGAGCCGGCGTACCGAGAGCGGATAACACCGCCTCGTGACCTGGCACTGCCCGCTCGACCGCAGCGTAGTCCAGCACATCACCCTGAACGACCTTAAGTTTCGGGTGCTTAATATCAAGCTTGGCCGGATTGCGGGCAAACGCCGTCACGGTGTGCCCCTGTGCCAGAGCCTGTTCGACAAGCTGCCGGCCAGTGCTGCCCGTTGATCCAAAAATTAGAACTTTCATTTTTCTCTCCTTCTACGTTATAAGCTGCCGAATGACTTTGCAGCATTGGGATTAGGTGTGATTGACTAACTGACCCCCAGGTTTTTTCGCGTCCAGGCGCCGATAAGCGCCGGGGATACCAGCGTGCTGTTGTTGGCTAGCGCGTCGTCCCGGATACGGTCGGCCAGGGTTTCAATGCCGACTTCTGCGGCTGTGGCGATGCCGGTGCGTTCCATAACCGGCAGCAGGGAGCGGGTGACTTGGGCAAGCTGGTCGTAGACGAGGGCATCGGGCCCCGTTTCCACGCGCGCACCCAGAATCATTTGCGGGGCGGTCAGGCCGGCCTCCTGGAAAATTCGGGACAGTTTGAGGCCGCACTGAATATCAAAGCCGGCCCGGGTAAAGGTCTGCTTGACCCGGCGGAGGGTGGTCTCGAATAAGGCGCAGGCCGGTTCCGACTTGGCCGCTTCCATATCAAAATCCTGAAAAACCACCAGGCCGCCCGGTTTAACAAAACCGGCCAAACGGCGCAGCGCCACCGCCGGGTCGGCAAAGTACATCAGAATCCGGCTGCCAATCAGCGCGTCAACGGGTTCATCCAGATGCAGTTCAGCCAGGTCCTGGGTTACGAAGTGGACGTTGGTCAGCCCGGCAGCCAGCGCCCGCTGAGAGGCCAGCGCCACGGCTTCGGGCGATTTATCTACGCCAATGACCTCGCCCTTCGGTCCCACCATGCGGACAGCCATAAATGAAACGTCACCCGCGCCGCAGCCGGCATCGAGGACGCGCATGCCTGGCCCCAGGCCGGCTAAATTCAAAACATGCCGGGTCAGGTCGCCAAAGAAGCGGGCCTGGTGGATCAGCCGATCCAACTCGGTTTCCGCGTGACCCAGAATATAAGGGGGATTTTGAGTTAAGGTTACCTGTGCTTGCATCATCGTTGTGCCTCCTCGTCAATATGACCGCCGACGTTGGACCGCCGACCGCCGCAATACTTTTATTATTTGCAGCACAGGATAACGCAAGACAGCGCCCCTTTCCAGCCAAAAAAATGCCGAATCTCTGCCGAAAACGAGCTGCGGGTTACCTGTTGAACCAAAAATCGTCCTGAGTAGGGCGTTAGCCCGTATCGAAGGATGATTTTTGATCTAAGTTTCGGATCAGGTTTTTAGTTTCGAGGGGATGATAAGAGGGTTTTAATTGACCACATCATGGATTTCACGCTGCCACAGCCATTCGACGAGGCGTTTAAGACCGTTGGACAGGTGGTAACGGTAAGTATTGAAGGGCAGGTCAAGCCGTTCGGCGGCCTGCTCCTGGGTGGGCGCCGGGTCCAGATAAGTGTGGTAGATAGCCCGATAAAATTTTTCATCCTTGGGATTGCCGGTGAGGGTGGTCGCGGCTTGCTGCAAAAGCGCCTGGAGGGCGGCCGGGCCAGGCGGGGGTTCAGCCGCTTCGATGACCAGCCGGGAACGCATGAGGGGATTGGCGGCCAGCAGGTCGGGGCGGGTGTAATCGCGCAGGGCCTGGCGCACCGCTTCTTCAAACTCCGGCTGGGAGAGAACCAATAAGGGTGGTGGAAGCGTCGCTTCCAATTGTTCCAGGGTGAGGTCGGTTCGAGGGTAGCGCTCGGCCTTCATGGCCAGCCAGGCTGAGGCAGGCTCGACCCGCCAATCATGGCTAAAAATACCATAGCGCCGCCCACCCACCTCGAAATCGGCCTCTGGCGACCGGCGCATGTTGATGCCGGCAAAATGTGGCTGGAGGAAGTCGGGATTGGCGGTGGCGATGAAATTCCAGGCCAGCCTGGGATGCGTGGTCCAGTAAATCGTGCTGTTAATAGCAGTCAGGTTGAGCGCCGACGAGGGGGCCTGGTGGGTGTCGTGGCTCATCCAAAAGCGCAGATAAACCACCTCCTCACCGGGCCTGACCGGGCCGTATCGCTGGGCATAGGCTAAGGCGGCCGGCACAGCCGGATCAGCCGCCCGGTCTTCCGGAGTGGCCTGGTGCAGAGTCAGGTGAGCCATAAAGCCAATAAGCTCGCCGCCAAAGTTGCGATAGACCTTGAAAGCTTCCGGCTGGCGGTGCAGCCAGTAGTCAGCAATCCGGGCCGAGGCCGGACCCTCGTGCCTCCGCACCATCTCCAGAATAGCCGGGGTATCTTCGGTTGAGGCGGGTTCGGCATAGGCGCTGTGAAAGGTGGTCCAATCAAAATAGGGTTTGATAAAGGGATTGTGCCGGGCCAGGTAGAGCAGGTCAAACCAGATCCGTTGTTGCTCAGCGGCGCTGGCCTGTAAAAATTTGGCGTGCAGGTAGCTGGTCAGGCGCTGCTTGAGCTGGCGGTAGTTATCGGGATTGCGCCAGTGAAAATTGGCATCGAGCACGTCTCGGGCCAGGTCGTGCGGAAACAGTCCCAGCGGTCCCGACTCGATGAAGGAAAATTGGCGCAGCCAGTCGAAAAGGGCAGGCGCTTCGTCCATACCCAGGAGATGGGTGAGCAGCTCTTCCGTGGTGGCCCAGGCCAGGGTACAGACTTGCAAAGCCAGGCGGTGGTTGAAACTGGGAACCTCCTGCACCAGGCGTTCCAGCAGAACCTGCAAGACATCCGGCTCGGTCTGAAAACTGAAGGGTACGTCCGGGTCGCGCTGGCTTAACATATCCGCCACCAGCGACAAGGCCAGGGGGTGCCCGTGGGTGAAATTTAACACGTCCTGATGCTGCCGCGCATGGATACCGCGGACGGCCAGGTAAGTTTCACTTTCTTCAGGACGCAAGTTGCGCAAGAGCCTGATCTGGGTCAGCCCGGCCCAGTCAATATCCGTGCGCCAGGTTGGATGGGGCGGATTGCGCCCGGCAAGCACAACCAGATTGCGGCCGGGCAGTTGGGGTAAGAAGGTTTCGCGCAGCCAGGGGTCCAGCGGGGCCAGGGTTTCGTACGTGTCAATAAGCAGGACACCCTCAGACGGCCAGTTTGGAATGATGGCGGTGGAACTGCCTTCCTCAAGTCCCAGCGCCTGGCGCAAGGCCAGCAGAAATCCTGGGGGGGATGGGTCAATATTTCGCCCATCGAGCCGGACATGCGGGCGGCCGGTCTCGGCAGCCAGGCGGGCATATTCCCGCAGTAGAGTGGTTTTACCCACGCCGCCCGGCCCGTGAAGATGCAGCACGACAAAAGGGGGTTCGGCTGCCAGGAGAGCCGAACGGACCAGTTCAAGTTCAGCCTCACGCCCGACAAAGCGCCCGCGCCGGGCTGCAGCCAGCCGGTCGGCCAGCCGAAAAGTTTGTTCGGTAGAGGAATTTGCTGCGGTCATAGTATCCCCCCATGAATTCTGTTACCCTAGATCATGATAGCGCAATCCCGGCGAATTGGGTAATTGCTAAAACAAACCTGTCTCGAAGGATTGCCTCCTACAACAGGTTGGGATTATACTCCTGCTATGATGCCCTTAGCAGCAACTTTCACCCTCATCTTACTCATTGCCACCCTGGTGGTTCTCTCGGCCCAATGGCTGCGAGCTGATTTGACGGCGCTGCTGGTGATGTTAGCCCTCATTATCACGGGTATCCTCAGTCCGACCGAAGCGTTCAGTGCCTTTGGCCAGCCGGTCATTTTGATTGTGGCCAGTGTTTTTGTCATTGGGGCGGCCCTGTTTGAAACAGGGGTGGCGACCTTGATTGCCAACCAAATATTACGCTTTGGCAGCCGGGGCGAAACGATGTTACTGTTCATCATTATCCTGGCGGCGGCGGGTTTGACGGCCTTTTTAGATGGACTGCTGGTCGTGGCGTTGCTCCTACCGGCAGTTTTACGAGTCGCGCGCCAGGCGAATCTGGCTCCCTCGCGGCTGCTGATGCCGCTGGCGATGACGGCAACGGTGGGCAATCAATTGACTCTGATCGGCACAACGGCGAACCTGGTTGTCAGTGACATCCTGGTCGCGCACAGCCAGACCCGGCTGGGATTGTTCAGCCTGACCCCCTATGCATTGGTTTCAGTGGGTATCCTGATGGGCTGGTATATGCTGATAGGCCGCCACTTTTTGCGCCGTGAACTGCCCCCTGAGCCACATCGCCCTTCGCTGGCTGAAGTGCAGCAGAGTTACCAACTGAATAGGCCGCTCTACCGGCTGCGGGTCCGTTCCAATTCTGATCTAATTGCTCAATCGCTTGGAGCCAGCGGTAAAGTTTGGACCGCAGCCAGGGTAAAAGTTATGGCGATACAATCAAAGGGAGCAAAGCTGGAACCGGCCCGGCCTGAGTGCGTGCTGGAACAGGATGACCTGTTGATTGTCGAAGGCGACGTTGGCCGCATCCTGCAAGTAGCCAGCGCCCACGAACTGGAGTCGAAGGGGGTGATGGAGTTGGATGAATTCAATCAGCTCCAACAAGAAACCTTACGGCTGGCCGAGGTGATGGTTCCTTTTCGCTCCCCGTTGGTTGGCAAGAGCCTGGCTGAAGTTGGTTTTCGCCATCGTTATGGGCTGAATATCCTGGCTGTCCACCGCCAGGGACAGGTTATCCGCGATGGCCTGTCCAGGCTGACCCTGGCCGCCGGCGATACTTTACTGGTGCAAGGGCTGCTCAGTGATCTGCGCGATATAGGCCGAGACTTGAGCCTGGTACCGGTAACAGATTTGGGGCCGCAGCCGGGTGATTTGATTACCGGTAAAGCCCGTTTGACCCTGGCTGTTCTGGGCGCGATGCTCATTTTGGTTGTTTTCGGTCTGGCCTCTTTGGGGACAGCCAGCGTTTTGGCGGCGGTCGTGTTGATCTTGAGCAAATGTCTCAGCCCGGAACGAGCCTATCAAAGCGTTAATTGGAGTTTACTGGTTTTGATCGGCGGGATGCTGCCCCTGAGCATGGCCCTGCAAAAAACGGGGGCGGCTGAGATGATTGCCCAGGTGATTGTCGGCCTGAGCCAGAATATGGGTGTGCTGGGGTCACTGGTCGTTTTTCACCTGCTGACCAGTCTCATCGCCCAGGTCATTGGTGGGGCGGTAGGCGCCGCTCTGTTCACGCCGATTGCGCTCAGCCTGGCTGTGGCTCAGGGCGCACCGCCGGAGCCGTTTGCCATCGCTACTGCTTTTGCGGTGCTGGCCGGCTATGTGACCCCGCTGACCGACGGGGATAACCTGCTGGTCCGCGAGCCGGGGCAGTACACCATGCGCGATTACGTAATCAACGGCCTGCCGATTTTTGCCCTACAAACGGTGGCATTAATGTCAATGTTGGCTTTAATTTATAGGTTGGGTTAAGGATTATCTATAGAGGCATTTTTCTTGTGCATCTCGGCGCACTTAGACTGGTTTTTAGCAAAAAAGGGGTAAACAGTATGGCTCAAGATCCCAAGAAACGTCAAAAGGCAATGCAACGGAAGGCGGCCAAACGTAAACAAAAGCTGGCCAAGGTTAAACCGTTATTTCAAGTGAGCGCCCGCGCTTTATTACGTCAAGCAGGTGACTGGCCTTTACGGGAAGTTCTGTTATCAAAGGAGTGGAATAAGGAAGCAGCCTTGGTCCAGATATTGATTGCCCGCCAGTCTCCTTTGGGCCAAATCGCGATGGGGGTATTCTTGGTTGATCTTGGCTGCCTCGGTGTCAAAAATGCTTTTGCTCGCCTTTTCAGTTCCCATACCGAATACGAAACGCAGCGCCAGAAGATTCTATCCAGCGAACCCTTTGTTTCGGCTGATCTAAATTTGGCGGCCAAGATTATTCAAGAAGGCATCGCTTATGCCCATCAGTTTGGTTTTGAACCGCATCCTGATTCTCGCGAAGCCATGTTGATTCTGGGCGAGGCCAACCCAAGCGCCTGCCTTGACTCTATTTCACTGGGCAGCTCGGAGGGTAAACCTTTATTTGTCGCCGGACCTTACGACAATGTTGACAAAATCATTGCCAAACTTACTAAAGCCGTAGGGTCAGATGGTTTCCACTATTTGGTTCCGTTAGACCCCGAAGCAGAGTTTTTTATGGAAGATGAGATATCCGAAGAGGACGAGAGTGAGGAGTAGATTTGTTATGCCACAAAAACAATGGGTCTTTGCTCCCGATAGCGGGGGTGTGAAAATCTCAGAGGCAGTCAAACAACGCACGGAGCAGCGCCTTCGCCGCTACGCCGAGGCGCATTTTGCCAGCCACTATTCCCGGCTCGACATCCGCTTCAAAGGCCAGTTTTGTTACATTGACGCCTACACTGAACCGGAGCCGCCGGGGCCGAACTGGCCGCCAAAAGATTGGCCGGAAACCCGCGAACAGATGATGGAACGTCTGCGTAACACGCCGACGCATCTCTGCCGGTTGCGCTATTTTGGCGACGAGGAACGCTGGGGCTTTGCCTTCTATACCTACAGTCATGAAAAATACGAACTCTCGATCTTTCCCTCCGGCGACTTTTTTGGCCCACCGGAAGAAGCTTTCCAAATTTCCGCCGAATTGTATTTGAGTTGAACGTGGGATGGTGTTGGTTTTTAAGTGATCCCATCCAGCACATCGCGCACCTTACGGGTAAGTAGTTGCAGGGTAAAGGGCTTGTGCAGAAAGGCGACTCCCGGCTCCAGCACCCCGTGATGCAAAATCGCGTCGTCGGTGTAGCCCGACATATAAAGGATTTTTAATTTTGGCCGCTGCAGCAGCAGGCGCTCGGCCAACTGGCGGCCGCTCACGCCAGGCATAACGACATCCGTCAAGAGAAGATGGATCGGGTCAGGGTGCTGCTCGCTCAAAAGGATGGCTTCGGCGCTGTTACTTGCATCCAGGACAATATAGCCATCCTCTTTCAGCGTGTCGCGCACCAGGTTACGCACCCCCGGCTCATCTTCGACCAGTAAAACTGTTTCTCCCCGCTGAGACGAGCGCTCCCGGGGCAGGCTTACCGGAGACGCCTGGCTCACCTCCTTGATTTGGGGCAGGTAGATTTTAAACGTGGTTCCCCAACCCGGCTCACTGTAGACCAGGACCGAGCCACCGCTCTGGTTGATAATTCCGTAGACCGTGGCCAATCCCAGTCCCGTGCCTTTCCCTTGCTCTTTGGTTGTAAAAAAGGGTTCAAAAATGCGGTTAAGGGTTTCTTTATCCATGCCTACCCCGGTGTCGCTGATGGCCAGGCGCACATATGAACCGGGCGCTACCCGGAGGTGCCGGTGGGCAAAGTCCTCATCCAACTCGACGTTAGCCAGATCAATGGTCAGTTTACCCCCTTGCGGCATGGCATCGCGCGCGTTAACGGCCAAATTCATCACGACCTGCTCAATCTGGCCCGGATCAGCCTTGACCCGACCCAGGCCGGCTTTGGTAACAATCACCAGCTCAATGTCTTCACCAATTAACCGGGTGAGCATCTTGCTGATATCGGTAATGACCTCGTTTAAATTCAAGATTTCGGGCTGGAGAATCTGCTGGCGGCTGAAGGCCAGGAGTTGATGGGTCAACCGGGCCGCCCGTTCGCCGGCTTTGCGGATTTCTCTGATGGATTTTTGCAGCGGATCAAGCTCGCTCAGGCCGTGCAAAGCCAGGTCACTGTAGCCATTAATAACCGTCAGCAGGTTATTGAAATCATGAGCCACACCGCCCGCCAGGCGACCGATAGCTTCCATTTTTTGCGCATGGCGATACTGCTCCTCTAACTGCTTGCGCTCGGTAATATCCTCGACAACGCCAATAAAATACTTCGGCTGCCCGGAAGCATCACGCAACAGAGAAACGGTCACATTAACCCAAACAAGGGAGGAGTCTTTGCGAGTATAGCGCTGCTCCAGAGAATAGGTTTGTGTCTCCCCCGCTACCAAGCGCTGGGCCTGTTCACGATTAGCATCAAGATCATCCGGGTAGATAAGCTGGGACAGGGTAAGTTGGTCTAACTCCTCAAAACTATAGCCGATAATATCGCATAACTTTTGGTTGACTCGCAGCCACCGGCCATCTAACCCCAGATGAGCCAGGCCGACGGCGGCCTGTTCAAATGTAGCCCGGAAACGCTCTTCGCTCTCCTGCAGCGCTCGTTTTGCCTGTTCACGGGCTGTCACATCCTGAACAAGAGAGAGAATTGAGATTAAGCGACCCGTCTCATCAAAAAGCGCCGACTCGTACCACTCACAATCAATCACCGTCCCGTTTTTGGTGTAATTTCGATTTCGATTCACACTGCGCCAGCGGCTGCCATCAAGCAAAGACTCAATGATCCGATTAACTGCTTCGGTATCCTCGGCATAGATAAAGCCTATCTGTTCAGGATGCTTGCCTAAAACTTCTTCAGCTTTCCAGCCAAAAAGCTGCTCGGACTGGCGTGACCAGCCCTGAACGTGAAAATGATTGTCCCACTCTATCACCCCTAAGGGCGAGTTCTCTACATGGAATCTCAACCGCTGCAAGGCGGCCTGTAACTCCATGGAAATGGCCCGCAGTTCTGCCTCGGAATGGGAGAGCGCCGCCATGCTGCGCCTTATGAGCAGGTATAGAAGTAAGGCCGTAGCGATAATATAGAACCAGCCCTTGTATGTCTGCAATTGGGTCAGAGCAACGGGTTCAGTGACAACGGCGGCCACCAGGCGATCGGAAAATACAATCCACAATCCACCGATCAGTAAATAAACGAGGGTAATCCTGAGGGGCGTAACTCGCAGCGTGAGGGGTTTCTGTTTATTTGAGCTGTCTGCCATAAGGCTCTCCAAAAAGAAGCTCTGCTCTTTGCACTTCTACTCTTGCTGAAGAAAGTCAATTTGACTCGGAACCCGGCTCACAAGAACCTCATGTGTCCCCAATTATTTTAACCGGTAGTTCATAAATAAAAAAATCCACCTAAAACAAGCTCTGGTGGATTTTTTATCATTGGACGCCCGGCGCTGTCCGCTCTACTCGCGCTTCCGGCATCCTTCCAGGACCAACTGCCGCAGTCCCTGGCTCATTCGCTGTAAATCAAACCCCAGGGTTTCCCGCTGGTAAAGGAAAAGGTCGGCGCTGAGGGGAGCTAAAATAGCGTCAACCAGGTAAGGAATGTCCAGGTCATGGGTCTCCCCATTTTGCTGCGCTTGTTGTAACAGAACCCCGATGGTTTGGTGCAGCCAGGGCAGCCAGCGATGAGGCGAGGCATTAGCGGCTACCGTCTCACTTTGCAGAACCCCATGCATTTCTGCTTCACGCAACAAAGGGGCCTGCCGCTCGACAAAATAGACCAGACTATTTAAAAAAGCGTCAAGCCGGCTCAGCGCCGGTTGGTGGTAATTCTCTCGCAGCGTTTGCAGTGTCTGATTCTGAAAGGCGCGCATATCTTCATCGAGCAGCGCCAGGCATAGCTCGCCTTTATTGGCAAAACCCCGGTACAGTGTGCCTTTGCCCACCCCGGCGGTTTCGGCGATGGCCGCCATGCAGATATTAGCAATCCCCCGCTCGGTAAACAAACGCTGGGCCGTGGCCAGGATAAGCTCGCGGTTGGCAATCGCATCGGCTCGCTTGGCTCGTTTGGGGAGCTGAGCGCTTTCAGTAGGAATTAAAGGAATTATATCACTTTTATCGAAGTTCATACTGACTCTTGACAGGTGCATTTTAGCCGTTATAATTGCCAATGAAGAATTGGACTGTAGTCCGTTTTATTATAAACGAGATAAGCAATTCCGTCAATGGGAATCAGACCCTAAGGAGCAATTCAAGATGAGCGACGTTATTATTGTCGGCGATGGACCGGCGGGATTGAGCGCGGCCCTGTTTTTGGCCAAAAATGGGCAAGACGTGACTGTTTTTGGAGTGAACAAAACGGCCATGCATTCGGCCAGGCTGCACAACTATCTGGGTATACCGGAGATCACCGGCAGCGACTTTCAAAAAGTCGCCCGCGCCCAGGTGCAGGAATTTGGGGCCAAAATTCGGGACCAACAGGTCACTGGCATTGAGAAAACGGCTGGCGGCTTTGCCGTGTTTACCGAGAGCGGTGAACGCCACGAGGGCAAATATTTGATCATTGCCGAGGGCAAATCCATCAAACTGGCCCAAAGCATGGGCCTGACGATCACCAGCACCGGCGTTGAAGTTGACCACAATTATCGCAGCCCGATTGACAGGCTGTACGTGGTCGGTCGCAGCACCCGGCTGACCCGCAGCCAGGCCATTATTTCCGCCGGAACGGGCGCAGTGGCCGCTTTGGATATTTTAGCCACGGAAAAAGGCAAAGATTTCGTGGATTACGATACGGTTGATTAAGCGACCGCCGACGGCGGACGGCTGACCGCCGAGAAAAATTCGCCAGTTAGTTGCAACAACAAAATGAACTCTGAGAGGAATTATTTCAGGATGCTCGACTTCACCCCTGTCCGCAGTAAAGAGATAAAAATCAGCCAATTGGCCGCTAACCTGACCCCGGCTGACCTGGCCCGTCTCACTAACGAGATGATTGATACTATGCGAGGATTAATTGCCGGCTGTACCGATACCGACGTGACCTTCGTCCCTAACGATCCGCGGGCCAACGATACCTACGCCATTAATCCCGACGAAGTTAATTTATCCTGGACTCTCGGCCATGTGATCGTCCACACGACCGCCTCGTCCGAGGAGTCGGCCTTTTTGGCCGCAGAATTGGCCCGGGGGGTACCGTTTCACGGCCGCTCTCGGGCTGAAGTGTCCTGGCAGAGTGTCACGACCATTGCTCAATGCCGGCAGCGGTTGGAAGAAAGCCGGCGCATGCGCCTGGCCAGCCTGGCGCTGTGGCCCGACCCGCCGGACCTGGATAACAGCTATGAGGTTGCGCCCGGATCTGGCCCAACCAATGCCGTGACCCGCTTTGTGCGCGGTCTGTCCCACGACGACAGCCACCTGCCCCAGATCGCCGAAATTGTGCGGCAGGCCAAGGCGGCCCGAATTAAGATGATGCAGCCGGATTTGGGTTAGCGGAAATTATTCAATGGCTTGAGCCTCGTATCCTTATGCGTCTGATTATTCGCGCCTGTAAGTTTGATCATCCCCAAAAAGTACAAAGGTCGAGTTATCGCCAGCCCGCAGAATTGCACCTCGCTCAAATCCCTGAAACAGGTCACTGCTTACCCCACGTTCCGGCTGGGTCCCAAAACCAATAGCGTTACGAATATCGGGTTTGGCGCACCAAATACCCCCAAAGCCTCGCACCGGCTGAAACAGGTCAGGCGGTGGGTCGGCCTCACAACTGCCCCCTGACATATTCACCGGCCAAGTGACCTCACTTTGCCGAATAATCCACATCGAGCCGCTCCCGGCGTCACCAACAAGCACCACGTACAAATCGAGTAGTTGTGACCAAACCATAAATCCATGCTCAAAGGGCTGTTCAGCAAAAAAACCTCCGACCGGGCTGGCCTGCCGGGGACAGCCCAACTGCTCTTGATACTTGCGCCAGAGATCTACAAATTCGCCCTGGGTATCAACTGGACAGGCCGCAACCTGAGCGACAACCGTCTGGGCGACTTCCACTTGCGCCGCCTGGGTTTGCAGCGCCTGCACCGTAACCCTTTGTTCCGGCAGTTGAGTAGGGCTTGCGGCGGCAGTCAATGTTGCTGAAGTGGTTGGAAGGAGGGACGTGGTGGGACCGGGAGTGCTCACAGCAGGTGGGGTTGCTGAGGTTAGAGGGGGAGCGACAGGGGTAGCGGTAACTGTGGACGAGGGGATTGAGGTTACATCTAGTGTCTCGCCATTAACTTCGGGCAAGGAGGTTGGCCCAGCCAGGGCAGCCTGCACTATATCAGCCGTAGCGGCCAAAGCGGTCTGGGTTGCGCCCAATTGGGCGGCTTGAGTGGCTTGCTGCTCAAGCTGCCGGGCATACTCCAGATTACCCTGGGCAATTCCGCGCTCGGCTTCAGCCGTTTGTTGCGCCGCGCGCGCTTCAGCGGCCTGAGTGCCAGCCAAGTTGGCACTCCGCTGCGAGTTTACCCCAAATATACCGGCAATAATTGCCAGGAGAACGGCAACGGCGCCGACAACAGCCAACAGTACCGCTCGCTGGCGGAGTTTGGCGGCGGTCTCAGCCTGTTCACGCGCCCGGGCTTCTATCTCCTGGCGGCGGAGTTCTTCGGCCAGGCGGCGGGCTTCGGCTTCTTCGGCCAGGCGGCGGGCGGCTTCTAACTCCCGTTGCCGCTGTGTTTCTTTTTCAGCTCGACGAATTTCTTCCTTGGCCTGGTAAGCCACTTGACCGGCTTCCAAAAACTGAGCGACCAAAGGCCCCAAGCCCTGCCAGTCAGAAGCCAGGGCGTCGTTGAGCTGCTGTCCATCCAGCAGAAGAGTCTCGGCGTGACCGGCATCGGCCCACGCCTGAGCCATCTGAATGAGGGGCTGCTTCAAGCGCCAGGCTTGATTCGCCTGCAAAATTGGCTCAACAAAACGATCATGCACCAGCTCATACCAGGTTCCACCTGACCTGATTTCGGCCCGCAGCAAAAACTGGTCGGCCAGCAATTTGACGGCCCGGTTTGGCAAACCCGCCGTATCATGGGTTCCCTGGTAAACTGTGCCGCGCGTTCCGGCTTCGGTGATCAAATATTGGCTAAACCAGTTGCGCAGCTCCATCTCAGAAATCCCGGTCTGGGCCATTGTCTTCTGAAGCGCCTGCTCGTAAAATTCGGCCAGGGCGGTATCCACGTTGCCGAGTTCCTGGAGGTCTGCGCTGCTAATCTGGCCCGCCGGCCGCTCTTTCAACTTCTCCCACAATTGATAACAAACAACCTGCAATTGGACCGGCTCGACAAATTGGCCGGGCTGGGTGCCGGCCTGACCTTCAACCCGCACTTGCCGCAGGTTGTCTACCAAACTTTCAGCCACGCCAGGAGCAAAAGGACGCCCGCCAAATTCGGCGGGCTTTTCGACGGCTTCCAGGGCGGCTTCATAACCCATGCGCTGCATATAAAAACGAGCGCGAAGTTTGTTGCTGAGGAGCGGGGCATAAGGATCAAGGGCGGCTACAAAATCCTCCCGCAAGGTCAGCACGACCCATAGCAGAGGATTGGCGGCCATGGCCTCATTCAGTTGCCGGAAAAAACCCTCTCGTTCCTGCCAGCGGGCTGAGTGCGCGGTGATAATTTCCTCAAACTGGTCAATAATTAAAACAGAGGGAACTTCGGCGTAGATCGCATCCTCAGCCCCGTCTTGAACGGATTGGAGGGCCTCAACCTGAGCGTTAGCCTCCTTTAGATCTGCTTCAGCCTCGAAAAAGTAGTAATGCTGGCCGTCGTCGCTGGTCAGCCCGGCGAGAAAATCGGTTAAGGGGATATGGGTGAAACGGCGCGGATCGCTCTCGCTTTCGTCCAGGTTGAGCATCAAATTAAAGGTGAAAACGTTGTCAACGTCGGCAACCCCCGGCGGCAGCTCGCCGCTAACTCGACACACGGGCAAAACGGCAAAACCGGCCGCCTGCAACTGTGAAATCAGCCGGGTATTAATCAGGGAACTTTTACCGGCCCCGGATTGGGCATAAAAAAGGACCAGCCGCTCCGAAACGACCAGGGAGAAGAGGTCGCGGGCTTCTCGTTCCCGGCCAAAAAAGCGGTCGCCTTCCTGCCGGGTGAAAGTACGCGGGCCGACATAGGGGTTATCGTAAGGATGAGTCTTACTGGCTTCCATCTAAAACTTTCTCGCCGGTTTGAGGATTCCAAATGGTGTATTTTTTATCCGTTGTGGCCGTCACCAGGAAGGAATCGTCGGGCCAAAAGGCGACGCTGATGATAGGTGCCCCATCGCTGTTGAAAACGTGGGTTTGCTGCCAGGTGGAAGTCTCCCACAGGCGGGTTGTGCCATCATCTCCCCCGGTGGCCACCCAGCGGCCGTCGTGCGAAAAAACCATGTAGCGAATAGTGTCGCTGTGGCCGGTTAATCTGGCCACAGCCTGGCCTGTATTCAAGTCCCAAATGATGGTTGTGCCCCCGTGATCCGCTGTAGCCAAATAATTAGCATTCGGATTCAGGGTGATTTTACTGATTTCGGCGGTATGACCGGTTAAGGTAAAAAGCACCTCCCGGTTCGCCGTATCCACCAGCTTCACGGTGCGGTCATCGGGAGCCACAGAGATGTAAAGCCGTCCATCCAGGGAGAGCAGAGTGGTAATAGCTTCATGGCTAATGATCACTTCCTGGCGCTGGATGAAGGCATAAACCGCCACTCCCGCCAGACCAAGCAAAACTGCCAGTGTAACCGCCAGAGCCGCGATGATCCAACGCAGCCGCCGGGCCGCTTTAGCCTCGGCTTCAGCGCGCCGGTGCGCAGCCTCGGCCAGGGTTTGAGCCTGCTGCAATTTTTCGGCCTGCTGAGCCGCTTCTTTGGCTTGCTGGGCCGTCTGGCTGGCTTCTATAAATTTTTTAACGAATCCCAACTGCTGAATGTCCGGCCGGTTGGTCCGTAACGCCTCCTGCAACTGCTGGCCTTCCAGCAAATTCGACATACTTTCGCCTGAGTTTGCCCAGGCTTCGGCCATTTGCACCAGCAGCGGCTGCTGGGCGCGCCACGCCTTGTTCGCCTGCAAAATCGGCTCGATAAAGCGATCGTGGACCAATTCGTACCAGGTACCCCCCGCCCGGCTCTCGGTCCGAAGGACAAATTGATTGACCAGAAAATCTGTGGTGTGGGTCGAGATACCGCCGGTCGAGTCCTTACCCCGGTAAACGCTGCCGCGGGTCCCAGCCTCTGTAATGAGCTTGCGCTCAAACCAATCCCGCAGCTCTGGTTCCGACTGCCCGGTAGCAGCCACGGCTTTGGCCAGCGCCTGCTCGTAAAAATCGGCCAGGGCGCGGTCAACGTTGCCGAGTTCCTGCAAATCAGCCTCAGTGATTTCGCCCGCGGGACGCGCCTTTAGATTTTCCCACAATTGGAAGCAGACAACCTGTAGTTGCACCGGCTCGATAAACTGACCCCGTTGAATCTGGGCCTGACCCTCAACCCGGATCTGGCGCAGGTTGTCTACCAAATTTTCGGCCACACCGGGCGCAAAGGGACGCCCTCCCTGCTGCGCGGGCTTTTTGACCGCTTCCAGGGCCGCCTCTCGTTCCATACGCTGCATATAGAAGCGGGCGCGCATATTGCCGACCAGCAGCGGGGCGTAAGGCTCAAGCGTGGCCAGGTAATCCTCGCGAAAGGTCAGCACAACCCACAAGAAGGGATCATCCGCCATTGCCTGGTCGAGCTGGCGAAAAAAGTCCGCTCGCTGCGGCCAATGCCGGGGATGAGTCGTGATAATTTCCTCAAACTGATCAATGATCAAGACATGCGGAACCGATACATACCCCTCAGCCTCGGACTCATACCGATAATGCTCGCCGTCATCGCTGACCAGGCCAGCCAAAAAGTTGGTTAGCGGCAGATGCGCGAATTGTTGAGGGCCGCTGCTGCTTTGATCGAGGCTGAGCATTAAGTTAAAGGCAAAAGTGTTGCCAACCTCAGCCACGTCCTGGGGCAGTTCGCCGCTGACCCGGCCCATTGGCAGTACGGCGAATTCTGCCGCCTGCAACTGCGGGATCAGGCGGGTGTTTAGCAGCGAGCTTTTGCCCGCGCCGGATTGGGCGTAAAAAAGCACCAGCCGCTCGGAGACAACCAGTGAAAACAGCTCTCTGGCTTCCCGTTCCCGGCCAAAAAACCGGTCGCTCTCCTGCCGGGTGAAGGTGCGCGGCCCGACGTAGGGGTTATTGCTGTTAGAGGTCATAGTGTCCCCCCATGAATAATAGTCAATGATCAACAGTCAATTGTCAATTAGCCATTAATCGTTGACTGTTGGCCGTTTCTACTCCAGTGCCTGGCGCAGTTCCTGCACGTACTCCTGAATGTCGCCCCAGTAAACTTCAAATTTGGCCTCGCGCCGCAGGTATTCCTGAAGAAATTTTCGTTCGTCGTCACTGGGCAGCAGTTGGATTGAAACGCTGGTATGCTGCAAGGGCCGGGGTCTGATCAAGCCCCAAAAGACAACCTTAAACTCCAGGCTTTGCAGGCTGTACCCCATCAGGATAAGAGAGGAATCGGCCATCGCCTGGCGCACCCGCTTGGGAATTGGATCGGTACTGCGGCCCATCTCCTGCGAGGTAGCAACCAGGAATTCCAGGTAATCATTTTCGGTCAGGACCAGCGACTCGGGGTAGGCATCCAGGCCATGTAAATGGTAGACCAGCGGGGCTTCTTTGCTGGGCTGGTAGTCGGCTTCAAAAACGGAGGGGATGCCCTCCAGGCCCTTGTGCCAGCGGCAAATCTCGGTGCGCGGTTCTTTGCCGGCGCGTTTCAGGGCGGCTTCAATAAAGCCGTGATAACTGGTGGTCAAGTAAATCGGCAGAGGCAGTTCGGCCAAAATCAGCAGCGGATCAGAGGGGCCTTGATTAAAGCGAGGGTAGCCCAGCCGCCCGGAAAACTCAGAGAAAGAGATATCGTCAAAAGCTTCTTCAACCTCAGCCAGGATCTCTTCGGCCGCTCCTTCTGTCTCGGCCAGGTCAAACAAGCGGTTTTTGATAAAGTTGATATAATCGGTTTTGAGCGCCCAGGCATCGGTAATGCTTTCGTCGGTGACGCCTTTGAATTGGGCCACCTGCGGCAGGTTATGTTTATCAGCCAGGGGGTACTGCACATAGTCCGCATAGGCTTCAACCAGGGCTGTACTTCCTCCCAGGATCAAATTATGATCCACGACATGGCTGATAATGGGCACAACTTTACCCGCCTTGATGCGGTCAACGATGGTTTGCTGCCAAGTAGCAGCTTCCTTTCTTTCGGCAACCTGGCTGATTCTAATTCTGGGCATCGCTGACTAACCTCCGCTTCTCTGAAAATAGTAGACAGCAGACTTTGCTACCTTTTTACTCAAGTCCATTTAGTTTCCTTTATCTTCCGGCACAACCCCTGTCTTAACATTCGAACTACCCGATTATACCACGACTTGACAATTTTTGTCCCGTTTGGGCCGAAGTTTTCATAACTAAAGTTGCAGGTTGCAAGGTAGCAAGTTGCAGAGTCAAAGGGATTGGCCGCGGCCGGGGGTCGCTCTTAACAGGATAAAAGGTTGATTGAAAAATAAGGTATTGTGTTATAATATAGCATAACCACAGGGGAACAATTAATTTCCTGGTTTTCTGGTCCAAACCGAGTTCCCAAACTGAGTTTGGGAGCCAGAAAAGAAGAGTTGCCAAAGAGAGGGCTATGTCGAAACCCTGGTTAAAATTCTACGATCCCGAAGTTCCGGCAGAGTTAGTCATTCCGCCGCTGATCCTCCCCGATTTGCTGCGTCACGCCGCCGAAAAATATCCCAAACATACCGCCACCGTTTTTATGGGCGCTCGGCTGAATTACAGCCAATTGAAACAGCAGGTTGACAAGCTGGCAGCGGCCCTGCATGATTTGGGCGTTCGTAAAGGCGACCGGGTGGCGATTATGCTGCCCAACTGTCCGCAAACTATCATTGCCTATTATGCCACCCTCTCCCTGGGTGCGGTAACGGTCATGACCAACCCGCTCTATGTAGAGCGGGAACTGGAGTACCAGTGGGGTAACTCTGGCACAAAAGTTGTGATCAGCCTCGATATGTTCTGGCCGCGTATTGAGGCAATCAGGCCCAAACTGGCCGTTGAACATCTCATTTTGACCGGCATCCAGGATTACATGCCCATTGCCAAGAAATTGTTGGCCCCGCTGGAGCTTCGCCGCCAGGGTAAATGGGTTGATGTATCGTACGCCGACACCGTTCATGCCTTTAAGAAGCTGATTGACCGGCAGCGCCCCAAGCTGCCCCCGGTTGACGTAAATCCCACAGACCTGGCCTGTCTGCAGTACACCGGCGGCACCACGGGCTTACCTAAAGGGGCTATGCTCAGTCATCGCAACCTGGTGGCCAGCATAACCCAGATCAGGGCTTTTTTATTGTACGATCACGGGGACGCGGAGGATATTGGTCTGGGGATTATGCCCTTTTTCCATGTCTACGGGATGAATGGATTGATGAATCTGGGCATCCACCTGGCGGCTACCCTGGTTCTCATTCTTCAACCCAATATTAAAGCTATTGTTGATGCTATTGTGGCCGAGCGGCCCACGTTTTTTACAGGCATACCGGCCTTGTTTGTCGCGCTCAACAGTTACCACGACATTGATAAAGTTGACCTGACCTCGATTAAAGCTGTTTTCAGCGGGGCGGCTCCCCTGCCGGTCGAGGTGATGGAAAAGTTTGAGGCGCGCACCGGCGCCCGTATCGCCGAGGCGTATGGGATGACCGAGGCGTCTTCCGTCACTCATGTCAATCCGCTCAAAGGCCAGCGCAAGTTCGGCAGTATCGGCGTGCCCATCATTGGCACCGACGCCAAAATTGTGGATACGGAAGACCCTACCACGGAACTGCCCCAGGGCGAAGTGGGCGAATTGATGGTCAAGGGGCCGCAAGTGATGCAGGGTTACTGGAACGCTCCTGAAGAAACCGCCCAGACCATGCTGGATGGCTGGGTGCGCACGGGCGATGTGGCCCGCATGGACGAGGAAGGCTATTTTTACATTGTGGACCGCAAAAAAGATATGATCCTGAGCGCCGGGTACAATGTTTACCCCCGCGAGGTCGAGGAGGTGCTGTACCAGCATCCCAAGGTTTTAGAAGCTGCCGTGATCGGCTTGCCCGACGACATGCGAGGTGAAAAAATTACCGCGTACCTGGTCCTCAAACCCGGTGAAACTGCCACCACTGCCGAAATTCGGGCCTTTTGCCGGGAACGCCTGGCCCAGTACAAACAACCCCGCGCCATTGTCTTCCGTGATGATTTGCCCAAAGCCCTGACCGGTAAAATTCTGCGCCGCCAGTTGCGGGAAGAAGCCCTGGTCACAGCGGCTGACTCGGCCGAAACCCTCTGACCTCTTAATATTCTTGGCATAATTTAAAAATTAAGCATAATATCAGTATCAGCCTACTTTCATTGGAGAGGTTTTAACCATGAAGGAAATTCTGGGAGACATCGTAGCCTGGCAAGCCCGCGGTGATAAAATCGCTGTGGCCACGGTCATTAATACCTGGGGTTCGTCGCCCCGCGCGCCCGGCTCAAAAATGGCGGTCAATCAAAAAGGGGAGATGATTGGCTCCGTCAGCGGCGGCTGCGTCGAGGGCGCAGTCGTAGAAGAAGCCATGCGCGTCATCAAAACAGGCCGGCCCAAGCTGCTCCATTTCGGCGTGGCCGACGAAAATGCCTGGGAAGTCGGCCTGGCCTGCGGCGGCACCATCGAGGTGTTTGTAGAACGGTTAGATTGGTGAAATGCCGGGAGTAAGAAGTAGGGAGTAGAAAATCTTTTTACTCCTTACTCCTTACTTCCTACTCCCTACTTCAGGTGTACAGATATGTCCCTTTTTTCCCAATTAAAAGAGTACGTACAAAAAGATCAAAGTGTGGCCCTGGCGGTGGTGGTGCGCGGACCGGCAGAATTGCTGGGGGTCAAAGCTCTGCTTCCGGCGGAAGGTGAGCCGGCCGGCCCGTTGCTGGAAACACCGTGGTGCGAGTCTATTCTGCAAGACGCCCGGCAGTTGATGGCTGAGCGAACTTCGGCCACGCGCCGCTACCCAGCCTTGGCGGTAGGCGGCGAAGAGATCGAGGTCTTTTTTGACGTTCACCGGCCAAGCCCGCGGCTGATCATTGTCGGCGGGGTGCATATTGCCAGCGACTTGATCCACTTTGCCAAACCGCTTGGCTTTAGCACCTACCTTGTAGACCCCCGGACCGCCTTCGCCTCGCCGGAGCGCTTCCCTCACGCCGACCACCTGATCCAGCGCTGGCCCGACGAGGCTCTGCCCGACATCGGCCTGACCCGCGAAAGCAGTGTGGTGGTCGTCACGCACGATCCCAAGCTGGACGACCCCGCGCTGTTGGTCGCTTTGCCCAGCCCGGTTGGTTATGTCGGCGCCCTGGGCAGCCCCAAGACGCACGCCCAGCGGGTCAAGCGTTTATTGGAAAGCGGACTGACCCAAGCGCAGATTGATCGCCTCCACGCCCCTATTGGCCTCGATCTCGGCGGGCGCACCCCGGCAGAAATTGCCCTGAGCATCATGGCCGAGATTGTGGCGGTGAGGAATGGGATGGTTGGTAGCAAGGTTGCAGGGTAGCAAGTGCTAAAAGATAACTTCTGAATTAGCCTTGATGGAGATTTTTAGAACAGAGCATCTAAGGTGGCAAATATCCACCGGTTTTTGATATGTCCCAGAAGCCTAAATTTTACCCCGAAGATATAGAGCGTCTCAGGCAGGCTTGGCAGGAGATGATCCAGCGTCGTTCCGAAGGTACCGGCAGTGCATGGGGAGATCATTATAAGTTGGTTGCTATTCTGCGTGACTGCGGAGTAGACTCTGAATTTGAAAGTAGTTCCCAGGTGGAAAATTATGTCGAACACGTTATCACCTACGGTGAAGCCCCCGATATCTATTGACTTTAAACGCGGAGATATTGTTAACGCGCTAGGTCAAATCGGAGTGATTATTGATGTTCTGCAAAGTACCGAAACGAACAATATTTGCTTATATGTTCGGTTTGTCCATAACCTCGGGAATGCTCGTCCTTATGACGTGCTTGAACTGGCGCCAGGTCGAATGTTGGGGGTGGATAAGTGGACGCGGGCAACTCGGGAGGATTTAGAGCAAGCGATTGCAAAACGTCGAGCTAGACTTGGCCAGGAGATTGACGAATTGCTGAATATTGTGTAAGGGACGAACCACAAACTAAATATCAGTACAGAGGAATTCAGATGGCATTAACCAGACAACTCACAGGAATGAGGGGAGTTTATCTTGTAGCGGCTGAATTATCGAAACTTGGTTTCATTGCATCTCCTACATCTCGTAGTGCGATAGGGGCTGATATTTTGGTAACTGACCAAGCTTGCCAAAGAGCCTATTCTGTACAAGTAAAAACCAATGCGCAAATCCGCAGTTTTTGGCTTCTAAATAGAAAAGCTAAGGAACAAGTATCAGAAAGCCATATCTATGTATTCGTAAACCTAACCAATCGAAAAGCGGGTGATCTCATTAATTTCTACATTGTTCCTAGCACAGTTGTAGCGAGAAAAATGTGGCACGATCCAAGGCCAAACTCTGACTGGTATTCTTTCCTTTTGACAGATTCAGAACCATACAAGGATAAATGGTCATTGTTTGGGACATCGGTATAATCAGTAAGAATGCCTCTAATCCCCAAATCCCGGCTCAACTCTTGACTCGATACAAAATCTTTTTAGGTAATCAAAATCCATGAAACCCAACGGTTACTATCGCTATCCTACCATCCACAAAAATAATGTCGTCTTTGTCTGTGAAGATGACCTGTGGGCCGTGCCGGCCAAGGGTGGGGTGGCCCGGCGGCTGACGGCCAACCTGGGCATGGTCTCTCACCCGGCCCTGTCGCCCGACGGCGAATGGCTGGCCTTTATCGGCCGGGAGGAGGGGGAGGGTGAAGTTTATGTGATGCCCGCGGCGGGCGGCCCGGCCACGCGCCTGACTTACCTGGGCAGCCTGACCATCGTCCTGGGCTGGACGCCCGACAGCCAAAAAATCGTTTTCGCCAGCAACGCCGGCCAACCCTTTGCCCACTTGACCCCCGTCTACACCATTAGCCCGTCCGGCGGCCAGCCGGAGTTGCTGCCTTACGGCCCGGCCCGCTCCGTTTCTTTTGGGCCGGCTGGCGGGGTGGTCATTGGCCGGCGGACGAATGAGTTAGCTAACTGGAAACGCTATCGGGGCGGTACCGCCGGGGAGATCTGGCTTGACTCCAAAGGCAGGGGCAAGTTCAAGCCGCTGCTCAAAACCCTCAGCCACGTTATCAGCCCCATCTGGCTGGGCGAACGGATTTACTTTTTATCAGACCACGAAGGCATCGGCAACCTCTACTCCTGCACCTTGGACGGCAAGGACATCCAGCGCCACACCGATCACGAAGATTACTACGTTCGCAACCCGGCCAGTGATGGCCGACGAATTGTTTACCGCGCCGGGGCCGACCTTTTTGTATTTGATCCGGCCAAAAGCGGCAAAAGAAACCCCGAAAAAATCAAGATTGAATTTCACAGCCCGCGGGTCCAGCGCAATCGCAAATTTGTCAAAGCGTCTAGCTTTATGGACCATTACGCCCTCCATCCCCAGGGCCACAGCGTGGCGATCACCACCCGGGGCCAGGCGTTTGCGCTGTCCAATTGGGAGGGCGCCGTCCTGCCATACAGCCAGGCCAGCGGGGTGCGCTATCGCCTGGCTGAGTGGCTCAACGATGGCCAGCGGCTGGTTATGCTCAGCGACGCCGACGGTGAAGAAGCCATCGAAATTCACGCCGATGCCAGTAAAGCGCCCGCAGACCGGCAGGTAGAGCGTTTAACCGGATTAGATACCGGCCGCCCGCTCTTTTTCAAAGTGTCACCCAAAAAGGACTGCCTGGTTTTTGGCAATCACCGTTACGAGCTTATTTGGGTTGATCTGGAAAAGAAAAGCTTTAAAGTGCTGGATAAAAGCAGCTATGGCCGTATCTATGGGCTGGATTGGTCGCCGGATGGAGAGTGGGTTGTCTACAGCCTGCGCACCTCGCTCCATACGGCCGCCATCAAATTATGCCACGTCGAAAGCGGGGCGACTCACTTTGTGACCACCCCCAACAACCTGCTTGATTTCGGCCCCAGTTTTGACCCATCTGGCAAATACATCTATTTTCTTTCCTTCCGCGATTTTGATCCGGTCCATGACAGTTACTACTTTGACCTTAATTTCCCGCGCGGGGCTAGGCCCTATCTGGTCACGCTGCAAAAGGAGCTGCCTAATCCCTTCATCCCCCTACCTGGCGAAGCGCCTGGGGATAATGGCAAGGTGGCCGGCAATGGCAAGAAGGATGAAAACGGTAAAACTGCCCCGCCGCCGGCCAAAGACAACAAAGAAAGTGAAACCACTCCGCCAAAACCCGAGGAGAAAGATAAACCTCTGCAGATTGACCTGGACGGCATCCAGAGTCGAGTCACCGCTTTTCCGGTCCCTGAAGGTCGCTATCATCAGATTAGAGGCATCAATAAAGATAAAGTCCTCTTTACCTCGTTTCCTGTCGAAGGCAGCCTGGGCAAAAGCTGGCGTAACCAGGATGAGGAAGAAGGCCATGGCGCTTTGGAAATGTACGACCTGGTCGAACGCAAGAAAGAGTTTATCGTCAACGGCATCAGCGATTTTGGAGTTTCACAAGACCGGAACTATTTAATTTATCGCAACGGCAAGCATTTGCGGGTTTTGAAGGCGGGGGAAAAACCGGATAACGGCGCGGCGGGCTACACCAAAAAAAGCGGTTGGATTGATCTCAGCCGGGTGCGGGTGGCGGTCAATCCCCCGGAGGAGTGGCAGCAAATGTTCCGCGAGGCCTGGCGCTTGCAGCGCGACCATTTCTGGACGGATGATATGTCCCGCGTGGACTGGCAGCAGGTGTACCAGCGTTACTTCCCGCTGATTGACCGGGTCACCACCCGCTCCGAGTTTTCAGACCTGATGTGGGAAATGCAGGGTGAGTTGGGCACCTCCCACGCCTATGAATTTGGGGGTGATTACCGCCCCGCGCCGCGCTACGATCAAGGTTTTTTGGGCGCTGATTTTGAATATGATCCCGCTGCCGATGGCTACCGTATCACTCATATCATCGAGGGTGATGCCTGGGTCGAGCGGTGGGATTCGCCCTTGCGCCGGCTGGGAGTCAACGCCCAGGTCGGCGATGTGCTGCTGGCAATTGATGGACAGCGTCTCAGCCGCGAGCTTTCACCCCAGCAGCTCCTGGTCAATCGGGCCAACACCGAGGTGCAGTTGACGCTGTTAGCCAGACCGACCACCGACCACCGACCGCCGACCGCCGATGGTAGACCGCCGACCGCGCCAGAACAAGACGATAATCAACCTGAAAATGTAGCTTCCCAACCCCCCAATCCTTCCAACCCTCCATCTTCCCAACCTTCCAACACCCTCCGCGTTGTCCTGGTCAAAACGCTGCGCAGCGAAATCGAGGCTCGCTACCGGGAATGGGTCGAAGCCAACCGCCGCCGTGTCCACCAGGAAACCGGGGAGCGGGTCGGTTATGTTCACATTCCTAATATGGGAGCGTTTGGCTACGCCGAATTTCACCGCTATTACCTGGGCGAGTCGGAGCGAGAGGGGCTGATTGTAGATGTCCGCTTCAACGGCGGCGGCAACGTGTCACAACTGCTGCTCGAAAAATTGGCCCGGCGGCGAATTGGTTACAATCAATCCCGCTATGGGGTGGCCTCGCCCTATCCCGGCCACTCGGTCCTCGGGCCGCTGGTGGCGCTGACCAACGAATTCGCCGGCTCCGACGGCGATATTTTTACGCATGCCTTCAAAGTGATGGGCCTGGGGCCGGTCATCGGCAAGCGCACCTGGGGCGGAGTCATCGGCATCTGGCCGCGCCACTCCCTGGTGGATGGGACCATCACCACCCAGCCGGAATTTTCCTACTGGTTCGCCGATGTCGGCTGGGGTGTTGAAAATTACGGCACCGACCCGGACATCGAGGTGGATGTCCGCCCCCAGGATTACGCCGCCGGCCAGGACCCGCAGTTGGAGCGGGGCTTACAGGAAATCATGAAACTTATGGAAACCAAGCCGCCGCGCATCCCCGATTTCGGTCCGCGGCCCAGCCGGGCGCTGCCGAAGCTGCCTAAATTGAAGAAGGGGAAGTGACTCGGTTAGTGGTTCGACCTTTTAATAGACTTCGTCGTGTGTTCCAATATCAAGGAGAATGATAACTTCTTTTCCCGTTGCTTCGTTTCGCTCGATTGAAAACACGATTCGGCAATCGTATCCACAAGAGCAGGCTTGCAATCCCAAAAGTTCACCACCAAGTTTGTGAGTACTCAAATAAGATGCAAATACATCCTCTTGCATCTGCTTTAATGTTTCCTCTATCCGCCTTTGCAGCCTGGAATCACGTCGTACAAACTTACGAAATGCTCGCTTGAACTTTGGAATTAGAACAAGTTCTCTCATTCCTCAATCGCTTCGTCCAACGATTGGCGAAGTTCAGCGATGATTTCTTCCACAGGCTGCGGCCTTAACTTTCCGGCATGGAAAGCAGCAATGGCCTCGTGAGCATCCTGTGTAATCTCTCTGCGCCGATTCTCAATATGACGGCGGTGAATGATGTCAAGCAGCATCTCTTGTTGTTCAAGCGACAACTGCATCACTGTATCAAGGGCTTGATCAAGGGTTACTACACTCATTGGCTCAATCTCCCAAACAATACTTTAAACGTTATTTTAGCACAACTCTGTGAGATTACGATAAATTTATTGGTCAAATCTCCCGGCGAGAATATAATTAGGGCGAATCCGCGATCAAGGAAAGTCATGCGCGCTATCTTGCAGCGAGTTCAACAGGGTCACGTGGTCGTTGACGGTAAAATTGTGGGTCAAATTGGGCCGGGCTACGTGATTCTATTGGGCGTGACACACGGCGACGGCCCAACCGAGGTCAAAAAACTGGCCGAAAAAACGGTTCATCTGCGCGTCTTTGAGGATGAACAGGGTAAAATGAACCTGTCGGCCCTGGACACCGGCGCGGAGATCCTGGTAGTTTCCCAATTTACCCTCTACGCCGACGCCCGCAAGGGCCGCCGCCCCAGCTTCACCGATGCCGCCCCGCCCGAAATCGCCGAACCGTTAGTGACTCAATTTGCCGCCCAGTTGCAGGCATTGGGTGTCAAAAAGGTCGCTACCGGTGCCTTTGGAGCGCACATGCGGGTCCGTATCGAAAATGATGGGCCGGTGACGATTGTTTTGGATACCGCAGAGTTGTAACACTGGAGGGTTGGAAGGATGGAAGAATGGGAATACTCCAACCTTCCAATCTTCCTTATTCTTTTTGTTCGTCCTGGCTAATTTTGCACACGATGAGCCAATTGTGAACCAAGAACTAACCCGCCCCAATCCCGATGTGCTGCTGGCCTATGCCCAGGCTGAGGAGCAGCAGCAGACACGGGGCAGACTCAAAATCTTCCTCGGTTATGTGGCCGGGGTAGGTAAAACCTATGCCATGCTCGGCGCGGCTCACCAGCGCAAGGCCGAAGGCGTGGATGTGGTGGTCGGCTATGTCGAAACGCATGGCCGCCTTGAGACCGAGGATTTGGTGGCAGGGTTGGAAATTATCCCTCGCCAGCAGGTCGAGTATCGCGGCGTCAATTTACCGGAGATGGATGTGGACGCCGTGCTAGCCCGCCGGCCCCAACTGGCCCTGGTGGATGAATTTGCCCATACCAATATCCCCGGTTCGCGCCATCCCAAGCGCTACCAGGATGTCGAGGAACTGCTGGCCGCTGGAATTGATGTTTACACCACCCTTAACATCCAGCACCTGGAAAGTCTCAACGATGTCGTGGCCCAGATCACCGGAGTTACCGTGCGGGAAACCGTGCCGGACCGGCTGCTGGACGAAGCCGACGAGATCGAACTGATTGACCTGCCTCCTGCCGAACTGCTCCAACGCCTCCAGGAAGGCAAAGTTTACGTACCCGAGCAGGCCGCGCGGGCCGTTCAGAAGTTTTTTAGACCCGGTAACTTGACAGCCCTGCGGGAGTTGACTCTGCGCCGCGCGGCTGAGCGGGTTGACGAACAGATGCGCACGTACATGCAGACACGGGCCATCCCCGGTCCCTGGCCGGCCGGCGACCGGTTGTTGGTCTGCGTTAGCCCTAGCCCGCTCAGCGAGCGACTCGTCCGCGCTGCCCGCCGCCTGGCCGAACCGCTCAACGCCGCGTGGTTCGCCGTTCACGTTGAAACCCCCGGCTCTGCCCGTCTCCCCGAAGCCGACCGGGACCGGGTCGCCCGCACCTTGCGCCTGGCTGAAGAGTTAGGCGGTAAATCTATGACCATCACCGGCAGAACCGTTGCCGAGACAATCGTCACCTATGCCCGGCAACATAATATCACCAAGATTATTGCAGGTAAACCTCTGCGCCCGCGCTGGCTCGATTGGCTGCGCGGCTCCCTGGTGAATCAAATTATTGGTCTCAGCAGCAATATTGACGTGTACGTCATTAGCAGCGCGGCCGAAGCGATTCAATCAAGGGTAACAACCACCAATCTCCAGCCTCATCGCCCCTGGCAGCGGTATCTCGAAAGCATGAGCTGGGTCACTGCTGCGACACTGCTCAACACCATCATTGATCCTTTTGTTTCGCCTGTGAATTTGGCCATGCTTTACCTGTTGGTAGTGGTGATTGCGGCTTTACGGTTAGGGCGAGGCCCATCTATCCTCGCCGCAATGCTGAGCGTTGTCGCTTTTAATTTTTTCTTTGTGCCGCCGCGCTATACCTTCCATGTCGCTGATCCGCAGTACCTTATCACCTTCGCCAGCCTGCTTATCGTCGGCCTGGCTATCAGCACCCTGGCCTCGCGGGTGCGCGACCAGGTTGAGGTGGCTCAGCAGCGCGAAGCGCAAACAGCCACCCTGTATGCGCTCAGCCAAGATTTGGCTACGGCAGTTGGGTCAGACGAAATTATGCAGGCGGTCATTACCCATATCGGCCAAACCTTTGATCGAGAGGTAGCCGTTTTTTTACCCGGGGGAGAGGGCTTAATTGTGCAAGCCGCCAGTCCCGGCTTTATCGTTGATGTTGATCGCCTTGCCGTTGCCACCTGGGCCTTCCAGCACGGTCAGCCAGCAGGTCGAGGTACAGATACCTTAGCGGCGGCAGATGCTCGTTACCTGCCGCTCAAAACTGCCCGGGGTGTGGTAGGGATATTGGGGCTGAAGCTTACCAGCTCTGCCCGGCAAGCAACCCCCGAGCAGCGCCGGTTAATGGAGGCTTTTGCCAGCCAGACGGCCCTGGCTATCGAACGGGCACAACTGGCCGAAACCGCCCGGCAGGCCGAACTGATTGAGGAAACTGAGAAGTTGCAAACAGCCCTGTTTAACTCTATCTCGCACGACCTGCGCACCCCTCTGGCGACGATCACCGGCTCTCTCAGTAGCTTGCTGGAAGATAGCGAGGCGCTGGATCGGGCGACGCAGCAGGAACTGCTCAAAACGGCTCACGAGGAGGCTAACCGCCTCAATCACCTGGTCGGCAACCTACTTGATATGAGCCGGCTGGAGGCCGGGGCGTTAAAGGTATCACGCCAGCCCAGCGATATTCAGGACGTGATTGGGGCTGCTTTACAGCGGCTGGAAGGTGTGCTGGCTGGCCGGAATATCAGGATAGACCTTCCCGCCAACCTGCCCCTGGTACCGTTGGATTTTGTCTTAATCGTTCAGGCGCTGGTCAATGTGCTCGACAACGCGGTTAAATATTCTCAGCCTGATACGCCCATTGATGTTCAGGCTCAGGTAACTGCTGGATTTTTGGAAATACAAATTGCGGATTGTGGCCCTGGTCTTCCCCCCGGCGACCTCAAGCGCATCTTTGACAAATTTTACCGTGGATCGCACACTTCCCCTGATCTTCCTTCGGACCGGCGCAAACGGGGCGACGTTCCCGTGGGCACCGGGCTGGGGTTGTCTATCAGCAGCGGCATCATCGAAGTCCACGGCGGGCGAATTTGGGCTGAAAACCGGCCCGGCGGCGGTCTGGTGGTGAAGGTAACCTTACCGGTGGCGCAAAGTTAACCGAGATGAGCATGCCAATTCCTGAATCAACGAGTGGTGTGCGAGTATTGGTAGTGGACGATGAGCGGGCCATTCGCCGCTTTTTGCAGGTTTCCCTGGCCGCGAACGGCCATACCATCTTTGAAGCGTCGAATGGGCAGGAGGCGCTGGAAGCAGTCCTGGCCCACCGGCCCGATGTGATTATCCTTGACTTGGGCCTGCCCGACCTGGACGGTATTGAAGTAATTCAACGGCTGCGCGAGTGGACCCAGACGCCGATCATCGTTTTGTCGGTGCGAGAACACGAAAGCGATAAAATTGCGGCCCTGGACGCCGGGGCCGATGATTACCTGACCAAGCCTTTTGGCGTGGGAGAACTCCTGGCCCGGCTGCGCGTTGCCCTCCGCCACACAATCCAACCCAACGATATGCCTGTCTTCAGCAGTGGTGAATTGACCGTGGATTTGGCCCGGCGCGTTGTCAGTGTGGCCGGGCGGGAGGTCCAATTGACGCCCACCGAATACGATCTGTTGAAACTCTTGGTGACCCATGCCGGTAAAGTGCTGACCCATCACCAACTCCTGCGGCAGGTGTGGGGCATGGGCTATGAGGATGAAACTCACCTGCTGCGAGTTAACATCAGCAACCTCCGCCGCAAAATCGAGGCTGACCCTGCCCGTCCCGCCTATATCCTGACCGAACCAGGAGTGGGCTACCGGCTGCGGATTGATTAATAGCTACTGCCGCGTGTCTGGTTTCCCCCCCCTTCTTGACACTTTCTTGACGTACCCCCCCGCTTTTTTGATACTGCCTTGATGCATTCCCTCTTATACTCATAGAGTAAAACCAATTAGATTAATTCGCACTTGAGGGAATATTATGGCAATTATCGAAAAAGAAAATGGCGTGACGGTGCTGCGCCCTCCTGGGACTCAATCTCCTCCGCGCACCTGGCGGAGTTGGCTCATTGGCCGTCCCCTGCCGACGGCAGACGCACCTCACCAGACGATTGGCAAGGCCATTGGCCTGGCCGTTTTTGCTTCCGATGCTCTCTCCTCGACCGCTTATGCGACACAGGAAATTTTGTTCATTTTGGCCGTAGCTGGCACAGCCGCCTTTGGCTATGCCTTTCCCATTTCGATTGCCATCGTCATTCTGATGGCGATTGTAACCATCTCCTATGAACAGACCATCCATGCCTATCCCAACGGCGGCGGGGCCTACATTGTCTCACGCGACAATCTGGGAGAACTGCCGGCCCAGATTGCCGGCGCAGCCCTCCTGACCGATTACATTCTGACTGTGTCCGTCTCGGTTTCGTCAGGCGTCGCCCAGATCACCTCAGCCTACCCAGCTTTGTTTGACTTTCGAGTCGGCATTGCCGTGATCATGGTGTTGCTGATCATGCTGATTAATTTGCGAGGGGTCAAGGAGTCGGGTATCACCTTTGCTATTCCAACCTACTTCTTTCTGGTCATGATGTTCCTGACCGTTGGGGTCGGCTTCTTCCGCTATCTAACCGGGTCACTGGGGATGGTTCCCAATCCGCCAGAGTTAGAACTGCATAGCGCGTTGCAGCCAGTGACCCTGTTCTTGTTATTACACGCCTTTTCCAGTGGTACAGCCGCCTTGACCGGGATTGAAGCCGTGTCGAACGGCATCCCTGCTTTCAAAGAGCCGCGCAGCCACAATGCTGGAGTTACGCTCATCTGGATGGCCTCGATTCTGGGAACGTTGTTTTTGGGGATTACCTTCTTGACCAGCCAGATTGGTGGGATTCCCTCGGAAACGGAGACCGTCATCTCGCAATTGGGCCGGACGATTTTCGAGGGGCGCGGCTTTTTCTATCTGGCTGTTCTTGCTTCCACTGCCGTTATTTTGATTATGGCGGCAAACACCGCCTTTGCCGACTTTCCCCGCTTGAGCGCCTTGATGGCCGCTGACGGTTTTTTGCCCCGCCAACTGACCTATCGAGGCAGCCGCCTGGTTTACTCACGCGGCATCATCGCCCTGGCCGTCATTGCCTCGCTGCTCATCGTTGTTTTTCAGGCCAGCGTCAATGCCCTCATTCCGCTTTATGCCATTGGCGTCTTTCTCTCGTTTACCCTGTCGCAAACGGGCATGGCTCGCCGCTGGCGGCGGAGTGGGCATCTGGCCGCCGATCAGACGATCTCGGAGCATGGGTCGGTTTTGCGGTACGATTCAAAGTGGAAGCTAAAGATGGTTGTTAATGGCTTTGGGGCTGTTTGTACTGCCATCGTAATGATGGTCTTTGCCATCACCAAGTTCCAGGATGGAGCCTATGTGGTTATTTTCCTGATACCGCTCCTTGTCGCTGCGTTCTGGTCTATTCACCAGCACTATCGCCACCTGGCCGCGCGGCTGTCGCTGCGCAATTACAGGGGCGCGCCGGCCCGCCATTCGCGCCATCGGGTCATTTTGCTCGTCGGCGGTGTCCATCAAGGCACCCTTGCCGCCCTGCGTTATGCCGGCCTCCTCTCCGACGATATTACGGCTGTCCACGTCTCGACCAATCCCGACGAGGCAGAGCGGGTGCGCCGCGAATGGGAATGGTGGGGTAATGGAGTCCGTATGGTCATTTTAGACTCGCCCTACCGGCTCCTGCTTGAACCCCTGTTGTCATATATTGATCAAATTGATGCCCGCCGCCAGCCAAATGAAATCATCACCATTGTGGTACCACACTTTGTACCCTACCATTGGTGGCACAATCTGCTGCACACCCAGACCACCTTCTGGCTGCGCATGGTTTTGCTGTTTAGACCCGGGATTGTCATTACGGATGTCCCCTACCAGGTGGAGTAACAACCTTCGAATCCTGAATAATCGTGCCTGGTGTCTTTGCTCCTTAACAAATAGATTCTTGTCTGCTGGAACTCCAGAGATTGGGGAATTCTGACTGGATTTTTTGGCCCAGTTCTTGACACTTCCTTAATACTGAAATCCCTTTTCTTGTCACCCGATTGACCTATTCCTCTATATACTGAAGATGTAATGAGCGGTTGAGTAACCGTGAAACACCTTCATTCACGAGAGGAAACAGGTATGATTACCATCGAACAAGATAAGGGGACCATCTTACACGACAGTGAGGAGCACGAACCACCCCATTCATGGCGCACATGGCTGGTCGGCAGCCGCTTGCCGACTGCGGCTATGCCCCATCAAACCATAGGTAAGGCGATTGGTCTGGCGGTGTTTGCTTCTGATGCGCTTTCTTCCACGGCTTATGCCACCCAGGAAATTCTGATCATCCTGGCGATGGCCGGGGCCATGGCCTTTGGTTACGCCTTCCCCATTTCCCTGGCTATTGTCGCTTTGATGGCTGTTGTGACCATCTCTTACGAACAGACGATCCATGCTTACCCCGGCGGGGGTGGGGCCTACATCGTCGCCCGTGACAACCTGGGCGAGCTCCCCGCTCAGACGGCCGGCGCAGCCCTGCTGACCGACTACATCTTGACGGTATCTGTTTCGATTTCGTCAGGTGTGGCCCAAATCACCTCGGCTTATCCTTTACTGTTGCCCTATCGAGTGCCCCTGGCCGTGCTGATGGTGCTCTTTATCATGGTGATCAATTTACGCGGCGTCAAAGAGTCAGGCGCTACCTTTGCTGTTCCAACCTACTTCTTTCTGGTCATGATGTTCCTGACGGTTGGCCTTGGTTTCTTGCGCTACCTGACGGGGACATTGGGCACTGTCGTCAACCCGCCTGCTTTAGAGATTCCCCCCATTGTGCAAGCCGTTACTCCGTTCTTGATCCTGCATGCTTTTTCCAGTGGCACGGCGGCTCTCACCGGCATCGAAGCCATTTCCAATGGAATTACTGCTTTTAAGGAACCCCGCAGTCGCAATGCCGGCATTACCTTGATCTGGATGTCAACCATCCTGGGGACACTTTTCCTGGGTATCACCTTTTTGGCGGTCCACATCGGGGCCGTTCCTTCGGAAGTAGAGACGGTAATCTCGCAACTGGCGCGCACAGCCTATGGCGGACAAAACTGGCTCTACCTGGGCACTATCGTGGCGACAACCCTCATCCTGATTATGGCGGCCAACACCGCCTTTGCCGATTTTCCTCGCCTGGGCGCTCTGCACGCCAACGACGGCTTTTTGCCTCGCCAACTCACCTACCGGGGCAGCCGCCTGGTCTACTCGCGAGGCATCATCGCCCTGACTGTGCTCTCCTCGCTCTTAATCATTCTCTTTCAGGCCAGTGTGACCGCCTTGATCCCGCTCTACGCCATCGGCGTTTTTCTCTCCTTCACCCTCTCCCAGGCCGGCATGGCCCGCCGTTGGTGGAAAATTGGACACATGCAGCCCGGTCAGGAAATACAGGAGCCAGGCTCCACCCTGCGCTACGAACCCGGTTGGCAGCTAAAGATTGGAATTAACGGCTTTGGCGCTGTCTGTACCGCTGTCGTGATGGTGGTCTTTGCTGTTACCAAGTTCCACGACGGCGCATGGATCATATTGCTCCTGGTGCCTCTTCTCGTAACGGGCTTCTTTGCCATCCATCACCATTACCGCAGCCTGGCCAGGCATTTATCGTTGGAGCACTACGACCCGCCCTTGCGTATCCCGCGCCACCGCGTGATTCTGGCCGTTAGCGGCGTCCATCGCGGCACACTGGCAGCGCTGCGTTACGCCCGCTCTCTTTCCGACGATGTGACAGCGGTGCATGTTTCTATTGACCCCGCCGACGCCGAGAAGGTGAAGCACAAGTGGGAGAAGTGGGGAGATGGGGTGCGCTTGGTGATTCTGGACTCTCCCTATCGGCTGCTGATAGAACGGCTCCTCGATTATATAGAGAAAATTGCATCGCAGCGCCGACCCAATGAGGTTATTACCATCATTGTGCCCCAATTTGTGCCCAAACACTGGTGGCATAATTTGCTGCATACCCAAACAGCGCTGCTGTTGCGTTTGGCCTTACTGTTCAAACCCGGCATTGTGATTGTTGACGTGCCGTATCAGGTGGAATGATTTTTATAAAGTGACACAGACCGATGAGGCAAGAACCGGAACGTCCCAATCCCGATAGACTGCTGGTCCATGCCCAGGCAGAAGAGCAGCAGCAAGCACGAGGCAAACTGAAAATTTTCCTCGGCTATGTTGCCGGCGTGGGCAAAACTTATGCCATGCTGGGGGCAGCCCACCAACGCCAGGGTGAGGGCATAGATGTCGTGGTTGGCTATGTTGAAACCCACAGCCGAGCCGAAACTGAGGAGTTGGTGCAAGGGTTAGAAGTAATCCCCCGCCGTCAAGCAGAGTATCGCGGTGTTATCTTGCCGGAAATGGACGTGGATGCTGTACTGGCTCGTCGCCCGCAGTTGGCCCTGGTTGACGAGTTAGCTCACACCAATGCCCCCGGCTCGCGCCATCCCAAACGTTACCAGGATGTCGAGGAACTGCTGATCGCTGGAATTGATGTCTACACCACCCTCAACATCCAGCACCTGGAAAGCCTCAACGATGTAGTCGCTCAAATTACCGGCATTACCGTGCGCGAAACTGTGCCGGATCGCCTGCTCGATACGGCCAACGAGCTTGAACTGATTGACTTGCCGCCGGCCGAACTGCTCCAACGTCTTAAAGAAGGCAAAGTTTACGTGCCGGATCAGGCGGCCCGGGCCATTCAGAAATTTTTCCGTCCTGGCAACCTGGCAGCTTTACGAGAAATGACCATGCGCCGCGCGGCTGAGCGGGTAGATGAGCAGATGCGGGCCTACATGGAAACACGAGCCATTCCCGGTCCCTGGCCGGCCGGCGACCGGCTGCTGGTTTGTGTTAGCCCCAGCCCTCTCAGCGAACGCCTGGTGCGGACGGCCCGCCGCCTGGCCGAACCCCTCAATGCCGGGTGGTTTGCCGTTTATGTGGAGACCCCGGCGCATGCCCAGCTCAAGGAGGCTGATCGAGATCAGGTGGCCCGCACTTTACGCCTGGCCGAAGAATTAGGGGCCAAATCTCTAACGCTATCAGGCCGCAGCATCGCCGAAACTATTATTGACTATGCCCGCCGCCACAATATCACCAAGATTATCGCCGGCAAGCCAGTACGTTCCCGTTGGTTTGATTTCCTGCACAATTCCCTGGTTGACCAAATCATTGACCTTAGTGGTAACATTGATGTCTACGTCATCAGCAGCAGCGCCGAACCAGCCCAGTCGGTTGTCATACCAGCCACCTTCCAGCCTCATCGCCCCTGGAATCGTTACCTGCAAAGCCTGGGCCTGGTGGTGCTCGCCACCCTTCTCAGTGAGCTGGTGGGGCCTTTTATTGCCCCTACCAACATGGTCATGCTCTACTTACTGGTCGTGGTGATTGCAGCGCTTCGCCTGGGTCGTGGTCCAGCCATTGCCGCTTCGCTGCTGGGTGTACTCGCCTTTGATTTTTTCTTTGTGCCGCCCCGTCTGACTTTTGCTGTATCGGACTATCAGTATGTCATAACCTTTGCCGGTCTATTCATTGTTGGTCTGGTTATCAGTACCCTGGCTTCACAAACACGTGAGCAAGCCGAAGCAGCCCGGCGGCGCGAAACTCAAACAGCCACACTCTACGCGCTCAGCCAGGACCTGGCCGTGGCGGTTGGGTTAGAGGCTATCATGCAGGCCGTTATCACTCACATGGGCCAAACTTTTGACCGCAAGGTGGCTGTCTTTCTACCCGAAGGGGAGCGGCTGGTGGCCCGAGCCGCCAGTCCCGGCTTTACGCTCGACGAGGATAAATATGCCGTGGCCACTTGGGCCTTCCGGCATGGCCAGTCTGCCGGCCGTGGCACCGATACCCTTTCGGCGGCGGACGCCCGTTACCTGCCCCTCAAGACAGCACGGGGAGTGGTGGGGGTGGTGGCGCTCAAGCTGCCCCGCTCCGGGCTGCACTCCACGCCTGAACAGCGGCGAATCATGGAGGCTTTTGCCAGCCAGACCGCTTTGGCCATTGAGCGGGCACACCTGGCCGAGACGGCCCGCCAGGTTCAACTTCTGCAAGAGACGGAGAGACTGCAAACGGCCCTCTTTAACTCTATTTCCCATGACCTGCGCACGCCGCTGGCTTCGATTACCGGCTCGTTGAGCAGCCTGTTGGGGGATAGCCTGGACTCGGCCACCCAGCGCGAACTGCTCAAAACTGCCCATGAAGAAGCGCAACGCCTGAACCGCCTCGTCGGTCATTTGTTGGACATGAGCCGCCTGGAAGCGGGGGCGCTGAAAATATCGCGGCAGCCAAACGACGTGCAGGATGTGATCGGGGCTGCACTGCAACAGCTCGACGGATTGCTGACCAATCGGCCCGTCGAAATCAACGGGCTAACTGACCTGCCCTTGGTACCGCTGGATTTTGTACTGGTAGTTCAGGCGCTGGTCAACGTGCTGGAAAACGCGGCTAAATATTCGTCCCCCACTTCGCCCATTGACATTCGGGCACAGGTGGTGGATGGAGAGTTAGCCATCCAAATTGCCGATCGTGGCCGGGGTATTCCCTCCGGCGACTTAACGCGGATATTTACAAAATTCTACCGGGTGCAGTACTTCACTCAGAGGAACGACCGGGGCGGAGTCCTGCCCGGCACGGGCCTGGGGCTGTCCCTCAGCAGCGGTATCATTGAAGCCCACGGCGGGCGTGTCTGGGCCGAAAACCGTCTCGGCGGGGGAACAACGGTGACTCTGACCTTGCCCATCACTGAGGAAATTTTATTGAATGAGCAGAACGCTAATGAGCAAACCGGCTAGCGAGGCAAACAGCGGCGTGCGAATACTGGTCGTGGATGATGAGCGAGCAATCCGGCGCTTTTTGCAGGTTTCTCTGACCGCACACGGCCATGCTGTATTTGAGGCGACATGTGGCCAGGAGGCCCTGGAAATGGTCGTGGCCCATCGTCCAGATATTATCGTTTTAGATTTGGGCCTGCCGGACATCGAGGGGATCGAAGTTACCCGCCGCTTACGGGAATGGACTCAGATCCCCATCATTATCTTGTCCGTACGCGACCACGAGACGGAAAAAATCGCCGTACTGGACGCGGGGGCCGACGATTACCTGACCAAGCCCTTTAGCGTGGGCGAACTGCTGGCCCGGCTGCGGGTGGCTCTGCGCCATGCCGCGCCGAAAGGCGATACGCCTATTTTTACCCAGGCTGCCTTGACCGTTGATCTGGCCCGGCGCGTCGTTACTATTGATCAGGGTGAAGTGCAGCTTACTCCCACCGAATATGATCTGCTTAAGCTGCTGGTGACGCACGCCGGCAAAGTTGTGACCACTCCTCAAATTCTGCGCCAGGTTTGGGGCCCTGGCAACGAGGACAACGCCCACCTGCTGCGGGTCAACATGAGCAATTTGCGCCGCAAGCTGGAACCTGATCCAACCCGCCCCACCTATATCTTAACTGAACCAGGGGTGGGCTACCGGCTGCGGACCGATGATCAAGTGACTATTAGCTCCTCCCTTCGGCAGTGAGGCCCGGTTCAGGGGAGGTATCTCATCGTTACACCCTTTTTAGCTTCTTGTATTTCTTGATTGTTTCTAAACCCTCTGCTTAAACTTCTTGACCCACCCTTTATCTGTTTTTTGTTATACTGAGCGTAGCATTAATAACGCTGATCACGGATTGCGTGGACTTGATGATACCAGAGGATTTATTTTTTCGGGCTATTATTCTTATCCTCTTGGACTAAAGATGACAAAACAAAAACGTTTCCGACAAACCTGGTTGCCACTCTACGCAGTGGTGTTAATAATGGTGGGATTAATGTTTCTAGCCCACCAATTAGCTCCCTCGCCTGGCTGGCGCCACTTCTTGCAAGTTGGCATACTGGTGGTTGGCTACAGTTCGCTGTGGTTGTGGCTGGAAAAATACCCGGGTGTGTTGCTGGACCGGGCATCGGCTGAAGCCGACAGCCAAGCCGAGTCGCCGGAGTTACAGATGCTCTCTCAACTGTCGCCCCGCGTCCAGGTTCACTTCTACGTCTATTCTGACCCGGTCCTTATTTACACTCAGCCAGAACACCCAACCAGAAACCTGTCGTTAAATGGGCATCAACATCCGGCCAAAGCCGTTCCCTCTCTACCGGAGGAGGCCGAATAGTTCGTCCACCGTTGAGATGGTGGAGGAACATTACGCATGGAAGGATTATTTTACCTGGGTCTGGTCCTGGTCCTTCAAGAAGAAAAACGGAGGTAATAACTAATGGCAGATTTATTGTACCTGGGCGTGGCCCTGATCTTCTTCGCCGCCAGTTGGGGTCTCATCGTTGGCTGCGAGAAATTGATGGAGGAATAACATGCTGTATCTTATCGCCGGCTTAATTTCCTTAGCTTTGCTTATCTATCTGATTTTAGCCCTGTTGAAACCGGAGTGGTTTGGATAGGCAGTCGTCAGTGAACAGTAGGCAGTCATCAGTAAACAGGAAAAGATTACTGATGACTGCTTACTGATAACCGATAATCGTTTACTACGTGCTTAAATCCTAAATTGGAGTGACTCTTATGACCCTAATCGGTTGGGCCCAAATTGGGCTATATATGCTGGTATTATTACTGCTCGTCAAGCCGCTGGGCGCGTTTATGGCCCGCGTCTACCAGGGCGAGCGTACCTGGCTGGACCCGGTGCTGGGTCCGGTCGAACGACTGCTCTATCACCTGTCGGGTGTGCGGGCCGGCGAGGAAATGAATTGGCAGACCTATGCTATCGCCATGCTGCTTTTCAACGCGTTGGGGCTGTTTTTACTCTACGGACTGCAGCGCCTGCAAGGCTTTTTGCCGTTCAACCCGATAGGATTGGGTGCGGTCACGCCCGACTCGTCGTTCAACACCGCGGTCAGCTTTGCCTCTAACACCAACTGGCAGGGCTACGGCGGCGAAGTCACCATAAGCTACCTGACCCAGATGTTAGGCATGACCGTCCAAAACTTTGTTTCGGCAGCCACGGGGATGGCTACGCTGGCAGCCTTCTGCCGCGGCCTGGCCCGGCGCTCCGCCCGGACGATTGGCAACTTCTGGGTAGACCTGACCCGCTCAACGCTTTACATCCTGCTGCCGCTGGCCGTTGTCGGAGCATTCGCCCTGATTTCGCAGGGGGTGGTGCAAACCCTGAGCACCTACCAGATTGTGCCTTTGTTACAAGCGACCAGCGATGCCGATGGGAATACCATCACCGAGCAGGTCCTGGCGCTTGGCCCGGCGGCCTCTCAAATCATCATCAAGCAGCTTGGCACGAACGGCGGCGGCTTTTTCAACGTCAACTCGGCCCATCCGTTTGAAAACCCGACGCCCCTCTCTAACTTTGTGGAGATGCTGGCGATCCTGCTGATTCCGGCCGCCCTGTGCTACACCTTCGGCAAAATGGTAGGCGACACACGCCAGGGTTGGGCGGTGCTGGCGGCAATGACCCTTATGTTTGTCCCCTTGATGGTGACCACCGTCATCGCCGAGCAGAATGGCAATCCCCTCCTGACTCAATTGGGAGCGGATCAGGTTGCCAGCGACTTACAGTCTGGCGGTAATATGGAGGGCAAAGAGGTCCGTTTCGGCATTGCCAACTCGGCCTTGTGGGCCAGCGCCACGACGGCCGCCTCCAACGGCTCGGTCAACTCGATGCATGACTCTTACACCCCGCTGGGCGGCCTGGCGCCGATGTGGCTGATGCAGCTCGGCGAGGTCATCTACGGCGGGGTCGGTTCGGGCTTGTACGGACTGCTCGTTTTCGCCATCATCGCCGTGTTTGTGGCCGGGCTGATGATCGGGCGGACGCCCGAATACCTGGGCAAAAAGATCGAAGCTTACGAAATGAAGATGGCGGCCATTGTCATCCTCGTTCCGCCGGCGGTGGTCTTGCTGGCCACGGCTGTGGCGGTCGGCACGACCGCGGGCAAAGGAGCCTTGTTCAACGCCGACTTTCCCTACACGACCATCTACAACACCGGTCCCCACGGCTTTAGTGAAGTTCTCTATGCTTTTAGCTCGCAGGGCAACAACAACGGCAGCGCCTTTGCCGGTTTGGGCGCCAATAATCCCTTCTATAATCTGACCGGCGGGCTGGCCATGCTCTTCGCCCGCTACTGGTTAGCTATTCCCACGTTGGCCATTGCCGGGTCGTTGGTTCGGAAAAAGAAAGTGCCGCCCAGTGCGGGGACACTGCCCACCCACACCCCACTCTTCGTCGGCTGGATCATAGCCGTCGTCGTCATCGTCGGGGCGTTGAGCTTCCTCCCGGCCCTGGCCCTGGGGCCGATTGTCGAACAGTTGCTGCTAAATCAGGGAGTGACATTCTAAAACGACCGCCGACGGCTGGCGGCAGACCGCTGATAATTGCGGTGGTCTGCGGCCGGTGGTCTGCGGCCAATTTTTGGAGATAACTCATGGCACAAACAAAAACGCAAGCTCAAATCAAAAAAGCCTTGTATCGCCGCGCCATCATTGACGCCTTTCGCAAGCTCGATCCGCGCGTACAGGTCCGCAACCCGGTCATGTTCGTGGTCGAGGTCGGCAGCATCCTGACCACCTTTCTTTTCATTCAAGCCTTGACCGGCCAGGGCGAAGCTCCGGCGAGCTTCATCTTGGCCATTTCGGCCTGGCTGTGGTTCACCGTTGTCTTTGCCAACTTTGCCGAGGCCCTGGCCGAAGGGCGCGGCAAAGCCCAGGCCGAGGCCCTGCGCAAAACCCGCCGCGAAACTCTCGCCAAAAAGCTGCCCCCGTCAGGCCGCCGGAGTGAGTACGACGAAGTTCCTTCGACCGCGCTGCGCCAGGGGGATATGTTCCTGGTCGAGGCGGGCGATATCATCCCGGCCGATGGTGAAATCGTCACCGGGGTGGCCTCGGTGGACGAGAGCGCTGTTACCGGCGAGAGCGCCCCGGTCATCCGCGAGGCGGGCGGCGACCGCAGCGCCGTCACGGGTGGCACCCGCGTGCTGTCGGACTGGCTGGTGGTGCGGGTCAGTACCAATCCGGGTGAGGGCTTTCTCGATCGCATGATCAGCCTGGTGGAAGGAGCCAAACGGCAAAAAACGCCCAACGAAATCGCTTTGAATATCCTGCTGGCCGGCTTCACCATCATCTTTCTGCTGGTGTGCGTCACCTTGCTGCCCTACTCGCTCTTCAGCGTGGAGGTGGCCGGACAGGGTACGCCCATCACCATCACCGTGCTGGTAGCCCTGCTCGTCTGCCTCATCCCGACGACCATTGGCGGGCTGTTGAGCGCCATCGGTATCGCCGGGATGGACCGCTTGATCCGGCGCAACGTGATTGCCATGTCGGGCCGGGCGGTTGAAGCGGCGGGTGATGTGGACGTGCTGCTGCTGGACAAGACCGGCACCATCACTCTGGGTAATCGTATGGCTACTGATTTTATCCCCGCCCCCAGGGTGAGCGCCGTAGAACTGGCTGACGCTGCTCAAATTGCCTCGTTAAGTGATGAAACCCCTGAAGGGCGCTCGATTGTGGTGCTGGCTAAGGAGAAGTATGGGCTGCGCGGCCGCGATGTCGCCGCTATGGGAGCGGAGTTCATCCCCTTTACCGCCCAAACCCGGATGAGCGGCGCAAATTTTGGCAGCCATACCATTCGCAAGGGTGCGCCCGACGCTATCACGGCCTATGTGAAAACCAATGGCAACGGCACGGCGCCGGAGATCGAGGAAATCATCGAGCGAATTGCCCGGAGCGGCGGCACACCTCTTTCGGTGGCGCGAGATGGTCAAATCATGGGGGTCGTTCATCTCAAAGACGTGGTCAAGGGGGGGATTAAGGAGCGCTTTGCCCAACTGCGGCGGATGGGCATCAAAACGGTGATGATCACCGGCGACAATCCCCTGACGGCCGCCGCCATCGCCGCCGAAGCCGGGGTAGACGATTTTCTGGCTCAGGCCACCCCGGAAGCCAAGCTGAAGTTGATCCGCGAGTATCAAACCGGCGGCCGGCTGGTCGCGATGACCGGCGACGGCACCAATGACGCTCCGGCGCTCGCTCAAGCAGATGTAGCCGTTGCGATGAACACGGGCACGCAGCCGGCCCGCGAGGCCGCCAATATGGTAGACCTGGACAGCAATCCGACCAAGCTGTTGGAGATCGTCGAAATCGGCAAGCAACTGTTGATGACTCGCGGCGCGCTGACCACCTTTAGCATTGCCAACGATGTAGCCAAATATTTTGCCATCATCCCGGCGGCCTTTGCCTCGACCTATCCGGTTCTGGGAGCGCTCAACTTTATGCGCCTGGCGACACCGGAGAGTGCGATTCTGTCGGCCGTGATTTTCAATGCCCTGATTATCATCGCCCTCATCCCACTGGCCTTACATGGCGTCCCCTACCGCCCGGTTGGCGCGGCGCAACTGCTGCGTGACAACCTGTTGATTTACGGCGTGGGTGGACTGATTGCCCCTTTCGTCGGCATCAAGTTGATTGACTTGATCCTGGTAGGGCTGGGGCTGGCTTAAGTGAGGGCGCGATGAAAAAACGAAGCAGCTTTATCTATTGGGCTTTCGACTTGCTGGCTCTTTTACTCATCGGGGTCATGCTGCTGAGTTACTACTTTCACCTGTCGCTCTTCTGGGAGGAGGCCCTGACGATCATAGTAATCGTAGTGGTTTATGGGGTGATTATCTTATGGTGGCGGGCCAACCCAACGGCTATGGTCGAGCCGGACAAGGTCAAACAAGCTGACGAGCCAGGAGGCGCGAAGCGCGGACACTATCTCACCGAGGCTCAGACCCATTACTGGCAAGTGCATAGAATGAATTCAAAAAGGAAGCTATGACAATGTTAACACAATTTAGACCCGCTTTGATACTTTTGATAACTCTCACCATTACTACCGGACTCATTTACCCGCTCCTGGTCACCGGGATTGCCCAGGTGGTCTTTCCCAACCAGGCCAACGGCAGTCTACTTTATCAAGACGGCCAGCCCGCCGGCTCTGCCTTGATTGGACAGCCGTTCGATGCGCCCCAATATTTTTGGGGCCGGCCCTCGGCCACCGGACCTTTTCCGTACAATGCCGCCGCCTCATCCGGCTCAAACCTGGGGCCGGCCAGCCAAGCTCTACTTGACAGGGTGCAAGCGCGAGTTGACGCGCTCCGCGCCGCCGATCCCGGCAATACCGCGCCCATCCCGGTGGATTTGGTTACAGCGTCGGGCAGCGGGCTTGACCCGCACATCAGCCCGGCGGCGGCGCTGTATCAAGTGCCCCGCGTAGCCCGTGCGCGCGGCTTGAGCGAAGAAGCAGTCAGCCGGCTTGTCGCGGAGCACACCGAAGGCCGCACCTTTGGTATTCTGGGCGAGCCGAGGGTCCACGTGCTTGAATTGAACCTGGCGCTTGATGCCGGGCAATAGCAATTGACAACCAACCTGGAGAGCATTCGGTAATTACAAAATCACCTCAGCCACGCCGCCCGCCGAGCGTTGAAACGCCCGGCTACCACAAATGGAAGCCCGCTGAAGCAGGCTGCTGAACCGCTTTTAAGCGGTTTTTATCTATGGTAGCCGGGAGCTTCCAGCCCTCGGCGGACAGCAATGAATTACCGAATACACTCACCTATGTTAAAGCGTAAAATCTTTTGGGGAGAAGTGGAACGGGATGCGTGAGAAGGTCGCACGCATCCCGTTTTTAGGCCGAGGGATAGGGGGGTTCTAACGCCTTTTCAGCACTGAGAGTAAAAAAGTAGCGTATTATTCCATGCTCGGCACGTACAGGTTATTGGTGTACTCCTTGATCATGCGGGTCATGCTGAACTGCGGCGCAACGGTGCGGATCGACTCCTTGACCAGTTTAATCCATTTATGCGGGATGCCTTTGCTGTCGCGGTCGTAAAAAGCGGGGACAATCTCATTTTCCAGAATCTCGTACAACGACATCGCGTCGGCGTGGTTGCGGGCTTCTTCGCTGTCATACTCGGCGTCGCTGCCGATGGCCCAGCCGTTTTTGCCGTTGTAGCCTTCGGCCCACCAGCCATCCAGAATGGAAAAGTTAGGGCTGCCGTTCAAACCCGCTTTTTGGCCGCTGGTGCCGCTGGCTTCCAGCGGGCGGCGGGGCGTATTTTGCCACACATCCACTCCGGCGACCATCTGGCGGGCCACGTTCATATCGTAATCTTCGACGAAGATCAGGTGGCCGGCCAAACCGGCTTCGTGGGAACGATGATAAACCTCGCGGATAAAGTTTTTACCCGGCTCGTCGCGGGGGTGGGCCTTGCCGGCAAAGATAAACTGCACCGGGCGCGTCCCACCGCCGTAAGCAATCCGTTTTAGCCGCTCGGTATCGTGGAAGAGCAGGGTGGCCCTTTTGTAGGTGGCAAAGCGGCGGGCAAAGCCAATCGTCAAAGCTTTCGGGTTTAGCAGGTCAACCGTGGCCTGGATGTCATTGGCGTGCATTCTCAGGCGGATCAAGCGCTGGCGGGTGCGCATGCGCACAAATTCAATCAGCCTGGCCCGCAGTTGATTGACCACGGCCCACATCGTTTCATCAGGAATCTCGATAACCTTATCCCACATGGCCTGGTCGTCAATATGGAGCACCCAGTCTTTGCCCAGATAGGTATCAAACAGGGCCTTCATTTCAGGGGCCAGCCAGGTTTCAGTATGAATCCCGTTGGTCACGTAGGTAATCGGCGTCTCGTCCACGCTTTTGTCGGGCCAGAGCCAGCTCCACATTTTGCGGGATACTTCGCCGTGTAATTTACTCACGCCGTTGTGCTTTCCCGACATTTTGAGGGCCAGGACAGTCATGCTGAAAGTGGGTCCCCAGCTTTGATCCTGCCGGGCCAGATTCAAGAACTCTTCCCGGCTGATTTTTAGATGTTCATGCCAGTGAGGAAAGTAGCGATCCATCATGTGGAAAGGGAAAGCATCGTGGCCGGCCGGGACCGGAGTATGCGTGGTAAATACCGAGGATTTGCGCACAATTTCGGCGGCCTGGGCAAAAGTTTTACCCTTTTGGACCAACTCTCTGGCTCGCTCCAAGACCAAAAAGGCGGAGTGCCCCTCATTCATGTGAAACACCGCTGGCTCGATGCCCAAGGCCCGCAAGGCTCGCACGCCGCCCACCCCCAAAACCTTTTCCTGGGCCAGGCGCATCTCTTCATCACCGCCATAAAGCCGGGCCGAAAGTTCCCTGTCTTCGGGGGCGTTGGGGTGAATATCGGTATCCATCAGGTACAACGGGACATTTCCCACCTGAATTTGGTACACTTTGGCATGGACGCGCCGGTCGGGCAGGTCACCCCGGGCCGGCAAAGCCACCGATACGACAACTTCTTTGCCGTCGGCGGTAAAGGCCGGCCGCGCCGGGACTTCGGCAAAGCGCACTTTAACATAGTAAGCTTCCTGGTCGCCGTTGGGGGTGATGACTTGCTTGAAGTAGCCCTGCGGGTACAAAAAGCCAACCCCGATGAAAGGCAAACCCAGATCGCTGGCCTCTTTGGTATGGTCGCCGGAGAGCACCCCCAAGCCGCCGGAGTAAATGGGCAGACATTCGTGCAGCCCGAACTCAGCCGAGAAATAGGCGATCGGCTTATTCATTTTGTCGGGGTAAGTATGTTTGAACCAGGTCTTATCAAACACGTGGTACTCATCAAAAGCAGTCAAAATGTTGTGGTAAGCGCGGATAAATTCGGGGCTGTTGGCTGCTTCATCCAGCGAAGATTGGCGGACTTCCCGCAGAAATAAAACCGGGTTGTGATAAACGTCCTCCCACAAGCGGGCGTCAATACGTTGAAAAAGTTCCTGGGCCTCTGGATGCCAGGTCCACCACAAGTCGTAAGCAATCTCGACCAGGCGGGTGATCCGCTCGGGCATCGGCGTAAATCCAACTGATTTCATGATACTCCTTTCCGGTACGACTATGTTTCTGGCACTGTCCTGAATTAGAATAAAGGAGAATGGCTAATACGCAAGTACCAATAATTGTAAACTAAGTTGGATCAATTTTCAAATAAGAAACACTATATCTTGTAGACTAATAGGTTCCTTTTCCCATATTTTGTGGGCCAGCTCTAGAAAACAGGAGTCCCGATTCAAGTCGGGACTCCTGAGGACATTTTTGTTTGCTTGAGCGCAGCCAGCGCCGCAATCTCATCACGGTGACGCCGCTCGTGGCGGTAGGGGACGCGCAGGACGCTAGCAAGAGTTACCGGCGTTCCCCACACAGGATGGGAACCCAGCCGGTCTAGCGACTCAATAGGGACGTGATCGAGGAGCGCCAGCAGTTCTTGGCGGATGGCATCGAGCGCGCAGCGAGCTTCAATCCAGGTGTAGCCGGCCCGCTCGGCCACTTCGCGGTTATTCCAAACGTCCTGGTTAAAAGCCACGTCGTGACAAAGGGGTGAAATGGGACAATCTTCGTCGAGAATACGATGGGCAAAATGGATAACTGATTCTTCCACCGCCATCAGGTGAGCCACATGGTCTTTGATACTCCAGGCATCGGGTCGTGGGCGAAATGTCGCCGTTTCAGCGTCCAGAGGGTCAATCAATTGGAGCGTAATGCGACGGCTTGCCTGTAACTCTTGCCGGATTGCAGCGATGGGGGAGCGCGCCATCAGTTCAGGGGAATGGGCGGGATAGTTAAGGAAGCGCCCGATTGACCAGCCTCGGATAGGATCGCGCAGCCGCTCAGGCCGACGATCCCGCCAAAGAAAAGGAGGAAAAGCAGCAATCCGCCGCAAAAAGTGATGATATGCAGATAACCTAAAATCAGGCCGATCAGGGCTAAAGCATCGCCTTGCATGCCGGGGTTACTTTTTATCTCGTTACGGGCCATATGGCCGGTAATGATTGCCACGACAGCCCCAATAAAGGGCAGGACGAACCAGCTCAAAACCCCTGAAATAACGCTGACAATCGCCATTGTGCTGGTTTGCGAGGAAGCGTAGTCCGGTTGTTGCATGGAGTCACTCCTGAGTGATCTGCTATTACGTGTTGCGTATTCCGTTTATTTTACGGAACACGCAACACGCCAGACGAACGAGAAACATCTTCTAAAAGTACTTTAAACAGCCATCGCTTTAGAACGACGCCGCCGGCTCTGCCACCAGATAAACAGGAGGAACAGGAAGATAACGGCCAGGGCGACGATGACGGGCAGCAAGATGGCGAGAATCGCCGCGATCAGGGCGATAACGTCCTCCACAAGGCTGACCGCCCAGTTACCCACGCCGGCTGTCGTGGCCGTAACCACGGGCCGGGCCGTCGTTTTAACGGCATGGACGCCGCCGGCCAGAATCAACCCGGCAATAAAAGCCAGAGCCGGATGCAGGTCGCCCACGACCCCCGAACTGGCGGCAAACAGAACGGCTCCGGCGAGAGGCCGGCCCGCCGTCTGGATAACGTCGTTGAGCGAATCTACTGCCGGGATTTTATCCACCGTCATTTCAACCAGCAACAGCACCGCCAGCGCGCCGATAACCCAGCCGCTGGTCATTACATCCCAGGGTTTGTTGAGGTGGATCAAATCGGTATAGCGGGCCGTCAGGGCCACAATCAGCAAGGGCAAATAGGCATTTAGCCCGGCCGAAGACGATAACCCGAAGGCGGTCGCAATATTTGAAAAGGCGTCAATCATGGTCTAACCTCCTTACTGCTCAAAACCCCGATTGAGTCTCTTGATATTAATAACCCCATGGGTCACTGCACGTTTCGAGAGATTATAGTGCCCCTCCGGCCAGGTCAAAATAGCCTGACTTGTTTTCCATCAAGCCGGTATTCCATCTCTGTTACAGGGCTGCGGGCAGGGGACTGCTGGCCTTGCGCGCCAACTGACCATAGAGATTGGCCGTGACCAGGATTGACCAAAAACCGGTGAAGAATACGCCGATCACACACAGAATCAATCCGAAAGCGGCGATCAGGCCGGCGACCCAACTCAGTAAAACTACGATGATATAGTCCCCGATATTATTTCTGATAAAGTTAAAGATTTCGCCGAACTGAAAAGCCGACCCCAGCGAACCAAACTCGGCGTAGCGGATAATTGCCGCCGGCAGTAAGGCATTGCCGATGAGGCTGACAATAACCTGGAGACAACTGGCGCAAGCAGAGACAATACCCAATGTCGCCACCACATCCTGGTCAATATCCGGGTTAGCGGTGGCCGCGCTGATCCCACCTGAGATACATGAGAAAAGAATGGATGGAATGTTATAGACCAAATAGATGACAAAGATCATCAACCCCTTAGAAAACAGGTCGCCGAAATTGACCCACTCCGGCAGTGGCGTCGGACGGCCATCGCGCACGTTTTTGAGCGTTTCCAGCATGTAGCCACTCAAGGGTAAAAACAGGGCCAAACCGACGAGAATTGGGGTCAAGATAAGGGCGACCAGAGTAATCCCGCCGCCAATAGCAATTTTCTTGATCCAATCCTGATCATCGAACATGTAGGTAAATGCAGAGCCGATATCCATAGTTATGAAATCTCCCTTTTTAAAATAAAAGTGAATTTTGACTCTACTGCTTGATCAAAGCATCCCCATTATACCAAACCTGCTTGGGGCTGACAATAGTCGCTTCGCCCGGTGAATCCAGCCAAATTACACTCATTTAACCTTGTTTGACGAAGCTCGAACGCTTGTGCTATACTCAATACGTAAAAGTTTGACTAAAGTTGCAATCAAATCAACTTAAGGGCGTGTTGCGTAGTGCGTAAAACGGAAGACGCAACACGCAACACGTAACGAGGTTTATCAACGTGCTGATCGAATTAAATGTTTCTGATTTTGCGATTATTGATCACCTGAGCCTGGCTTTTCATCCGGGCTTTAACGTGCTCACCGGCGAAACCGGAGCGGGCAAATCTATTATCATTGATGCCGTCAGTATGCTTCTCGGCGGGCGGGCTGACACCTCATTTGTGCGGGCGGGCTGTGACCGGGCGCGCGTGGAGGGTGTTTTTCGCCTGTCGCCGCCCTTACAGGCCGCTGTCAACCCTGTCCTTGAAAGGGAAGGGCTGGAGGGTGAGGAGCCGGACACCCTGGTGTTGGGCCGCGAGATTCGCAGCACCGGCCGGAATTTCTGCCGGGTTAATGGCAGTACGGTCAACTTGAGTATCCTGGAAGAAGTTGCCCAGGCCCTGATTGACATTCACGGCCAGAGCGAACATCTCAGCCTGCTGCAAGTGCGCCAGCACCAGGTTTTTCTCGATCGCTATGCCGGGCTGGACGAGCAGCGCGAGACCCTGGCCGCCGAAGTGCGCCAATTGCGCCGCGTTCGCCAGGAACTGGCCGATTTGCAGCGCGACGAGCAGCAGTTGGCCCGGCGCATAGACCAGCTCTCTTTCCAGGTTGAAGAAATTGGCGCGGCCAAGCTGAAACCGGGTGAAGAAGCGGAGCTGAACGTCGAGCGCAACCGCCTGGCGAACGCCGAACAGATCAGCCAGTTTGCCGGCGAAGCCTACCGCCTGCTGGTCGAAGGAGACGGCGATGAGCAGCCCTCGGCGACAGATATCCTGGGACAGGCGGCGCGGGCGGTGAGCAGCCTGGTCAAGCTGGATTCTAGCGTGCAAGAACAGCAGCAGTTGGTCGAAACCCTGACCTATCAGCTTGAGGAACTGGCCGGAACGCTGCGCGACTACACCGAGAACATTGATTTTGACCCGACCCGTTTGCAAGAAGTGGAGGAGCGGCTGGGCCTGATTTTTAGCCTCAAACGCAAGTACGGCAACTCGATTGAGGAGGTCATCGAGTTTGGCCAGCGGGCCCAGGCCGAATTGGAGCAGATCAGCCACAGCGAGGAGCGCATTGAGGAACTGCGCCAAATTGAAGAAGAGCTGCGGCGCAAGATCGGGCAGATGGCGCTGGCCCTGTCCGCCGCCCGGAACGAGGCGGGGCAAACCCTGGCCCAGGGCGTTGTGAATCAACTGGCCGACCTGGGTATGGCCAAGGCTGATTTTGCCGTCGAGCGGACCTGGAACGACGACCCCAGGGGCGTTTATGTCGAAACGGAGCAGGGCCTCAAAACCCTGGCCTGCGATGAGCGCGGCATTGACCGGGTTGAATTTCTGATTGCCCCCAACCCCGGCGAACCCCTCAAACCCCTGGTCAAGGTGGCCTCCGGCGGTGAAACCAGCCGGGTCATGCTGGCCCTCAAAACCGTGTTGGCCGTAGCCGATGAAACCCCGACCCTGATCTTTGACGAAATTGACCAGGGTATTGGCGGGCGCGTTGGCGGCGTGGTCGGGCGGAAATTGTGGGAGCTGTCGCACCAGGGCCAGCATCAAGTACTCTGCGTGACCCACCTGCCCCAAATTGCCGGATACGGCGATACCCACTATCATGTCACCAAACAAGTCAGCGGCGCGCGCACCCAGACCGGCGTGCAGGTTTTGGCCGGGGATGGGCGGGTGGAAGAGTTGGCCCAGATGCTGGGCGCGGTGAGCCAGAGCACCCGCGACAGCGCCCGCGAGATTTTAAACGAAGCCGCCGGCATGAAAGTCGGATCATAATTGTCAATGGTGAATTGCCAATTGTGAATTGCTAATGGGGATGCGAAGCTGCTCCCATTCACAATTCGTTATTCATCATTCTCAATTCACAATTCGTCATGTACTATCGCCCCAGAGAAAAAAAGCGCGGGCCGCTTTTAACGTTTGTTTTGTATGGACTGTTTACCTGCATGCTGGCAGCGCTGGCCTTGTTGGTAGGCATCTATGTTGGCTATTTCAATATAGAAACAAACACCCTGGCCAAGCAGTTTGAGCCAACCCCAACGCCGACCCGGCCCGCCGTCCTTTACATTGGCGATGGCGACGCCTACTTTGCCCAGGGCAAGCTCAAAGAGGCTATTGACGCCTATGAGCAGGCTATTCATATTGACCCCGCCAATGATGTGCCGTACATGCGCCAGTCGCGCCTGCTGATTTTTACCCGTGAGACGGGTCGCGCTCTGGACCGATCCGCCGAAGCCGTCGCCCTCAACGCCAACAATCCCGAAAACCTGGCTCATTACTGCCGCGCGCTCGATTGGGAGGCGCGTTATGCCGAGGCGTTTGATGTCTGTTCCTGCGCTATCGAGTTGAAACCCGATTATGCCGAGGCGTATGCCTTTCTGTCGGAAATCTACGCGGATACGGGCAACTGGGGCGCGGCCCGGGAAAACGCGCAGCAGGCGCTCGATTTGAATTTTCAAAGTATGGATGCGCACCATAACATGGGCTACGCCCTGGAGGTCCAGGGCCGCTACCCCGAGGCGGTCAAATTTTACGATAACGCTATCGCCCTGGCCCCCAATTTAGCCCCACTCTACATTGACTCCGGGCGAATTTATCAGAATGCTCTGGGCGATTATGAAACTGCCGGCGAACGGTTTAAAAAGGCGATTAAGTTAAGTCCTTTTGACCCCGAAGGCTATGACCTATTGGGCTGGACCTATTACCTTAACGGCGATTACGTCCGGGCCATCAATGCCCTGGAACAGAGTATTGGCGTTGACCCGAACTACGTCAATCCCTTTCGCAAGGAGAGCGCCTGGGGTCATCTGGCAACCGTCTACTACACCCGCCAAAATTTCGAGAACGCCATCGAATACTTTCCCAAAGCGATTGACTTGGCCGAAGGAGAGCTGCTCCGCCGCGTTCGCCAGATCGAGATTCATACTCAAACCCAAACTCTGACCGGTCCGGCTTCCCGGCCTGTTCTGCGCGGCCGTTTTATCCGTTCCACCGACGGCCTTAATTTTGGGGCGCAGTTGAAGCCGGTCAACTACTCCGCCGCGCCCAGCGTCGAAACCGAGCAGTCCTGCGCCGACTTGATTGCCCAATCCATCAAAGGTGAGACGATTCTGTTAGGCCCCACCGAGTCGCTGACGGCGACCCAGGTTTTTAGCCAGGCAGCCGGAAGCGCCAGCCTCGATCCGGCCAGCGGCAACCTTTTCCTTGACCTCAAGAATTTACCCCAGCCTGAGACTACACCCTACGAAATCAAAGTGACCTTCTGGCCCAACCGCACCGACAGCGTCGGCTACTTTCAGCCCCAGGCCGACCAGCGCGCTCAGGTCAATATTCAATTCAAAGAAAAATCCCAGGCGCCGATTGAGTATTATTACCAGTTGGGCCTGGCTTATGCCTACCTCGACAATAAGCAGTGTGATAAAGCGGTACCCTGGCTGTTGAAATCGCTTGAAATTGACAGCTCCGGCTACAATCCGGCCTGGTACGGCTTGAGACCCGGACTGTGCCCCAGCTCCAACACCCCGCCGACACCCATTCCTACCTGGACTCCCGCCCCAACCGGCCAGCCGCAATAAAAAAGGAGTGCGCGTTACTCGGCGTACTCCCTTTTGATGCCCAAAATGTTATCTCGTCCCCAAACTCTATTTGGGACGAGATAAGTAAATCATTACGTTTTACTTATCGTCCAGCGCCGCCACACCGGGCAGCTCGATGCCCTCCAAAAACTCCAGGCTGGCCCCGCCGCCGGTGGAGATATGGCTCATCTTATCGGCCAGGCCGGACTGCTCGACGGCCGCGGCGCTGTCGCCCCCGCCGATGATGGTGGTGGCGTCCTTCAGACCAGCCAATGCTTTGGCGATGGCAAACGTCCCTTCGGCAAAGCGCGGGAACTCGAACACGCCCATCGGCCCGTTCCAGACGACCGTTTTAGCCGCAGCCAGGCGATTGGAGAAGTGGGCAATCGTGGCCGGGCCAATGTCGAGGATCATCCAGTCGGCCGGAACTTCGTCCACCGGCACGGTCTTGGCTTCAGTGTCAGCCTTAAACTCACTGCCGATAACGGCATCTACCGGCAAAACCAATTTGTCGGCATGCTCGGCCAGTAACTTTTTGGCCGTGTCCACCGCTTCCGCTTCCACCAGCGATTTACCGACGTTGTAGCCCTGGGCCACAAAAAAGGTGTTGGCCATACCGCCGCCGATGAGCAGCGAGTCGACTTTGGACAATAAATTTTCGATCACGGCAATCTTGTCGGAGATTTTGGCCCCGCCCATAATCGCCAGGAAGGGCCGGGCCGGATCGGCCAGGGCCATGCCCAGGTATTCCAGCTCTTTTTCCATAAGAAAACCGGCCACCGCCGGGCGCAACGTATGGGTCACGCCCTCGGTTGAGGCATGGGCGCGGTGGGCGCTGCCAAACGCGTCATTGACATAAACCTCGCCCAGTGCGGCCAGTTTGGCAGCGAAAGCCGGCTCGTTTTTCTCTTCTTCCTTGTAAAAACGGGTATTTTCCAGCAGGATCACCTGGCCGGGCTGGGCGGCTTTACAAACCGCCTCCACTTCCGGCCCCACACAATCATCCAGCTTTTTGACCGGTCGCCCCAGCAGCTCCTGCAATTTCGCCGCCACCGGCCCCATCGAATACTTGGGGTCTGGGCCGCCTTTGGGCCGGCCCAGGTGACTCATCAGGATAACGCTGGCGCCGTTGTCCAATAGATAGTTAATGGTCGGCAGGGCGGCTCGAATGCGGCGGTCATCGGTGACCTGCCCGTTTTCCATCGGCACGTTAAAGTCAACGCGGACCAAAGCCCGTTTGCCCTTTACTTCGATATCTTTGATTGTTTTCTTATTCATGGTTTATCCCTTAGCAAATTTAAATTTTAGCCCCCCGTGACCCCAATTTTACCCCCACTGCAACCAAAGTACAAAAAACCTTAAATATTGTCTGTGACTCAAAACGGGTTATACTTAGGAATGGAAAATAACCTGCGCGGCAATATCATTCCCGCGCTTCGCGTCGGTTTGGGAACGATATTGCGCACTTCGTAAGAGCTTAAAATGTTATTTCTGGACAGGCGCTTCAGTTACTCCCCAGGAGGTAAGTCATGAAATCAGGCGGCGGATTGAGTCTGAAAATTTTTGAGGTTGACGCTAAAATTGTACTCGACGAGTTTTTATTAGAGGCAAAGGTTAAAACGGTTGGAGCTTTAGACGATAACCTTAATAATCAGGACTATAATTATCTTACCGTGCTAAGCGGCCTGGCGACCCCCTGGCGTCAAGCCAACCCGCTCAAGCCGATTCGCTACAAAGAAGCTTACCTCAAAATGGAAGACATTTACCTGGTCTACCCGGTTGAGCCGGCGGTGCAGGTCAAAGTCAAGCTGATGCCCCATTTGGAGCGGGGTATCTTTTACATGGGGCAGTTTGCTATTCAGGCCAATCTGAGCATGGGCCAGGAGATGAGCCTGGGCGGAGCGGTGGACGCGCTCACCAAACGCTTTCTGTCCTTGACGGATGTCTCTATTTTTCCCATGTTCCCGGCCAAAAATGTAGACCTGCCCCCGGTGATGTCGGTCGCCCTGTTGAATCGCGCCAAAATCTCTTATTATCACCCGGCAGAAGTGTAGGAGAGCTTCTTCTATCGGCTGCGCCCCACGCCGGCCCGCTCACAGAACTCGATCAGCGGGCACTTGCTGCACCAGGGTGAGGTCGGATGGCAGATGGTTTGGCCCATGCTGACCAGCAGGCCGTTGTACTCGATCCAATATTCCGGCGGCAGCTTTGCCCGCAAGGCGAATTCGGTCTCTTCGGGATTTTTGGTTTTGACATAACCCCAGCGGTTGGAAATGCGATGGACGTGGGTATCCACGCAGATGCCGGGCAAATTGAAACCGGCGGTCAGGACCAAATTGGCCGTCTTTCGGCCAACGCCTGGCAGTTTGAGCAGTTCGTCCAGGTCGGGCGGAACCTGACCGCCATGCTCGTCAATCAGCCTTTGCGAAATATCAATGATGTTTCTGGCCTTGGTTCGATAAAAACCCACCGGGTAAATCGTCTCAGCAATTTTCTCCAGAGTCTGGCGGACCATCTCCTGGGGAGTGCCGGCCAGGGCAAAGAGCCGCGGCGCGACCTGGGCGGTCATGGTATCTTTGGTGCGCAGGCTTAACACCGTAGTAATTAAAATATGGTAGGGATTCGGTTCAACCCTGGCCATGTCGTCAACCAGGCCCGGCTGCCACTGCCGGGCACAGTCCCGCAAAATGGTAATGATCTGATGAATATCCGTGTCTTGCATTAATGCTCCCGATCTACACCAGGCAACCTTTTTCTATCTGCACACAATCAAACTCGGCCACATACCCCGCACCGATTGGGCTGCACGCATATAACCCGGCCTGCACCACGCCGCCGCTGTCGCCGTGCAGGTGCGCCAGCCGGATTTGAACCCAGCGAGGCTCACTGCTGAGAGGAATAACCTCGGCATATTCGACGGTATAATCGCTGCCCTCCCGCCGTATGCGCAGCCAAACCTCATTGCCACCAAAATTTTGGGTGGACCAGTCGGAATAGCCAAAATTGGTTACCACTGCCCCCAGCCGGGCGGGACCATCCGGCTCGTACTCGACCGAAGTTTTTAGCCAGCACTGCGGCGAAATCCGCACCATCAGGCCGGCCTGGTCGTACTGGTGTGCCGGGCGAAAGCGCACACAGGTGGTCAAAATCATATCACCCGTCACCTGGGCAAACAAAAAATGACCATTGTCGGCCTCAAAGCCATAATGCGTCTTTTGCCAGTAATCCGTTTTGGCCTCCGGCTCGACCACCAGCACCGAGGCTGCCGGCTGAATAGACCACTTTTGGGGCGGGTGAAACCACTGGAGGCGCGCGTCGAAAACCGGTTGGTCGAAAGTTTCATTCAGGATCAATTCAGTCATAGGGCCTTCTTTGTTTCGTAGCGGCTGTTCGGCACTTTGCCGTCGGCGCGAAGGAGGAAACGCTCATACTCAAAGCCGCCGCCGCTAAACTCGACCGAAACGCCGCCTTTGGCCGGTTCCAGCTTGACCAGCTCTTTGCTGTGCAGCCCTTGCATAATCACCTGCAACTGCTGCTCCGTCAGCTCGCCCTCCTGCTGGCGCAAATCGGCCAGCTTAGCCAGAAAATTGCTCAGCTTACGCATGTCCGCCGGAGCGAGACCGGCAAAGTTTTGCGCCAGGGCGCTCATCTTCCGCGCCCACTGCACGGTAGGAAAATCAACTGGACCGGCCATAACTACCTACCCCTTTCGTTAATATATCGCCGACCGCCGTAAAATATTCTCATTGATATACAGCTCGAATTGAGAAGAAACCCGGTATGACTACCGTCCGGTGAACTCGTAACTCGTATTGACTTGGCTCGATTTCTTCATATGAACGAATCTCAACGGTTTCTGGAAATTCATGCAGGAACTCTAACCTTAATCCAGCAGAACACAAGGCGCTAATGATTTCTCCTAACGAGTGAGGCCAGTAACACGCAACGTGAGAAGGATGAAGCATTGAGTTTCCATTTGACCGCCGCTCTTCAACCCGTATTGGCCCCCGATCAAAATATCCCCATTCAACAGGATTGCCTTGACCATCTGTGCGCGGCTTAAAAGCACGCACAATTGGATGTCCTTCCATAATGTAAACTGTGCCGCCTGGTTTTAGATAGCGGGTAATGAGTCTGGCCCACCGATCCAGATCAGGCAGCCAGCATAGAACACCTCCCGAAGTATAGACAATGTGAAACCGTTTATCGAGCACTGTAGGTAGATTGTAGATGTCTGAGCAGATAAATTCGGCTTTGATATTGAGTTCCTGACTCAAAGACCGGGCCTGAGTAATAGCAACATCAGAGATGTCTATTCCTGTAACAATTGCACCTTCTTTTGCCCATGAAAGCGTATCTAACCCGAAATGACACTGCAAATGCAAGAGAGTTTTTCCAGAAACGTTGCCAAGTTCTTCTAGTTCAATTTCCTTTAAAGTCGTTTCACTAGCTTTGAGTTTTTCGAGAAGATCACCGTATTCCTTCGATTTTGCATTGAACTTCGTCCAGAGATTCCACAACTCGCGGTTGGTCGCAATGTACACGTTACTCATCTCGACCTTCTCCAAAAAAACCCCGCGCAAACCTCGACCGGCGGGGATGGTTGACCGGCTGGTAGTCGGGCGGGAGGAGGGCGCCGTCAAAGTTGGTGCTGCTGATATTTTCGGCCTGGGCCAGATCAGCGCCGCGCAGGTCGGTGTGGGCAAGGTTAGCGCTGAAGAGGATAGCGCGGGTCAAACGGGCGTCGGTAAAAACAGCATAGGTAGCCTGCGCCAGCGACAGGTCAGCCTGAGTCAGGTCGGCGCGGGTCAGGTTAGCCTCGGTCAGGTCGGCTCCGTACAGGTCTATCGAACGCAGGCTGGCTTCAACCAGGATGGCCCGGCGAAAAACGGCCCCGGCGGCAATTGCCCCGTGCAGGTCGGCCCCGGTCAAGTCGGTCCCGCTGAAATTTGTACCCGGCAGCGGCGCACCGGTAAAGCGGCAGCCGGCTAGATCAGCCCCGCTGAAATTCGTGTCCCGCAGCCAGGCCTCCGAAAAATCTAGCCCGCTCAAATCCGCGCCGGATAAATCCAGCATTTCCAGGCGAAAATCGCGTTCTCCGGCAGCGTAGCGCCGGGCCAGGGCGAGATGCTCAAGGTTAGCCACAAGGGGCAAGTATAGCTTAAAGCCGGCAGCGTGGCAATTGGCGGGAAAATTAGGATGGATTGGGCCTGTTGTACGTGGCAGTTAGATATGCTACAATGAAGCCGGGAGGACAGAGTGATGGAACTCAAAACTGTTAAAATTGAAAAACCGGAAGCGGTCAACTTTATCCTCGGACAAACCCATTTCATTAAATCGGTCGAGGATATTCATGAGGCACTGGTGAACACCGTGCCGGGGATCAAATTTGGCCTGGCCTTTTGCGAGGCCTCCGGCAAATGCCTGGTCCGGCACTCCGGCACCGACCCGGAAATGGTCAGCTTAGCCCAAAAAAATGCGCTGGCCCTGGCGGCGGGACACAGCTTTATCATCTTTCTGGGTGAGGGGTACTACCCCATTAATGTACTGAACGCGGTAAAAGTCGTTCCCGAAGTGTGCCGCATCTTCTGTGCTACGGCCAACCCGACCGAGGTCATTGTGGCCGAGACCGATCAGGGCCGGGCCATTTTGGGCGTGGTGGACGGTTTCAGCCCCCAGGGCATCGAAGGCGGTGAAGACATCGCCTGGCGCAAGGGCTTTTTGAGACAGATTGGGTATAAACTGTAGGATTACTGCCGATAGAAACAATGGTTTAACTGCTTGTGTGATGTCTATGCCCAGCCTATAATAACTTCGCTGTCCAACGTTAAATTTTGTAATCCGAGGTTGTTATTCTGCAGAGAAGGCGCAACACGAACGAGGGGAGAAAAAAATTGAAGATTGAGAGTTCTCCGCCAACGCCCTGAAATGGGGGCAAGCTAAGGTGGAGGAATTGGAGGTAATATGAGAACAATCGAAACAACGGTAGTGATTGAGCCGGACGGTAAACTCATCTTACAGTTGCCGCCGGATATTCCACCGGGTCAACGCCGCATTGTGGTGGTGATTGATGATCAGCAACCAGTCCAGTCCGTCCGTACCCCCTTAGACTTTCCCGTAGATGATTATGGCCCCTGGCCAGCTAATCTATCGTTACGGCGTGAGGATCTATACGACGATTTTGGCCGCTGATCCTGTTTTTCTGGACTTTAAATGTACCGTATAGAATACTCAAGAGAAGCTATTGACCATTTGCGAAATTTGTCGGCCAGAGAACGGTCAATTATTTTTGATGCGGTTGATGAACAACTCTTATATGAGCCTACCGTTGAAACCAGAAATCGAAAACTGATGCGCCCTAATTCATTAGCGATCTATGAATTACGAGTGGGTGATTTGCGCGTGTATTATGATATAGAAGATGACCCCGAAACGACAGTCGTTATTCGGGCTGTAGGCTACAAAAAAGGGAATGTGGTGTATATCAGCGGAGAGCAGGTAGAATTATGATAACCTTAAACAAAAATGACGCCAAAGCCAGCCTGGCTGACTATGTAGATCAAATTAACGACGATCCTATCGTGGTCACAGTCGGTGACAAACCCGTTGCTGTTTTATTACCTCTAGACAACATTGACCTCGAAACACTTTCATTGAGTCTGAGTTCCAAATTTCAGGCCATTATTGAACGTTCGCGCTTCCGAGACGAAACGGAAGGCAGATTATCGAGTGAAGAAGTCCGGCGGATGTTTGCGGCTGAGAAATAAATTTTGAGCCAACTGGAAACAGCCCAAACTCCCACCCCCTCCCTCAGCCGCATTGCCCGCGCTGCCTCACTGGTGATGGTCCTGTTTCTTGCCAGCCGGGCTTTGGGACTGCTGCGGGAGGTGGTCATTGCCCGCCAGTTCGGCACCAGCGCCGAGATGGACGCCTACCTGGCCGCCTTTCGCCTGCCCGATTTTCTGTTTTATGTGGTTGCGGGGGGCGCGCTGGGTTCGGCTTTTATCCCCGTTTTCACCGGTTACCTAGCCCGCCAGGACCTGCCCGGCGCGTGGCGGTTGGCCTCGGCGATCATCAACTGGATTGTTCTTCTTTTAACCGGCCTGGGCGGGCTGGCCGCCCTTTTTGCCCCCTGGATTGTCCAGACCTTTTTTGGCGAATTTTCCCCGGAACAACAGGCCCTGACCACCGAACTGATGCGCTGGATGCTCATCTCGACGGTGATTTTTGGCGTCAGCGGGGTAGTGATGGGAATTCTGAACGCCTACCAGCACTTTTTTCTGCCGGCCCTGGCCCCGGTAATTTACAACCTGGCTATTATCCTGGGGGCGTGGCTGCTCGGCCCGGCCTGGGGCGTGCGCGGTCTAACCGCCGGGGTAATGGCGGGTGCGGCGGCCCATCTGCTGGTGCAGTTGCCCGGCCTGCTGGTCAAAGACCGCCTGCGCTACCAGCTAACCCTGGCCCGGGATAATCCCAGCCTGCATGAAGTCGCCCGGCTGATGGGACCGCGGGTGCTGGGGCTGGCTGCCGTGCAGTTGAATTTTGTCGTCAGCGCGGTGCTGGCGGCCACTCTAACCGCCGGCAGCCTGACGGCTTTGAACTACGGCTGGATCATTATGCTCTTGCCCCAGGGTATCATTGCCCAGTCGGTGGCAACGGCGCTCTTTCCTACCCTGGCCGCGCTGGCGGCCCAGGAAAAATGGGCGGAGTTCCGTCACATTTTTATCCTGACCCTGCGTAACCTGCTTTTCCTGACCCTCCCCGCCGCCGTTGGATTGCTTGTCCTGGCCCACCCCATCGTGCGCCTGCTGCTGGAGCGGGGCGCCTTTGGGCCGGACTCGACGGCGGCGACGGCCTGGGCCTTGGGCTTTTTTGCCTTAGGGCTGGTCGGCCACGCCGTAGTTGAAATTGCCACCCGCGCTTTTTATGCCCTTAAAAACACCAAGACCCCGGTTGGCGTCGGCGTGGCGGCGATGGCGGTCAATGTTGGCCTGAGCTGGCTGCTGCTGCGCCTTTTTGCCGGGTGGGGCTGGCCGCCGCATGGCGGGCTGGCCCTGGCTAACTCCATCGCCGTGACCCTGGAGATGGTTGTCCTGCTGGCGCTGCTGCGCCCCTACCTGGACGGGCTGACCGAGCCGGGGTTGGCCGGGGCTATCGGCAAAATGGTCCTGGTCGCTGCCGGCATGGCCCTGGCCCTGGGGCTGCTGCTGCCATTTCTGCCTGTTACGCCGGCCTGGTTGGGTGGAGCAATTGCGGTCGGGGTCGGGGGATTGATCTACGTGGGGTTGGCTTATGTTTTGGGATTGGATGAGATCAAAATGATTCGGCGGAGAATGATAAAGTAGACCAGGTGAGTCTTGCTTGTGCAAGCTCGTTCCCACGCTTCTCGTCAGTTTGGGAACGAGCTTGCCGCGTAGGTCACGCTTCAAGCGTGATCTATGTTCTACGTTCAACGGATTGGCTGTCACCGTGGGGCTGCTTTCCACACGGTCTGACGCTCATTTTCACCGTTATCTGGTCGTCGCCGGCCCCAACAAGTAGGGTTGGGGCCAGGGTAAAGGCTGCTGCCGGGTCGGTCTCGATACGGGTAAGATCGAGGCTAGATAACCGGACGGCGCCGGTGACGATCAAAGTAGTCAGAACAATCAGCAGTAGATAGGATTTGACCATATACTCTCCCCCCACCTGGATCAGGTTTTCTTTTGCTGGCGCTGTTTTTGCCTCAGCTTTTCCCACTACAAGGTCGGGTTTTGTTCAGGCTCGTCGCCGGCGTCTGGCGCCTGCGTTTTGGGCTTGCGGGGTTTCTTCGGCGGCTGCTCACCGCTCGGTCCTTCTTCGCTGCCAGCGTCTTCTTCCGCTTCCCCACCGGTTGGCTCTTCTTCTGCCGGAGCTTCTTTGTCGGCGGCGTCCGCTTCGGCTAAAGCGGCATCAATTCTGGCCCGTAGTTCCGCTTCGGATCGTTCTAAAGAGGAGAGAATATCGGCCGGGGCCGGGGCAGGTCTGGGCGCCGGAGCTACGCCGCCGGCATAGGCGTACGCCTGCGGCGGATAAGGCTGCGTGCCGAAACGGGTCAGAATGACCGCCCCCAGGCCCGTCAGGGAGACAACCAGGCCCACCAGAGTTCCCACCAGGCCAAAGATAAAGCCGATACAGGGCACCTCGCCGATGAGGGGCATTGTGGCGACGATGGTCAGAGCCGTTACGCCAATCACCGTCGAACTGACCAGGTTAGGGTAAGGCCGGCCGCTGGCAACCAGCAGCCGCTCGCCGATGATCTGGCCGGCCACAATCCAGCCAAAGAGCGTGGCGATGGCCAGCAGGATAAAGCCCAGCAGCGGGATAAAGGCCAGGCAAATCGTGATAGCCAGCACTCCGCCAATCACTGCCGCCACAACCCAGGTCACTAAACCCAGGCTGAAGCTCAGCGGGGCTGATTGGGTCATCGTATCGCCGACCACTTTCATTTGTTCCGGCATAAAGGCCGACACCAGCCAGGCTATCACCGCCAGGGCTACCAGGATCGCTATATCTTCGACCAGGCTTTTGAAGAAGCCTAACATTTTGCTGGCTCCGCCCAGGAGACCTGAACTCACATGATCCGGCGAGATTGTCGGCAGGGGAGCAACAGGCGGGACCGGCGGGATGGGTGGAACAGGTGAGATGGGCGGGATGGGAGGAACGGTAAAGCCCTCGCCTTCGCCAAAGACGAAGCGGTTGAGAGTCTGCACCTGGCCTTCGACGGTAGCGCCTTCGGCCACATCGGCATTGCCGCCGACCAGACCAATATCTCCTTTAACTAGGGCCGTTTTACCCAGGATGACATTACCGCCAAGCATACCGATATCGCCGGCGACCGTGCCGTCAATGTGGGCGTTGCCCCCAAACACAACCATATCGCCATTAATTTCACTGCCTTTGGGGATGGTGACATTGCCGCCAAAAACCAGCACATCCCCGTTGATTTTTTCTTCGGCTTTTAGCTCCAGATTCTCGCCAAAAATCACCTGGTCGCCATTAGGTCCTTGGGCAAGCGCGGGAGGGGTCAAGGCAAAAAGGGAGACGAGCGCCAGGAGCAAGGGTAAAATTAAAGTTATCGTTTTAGTCAAAAATTTGCGTTTCATCTTTATTCTCCACAGGTATTTGGAAGGTAACAAGTTGGAAGCCTGGAGGATTAGAAGGCGGGTTAAATTACCGGTTAACCTTCCACGCTTCCAGCCTTCCAACCCTATCATTAAATTTGATCTTCAAAAGTTATTAGATTAACAGTTCAACCGCAGCCGGCCGGTTGGCGAGTTTGAGCAGGCGCAGCCACAACCAGGCCATCCCGGCAGCAATCAGCACACAGCCCCAGAATAAAGGCTGGCTCATCGTAATCAAACAGGCTTTCAGAAACAGGCCGGCCAGGTTCACCCAAACCGCCAGCGTATTAGCCGATGTGATTAAACCGGCCAACCCGTTGTAGAGGATGTCTATCCCAACCAGGTTGATTCCCGCGCTGACGGAAGTGCCCAGCACGATACCCCCGATGATAAAGAAGAACAGGGTCCCCACGAGCAGCACCCCAAAACCTAACCAGATATGCCCATTATGGCGGGCCTGCTGCTGAGCCAGGCGGTTCTCAAACCGGGCCGCGAAGCCGGGCGCAGGCCCAACGACCATACTTGCCCCCCCCCGCAGCAGCGTGTCTACTTGCTGCAGAGCCTGATAGGTGTGCTGGCAGGCTTGACAACCGGCCAGATGAGCCTGCAGCTCAGCCGCTTCGGGCGCACTCAGTTCGTTGTCTAACCAGAGAGAGATCTGTTCGGTAAAGGTATCGTGTGCCATCATTTGCCTCCAGCATTACTCCGTGTTGCGTGTTACGTCTTTCGTAATTTCACGAAAGACGCAACACGTAACACGCAATTCCTCATTTTTCATTGATTTTCTCTAATTCCCCGGCCATCATCTGCCTGGCCCGAAACAGGCGGCTTTTGATGGCGCTGACGCTGGTCTGCAGCGTCTCGGCTATTTCTTCGTACGAGAGTTCGTGCCAGTAGCGCAGAATAGTTGCCGCCCGGTAATCGGCGGGGAGTGAATTGAGGAGCGTATGTAACGTCGCCTGTTCCTCCCGGCTCAGAGCGGCGGCCTCCGGCTGCGGTTCCGGACTGGACAGCACAGCCTGATCCGGCGCGGGTAGCTCATCCCAGCCGATAAACTGGTAACGGCGCTGGCGCAGCCGGTCAATGCAGTAGTGCGAGGCAATCGAGAACAGCCAGGACGAGAATTTGCGGCTGGAGTTGTAGGTGTTCAGCTTGGTGTAGGCCCGCAAAAAGGTTTCCTGCGCGGCGTCTTCGGCCTCGGCCGCATCCCCGCCGAGCATGCGGTAGCACAAGTTGTAGACGGGCCGCTGGTAGGCCTCGACCAGGCGCATAAACGCCGAGCGGTCGCCATGCTGGGCAGCCAGCGCCCAGCGTTGTTCCTGGGCCTGCGCTTCCGGCGCGACCGGTCTGGCGCTTGTTTGTTCCGTGGCCACGGATTTCATTGAGCTATTCCAACCAAAGGTTAACGCGTTGACCATATGCAGTAAGACTTCCTGTTTGTGCGTCTGCATAAGGCTATACGGATTATAAAGGGAAAAGTTGCAGAGGGGGAATTGGAAGAGGGAGGATTGGAGGGATGGAAGGCTGGAAGGTGGGTCGCTTTACCAACCCTCCAATCTTCCAACCTTCCTGGATTTACCAACTTTTGTAGTCAAGCACCACTAGGCCATTAATGGCATCAGCAGAGGCTCGTCGGTAGCGACCAGTTTCTTCTGGCCGGGCAGGGTTCCGCGCAGGCTCCACGGGCCGGTCCAGGTGATTTCGACTTCGGCCAGTTGACCCTGCCAATCCCTGCCGCTCTCATCCTCAAAAAAGACCAGCTTATTGGTGCGGGTGCGGCCCTTCCAGCGGCCTTTGTTCTTCTCTTCGACCAGCACTTCCACCGTCCGGCCCAGCAGCCTGGCGTTGATGTCCGCTACAATCTGCTCCTGCAAGTCGTTGACGGCATCCAGGCGGCGCTTCTTTTCCGCTGCCGGCACATCGTCGAGCAGAATCTTGGAAGAAACCGTGCCGGGGCGGGGCGAGTACATGGCCACATGGCAGACATCCAGTTTGAGGTCAGCCAGGGTGTCGAGGGTAGCCTGGAACTGGGCCTCGCTTTCGCCCGGAAAGCCGACGATGATGTCGGTGGCGATGGACACCTCCGGCAGGCGCGCCCGGATGCGCTCGATCAAGCGGTAATAGCCGGCCATCGTGTAGTCGCGC
>JAHDWA010000034.1 GCA_023382535.1 Anaerolineae bacterium | reverse complement strand
CTGTACTGAGATATGATAGCATATTTCTGAGGCTAACTCATTATAAATTGCTACCGCCCGGTTTTTCAAGCATTCCTTGCCAGCATAGTTGGTGTATAATGTAGGTTGTCACGCCCACTCGCAATCGGCTGAACCGCAGGCGTTAGGCCGCTAAAAAATGCTAACAAAATAATCGCAAGGTGGGGTCAGATTTAAAGAATTAAGCCGTTGACCAAAGTTGGCTTTCCCTGGCCGGATTAATGCTCAGTTCGTAAACAGGATGATAAAGACAGGGCCAGAGAAAGTTGTTTTGCCAAGCGAGGTCACCGCAAAACGTAAGTGGATAATTAAGACAATGTATGGTCAGGTCGCTAATTCTTCGCAAGCTCCTTGTCAGCTTGTAGTTTTGTATTGTATCTGGTACAATACGTATTAAATACGTATTAGGAGGCGTACAGATGCAGAAAAAACTTACCATTACAATTGATGAGTATGTATATGAAGGATTGTATAAGATGATTGGGCGAGGGAATATCAGTCAGTTTATCGAGTCTCTTATACGTCCTCATGTCATGGGCGCCGAGTTGGAGTTAGCCTATCAGCAAATGGCTCAAGATGAAACCCGTGAAGGTGAGGCCCTGGAGTGGGTCGAGGCTATGGTGGGAGATGTTGCCGATGAAGCGCGGTGAGGTGTGGTGGGTCAACTTTGATCCGTCTGTAGGTGGAGAAATACAGAAGCAACGTCCTGCGGTGATTATCAGTAATGATATGTCTAATAAATTTCTAAATCGGGTCCAGGTAGTACCGTTAACAAGTAAAATTGAGCGTTTGTATCCAAGCGAAGCGTATGTGCTGCTTAATGGTAAGCAGCATAAGGCGATGGCAGATCAAATAACAACTGTAAGCAAGGTTCGTTTGAGCAGTAATATTGGCGGTTTATCAAATGCAGATATTCAAAAAGTAGAGCAAGCCATAAAAGTACAATTGGGGTTGATTCCGTAAAACGAACTGGCTAACTGGTTTAGGTAAAGCTATTAGGGCGGAGTTTATGAAAAAATGGGTAAGGAATTGGCTTGCCTGGATGGTCTTACATTCCATCCTCAAAAGCGGGCTAACAAGCGGTTCTTAAGAAACCTTGCGTCGGGGGTTGGGGTTGAAGGGTTACAATATCTAGGGTAGGTGGGACAAGTAAACCGCACTATCTAGGGGTGCGGTCAGAGGATTTTAGATCGGTCTTGCCGCAGGTCAACCGTTTTCCAACTCAAAAACCCCACCCTATTTTCAAGGTCAGGCGGGTCTGGCTCTTCTTTATTCGTCTTCTCGGCCGTTCCCTCCAATAAGATGGAGTAGTTTCTTAATCGGGGTCGAGCAAGCTCGCCGCCAGGGGTGGAATCACCCGGAACGGAGACCAAGTTCCTGAAGCGGGCGCAAAGGCTCCAATCGGCTTGACGGTCTTAGCTTATGAGAAGACGTAGAGCGCATTATAGTGGAAAGTGGACGCACTGCAACTGTATGAGGTTTCTGCGGTGGGGGAATACCCCGCCGGGGTAGGGATCGTTCCTGACGAATTGCTGCCCTTCCTTTTTCAACGTCAGTTTGCTGACAGTGTTATGGGTAATTGAGATGACCATTGCCCACCCGCAAGCGGCTGAATTCGAGGGCGTTAGGCACTCGTTGATAAAATAAACACACCGGTAAGGCAAATCATCAGATAAGTTGTAGGTTTGGCTAAAAAAGCTAAAATACTTCTTATGTCAGAGGATTTGTTGTTTCAGGTGCTCACCCCACTAAATTTTTACGTTCGGGTCACTCGTTCCTATTGGGAATACATCGTTACGGTCAAACACCCAGCAATGATAGGCCGTGAACAAGATGTTCAAGCCGCTCTCCAAACTCCTGATGAAATTCGAGTGAGCCGCAGTGACCCCAATGTCTACTTGTTTTATAAATCTGAAAGCGTAAAACGCTGGGTGTGTGCTGTCACCAAACGGCTTGATGAGGAAGGATTTTTGATTACCACGTATCCGACCGATGCGATCAAGGAAGGAACGAAGATATGGCCCAAGTAAAAGTCTATTATGATAAGCTCGGCAATACGCTGACGGTCTGGTTTGATGACCCACAGAAAGAGTATATCAGTGAAGAAACGGGAGAAGAAGTGATTTTAATGAAAGATAAAGCTGGGCGGGTCATCGGGTTTGAAAAGCTAAATTTTACGCTGACTGAGACGGAGCCGTTGCAAGTAGCCTTTGAGGCGATGGCGGTTTAAGGTGTTCAATCGAGGTTAGCCTTAGAAAATACCCTCACGGGTAAGCCAGGCCGTGCCTAAGTTACAGTTGGCGGGACCATCGCTGCCCCCGCCGCTGCTTCAGAACGGTGCGGGCGCCTTTCAACGCACACCACTCCTGAGTATCCGGGCCACTGTCATTGGCCCAGCCCAAACCCTTACACCCCTTCGGGTGCGCTGAAGAGCGCGGGAGAGGGCCGCTTAACCACTGAACTTCTGGGAAAACTGGCTTTCACTCCGTCAAGCACGGGTCTTTGTCAGGCGCCGTTGTTTTCCCGAATACCCGCCCCACGTCAGCATCTCCTGAACCCGGTACTTGAACAGCAAAATTTATCAAGAGAGCGGTAATATCTGGAGGATGTAGCCGGATATAGCGTAAATAGTCAAGAGGTCTGCTCTATGGCTCATGCTCATAGCCACACGCCCTCAAACTACAGCCGCGCCTTTGCCATTGGTATTGCGCTCAACCTTACCTTTGTGGCCGTCGAGTTCATTTACGGGAACCTGGCCAACTCGCTCGCCCTCGTCGCAGACGCAGGGCATAACTTCAGTGACGTGTTCGGTCTGGTCCTGGCCTGGGGCGCTGCCTGGCTCTCGCGGCGCGAACCGTCAGACCGGCGGACGTATGGCTTTCGGCGGTCGTCCATTCTGGCCTCACTGATCAACGCAGTGGTTCTGCTTGTCGCCGTCGGTGGTATCGCCTGGGAAGCCATCAGGCGCTTTGGCGAACCTGGCCCTGTTGCCGAAGGAACGGTCATCATCGTCGCGGCCGTTGGCATTGTCGTGAATACTGTTACAGCCCTTCTCTTTAGGTCAGGCAGAAAAGAGGATTTAAACATCCAGGGGGCATTCCTGCATATGGCCGCTGATGCGGCCGTGTCCCTGGGGGTTGTCCTCAGTGGTGTTGCCATCCTTGTTTTTGGTTGGTCGTGGCTTGACCCCGTCGTAAGTTTAGTGATCGCGGTTATCATATTTATCGGAACGTGGGGTCTGTTACGAGAATCTTTCAATCTGGCCATGGACGCTGTACCGGAAGCTATTGATATACAGGGTGTCCAGGACTACCTGGCAAGCCGGCCGGGGGTGACGAATGTTCACGATTTGCATATTTGGGCGATGAGCACCACCGAGACGGCGCTGACAGCCCATCTTGTTATCCCCGAAGGCACGTTTACCGATGCTTTCCTCGATGATACAGCTAAAACGCTGCACGATCAGTACGGTATTGAACACACCACCCTTCAAGTAGAAACCGGCGACGTGGATCAACGCTGTATTCGGTGTGGGCCGGTATCAGCAACAAGGGATTCTTGAAAGCACCTGCGTGACAAGATATGATCCCTAAACGCTCGGTTCAAGAAAATATTTTATATTCCGGTAATGCTCCAGCTATTCAAATTAAAGTGCCCCCCTCCTTTACCTATGCAGGGAGTCTGAATTTCATTCTCTCTGATGTCGCCCAGGTCGAACAGCACCACTTCGTGATAGCTGACCCCAGCCGGCATGTGGTGCGCCTGCTCTGGATACAGTTTGAAGGTTATCTGAGCAATAATCAGTATACCTACAGTTATCCTCACAGCACCCCATTGAGGTTGGCAGGCTACGAATTTTGGCGCGATGCCGACGTTTTGAATATAGATGAAGATTTTCAACGCCGCCCGGACTCTGACAGCGCTCACGTGGTTAGATATTTGCGGGAGCAGGGTTACAACTTAAGCGGCGATACCCTCTTCGAGCGTTTGGTATGGCTGGATAGTGCTAAACGTCAAGAACTTATGATCATCTACTCGGAAGATCTCAAGACGTTAGGTCTTGATATGGCCGAAGTGGAAAAACTTGAGAAGCGTTCAGAACAGTGGGCCGAGCTGGCCCAGGATTTGCATAAACGGGCGCTGAACAGTTTCACTATCTTACCTGCTTAAACCATTCGCGTTGAAGGCCAGGACTGCCAGCCACTGCTTCAAAACCGGGCGTACTCTTTTTAGAAATGGCAATCAAATAAAAGGCGCATCTCAATGTTTAATTGAGTAGTTGTAGTAGCGACTTCAGTCGCTTGACCGGCCTTAAAAACAACTAAAGTCGTCACTACGAACTCATCGTTTTAACACTACCAAAGCAGCACCCTGTGACTTAGTGACACTGCCTTGATCCTCCCCTCACAAAATCCTTAGTTTACAACCGCGAACGACCCGCAGCCTTGCGGATCTGCAGCCCTGGACTTAATTGGTCTCATGCAAAGGTCAATCAAACGGACTGGGTAATAACAGCTTGACCCCGCTCTCGCCCAATTGGTCTAAACAAAAGATAGCTCTTCTTTACTGCCGAAATCACCTATCCGGGTATAGGTTAACAAAAGCAAAAAGGAGAAAATGAAACCTAACTCAATTATAAATACAGCAACCCAGTGAAGGGAAGGGTCAAGCTCAACAGCAAGAAAGGAAAGTGATGATGGCGATGCAACAAACACAGGCAAGCCGGCCGGGCAGCTATGGTGAGGGCAACGGCAGGCAGCAAAACGGAGCCACGGCAGGGCTGGCCAGTGCCCTGGGCTGGTTCAGTATCGGCCTGGGGCTGGCCCAGGTGGCTGCGCCGGGCAGCGTGGCCCGCTTGATCGGCGTCAGCGATGACGACAGCAACCGCCGGGTTTTGCAGACGGTGGGCGTGCGCGAGATCGTCAGCGGGGTCGGTATCCTGACCCAGCCCCGGCCCACGGGCTGGCTCTGGGCGCGGGTCGGCGGCGACCTGATGGACCTGGCCCTCCTGGGGCGGGCGCTCAACTCGGATAGTGCCCGGCGGGATCGGGTGGGAATGGCAACGGCGGCAGTGGCCGGCGTAACGCTCCTTGACCTGCTCAGCAGCCAGCAGTTCACCCGCCGCCCCGAACTGACGCGGGCTAGTGCGCCCTGGAATCAGGCCATTAACGTGCACAAGGCCATTACCGTCAACCGGCCGGTTGAAGAGGTTTACCAGTTCTGGCACGATTTCCAGAATCTGCCCCGTTTTATGAAGCATCTTGAATCGGTGCAGGCAGCGGGCGAGCAGCGGTCACACTGGCGGGCCAAAGCGCCGGCCGGCATGACGGTCGAGTGGGAGGCCGAGCTGATTGAAGACCGGCCGAACGAACTGATTGCCTGGCGCTCGCTCGAAGGCGCGGATGTGGACAATTCCGGCCGGGTTCAATTCAAGCCTGCGCCGGGCGGGCGGGGCACGGAAGTGCATGTCGAGCTGCATTACAGCCCGCCGGGCGGCGTGATCGGCGCAACTATTGCCAAGCTTTTTGGCGAAGCGCCCGAGCAGCAAATCACGGAAGACCTGCGCCGCTTCAAGCAGGTCATGGAGACCGGCGAGGTTGTGCAATCGGATGCCAGCATTCACCCGCATCCACACTCCGCCCGGCCGCCGGAAAAGCAGGTGGTGGAGAGAGGCGACGGGGTGGTCAACCTGGCTCAGCCGCAGTTCAGCCGCGCGCGAATTTATTAACAAGGAGAAAAGTAATGAAAGCTACCTGTTGGATGGGTAAAAAGAAAGTTCAAGTGGAAGAAGTGCCGGACCCCCAGATTCTGAACTCGCGCGACGCCATTGTGCGCATCACCTCTACCGCTATCTGCGGCTCCGATCTGCACCTTTACAACGGCTTTGTGCCGACCATGGAAAAGGGCGACATTCTGGGGCATGAGTTCATGGGCGAAGTGATGGAGGTGGGCAAAGAGGTGAGGAATCTCAAGGTCGGGGACCGGGTGGTCGTTCCGTTCCCGATTGCCTGCGGCAACTGCTCCGCCTGCCAGGCCGGGGCCTACTCGCTGTGCGAAAACTCCAACCCCAATGCCTGGATGGCCGAGAAGCTGTGGGGCTATTCGCCGTGCGGTATCTTCGGTTATTCGCACATGCTCGGCGGGTTCGCCGGGGGGCAGGCCGAGTACGCACGGGTGCCCTTCGCCGATGTTGGCCCGCTCAAAGTGCCGGATGGCATGCCGGACGAGCAGGCCCTCTTTCTATCTGACATCTTCCCGACCGGCTATATGGGCGCGGAGATGTGCAATATCCAGCCGGGCGATGTGATCGCCGTCTGGGGCTGCGGCCCGGTTGGGCAGTTCGCCATCAAGAGCGCCTACATGCTCGGCGCGGAGCGCGTGATCGCCATTGACCGCTTCCCCGCCCGGCTGCGCATGGCCCGCGAACAGGGCTGCGCCGAGACGCTCAATTATGAAGAGACCAACGTTCTCGAGGCGTTGAAGGAAATGACCGGCGGCCGCGGGCCGGACGCATGCATTGACGCGGTCGGCATGGAGGCGCACGGCCATATCGCTATGTATGCCTATGACCGGGCCAAGCAGGCGCTGATGCTGGAGACAGACCGGCCCATCGCCCTGCGCGAGGCGATCATGGCCTGCCGCAACGGCGGCACGGTCTCGGTCATTGGGGTCTACGGCGGGTTCATTGACAAGTTCCCGATGGGCGCCGTCGTCAACCGCTCGCTGACGATCAAGGCCGGGCAGTGCCACGTCCAGCGCTACATGCGCCCGCTCCTGGAGCGGATCGAAAACGGCGATATTGACCCCGGCTTTGTCATCACCCACCAGATGCAGCTTAGCGACGCGCCCCAGGGGTACGACATGTTCGTGAACAAGGAAGACGAGTGTGTTAAAGTGGTGTTGAAACCGTAGCAGCAGTTCCACACCGAGTCTGGGATTTTAGGTAGACCGCAGAGGTTTCTGAAACCTCTGCGGTCTTTCCAATTTAATAAGGAAGCACCCCCACATACTAAAAAAACTTGGCATCTTTGCGCCCTGGCGTTAAAATAAAGAATCATGAACTGCTCACGCTAAAAGTGGCAGTCACCTGAGTAGTAATTTTAAGGAATCTGGCCGACCGAACCTAAAAGTGGGGGATCAATGAAAGCTATCGCCGTTCAAACCGATCAAGAAAGTAAGCCTCTGGTCTGGCAGGAGACAGCCGTGCCGGCCTACAGCGCCGACGAGGTGCTGGTTGATGTTCGTGCGGCTGCGCTCAACCGGGCCGACCTGGCCCAGCGGGCCGGAAATTATCCGCCGCCCCCGGGAGCGTCCCCAATTTTGGGGCTGGATGTGGCCGGACGGATTGCCGCGCTGGGGGCCAACGTGACCAGTTGGCAGGTGGGCGACCGGGTGTGTGCCCTGGTCAGTGGCGGTGGTTACGCCGAGCAGGTCAGCGTGCCGGCGCCGCTGCTAATGGCTATTCCCGAAGATTGGAGCTATGAACAGGCAGCGGCCGTGCCGGAAGTGTTCTACACGGCTTACGTGAATATTTTTATGGAAGCCAAGCTGCAGCCTGGTGAAACAGTGCTGATTCACGGCGCGGCCAGCGGGGTCGGTACGGCGGCCATTCAACTGGTGCGCGAGGCGGGCGGCCGGGCGCTAGCAACGGCCGGAACGGATGAGAAGGCCGCTTATTGTGCCCAGTTGGGCGCAGAATTGGCTATCAATTACAAAAAAGAGGATTTTGTCGAGCGCATCCTGGCTCATACCAACGGCCAGGGGGTAGATGTGATCCTCGACAATGTTGGCGCAGCTTACCTGGAGCGGAATATCGGGCTGCTCAAGTTGCGCGGCCGCCTGGTTTTTATCGGGACGATGAGCGGTAGCCGGGCCGAGGTGAATATCGGCGCGTTGATGGGCCGCCGGCTGCGGCTGATCGGTTCGGTTTTGCGCGGCCGCTCGCTGGCGGAGAAGGTCGAGATCAAAGAGAAGTTTATGGCCCAATTCTGGCCGCTGCTGCTGAATGGGACGATCGAACCCATTATTGACACGGTTTACCCGATTGAACAGGCCAATGAAGCTCATCAGCGCATGGCCGAGAATAAGAATATCGGCAAGATTATTCTCAAAGTGAGGGAGTAAAGAGGCGTTAATAGACAAGCTTATCTTGCTGAAGCTACGGACTGGTCGTCATAGCCAGTCCATTTTATTTCCAGATTGCTAACGGGTGTTTTATTTGTTGAGACTGGATTTTCATACACCAGTTCAGGCGATCAACATCTTGAAGCTGCCTGAAATCACCGATAAAGCTTTACCTTCGGGCAATCTCGTTGAAACCTGAAGCCACGGCCTTTGGGGGTGGTAGTTCACTTAAGAATAATTGGTACATAGATTTTGGGTAGATTACCATACAAATTGGCAGTGTAGGCCGCGCCGGCGGTGTGGTTTACAGCTAATGTACCGGTCACAGGGCTAGTGCCTCCGGCGGTAAAAGAAATGGTGATGGTGCAGGTCTGACCGGAGTTGAGAGTAACCGGACAGTCGTTGGTTTGGGCAAAGCCAGAACTGACCATAATGCCAGTAAGCGTAAGCAAACTGCCGGTAATATTCTTCAACGTCACCACTTGCGGCGGGGTGGCCGAGTTATCAAAGTACAGAGCAACCGGGGCCAGTGCAACCTCACCGCTGTCAATCAGTACCTTTGAGGCGAAGGGGGCCAGGGTGAGGCTACCGATGACCTGATTCTGGTCCAAATCCAGGTACTTCTTGTTGCCCAGGTTTATCACCTGGCTGGTTTTGGTCTGGTTGTAAAAGATGACCGACAGAGGGGGATCGCCGGGGTTTTGGTTGAACCAGTGCGTTTGGGAGGCGCTGTCCAGCCCGCTGTAAGCCTGCCATTGGGCCAGAGTTTTGGCTCCTTCGGCGTAGATGTGACTGTTCTGGTAAGGGTTGAAGAAGTAGTTGTTGTTGGAGCCGGACAGCCTGGCTTTGCTGTCAGCCATGAGGGTGCGGGTATCACTGCGCAGGCCATATAAGATGTTGCCGCTGAAAGGCTGGACCAGGGTCGGGTTTTGGGTCAGGTTGACCTGTCCCCCGCTCAACGTGCCGAGATTGTTGGCATAGAGCGTGTTATTGGTCATCTGGCCGGTCGAGTCCTGGTACAGCACCCCGTGGACGGTCGAACTGATGACCGTGTTGCCCGAAATCTCCACATTTTTAGAGTAATGGTCAATATACAGGCCAAAGCCGAACAAGGCTTTGTAGGTGGTATTGGCCCCATCGGTATTGCCGCTGGTATTGACAACGATATTATTACGGATGGCCAGGTTATACACGCTGGTGCTGCTTAGATTGCCGCTGCCAAAGGTGCGAATGCCGCCGCAATCACCTTTGGCATAGCAAGCCTGGGTGATAACGTTGTTCTCAAAGGTGTTGGTGTGTCCAAAAACGTCAATCCCGTTGTAACCGATCTTGTCCAGGCGATTGTAGCGGAGCGTGTTGTTATTGCCCGAGTCCGCCGGTTGGTCTACCTTAATTCTGATCCCATCCCCATCCTCCGTGCAGAAGCCGCCGCCGTCATCCGTATCACAGCCCATGCCCGATTGGTTCAGGTTTTGGATTAAGGCAATATTTTTGATCTCATTATCCTGAAAAAGCGACTGCCGGGCATAGGTATCAATTCCCCGGTGATTGGCCCCATCAATAAGATTGTTCACAATCTGGAGGTTATAGCCGCCCCGCCAACCCGCCGGCCGGCCATCAGAGGGGTCATAGACCCACGTCGCCAGGTTAATGCCGATACTATTTACATTTTTGATCCTATTATTCCTGAGGGTGACATTATTCAGTTCGTAATGATCGAAATTGGTTGGCGAGGCAATGCCGTGACGATACCAGTTTTTGACCTCGAAATTGTCCACCACCACATAGGCCACGCTCTGATATAAATCCCGTCCCAGCAAAATGCCGCCCCAACTGCGGGTATCATTTTGCAGGATAACTGAACCTTCGATATTGCTGGGAGCGCTGCCTGAATAAAGGTAGACCGTCCGGTTGGCCGGGTTGTAATACCACTCACCCTCCTGATCCAAGGTGCTCAGGTGATTGCTCAACCAGTAACCCCAGCCGGTGCAATTGCCGCTCCAGCAGTCATTATTAGCCGAAAACGTGAGGGTATCGCCGCTGTCGCCACTGACCTGGCGGTTGAGCAGATACCAGCGCATCCCTTTGATGTGCGCCACTGCCCCGGCCCAATTGAGGTCGGGGAGTTCGGGATCATAAATCTGGGTGGCGGCCGGCTGGCTGTTGATAGTGCTGTAGCCGTTATCAAAACCAGCCTGACCGATATTGGGCCAGCGGCCAAAAGGCAAGCGTTGGCCGCTGCGAAAAAGCTGATTGACCCCGTTGGGAAAGTCGGTGCTGGACAGGATGGCGCTGTAAATAGGCCCGCTGCCGCTCCAACCGCTGATGGGCTTTGAGCCGGATAGGATCGGTTTGTTGGCACAAGTGGTGGCGGGATAAGAACCAAAGGTGATAGGGCTTCCGGCTGTCCCCGACTCCTCGATCCGCAGCATCTCTCCCGACCAGGTATCGCCGCATTTGAACAGAACTATATCGCCCGGCTGCAATGACAGCGCATTGACTTTGGCAATGGTTTTGAAGGGGCCATTGGGGCCAGGCGTGGCCGACAGGCCGGTGTTACTATCCGCGCCCTCGCTGAAGGAAACATAGTAGGTGGTGTTGGCCGCCTGGCTGGGCGCGACCAGACTCCAGGACAACAACAGGCTAAACAAACTGACGAACCACAGGTTCTTGTTGAGCATTATGAAATCTCCTGCTGAGTTTAGCGCCGTACCGATGGCAGGTACAGTTCGAAATGCGGCCAGAAAGCATTGTTGGACAGGCCGCTCCAGTCACCGTCGGCGTCTTGCGTTTTAAGGGCAAAATAGACCGAGCCGCTCGTGTAGGGCAGGGTTGCGATGTAGGTGCTTTGACCGCCGGGGAAGGTATCGGTCAGCAGAGCCGCGCTGCTCCAGGTGGCCTCAGTAATCGGCGTGGCGCTGTAGCGGAGGGTGGTGGTGATGGCGTCGCCGGGCGGGGTCCAGGCCAGCGTGGCGGTAAGGGCGCCGCTGCCAGTACTGGCCTGCGTCACCCGCAGGTTGCTGACGGCGACCGGCACAGAGTTGACCGCCTCGATCGTGAGGTAATTGAGCATGGTGTACTCGGAGCCATCGCCGATGGCCATGGTGAGTTTGTTGTCACTAATATAGACCGGTTTGGTATGGACGAGGTAGGGATTAGACGGCGTGGTCGCTTCAACGTTGACAAAATTGACACCTTCGATGTCAACCTTGTGATTGGCATAAGTTCGGCCCTGCCAACCCACCGAGACGGTCACATTGTAGGCTCCGTTGGGCAGGTCGAACTCAAAGGTGGCCTTGCGCCCCCAATCCGAGTAGAGAATGCTGCGCTGCAATACGTTTGGCCCGCTGCTCAGGTAGGTGGTCAGCCAGTGGACATCGGGTGGGGCGTACCAGCCGTAACCGGCAGTGGCGCTGTAATCAGCGGAACCGATTTTCAGATAGGTTTTGCCGTTTACGACCAGGGGATTATCTGTAGGCTGTCCCGCAGGGTCTTGAAAATTGATGTAGTAGTTGCCCGGCGGTCCTTCGGCGCGGGGATGGGTGGGCGGCGGTTGAATATCGGGGATGACGGCAATTTCGCCGCCATTTTTCTGGCCGATCAGCCGCCGCAAGTTATACATAAATTCGCTGTTGCGGGTGTAGCTGGTCAGACCAGCGATGATTTTGTTGGCCTGGCTGTCGGCGGCATTGATTATACCGACACCGGGCTGCCCGCCGGCCAACAGGTAAAGATACTCGTAATCTTCCAGGCTGTCTCGCATCAACTCAAAGCGGATGGAGGGGACAAACCGGTGGCCGTTCGAACCATAAGCAGTGGCTGTATTGCTCTCCGAGGGCGGATAGAGCATAAAGGTGTCGCCGTTATGGCCATCGGTCATGGGCTGGGTCCAGGGGTTTTTGCTCCAGTCGTTGAGCGAGTAATAGGCCAGGCCGCGCACCCGATATTTCCACAAGAACCAGCCGGTCAGCTTGCTTTCGATACCGGGGTGGTCGAGGGTGATGGGATTGAAGTAGGGCGGGCGGGTTCCATGCAAGAAGTAAATCCACGTTGCTTCCCCATAGTTCTGCTCCCGGTCCTGCGAGGCGGTCGGGTCGTATTCGTTCAGCACGGGCAGCCAGATGTCAATGTGAGCGTTGGGGTAGCTGGGGTTGGTGTAAATCTCCGGTTTGGGGCCTTCCGAAACCATCAGCTTGAGGTCGGGCGCAGCCTGGTGGGCGTAGCGAGAATACCAGGCCACCGCATTATAATCGGCCTGGTCCTGAGGCTCGTTGGCGAAGTAGTGATAGGCCTGGTTCAAATAGCCCTGACCGGCGAGGTAATTCCGCATCGCGGTGACGTAGGCAAACCAGGCCGTGTTGTAAGCCGAAGTGGGGTTTTGCAGCCAGTCGCTGCTGCTGCGCGTTTGCCCGCAAAAGCTGGCGGGACGCTGGTCCTGAGAGGGGTCGTTGTGAACAAAGCCGGCGGCCATAAAAGTCGAAAAGCCGGCACCGCTGTTGAAGGGGGTGGCGAACTGCCCCCCAAGCAAACCGGAACCGGCCAGGTAGCGCTGGGCCAGGTCTTCAAAGCCCCAGATGCCATAGGGGTCAGAAAAGGTCTGGGCGCCGCAGTTATAGTCAATAAACGGATTGGCGAAGCTGCTGCCGCCGGTCAACCCACCCGGCCACAAAACACTCGAGGGCGTGAGGCGGTGGTCCATGAAGTACTGCTTGATTTTGTCTACATACAGCCAGTATTCGGCTCCGGTTCCGGGCACGCTGTACTTGCTCAGGATGGTCTGGTAGGAAAAGTTCATCTGTGAGGCCACGTGAAGCTGGTCGGGGATGGCAAAGTTGAACACGTGCAGCCGAACCGGGATAGCGATCCCGCCGATCCGCACGTTTGTAGTATAATCGCCGGCTGCGGTTCCCGGCGATACGAAGACACTGAACCAGAAAGTTGTGTTCTCGTTGGCCGTCAGGGTGACGGTTGCGCCATCGGCCAGCGGCCACAAGGGGTCGGGATAGGGACCGGTGCGGCCCAGGCTGTCGGAAACCTGGCTGATAGTGACATATTTAACCTGGTAGATTTCGGCGGTGATGCCGGCGCTGAAGGGATCCACGCTGACGCTGACATTGCCACTTGACGCCGGTTTCACCACCACCTGGAATGGCTCAAACTCATTTCGGGCGGCGTAGACCCTAACTTCTGACCTGGTGGCCACAGGCACAGCGGAGTCTTTAAACACCCGTTCGCTGGGCGGAGAGGTCCAGAATTGGTAGGCACTGCTGGATTGGGTCAGTTGGTAGGTATAGACTTCGGTGTCGGCGGCCCAGGCGTCTTGAAAGGAGAAGGGCTGTCCCAGGATAAGTCCCAGCGCCAGCAGCCCCAGAAAAACACGGACAGATAACGTGGTTGGTAGTTTCATTGTCTTTATTTTCGGCTCGGTTGTTAAAAACTTCACATTGATAAGTCCGGGAATAACGGCGTAAGGTTACGCGCTGGTGAAAATTTTTAAGTTCCTTAAGCTCACCCCCGGTCGGCCAAGCATCGTTTTCTCATTTCCAAGCCAAACTTAAATGCTACCAATTCATCCATCACTCCGAATTATCTGCAAGCTGCGGGTACTGGATCGGTGAAATTGGTTAAAGCTGTTTCTCCCTCAGTGGCTGCTGCCGCCGAGAATTGCTGGTAGAGGCATCTTTGGCGATAATAAAGTGAGGTCCGGTTAGCGGGAATACGCTGGTCTGCTGTCCGGCAAAATTTTTGGCTGCAACGAGGAAGGAGCTATTCAGATATGGTTTATATGGTCGTTGAACACTTCAAAAATGGCGATGCCCGGCCCGTTTATCGCCGCTTTCGAGACCAGGGACGGCTGGCTCCCGCAGGGTTGACCCATCTGACCAGTTGGGTTGAAGAAAACCTGCAGCACTGTTTCCAACTGATGGAGACTGATGATCGCGTCTTGCTGGAGGAGTGGTTAGCCCAGTGGAGCGACCTGGTCGAGTTTGAGGTCTTTCCGGTGATGACGTCACCGGAAGCATTGGCTAAAATTACGCCATATCTTTAATCCGAGGTGTGGGGTTGGGATTAGTAGAGGTGGCTTAACTGAGCATTGTCGCAGACAGTAATCTTATCGAGAGGGGGAACAATGAAAATAATCCCAAAACCGGAAGAAGGTGAATATGCGCCGTACGCTATTATGTACATCAGTCTGTTACCGGACGATGGCCTGGTCTTAAAACATTTGCAGGATAACCTGAAAGCTGTGCTTGATTTCATCCACTCTTTTCCCGCGGAAAAGCTGACCTACCGCTGGACTGAGGGCGAGTGGACTATCAAAGAAATCCTTGGCCACATTATTGACGACGAGCGGATCTATTGCTACCGCGCCCTGCGCTTTGCCCGGAACGATACTACCGAGCTGTCCGGCTTCGAGCAGGATGACTACGTGATTTATTCCGGAGCCAACGAGCGCGATCTAGAGGAGATTCTGGCCGAATACAGGGCAGTGCGACAGGCGACAATTACCTTTTTCAACAGCTTGGAGGATAAAGCCCTGACCCGGGCTGGGGTGGCGAACGGCCATCTGATGAGTGTGAGAGCCGCGGCCTATCACATTGCCGGTCACGAGCTGCATCACCTGCACAGCATCAGGCAGAATTATTTATAGGCACTGGGATTAAGGATTTAACTTCGATCCGGCAAACCGAAGGGAGGAGCAGGATGGCGAAATCATCGAAGATTGAGGTGTACCGAGATTAAATGTAGTTTAGATTAGCCACGAAGGAGCGTTTCTATGTTAGCCACAGCCGACAAAATCCGTGAACTGATTACGACCAGCAAACCCAGGTTGTTGAGTATCCCGTTGGACACAGCCAACAAAAAGGCCAGCCCGGAGAGTTGGTCAAAACAGGAAATTCTGGGCCACCTGATTGACTCTGCCGCCAACAACCACCAACGTTTTGTTCGCGGCGCTCAAAACGTCGCCGCCGATTTCCCGACTTACCACCAAAGCCGCTGGGTTGAAGTGCAGGGGTACAACCTGATGAATTGGGTGGAACTGGTTGACTTTTTTGCCCACTATAATCTTCACCTTTGCCGGGTAATCGACGCCCTGCCTGAAGAGGTCTTGAACAATCCCTGCCATATCGGCCAGGAAAAGCCGGTACCTTTGAGCTTTGTGATTGAAGATTATCTGCGGCATTTGCGCCAGCACCTTGTCGAAATCCTGGAGCCGCCCGTCTAATCGGGCTGATGAATAGTTACACTTTTGAAGGATTTTAATTTTAGGGTCAACAAGGTTTCTAAAGCAGGACGATGAGTGGTTTGAGTTTGGGCTAAGCAATCGGTAATGCCGGCACAAAACTTGGGGTAGTTCTCGTAATAGCAATGGTGAATATTTTTATGGAAGCCAAGCTGCAGCCTGGTGAAACAGTGCTGATTCACGGCGCGGCCAGCGGGGTCGGTACGGCGGCCATTCAACTGGTGCGCGAGGCGGGCGGCCGGGCGCTAGCAACGGCCGGAACGGATGAGAAGGCCGCTTATTGTGCCCAGTTGGGCGCAGAATTGGCTATCAATTACAAAAAAGAGGATTTTGTCGAGCGCATCCTGGCTCATACCAACGGCCAGGGGGTAGATGTGATCCTCGACAATGTTGGCGCAGCTTACCTGGAGCGGAATATCGGGCTGCTCAAGTTGCGCGGCCGCCTGGTTTTTATCGGGACGATGAGCGGTAGCCGGGCCGAGGTGAATATCGGCGCGTTGATGGGCCGCCGGCTGCGGCTGATCGGTTCGGTTTTGCGCGGCCGCTCGCTGGCGGAGAAGGTCGAGATCAAAGAGAAGTTTATGGCCCAATTCTGGCCGCTGCTGCTGAATGGGACGATCGAACCCATTATTGACACGGTTTACCCGATTGAACAGGCCAATGAAGCTCATCAGCGCATGGCCGAGAATAAGAATATCGGCAAAATTATCCTCAAGATTCGGGAGTGAGGGTTCAGAACCAGCTTCCGCGAAAATAATTTTATCCCCCATAGCTATCCCCATCATTTGGTCGCTGGTCTCCTTCGTTGTCAGCTTGCCTGCGACTGTCCTCCCTTCCCCAGGTACTGCTTTATCATCACAGGGTTAATTCAAATTATAAGGGTTTCTGAAAGCTATGTCGGCTGTACTTTGATTGACCGGCCGAGAAGGGCATGGAGTGAAATCTTTACAAACAGGAGGGAAAATTTGATAAATTAGGACCCCAGATGGGCAACGAAGACTGGGTAGAAAGATAACTCTCCTTTTTCTACGAGAATCACCCGTTTTAGTGTGGAAGGGGGGGGTAAGTGTTGTTATTATTAACAAGTACGACTTAACAAAAGTAAATTTTTTGTTGGCTGGAGCCGAAAGGGGGTGACGCTATAAGTGTTAGTAAGATTTCTGGCAGAAGATGTTCGATGAACGAATTGCAGCCTGACTATTGAGCACAGACAGCTTAAGTAAACGGATTTTTTGAGTAAAAGGATTTAGAGGAAGGAAAAAGTAATGTTTTTTCATACCAAGCAATTACAGTATAACGCTACCCCAGATCGCCCCGACCCACTGTTCGCTAAAAAACTACAGGAAGTTCTGGGAGGCCAGTGGGGTGAAATCTCGGTGATGATGCAGTACCTGTTTCAAGGTTGGAACTGCCGCGGCCCGGCCAAGTACCGTGATATGATCTTGGACATCGGCACCGAAGAGATAGCCCACGTCGAAATGCTGGCCACTATGATTGCCCAGTTATTGAGCCAGGCGCCGCTGGCCGATCAAGATGAAGCTGTTCAAAACCCGATTATGGCGGCTGTCATGGGCGGCACAGACCCACAAATGGCGGCGATCGCCGCCGGGATGAATCCCCAACACGCTATTGTCAACGGTCTCGGGGCTTCGCCTAACGACAGCGTTGGTTTTCCCTGGACCGCCCGTTATATCACGTCCAGCGGTAATTTGCTGGCCGATTTTCGCTTAAATGTCACCGCCGAGTCACAGGGACGCCTGCAAGTGACCCGCCTGTATCATATGACCGATGATGCCGGGGTGCGGGATATGCTTTCTTTTCTGATTGCCCGCGACACCATGCATCAAAACCAGTGGCTGGCAGCCATCGCCGAGTTGGAAGCCTCCGGCCTCGAAACCACGCCGGTGCCCAGTGCGTTCCCGCAAGAACTGGAGAAATCAGAAGTCGCCTATCAGTTCTGGAATATGTCCCAGGGAACAGAAAGTAAAGAGGGCGCCTGGGCCAGCGGGCGCTCGATTGACGGCAAGGGAGAATTTCAGTACGTGAGCAGCCCTACCCCGCTGGGGCCGGAACCTCAACTCCCGCCGGCTGACCCACGTGTGCATGGGACGGCCAAAATGCCGATTCAACTAAGCCCGCAAGAAATTGCTGCCACCACCGCTAATGGTAAGAAGTAAGAACTAGGCTTAAGCTGGCGGTGAGTACCTGGCTCCTTTCCAGCCTGCTCACCGCCGCTTTAAGCAAATTCCTGCATTTACTCCCCTTCTGACCCCGCTGCCAAATTTGCGCCTTGACTTTGCCGAAAGTTCATTGTAAACTTCCAGAAATTGAATAGGGTACTTACAGGATTTACATAGTTTTCGTAGTTTAGCAGCCCCTTGTGCGCAGGTTAAAACGGCCACAAGACGCCATAATGCTACAATCAAGTTGTGTAAGTCCTTGACTTTACTAAAGTCGTCGTGATTTGCCCCCGTAGCTCAGAGGATAGAGCAGAGGTTTCCTAAACCTTGTGTCGCAGGTTCGACTCCTGCCGGGGGTACTCTGATTTGATATCTTTTTTTCCTGCCGCTGCCCATCTCATTGTCGAAAATAGAACATTTAGGGGTGAATAAAATGATGCGAACTTATCTGCAAATCAATCTCAAAACACGCACCGTTGAAAAGGAAGAACTCCACGGCGAAGCGATTGCCAAAGCCGGGCGTTATTTGATTGCCAAAACGCTGCTGGAAAAGGGCCTGGCCACCATTGACCCGCTTTCAGCCGAAAACCCCTTGATTTTTTCGGCGGGGCCGCTGGCCGGCACCAGTTTTTCCAATGCCAACCGCACCAGCGTCGGCTGTAAAAGCCCGCTGACCGGCGGTATCAAAGAATCCAACGGCGGGGGAACGTTCAGCTATGCTTTGGGCCAACTCCACCTGGCCGGTCTCACCCTGCATGATGTCTCCGACGATTGGGTAGTCATCCATCTCAAAAAAGATGGCACGATCAGTTTTGACGAGGCCGCGCCTTATCTGAAAAAGAACAACTTTGCCGTGGCCGACCTGCTGTACGAACGCTACGGGAAAAAGGTCGCCCTGGGTATCTGCGGCCCGGTGGGGGAGTACCAGGGGTTACTGGCCGGGATTGCCTTCAGCGATAGCGATGGCCGCCCTTCGCGTTTATCGGCGCGCGGCGGGGTGGGTGCGGTGATGGGCAGCAAACGGGTTAAAGCGATTGTGGTTGACCTGGACAAGATCCCCCAACTGCACGACCGTAAAAAGAGCATGGGCAACATTCGGACCTATGCCCAAAAATTGCAGGCCGACTCGATTGTAATGAATTTTTACAATGCCCTGGGTACGATGGGCATGGCCGACGTAACCAACTATATGGGCGGCCTGCCGGTGCGCAATTTTAGCGGCGGCCAGTTCGCTGATACGGGCGCCGGGGAAACCTTTAAGATGGGAGCCGAGTATATCGGCGATTTGAACCGTTCCCGGGGCGGCAGCCAGACCCATGCCTGTATGCCCGGCTGCGTGATCCAGTGTAGCAATGTTTATTTTGACCAAAACGGCCAGGAAGTTGTCTCCCCGGTGGAGTATGAAACATTGGGCCTGTTGGGCACCAACTGCGGCATCAGCGATCCTGACGACCTGGCCGCTCTCAATCGCATCGCTAATGATTTGGGGATTGACACCATTGAAACTGGGGCGACCCTGGCCGTGTTGATGGAGGCGGGCTTAGCTCCTTTTGGCGATGTGGCCTGGATGAAATCCGCCCTCGAGGAAATAGGGGCCGGGACGCCCGAGGGACGCCTCTGGGCGCAGGGTACGGCCCGCGTGGGCCAGCACTACGGGGTCAAGCGCGTGCCGGTCATAAAAAAGCAGGCTATCAGCGCCTATGACCCCCGCGTTATCGAGGCGACCGGCATCACCATGATGGCCACCGCTCAAGGCGCCGACCATACTGCCGGGAATGCGCCCCGCTTGAAGACGCGCTCTATGACCCCCGAGGAGATCATCAATGCCAGCCTGCGCGAGCAAATCCTTTCTGCCGCGACCGACTCGCTGGGGCTGTGCGTCTTTGGCCGCTCGGTGACCAACGTTGAAACGGAATTTATCGCCAACGCCATCAACGATGCCCTCGGCACGGCGCTCAACCGGGATTTCTTTTTTGAGTTAGGTCGAGAAACGCTGAGGCTGGAGTGGGAATTCAATAAGCAGGCCGGCTTTACGGCCCAGGATGATGAGCTGCCCGCTTTCTTTTATGAGGAAGGGCTGCCGCCGACCAACCATGTAGCCCGGTTTCGCAGCCAGGATTTGGCGGAATTGTACGCCCGCTTGGACGAAGCGCGCCAGTAAGGGGTTTTTACTTACTGCTGTTGCCTGACCAGCAGGTGCTCCACCGTATTCAACAACTGGTCCTGAGTGAAAGGTTTTTGAATAAAACCATCAAATATCCAGGATTGTGCCCTCTCCGCCGAGAGAGGCTCCTCTCCGCCCAGCAGGAGGATTCGGCTGTCCGGCCAGACAGCCCGGATCGTTTGAGCCAGCTCTAACCACTCCTCCCCCAGGACGTTTTGATCCAGGAGAACCAGGTCAAAGCGCTGCTGCAGCAGCCGGCCCAGCGCCTTGAAGCTGTCCGCTGCTGTCGCCACTTGAAAATTTGCATATTCTGTTTCAAAGAAGCGTTTTAGCTGGAAGCGAAGTTCGGCTTCAGATTCAACGATCAAAACACACTTTAGCATCAAAGTAATCCTTGGCCGGTATACCTGTTAAGGATAGAAATCTACGTTGCCCGTAGCGCGTGGAGCGTAAGGCGTAGAGCGAAAATTACGCTCCACGCTTTACGTTCGACGAGTGCAAGTTTTCAACCTTAATGAGTATAAATTATTCAGTTCAAACCCCTCAGGATTGCTGTTCAAATTGGGTCCTCTCGTTCCCAAACTCTGTTTGGGAACGAGAGGAGTTCCCCCGCTTTATCTCACTTTGCTTCTGTTTGCTCCAGGAGTTGTTCGACTGCCTCCAATAACTGCCCGGGCGTGCAGGGCTTTTGGAGAAAACGGTCAAACGCCCACGACTGGTCCGGCTTGTTGAACGAGTCAAGGGTATCCTCGGCCAGCAGGAGAATCGGGGTGTCGGGCCAGAAACCGCGGATAATCTGCGCCAGCTTTAACCAGCCCCAGCCAATCTCACGCTTGTCAATGAGCGTCAGGTCAAAGGGCTGCAGCAGGAGCAGATTCAGCAGCGCAGGGATACTTGGCGCGACAACTACCTGATAATCCTTGCACTCTGCTTCGAGGATACCGTGGAGTGGCAGGTAAACCGTGTCTGCGGGTTGAATGATTAAGATACGTTTCTGGCTGAAACCACCTTTCGGGACGGTCAACACATTCCCCACACCCCCTACAGCGAAACTCTGACAAGAAGGGAAGTTCCTTAATAAAAACAAGGATCATCACGAGCTAACGCGCACGGCCTATACCCCTGGGTACAGGTAATAAAAATTCTTACGGCGGTCTATTTGGGAGTTCAGGCGATCTGTCTGGGTAAAACAGGGTTTAACAAAAAGCCCTCCCGAAGACGCAAACATACCCCCTGTCTTCAGGAGGGCAGGTTAAGAAGACCCTCCAAATATATCTTTATAAGGGCGACAGCTTTAATGTACCAAAGATTGTTTTTTTTGTCTGTAGGAAATGGTAAACAGTTTAAGTCAAGAAAACTTGATGATAAGCATAAGGTTCTCTTGCAGGGCTACTCCAGCGAGATCAAACCGCGCTGGATGGCAAATTTGACCAGGCCAGGCAGATCGCTGATGCCCAGCTTCTGCATCAGGCGGCTGCGGTAGGTATCTACCGTGTTGGGGGAAATCGCCAGAGCCTTGGCAATTTCTATGCTTGATTTACCCTCGACCACGAGCTGCAGGATTTCGCGCTCGCGGGAGCTGAGGCGAGACAGGGGATCTCGCCCCTCAAGGATTTCGGGCTGGCTCAGGTAAGTATTGATCACCGTGTCAATAATTTTCTGGCTCATATAGCGCTGGCCGCTCTGAACAACCCGGATGGCGTTGATGACCTCGCTGCCGGCGGCGGCTTTGAGCAAATAGCCGTTGGCGCCGGCCTGCAAGGCCTGAATAATATAGCTGCCGGTGGCGTGCATCGAGAGAATAATCACCTGGGTTTCCGGGCAGATTGCGCGAATTTGGCGCAGCGCTTCGATCCCGTTCAAATCCGGCATGGCAATATCCAGGATGATCACATTGGGACAGTGCTGGCTAACCTGTTGGACAGCCTCGCGCCCGTTATCGGCAGTGCCGACGACCTGGAAGTCGGACTGGGTTTCCAGGAGCAGGCGCAGGCCATCTCGCACCACGGCATGGTCGTCAACCAGAAGAATGGTAATCATAGGTTTACGTCCTGGTTCATAGTTTCATTTCCACAATAACCTGGGTTCCCTGGTTGGGGCCAGAGTTGACCCAGCAGCGGCCGCCCACAGCTTCGGCTCGCTCGGCCATCGTCATCAAGCCCCACCTCGGCTGGCCGTTGGTCCCGGCCACACCGGCCAACTCAAATCCGCGGCCATTGTCGGCCACGGCCATCCGCACCAGACCGTTCTTTTCGGCCAGGGTGATGGTTACTTTGGCGGCCTGGGCATGTTTGGCGACATTGTTCAGCGCCTCCTGGGCAATACGGAACAGGGCATTTTCAACCGGCCCGGGCAGGCGAGACTGCCCGGCGCCATCTTCCTGCACGCTCAGGGTGAACCCGGCCCGCGCCGACAACTGCGCGCCGTACCAGCGTAATGCGGCAACCAGCCCGTAATCGTCCAGCACCGGCGGGCGCAGGGTGGCCATAACGTTCCGAATGGCGCTGGCCGTCTCTTCGACCAGGGCCAGCGAGTCATCCAGGCGCGCTTTAATCGGATCGGTTCCCGCCGGAGTCTCGGCCAGCCGCGCCCAAATGGTGTTCAGATTGAGGTCCAGGGCGGTCAGCTTCTGGCCCACCTGGTCGTGCAGTTCCATGGCCAGTTGCCGGCGTTCGGCCTCCTGCACTTCGGCCAGGCGCTGGCTCAGGCCGCGGAGCTGTTCCCGCTGCCGGCTGACCTGCTCCAGCAGGCGGCTCTTCTCCTCTTCAACTTGCTTGCGCGCGGTAATATTGACGTGAGAAATAACCGCGCCGCGACCACCGGCCAGGGGGGTCACAGAGAGGGTGAACCAGGAACTCTCGCCGGGAGAAGGGCAGGGATATTCCATGGTAAAGATGCCCTGGGTGCCGTTTAAGACCCCCTCAATTCCGGCCAGAACCGCCTGGGCCAGGGGAGCGTCTTCCCCCTCGACGCGCTGACAGACGTCCAGATAATTGATCCCCACCCCGGTGCAGGCCAGCTTTGGGTCGCCGTTGGCCTGGGCAAAGCGTTCCCAGCCCTCGTTGACGACGACGATGGCCCCGCTTTGGTCTACGACGGCAATATGCGCTTCCAGGGAATTTAAGATAGCCCGGCTGAAGGCGGCGGCGCGTAGCGCCGCCGCCTCGGCCTCTTTTTCTGCGGTCATATCCCGCAGCAGCCAGCGCAGGTTGACCAATTTCCCCCTGGTATTGTACTTGGGGGCGACGGTTAAAAGGGCGGGGAGGGGGGGAGCCTTGCGCGGCTTTAATTGAACTTCCCAGCTCTGGCCGGGAAACTCCGGCAGTTGCTGCGAGCGCAGGGTTGCCAGGCGTTTCAGAAAAGCGGGGTGTTCATCCAGCTTGATATAGACCAGCAGTGGTTTGCCCACCAGAAAAGCCGGGGCAATTTGCAGCAGGTTGGCCGCGGCGTAATTGGCCTCCCTGATGATCCCGTGCGGGTCGGTCACCAGGTAGCCGTCCGGGGCAAAATCGAAGAATTCCTGGTAACGCTCGCGCTCAGCCGCCAGGGCCTGCTGCGCCGCCAGCAGCTCCTCGTTATTCACGCGCAGCTCTTCCTCGGCTACCTGGAGTTCGTGCAGGCTGACCGCCAATGAGGCAGCGCTCTCTTCCAGCACGCCCTTCATCACTTCCGGCGACTGCTCGACCGCCTGCTCCAACAGCGCCACCTGCTGTTGGATCTCTTCTATCCGATCGAGACCTTTCTTCGTCATACTGCCGTCTCTTCCAACAAGAGTCACCTCACCTTAACGATTTGTCCCTTTGATTGGAGTGAATGGGCGAGGGGTTAGATAGAAGTGACTAAAATGGGGTGGCGGGTAAGGTTAAGCTATTTAAACTATAATCGTATCACGCCAGCCTGTCAAGCGGCGGGATCATTAGACAGCAATTCTAAATATGAGGACTTACGCGGTAAGCATCCTGAGTAGCCCTGCGACCAAAGGGAGTGGGCGTATCGAAGGGTGCGGGTTTGCCCCGATTCCATCCGCTGACCGCACTCCTCGGTACGCCTCCGCTCCGCTCCGGCTACTCGGGCTGCTTTTCTACTGACTTTGAACCTGCCGTGAGTAGGCGAGTATTTTAATTTGGGGGCAAATAATTCAAATGGGTAGAAAACTCGAACCACGAAAGAACGAAGCTGATAAAAAGGGCACGAAAAAATTATTAGGAGATGTTGAAAAGGAACTGTTTTCGTGCATTTTTCACTTTCGTGAGGTTCGTGTTTCTAAACCTGCCCCAAAAACGAAATGCACCCGATCAGTAGGGAAAACGAAGTAACGCTTGCAGAAATAGTTAGAAAAGAGTACACTTACAGGGGGAAGTAAAAGTCAGGCTTAAGGTGCAAACCCTTGGCGGCAAAAGGTTCTGTTGATCCTTGATCCGGGTAAGGATTAACCCCAAGCCTTTAAACAGGTGAAACAGATGCCAGGGCATGATATTATAGTGATTGGGGCTTCGGCGGGGGGGGTAGAAACTGTGTCTACCCTGGTGCGGAATTTGCCGCCAGACCTGCCGGCAGCTATCTTCGTCGCCATCCACTTTCCCCCTCACCGGATCAGCGCTTTACCCCAAATTTTGAACCGGGCCGGCACAATAGCGGCCACCCATCCCCAGGATGGGGAAGCTATCCAGCCCGGCTGTATTTACGTAGCGCCTTCGGACCAGCATCTTCTGATCGAGGACAGCCGGGTCCGCCTGTCGCGCGGACCCAAGGAAAACGGGTTCCGGCCGGCGATTGACCCGCTGTTTCGGACGGCGGCGCGGGCTTATCCAGGCCGGGTGATCGGGGTCATCCTTTCCGGCACCCTCGACGACGGCGCCGCCGGGCTGGCCGCCATCAAAGCGCGGGGCGGCCTGACCGTTGTCCAGGACCCTGAAGATGCCCTCTTTGGCGATATGCCGCGGCATGCCATTGAAAATGTCGAGGTTGATTATATTTTACCCGGCGCCGGGATTGCCCCCCTGTTGGCGCGTTTAGTTAATGAGCCGGCGGTTGAAGAAGAGGTAGGTTTGATGTCAGATGACGTAGAAATATTTGAAGATGAAGTGGTGCAGCAGGACAAGGCTGTATTGGAACGAAACGGGCGCTCTGGCGAGCCGAGCATGCTCACCTGCCCCGACTGCGGGGGGGTGCTGTGGGAAATTGACGAAGGTGAATTGATCCGCTTTCGCTGCCATGTGGGCCATGCCTACTCCGCCGAAAGCCTGATGGCCGGGCAAACGGACGCGCTGGAGCAAGCCCTCTGGACGGCAGTGCGTGCCCTGGAGGAGAAAGCCTCGCTGGCCCGACGCATAGCCGCGCGGATGAGAAGAAGCAACAGTGAGTTAACCGCCGCTCGCTTTGAGAGCCAGGCCCAGGATGCCCAGGAACGAGCCATACTGGTGCGGCAGGTGCTTTTAGGGAATGAACCGCTGGCTGCGGCGGAGACCCCGGATGAGCCGGAGGCGGTGGACGAGGCTCAACCGGGGGGGGACGAGGGGTAAACAGGAACAAAGAGTCTCGCAGAGGGGTCACAGAGAACCACAGAGAAATCTCGGCGTCCTCCGTGTTTCTCTGCGTAACTTTTTTACCAAACTATTTTCTTAAGCTTCATCAGCAGGCTAATAAGCTGCCCGCCCCCGGCGGACTTTTACGGCAATGAATAAAAACGATCAGCACGCTTCTCAACTGCCACCGGCGGCCTTTGATGTGGTGGCCCTGGCCTCGTCGGCGGGGGGACTGCGCGCCCTGAGCGAGATCCTGGCGGTGCTGCCGGCCAATTTTCCGGCGGCGCTGGCCATTGTCCAGCATCTCGACCCCCGCCATCGCAGCCTGATGGCCGAGATCCTGAACCGCCGCACCCCTCTCCCGGTGAAAGAGGCCGAGGCGGGGGATTGTTTGCAGCCGGGAATGATTTATATCGCCCCCCCTAACAAACACCTCCTGGTCAATCCCGACCGGACCATCACCCTGGCTCAAACAGAACTGGTCCATTTTGTGCGCCCTTCGGCCGATCTGCTGTTCGAGTCGGTGGCGGCGACTTACCGCGAGCGGGCCATTGCCGTCGTGCTGACCGGCAGCGGCAGCGACGGCAGTATGGGCGTGCAGGCCATCAAAAAAATGGGCGGGACTGTGATTGCCCAGGATGAAGCCTCGGCTGAATTTTATGGCATGCCCTCGGCGGCGATTCAAACCGGCCAGGTTGATTTTATTCTGCCGCTTAAAGAAATCGCTTCGGCGTTGATAACCCTTGTCATGACAGGAGAAAGTCTATGAGTACTCCAATTGTGCAGCCCGACTTTGAGGCGCTGTTAGAGTACCTCAAACGCACCCGCGGCTTTGACTTTACCGCTTATAAACGGTCCAGCCTGATGCGCCGGACCCAAAAGCGGCTTCAAACTATCGGGGTAGAGAGTTATAACGATTATGTGGATTACCTGGAGGTGCATCCCGAAGAATTTGTTTACCTCTTTAACACCATTTTGATCAACGTGACCGGCTTTTTCCGGGATGAATTGGCCTGGGAGTTTTTGGCCGGGGAAGTCGTCCCCCGCATCATTGAAAGCAAAAAAATTGGCGAACCGATCCGGATCTGGAGCGCCGGCTGCGCTTCCGGGGAAGAAGCGTACAGCATCGCCATGATCCTGGCCGACTCCCTGGGGACCGAGGAATTCCGCCAGCGGGTCAAAATTTACGCCACCGACGCCGACGAAGAAGCCCTCAACGAGGCTCGCCAGGCCAGCTACAACGCCAACCAGGTGAAGGAGGTGCCCTCAGCCCTGCTGCAAAAATATTTTGAACCGGTCAACAGCCGCTATGTTTTTCATAAAGAGCTGCGCCGCTGCGTTATTTTTGGCCGGCACGACCTGATCCAGGATGCGCCGATTTCGCGGGTAGATTTAATTGTTTGCCGCAATACGCTCATGTACTTCAACGCCGAAGCCCAGAGCAAAGTGCTCAATCATTTTGACTTTGCCCTCAACGGCAGCGGTTTTCTCTTCCTGGGCAAGGCCGAGGTTTTACTTACCCGCAGCAACGCCTTTACCCCGGTTGACCTGAAGCGGCGCATTTTTGTCAAAGTATCCAAAAGCAGGCTGCGGGAACGCGCCTTTATTCCGGCTCCCGCGCCCAATGAGGCGGGCCAGCCTCAGGAGGTGGATGAGATGCGTCTGCGCGATTCGGCCCTGGAAGCAGATCCGGTTGCCCAACTGGTGGTAGATACCAACCACTCCCTGGTTATCGCCAACGAGGCCGGCCGGGCGCTTTTTGGCTTAAATTTAGGCGATCTGGGGCGGCCCTTGCAAGACCTGGAACTCTCTTACCGGCCGGTTGACCTGCGCTCGATTCTTGATCGCGTCTTTGCCGAAGGTCGTCCCCAACTTCTCAAAGAGGTCGAGTGGCCGACGACGACGGGAGGCAAACAATTCCTGGATATTACGATTCTACCCCTGTTGGATAACCATACCCTGCTGGGTGCAAAAATCGTGTTCAGCGACGTCAGCCGGGTCAGGCATTTGCAGGACGAGTTGGAAAAGTGGCGCCAGGAAGTGGAGACGGCCAACGAGGAACTCCAGGCTTCCAACGAGGAGCTGGAGACGACCAACGAAGAGCTGCAATCCACGGTCGAGGAGCTGGAGACAACCAACGAAGAGCTGCAGTCTACCAACGAAGAGTTGGAAACGATGAATGAGGAACTGCAATCCACCAACGAGGAGCTGGAAACGACCAACGAAGAGCTGCGCCAGCGCAGCGACCAGCTGAACCAGGTCAACGCTTTTCTGGAGTCCATCCTGACCAGCCTGAGGGACGGGGTGATTGTGGTGGACCGCAATCTGCAGGTGCTGGGCTGGAATCACCGGGCCGAAGATTTGTGGGGACTGCGGGCCGACGAAGTCCAGGGGAAGCACCTGCTCAACCTGGACATCGGCCTGCCGGTGGATAAACTCAAAGCGCCCATCCGCCAGTCGCTGAGCAGCGACGGGAAAGGCCAGGAAATCGTTTTGGAGGCGGTCAACCGCCGGGGAAAGTCTATCCAGGTCAAAGTTACCTGCACGCCCCTGATTGGGCTGGGCCGGAATATTCAGGGCGTGATCTTGACGATGGAAGAGAAAAAGACAGAAACAGGGTAACGCTTCGGCCTGATTTTAACCCCGGTCACCGGCCAGCAGAGATACACTCGGAGCTGATAAGTGACCGGTTTTTTATACTTTCGAGAGCGTTCGGAAACCCGCAGCGGCAACCTTGCCACCGGCGCTCGTCCGGCGATAAAGTCGCCGGACTATCTAACAGCGCTCGATTAATCGGGCTAAAGCCGGGTTGACCCGGCGCGGTTCCATAGCCCTGGCATTCATGCCGGGGCGGGCCAGGCCAATGAAATAGTTTCCGAACACTTTCACTTCCGTAAGATTTTGGTTAGGTCCTTGTAATAAACAGGGTTTATAGTGTAACAAAACAGATTGGTTGAGAGACTAATCCTTGTTGAGCGCCGGGAGGTTTTGAATTATCCTCTCGTGAAAGGTATACTCTTACTGTTAGGAGTCAGAAAGGATACGAGGATGTTTTTTAAGCGGAAAGAGGCTCAAGATGAAATGGCGATGGAAAAGAAGCTCCCGCCCGGCCAATCGCTGACCCAGAAGTGGCCGGTGCTGCATGTGGGCAATATCCCCCGCTTTGACCCGCAGACGTGGGATTTTTATATGTGGGGGCTGGTCAAGCAGCCCAAACGTTTTACCTGGGCCGAGTTCAGCTCGCTGCCGAGGGTGGAACAGGTTTCTGATATGCACTGTGTGACCCGCTGGAGCAAATTCGAGAGCACCTTTGAAGGTATCCCCGTGGCCGAGGTGATGCAGTATGTCGAGCTGCTGCCGGAGGCTAAATATGTTTTGGTCCACGCCGACCCGGGCTACACGACCAACCTGCCCCTGGACGAATTTTTGGACGACGACGTGATGTTCGTCCTCAAATACGAGGGGCAGCCGTTAACCCCGGAACACGGTTACCCGGTGCGGTTGTTGGTCCCCAAGTTGTATCTATGGAAGAGCGCCAAATGGGTGCGCGGGCTGGAATTTCTACCTGAAGATGAGCCGGGTTTCTGGGAGCAGTATGGCTATCATATGCATGGCGATCCCTGGAAAGAAGAACGTTTTGGCGGTTTTGTGGTGAATACCATGCAAAAGGTGCGTTCGGGGCGCTAAGAACCATTTAAACAGGTCGGTGAAGCAGATTGACCCAAAAGGGCCTTTTTTAAGGCCCTTTTTTGGTTTGGCCTGGAACCCCAGTTTCCTTTACAGTTCCGGCGAGAGTCAAACCAAATTTAAATTTTTTTCTAACCGTTTTCATATTATTTCATGATAAACTTACAAAGCATTCGTGTTTACTATGGGGGTAAAATTTTAGGTTGACAATGACCCTACCTATGATACAATTAATAACGGACCGTCAATTTTCGCCTCCATTTCTTTTATCTGCGACCGGACCTGTGCGCAGTCATTACTTGGCCTTCGGCGCGATTCAACCCGTTTTTAAGAGAGGTGGGCCAAGTTATTTTCCCAGGAGCGACAAATTGATGATTACGATTGAGGACAGCGTTGCCCCACCCGGTTGGGCTAACAATAACAGCACGTAAGTGTGCTCAGGCCTGGACCTATGCGACGGCTTTTAAACTACTTTAACTCTCGTATACGCTTTAAGATTATCCTGCCCTATGCCCTGCTGACGCTCATGATCGCCATTATCGGGGTGTATCTGAGCACCAGCCTGGTGGCCGGCTCCTTGCAGGAGCGGTTTGTCCGGCAGTTGATTGAGGCCGGCAGCGTTGTCGCCGATGGGCTGGCCCGCCGGGAGCAGGCGCACCTCGCCGGCCTGAATGCCATTGCCTTTACCGAAGGCATTGATGCGGCCATCCTCGATGGTACCCCCGATAAGATCAAAAACCTGGTGTTTCCCCTGGTCGTGACCAATAACCTGGACCGGGTGGATATAGTTGATCTGGCAGGGCGGCAACTACTGGAGATTCACCGCCCGCCGGGAACTACCAACGTTGAAGCCTATACCACTTCGTCCGGGGAAGACCTGTCAGATTGGACGATTGTCAAAAAGGTGGTTAGCGGGGTTATTGACGAGAAGGGGGACAAGTACGTTACCCTGGCCAGGATAGATGACAATGAATTGTTCGTCACCGCCGGCCCGGTCAGGCAGGGCGATGAAGTCGTTGGGGCGATCCTGGTCAGTAGCTATCTGCCGGTCTTATCAGGTTCCCTCTCGCAGGCCACTTTTGCCGATGTCAGCTTGTATGACCTGCAAGGCAAGCTCTTAAGTACCACTTTGAGTTTGGGCGGACCGACGACCATCAGTGCTCTGGCCATAGATGAACTCGAGCGGCGAAAATTGCTGACCGAAGGCGGTGAAGCCAGCCTGCGCCGTTCAATTGACCTGCGCGGGCGCAAGTACGATTTGCTCTTTGGGGTGTTTCGGGCCAGGGGAGAGCCGTTGGGCTTTTATTCGGTGGCGCTGCCAAGGACTACTATTGACACCTACGGCACCACCGCCCGCAACTACATGGTGCTGATCTTTGCAACAGGGCTGCTGCTGGTTTTTGGCATTGGCTATTTTATGGCGAACGCTATTACGGGCCGCTTACAGCATTTGATGGAAAATGCTATGGCGGTGGCCGGCGGTGATTTTAGCCGGCGGACCCAGCTCCACTCCGACGACGAGATTGGTTCGCTGGCCACCTCGCTTGACCACATGACCACCAGTCTGGCCAGCTATACCAGCGCCCTGCAAAAACGCATTGAAGAATTGACCGCATTGTATGAAGGCAGCACGGCCGTTACGGTTAAATCGGGGCTGAACCTGGAGCACGTTTTGCAGGCGGTCACGGGCAGTGTGAAAGAGGTGATTCGCGGGACGGATCAAGCCATCGTGCATCTGGTGGATGAAAGCGGCCGCTTGTTAACGCCGCGCGCTTCGTCGGCAGAAGATCTGGATAGTTTACCGAGCCTGGCTTTTGACGAAAAAGGGCCGCTGCGGGCGATCCTGGCGGCGGCCAAACCTCTGGCTATTCACCTGTCCGACCTTGGCGCTCATTCGTTGAACGGTACTTTTCTGAAGGAAGGAAGTTCACCGGCGATGATCGCGCCCTTGATTGCCGGGCAAGAAATTGTCGGCATGCTAACCCTGACCCCCGACGAAGCTTACCCGCAGGTTGAACTGATGGAAGAGGATAACGAGCGGCTTTTGGGGACAATGGCTAACCAGGCCGCGATTGCCATTAAGAACGCCCAGCTCTTCGAGGCGACACAGCGGGCTTACGAAGAACTGCGCAAATTGGATGACTTAAAAACCCAATTTATCAACATCGCCGCTCACGAGTTGCGCACCCCGCTGGGGGCCATGATGGGCTATGCCAGTTATGCCGAAAAACGCGCCCCGGAGAAACTCCGCAAATCTATGCGTTTTATGGTTGCCAGCACCGTGCGCATGCGGACCATGGTAGACGCGATGTTAACCATTCAGCGCCTGGATGCCGGCACCGCTTTTCTGCGCGTATCTACCATGGATATTCGTGATGTGATTGACAAGGTGGTGACTGATTTTGAAGCGATGGCCGAACTGGAGGGACATACCCTGGAGGTTACGCTGGCCGACAATCTGCCGCTCATCCAGGCCGATGCCGAAAAGGTGGGTCTAATCTTATCAAACCTGTTATCCAATGCTATCAAGTTCACCCCCGAAGGGGGACGGATTGAGGTGGCGGCTCAGAATTACCTTAAGGGGGTTCTGGTCAGCGTGCGTGATAACGGGGGAGGAATTGACCCGGCCGATCAGGAGCGCATTTTTGACCGCTTCTACCAGGCCCGGGTCAATCATATTGCCGGGCATGGGGGTATTGGCCTGGGCTTAACCATTGTCAAACAACTGGTTGAATTGCATGAAGGACAGGTATGGGTCGAAAGCGAAGTTGGCAAGGGGACCACGTTTTTCTTCACTCTGCCCCAAGAGACGCCGCTGTCTGAGATGGCAGCCCAACCAGGAGCAACCAATCTGTCCTTGCACAAAAGGGTGGAAGAATTGTTATTAGAGACCCCTTAGGATATGTGAGTAACGATGACCAGTCGTGAGCCTGAACCCAAGCAGAGAGGCCGGCGTCGTTGGCGCATCTTTCGCTTCGACATGCTGCTGCTTATCTTCTTGTTAAGCGGCTGGTCGCTCATTTTTACCACGGCCACGCTGGGCCTGCAAGATAACCAGGAGCAGTGGCTGCCAGTGGGTCTGTTTTCGCAAATTTCCGGGGATTATACAGTTAAAGCAGCCAATGCACCTCGCCTGGCCCGCATTAATCCGGAGATTATCGAGGCGGTGAAGCGTGACCAGATCCTGCTGGCCACACCCACCCCGACGACTCTGGCGGCCACAGCCACCCTGACCAATCAGCAAACGATAACCGGAACTGTCCTCGGCACGTGGCAAGTTAACACGGGTGGGCCGTATCGGGGGCAAGAAGGTAGCGAGATTCCGGTATCGGCTGAACTGACCGGCTCAATGCTGAATTTGCTGCCGGGCGTGGTCAGTTATATCTGGGATCTCGACAATGACGGCCGGTATGATGACGCCAACGGCGCCTCGACCTCGGTCGCTTTTTACGACGAGGGGGAGTATTTTATCGGGGTTCAAGCGACCGACTTGCTGGGACAGGTAAATACCGCCGTTACGACGGTCTTGGTCAGCAATGTAGCTCCCCGGGTTACCCTGGGCCAGGTGGATGCTCCAGCGGAAGAAGGCCAGGAAGTGGCCTTTACCGCTGCCGCCAGCGATCCGGGGCATGATGTGCTGCTCTATACCTGGGATTTTGGGGACGACAGCCCTCCTGTGACCGACTCCTTAACCCCTCGCCATACTTATCGGGATAACGGCGATTATACCGTGCGTCTCATTGTCTGGGATAATGACGGCGGTGAAAATGAAGCGACGGCAGTGGTTAGGGTAGATAACCTGCCGCCGGAGGTAGACGCCGGCCCGGATCAGAGGGTTGACGAGGGAGACGAAGTGACCTTTGCCGGTACGGCTACGGATGCGGGTGCTCTGGACACGCTGGAATATGCCTGGGATTTTAATTACGACGGCTTAAATTTTACTGCCGATGCCACCGGGCCAACTGTTTCGAACGTTTATCCCAATGGGCCGAATAATATCGCGGTTGTGTTGAGGGTGCGTGATAAAGATGGGGGCGAGGCGTTCGATACGGTTAGGGTAGAGGTCAGCAACGTGCCGCCGGTTATTACCAGTGTGTCTGACGACGGGCCGGCCGGTGAAGGGATGCCGCTGGCTTTGTCGGTCACAGCTACGGATGTGGGCACGGAAGATCAGCTTGCCTATGCCTTTGATTGGGACAACGATGGTTCATTTGATGAAACCGGAGCTGCAAACAAAGCCTCAAATATCTGGTATAACCAGGGCGATTATACCGTGCGGATCCGCGTTGATGACGGCGATGGCGGCCGGGCATTTGCGACCAAGATCGTGGCTGCGTTTAACGAACCGCCCGTGGCCGTTGCCAACGCCCAGGGTACGGCCTTGGAAGGGGATGCGGTTGCATTTGACGCCAGCGACTCGACCGACCCCGGACGTGAGGATGCCCTGTCTTACCAGTGGGACTTTGGCGACGGCAGCAGCGGCAGCGGCGTGAGTCCGGCTCATACCTATGATGACAACGGGGTGTACAGCGCCACCCTCACCGTCAGCGATGACAGCGGCGCTACCGCGACAGCCGGGGTTGGGGTTACCGTTCTTAATGCCAATCCGGTGGCAGATGCCGGCTCCGACTTGACCGTAGATGAAGGCCCTAATCAACAAGCCCCTAATGTTTCCGTGGCTTATAACGGTACCGCCACCGATCCTGGCGCTGGGGATACTCTGAGCTATGCCTGGGATTTTGATTATGATGGCGCTTTTAATGAGGAGGCCGCCGGTGCAGCCGGGACAAAGATTTTTCCAGCCTTGGACGGGCCGGATGAATATGTGATTGCCTTGCGGGTCCGTGATGATGATTACCCCTTCTCAGCAGGGGGTGGTGGAGAAATCGGCGAGGCACTCGATACGGTCAAGCTGACGGTCAGAAATTTGCCGCCCTGGAATGTCAGTGCGGGTGGCCCTTATAGCGGCAAAGAAATGCAGCGTATCACGTTAAATGCCACGGCTGAGGATGTGGCTGGAGATCAACCGCTCGAATATGCCTGGGATTTGGATAGCAATCCACTCGATTTTGAATTTGGCCAGCAGATTACCCACGTCTGGGAACGAGAAGGGGCCTATACGGTTAGATTGCGGGTGAGGGATCAGGACGGCGGCGAAAGTTTTGCCTCGGCCCTGGTCGAGATTGGCAATGCCGACCCCACTGTGGCCCTGGCTTTCAACCCCGTTACTCCTACCGTTATCCTGCCGGTAACTTTTATGGCCAGCGGCAGCGACCCCACGAACGATCCGCTGACCTACCGCTGGACTTTTGGGGATGGCAGCCCGGCGGTGGTTACCGCCACGGCGACCCTGACCCATACCTACCCGGATGACCGGGTCTACACGGCCACCGTCACCGTTAATGATGGCCGGGGCGGCACGGATGCGGCTGCCGTCTTTGTTACAGTCAGGAACCTGCCACCGGTGGTCGTCGCCAGCGTCACTCCCAATCCGGTCGCCAAAGGCAGTGCGGTGGTGTTTGATGCCGGCGGCTCCAGCGATCCGGATGATCCTGCGGGTGCTTTAACCTATCAGTGGAATTTTGGGGATGGCAGCAGCGATACTGGCAGCAATGTGAGTCACCTTTACGCTCATGGAGGTACTTACCCTGTGACCCTGACCGTCACCGATGATAACGGAGCGACAAGTACGGCAACCGTGGTGGTGACGGTGAGCAATACTCTACCGACAGCAGCTATAACCAGTGCCGCGCCCAATCCGGTGGATGAGAGTAGTCCCATCACTTTTGACAGCAGCAGTTCCAGTGATCCTGACAGCGGCGATGTTTTAACCTATCAATGGGATTTTGGGGATGGCAGCCCTCCGGTGGTTACCGCCAACACCACCACAAGCTACACTTACCCGAATGGTCCGGTGACTTATATTGTCACCCTGATGGTGACCGACAGTGATGGCCTGACAGATACTGAAACAGTTCAAGTTGATGTGAGCAATGTTGCACCTGTCGCCAATGCCGGACTAGACCAGACGGTAAACGAGGGTGATCCGGTTACGTTTGACGGCAGCAGCTCCGGCGATCCCGGCGTGAATGACACGCTGAGCTATGAATGGGATTTTGACTACGATGGGGTCAACTTTACGGTTGATGATACCAGCGGACCTAATCCAACCACATCTTACCCGAATGGGCCAAGTACGGTCACGGTTGCGCTGCGGGTTACCGACAATGATGGCCTGCTGAGCGCCGTTGATACGCTGCAAGTTACGGTGAATAATGCGCCGCCCACGGCTAATGCCAGCGCCAATCCTAACCCGGTTGATGAAGGAAGTTCAATTACATTTGATGGCAGCGGCTCCAGCGATCCGGGCGGCGGTCCGCTGACCTACGATTGGGATTTTGGCGACGGTAATAGCGCCAGCGGGCCGACGGCCAGTCACATATACCCGGATGGTCCGGCGAGTTACAATGTTATTTTAACCGTAACCGACAGCGATGGGGCGGCCAGTACGGCGACGACTCCGGTTGTTGTCAATAATGTTGCGCCCACTGCCGCAGCTACAGCCGACCAAACGAGTGTGAACGTGGGCGACACGGTCAATTTTGATGGTAACGGCTCGACTGACCCTGGTGATCAATCGCAATTAACCTATACCTGGGATTTTGGCGATGGTGCTACCGGTGATGGAGCCACAGCAAGCCATTCTTGGACGAGCAGCGGAACTTATACTATAATCCTGACGGTCAGTGACGGCGAGGGGGGCGTCGGCACGGCTCAGGTCCAGGTGACGGTCAACTAATAAACTCGATTGAGGTCCAAGTCAGTCCAGCCTCCTTTATAAGCAAAGTTAGCATGTTGAGCGGGTAGGAAAATAATAGTCGAAGGAGAAACTGATGGCAGGTCACTTTAACTCGACCCTGATCCCCAAACGCGCCTTGAAATATTTTGAGGCTAATCGTAATGTGCTGGTCATTGAAGACGATAAGGTGTTGGGACAGATGGTCACAGAAATTCTGGATGATGTCGGTTTTGCGGTAACCACTGCTCCGAACGGGCGGGTAGCATTTGATAAACTCCAGAAGACCCCGATTGATTTTATTGTGCTGGATATTCTTTTACCGGAAATGGACGGATTCGAGATCTACAGCCAGTTACAGGCGAATCCTGAAACCAAGGATATTCCGGTCATGCTGGTTACCGCCTGGGCGGATGAACGGAATATCGAGCGGGCTTCGCAGATGGGGATTCAGCATTTTTTGCCCAAACCTTTTACTGAGGATGAACTCCTCTATACCATTCTGACGTTGCTGGTGGACCACTCGCGCAAAGACAATAAGTAGAAATAGACGATGGACGTTTTCTGTTTTGTTATGACGCAGCAATTTTAAAGGCCGATAGCGGTTTTTCGGGGAAGGAAGTGCGATGACAACAAATTCGAAGCCGGTTTATATCACCATAGAGTGGCAGGAACAAGGTCCCCTGGAGGAGGCGACGGGGCGGCGGTTGTGGCGGAAGGAACGCAGAGTGTGTTCTCTTGACGATTATCCGCAGACTTTACCCTGTAACAATCCGGATTGCGAAAATGGCGGCTTTGACATTGGCGATAAAATTGCGGCACTGCTGGCTTCTGGTGAAAACAACGAGCAAAATTCTCTCATTTGCCGCAATGCCATCCATAAGAATCGCAGCAAGCGCTGCTTACACATCATTACTTATTCGATTGCCTGTGTCCGCCCCTATCAGCGCCAAAAGCCCCAGTCTGTCGTTACGGATGGAAAGCCCTGAACTACGGACACAAAAAGCCCCGGCAGAAGGAGCGCCGGGGCTTTTTGTTCTCTGGACATAGGCGGCGAGACTGAACTGGAGACAATTGGGCCAGGTGAAATCTTCCTTCAAGCATCGGCAAAACGGTAGCCAATACCATGCTCAGTCAGGATATAACGGGGATGGCGGGGATTATCTTCAATTTTGCGGCGCAGCCGCCAGACATACCATTTGACACTGTTGAGGCTGGCTTCGGCATAATAGGGCCAGACATTTTCAAAGATAACGTCAATGGGCAAGACCCGATCAACCCGGCGGGCCATAAAGAGCAGCAAGTCATACTCCGTGGGAGTCAGGTCTATTATTTTATTCCGAACCATAACCTGGCGGTTGGCCGGGTCAATCACCAGGTCGCTACCGCCAAAACGCAACGGCATTTTGTCGGATTCAGGAATAGGTATGTTTGCCCGGCGGAAGATCGCTTCGATACGGGCCTGCAATTCTTCGGGGTAAAAGGGTTTGACCAAGTAGTCGTCGGCTCCCATTTTTAACCCTTTCAGAATATCCTGTTGTGACCCCCGGGCGGAGAGGATGATAATTGGTACCTTAGAAATAGTCCGAATTGAACGGCAGGTTTCCCAGCCATCCAGGTGGGGCATCATGAGGTCAAGGATGACCAGATGAGGTTTTTTTTCGTGGAACTGCTGCAGCCCACTCGTACCGTCCTGAGCCGTGATGATTTCGTATCCCAGCCTCTCCAAACTGTGTTGGATCAGCTTTAACACCAGGTCATCGTCGTCAATTGCCAAGATTCTTTCTGCCACACTGATACCCTTGCTGAAAATGCCTAAACATGGCCGACCCTGGTTCCCCCTACTCTCCAACCATCTGCACTATAACCTTACGCGAGCGGCGGCGATTGTCAAAATCAAGAAAAACAATCTGCTGCCACGTGCCCAGCGTCAGTTCGCCGTTAACAAACGGCACACATAACGAGGGTCCTAGCAGGGCAGCCCGGACGTGTGAAAAGCCATTGCCGTCGTGCCAGCGTTGGTTGTGTTTGTACTCCCACGCTTGCCCGGCGACCCGCTCAAAAAAGTCTTCAAAATCGGCCAGCATGCCACTTTCATACTCCACCGTGGTGATAGCACTGGTGGCGCTGGGGGTAAAAACAGTGACCAGACCATGGCGCAAGCTACTGGCTCGCACCGCCCCGGCCACAGCAGTAGTGATGTTTTGAATATCACAATACCCCTGGGTTGAAAGGTGAAACTCGTGCGTCACGACCATAATATTTTCTGGAGGAGTGGAAGACCGGATGGCTGGAAAACTGGAATTTTCCAATCTTCCACTCCTCCACCCTTCCAATCTCCTGCCTCCTAACTTCTCAACTTTGCTCCCAGTTCCCGCTCCAGGCGCTGCACAATTTTCTGCTGCTGCTTGGCCGCGTCCCTGTCGGTCAGGGTGCGATCATCGGCCTGGAAGGTCAGGCTGTAGGCCAGGCTCTTTTTGCCAGCGCCGATTTGCTCGCCCCGGAAAAGATCAAACAACCGGACCTCGGTGAGCAGGGGCCGGCCCGTCTGGGTAATGAGCGCCTGGACTTGTTCAGCCGGGACAGCTTCATCCACGATAACGGCAATATCCTGCTGGACCGGCGGGAAACGCGGCACATTCTTGACCACATGACCGTCAGGGACCTGGGCCAGCAGGCGATCAAGGTCAAAATCGGCGGCAAGCACCGGCCCATCGCTTTCGCTCTTGAGATCGTAAGCCTGGACTACCTGCGGGTGCAACTGCCCTAAGACCCCTATGGCCTGACCGCTGACCGAAAGCTCGGCAACCCGGCCGGGATAGTAAGCGGGATGGCGGGCAGGGCTGAAAACAATCTCGCTCACGTGCAGCCCGGCCAGCACCGACTCAACCACGCCTTTTAAATCAAAGAAGTCTACCGGCGCTATATCCGCATCCAGCCAGCTCTCTTCTTCGCGGGCGCCGGTCATCACCAGCGCCAGGCGGCGCTGCTCGACGGGTAAGATCGCCGCCTCTCCTCCTACCCCCCCCTCGCCCCCCCCTTCAAGGGGGGGGGTGGGGAGGGCTGGAGGTAAATAGATATGGCCTACTTCAAACACCTGGACCCGGCGGTGGTGTTTGGTATTTTCCGCCGCTATTTCCAGCACACTGTTGAGTAAACTATGGCGCATGACCACCCGCTCCGGCGTGGAAGGATTGGCCAGGGTAACGTAGGCCAGGTTGTCCACTTGCCCTGCCCCCAGGGTCCGCGCTTCCGCCGCCGGCGTGGTCAGCCGGTAGGTGATGACCTCTTGCAGGCCCGACTGGACCAATAAATCACGAACCCGCTCCTCCCGTTCCAGCGAGATATTGTTGCGCTGCGGCGGCAGTTCGTCGGCCATTTCCGAGACCGGCAGCCGGTCGTAGCCATAGATGCGGGCAATTTCTTCCACCAGGTCGGCCTGACCAATGGTTGGGTCAGCCGAAATGTCAAGGCGGTGATCCGGCACCGTGACCCGAAAAGATTTCGGATGGCCCTCAAGCGCTTCAACGTTGAATTCAAGCGACTCTAAAATGTTTTTGATTTCGGCCAGACTCAACTCGACGCCCAGGAGGCGGGTGACTTCGGCCTGGTGCAGCGTTACGGCGACCGGCTGGGGTGGATTCGGGTAGTAATCCAACACTCCTTCGGCAATCGTGCCGCCCGCCAGATCGGCCAGAAGCCTGGCCCCCCGCAGCGCCCCAAACATAGCCTGGCTGGGATGCACGCCCCGGCTAAAGCGGTAGGCCGCCTCGGACTTAATGTTGAGCGCCTGGCTGGTCCGGCGAATGTTGATGAAATTCCAGGCTGCCGCTTCGAGCAGGATATTTTGGCTGTGCTCGCTCACCTCACTCTCACCGCCCCCCATTATACCGCCGATACTCAAATTTCCTTGAGGGTCGGTGACTAAAATGGAAAATTCAGGCATAACGTGGGTTTTCCCGTCGAGGGTAAGCACCGTTTCGCCGGGCTGGGCCAGGCGGGTAATGATTTTGACCGGCCCGTGCCCCCCCTCGGTCCCCCCCACTGGGGGGGAAGATAGGGGGGGATTGTAATTAAATGCCCGGCGGCGCAGGACATCCCAATCAAAGGCATGGTTCGGCTGGCCCATCTCCAGCATCACGTAGTTGCTGATGTCAACTACGTTGTTAATGGGGCGCATCCCGGCCAGGCGCAGACGGCGCTGCATCCAGTAAGGTGATTCTTTAACGCTAATGCCCTCAATGAGAATCGCTACAAAGCGCGGGTTGAGCTCGGGTTGGGTCGTTTCGATCACCAAATCATCGGCCAGCCGCTTTTTCCCTGAAACCGGGGGCAGGCTGGTATCGGGGTAACGCAGTTTCTGGCCGGTCAATGCGGCCACTTCGCGGGCCACGCCCAGGATCGAAGCGCAGCGAATCATGTTGGGGGTGATGTCAATATCCAGCACAGCGTCGCCCCACAGGTCAACAATGGGTGTGCCGGGCGCAGCCGCTTCAAGGGTCAGGATGATGCCCTCGTGCTCATCGCTGAGGCCCAGCTCTTTTTCGGAGCAGAGCATATGGCGGTTCATTATGCCCCGAATTTCGCGGCCCTTGAGCTTCATTTTGACGCCCGGCTCTTTGGCGTGACCGTCGTACACCGTGGCCCCTTCCATGACAAAGGGCGATTTGAGACCCAGGCGGCTGATGTCGCCCTGCCCCACAAATTCAAACAGGTTGGGCGCGCCGGTCACAACGGTTTCGGGCTGGTCAGCGCCGATGTCAACCGTAGCTAAAACCAGGCGGTCGGCCTGGGGATGCTGCTCGACTTTTAACAGGTGGCCCAGGACCAACTTCTCGCGGTCCCAGGCCAAATCGGCCCCTTCGATGCCGACGTAGCGGATGGAGCCAACCTCCAGCCCGGCCAGCGTCAGCCGCTCGGCCAGCTCTTCAACCGAGAGGGTAATATCTACAAAATCTCTTAACCAGCTAATGGGTACTTTCATTCTAACATTTCTCAGTTAATCATAATTTTATTTGTAGTTACAATATCAAAACGTATTGCGTATTGCGTAATAAAATTACGCGCCCCGAAATCAAAACTGCTCCAAAAACCGCAAATCGTTGCCCCAGAAGTAGCGAATATCTTCGATGCCGTGGCGGAGCATGGTGATACGTTCCGGCCCCATGCCAAAGGCGAAGCCGCTGACCTTGTCGGGATCGTAGCCGCCGTTGCGCAGGACGGTCGGGTGGACCATACCGCAGCCGCAAATTTCCAGCCAGCCGGTGTATTTGCAGAGGCGGCAGCCTTTGCCGTCGCACAAAAAACACTGTACGTCCACTTCGGCGGAAGGCTCGGTGAAGGGGAAGTGGCTGGCGCGGAAACGCACCGGCCGCCCTTCGCCGTAGAGCCGGCGGGCAAAATCAATCAGTGTCCCTTTTAAATCGCTAAAGCGAATGCCCGGACCTACGGCCAGCCCTTCAACCTGATGGAACTGGATTTCGGAGCGGGCCGTAATCTGCTCGTTACGGTAGCACATACCCGGCAGAATGACCCGGATGGGTTCGGGGTAGAAGTCGCGCATGGCCCGGATTTGGCCAGGAGAAGTATGGGTGCGCAGCAGAACATCGGGATGGGTGGTGTAGTACGTATCCTGCATCTCGCGGGCCGGGTGATGGGGGGGGAAGTTGAGCAGTTGGAAATTCATTTCGTCGGTTTCGACATCGCGGCTGCGGTAAACCTGGAAGCCCATTTCGGCCCAAATCTGGTAGATGCGGCGCAGGGTTTGGCTGCTGGGATGCAGCCGGCCGCGGGCGACCGGGCGGCCCGGCAGGGTCACGTCGAGCGCGCCCTCAGTCATGGACCGCTCCAACTCGGCGGCTTTGATGGCCGTGGCTCTTTGCTCGTAGGCGGCTTCCAGGGCCTGTTTTAACTGGTTCGCCCGCTGCCCAAAGGCAGGCCGTTCTTCTTTGGGCAGTTCGGCCACCCGGCGGAGCATTTGGGTCAATTCGCCCTTGCGGCCGATGTACTGGCTGTGCCAATCGTCCAGGGCAGCGCCGCTGTCGAGTTTTCTAAGTTCGACCCGGGCCGTTTCGGCCAGGGTTTCAAGCTGGTTGAGCATGCAATTCTCCTCAAGTTATGTATCGGTTTGAGCTAATTGCTCAAGAAAGTCTAAAAAGGCGTTCATTTCAGCCTCGTAAATTGACTCAAGCGTCAGGGCTTCTCGTAGGACCAGATTCAAGCGCTCAGGGTCAAATTGTAAGAGGTAAGCATTCCGAAAGAGGTGTCGAAAACTGCGTAGTTCGTTTAGACAGATATAGGTTTCTTGGCTAATAACCGGGGGACGAATTGGTTTGATGTCAAGAGTCATTCGCTTCAATAATTGGGTGTGCCACTGGGCCGTATCGGCGATATTATTGCCAAACTGTTCGGCAATTTGAACAAAGAGATTTTCAAACAACCCATAAAGAACATGGATGTAGTAGCCCCGTACAATATCTTGTTGGGAGCCGGTCGCTTGTGGGCCTAAAGCATCTATTTCTTGATAGACTTGCCGAATAGAAGCGAGATTGGCCCGAATTTCGGCTTGTAACAAACGAATCTGCTCAACCATAAATCTTTTCCCCTGTTTCATGCACTCGATGAGTGAAAAGAGTTCCGGAGGGCAAATCGCGCAAATCAATCAACCAGCCGGGTATGGCCTCTTGCAATTCGCGCCATAAGGCAAAATAATCCTCAGCCGAGCCTCCCTCAACAGCCAGATCAACATCCGAGTCGGCTCGAAATGCGCCGGGCCGCAGGATAGAGCCAAACAGATAAACTGTTTTTATAGCCGGATACTTGGCCGCAATCGTTGGAGCAACAGCCTTGATCTCTTCGAGTGCCTTTTTTCGCCCGGCTTCCCGTTCCTCTAAACCTCGTTGGAGGCGGGCTTGATAGGACCGGCGATAAGCTTCGATATTAATAGCCATGTTCTTCACAAAACTTTCGACTAGAATATTATATAATAATCTATTTTGCCTTGTGCTACAAGTCACAGGTGGCAGGTCGGATGGCAGCAGGCTGCAAAGTAGCAGGTTGCAGAGCATCAAATTAGTTTGAACCTGTAACTTGCAACCTGCTACTTATCACAGGTAAACAAAAAGGACGCAACCGTGTGGCCGCGCCCTCTGCAATTTGCCAGCCGCTGATATCTCAGCCAGCCAGCGTGCGCCGCCAGGAACCTTGCCAAAAGTTAAAGAAGAAAAACAGGCCTCCCCTTATTAACGGCGCGGGAAACCAAATACCGGCTTGTGGCCGAGCCAAAGCCTTTTCTTTAAGCAGTGATTGGTTTGAGTGAAGGTGGAGAGAGTGCTGGGACATAAGTACTCCTACAGCAATTGGGGTTCATCATATCATGTAAAGGGAGGCATGTCAAACCCTTTTTGGCGCTTTACATCGGGTCAAGTGTGAGTTGACACAAGGCCGAGATGGTCTTATCCTAGCCCATATTTATACTTATTGGTGCCAGGTAGTGCAAACTTTATCCCTAATCCTATCCATTCACTTTAAGAGCAGATGACAATTAACTCCGCTGCCGTTCGCGAAGTTAAAAACCCCACCTGGACCGTCGGCGACGTTCACGGCCAGTACAGTTACAGCAACCCTCACGCCGATTTGTACCGCTATCTCAGCCAGTGGTCCGATATGGAGTCGTACCTGAACGTCGGCTACTCCCGGCCCGGCCAGTACCATCTGCATGTCAGCAGCCATTTGCGGCTGATCAACCGCCTGGCCGATGGCCTGCTGGAGCTGCACGCCGCCGGCCCGCACCGGGCCGACCGCCGCCTGCTGGACGTGGCGGCGGGCCGAGGCGGAGCGGCCATTCACGCCCGCCGCCGCTACGGCCTGGAAGTTGTCGGGGTAGATATTACCCCCTACAACGCCCACCGGGCCGCTCAGAACGCCCACGCAAAAGAAGTCTGGCCGCAGGTGCGCTTTAATCTGGGCAATGCTCACCGCCTGCCCCTGGCCGACGCTTCTTTTGCCCTGGCCTGGTCTATCGAGTCGCCGGCCCATTTTGCCGACAAACCGGCTTTTCTGCGGGAAGTCGGGCGGGTGTTGAAACCGGGCGGCGTGTTTACCTGGGCCGATTTGCTGGCGGTCGAGCCGGTGGTTACGGCGTCGGCGGAAAACCGGCAGATTTATGATGAGTTTTTGCGGGTTTGGGATGTGCCTTACCTGGAAACCTTTGCCAGCTATCAGGAGGCTCTGGCCGGGGCCGGCCTTGAACTGCGCCGGGCCGAGATTGTCACCCGTTACAACCTCGATATTCTCAACCGCGACTGCACCATTTTTTTATGGCTGGCTCGCTGGGGCTGGCTCTATCGCTGGTATGGCCGTTACCTCAAATGGCGGACGGGGGCCAATCTGGATCATGTGTACGAGCATGTGTTGGGTTCTCATCGGGCGCTGCGGCTGGGCATGATTGATTACGGACTGTTTTGGGCGGTGCGCCCCTAAGGCGGGTATACTCCTATTGCGGCATATATCTTAGCCCCCTTGAGTAATCTCTAAGGATACATTCATCTACTCGTGCTATGCTTGTCCTAATCCTCACTTGACATTTTCTCTTGAAAGATTACATTATCAGCCAATATTTACGCGCCAATCAAGCCGGGTTATGCGCGGCTAAGTGACGTGTTAATTCGTCACTATTATTGGAGCGTGTATAATATAAGTTACACAGTAGGAAAAAGTAGTAATTAGCAGTAAAGTATGCAACGTGCCATGTTCCTGAGGAGGTACTATGACTCACACGCACGAAGAAGGTAGTAGGTCGGTGGAGCGAGTTGTGCAGAGGGTAGTTATCTGGGCCATTCTGATTATAATTGCCCTGGTGGCCGGCTACTATCTGGCCGTGGCGCTCATTCCGACTCCTAAAATTGGGGTGATCTATTTAGATACCCAGGTCGGCGGCCCACTGGTTGACGCTATGTCACAGGAAATCAATTACGCCCGCAAGGCGCGCGACATCAAAGCAGTGGTGGTGATGGTGAACAGTCCGGGCGGCGGCGCTTCGTCCGGACACGACATTTACTATCAAATGCGCAAACTGCGCGATGAAAAACCGGTTATTGCCAGTGTAGATATTCTGGCAGCCAGCGCCGCCTATCAGATTGCGGTCGCCGCCACCGAAATTTATGCCAAACCAGCCTCTTTCATTGGCAATATTGGGGTTATCGTTGGTCTGCCTGCCCCCGAAGTCTTGAGCGAAGATTTTATTACAACCGGCCCTTTTAAGGCGACGGCCTTTAGCGCCACCGGCGTGGTCCAAAAGTTAGACCTGCTCTATGCTAACTTTAGAGACAGCGTGGTTACGGAGCGCAGCGCCGCTCCCAACAAGCTGAAGCTCTCCGCCGACGAAGTGGCCACGGGCGAACTGTGGGTGGGTCTTGAGGCTAAGGAATACGGGTTGATTGACGAAATCGGCTCGAAGCTGGACGCTATTGACCGGGCGGCTGAACTGGCCGGTTTGAATAATTACGAAGTGGTCAATGTGCGGGATGAATACCTGGCTTCTGTGCAGAACACGGCTCAATATGAAACAGCCTTAAAAGTTTATGAAGCGTTGGACCAGCAGCCTGAGATTGACCTCTCGGCCGAGAACACTCAGTGGCCGTCCTTTTATCAACTCTATATCCCGCTGGAGTAATTGATGCGCAAACTAATCTGGATTATTCCCCTGGTCATTATTTTGGCTGTGGTAGGGGGTCGCCTGTTTTATTACGGCGGCTTCGGTTCTAGTTACGCCGCCCATTCACCTGAACTGCCAACGTCTGACTTTAAAGCCTTTGCTAAATCGGCCCGCCTGGAAGCGGTGGACAATCCCACGGTTAACAAAGGCGTGGTTGCGGTAGATTATACCCACAGCAACGCGCTTTACATCGAGGAACTTAACGTCCTTTTCTCCAAAATTGTCAATCGCGGCTTTAGTTATGAGCTTATTCTGGACACAGCCATCGAGGATGGGGCGAGTAGTGATGAAGAAACAACTTCGCCTCTGGCCGACAAACTCCGCTACGCTCAAGCTCTGATTCTGCCCCTGCCCCGCACCGAATACACCCCTGAAGAAATTGCCGAGATTAAGAACTTTGTGCAAAAAGGCGGCCGGGTGCTGATTATTGGCGATCCCACCCGTACGGTGGTGGTTGAGGCCCTTAATAGTATTGCCGGTGTTTTTGGTATCATCTATGCCAACGACTATCTCTACAGCCTGACCAACAACGATAATAACTATCGGAATGTGGTTTACGCTAACTTCAAGGAAAGCCCTTTGACCAAAGGGTTGGGCGAGGATAGTAAAGTCATCTTCTACGGCGGCAACTCGATCAACGCTCCCGGTCATGAAATTATTCTGGGCGACGAAACGACCCATTCCAGCATCAGCGAGGGAGGCCGGATGATGGCCGCTGCCGCCCTGACCGCGAATGATCAGGTGCTGGCCATTGGCGATCTCACCTTCCTGGGCGAACCCTACAGCGCCGCCGAAAGCAACGGCACCTTCATCACCAACATCGCCGATTTTCTGACCGGCGGCAAGCGCGACTTCGAGCTGAAAGATTTTCCCTTCTTTATGAACCCCGCTGTTGACGTGGTGTTTGATAACAGCCTGGTGCTCAACAGCCAGTTTAACAACTCGGTCAAGCTGAAAGAATTTTTGGAAAAAAATGAGCGTACTGTCACTTTTACCGATAAAATCGGCGACAAGAACGATGTCATCTTTGTCGGTCGTTTTGATGAGGCCGAGCCGGTCAAGGATTTTCTGGCCGACGGCGGGATCACCATCCTCGCTCTCGACGAGGAAGACATGGTGGACAAGCCGGCCAGTGAGTTGACTCACAAGGAAGAAGAAGCGGTGACGGATGCGCCGCCCAACGAAGAAGATCGTTTTGTTTCCGGGCGCATTCGGATTGAAGGGGTCGGTGAGTTGGAACGGGGCGGCTCTACCCTCTTTTACCTGGATCAAAAGGATGGGCGAAATGTGTTCATTATCCTCTCTGATACGCCGAAAACCAATACCGATGCCTTTGACGTGCTCTTTCAAAACAGACTGGGGGAGTGCCGCCTAAGCACCACCATTGCCGTGTGCCAAACGCAGGAGCCGGATGGTCAGTTGCCGCCCAGCCTGCGCAGCAAGCGAATTGACAGGGTTCTGGTTGTTGCAGGGGACGTGGGGCGGCCTCGCGAAGCTGAACAAACCGGGCTGATTGAGTTTACCGAGGCCCTGAGCAGCACCTACAGTGTTGATAGCTGGGTTATCTCGGAAAAAGGTTCGCCCGATGTGGATGAACTGCTTGAATATGATGCCATCATCTGGGCCACCGGCGACTACTGGGATGACAGTGTTAGTGAGGAAGATGCAGCTCTGCTGTCCAAATATATCGAACTGGGGGGTAATCTGGTCCTCTCCGGAGCCTCTATCGGTTTTGATTGGGACCACACCGACTTTTTGACGGATGTAGCTCACGCCGATTACCTGGATTTTGCGCCGCAAAGTGATCTTGAACTTGTCCTGCCCGATCATCCGTTGGCAAAAGGGTTTGACGAAGGGACAATCATTTCCTTCACCGATGCTGTCTCCGGCAGTGATGAAATAGAACCGGACGTAATCAATAACACGGCCGATGCCCGGGTCATCTTTAAGCGCGGTCCCGACAGCGATCAGGCGGGCGCAGCCTCGGTTATTGCTTACGAGGACGAACGCTCCAAAATCGCCTACTATGCCTTCCCGATTTACTGGTTACCCGTCGAGCAGCGCGCCTTATTGGTGAATAACACGCTGGATTGGTTTAGCCGCACGCCTTTGCCGCTGCCGGATGAAGAGGACTATCAACCCTTTGAACCGACGCCTGAAGGTACGGAAGAGCCGACACCTGAGGGAACCGGGGAACCGGCCCCCGAGGGTACGGAAGAGCCGGCGCCCGATGGTACCGCCGAACCGACGCCTGAAGGCACCGCCGAACCGACGCCAGATGGCAATTAAAACCAGGATACCTGAGGGGAAAGGTATTCGCCGGTTTGTAGTAACGGCTCTAGCCGCACAGCCAGCCTGAAAACGGCTAAAGTCGTTACTACGAATTACAATCCATAATGAAGGAGGAGAAACGTCTCGATGAAGAAGATGACCTACCCAAGAGGGTGGCTGTTATTAATCTTGGTTTTAACGGTTGCCCTGTTAGCTGCCCAATGCGGCGCAGCCCCGGTGGTAGAAGAACCAGCCCCGACGCCTACAATCGCCAACGAAGAAGCTGAACCGGCAGACAAAGCCGCGACAGAAGAAGCTGCCGCCGATGATGACTCCCTGCAAGTTGTTCAAGAGTCAGAAATATCCCAGGCCAAAGCCGAGACAGGCATCACTACTGTCACGGACGAACCGGATATCAGCGCCCCGCGCAGCAAATTTGGCGGTGAATATCGTGACGTGTCCACCTCCGATGCCGTCAGCTTCCATCCCTATCTGGTCACCGATGCCGGTTCTCGCGGCTACCAGGCTATGGTTTACAGTGGGGACCTGATTACCGTAGATGAAAATACATTGGCATGGGAACCCTACGCGGCGGAAAGTTATACCGTTTCGGAGGATGGCCTGACCTACACCTTCAAACTGCGTAAAGATTTGAAGTGGAGTGACGGCCAGCCCATCACCGCGCATGATTACAAGTGGACGTATGACCAGGTGCTTGACCCGAAAAATGAATATCCCTACCTCTCCCAGTTTGATTTTGTAACCTCTTATGAAGCCCTCGACGATTACACTATCCAGATGAAAATTGATGAACTCTACTGCCCTGCCCTGGGCCAGATTGATTTTATCACCCCCCTGCCCAAACATATCTGGGAAAAATTAGACTGGAGCGATCCGGAGAAGAATCCCGAAATCAACCATCCTACCGTTGTCTCCGGTCCTTACAAACTGGCGGAATGGAAGCGGGATCAGTATGCCTTGTTTGAAGCCAATGAGAACTACTGGTATCACGGCCCGCCCAATATTACCCGCCAATCCATCGAAATTGTGCCCGATCAGGATATTGCCTACGAAAAGATGAAGAAGGGCGAAACCGACACCGGCATCATTACCCCGGAAAACCTGGCAGAAGCTAAAAAACTCGACAATATTACTGTTTACGAGTGGTGGCCTGCCGCCGCGACCTGGACCTATATTGGGCTGAACATGCGCGAAGGTTTCCCCACCCACGACATCAACGTGCGCCACGGTCTCAACTATGCCATTGACAAGGATTTGCTGACCGAGGAAGTCTACAAAGGCAACGCCAAACGGATGTGCGGCCCATACCCCGACACTTCCTGGGTCTACAATCCTGACCTGCCCTGTTATGACTATGACCAGGAAAAGGCTGTTGCCGCATTTGCCGAGGCCGGCTATACCCTTCAAGATGGAACTATGGTGGATAAAGAGGGTGAGCCGTTAAAGCTGAAGTTGATGTATGGTCATCCCAGCCAGACGGGTGAATTGATTGCTGTGAGCGTCCAGGATTATCTGGCCGATATTGGGATCGAGGTAGAAATTCAGCCTCTGGAATATTCCGCTTTTTTGGAGGCCAAGAATAAGCAGGAGGTTGATTGGGACATGTTCATCGCCGCCTGGAATTCGACCATCGAGCCGCATGCCATGTTTCTGATCTGGTCCGAAGAAGGTATCCCGGATCTGAATTCGGTTGCTTATGTCAACAAAGATGTCGAAAAACTGTTTACTGAAGCCGGCGGCGGTGCGGGAACCTGTGAGCTCGACTTCCGCAAACAGAAATACCAGGAAATTCAAAAAATCATCGCCGAAGAGTCCCCCTATATCTTCCTTTACTATCGCAAGGCCTGGTCCGGCGAGAACAATCGGGTTAAAGGCATAATTCCAAAGCCGGTTGGGATTGGCTGGAACTCGGAAGACTGGTATATCGAAGAAACACCGTGAAAATGAGGAGTCCAAAGCTCGCTTTGGACTCCTCGTCTAATTGCTTGCAAGGGAGAAGAGAGGCATGAAGAAGATTATTTATCAAGGGGGAGTGCTGGCGCTCTTGGTGGCGGCTCTGGCTCTGACCGCTGCCCAGTGCGGCGCAGCGCCGACCGTGGCCCCAGCCCCGCAAGAGGCCCAATCCGGCCCGGCGGAGAGTGCGGCTGAGGCCCAACCTGATGCAGAAACAGCGGCAGAAGCAGAGACTGTCGAAGAAAATAATTCAGCGGCCGCCGAAGCCGAACCCTCGGTAATTGACGCCGAAAATAAACTGGCCGAGGAAGTGGTTGGCGGCAGCGTTTTTACCACCGACGAACCGGATGTCAGTGCGCCGCGCACCAAATTGGGCGGCGAGTATCGCACCGTGTCCTCGTCGGATGCGGTGAGTTTCCACCCTTATCAGACCTCCGATACTTCTTCATGGGAATATCAGGGTCTGGTTTATTCCACGTATTTACTTAAGCCGGATGAAGAGACCCTGGAATATAAGCCTTTTATGGCTGAAAGCTATGAAATTTCCGAAGATGGCCTGACTTTTACCTTCCACCTGCGCAAAGATTTGAAGTGGAGCGATGGTCAGCCGATGACGGCTCAGGACTGGAAGTGGACTTACGATCAGGTAACCAACCCTGACAATGAATATCCGTATCTATCACAGGTTGATTTTATTGAGTCCTATGAGGCTCTGGACGATTACACCCTTCAGGCCAAGATTAAACAGGTCCACGCTCCGGCCATTGTGACCCTGGCTGAGTTCCCTACTCCCCTGCCCAAACATATCTGGGAGAAGCTGGATTGGAGCGACCCGGAAAAGAATCCCGAAATTAACAACCCTTCGGTTGTTTCCGGGCCGTACAAGCTGGTCGAATGGAAGCGGGACCAGTATGCGATGTTTGAAGCCAATCCCAACTATTGGTATCACGGCTCACCCAATATCCAGAAATACATCATTGAAATTGTGCCCGACCAGGACGTGGCCTTTGAAAAGCTTAAAACCGGGGAAACGGACAGCTCGACCATGACCCCCGAACAACTGCAAGAAGCCCGCACCCTGGAGAATGTCACCGTCTATGAATGGTGGCCGGCCCAGGCCGTTTGGAGTTACATTGGCCTGAATATGCGCGAGGGCTATCCTACCCATGACATCAACATCCGCCACGGCCTGAGTTACGCCATTGACAAGCAGCTCCTGACCGACGAAGTCTGGCTGGGCCAGGCCAGGCGGCTCTGTACCATTTATCCGCCGACCACCTGGGCCCATAACCCCGATGTACCCTGCTATGAGTACGACCCTGATAAGGCCCTGGCCGAATTTGCCGAGGCCGGTTATACCTTAAAGGATGATAAATTGGTCAACGAACAGGGGGAACAGCTTAAACTGAAGTTCCTGTATGGTCCCAATACCAGCCCCACGGCGGAGTTAATCGCGGTCACAGTTCAAGGGGATCTCAAAAAGGTGGGGATCGAGGTGGAAGTTGAGGGCCTGGAATGGGCCAGCTTCCTGGAAGCCACCGAAGCCGAAAATCCGGCCTGGGACATGTTCCTCGGGGGCTGGCAGTCGGGCATCGAACCGGATTCTCAGGCTACTGTTTGGGCCGAAGAAAATATTCCCGAACTGAACGCTGTTGCCTATGTAAATAAAGAGATGGAAAAGCTTTTTGAAGAGGCCGCCGCCACGTACGACATCGAGGTGCGCAAGGAAAAATACGCCGAAGTTCAGGAACTCATCGCAGCCGACTCGCCTTACATCATCATTTCCTATCGCAAAAGAGCCAGCGCTCAAAGTGATCGGGTCCAGGGGATCACCCCGACGGCCCTGGGGATTGATTGGAATCGAGAAGATTGGTACATTGTTGATAAATAGGAACGAATTGGAGGAGAAGATTGATGAAGAAAATGCGTAGCGGGTCATTATTATCCCTAATAATGATGACCCTGGCCCTGATTGCCGCTCAGTGCGGCGCCGGAGCGGCCCAGGTTCCCACCGAGCAGGTCCCGGCTCCGGCGGAAGTCACCGAACCGTCCGCCGAGGCGGAAGTCCCGCCTGCGGAAGAAGAGGTTGCAGCGACCGAAGAGTCCAAGGCTGCGCCGACGGTGCAGGAATCTGATGTTTCCGTGGCCAAAGAACAGAAAGGCATTACGGTTGTTACCGACGAGGTAGATGTGAGCACGCCGCGCACCAAATCGGGCGGCGAGTACCACGATGTGGATACCTCCGATGCGGTCAGCTTTCATCCTTATTTGACCAATGATACCACCTCCGGGGCCTATCAGGGCCTGGTCTACAGCGGCTCTTTGCTGAAGCTGGATGAAAAGACGCTCGAATACGAGCCTTACATGGCCGAAAAGTACGAGATTTCTGAAGACGGCCTGACCTTCACCTTTTATCTGCGCCAAGGGATGAAATGGAGTGATGGCCAGCCGATCACTGCCCAGGATTACAAGTGGACCTTTGACCAGGTGATGGACCCGAACAACGAATTTCCCTACCTCTCCCAGTACCAATTTATCAGGTCTTATGAAGCTCTGGATGATTACACTATCCAGGCCAAAATTGACGAGGTTTATGCGCCGGCTCTGGGCCAGATTGCCGGTTTTGTGACGCCCCTGCCCAGACATATCTGGGAAGAGCTGGATTGGGGCGACCCCGAGCGAAACCCGGAAATTAACAGCCCCAGCGTCGTGTCCGGCCCGTATAAACTGGTCGAGTGGCGGCGAGACCAGTTTGCCAGGTTTGAGGCAAACGAGAATTACTGGTATCACGGCGCGCCCAATATAACCAATTATACGATTGAAATTGTGCCCGACCAGGATGTGGCCTTTGAGAAGCTCAAGGCCGGCGAAGTGGATACGTCGTCCCTGACCCCGGAGCAACTGCAAGAAGCCCGCGAGATGGAGCATGTCAATGTTTATGAGTGGTGGCCCATCTCTGCCGGTTGGAGCTACATTGGCTTGAATATGCGCGAGGGCTTTCCTACGCACGATATTAATGTCCGGCACGGTTTAAGTTACGCCATTGACAAGCAGCTCCTCACCGAAGAAATCTGGCTGGGCCGGGCCAGGCGCATGTGCTCCATCTATCCTGAAACCTCCTGGGCGCACAACCCCGATGTCCCCTGCTATGACTATGATCGTGATAAGGCAGTTGAGGAATTTGCCAAAGCCGGTTATACCCTTCAGGATGGCAAAATGGTTGATGAAAACGGCCAGCAGTTAAAGCTGAAGTTTCTCTTTGGCCCCAATACCAGCCAAACCGCCGAGTTGTTCGCCGTCACCGTTCAAGATTACCTGGCCGAGATCGGGATCGAGGTAGAAATTCAGGGATTGGAGTGGGCCAGTTTTCTGGAAGCGTTACAATCAGCCGAGCCTGACTGGGATATGTTCCTGGGCGGCTGGCGGTCTACTCCTGAGCCGCAAACCGCCGCAACCGTCTGGGCCGAGGAGAATATTCCCTCGCTCAACTCGGTTGCTTATGTGAATAAAGAGATGGAAGCTCTCTTCAAAGAGGCCGGCGGGACCTACGACACCGAGCTGCGCAAGCAAAAATATGGCGAGATTCAGCAGATCATTGCCGAGGATTCACCCTACATCTTTATTGCCTACCAGCGTGCCTACAGCGTTCAAAATCAACGTGTCCAGGGGATCATCCCGACCGCGCTGGGTATTGGCTGGAACCAGGAAGACTGGTACATCCAGGAACCGCAGTAATAAAGAAATTTACTATTTGCGATTTTCGGTTTACGAATGGAATTTTAAGCGTAAATCGTAAATCGTAAATCTAAAATCGGAAATCAGTATGGCTCGTTACATTGTTCGACGCGGGATTCAATCTTTTTTCTTGCTGTGGGTGGCAACGCTCATCAGCTTCACCGTCTACCAGCTTGCGCCGGGCGGTCCGGTTCAATTCCTGGAAGAAGACCCTAAAGCGACCGGCGAGGATGCCCGGCGTCTAACCCAACTGTACGGCCTTGACCGGCCCATTCCGGTTCAATACCTGGCCTGGCTGGCCGGCGAGGATTGGATGCCCCAAAACCTCACCTGGCGCAGCGGCCGCTGTCTGAATGATGAGTCCAGGTGCGGCCGGGGAATTATCCGCCTGGATTTTGGCCGCTCGTTTTTCTATAAAGGACAGCCGGCCATTGATCCCATTCTCGAACGTATTCCGGCAACCTTAACTCTCGCTCTCGCCAGCCTGGTTTTGGGTATGGTGATTGGAGTTCCCCTGGGGATTGTGGCCGCGCTCAACCGGGGCCGTCTCCCCGACCATTTCATTCGTATCACAACTGTGCTGATCAATACGGTGCCCGATTGGTGGCTGGGCTTGTTGCTGCTCATTTTCCTGGGCGGCTACCTGGGCCTGGTGCCGCTGAGTGGGATGTACGATATCGGGGACGGGTCGCTGCTGGATCGCCTGCACCACCTCATTCTGCCGGCATTAGTCGCCGCAACGGGCGGCTGGATTGGCTACTCCCGTATTTTGCGCTTTGAAATGTTGGAAGTGCTCAACCAGGATTACGTGCGTACCGCCCGCGCCAAAGGGCTGTCCGAACGGTGGGTGATGACGCGCCACGTGCTGCGCAATGCCCTGATGCCCTTTGTCACCGGCTTTGGCGGTATCTTTGTTCTGTTTTTATCGGGTTCGGTGCTGTTTGAAACCGTCTTTTCCTGGCCGGGCATGGGCCGGCTGTTTATCACCGCCATCAGCAGCCGGGATTACCCGGTGATGATGGCCATTTTTGTCATCGGTTCTTTTTTCGGTATTGTCGGCCTCCTGGTCGTTGACATCCTTTACAGTTTTGTTGATCCCAGAGTAAAGTATGATGTCAGCAGGTAAACGTTCAACTTTAAAACATTCAACGGTAAAACTATGGCCCTACACACATTAACAGGTTTTCAGGCTTTTCCTCTGTTTGCTTCGGATGCCGGCGTCACCGGCCGATCTTCGCTGCGGGAGGCGGGTCCTGCCTTAGGTCTCCCGCACAAGGCGGCTAAATCTGCTCAGGAGGTTAAAGAGCGAACCTATTGGGGCGCAGTTATATCCAAGCTGTGGCACGACAAAATCACGATGGGTGCTATCTTTTTGCTGCTTTTCATGGTCACCATCACCCTGGCCGCGCCCTGGATTGCGGATAACCTGCTGGGCTTTGATCCGATAGATACCAATTTGCGCACGCGCAACAAAGCGCCGACGTGGACCACGGTAGAGGGCCGGCAAATTTGCTTTTCGGCCCCGGTTGGCCAGTGCCACTGGCTGGGGACGGATGAAGCGGGCCGGGATGTGTTAGCCCGGGGCATTTATGGGGGACGGATTTCGCTGCGCATTGGCGCTTACGTGGCCGGGATTTCTATGACCCTGGGGGTCATCATGGGGCTGATTAGCGGCTATTATGCCGCGACATTCGTTGATGATATTGTCAATGCCGTCATCCAGACCCTGGGCAGTATCCCCCAGCTTTTCCTGTTGATTATCCTGGCCGGTACGTTTCCCTTTTTCCGCACCCCGGAAGGGTTATCTCTGCTGATTGGCGCTTTGGGCTGGATGGGCCTCTCGCGGCTGCTGCGCGGCCAAATTTTTTCGATTCGAGAGCGAGAATACATTGTCGCCAGCCGGAATATTGGCGCTTCGGTCTGGCGGGTCATGTTTCGCCATATTTTGCCGAACGTCTCCTCGATCATTATTGTCATTGCGGTCTTTGACATCGCCGGCGCAATTATCGCCGAGGCCGGCCTCAGCTACCTGGGGGTGGGTATTGGGCCGCCCAATCCCAGTTGGGGCAATATGATGCAGGGGTCGCTGGGCAACTTCACCGATGCCCCCTGGCTGGTCATTGCCCCCGGTATCTTTATCTTCATGACCACGCTTGCCATCTACCTCATCGGCGATGGCCTGCGCGATGCCCTGGACCCCTGGATCAAAACCGGCGTGCCGAGAAAATAAAAAGGAACTCGCAGGAACTCAGTTATCCAAGTTCCTGCGAGTTCCTATGACGTAAAATTAAAAGCTGTCTTTACATTCGTTCCGGGGCGCTCATGCCCATTAACCGCAATGTATTGGCTAAGGTAATCTGCGCCGCCTTAACCAGCTTCAGCCGGGCGGCGGTCAGGGCGGAGTCCTCGCTGACAACGCGGCAGTCGCGGTAAAAGGCGTGGAAAGCGGTGGCCAGATCCTGGGCGTAGTAGGTCAGGTAGTGCGGAGCCAGATTTTCGGCAGCGTGGGCGACGATCTCGCGCAGGCGCAGCATCTCTCGGACCAGGGTCATTTCCGCGGGATGGATCAGCAGGGAAACATCGCCCCCCGCCATGGAGGCTCCTTCCTCCTGGGCTTTGCGAAAAATGCTGGCAATCCGGGCGTGGCCGTACTGCACGTAAAAAACAGGATTTTCGTTGCTCTGCTTGGTCGCCAGAGTCAGGTCCAGTTCCATGGGACTGTCGGCGGAACGGGTCAAGAGCATAAAGCGGAAGGCATCAGCGCCGATTTCCTCCACCACCTCGCGCACCGTTGTAAAATTGCCGGTTCGTTTAGCCTGCCGCACCGGCGCCCCGTCGCGTGTAATTGTCACCAATTGGTACAGGATCATGGTCAGCTTATCGGCATCAAGGCCCAAACCTCTCGCCGCATTCTTTACCCGCTTGACGTGACCGTGATGGTCGGCTCCCCAAATGTAAATGGCCCATTCAAAACTGCGCTTGGCTAATTTATTCCAGACATAGGCAATGTCCGAGGCAAAGTAGGTCGGCCGGCCGTCGGAGCGGACGATTACATTTTCCTTGTCGTCCTCGTCCTCGCTTTTCAGCCAGAGCGCTCCATCCCGTTCCAGGAGCATATTTTTGGCCTTGAGCTTGTCCAGAGCCAATTCATACGTGCCGTCGTCGTACAGGCTTTGCTCGGAAAACCAGTTGTCAAAATGAATGCCAATCAGAGCCGTGTCTTCTTTCAGACCGGCAATAATGCGGTCGAGCGCGTAGCGGCGCATAAAGGCCAATGCCTCAGCCCGGTCTACGTGCAGATATTTGTCGCCAAACTCCTGGGCTGCCGCCCGCCCCATCTCGACCAGGTACTCGCCCTGGTACTCTTCCGGGTCAGGCTCGGCCTGGCCCAGGGCCTGGGTATAGCGAGCCAACATGGCCTTACCCAGGTTGTCCACCTGCGTGCCGACATCGTTGACGTAATACTCGCGCTGGACGGTATGCCCGGCGGCGGTCAGCACCTTGGCCAACGTGTCGCCCAAGACAGCGTTGCGCCCGGAGCCGACCACCAGCGGCCCGGTTGGGTTGGCGCTGGTGAATTCGACCTGCACATTTTTCCTGCCCAGGTTCACCCGGCCAAAGCCGTCTCCCTCAGCCAGAATGGTTTCGACCTGCTGCGCCAGCCAGCTTTCGGCCAGGCGGAGGTTGATAAAACCGGGCGGCGCCGCCGCGACTCCGCCCAGGTAATCCACGGCGGGTAGGTGGTTGATAATTTTGGCGGCAATCTGGAGGGGAGCCAGGCGGGCCAGGCGGGCCAGACTCATGGCCACCGGGGTGGCATAATCGCCGTGAGTCGGGTCTTTAGGCCGCTCGACTACGATTTCGGGCAGGTCGAACGTGGGCAAATCACCCGCTTGCTGTGCGGTTTGAATGGCAGTTTTGATCAATTCAGTGAGCTGATAGCGTATCAAGGTTATAACCTCGCCGGGGTAAATAGAATATAAACTATAGATTATACTCGTTACTGCCGAAACGTAAAGAGGGATACTGGACAAATTTCTGGCGCTCTATTTGGCTTAAGTCTAAAACCAGTATAGCATGGGCCAGACCTCATTCAGAAGGGTCCAACCTGCAGGTTAAACTCTCCTTCCTGCCGTTTTGCAGCCATCATTGTTTAATCTATAGTCCTTCTGTTACCGAATCCTATCAAAAATTGCTTCCTGGAGGGCGAAATGATCAAGCTTACTGTAATTTACAACCTTTTGCCGGGGGCCGATCATGAGGCTTTTGTGCGCTGGCGGACCACTGAGCATCAGGCCGAAAATATGGCGATGCCCGGTGTGCTTAAAAGTGACTTTTATATCATTCAAGAAGGCTGGCCCAATCCTGAAACGCCCTACCGCTACATGACCGAAGCCTATTTCCCCGATATGGAGACCTTTCGTCGCTCATTTTTTGAAGCGGAGTTTCAGGCTAATCTGCTGGAGTCTACAAAGGGGGTAGCCAACCCCATATTTTTGATTTCGGAAGAGGTTTTAACCGAAGTGAAAGCGACGCAGCGAGATGATCCGTTCCGGCCACATTCTGCATGATTTGCGAGAAGGGTTGGGCAGCCCCAAACTGCTGCTGCCGCTGTTGGTCGTGGCCGGCTTATTCACGTTTTTCATCAGCTTTCAGTTCGTCTACGTTTTTGCCCTGCTCTACGGGGCTATCTTTGCCGCCCGCGCCCTGATTGGCCGGCGCTGTCCTCAATGTGATGGGCCGCTGCAAGAAGTCGAGGCTGAGCGGGATAAGAGCGACGCCTTTATCATGCACGTCATCTGGCGCTGTCCTCGCGATGGTTACGAAGAAAAAGAGACCATCAAAGGCAGCTCCGGCTTGTTCGGTGGGGGGTGAAAGTAAAAGTTAGACAGTAAACAGTAGACGGTAGACAGGAAAGTTGATTTCTGACTACTTATTGCTGGCTGCTGGCTCGCCTAGCATCAACCGCTGCTGCCGAGACAAGACTAATCCCTTGGACTGAATAGCTGCCTGAATGTGCGTCTCAATTGCCTCAAGAGACAGGCTGCCGTGGAAGAGGCCACAGAGTTCGTGGTCGCTGAAAGGGACAACTTCGCCGGGGGCGGCCACCAGCAGGGAGGCCAGACCGGCCGGGGATAACAGGCCGTCGAGGTCGGAAACAACGGCAAGGATAGCTTCGAGGGGATTTACGATTTTGGATTTACGATTTTGGATTTCACTTGTTGGTGTGTTGCCTATAGTTTGCTCACTTATAAGACTCTTTCCAAAGTCCTGTGGTGGATTTGAGTTTGGAAAGCTCTTTTCCCCTTCAATAGTCTCCGGTCGCTCCCGGACCACTGTTTGAGTTTCACCGCTATCTGGAGTTTTGCCGATGAGTGCAACCACGGCTGGACCATACTGCTCCAACTTTGCCGGTCCTACCCCTGAAATGTCTCCCAATTCGGCTAAGGTGGCGGGATGCTGCGCTGCAATAGCTTCCAAAACCTTGTTAGAAAAGATAATGTAGGGTGGGACTCCCTGGCTTTTGGCCTGCTGCGTGCGCCAGGTTCGCAACGCTTCCAAAAGAGCCGCATCAGGTTCGGCTGACACTGTTGCCGGAACTACAGTTTCTTCGGTTAGGTCACGCTTTGCGTCGCTGACCGCCTCACGCCTCTTCGCCTCCTCGCTCCCTTCCTTTGCCCCAGCCTCGCCCTGTCCCGCCAAAACCACTTTGGGCCGATTTCCACCTGTCGTGACCAAGCGCCCGTCGCTGATCAAGGCGTCAATAATATCCAGCACCGCTTGTTGTGACAGCGCGGCCAACTGCCCGTAGGCAGGATGGTGGGCAAAGGTTTCCAGCCAACTGGCCTTCGAGCCGGCGAGGAATTGAGCCAGCCCTGTTCGGCCCAGCGTGCCGCCGAGTTTCGCCACGGCTTCGAGGATGGTCGTATCAGGGGAAGGCGTGGCAGCAGGGGTGATAGGTTGCTCTGCTTCCTTATCAATCTCTGAAACTAAACCTTCCTTTGGCAATTCCGGGTGGGCGGCGATGACGCACTTGATCTGGTCGAAGGTAATAAAGTCAGGTAAGGCGCTTTTGATGGGGGTCAACCGAGCAGCGCTGCCAACGGTTTGAATAGCCTGGAGGACCTGCGTTTCAATTTCGGGCGGGACGAGCTGGTGCAGCTCGATTTGGTCATCGGCGATAAGACGGGCCAGGTGACTGTAGATTGTTATTTCGGTCAAGTTGCGCTCGGCCGCAATTTGGGCCGGAGTAAGCCCTCGCTTGAACAGTTCAAAGGTCTGGGTCACCGTCTCTGAACGCTCGCTTTTGGCCTGCCAGCGGTCAACGGTGTCGGCTTCCCGGGTCAGGCTGGCCAGGCGAATGGGCAGCACAGCGCGAGCTTCCAGGGCCTGGAGGCCCAGCGGGGTCAGGGTCAGCACCGGCAGATCGCCGCCGCTGAGGCGCAGGTAACGGGTCTCGATCATGGCGTCAATCAATTCGACCAGTTGGCGCTGGCTGAGGCCGCCCAGTTTCCCGTAGAATTTGTGGCGGTCGTAGCCGAACTGCTGCATGTCCTGCGAACGGGAGCCGTTAAGCAGTTGGGCCAGGCGGCTGCGTCCAACGGGCCGCTGCTGCAAACTGCGCACGGTTTCCAGTACAATCAGCGGGAACCACTCCTGGGCGGTGACGGCTTTGGGCAAATCTTCGACCCGTTCTGCCGTATGGTTGTCGCAGCAGTGGGGCGACTGGGCCGGGGTGGCATCGCCGAAGTAGGCCAGGAGAAACTGGCGGCGGCAGGTGGTCAACTGAGCGTATTGAACCATCCGGTCCAGCAGGTGACGGCGAATCTTGGCCCGCTTCTCGATGGCCTCGGCCCGTTCTTCCAGAGCGCGGTCGGCCAGGGGAAGGACCTTCCAGCGACCATAGCCGCCCTGGTCGCCCAGGTGAAAAATTGCCCCGGCCAGCTCCAACTCGCTCAACGTCACCCGGATTTTAACCGGGTGCAGACCGGTGCTCTCGGCCAGTTCGTGGGGAGCGGCGTAGACTTCGCCGTCATTCGCAGCCCGGCTGAGCAAGCCGTAAATCTGGTGGAGGTCTTCGTAGGCGGGAGTGTCGCTGTTGATCAGCCACTCTTGCAGCCCCTGGTCCTCGGGGGCAAAGAGCAGCAGGCATTCGGCGGGCAGACCGTCGCGCCCGGCCCGGCCGGCTTCCTGGTAATAGGCCTCCACCGTGGCCGGCAGGTTGTAATGAATGACCGCCCGCACGTCCGCTTTGTCCACCCCCATGCCAAAAGCATTGGTTGCGACCACGACCTTCAGCCGGTCGGTCATAAAATCATTCTGGACCTGCTCGCGCTGGTAGCGGTCCAGTCCCGCATGATAAGCCCGGGCCGGAATGCCAACGGCGCTGCGAATGAAGTCGGCAACTTCGTCCGCATTGCGGCGGGTGGCGGTGTAGATGATGGTGCTGCCCGCGCTTTTGCTCAACAGGGCGGGCAGGGTTTGCAGCTTGGTCCGGGCGTCGGGGGTGAACTTGACCCGGAAGGTCAGGTTGGGCCGGTTGAAGCCGGTGACGATGGTTTGAGCCTGAGCCAGCCCCAGCAGTTTGACAATATCTTTTTGAACCGTTGGCGTGGCGGTGGCGGTCGTCGCCAGTAGAGTCGGCTGGCCCATGGCCTGCCAGATCGGGCCGATTTGCAAATAATCGGGCCGGAAATCATGCCCCCATTGGGAAATACAGTGGGCTTCGTCCACGGCCAGCAAACTGACCTTGACCCGGGCCAGGGCGCGGGTGAAATCGCGGCTGCGCAGCCGTTCCGGGGCAACGTAAAGCAGCTTGACGTGCCCCTCTAAGACGGCCCGCGTGCGTTGATTGGCCTCCTGCGGCGGCAGTGAGCTGTTGATGTAAGTAGCGGGCAAACCGGCCTCGGTCAGACTCTCTACCTGGTCTTTCATCAGGGCAATCAGCGGCGAGATGACCAGGGTCAGGCCGGGCAGCAGGAGGGCCGGCAGTTGGTAGGTCAGCGATTTGCCGGAGCCGGTCGGCATAACCAGCAGGGTGTGTAAACCGTTGAGGACACGCTGAACCGCTGCCTCTTGCCCCTCGCGGAACTGGTCGAAGCCGAAGTATTGATGCAGGGCCTGGTGGGGAGTGAGCATTGGCAATAACCTCCTGGAAGGGATAAGGGCTGAAGGCAGAAAGTAGAAAGGGAGATTTGCCGCCTTCGGTTAAAATCTTAACAAAATTATAGCATTGTTTGGGTATTGACTCAATTATGAATGTGGGTGAACTTCCTTGATTGGTAAAAAGTCTGAGTCACGAAAGCACGAAAATTATAAGAGTATTGCTAAAGAAAGCTTTTTCGTACATTTTTCACTTTCGTGAGGTTCGTGTTTCTAAACCTGTCGCAAGAGGGTGTACTTGCGGAAAGATAGGACGGTTGTAACTTTCTTATTAGCACTCTTCCTAACTGAGTGCTAAAAATTGACCTCTAAATTTGCCAAACCTCTTCAATTGCGGTATTATTTCGCCTGTTGTTAGCACTCTGGCTAACCAAGTGCTAAAAATTTAATCTAAATTTCCATCAGGAGGTAACTTATGAATCTCAAACCCTTGGGGGATAGGTTAATTGTCGAACCTATCGAGCAAGAAGAAATGACGGCCAGCGGCATTGTTCTGCCCGAAACGGCTAAAGAGAAGCCCATGCAAGGCAAAGTTCTGGCCATCGGCCCCGGCGCGCGCAAGGAAGATGGCTCGCGCATCACAATGGATGTCAGCCAGGGCGACACGGTTCTCTATGCCAAGTATGCCGGCACCGAAGTTAAAATGGATGGTAAAAAGTATCTGATTTTGAAAGAAACCGACGTTCTGGCAGTGGTGCAGTAAGCGCCGGGACTTATAACAATAAGGAGTAAATAACCGATGGCAAAACAAATTAGTTTTAACGAAGATGCCCGCCGCCGCCTCAAAGTGGGGGTGGACATTCTGGCCGATGCAGTCAAAACCACACTTGGCCCCAAGGGCCGCAATGTCGCCCTGGATAAAAAGTGGGGCGCGCCGACCGTCACTCACGACGGCGTGACCGTGGCCAAGGAAATCGAACTGACCGATCCGTATGAAAATATGGGCGCGCAACTGCTCAAAGAAGCAGCCACCAAAACCAATGACGTCGCCGGCGACGGCACCACCACTGCCACTGTGCTAGCTCAGGCCATCGTCAACGAGGGTCTGAAGAACGTGGCCGCCGGGGCGAACCCGATGCTGCTCAAGCGTGGAATTGAAATGGCCGCCGAGGCGGTGGCCGATTCGATTCGCAAGAACTCCATTGAAGTCAAAGGCAAGGATGACATCGCCCACGTGGCCAGCATCTCCGCCGCCGACGACGAAATCGGCAACCTCATTGCCGAGGTTATGGACAAAGTCGGCAAAGACGGCGTTATCACCGTTGAAGAGAGCAAGGGCCTGGCCTTTGAAACCGAGTATGTAGATGGCATGCAGTTTGATCGTGGCTACATCAGCCCCTATTTCATCACCGATCCTGAAAGCATGCAGGCGGTTCTTGCCAATCCCTATATCCTCATTTACGACAAGAAAATCTCCTCGGCTCAAGATATTGTGCCGATTCTCGAAAAATTGGTCCAGACCGGCAAGCGTGACCTGGTCATCATTGCCGAAGACGTGGACGGTGAAGCCCTGGCGACGCTGGTGCTGAACAAACTGCGCGGGACCTTTAATGTGAATGCGGTCAAGGCTCCTGGCTTCGGCGATCGCCGCAAGGCCATGCTGCAAGACATCGCCGTGCTCACCGGTGGGACCGTCATTACCGAAGAAATGGGCCGCAAGCTCGACAGCGCGACCATCAAGGATTTGGGCCGGGCCGATAAAGTTAGCTCGACCAAAGATGAAACAACCATTGTGGGCGGCGCTGGTGAGGAAGAAGGCATCACCGGCCGCATCAACCAGATCAAGGCCGAAATCGAGAACAGCACCAGCGATTACGACCGTGAAAAACTGCAAGAGCGCCTGGCCAAGCTGGCTGGCGGCGTGGCCGTTATCGGCGTAGGCGCTGCTACCGAAGTTGAACTCAAAGAGAAAAAGCACCGGGTTGAGGACGCTTTGAGCGCCACCCGCGCTGCCGTCGAAGAAGGCGTTGTCCCCGGCGGTGGGGTTGCTCTGATCAATGCCCTTGAGGCGATCAAAGATCTCAAGCACGACAACAGCGATGTCAACACCGGCATCGGCATTGTCCGCCGCGCTCTCGAAGAGCCGATGCGCCAGTTGGCCCGCAATGCCGGCAAAGAAGGCGCTATCATCATCGAGGAAGTGCGCCGCCGCCGCGCTAATGGCGAAAATCACTTCGGTTACAATGTGTTGAGCGAGCAGTATGAAGACATGCTCAAGTCCGGCATCATTGACCCGGCCAAGGTGACTCGCAGCGCCGTGCAAAACGCTGCTTCCATCGCCGCGATGATCCTGACCACCGAAGCCCTGATCACCGACGTGCCCGAACCGAAACCGGCTATGCCGGCCGGCGGTCACGGCGGCATGGGCGACATGGGCGGGATGATGTAAATCCCTCTGGCTTAGTTGTCTAGACCAGATCTGAAGTTTTAATCTTGTTCCCAAACCCAGTTTGGGAACAAGATTTTTTTGAAGGAAATGCGCGTTAACAGAACCAGCCCCCTCAATCGAGGGGGCTGGTTTTACTTTAGGCTTCTGTTGAAGCCCACGGGCGGACTTGAACCGCCGACCTACGCCTTACCAAGGCGTTGCTCTACCGGCTGAGCTACGTGGGCAAACTATTTGTCAATGGTCAATTGTTAACCAAAGAGTCGGGGCGGACGGATTTGAACCGTCGACCTCTTGAACCCCATTCAAGCACGCTACCGGACTGCGCCACGCCCCGCTGGATTGAATTGTCAATAATTAACAGTCAATGGCTAATTGTTAATTTTTGAGTCGGGATGGGCAGATTCGAACTGCCGACCTCTTCGTCCCGAACGAAGCGCGCTACCGGGCTGCGCTACATCCCGCGACTTGCTGTGAAAGCGCGTCACAACCAGAAAAGTATAGCATAAGCTGAAACCGCTGTCAAAACGAGTAGACTTCCGCACTACATCAGTCAGATGGAAGCTTTGAGTTGTCTTGCCCCTGAGCGTACATGGCCTTCATCTCATCGTACACCCGGCTCACACCGGCCCGGATGCGTTTCTCGATAATGGATTTTTCCCCCTGCCGGTAGGGGAAAAAATCAAGCATCTGGCTGATGACAACTGCCGCTTCTGCTTTGCTGCGACCTGATTTGAACTGGCTGCGCACCCGCGAACGCATGGCCCGGATATATTCCGAAACCGGCTCGCTGGCCTCGACGTTGCACAGGGGCCCGTGGCCAGGCACAATCTGGGCATATTTCTGCTTGCGCAGCCAGCGCAGCTTGGTCAGCCACTCCTCGCTGTTGCACTGGCCCAAAGCCGGATGTTCGTCCACGACCACCAGGTCGCCGGTAAAGAGGATGCGTTCTTTGGGCAGGAAGAGGCCGCTGGTAGCCGGGGTATGTCCGCCCAGGTAAGTAAAGTGTAATTCCCGCCCTCCTTTCTGCATGACCAGCTTACCGGTAAAGCACACTTCCGGACGGATGATTTTAACCTGGTCCAACTGCTTTTGAATGTCAGGCCGTTTTTTGAACAGGTTCTTAGTGCGCTCGATGAAGGTGTCCTTGTAATTGGTCATCTCTTTCCAGGCGGCTTCGTGAGCCAGCACCGGGGCATCAAAAAACTGATTGCCCATGATGTGCGCCCGGTGATGGTCGGTGTTGAAAACGTATAACACCTTATCCGTCAATTTTGACACCGTATCGGCCCAATGCCGGGCTTCGTCGGGAACAATGGGTGTGTCAATGACAATGGCTCCCGCGTCGGTTAAAACGCAGCCGACATTGGCCCCTTCATAATCTAATTCTACAAAAACGCGGTCGGCAATCTCTTGAATCATGGTTATGCTTGATGGTCCTCCTGACAATAGGGCGTAGTGTAGCACAATTAGCCGAGAGAATCAAGCCCAAATTTAATCCTCCTGCCAAACTCATTGGCCCCCAAAAGCACGCTCATCTCAGCCGGAAATCACCCATAAATTGCACGAATTGGTAAGGATTAATCTAAAAAATTGTGGGATTTGTAAAGAATAAACAAACATATGCAGGTTTCGAGTGGCTTTGGAAAGAAAAACAAACTTTTCGAGGCGTTATGTATAGAAATAGCCCAAAGTGGTCTTTTGGGGTATAATTAAAAGATAATTTCATCAAATTCAATGGCTTGGCAGCGTCAAAGGTGGCTTCCGTTTGAGCATTAAAAGCTTCATCTTTCCTCTTGCGGAAGCCGCTTTTTGTTGTCAGTTTTGTGTGAGTGGAGCACCGGCATGGAAATTGGAATTGTAAAACCTGTTGACATCGAAGACGAAATGAGGGTGGCCTATCTTGATTACGCGATGAGCGTGATTGTGGCTCGGGCGCTGCCCGATGCCCGCGATGGTCTGAAGCCGGTTCACCGGCGTATTTTGTATGCGATGCACGATATGGGCATTCGCCATAATACTCCCTACCGCAAAAGCGCACGCGTGGTCGGAGATGTGCTCGGTAAATATCACCCCCACGGCGATGCTGCGGTCTACGATGCGATGGTCCGCATGGCCCAGGATTTCTCGATGCGCTACCCGATGATTGACGGCCAGGGTAACTTTGGCAGTGTTGACGGCGACAGCCCGGCGGCGATGCGCTACACTGAAGCCCGCCTGGCGCGCATCGCCCAGGAAATGCTGGCTGATATTGATAAGAATACGATTGAGTGGACTGATAACTTTGACGGCAGCCTGCAAGAGCCGGAAGTGCTGCCGGCCCGCCTGCCTAACTTGTTGCTTAACGGCACTTCCGGTATTGCCGTCGGCATGGCCACCAACATTCCTCCCCACAACTTAAATGAGTTGTGCAACGCTATTGTCTATTTGATTGACCACTACGACAGCAGCGACGATGTCACTGTTGAAGATTTGATGCAGTTCATCAAAGGCCCCGATTTCCCTACCGGTGCGGCGTTGATGGGTCAGGAGGGTTTGATTAACGCTTATGCCACCGGCCGGGGCCGGGTGACGATGCGTGCCATTGCCCGGATTGAGGAGATGAAGGGCAACCGCCACCGGATTGTCGTCAGCGAGATCCCCTACCAGGTCAACAAAGCCGCGCTGATCGAGCGGATTGCCGATCTGGCTCGCGAGGAAAAGCTCAAAGATATCTCTGACCTGCGCGACGAGTCGGACCGGAGCGGCCTGTCCATTGTGATTGAGTTGAAGCGGGGGGCGCAGCCCAAAAAGGTGCTCAATCAACTGTATAAATACACGGCCCTGCAATCCACCTTTGGCATTAATATGCTGGCCCTGCTCGACGGCGAGCCGCGGGTGCTGCCGCTCAAGCGGGCGCTCATCGCCTATGTGGAGCATCGCCGCGAAATCATCACCCGTCGCACCGAGTTCGACCTGGACAAAGCCCGCCAGCGCGCCCACATTTTGGAGGGGCTGCGCATTGCGCTGGGTAACATGGACAAAATCATCCAAACTATCCGCCAGAGCCAGGACGCCGAAACCGCGCGCGACCGGTTGATGCAAAACTTTGGTCTCAGCCAGGTCCAGGCCCAGGCAATTTTGGATATGCAATTGCGCCGCCTGGCCGCCCTGGAGCGTCAGAAGATTGAAGACGAGTACCAGGAAGTGCTGAAAACGATTGCCTACCTGGAAGATTTGCTGGCCAATCCCCACAAAATTCTGGGCGTGATTAAAGAGGACCTCAACCAACTCAAGGCCGAATATGGCGATGAACGCCGCACCCGCATCCTCGTAGATGTGAAAGAGGAACTGCACGAGGCGGATTTGGTCAAAGAGGAAGAGGTGCTTATCTCCATCACCGAGCGGGGGTACATCAAGCGCGTGCCGAGTAAAACCTATCGCACCCAGGGACGCGGCGGGCGCGGCGTTACCGGTATGACCACCCGCGACGAGGACGTGGTCGAGTTTCTCTTTGCCGCCAGTACTCACGATACGATTCTTTACTTTACCGACAAGGGCAAGGTTTACTCCGAAAAAGCCTACCAGGTACCCGACGCCAACCGGACGGCCAAGGGCGTTTCGATTGCGAACCTAATTAACCTTTCTCCCGGCGAAAAAATTACGGCAGCGCTGGCTGTGCCCAGCTTCGACCAGGCGGAGTACCTGATTATGTTGACCCGGAAGGGCCGGATCAAACGGACTGATCTGAGCGAGTTTGCTTCCGTCCGCCCCAGCGGCCTGATCGCGCTCACCCTTGATGGTGATGACGAGTTGGGCTGGGTTAAACTGACCAACGGCCATAACGAAATTGTTGCTGTTTCGCGCAGCGGCCAGGCGATTCGTTTTGCCGAAAGTGACGTGCGCTCCATGGGCCGCACTGCGGCCGGCGTTGGGGCAATGCGGCTGCGGGCCAATGACGAAATTTGCGGGATGGATGTTGTTGATCCCGAGGCTGACCTGTTGGTCGTGACTGAGAATGGCTTTGCCAAGCGCACCCCTTTAAGAGAATATGCTGTTCAGGGACGCAATGGCAGCGGGGTGCGGACGCTGTCACGAGATGTGAAAAAGACAGGAATGGTCATCGCCGCGCGGGTGGTTTCAGATGACGGGGATCTGACCCTGATCTCCCGCGAAGGGATTATGTTGCGGACGGCGATCAAACACATTTCGGAACAGGGCCGGGCTACCCAGGGTGTGCGGGTGATGTCGTTGAAAAAGGGTGATATTGTTGCTTCCGTAGCCGTGTTAGCGCCGAAAGCCAAAGAAGCCGAGGCGGTTGAGGATGAGCCGGATACAGCCAAAATAGCAGAGCTTCCCCCGCTGACCTTGCCGGAAGCACCGCCAAAACCGTCAGCCAATGGTCATTAGATAACTTTCATCATAAGGCTGTGAGTCATTGAAGCCCCCTATGGGACGCGGATTAAACGGATCGAACGGATTTAAGTCATTTTTATCCGAAAAATCCGTCAAATCCGCGTCCTGTTTCCCATGAGGCTTATAGTGAAGGTTATCATCTGCTAAATAAAACCGGATCTCAGCCCAAATCGTGACCTCAAACCGCAAAGACTTGGGAGTGCCCTTAACACCTGGTGTTCCCGGGTCTTTGCGGTTAATTTTATAACTCAGCGAGTGAGTCAGCCCATGTTACGGACCCGTGTCATTACCGCTTTCGTCGCTATCCCTATTGTTATTGCCGGCGTTTTTGCGGGAGGTATCTGGTTTTTGGCCGGCGTGGCGGGAGTTGCCCTGGTGGCTGGCTGGGAATTTGGCCGGATGATGAAAGTGGGTGGCTATACCACGACCCCTTTTTTTACTCTGGCTCTGATTGTCCTGCTGCTGCTCAACAGCTACCGCTCCGACTTGAGTTTGGCGTGTATTTTGAGCATAATCTTACTGTCATCTCTCACCTGGCAACTTTTTCAACCTAAAAGTACTTCGCCCACGGCAGATTGGGCTTTGACCGTGATCGGGGGGCTGTATATTGGCTGGGGCATGGCCTCTCTGGTGGCGCTGCGACAACTTGAAGATGGTATAGCCTGGGTCTGGCTGGTACTGCTGTGTACCTGGGGCGCCGACACCTTTGCTTATTTGCTGGGCAGCCGCTGGGGGCAGCATAAATTGTGGCCGCGTCTCAGCCCCAAGAAATCCTGGGAAGGTTTCGCGGGCAGTATTTTCGGGAGTCTGCTCGGTGGGGCAGTGGTCGCCGCTTTGTCCAGCCTGGGCTGGGCTACCTGCCTCTTGATTGCCCTGGTCATCCCGATCATTGACCTGCTGGGCGATGTGTCTATCTCAATGATGAAGCGCGATGTCGGGGTGAAAGACTCGTCCAATCTTTTCCCTGGCCACGGCGGCTTTTTAGACCGGATTGACAGTTTGCTGTTTGTCAGTATTGTCGTCTATTATTACGCCCTGTGGAACGGGTTATTCGGAATGGTGGTTAACTTGTTTCGACCCGGCTGAATCGAAAGTTGAACGCTAAAGGTTAGCGTTGTTTGGGGGAATGAAGTCATGACTAAAAAACCAATTCTTATCCTCATTGACGGCCATGCCCTGGCCTACCGGGCCTTTTTTGGCATGCCGGCGACCTTCAGTACTGGTGATGGCGAGCCAACCCACGCGGTTTACGGCTTTACCAATATGCTGCTGGCCGTTTGGAAAGAGTACGACCCGGATTATTTTATCGTTACCTTCGATGCGGGGGATACCTTTCGCCACGAACTCTACCACGACTACAAAGCCACGCGTGACAAGATGCCCGACGACCTGGCGACTCAAATTGCCCGCATCGAGCAGTTGGTCAAAGCCTTCAATATGCCGGTTTTTACCAAAGAGGGCTATGAAGCCGACGACCTGCTCGGCACACTGGCGACTCAGGCCGCCGCGCAGGGTATTGAAACCCTCATCGTCACCGGCGACCGGGATGCCTTTCAACTGGTGGGGCCGCAGATCAAGGTGGTTTATCCGGGCGGGCAAAACCGTTTTAATGAACGGAAACTGTATGATGAAGCAGTGGTTAAAGAACGTTTTGGCGTGTTGCCCGGCCAGTTAGTGGACCTGAAAGCCCTGGTTGGTGACACCAGCGACAATATCCCCGGCGTCAGGGGTATTGGCGATAAGACCGCGGCCAAACTGTTGCAGCAGTACGGTACCCTGGAAAGCATCTATGATCACCTGGACGAAATCTCGCCCAGCATCCGGACCAAACTGGAAGGCGACCGGGATAATGCTTTCCTGTCGCAAAAGTTAGGGCGGATCATCACCGAGGTGCCCGATGTTGGTTTTGACCTCGAGACCTGCAAAACAATGGATTTTGACCTGACCGACGTAGCCAACTTGTTTGTCGAGCTTGAATTTAATACGATTTTCAACCGTATCCCCGGCGCGCCCGCCGACAAGTCGCCCAAAGAATTCGCGACGGTCAAGGCCAGGCAGTCCGTTCAACCCGCCGCGCCCGATGGCCGTTATGTCACCGTTGATACTGCCGCCAAGCTGGCCGAACTGGCGGCTAAACTCAGGCAGAGTCAAATCCTGGCTGTTGATGTTGAAACCGACAGCACCGACGAGGTGCAGGCCAATCTCGTTGGTATTGCCATTACCCCGGCGGCGGGGGAGGGGTATTATATCCCGGTGGGGCATGGTACAAAGGCTGAGGCTAAGGCTGAGTCTGAGGCGCAGCCATCTCTTTTTGACTTGCCCCAAAGCCCGCCAGCCCGCCAGCCCGCCAGCCCGCCAGCCCGCCAGCCTTCCAACCTTCCCCTCGCCACCGTCCAAACCGCGCTCGTCCCCATCCTGGCCGATCCCGGCGTGATGAAATACCTGCACAATGCCAAGTTCGACATCACGGTTTTGGAGCGGCATGGCCTGCCGGTCGTGCCGCCCATCTTCGATACGATGGTTGCTTCCTGGCTGGGCCGTAATGCTTCCGACGCCCGGCACGGGTTGAAAGAGCTGGCCCGCGAAAAGCTCCACATTCAAATGACCGAAATCAAAGAGTTGATTGGCAGCGGCAAAAGCCAACTGACAATGGACCAGATTCCCATCGAAAAGGTGACGCCCTACGCCGCCGCCGACGTAGACATGACCATGCGCCTGGTTGACAGCGTGGAAAAGCCGCTGCACGCCGATGATGGCCAGCTCTGGCAAATTTTTCAGGAGTTGGAATTACCCCTGATCTACGTCTTGAAAGATATGGAATTGGCCGGGATCAAGGTTGACGCCGCCGCTTTGCGCCAGATGTCCGGCCAGATGGGCCAGCGTCTGGCCGAGCTTGAGGAGGAAATTTACGGCCTGTGCGGGCGCAAGTTTAACCTCGGCTCTACCCAGCAGCTCTCTGATGTGTTGTTCAAGGAACTGCAACTGCCCACCGCTGGATTGAACAAAACCAAAAGCGGTCACTATTCTACCGCTGCCGGGGTGTTGGAAAACTTCAAGGGTCAGCACGAAGCCATTGACCTCATTTTAGAACATCGCGCCCTGACCAAGCTCAAAAATACTTACCTGGATGCTCTGCCGGCGGCGATCAATCCACAGACGGGGCGAGTTCACACTAATTACAACCAGATCGGTGTCTCGACCGGACGGCTGTCCAGCAATGATCCGAATCTGCAGAACATTCCCATCCGCAGCGAGCAGGGGCGCGAAATTCGGCGGGCGTTTGTGGCCGAAACGGGCTGCCGTTTGATTTCCGCCGATTACTCCCAGATCGAGCTGCGCATTCTGGCCCACGTGGCCGAAGACCCCGGCCTGCTCCAGGCTTTTGCCCAGGGTGAAGATGTTCACGCCGTTACTGCGGCTACGGTTCTGGGTATTCCCCTGGCCGAAGTGACCAAGGACCAGCGGCGCATCGCCAAAACCGTCAACTATGGGTTGGCTTATGGGCAGTCGGCTTTTGGTTTGGCCCAGAGCGCCGGCATCAGTCAGGCCGAGGCTCGCGATTTTATCAATACCTATTTTGAAAAGTATCCGGGCCTCAAACGCTACATTGACGAAACCAAGCAAGCTGCTCTCCAGCAAGGGTATCTGACCACCCTATCGGGCCGCCGCCGCGACTTTTCCAATCTGGCCAGCGCGACCGGGGCACAGCGTTCCGCCCTCGAACGCGAAGCGATCAATATGCCCATCCAGGGCACCGCCGCCGATATTATGAAAATTGCTATGATCCGGCTGCATCGAGTATTGATCGAGCGAAAGCTGCGCAGCCGCATGCTCCTGCAAGTCCACGACGAGCTGGTCTTGGAAGCGCCGGAAGATGAGCTGGCCGAGGTGGTTAAAGTGACCCATGAGGTCATGTGCCAGGCCTTCACTTTAAAAGTTCCCCTGGAAGTTGAAGTAGAGGTGGGGGATAACTGGCTGGATATGGAGCCGATTAAGATAGATTAAATTACATGCGCGAGCATCTTGACATCAGAAGCAAGATGTGTTAGCATCACATTGAACAAGAACAGCAGGAGCCGCGTATGCGAACTACAGTAGATATTGATGATGATGTATTATTAGCTGCTAAGGAAGTAGCCAAACAACGGGGCCTGCCTATGGGCAAGGTTTTATCGGATTTGGCCCGGCAAGGCTTGACTGGCCGGGTAGTAACCACTACTCGCAATGGTGTTCCGCTCTTTCCGCGTCAACCTGAAGCCAGCATTGTAACCTCAGAATTTATCAATCAACTGCGTGATGAGACTTTATGACCGTTTACTTGCTGGATATCAACCTGCTTTTAGCTTTGGCCGACCCGATGCATGTCCATCACGAGGCTGCCCATCGTTGGTTTGGTCAAACCGGGCAGATGGCCTGGGCTACCTGCCCGTTGACTGAAAACGGCTTTGTCCGCATTGCCAGCCATCCCAAATATCCTAACCGGCCAGGAGATGTGGCGGCAGTTTTGGCTCTGCTGCGCCAGTTCTGTGCCGCTCCTAAGCATCGTTTTTGGCCTGAGGACATAAGTTTAAGAGACCTGCTGCTGCCGGGAGCAGTTATCACTCCTGGTCACGTTACTGATGTTTATTTGCTGGGATTAGCTGTTCATCACAGGGGTAAGTTAGCTACCCTAGATCAGCATATTCCAACCACGACGATTCACGACGGGGCTAACGCTCTAACAGTTATTCCGGCATGATCTTACAGAATGACATTGTAAAAGACTAATCCCTCAGAGAGATTTCTAATCTGCTGGCTTAAACCCTCTGCTCTCCTCATCCCAAACATACGTTTGAAATTGCCGCTCCAAACGGAGACTATCCAGGCTAGGGTTTGCATCAGGATCAATTAATGGCAGGCCAGCTTCGACTTTAAACCCCTCTGCTGTGCTCTCCCAGTGAACCCCTGTGCCATCCGGGCCGTTGATCGCCCCATCAAGCGTGGCCAACTCGTTCAAGCGGTTATCTGTTACTGTATAAAAGTATAGGCGCTGTACCTTACCGGCGATTTCTGCATCAGGGGGAATCGTCAGCAGGAGTAATTCCTCTTGGCCGTCGCCGGTCACATCCAGCCAGGCCAGACGGGTCAGGTTAGCGGTGCAGGGCAGGTCGAGACGGCCGGCCTGCTGGAATTTACCGCTGGTATGATGCAGCACGGTCAGCCGGCACTGGGGCGTGTCGAGGGCGCTGACCAGCCCGGCCACCCACTCGCCCAATTCTCCCGGCAAGCCGCTATGCGCAGCAATATCGAGCTGGCGTGAGGCTGACCCCCAGGCCGGGTCATCAGGCTGGCCCGGCGCGGGCAGGCCCCACAGCTCGGCCTGCATGGCCAGGAAGCCATCGTTGTCAAAACTGCCGTCAGCCTGATAAAAAGGCTGGCTGATGGCCGCATCGAGCAGCCGCCGGCTTTCCTCGCTTTGCCAATCAAACTCCTGGGCAATCTCCTGGCCGGGGGCCAGTTGCATCTGGCTCTCCAGTTGGTAAATCTCTCCCGGTGCTGCCCGACGATAAACGGTCAGGATGTCCGGCCCGATCACCCGCCGGGCCGTACCGGGCGGCGAGCCGGTATCGCTCAAGGGCAAATCTTTAACACCAAAGCGGCGGGTAGTCAGGCGCAGGCTGGCCGCATCGGGCTGCTCCAGCTCGGTCACGGTATAGTCACGCCCGGCTGTCCAGGTGACAGAGCGGCTGGCCGTCAGCAGCGACCCCGCCCAGACCTGGGCACAGGCGTCGACCCGGCACTCGACCCAGCGCTGTTCCCAGGTGGTTTCTATATAGCCGGTGCCGCCGGTTGAGGTCAGAAAATCGGCGACGACCCGCGAGCCGTCCACCTTCGCCCGTGCCTGGGCCAGGTATTTGCCCTCGATGTTTTCGGTGTGGAAGAGTTCGCGCAGATCGCCCGCCGGGCCGCGGGTCAGGATGGCGGTGAAGAGATAAAGGCCCTCGGCGCTGCCGCTGACCACGCTTTCGGGCTGGCCGTCGCCGGTCAGGTCGGCCTCCTGCACGTCAAAGTTCGTGTACTGGCCGGTCTCCACCTTTTTGAGAAACTCTTCGGCCAGCGTGCCCAACACCGGCGGGTGTTTTTGGAAGATGAAGCGTACCAGCTCCAGATCGGTGCTGCTGGCCGAGGCAACTGGAGTACTTTCCGGCGTAGCAGCGGCGGACAATCCACCGCCGGGGCGTAAAGCCAGCAAAGCGTCCAGATCGGATTGGCCGTAGTAGCCGACCCACTCAGGCAGGGCCAGCGAGGCTCCCGGCACCGCTTGGCTCTGGCCGCTGGCCGGGTCAGCGGCCATCAGGATAAGATGATTGCCCTGCCGCTCCACATAATACAGGGTGATTCCATCGTCGCTCCAGAGCGGCGCATCCTGAAAGGTTTCGCCGGTGTTCAGCCGGCGGGACTGGCCGGTCGTCGGATCGAGCAGGTAGATACGCCGTCCGGCGATAGCCGGATTGTCAAAGGTCATCAAATCGGCCCATTCGTCGCCCGTTTGTCCGGAAGGTACCGCCGCGTAGGCGATCAAGTCCCCCCTGGGCGACCAGGCGACAATGCCGGGTATCTGCTCGGTTTGGCTGATCGCTGTGGTTGTCTCTCCTGTGAGTGGGTCGAACAAGATGAGCCACTTGTTGACCTGGGCCGAGCGATAGGCTCCGGCGGTTACAGCCAGGGAAGAACTATCGGGCGCCCAGCTTTGATAGCGGGGATTGAGTAACGCTTCGGCCGTTACCGGCTTAACTTCACCGCCGGTTGTGTCGAGGACAAACAGGGGCAGGCCGTCGGCCAGGATAGAAGCGCTTAAGATTCCTTCCCAAAACAGCATGTAACGGCTGTCGGGTGTCCACTGGCCCAGGATAATCTGCTGCGGGCCTTCCTCCGGCGCTGCTTGGGATTGGTACAGCCGCGTAGGTTCGCCCGGTTCGTTATTGTTAAAGGCCACTTGCCAAATTTCGATGGGGCTTTTAACCTCTACCCCCGTGCCAAGCGGCTGTTTGGGCATCCAATTGTTTTTCACCACCAGCAAGTGCTCGCTGTCCGGCGACCAGGTCATCGCGTTAACCGTGCTGCCGGATGGGAAAATATTGATCGTTTGGCCGTCCGGCTGCTGCAAATCAAGGCTGCCGGCCGTAGTGTTGACGACAGCCGTCCAGCGGCCATCCGGCGAGGGGTTGAAGTTGATCTCGTCGCTGGCAGCGGTGGGGGCTGGGGTAGGGGTAACGGCGGCAGCAGGACGAGTGAACCATCCGGCTCCAAGCGCCATGGTAAAAATCAAGAAAAATAAGCACTTTTCCAAAAAACGCATCACAAATACTCCTTGAAAAGTAGTAACCGGTAGAAGGTATTGTATTCCCATTCTGACTACTAACCACCGAACTACTGACCCTGAAATTATAGCACGCCTGGCCCAATTCGGGCCGTCTTTCAGGCGTCACCTGGCTGACGTTTTAACAACATTTTCGGATAAAGGGTGTATTATGTTGAAAAGCTCTTGCCAATTCTCGACTGTATGGAATACAATGGTGGCAAAGGAGCATTTGAGGAAGGATTGCTGCGTCCATAATAAACTTGGTACGCTAAATAACAGTCGCGGAGATACTTACCATGACGCTAAAACCAAGCTGGACTGGACGAGTCTACGAGGATTTTGAGGTTGGCGATGTCTACCAGCACCCGCTGGGTCGGACGATTACCCAGACCGACAATATCTGGTTCACCCTGCTGACGGTCAACAACAATCCCATTCACTTCGACAGCGTTTATGCCGCCCAAACCGAATTCAAAAGACCGCTGGTTGACTCTACGCTGACTCTGGCGATTGTCACTGGGCTGTCGGTGGCGGACATTTCCCAAAACGCGGTCAATCTGGGCTGGGATGAGGTCCGCTTACCCCAGCCTGTTTTTGAGGGCGATACGCTCTACGCCCAAAGCGAGGTGCTGGAACTGCGGGAGTCTCGTTCCCGCCCCACCATGGGGATTGTCCGTTTTAAGACGACGGGTTTCAATCAGGAGGGAAAAATCGTCATCGAATTTAAACGAACCATTATGGTTTACAAGCGGGACCAGGTTCCACAGGTCCAACGCCCTGAGCTAAATGGCAAGTAAAAGAGGGAACACAGAGCACACTGAGGAGACACAGAGTTCACAAAGAGGCTCACTGCTCTCCGTGTTAAAATTTTTCATCGCGGCGAATCCCCACTAGAGCAGTTCAATCGGCGCGCCCCCTGCCGGGATACCGACATACTTTTGCGGCGCTTTATCAAAGCTCAATTTGCAGCCGGGAGCGCAGAAATAGTAAAGCTGCCCTTGGTACTCCGACATGTACCTGGCGCTGGCAATGTCCACCGTCATCCCGCAGACCGGATCAATCGCCTCGCCGGAGGGGGCGGGTTGGCCGAGATACTGCTCCGGGTTTTGCTCAAATGACTCCTGACAGCCCGCACAGCAAAAATAAAACATCTGCCCATTGTACTCCGCCCGATGCTCGGCTCCGGCGGTCAGCACGGTCATCCCACAGACAGGATCAATCGCCTCGGCCGGTTCCGGTTCGGGCAGCAGGGCCTGTAACTCGATGGGTTCGGCGTTACGCCGCCGCTGCACGATCTCGGCCATGATGCTCAGGGCGATTTCATCTCCGCGCAGAGCCTGAATATCCAATCCCGCCGGGTATTTCAGCCGGGACAACTCCGCTTCGGTCAGACCCTGCCCGCGCAGATACTCCAGCACCGCCGCCGCCCTGGTTTTGCTGGCCACCAGGGCCACGTAAGCCGCTTTTGAGCGCAGAGCTGACTCCAAAGCCAGCTCATCATAATGTCCGTGACTGGCGACCACAATGTAAGTCAGCGCGGTAATTTTGTCCTTGATCTTCTTTAGGTCTGTGATGACCTCATCGGCCTGAGCCATACCTGCGCCGCCGGTGTCGGGGTCAACGGCAACCACGTGATAATTCATGGCCTGACCCAGCCGGGCCAGGGCCTGGGCGACGGGCAGGCTGCCGATGATCATCAGCCGGGTGGGCGGCAGTTGCGGCTCGATGTAAATTTCCAGCGTGCCGCCGCTAAAGCAGGTCATCGGCAAATCAATCAGCCCGGCGCGGCTCTCTTTTTGCGGATCGGTGCTGAGGCGAATCAAGCGCGGCTCGCCGTCGGCCAAAGCTCCCATGGCCTCCTGGATCACGGTCGGCTGGGCGCAGCTCCCGCCAATCCAACCGTGCATCACGCCCTCCGGGGTGACAATGGCCTTATCGCCCGGCTTGGCCGAGGTCGGCTTCTCCGCCCGGACGACGATAGCGGTGGCAAAGGGCTTACCCTGGCTTAATAATTCGTGCGCTTTGGAGAAAAATTCATCGTACATCTTGTGACTCCATTCCCGTATTTGGTATAGTGAAGGCAATCAATATATAATATTGAAAAAGTTATAATCTTATGTCTGCGCAGAAAAAACCACCGCTAAAACTTACCCATGCTCAATTGGCGCAGGCACGAGTTATCGCCAAAGGCAAAAGGATTAAAGATATTCGCCGTCTACTCGATGAATATGGTGGTACTGTTGGCAACTGGGTTAAGAAAAGCAGCCAACCTCTCATCATCGAAAACCGGTTGGCGGAGATACATTGGTATGAACATCAGGGTATTGGTCGTGTTGAAGAAAAGATAAAGTGGCTAGATTATGAAAGTTAGACTCGTTGCAAAAAAACTGGATGGAATTGAATATCAAGACCTGACAATAGGTAATATCTATAATGTGATTGGGATTGAGGCTGATGATTTGCGGATCATCAACGACGAAGGACAGCCTTATCTTTACCCTCCCGCTTTATTTTCGGTTGTGGATAAGAACGAACCTGAGGACTGGCTTACCGAGTATGGCGAAGATGGAGAGCGATATGCTTATCCCCCAGAATTAGGGCAGGTTGGTTTTTTTGAAGATTACTTTGACGATGATCCAAAAGCTATCGCTATTTTTCGTCAATATCTCGCCAACCAACGCATCCGGCGTAGCAAGATACCTAAGGCCGCGTAATCTCTGCCGAGTTTGTCAACCCCCCAAAATTGTTTCCAGGCTAACTGAGCCGGGATCAAGGGATTTTTACAGGTGACCGTATATCCCTCAACCCCGGCATTCTTTTTGATTTAACTCTTTAACTGCTCCGGCGCTTCCAACAATTGTTTGATCGTCTGTAAAAAGGCCGCCGCCGGAGCGCCGTCCACCAGCCGGTGATCAAAGGTCAGGCTCAGAGTGATCCTCGCTCGTTGGGCAATCTTGCCCTGGTAAATCACCACTTTCTCGACAACCCGACCCACGCCCAGGATCGCCGCTTCGGGGGGATTGATGATGGGGGTGAAGGCATCTATCTCGTAATTGCCCAGATTGGTCACGGTAAAGGTCCCCCCGCTGATCTCCTCTTTGGTTAACTGGCCCGCCCGCGCGCGCTCAACCAGCCGGGTCCGCAGTTTGGCCAGTTCGGCCAGGCTTTTCTGATCGGCCGCAGGAATGACCGGCACAATCAGGCCGTCGTCGAGGGCCACTGCCAGGCCGATATTGATCTGGGGCAGCAGGCGGATGGTTTCCCCCTCCAGGGTCGCATTGAGGCGGGGATGCTGGCGCAGGGCCAGGGCGCAGGCCCGGACGATCAAATCGGTGTAGGTCAGCGGGGTGTGCGCCTTGAGACTTTCCCGGAGCGCGACCAGTTCGGTCACTTCGGCTTCCGTGTGCAGCGTTAATTGGGCCATGCTCTGCAGGCTGTCATGCATCCGCCGGGCAATCGTGCCCCGTGCTCCACTCAAAGGGAGGGTTTTACCTGTAGACGGAACCGCTTCCGACATCGCTTCACTCGGCGTTGGCGGGGGCGCGGCTTTGGCCCCCTGCGCTTCGACAAAGGCCAGCACGTCCTTCTCGGTGACACGACCGCCCTCGCCGGTCCCGCTCACCTGAGCCAAATCCACATTGTGCTCACGGGCCATGCGCTTGGCGACAGGTGAAGCCGGCGGTGCTGGCGGAGGCGCGGCCTTAGCCTGCCGCGCCTCGACAAAGACCAGCACATCCTTTTCGGTGATGCGGCCCTCTTCGCCTGTGCCAGCCACCAGGGACAGATCTACGTTACGTTCGCGGGCCAGGCGTTTGGCGACGGGCGATGCGCGGACCTCACCTACCGGGCGGGCTGGGGCTGCTGCCGCTTGGGGTGGGGCAGGCGGCAGCGTCTCCACCCGTTCAGTGACTTCCAGCCGGGCCAGGGGCTGGCCTTTTTTCACTACCTCACCCTGCTGGGCTAAAATAGCGATCACCTGCCCGGCGGCCGGGCTGGGCAGCTCGAAGGAGACTTTTTCAGCTTGCAGGATGAGCAGAACCTCATCTTTCTCCACCGCGCTCCCTTCCCGCTTGAGCCAGGTAACGACCACGCACTCGTCCACTTCGCCGATTTCGTCGGGGATAACAACATCCAGGATTGGCATCAGACGTTTCCTCAGGCGGCCACCAACTCGCGCGCCGCAGCCGCAATCTTATCAGCCGAAGGCTGGACGTACTGCTCCAGCGGGCGGCTGTAAGGGATGGGCACATCGGGCACGGCCAGGCGTTTGGGCGGGGCGTCCAGGTAATCCAGCGCCTCTTCGGCCACAATCGCGGCCAGCTCTCCCGACATGCCGTAGCTCCGATAATCCTCGTCCACAATCAGTACCCGGTGGGTTTTCTTGACCGAATTGACCACGGTTTCCTTATCCAGCGGCACCAAGGTGCGCAGGTCAATCACTTCGGCGCTGATACCCTCGCCGGCCAGTTTTTCCGCCGCGTCAAGGCTGCGATGGACCATCAGCGCGACCGAGATAATGGTCAGGTCCGTGCCTTCGCGCTTGATATCGGCCTGGCCAAAGGGGATGGTGTACGGCTCTTCCGGGACATGGCCGGTGGCGCGGGGATTGGGCGTCATCCAGCCCAGGCCCTGCACCCCTTTGTGGAAGAAGTACATCACCGGGCTGTCGTCGCGAATGGCCTGGGTCATCAGCCCTTTGGCATCGTACGGACTGGATGGGATCACAATTTTGATGCCGGGGGTATGGGCAAACAGACCGTAGAGGCATTGGGAGTGCTGCGCGGCGTCGCTGTAACTGCCGCCGATGGCGGTCATCAGCACCATGGGCACTTTGGTGTTGCCGCCCGACATGTAATGGATTTTAGCCATGTGGTTATAAATCTGGTCCATTGCCGCGCCAAAGAAGTCCACAAACATCAACTCGGCGATGGGCCGCATGCCCTCGGTGGCCGCGCCGACGGCTGCGCCAATAAAGCCCATTTCGGAGATGGGGGTGTCCATCACCCGCTCCGGGCCGAATTTTTTCAACAAACCTTCGGTCGCGCCAAAGATGCCGCCGTAGGCCCCAATATCTTCGCCCATTACAAAGACGTGCTCATCCCGTTCCATCTCCTGAGCGATGGCTTCGGCAATAGCTTTGGATGTAGTCAGTAATCTCTCTGCCATGATTGTCTCCTAAAAAAGTAGACGGTAGACCGTAGACTGAGGCCAGTAAACAGAAGTCAGTAGCCAGTAACCAGACAAAGAATTGGTATCTGACACCTGCGACTTGCCTTCTGCGACTCTGCTACCTTGCTACCTTTCAATGTTGGCGATGTGCCACAGGTTTATACATAAGTTGGCCGGCTATGCAAAGACGTGCTGCAAGGCTTCTTCTGGGGCTGGGTAAGGACTTTCGCGGGCAAAGGCTTCGGCTTCGGCCACTTGGGCGGTCATTTCGTCCTGGATGGCCTGGGCTTCGGCTTCGCCGAGCCAGCCCTGCGCTTTGAGCTGTGCTCCCAGGATATTGATCGGGTCTTTTTCTTTCCAACTGGCCTTTTCGCCTTGCTGCAGGTAGCCCTCGGCGTCTCCCTCAAAGTGCCCCCGGTAGCGATAGCAAATTGCCTCGATCAAACTGGGACCTTCGCCGCGCCGGGCGCGAGCAATCGCCTCGCCGGCAGCTTCGTAGACCGCCGTCACATCCTGACCGTCTACCTGCACCGCCGGGATGCCGTAGGCAGCGCCCCGCTCGGCGTTGCTGCGGACAGAGGTGGAGGCCGATTTGGGCACGGAGATGGCATAGAGGTTATCCTCGACCACAAAGACGACCGGCGCCTGCCAAACGCCGGCCAGGTTGACCGACTCGTGAAAAGCGCCGATATTGGCCGCTCCTTCCCCAAAAAAGGCCACGGCGACCCGGTCTTGCTTCTGCTTTTTGATGGCCAGGGCCGCGCCTACGGCGTGAGGAATACCCCCGCCGACGATGCCGCCGCAGCCAAAGTGCAGGCTGGGATCAAACAGATGCATGTGGCCGCCCTTGCCCTGGCAGAGACCGGTTTTCTTGCCAAAAATCTCGGCCATCATTTTCTTCAGGTCTACCCCTTTGGCGATGAGATGGCCATGCGGCCGGTGGGTGCTGGTCACCGGGTCGTCGGGGCGGAGATGGGCGCAGACACCGGCGGCCACCGCCTCCTGGCCGCTGTAGAGGTGCATCTCGCCGGGAATAGGGCCGGCGGCAATGTCAAAAGCCGGCAGTTTTTCCTCGTAATACATGGCCCCGACGCGTTCTTCAAAGGTGCGAATTTTGACCAGCATGCGGTATAGGTCTAACAAGGTTGCTTTGTCTAAAGCCATAATTATCCTCCTCGATAAAAAAGTAGACAGTCATCAGTAGACAGTCGTCAGACATTTTTACTTTTTTGTTGAGTTTACCTCCTTTCGTGGGTTGAAATAAACAGTCCTGCCCGGCTGGCGACCCGGAGCGCCGCTTCCACATTGACGACGTGCGGCCCGTTCTGGGTGAGGCGGATTTCGATCAATTCATCCGCCTTAATGGGGATTTCCCGTTCCCCATCAAGGGCCAGCACGGTGGGGACATGTGTCACTGCCTTTTGTTCGCCTACGGCCAGCCATTGGATAGACTGAATGGGCACCGGCAGGATGAGTCCCGGCGCGATGGGCGCCAGGACCTGCCGCGGTCCCGGGCCGATCTCGATCCAGACACCGGGCTGTCCGTTGAGCGGCGTTTCCGGCAAGTAGCCGGCAATCGCCGAAGCGCCGATAGTGGCCGGCCTGGCCTGCGACAGGATCACCGTCCGCATCTTGTTTGCCTCCCAGATGGCCCGGCTGGCGACGAAGCGCTCATCGTAAACGACCACGTCCACCAGGGCCAGATCAATGAACTGGCCGTTGCGCAAAATTTCCAGGCGCCGGGCCAGGCGGACGGCCTCCGGCCGCACGCTGGCTGTGTTCAGAGCAACCACGCCAGCGGCCAGCCCGGCCAAGGTGCCTTCGACCATCACCGGAAAGGCGTTGTTGGTGCCGGTAGAGATGGGCACCAGCGGCACGTAGCCGCAGCCCTTGGCCACCGCCCGGTTGGTGCCGTCGCCCCCCAGGGTAATGATGCAGCCCACTCCGGCGGCGGCCATCAAGCGGGCCGCCGTGGTTGAGTCTTGAGCCGTGTTGGTCAGGGGCATATTCAGCAGGTCAACCCGCAGACGGACCCCGGCTTTCTCCTGAGCGTGAACCACCAGCCCAAAGGTATCGGGCATGGCCAGGACCTGGGTGATGCCCAGCGCATCCAGGCCGCGTAGGGCACGGCGGATGATGTTGATTTTTTCCCGGTTATCAAAAACCGAGCCGTGAGCTACCAGCCGCCGGATATCTTTGCCTGAGGCCGGGTTGGCGATAATGCCAACGGTGGCTGCCATAGGGAAATCGTGCCTCTTACTCCAGGGGTGGAAACACGTCCGGCTCGACCTGGTAGCCTTCGGCCAGCTTGTTGGTCGTGTTGAACATGCCGATTACGGCCATCAACTCGCCCAGCATCTCGTTATCCATGCCCAGCTTTTTAGCAGCGGCGGTATGGGAGTTGATACAGTAGGCGCAGCCGGTGGTGGCGCTGACGGCAATGGCGATCATCTCTTTGGTCAGCGGGTCCAGCCGGCCGGGGGCCATCACCTCCTTCAAATCGCGCCAGACGCGGGCCAGGGTCGGCGGGTGGGTGGCGATGGTTTTCCAGAAGTTGGTGATCGTCTCAGTTTTGCGGGTGGCCTTGATGTCATCGTAAACGGCCCGAACCTCCGGGCTGGCCTCGTCGTACTCGATCATTTTGACGGTGGGCATGGTGATGAACTCCCAAGAAATAGTAATCAGTCGTCAGATGTCAGTAGCCAGCAGCCAGATAGGCGGGTGCGACCCTGCGACTTGCTACCTGCTACCTATGATTCTACAGCTTCTAACTCCTCGCCTGGTTCCGGCTCGGAGGCTCTTTGTTTCTTCAAGCCCAACATGGTTCTGAGCTTGTTGCCCAGTTCTCTGGCCATTTTGGCATCTTCCAGCGCCGCAACCATGACATAACTGCGGTCGGACCGGATGAGGTCCACCGAGTAAAGGGATTTGCGGGACTTCTTGGCCCGGTCGGTGCGGACCATGACCTGCTCGAAAGAGGCCAGCCGGTGGTGCTTAACGCGCTTGTAGATGAGAAAATCCTGTGTCTCCCTCAGGTCGCCCAGGCTGGTGTCAATCACCACGCTCCGCCGCAGAGAGATGATGACCCAGCCGGGAATCAGCAGCACCAGGCCGAGCAGGAGGATGACCAGCCAGCCCATAAAGCCGCCCAACAGGCCCGGCCAATCGCCAGCCTGGATATACTCGACGATACCCAGGATGAGGTATTTATACAGGAAGTAGAGACCTCCCAGGAGCAGAGGCAAGCCAAACAAAAATTTTAACGGCCCCATCGCCTGATCTACCTGGAGATGGGTTGGGCTGTCCTGTTTCCACATCGTTGGGCTGACTCCTTCTCCGGCAAGTTCTTTAATTTGTTGATGATGGTGTTCAAGATCAAGTGTAGTAGGATTCCGCCCTAAAGTCAACCCTTTCAGAAAACAAAAACGTGAAGCGTGAAACGTAAAAACGCCTCACGCTTCACGCCTCACGTTTCCTCACCTCTACTCCGTCACCCCGTGCTCCCGCAGCAGTTTCCAGACCTTCTGCGGCGTGATAGGGATGTCAATGTGGCGCACGCCGAGGTGCCACAAGGCATCCACGACCGCATTGGCAATGGCCGGCGGTGCGCCGACTGTCGGCGACTCACCCACACCTTTGGCCCCCAGCGGGTGGTGGGGTGAAGGGGTGATAGTTTTGCCCAGTTCCCACTTGGGCGTCTCGACCGCCGTCGGCAGCAGGTAATCCATAAAGGTGCCGCTCAGGTTCTGGCCGTTTTCGTCGTAGACGATTTCCTCGAACATGGCCGGGGCCAGGCCCATGGTCAGGCCGCCATGAATCTGCCCTTCGACCACCAGCGGGTTGATGATGTGGCCGCAGTCGTCCACGGCCACAAAGCGGCGGATTTTAACCTCGCCGGTGCCCTTGTCAATATCCACCACGCAGATGTAGCTGCCGAAGGGGAAAGTCAGGTTGGGCGGGTCGTAGTAGTTGACTGCTTCCAGCCCGGCTTCCATTCCTTGTGGGTGGTTCGTATAGGCAGCAAAAGCTATATCCTGGATGGTCTTGGCCTGCTCCGGTGAGCCTTTGACCTGGAACTTGTCAACGTTCCACTCCAGGTCATCCTCATTGACCTCCAGCAGGTGCGCGGCAATCTTTTTGGCCTTGGCTTTGATTTTGCGGGCAGCCATCGCTGTCGCCGCACCGGCGGTGGGGGTCGAACGGCTGGCGTATGTGCCCAGGCCGTAGGGGGCGGTATCGGTGTCGCCGTGCTCTACCTCGATGTGGCTGGCCGGCAGGCCCAGCTCCTCGGCGATGATCTGGGCGAAGGTGGTTTCATGGCCCTGACCCTGTGTCTGCACGCCGATGCGGGCGATGGCTTTGCCGGTGGGGTGGATACGAATCTCGCAGCTATCGAACATCTTGAGGCCCAGGATGTCGTAGTCCTTTGAAGGCCCGGCCCCGACCACCTCGGTGAAGCAGGAGATGCCGATGCCCATCAACTCACCCCGCGCCCGCTTTTCGGCCTGCTCTTTGCGCAGTTCCTCGTAGCCGAGCATGTCCATAGCCACCCGTAACGCTTCGCCGTAGTTGCCGCTGTCGTAGACCCAGCCGGTGGGCGATTTGTAGGGGAACTGCTCCGGCAGGATAAAGTTCTTCAGCCGGAACTCGGCCGGGTCCCGGCCCAATTCGTGGGCCATCACATCGGCCATGCGCTCGATCATGTGGACCGCCTCGGTGACACGGAAGGAGCAACGATAAGCGACGCCCCCCGGCGGCTTGTTGGTGTAGACGCCATCTACGGCGATATGGGCCGCCTTCATATCATAGGAGCCGGTGGCGATGCTGTACAGCCCCGCCGGGAATTTGGACGGGTTGGCCGCTGCGTCCGCTGCGCCGTGATCGGCGATGGTGTTGACCCGCAGGCCAATGATCTTGCCGTTGGCGTCGGCGGCCATTTCGGCCTCGATGTGATAGTCGCGGGCAAAGCTGTCGGCCTGCAAATTTTCGCTGCGGTCCTCAATCCACTTGACCGGCTTGCCGGTGACCAAACTGGCGACGATGGTGCAGACGTAGCCGGGATAGACCGGCACCTTGCCGCCAAAACCGCCGCCAATGTCGGGCGAAATGATGCGGATTTTGTGCTCCGGCAACCCGCTGACCAGGGCCACGACAGTGCGGTGCGCGTGCGGGGCCTGGGAGGTCATATAGATGGTCATCTGCTCGCGGATTTTGTCCCAGTGGGCAACCATACCGCAGGTTTCAATCGAGGCGACGTGGATGCGCGGCAGGTAAATCTTTTCTTTGACCACATGGGCCGCTGCCGCGAACACTTTATCGGTCGCTTCCTTATCACCCGCTTCCCAGTGCCAGATGTGGTTGGTTTTTTCCTCTTTATCGTCGCGGACGATGACCTCGTTCTTGAGCGCCTCAAACGGGTCCATAACCGGCGGCAGCGGCTCATACTCAACCTCGACTAACTCGATGGCGTCGGCGGCAATGTAACGGTCAGTGGCGACGACAGCACACACTTCCTGGGCGTAGTAAACGACCTTTTCGGTCGGCAGCACCATCTGGGTGTCTGACATGAGGGTTGGCATCCAGTGCAGATTGCCGGCCTTTTTCAAATCCTCGCCGGTGATGACGGCCAACACCCCGGGTAGGGCCAGGGCCTTGCTGGCGTCAATTTTCAAAATTCTGGCGTGGGCGTAGGGACTGCGCACTAAGTCCAGGTAAAGCATACCCGGCAGTTTTACATCGTCCACGTACCTGCCCGCGCCCTGAATAAAGCGCGGGTCTTCTTTGCGCTTCATGCGGTGGCCCATCCCGCAGATTTCCGGGGGTGTCGTCACCCGGACATCGTGGGTAGTCGGCACATTGGCCGAAATAATCACCCCCGGCGGCGCTTCAGCTACTTTGTTTTCTCTTTTATTCGGTACTGGCATAATACCTCCGATTTACGATTTTGGATTTACGATTACCATTGACAATTCATAATTGACTGTTGAATATTGACAATTGGCTAAGCCTCAGCCTTAGCCTGCAGCTTCTCCGCCGCGTACTGAATCGCTTCCACAATCTTGATGTAGCCGGTACAGCGGCACAGGTTGCCGGAGATGGCCCAGCGGATTTCTTCTTCGGTTGGGGTAGGATTTTGAGCCAGGAAGGCTTTGGCGCTCATAATCATGCCGGGGGTACAGTAGCCGCACTGCAGGCCATGCTTCTCCCAAAAGCCCTCTTGCAGGGGATGCAGCGCGCCGTTGGCCAGTCCCTCAATCGTTTCGATAGTGCGGCCGTTGGCCTGCACGGCAAAGATGGTACAGCTTTTAACGGCTTTGCCGTCCATGATGACCGTGCATGCCCCGCAACTGGTCGTATCACAGCCGACGTGTGTGCCGGTCAGATTTAGATTTTCACGGATGAAATGGACCAGCAGCAGGCGCGGCTCGACTTCCTGCGAGACTTGCTGGCCGTTCACCGTTACCGTAATTGGATAACCCATAGTTCTGCTCCTTTGCGATAAATTATGGAACGTTGATGACACAGATAAGCGCAGATTTACGCAGATAAAAAACGAAAAAATCAGCGAAGATCAGCGGCAACCAGCGTTATCTGCGTTCTAATTTGTTTTGGCTCGCTCGACTGCCTTGTTGATGGCCCGGATGGTCAACACCCGGACGATGTCGCGCTTGTAGGCTTCGGAGCCGCGCAAATCGCTGGAAGGTTCGCACTCCTGGGCAGCGGCGGCAGCGGCGGCTTTGATGGTTTCCTCGGTGAGCGGCTGGCCGGTGAGGGCAGCTTCGGCATTGGCGGCGCGCATAGGGGTGGGGGAGACATTGGTCAAACCAATACGGACAGATTGGCAGGTGTTGCCGTCAAGGGTCAACTGTACGGCTATGGCGGCAACGGCGTAATCGCCCACTTTGCGTTCGAGCTTGAGATAAGCGCCGCCGCTGTGAGCCGGAGGAGTGGGGATGCGGATTTCCTTCAATATTTCGTTTTCGGCCAGGCTGCTGGCGAACAGGTCTACAAAAAATTCGTCAATAGGGATGACCCGCTCGCCCCCCGGCCCAACGGCGACAACGGAGGCGTTGTAAGCCAGCATGGTGGCGGGGTGGTCATTCGCCGGGTCGGCGTGAGCCAGGTTGCCGCCGACAGTAGCCATATTGCGGACCAGCGGGTCGGCGATGACTTTGGCCGTATCGGCCAGGAGGGAATATTTTTGGTGGATGAGGGGATTGGCGTCGAGTTCGGCCTCGCGGATCATCGCGCCGATGACCAGGTGGCCGTTCTCTTCTTTGATATAACTCAGCCCGTTAATGCGATTGATATCAATCAGCACCTCCGGCTGGGCCAGACGAAAGCGCATGGCCGGGATGAGGCTCTGGCCCCCGGCCAAAATTTTGGCCCCGTACCCCTTTTCCGAAAGCAGCGTGACCGCCTCGGGCAGGGTGGTTGGAGCAAAGTATTCAAATTTTCCTGGAATCATAAATCTACCCCCTTCATTGGATTTTAGATTTTGGACTGCCCGTCAGACGGGCGTGGATTTTAGATTTGAATTTAATAAACAGCACCTCCTTGGTGATAAAAGCATTAGACTTTTTTATTGGCTGAGGTTTTAGGCTTAAGCAGGCAGGTTTGGAGTGCAAAAGTGCACTTTTGCACTCCTCTACTTAATTATTGCAGCAACGAACTTGGGCTGGTCAGAAATGATACTCGCGATAGGAGCCGCTGCCAAGTACCAACAGGGCCGATTTGGTGGCCCACATGGGCCATCTTGAGTCAAATTAATCCCTGCTTGACGGCCTCGGCGGCGGCCTGGGCGCGAGTCTGTACGTTCATTTTGGTAAAGATTTTGCGCAGTTTGCGCTTAAGGGTGGTCTGGCTGAGGTACAATTGGCCGGCGATAGCCATATTGCTGGCCCCTTCGACCAGCAGGCGCAGGATTTGCTGCTCGTCTTGATCAAAAACCGGTTTGCCTGGGGGTGGGGTGGGGGATGTGGTCGCGACCCAGCGCACCACCTGCTCGGTAATCTGCGGGCTGAGCGCGCGTTCACCCCGGCAGACCGAGCGGATAGCCTGGACCAGCATGTCATCCGAAACACTTTTGAGCACAAAGCCCTGCGCGCCCGCTCGCAGCGCGTTCAATACGTACTCCTCGTCGTCAAACGAGGTCAGCATCAACACCCGGGCCTCCGGCTGAACCTGCCGGATCTGGCGCAGCACCTCCAGACCCGACTCGCCGGGCAGGCGGATGTCAAGCAGGGTCACGTCCGGGGCTAACCGCTTGACCTGACTCAGCGCTGTTAGCCCATCCGCCGCCTCTCCGACGATATCAAATTCTGGGTAGTTGGAGAGCAGGCTGCGGATACCCTGCCGGACAATCTGATGGTCGTCTACGACCAGAATGCGGATTTGGGTCATTTTGGTACACTCAACTCCACCCGTGTCCCCTGCCCAGGTTCAGTCCAAAGGGATAGCTTTCCCCCCAAACTCTCGGCCCGCTCCTGCATGCTGAGCAGGCCAAAGCTGCCGTGAGGATTTTGCTGCGCGGCGGCCAGATCAAAGCCCCGACCATCGTCGCTGACCGAGAGGCAGAGATCAGCGGGGGAGAAGGTGATAGAAATGTTAGCCTGGCTGGCCCGGGCGTGGGCGCTGACGTTTTGCAGCGCTTCCTGCATGAGCCGGTAAATGCTGATTTCCATTTTAGCGGATAGCCGGACCGGCTCGCCCCGCACTTGAACGGAGCAGGGCAGACCGGCATAGTGCTGAAACTGTTCGGCGTAGCGGCGGATGGCCGGAACCAGCCCCAGGGCGTCGAGGGTCGGCGGGCGCAGGTCGCGGATGATGCGCTTGCTTTCCGCCTCTATCTGGCGGAGGATGGTTTGTACCTTTTGCAGCGAATCCTCGGCTTTGGCTAAATGGCTGCTGGCCAGCCGTTCGCGGGCCGATTTTAGCTCCAGCATGGCCCCGATGAGCAATTGATTGCTGCCGTCGTGCAGGTCCTGGGCAATGCGCTGCCGCTCCCGCTCCTGCACGTCAACGGTTTCGGTCAGGAGTTGTTGGAGCTGGTTTGCTTTTTGGGCCAAGGCTCGTTTGGCTTCTTCCAGCTCTTGCGTCCGGCTGGCAACCTTGCGTTCCAGGGCCTCGTTGGCGGCGGTCAGTTGCTCGTAGAGCTGAGCATTGCGGATGACAATCGCTACCTGGGCGGCATAGGTCAGCAGGAGCTGCTCATGGTCAAGGTCGTAGGGTTCCAGCCGGTTAGCCAGGCCAATCATACCAATAGGCGCGTCGTGAATGCGCAGCGGAACGCCGAGGAAAGTACCTACTGGTGGATGGCCGCGCGGTTGGCCGACCCGCTGGGGATCAAGCATGGCGTTGGCTGAGCGCACCGGGCGATTTTCCAGGACGACCCGGGCAAAGATGTTGGGCCGCAGCGGGATCAGATGGTTATGCTGGAAAAAACGCTTGCTGGGGTGGAAGCCTTGAATGGCCACCACGTCCAGAGCTTTGCCATCAGGGGCGTTTAAGCCGATAAAGCCAAACTGCGAGCCGGTTAGCTCCAGACAGTGCCGCAACGCGGTATTCAAAACCGAGTCCAGGCTGCGCAAGGCTGACAACTCCACGGCCAGGTGATAAAGGGCCTGGAGGCGCTCGTCGCGCTGAAGATTGGGTTCAGAAAGGGTATAAGTTAGCATGGTCTTTATTCGCTTTCAAATCTGGCGTAATGCTCCGCTTTGCCCTGAATCTCCAGGCGCAGGCAGTACAGTGAGCCGCCCAATTCGACCTTGTCAGGGCGGTAACGGGGCGGCGCATACGGGTTGGGCCAGGCCGGCCACGACTCCGCGGCGGAGGTGATGTAGAGATCGGTCAAATTCGGCCCACCAAAAGCCACACTGGTCACTTGCGCTACCGGCAGCTCAATCCGCCGCTCGACTTTCCCCTCGGGATCGTAGCGCACGACCTGGCTGCCGAACCACTGGGCGCTCCAAACATAGCCCTCGGCATCAACCGTCAAGCCGTCGGGCAGACCCTCGCTCAATGGAACCTGGACAAAAACACGTTTATGGCTTAAATCGCCGGTTTCTGGGTTAACATTATAAGCGTAGATGCGCCGGGCCGTCGAGTCGGCGTAGTAGAGCGTTCGGTTGTCAGGGCTAAGGCCCAGGCCGTTGCTGAGTTCGATGCCCTCGTCAACAATGTGGACCGAGCCATCGGAGTCAATCCGGTACAGTTTGCCGGGCCGGTCCATCTCTTTTTCGTTCCAATAATAGGTTCCGGCATAGACTCGCCCTTGAGGATCGGCCAGTATATCGTTGAAAATCAGCGTTTCGCCGTCGTGTTCGGCGGCGATGGTTTGGTAGTCATCTTGCGCACGCCAGAGGTGCAGGCCGGTCAATCCGGCAAAAACCAGATGGCCGTCGCAATTCAGGGCAATCCCGGCTACATTCAGATTTCGGCTAATCACGCTTTTGGCGCTCGTCGCCGACACATACTGAAAAACCAGCGAACTACTAAAATCGTTCCAAATAAGGCGATCCTGGGCGACATCCCAGATCGGCCCTTCGCCGCAGCGGTTATTGTCCTGAGCAATGATTTCCAGAGACGGCATAGGTTCTAATCCAATCGGGCCAGATGCTCGCCTAATGCCTCCAGACTCTGCAAGTTATGAATGGGCAAAAAGTCGTCAATAAAGGGCAAGGCGGCGTCCATACCCTCGACCAGCGGCTGGTAGCCCGACTGCCCCAGCAGCGGGTTGAGCCAGATCAGCCGGTGGCAGCGGTGCTGCAAGTAGCGCATCTCCTGGCGCAGGGTAGACACGTCACCCCGTTCCCAGCCGTCGCTGATGATCAGCACAATCGCTCCCCGGCGCAGCACCCGCTTGCTCCACGCCCGGTTAAAGGCGGCCAAGCTGTCGCCGATGCGCGTCCCGCCGGACCAATCGAATACGCTCTCCGCTACTTCGTTAAGCGCCCGGTCAATATTTTTGGTGCGTAGCTGCGGGGTGATCCGGGTCAGCCGCGTGCCGAAGACAAAACATTCCACCTGGCCCAGGCCCCGGCTGACGCTGTAAGCAAATTGCAGCAGCAGGCGGCTGTATCGTTCCATCGAGCCGCTGATGTCGGCCAGGATGACCACCGGCCGGACTTTAAATTTACGGCTTTTCCAGGTGAGCCTGAGCGGCACGCCGCCGTGCTTGACCGTGCTGCGCATCACCCGGCGCAGATTCAAGAGAGATCCCTGCGGGTCGGGGATGTGCCGCCGCGTTTGCCGGAGGCTGACCCGCCAGCGCATGGCCTGGATGAGCCGCTTGATCGTCGCCAATTCGGCGGGAGTGAGGCGGGAAAAATCTTTGCTTTGCAGGATTTCGCTGGCGCTGAAGCTGCCGGCTTTGTCGGCCAGGTCAACTTCGGGCGCATCTTTTTGGGCGCGCTCAGCCATGAGCGTAGCGATATTCAAACGCTGCCGCCTGGGCGGGTCGTGGCGCGGCGCGAGCGGCGTTTTTTGCGGCCCCAATTCTTCCGGTCGCGGGAACTGCCAGAACAGGTTAAAAATCTTATCGAACAGAGCCAGGTCTTCTTTGCGGTTGATCAAGATACAGCGGGCGGCGTGGTAGACTTGCACCCGCTGGCCGAGGTTCACCAGTTCAAGAGCCTGGGTGAGATCAAGGGTTTGATTGAAAGAAATGGAGATACCGGCCCGGCGCAGGGCGCCAGTGAAGAGGAGGAGGTTGGAGAGGAAGGGATTGTGAATTGCCCACAGGGGGCCTTCGGCTCTGGATTGTGAATGGTCAATTGTGAATTTTTGAGCTGACACAGACAGAACCTGAAAATAATGAACTGTTCTTACTCTACCTTCAAAGGTGGCCCAAGCAGTTCCATGCCGTGGGCTCGCCACAATTCCGGATCCTGCGGCGGCATCGCGTTGGCCTTTGTCACTTCCCGAAAGAAGGCTTCCATTTTGCCGGCGGGCATAAACACAATCAGAATCCTGCCGCGGTCCTCGCCGACATGCGCCCAGACATGGGGTACCCGGCGTGGGGCAAGCAATGAATCACCCGGTTTAAGTCTAACCCTTTCCTGGCCCACCTCGATAATGAAATCCCCTTCAACAGCGTAGAACCACTCGTCCTGGTCAAAGTGCAGGTGCCGGGCCGGGCCGCCTTTCGCTCGAAATGTATTTTCGAGAATCAAGAGACCATCACTGTCCTGCGGGCACAGCTTGAAATCAATGACGCTAATGCCGAGTCCCCGGTGCTCGCCGAAGCGGTCTTCGCCTGCGGCAACCGTGAGTGCAGGCGGAAAATTAGCCGAGGTTGGCCCAGATTCGTTCATAAAGACCCCCTGTGTTCGATGGATATAAGTTTGATAGATGTCACCCACCGTGGACGCGGTTGATTTTCGTTAGTTTCTTCAACCCATCGCCTGCGCGACCAATTCCCGCGCCACGTCCCCCCGCACCTTGTCAATATCATCCTGGTATTTCAGAATGATGCCCAACGTTGCTTCCACCGTCGCCGGGTCGAGTTCGGTCCGGTTAAGGTGGCCCAGGGCTTCAGCCCAGTCAAGGGTTTCGGCGACGCCGGGGAGTTTGTACAACTCCTGCCGGCGAATGGCCTGGACAAAATCCACTACCTGCTGGGCCAGCCGCTCGGCAACGCCGGGGACTTTGAGGCGGACAATTTCGATTTCCTTCTGGCGCGAGGGGTAATCAATCCAGTAGTAGATGCAGCGGCGTTTGAGCGCGTCGTGGATCTCGCGGGTGCGGTTGGAAGTGATGACGATGATGGGCGTGTGCTCGGCCCGGATGGTGCCGATTTCGGGGATGGTGATTTGAAAATCAGAGAGAAGTTCCAGCAAAAAGCTCTCAAACTCCTCGTCGGCGCGGTCCAGTTCGTCAATCAGCAGCACCGGGGTGGTGTTGTGGCTGGAGTCAATCGCTTGCAGCAGCGGGCGCTTGAGCAGGAACTTTTCGGTGAAGATGTCGTCGGTGGGGGAATGGGCCGGATCAGCCTGGCGCTGAATAGCCTGGATCTCGAGCAATTGGCGAGGATAGTTCCACTCGTAGACGGCGTGGTTAATATCCAGGCCCTCGTAGCATTGCAGGCGGATGAGGGGCGTATGGAGTAACCGGCTCAAAACCTTGGCGATTTCAGTTTTGCCCACGCCCGGCTCACCTTCCAGGAAAAGAGCCTTGCCCATTTTGAGCGCCAAAAAAAGGCTGGTGCTCAGGCCAATATCGGCGATATAATCTTGCTGCGTCAGGGCCTGGCTGACTGCTTCGACGGAATCAAACATAGTATTACTGGACAAATTGCTAACCTGTCTTGTCATCCTGGCCCATTGGAGACGCGCAATGGGTTAGAGTGGAATAAAGGAGTGGGGCGGGTTTAGAGAAGAATGTCCCCCCGTTGGGTTCAAGCCGGTTACACGCTGGCTCGAATGGAATTATATCGCCCTGGTTCATCCTGTCAAACTTTATCTGACGCCTCCCCTCGCCCTAAATTGACATCAATCCTGGAAAACAATATAATGGCCCCACTTTCGGCTCAAATCAACGTGAGGGAGGTGGTCAAAGGAATTTGACGACGTGACGTTGAGGCGGACCTTCCCCAAAGGTCAAATTTTCCCCAGGGAAGAGACCGAGTCCCCGTAGTCTAAATTAATCCAGTTTCAACTATTGCGCTGCAAAGGAGGAGAGTAATGAAGTTCACCCGTTTTGTCCCCATGATTGTTTGTATATTAATAGCAGTTACGCCCATTCTGGCTGCCTGTGGCGCGGCCGCCCCAACGCCCGACGTTGCCAAAATTGAGGCCGAGGCTCAAGCCAAGATTGCTGAGGCTCAGGCTCAGGCCGAGGCGGCCAAAGCCGAGGCCGAAAAAGCCGGCTCTGAAGCAGTAGCCGCCGCCGAGGCCACCGCCGCGGCGCTTCAGGCCGAGGTTGAAAAAGCCAAAGCTGAAGCTGAAGCAGCGATGGCTGCTCAGAGTCAGGCAGCCGCACCAGGCGGGATGATGACAGAGGTCGGCGAAGGTGAGGGGTCCGTTTCCATTGTCGCCTGGGCCGGCTACATTGAGCGTGGCGAAACCGACCCGGCCTATGATTGGGTGACGAGTTTTGAGGAGGATACCGGCTGCAAGGTCGAGGTCAAGGTGGCTGCCACCTCCGACGAGATGGTGGCCCTGATGAACGAAGGTGGGTTTGATTTGGTGACGGCTTCCGGCGACGCCAGCCTGCGTTTGGTTTACGGGGGGCGGGTACAGGAGATCAATACGGATCTCGTCCCCAGTTGGAATACCGTGGACGAGCGCCTGCAAAATGCGCCCTGGCACACCGTAGACAAAAATGGTGATGGCACCGCCGAACATTACGGCGTGCCCTATCAGTGGGGCGCGAATGTGCTAATGTACAACACTGAGGCGTTCGGTGATGAACCGCCGACAAGCTGGGAAGTGGTGTTCAAAGAAACGACCCTGCCCGATGGCAAGTCAAACCAGGGCCGGGTACAAGCCTATGATGGCCCGATCTATGTGGCCGATGCGGCGCTCTATCTAATGTCGGCCAACCCCGAACTGGGGATTAAAGATCCCTACGACCTCAACGCCGATCAATTCAAGGCGGCGCTTGATTTGCTGCGCGAGCAGCGCAAGATTGTTGGCCGCTACTGGCACGATGCGTTTATCCAGATGGATGATTTTACCAACGAGGGTGTGGTCGCTTCCAGTTCCTGGCCCTTCCAGGTAAATCTGTTAAAGGCCGGCGGCGCGCCGGTTGATAGCGTTATTCCCGAAGAAGGCGCGACCGGCTGGGCCGATACCACCATGATGTCTGTGGACGCGCCCCATCCCAACTGCGCCTACAAGTGGCTGGAACACTCCCTCAACCCCAAATTGCAGGGTGACCTGGCGGCCTGGTTTGGTTCAGTCCCGGCAGCGCCGGCCGCATGTGAAGGGAATGAACTGCTGGGAGCGGAAGGCTGCAAAACCAACGGCTTTGAAAACTTTGAGAAAATCCATTTCTGGCGCACGCCCATCGCCGATTGCAGCGACGGCAGCGGCGGCTGCGTACCGTACCACGAGTGGGTAACGAATTATATTGCCGTCATCGGCAATCGCTAAGGATGAAACCTCAACGGTTTGCCGAATTCTGAGATAAAAAAATGGATCAGGGGCGTAGCCTAATGCTACGCCCTCTCATTCTAAAAAATGGAGGACAAACTTAAGTTTGTGCTACATGGAGGGACACGTGCCTACAGGTTCTTACATCAACGGCCAATGGATTCATCCCCGGTCGGAGCGGCTGGTGCGGAATACCAACCCGGCTGACCCGGCTGACGTGCTGGCGGAGTTCCCGGCCGCGACGGCGGCAGAAGCCCAGCAGGCGATTGAGGCGGCCGCAGCCGCTTTTCGGGACTGGAAAAATACGCCCGGCCCGGAGCGAGGCCGGGTGCTGTGGCGGGCGGCCAATATCGCCCGGCAGCGAGCCGACGAAATTGCCCGGACCATGACCCGCGAGGAAGGCAAAATCCTGAAAGAGGCCAAGGGTGAGGTGCTCAAGGGTATTTCGCTGCTGGAATATTATGCCGGCGAGGGCTTCCGGGTCCACGGCAAAACCCTGCCTTCGGAGGCGCGCGATACTTTCACCTACACCATTCGCCGCCCGTTGGGTGTGGTGGGGCTGATTGCCCCGTGGAATTTCCCCTGGGCCATCCCGGTCTGGAAATCGGCCCCGGCGCTGGTAGCGGGGAACACGGTGGTTTTCAAACCCGCCGAATTAACGCCCGCCACCGCCTCGCTCCTGGCCGAGATTTACGAAGAGGCCGGGTTACCGCCGGGAGTCTTCAACATGGTCGTCGGCTCTGGCTCTGTTGTCGGCGAGGCTATCGTCAACGCGCCGGCCATTCGGGCCGTCTCATTTACCGGCTCCAACGCCGTTGGCAACGCCTTGTATGTCAAAGCAGCAACACGCGGCATCAAAGTGACCTGCGAAATGGGCGGCAAGAATGCGGTCATCGTCATGCCCGACGCCGACCTGGACAAGGCCGCCACTGCCATTCACGGCGGCGCTTTTGGCTCGACCGGCCAGCGCTGCACCGCCACCTCGCGGGTGCTGGCTCATCCAACGGTCAAAGATGGGCTGTTGGAACGGCTGGTGGCCAAGGCTGAGAAGATCAAGGTCGGGCCGGGGCTGGACGAAACGGTGGATATGGGGCCGGCAGTGGACGAAAAGCAGTGGCAAACCGACCTGGAGTATATCGAGGTAGCCAAGAGCGAAGGAGCGCGCCTGCTCACTGGCGGCAAGCGGCCGGCCCACCTGGAGCAGGGTTATTTTGTCGAGCCGACCATTTTTGACAACGTTACCCCCGCCATGCGCATCTTCAAAGAAGAGGTCTTTGGCCCGGTGCTGGCGGTCAGCACGGCTAACAGCTTGCAGGAAGCGATTGACTTTGCCAACTCGGTTGAGTACGGCCTGACGACCTCGATCTTCACCGAGAGCATTGACACGGTCATGCGCTTTGTCGAGGAAGTGGAGACCGGTATGGTCCACGTCAACGAGCCAACCATCGGCGGAGAGGCCCAACTGCCTTTTGGCGGGACCAAAGCCACCGGCGTCGGCGAGCGCGAGATGGCCGAAGAGGGATTAAACTTCTTTACCGAGCTGAAAACGGTTTTTATCAACTACTCCGGCAAAGCGGAACGGTTGATGATTCGTTAGATCAGGAATTCACCCCCTATGCCACCCAGTAAGCCAACCTCAAAACCGAATGAAGCCATGCCGGCAGGACCGAGTCCGCACCCCTCCGGCTATCGCATGTTCACCGACGCCCAGTTAGACGAAATCCACCTGGCCGCGCTGGAAATTCTGCGGCGCACCGGCGTGCGAGTCTATGAGGCCGAGTCACTGGCCCTGCTCAAGGAGGCCGGCTGCCTCATCGCCGACGAAAACCGGGTGCGTTTTCCGGCGGCTGTGATCGAAAATGCCCTGCTTTATGCTCCCTCGCGGGTTACGTTGTGCGACCGGACCGGCCAGCCGCGTATGCATCTGGAAGGCCACCGCACTTATTTTGGGACCGGCTCCGATTTGCCCAACGTGCTCGACCTGGAAACCGGGGAGCGGCGGCTGGCGGTGCTGGCCGATGTCGAGCAGACCGCCCGCCTGGCCGACTCGCTGCCCAATCTGGATTTTGTGATGTCTATGGCGTTGCCCTCCGATGTGCCCGTCGAAACTTCCGACCGGCGCTCCTTCCTGGCCATGCTGGAGAACACGGTCAAACCGCTGGTCTTTACTGCCTGGGATGAGGCCGGCCTGGCCGACCTGATTGCCATGGCCGAGATTGTCGCCGGAGGGCCGGGAGAGCTGGAACTCAACCCCTTTCTGCTGGCTTATCTTGAGCCGGTGTCGCCCTTGCAGCACAGCGAAGTCGTCTTGCGTAAGGTCTTAATGATGGCCGACCGCGGCCTGCCGTTTGTCTACGCGCCGGGACCGATTGAGGGCGCTTCGGCTCCTGTTACCCCGGCCGGCAGTCTGGCCATGGCCGCCGCCGAAGTATTGAGCGGCCTGGCAATTACGCAGCTCCGGCGCAAGGGTGCGCCCTTTGTTTGGGGTTCCGGCAGCGGTCCGCTGGACATGCGCACTCTGGTCGGGACCTATGCCTCGCCTGAATTTATGCTGCACTGCATGGGCATGGCCGAGTTGGCCCATTATTATTACCACCTGCCGGTGTGGGGCTTCTCCGGCTGCTCGGACTCCAAACTGCCCAATATCCAGGCCGGGATTGAGAGCGCCCTCTGGATTCTGTGGACGGCCCTCAGCGGGGCTAACCTGGTGCATGATATTGGTTACGTCGAGTCGGGCCTGACCTGCTCTTACGAGATGATTGTCATTTGTGATGAAATCATCAGTTTTGTACGCCGCTTGATGCGGGGCATTGAGCTAAGCCCCGAAACTCTGGCCCTGGACGTGATGGATCAAGTCGGACCGGGCGGAGAGTATATTAAGGCCAAACATACGGCGGCCCACTACCGGGAGGTCTGGTACCCGCGCCTGTTTGACCGGCGCAATTACCATGCCTGGCGGGAGGCCGGGCAGCCCGACGCTGTCAAAAGCGCCCGAGACATCGCTCGCCAGGCGGTTATGGCCGCTCCGGCCCATCCGCTGCCGGACGATAGGGTGGAGTCGCTGCGGGCTGTCATCACCGCTGCCGATGCCCGCGCCGGCATCACCCAGTAGCCACTGCTTACCGAGGAGTTGTAAGCCAAAAACAATGTCAGATAATAATTCACCCGCAGTTCGCTTCTCTCGGGTCAGCCGTCACTTTGGCGAGGTTAAAGCGGTGGACCAGGTTGACCTGGACATCCTGGATGGCGAGTTTTTTACCATGCTGGGACCGTCCGGATCAGGTAAAACTACCTGCCTGCGCTTGATCGCCGGCTTTGAGCGGCCCGATACCGGCCACATTGACCTCTACGGACAGGATGTGTCGGCCTTGCCACCCTATGAGCGCGATGTGAACACCGTTTTTCAGGATTACGCCCTGTTCCCTCACATGACGGTCGGGCAAAATGTCGGTTATGGGCTGATGATTAAAAAGGTAGCCAAGCCGGAACGGGAAAAGCGGATGCGGGAGATGCTGGAGTTGGTCCGTCTGGGTGGGCTGGAAAATCGCAAACCCGGCCAGTTATCCGGCGGCCAGCGGCAGCGGGTTGCCCTGGCCCGTGCTCTGGTTAACCACCCACGGGTGCTGCTGCTGGACGAGCCGCTTGGGGCGCTGGACCTCAAGCTGCGCCAGCAGATGCAGATTGAATTGAAGATGATCCAGCAGCAGGTCGGCATCACCTTTGTTTACGTCACCCACGACCAGGAAGAGGCGCTGACTATGAGCGACCGCCTGGCCGTGTTTAATCACGGCAAGATTGAGCAGATTGGCTCCCCAGCCGAGATTTATGAGCATCCGGCCACGCCGTTTGTGGCCGGCTTTGTTGGGGTGTCCAACCTGGTCAGCGGCGAGGTGGCCCGGGCAATCACCGGTTCGCCGGAAACATTTTCCGTCCGCCCGGAGAAAATTCACCTGGGCGACCCGGATGCGCCCGTGCCGGGGGAGATGTATGGGGCCGATGGCCGCATCCGCGAGGTGGTCTACCTGGGGCTGTACACCCGCTATATTGTCGAACTTGAGCGAGGCGGCGAATTGACCGTGGTCGAGCAGAATCTCCATACCACTTCGATGGAGGCTCTGGCTGCGCGCGGCCGCCGGGTGCGGCTAACCTGGTATCAACGGCATAATCGAACGGTGGCAGCAAATGGATAAGAGTGGAAGGCTGGAGGATTGGAGGGCTGGATTTTCCAACCTTCCAGCCTTCCAGTCGTTGCTTCTTGAGGTGAATGGTGGCTATAACAACGCCTTCGTCGGCCCAATCAGCTTCAATCGGTAGCCGCTCCGGCTCCTTTTGGCAGCGTCTCTCGACGTTTCTTTACCGGCGGCCCAAACTGGTGCTGGCCCTGCTGCTGGGACCGCCGCTGCTGGCTTATGGCGTTTTCTATCTGGGGTCGCTGGCTGCCCTGCTGGTTCAGAGTTTCTTTCACCTGGACGACTTTACCGGGGTCGTGGTACGCGAGTTTACCCTGGCCACCTATGCCGACCTTTTCACCCCGGCCAATCTTGATATTGCAGGCCGCACCTTTGGTATGGCTGTCGCCGTTACCCTGGCCTCGGCCATGCTGGCCTTTCCCCTGGCCTATTACATGGTGCGCTATGCTTCACCCCAGATCAAAGTGATTCTTTACCTGGCGGTGCTGCTGCCGTTGTGGTCGAGTTACCTGGTCCGGGTTTATGCCTGGAAGTTGATTCTGGCCAAAGAAGGGATTATCAGTTGGTTTCTGAACGTGCTGGGCCTGGGCTGGCTGCTGGATGGCCTGTTGAGCATCCCTGGTGTCGGCGGTCCTTCGCTGTCCATTTCGGTGATTGGCATGTTCCTGGTTTTTGTGTATGTCTGGCTGCCTTACATGATCTTGCCCATTCAGGCCGCCCTGGAGCGCGTGCCTAAATCGCTGCTGGAAGCGTCCGGCGACCTGGGGGCGCGTCCCGGCGAAACCTTCCGCCATGTGACCCTGCCGCTGGCCTTTCCGGGAGTCGTCGCCGGCTCTATCTTCACCTTCTCGCTGACCCTGGGCGACTTTATTGTGCCGTCTACCCTGGGCAACTCCAGCTTTTTCATCGGCCAGGCGGTGCTGTCCCACCAGGGCACGTCGGGCAATATTCCGCTGGCGGCGGCTTTTACGGTCATTCCGATTGCAATTATGGCGATTTATCTGTTAGCGGCCAAGCGGCTGGGGGCTTTTGAGGCGTTGTAAAAAGAAAGGCTGAGGCTAAGGCTGAGGCGGAGGAATGATTACAAATCCAAAATCCAAAATCGTAAATCCAAAATCCCCAGCCCCGCTGGGCCTGACCCTGGCGATGGTGGCCGTCGTCATCTTTCTCCACTTTCCCTTTGCCATTATTCTGCTGTATACACTGACCACCGACGACCGAACCTACACTTTCCCCCCGCCCGGCTTGACCCTGGAATGGTTCGGTGTGGCCTGGAACCGGCCCGATGTCTGGCGGGCGCTGGGACTGTCGGTGCAGGTGGCCTCGGTGGCGACGACGGTGGCTTTGATCCTGGGCACGCTGGCGGCGGCGGCGGTGTATCGCAGCAAATTCTTTGGCCGTGACGCAATTTCGCTGCTACTGGTGCTGCCCCTGGCCCTGCCAGGCATCGTCACCGGCATTGCCCTGCGCTCGGCGCTGAATCTGCTCGACCTGCCCTTTAGCTTCTGGACGATTGTCATCGGTCATGCCACCTTTTGCGTGGTCGTGGTCTACAACAATGTACTGGCCCGCTTCCGGCGGACGGGCCGCTCCCAGGTCGAAGCCTCGATGGATTTGGGGGCCAACGGTTTTGAAACCTTCCGCTACATCATTCTGCCGGAAATTGCGACCGCCCTCCTGGCCGGCGGTATGCTGGCCTTTGCCCTCTCCTTTGACGAAGTCATCGTCACCACCTTTACCGCCGGGCAGCAGCAGACCCTGCCCATCTGGATTTTTAGCCAGTTGACCCGCCCCCGCCAGCGCCCCGTGACCAATGTCGTCGCCGTGTTTGTGATTGCTTTGACGACCATCCCTATCCTCTGGGCCTATTACCTGACCAAGGATACCAGCGAGACAGCGGGTGGGGGAAAGTAAAAGATTACCCCGATGTTGAGTAAAACAATCCTCTGGATACTTCTGGCGGGGCTGGTCTTTGCCCTGACCGCATTCATTTGCAGCTACCTCTTTCTGAGAGAGGCGATTGGCGATTGGCGGGGGATGCTGGTTGCCGCGCCCTTAACGGCGTTCTTTTGCGGAATAGTCTGTTGGTGGATATTTATGGCTCGCGGCCAAAGGGTGAGGTTCTGGCGCGGGGTGTGGGTCGGCGCGCTGGTGGCCCTGCTGTCGCACCCGCTGGTTTGGTACGGAAGCATCCTCTACTTTTACGTGGCGGGAGAACCTGGCACCCTCAACCCGATTGAAGGGCTGGGGGCCAGCCTGGTTTACGGCCTGGTCAGTCTGGTTTTTGTCGGCTGGCTAACCGTGCCGGCAGCAGCCATTACCGGCGGTCTCCTGGCCTATATCCAGGCAAAAATTAGCCCCGAACTAAAGTTCAGGGCTAATAGCTCAAGTATGCTGAAGCATACTAAAGAGTAAACAAACAAGTTTGAAGTGGAGTCGGCTTCAGCCGACTTGAGCTTTATAGCCTGAGATTTTAATCTCAGGCGTAAGGAAGCCGCTCAATGCTGGTTCAAGCGCGCCAACACTTGAGGAATGACCTGGTCCAGTAGATCGTTGTGAGCATCTGTGCCCAGGCGGGCAATCACCGCCGATTTGACCTGCGCGGCGAGGTCCGTTTCCGTTGCCGGAGGCGGCGGCGCAGCAGGGGCGGGCAGCGGCGAACTCGGGCCGACCACCGCCGGGGGGAGCTGCATCTGCGGAGCGACGGCCAGGCGGGGCAGACTGCTCGGCTGGCCGCTGCGCTGGGCGACCAGTTTCATTTTCAAGCCCAGGGCAATCGCTCTGTCACGGGCCAGGTCGGTCAAAACCACGTCGTCGTCAATCTCGATCTCGGTCACACCCTTGGCGTGCATGTCGCTAATATCGCGTTCGGTGTAGAAGGTTTTCATAAGAGTTACTCCGTTCGTAGGGGTAAGGTAACAGGTAGCAAGGTAGCAGGGTAGCAAAGACATTCGATGCGACTCTGCTACTTTGCTACCCCGCTCTCCCCTCCATACTCTCAATCGCCGCCATAGCCGCGGCCTTGGCCGTCAGCATCTCCGACTCGCTGCCGCTCATCCACATGCGGCCAAAGCGGCCCACGGAAGAGATGTGTAACAGTTTAATATTCGCCCGTTTCTCGGCCTCGTTGGCGGCGATGTTGATGTAGGCTGCCGGGGCGACCTCCAGCACCAGCAGGGTTTCCCCGGCCACCAGCATCGAGCCGCGCCGGAAACGGTTAAGCAACTGGGCCTGGTAGGGATCAACATTGGTAATCAACTGGACCGAAGCCACCTGGGGTTTAATCCGGTCGGTATCTTGCAGGCCCAGCCGCTGCAAAACCATTGCCCCGGCTTGCAAGACGGCTTCTTGTGATTGGGAATGAATTTCGAACATGCCGAACTCACGCTCGACAATCTGGGCGCCCGGTCGAGCCTCCGTTGCTTTAACTGCAATGTCAACCATGCTGAAAACTTCGTTGCCAGGGGCGACCTCAATATACAAAGAAGCCATCCCCTCGATCATTAAGTCGCCCTGCGTTACCGTCCCGACAAAAGAAGCATACTGCGGCTGCGTCCGGTCCAGATAACAATAAACGCGCAGTTGAAATTCGCCGGCCATAAATAAATTACCTCAATAATTCAGAGTTTTGTTTTCGTGTTGCGTGTTGCGTAATATAACTGGCGCACCACGCACTACGTGTCATGCATAGCCACACCCAGGGGGGTGACAAACAACGGATGGCCGGGGATGACGGTGTTGACGCCGGTCACTTCCCCTATCACCCGATCAATGCCCGTGAAGCTGGCCGTGCCGCCCACCAGGTAAATCGTTTCGACGGGATGAGCAGCAATGTGACGCGCTACAATCGTCCCGACTTTCTCCATCACCGGGCGGACGATCGGATAGAGCCGCCGGTGCTGCCGGGTGTCCTTTTTTACTGCCTCCGCCTGCTCAAATTCCAGCTTCAGCGCCCCGGCAATGACCAGCGAGAAATGGGTCCCGCCGGTTGGCTCATCGGCGGTATAGATCACTTCCCCGTCCCGAAAAACGGCAATGCCGGTCGTTCCGCCGCCCACATCCACCACCGCCCCGTTCTCGACCTGCAAGACGGCGTTGGCGGCAGTAGGTTCATCTACTACGTGCTCAACCTCAAACCCGGCCGCCTCGACCACGTAGCGCGTGGCCCGGACTTCGGTCGCCGGGACGCCGGGCGGATAGGTGGTGGCGGCGGTGGTCAGCTCCAAACCGAGCCGGTCCTCTACATTTTGCTTCAATTCACGCAGCAGGCTGATGGCCCCGTGAAAATCAACGACCAGCCCATCCCGAACTATCTGGGCAAAGCGATACTCACCGGCCAGGGGCTGCATCTGTTCGTCCAGCACCGCCAAAACGGTGTAGGCCGTGCCCAGGTCAACGCCGGCATGGACCCGGCGCTGAGGCTTATCCCAGGGATCTTGATCTTCTGCCGGGAGTCCAACATGCGTGCTGGACTCCTGTTTTGGCGTTGCGCCACTCAGCTCCCCAACCATCACCTCCTGGGCTTTGGTCAGAAAGGCGTCGAGTTCTGGATTCATAAATAACCATCACTTTTGCGACTCCCAATCCGCCGGGAAGGTCACGTAGAACACTTTGGCGTAGCTCGGCGAGCCAAAGAAGATGTTGCTGCCTTTGGGAATGTAAATAACATCGCCGGGGTTGCCAACAACGACCTGGTTTTCCAGCCGCACTTCCAGTTGCCCGTCAATGACAAAATCAATCTCGTCGTAGTTAAGCACCCAGGGGAAAGACCCCTGGCCCCAGGTCATAAAACCGGCGGCCAGGGGCGAGCCGTGACCGGCGGTGATGACATCGGTGACGTGAATGTTCATCTCCGGCCGGTTAACGTTGAAGGCGAAGGGAGTCAACTGCACCGCATCGGCTTTAACGTGAACCAACGAGCGGCCCGGCCGCGCGCTTTTGCCGACAATGGGGGGCAAAGCAGCGCCACCCGAGCCATCGCCCTCGCGATGCACCTGCACCCCAAGACCGCGCGCCACGTCCAACGCTTCAGGAGTAATCCGGTCGTCTGGAGCAAGCAGCAGGTAATGACCGCCCGGCTGCTGGGCCAATCGGCGAATATCGGCTGCCGTAAAAAATTGTCCCACGATAACTCTCCTTTAATTGCAAGGGCGCGGAGGCGCAGGGGAGCAGAAGAAATTTATTCTCCCCTGCGCCCCTGCCCCTCTGCTCCTGCGCTCAACCGGAGCGTCCGCCGAAGTTGCCTTTGCTTTCACTGGGCAGAATCGTCTCGACATCCGCGTGCGGGCGGGGAATGACATGGACCGAAACCAGCTCGCCCACGCGCTTGGCCGCGGCTGCCCCGGCATCTGTAGCTGCTTTGACTGCGCCGACATCGCCGCGGACCATGACGGTGACAAAGCCGCCGCCGACGTACTCACTGCCGATCAGCTTAACGTTAGCGGCCTTGACCATCGCATCGGCGGCTTCAATTGCGCCGATGAGTCCCTTGGTTTCGACCATGCCCAGGGCAATCATCTGAATATCTACCATTGTCTTTTTCTCCTTTGGCTGTGAAGATTCGCTAAAATTTGTTGGTGTTGTTGCACCGGCGCTCGATGTTGTTGCCGGTATGAGTGCTGCTGGCGTCTCCGGGGCCGGCAATTTCGGCCGGGTTCGCTTTGGTTTCGCGGGCGTGGCCCCGGTTGATTCAGGCGGCGGTTTATTGCCACCGGTTGATTTGCGAGTTGGCATAATCTAATTTAATAGCCTCCCTTCCGGCCCAGAACCTCCTCAATCACCGCCCGCACAATGACCTCGACCTCGGCCTGGCTGGGACCGGCGCCATTGCTGCCCGCAATAGGAGCGGCTGCGGGCGCGTCAATCATGGCTTCGGCGGGCGGATTGTTCATGCCGTAGGCCACCCGCTTAATGTTGAGCAAGTGGGTCGTGGTGATGTTGTCGCCGCTGATGGAGCCGCCGACGCCGCCGGAGCCGAGGGTCATGGCCGGCATCAGGTTGGTGGTGAAGCCGACGGAGCCAAGCGTGCCCATCGTGTTCACCAGAATACGAAAGACCGGTTTTTCCAGGCCAAACTGGAGGATGACATTCTCGTCGGTCGCATGGATGACGAGCGTGTGTCCCCGTCCCCCGAAACGGATCAGCTCGAGGCAGCGCTCGCAGCCCGCCTCCCAGCCGTCGGCCTCGTACCAGCCCAGCACGGTCGTCAGCTTTTCGCGGGAGAGCGGCTCGTCCTTGCCGACCTTGCTCAAAGGCGCTACCAAAATCCTGGCCTCGGCGGGAATCTGAATCCCGGCCATCTGGGCCAGCGTTTGGGGTGTCTGCCCGACACTGCGCGGGTAAATCACGCCGGTGGGCGAAAAGAGGATATTGGCCAGGGCAGCGGCCTGATCGGGATTGACGAAGTAAGCGCCCAGCCGCTCCATCTCGGCCCGTAGCTGCGCGGCGATGGGCTTGTCGGCCACGACCGCCTGCTCGGTAGCGCAAATGACCGAGTTGTCAAAGGCTTTACTGGAGACGATGGTGTAGGCCGCTTTTTTGACATCGGCGCTGCGGTCTACGTAACAGGGCACGTTGCCCGGCCCGACGCCGTAGGCGGGTTTGCCCATACTGTGGGCCACCCGGACCATATCGGAGCCGCCTGTGGCCAGGATGAGGGCGATGCGCCTGTGTTTCATCAATTCTTGCGTGCCCGGTAACGAAATTTTGGACATGCAGCCCACCAGACCGGCGGGCATGCCGGCTGCTGCCCCGGCCTCAGCCATGACTCGCGCCGTTTCGCCGCAGCATTTATAGGCCGCCGGATGAGGGGCGTGGATAATCCCGTTGCGGGCCTTGACCGCAATCAGCGTTTTGTACATCACGGTCGAGGTCGGGTTGGTGCTGGGGCTGAGCGCCGCGACCACGCCCATAGGCCAGCCAATTTCAATAATGCCCCGGGCCGGGTCACGCGAGATAACTCCCACTGTTTTGATGTCTTTGATGGCCTCCCAGACCAGCTTGCTGCCCAGGTGGTTTTTCAGGGTTTTGTGCCGGGGAATGCCGTAGCCGGTTTCCGCGGAAGCCATCTGTCCCAACCGGGCCGATTCACGGTCAGCGGCGCCGGCCATCGCCTCGCAAATACGGTCCACCTGTTCCTGGCTGAAGCGGAAAAACTTTTGCTGGGCCTCGTAAGCTG
>JAHDWA010000033.1 GCA_023382535.1 Anaerolineae bacterium | reverse complement strand
CGTTCCACCGGCGGCGGATATTTTAGAGGACCGCTGGCTGCACCAGCTCTTCTTATTCACCCACGTCCCGGCAACCTGGCCGGCCTGGAAATTGGCCGTGGGGCTGCTGGCCGTAACGCTGGGGGTCTGGCTCACGTGGTGGCCCTTGGATGCGGTCACAGCCAGTACGGCTGCGGCCATCTACCTTGTTTTTGCCCTGGGCGACTGGCTGCTGTTGGTGTGGCTGCCCCAAGCGCGGCGCTCCTTTGGCCCGATCGGTCCCCAACTTTACGTCATGACCGCACCTCGCCTCGGCGCGGCGCTGCTGCTGGCGCTGTTCGGCTGGATTTTGGGATCGGGCCAGACGCCATCGCTGTTAGTCATCCTGGTTTTGCTGCAACTTCTGGGCACAGCCGTTTATCTGTGGGGCACACTAGCCGAGCCGTTTGCCCTGGCTACATCGCACCGATCTATTACGTCTCCCGGCCTGCCCGACCATACCCCACCGCTTCGCCTGCTGCACCTGAGTGACCTGCACATAGAGCGCCTCACCCCGCGTGAAACCAAACTCCTGGAACTGATCGAGCAGGCCAAGCCCGATTTGATCGTCATCACCGGCGATTATCTTAACCTCTCCTATGTAGATGATCCAACTGCCCGCGCCGAGGTGCGCCAGGTGCTGGAGAAAATTGTCGCTCCCTACGGAGTCTATGCGACGCTGGGCAGCCCGCCGGTGGACCGGCGAGAAACCACGCCGTCGCTGTTCGATGGGCTGCCGATTCGCCTGCTGCGCGATGAGGTAGCTGTGCTCCACCTGGCCGACGGGCGCAAACTCTCCCTGATCGGGATGGACTGTGACCATGACCTGGAGGGGGATGCCCAGGTTTTCCAAAATTTGATCGAGCTGACGCCAGCCGACTCGGCCAAAATCCTGTTGTATCATTCGCCGGAACTGATGCCGGTCGTCCAGAACTATCCCGTTGACCTGTACCTGTGCGGCCACACTCACGGCGGCCAGATTCGCGTCCCTCTGTACGGCGCTATTTTGACCAGCAGCGCCCTGGGTAAACGCTATGAAATGGGACCTTACGTCGAGCAGGATACCACCCTCTACATCAGCCGGGGCATCGGCCTGGAAGGCCTCAGCGCGCCCCGTATGCGCCTGCTCTGCCCGCCGGAGATCATTTTGTTTACTTTGGCAGGGCCGAACGGCCGGGACCGGTAAGCTTGAAGTACTCCGTTATCGTCATCCTGCTCCTGCCCATCCTCACCTGCGGCTACTTCTCGACCCAGTCGGAACCCAGGCGCGAACCGACGCCGGTCAAGCTGGTGCGCTTTAACACCCCTACCCCAAGCGCAACGCCGACCCCCACCCCCCACCCCCCGACCGTTGTAACCGCTACGACGCTCCCAACCGGCACGCCTACGCCTACCGCCACCCCGGTCGAGTCCCAGGGCGACTCTCTGCCCACCGCCACCCTGGAACCAACCCTTCTCCTCCCCACGCCGACTCCTGCGCCAGCCATCGCTGTCCCTCCAACCCTCCAACCCTCCGACCTTCCAACTCTCCAACCTTCCAGCTCCTCGCCTCATCTCGGCTACGGCGTCCAACTGGCCGAGGCCAAAAATATGGAACTGGCGGTTAAGGGCGGCTTTACCTGGGCCAAACACGATCTGAACCTGCGTAAAGATACCAATTACACGGCCAATGCCGACAATTTACTCAGCGACCTGCTGGGTAAATACGGAACGAAAAACGTCCTGCTCAAGTTGATCGTTTGGAGCGAGGGTGGTTTGCCCGACGCGCCGCGCACGCCGGACGAAGTGACCACCTTTGCCAGCAACGCGGCCACTGTGGCCGAATTTGTGCGCAATCGCTACGGCGGGATGTACGGTACTATTGCCTATGAAGTCTGGAACGAGCCTAATCTGAATTACGAGTGGGAGAGCAACCCCAACCCCGCCGAATACGTCACCTTACTGCGGGCTACCTCTGACGCCATTCGCCAGGCCGACCCTGACGCCTGGATTATCAGCGGCGCGCCTTCTCCCGGCGGCGATTTCGATGACCTGAAATTTTTAGAGGGAATGTATGCCAATGGGGCGAAGGGGCTGATGGATGCCGTGGGCAGCCATCCCTACGGCGGACCCTGGCCCTACGACCGTCCCAACGGCACCGACGAGGCTGGCAACGGCTGGCCCTATTTTCGCAAAGTTGAAGCGCAACGGGCCATTATGGAAAAATACGGGGATCTTGAGACCCAAATCTGGGCGACCGAGTTTAGTTGGCTGGCCGGCATCCCTAACTGCAATTTTGGCGAGCACACCCGCTGGCAGGTCACACCCCAGCAGCAGGCCGACTACCTGGTGGCCGCCTACCAATACGCCGACCAAAACTGGCCCTGGATGGGTCCCATGTTTGTGGTTTACGATTTTGCCATCAGCGGCCGCTACGACCGCTGCCATCCGGCCTCCGGGTATTCCATCCTCCGGCCCGATTCCACCAGCCCTGAAATCATGAGTCTGGCCGCCCAGGCCCTGTTTGCCATGCCTAAAAACTCGGCCTGGTAAGCAATCTCTTTAAGCCATTTCCGCAACCGGGGCCGGTCTGCCCAGCTTCTGCCACAAATCCTGAGCTATAAAAGTGACAGCCTGGGCGGAGGGGGCGGTAGGTTCTTGTTGATTGATCGCCACCCCTTTATTGATCGCTAAATGCATCTTGGGATCATATGGAATACGATAAGCCTGGGACAGTTTAAGAGCTTTCTCTATTTTGTCAGGGGAAACGCCGCCCGGCAGGTTGGACCGGTTAATCACCACTCCGAGCCGGTTGGACGGAATTTCCAGTTGATCGGCCAATTCCAGGAACAGCTTGGTATTTTTAATGGCCGGTAATTCCGGGGTATTAACCACCAAAATGTAATCGGCGTTATCCAGCACCACCAGCGTTTTATCGGTCAATTGGCTGGTTGTGTCAATCACCACTATTTTGAAGTGCTTTTTGAGAACCTTGATGATTTCGACCACCATAGGCGGGGTTATGGAGTCGGCTAATTCTGGTGTCGGGGGGGCCAGCAGGAGTTTCAGACCAGAATTATGGGCCAGAGCAATTTCAGGCACCAACTCGGCATCAAGCTCCCCATTTTGGATAAGGTCACTGATGGTCCGGGTTGCCTTGGTGTTGAGATGAACCAGGATGTCACCAAACTGCAAATCGGCGTCCATCAGGACCACATCACCCTGTTCTTGCTGTAAAGCCACGGCCAAATTAGCCGCAATCGTGGAGGTGCCGATGCCGCCCTTGGGGCTGTAAACGACAATCACCGGCGCCCCCTCACTCTGCGTGATCTCATCGTGGGTTTGAGCCGTCACCTGACCTTTAGATTGTTCGACGGCTTCCAATTGGCGGTAGACCGGTATACCGATTTGGTAAACCCGGCGAATACAGTTGACCAATTCATCGGCGGTGAAAGGCTTGGGTTGAAAATCCCTGGCTCCGGCGGCCATGGCCTGGCGCATGTAATGCTGTTCAGCCTGGACCGACATGATAATGACCTGGCTAAAGGGCGCGACCACCGCCATTTCCCGCGTGGCGGTAATACCATCTATATCGGGCATATTGATATCCATCAACACAATGTGCGGTTTGAGCTGGATAGACATATCAATTCCCTGCCGGCCGTTGATCGCCTGCCCGATTACTTCCATGTCCTTTTCAAAATAGAGCAAGCGGCCCACATTTTCCCGGGTGTCGGTATTGTCGTCCACAATCAAAATGCGGATTTTCTCTTCGCCACCGGCATCATTACGCGAATTGACCGAGGATTGAGTTGGCGAAGGCGCGGGCTTGGCCGGAGATGACGCAGCAGCGGGGGCCGGTTGAGCCGAAACCCCACCATTTTCAGCCGCCGAACGTTTTTCGGCCTGGTTTTTAACCGGCTTCTTTTTGGCCGCTTTGGCCGACGCGCTGCGCCGCCGCATAAACCACAACAGTCCTCCCACCACGAAAAGGAAGACGACGGCTACTAAAGCTACAATCAATAGAACTGTCTCTGATGCCATATTTAACCCCAATCGCAGAATCGGCTTGGATTAATTTAAGTTTTAATATTTTATCACAATCTTAGTAATAGCACCTACATTACTTTGCTACCACTGTCATTTCTATCTTAGATTGTACCGCACCGCGCCCACTTACACAAGCACACCAACCTCTTCGTCTTTTAGGATGCTTATGGTAAAATAATCAATGCTAAGCCCTTAACCGGGCTGCCCAAAACGATTGTGAATCCAGCAGCCTTTCTCAAACATCTAAAAGAACAGAGCTTTTATCAAAATCAGCTCGTCCACGTCGAGCGGATTGGCGGCCGGTTGGTGCACTATGAATCACTGGAGCGGCCTTTATTACGTCCACTGGTTGAGGCCATCAAAGCCAGCGGCACAGCCCGGCTTTATAGTCACCAGGCCCAGGCTATTGATGCTATCCGCACAGGCCAGAACGTGGTCGTCGCTACCGGTACAGCCAGCGGCAAAACGTTGTGCTACAATCTGCCCGTCTTGGAAGCTGCCCTGCTAAATTCTGAGACGCGGGCGCTCTATCTTTTTCCAACCAAAGCTTTGGCCCAGGATCAACTCCGCGCCTTGAGTGAACTGCTCCAACACCTCAAAGTCGTTACTCCCCCCTCCAAAAATGGCCTGCCGCCGTGGCTGCCCCGCTTTGGCTCCTATGATGGCGACACGCCCCAAAGCAGCCGCACCCGGCTGCGCCGCGAAGCCAATATCATCTTGACCAATCCTGATATGCTGCATGTCGGCATCTTACCCAACCACAGCCTGTGGGCGCACTTCTTTAAAAATCTCAAGTTTGTGGTGGTGGACGAGGCGCACATCTATCGCGGGGTTTTTGGCAGCCATATCGCCGCCGTTTTGCGGCGGTTGAGCCGCCTCTGCCAGCTTTACGAAAACCAGCCCCAATTCATCTGCTGCTCGGCCACCATCGCCAATCCCGGCGACCACATCGAACGGCTAACCGGCCGGCGGCCTGTCGTGGTGGATAATGACGGTTCACCCCAAGCGCCCAAGCAGTTTGCCCTCTGGAATCCTCCCTTTATTGATCAGAAGAAGACCGCCCGGCGCAGCCCCAACGGCGAAGCCGCTAACCTCTTTGCCGAGATGGTCCGCCAGGAAGTGCGCAACATCACCTTTACCAAGGCCCGCGTAGTAGCCGAGTTAATCCTCAGCTACGCCCGTCAGAGCCTTGATCGCACCGACCCGGACCTGAAAGAGCGAATTGCCTCTTATCGAGCCGGATACTTGCCGGAACAACGCCGCGAAATCGAGCAGGCCCTTTTTCACGGCCAGCTTACCGGCGTGACCGCCACCTCGGCCCTGGAACTAGGTGTGGACGTGGGTGGGCTGGATGCAACGGTATCCGTCGGTTATCCGGGGACGGTTGCCAGTTTGTGGCAGCAAGCCGGGCGGGCCGGGCGCAGCAACAGCAGCTCGCTGGCCGTACTGGTTGGGCTGGACAATCCCCTGGATCAATACTTTATGCGCCATCCGGACCAGCTCTTTGGCCGGCCCCACGAACATGCCCTGATTGATCCCGGCAATGTCTATATTTTGGAGCAGCACCTGCCCTGTGCGGCCCACGAACAGCCGCTAACCCCGGCGGATGAAGCGCTCTTTGGCCGGGGCTTTGTCGAGGCTATGGTCAAGCTGGAAGAGCAGGGGCTGGTCACCTACGAGCCGGAGCACGACAAGTGGTATTATCGCGGGCGGCCTTACCCGGCCCAACATGTCAGTATCCGCAGTATTGGCAGCAAGCCGGTGGTGCTGGTGGATGCTGGCCGCAAAATGAAACAGCTGGAGGAAATGGACGAGGTATCGGCCTTTAGCCGGGTGCATCCGGGCGCCATCTACATGCACCAGGGCGAAAGTTACCTGGTCACGGAGTTAGATCTGGTCAAAGGGCAGGCTACACTCGCCCCGGCTCGCGTGGATTATTACACCCAACCGCACGAGCGCAGCGAGGTCAACATTGTCCGCTCGTTCAAGCACCGGCAAATGAAACTATGTACCGTTTTTTGGGGAGCGGTGCGGGTTACACAGCAGGTGGTCGGCTACCGGCGGGTGCGCCACTTCAGTGAGGCCGACCTGGGCGAGACTCCCCTGGAGATGCCGGCCAACACCTTTGAAACCCGCGCCCTGTGGTGGGATGTACCTATTGAGTGGGCCAGGCACCTGGGGGCGCGCGGCTGGGATTTTTTGGGCGGCCTGCATGCCGTCGAGCACGCTGCCATTGGCTTATTGCCCCTCTTTGCCATGTGCGACCGCTGGGACATCGGCGGTCTGTCCACCCCCATGCACCCCGATACTGAACGGCCCCAAATTTTCATCTACGACGGCTATCCCGGCGGCGTTGGCATCAGCGAGCAAGGTTTTGCCCTGCTGACCGACCTCTGGGAAGCCACCCTGGCTACGATCAAAGAGTGCCCCTGCGAGGAAGGCTGCCCCAGTTGTATCTACAGCCCCAAATGTGGCAATAATAATGAGCCGCTCCATAAAAGAGCGGCAATATGGATTTTGGAGTCGCTGCTGCGGGCGTAGCGGGTTGGCTAGCTGTCGAAGGCCGGGATGGGTTTGAAATCAAACTGCCAGAGCGACAGTGGCTCGATTTTGGGGCTGCGCTTAAAGGTATCCACACCCTCAACCTTCCTCCTGACCTCAAGAGGCGGCTACGAATAGAAACTTACTCGCCAAAGTGGCGTGATCAGGTCAAGGCATTTCTGGCTCAAATTGATCACGAAACTTTTGCTGAGCCAATCGCCGCCAAATTAGCCGCATTTTTGCAGGTCAAACAGGCTGAGATCCTCAAGGTTGTCGGCCGAGCCGAAGCGCTGAGCTTGAACCTTCAGCGGCGGTCGTTAGAATTTGTTTTGTGCCATTCTGTAAATTGAGTAATGCCTCGTTCGGCAAAAAGAGATTATTAAAGGAGTGTCCATACACTCCTTTTTCTTTTGACAGTTCAAGAGAGATGGGGTAAAATATAAGTATGTTATCTATGTACCAATGTACCAAAGTAAGGGATAAATATGACCACAACGGAAACAGAAGAACCATTATCCATCAAAGTTGAGCGGGTACAGACCGGGGTACGTCTCGAAAAGCGGATGCTCAAAGTCCTCAAAGCCCTGGCTGAGTATTTTGATATGTCATTGGGGGATTTATTGGAAGGCATTGTCCTGCACGCCTTTGAAGGCAAGTGCGCTTTTGGAGACGATGTCCTGAAGCGCATCGAGGCCCTCAAGCAGATTTATGAGATGGACTACGGTGCCACAGCCAGCCACAAAATGATTGAATAAATTGAGGCAGTCACCCAGTTTAATCTTGTTGACCGGAATGAAGTGATCTTATCCGTCACTTCATTTTCATTTATGGGAGGTATACCACGATGAACTCAAAATCTCTCTCTAAGAATATGTTCGTTTTTATGGTTATCTGGCTGGGCCAGACCGTTTCGCAGATTGGCTCCGGCCTGACCGGTTTTGCCCTGGGGGTGTGGGTGTATCAAACCACGGGATCAACAATGCAATTTGCCTTGATATCGTTGTTTGCGGTGCTGCCGCGAATTGTGTTGTCACCCGTGGCAGGCGTGCTGGTAGATCGCTGGAGCCGGCGTTGGGCTATGATCGTTGGCGATAGCGGCGCGGGAGCCGGCACCTTGATCATTGCGGTACTGTTCTTTTCGGGACGATTGGAAATCTGGCACATTTATGTAGTGACGGCCTTGAGCGCGGCCTTTAGCACCTTGCAATGGCCGGCTTACGCAGCGATCACCCCCGAGTTGGTGGCCAAAGAAAATTTGGGCCGGGCCAATGGAATGGTTCAGGTGGGGCATGGCGCCTCGGAAATTTTAGCCCCGCTGCTGGCCGGAATGCTGGTGCTGGCCCTTGGCCTGCCCGGCATTATTTTAATTGATGTGAGCACTTTTGCTTTTGCCGTACTCACCCTGTTGATAATTCGCTTGCCGGAAACCAGGACCTTGGCCCCAAAAGCTGCCAACCAGCCATTCTGGCGGGAACTGGCTTTTGGTTGGACTTACCTGCAAGCGCGGCCCGGGCTGATGGGGCTGTTGGTATTTCTGGCCGTAATCAGCTTGGTGTGGGCGATGCTGGGTGCAATATTAACCCCCATGATGCTCAGTTTTGCCGGGCCGGATAAGCTGGGCGTCATTATTTCTGTGGCGGGAGTGGGCTATTTGAGCGGCAGTTTGCTGATGAGCAGTTGGGGCGGTCCCCGGCGCTGGATTACGGGCGTATTAGGGTTTGAATTGCTCAGTGCGGTCAGTTTTGTGGTGATGGGATTGCATCCATCGGTGGGGTTAGTCGCGTTGGGGGCGTTTGTGGCGCATCTGGCTATTGCCATGGGGCTAAGCTGCAACCAGGCCTTGTGGCAGAGCAAAGTTGATCTTCAGGTGCAGGGACGGGTGTTTGCCACGCAGCAAATGATTACCCAGGCCGCGGCTCCGCTGGGGTTGGTTATAGCCGGCTTTCTGGCTGACCACATCTTTGAGCCGTTGCTGCTGGCAAATGGACCGCTGAGCGGCAGTATTGGCCAGGTTCTGGGAGTTGGTCCCGGTCGGGGAATGGCCTTGCTGTTAATTGGGTTGGGGTTGGTCAAATTGACGCTTTCGGTGTGGGGTATGGCGTATCCGCCGATTCGGCGGGTGGAGGATGAGTTGCCGGATGCCGTTAAGGCGGATAATGTCGGGACCGAAGGCATGGGTTCCGAACAAACGGCGGCGTTTATATAGAGGAATAGTCAATAGAATGGCCACAGAGACTGCCCACACAAAATGGTGGCAGATATTCGAAATTGTATTTGGTGTTCCCTTCCTTTGCGCTATTGTCCTGCAATGGGTTTTCCCGCTTTCCTTCCCCCGAGGATTTTTCACTTCAATTTTCATCGGGGCAGGCGTAGTCATTTTAGCGGTGGGAATCATTCTGGTCATTCTGGCCCGTCGGGAATTCGCCAAATATAACCAGCCTACAGATCCGGGTCAGCCTACCTTGAAGGTTATTACGACCGGGGTCTTCTCCTTCTCCAGGAATCCACTTTATCTGGGCGGTCTCTGCATTATTGTTGGGGTGGCGCTGTTTATGAATTTACCCTGGGTGTTGATCCTCCTCCTGCCGGCTTTATGGGTTTGCCATCTTGTTTTGATTGTTCCTGAAGAACGGTATCTGGCGGCGAAGTTTGAGGATGAGTATCGCTTGTATATTACTTCAGTTTCTCGTTGGCTGGGGCGAACTCAGTCTCCACCCACGAAATGAGGCACTTTTTTCACTCGAAGAAGCAACGTTTGTTTTTCTCGGCGGGTCCTTTATAATTCCCCTCCATGGTTGCTCCCCTTTTAACGACCAAACTCTATATGGCTCAAGCCCAGCCAACGGACCTGGTAGCTCGACCACACCTGTTGAAGCGGTTGAACGAGGGTGTGGCTCGACCTCCGGGGGTCATTCTGGTCTCGGCCCCGGCGGGTTTTGGCAAAACAACCTTAATCAGTGCCTGGTTCTCTGGAAGGATGAAGACGGAAGACGGAAGGCAGAAAGAGGAAGATTTTATTCATCCTTTCAACGTGGCCTGGCTCTCGCTGGATGAGGAGGATAACGACCCGGCTCGCTTTCTAACCTATCTGCTGGCTGCTTTTCAGAAAACCGATCCGGCACTTGGCCAAGCCGCCCAGGAGATGCTGCAAGCGCAGGGCGTCCATTCATTATCGCCGGAAGCCCTCATCACAACCCTCATCAACGATATTGCTACGAATTCATGTGAATGGATGCTGGTGCTGGACGACTACCACCTTATTCAGACGCCCACCATTCACAGCGCGTTGACCTTCCTGATTGACCACCAGCCGCCCAATTTGCACCTGGTTCTGACCAGCCGGGCCGATCCGCCCCTGCCGTTAGCCCGTCTCCGGGCGCGGGGCCGGCTGCTGGAAGTACGCGCCGCCGACCTGCGCTTTACCCCCGATGAAGCCAAACAGTTTCTCAATCAGGTGATGGGACTGCAGCTCTCCCCGGCTGACAGCGCCGCCCTGGAGGCTCGCACCGAAGGCTGGGTCGCCGGTTTGCAGCTCGCCGCACTCTCGCTGCGGGGTCTGAGCGACGCGTCCGGTTTCATCCAGGCCTTTAGCGGCAGCCATCGCCATATCGTGGACTACCTGGCCGAGGAAGTCCTGCACCGCCAGCCGGAAGCAGTTCAGACTTTTCTATTGCAGACCGCCATTCTTGACCGACTCACCGGTCCTTTGACCGATGTCCTGACCGGTCAGGATAACGGGCAGGAAATGCTGGAAACATTGGAGCGGGCTAATCTGTTTATTATTCCCCTGGACCAGGAGCGGCGCTGGTATCGCTACCATCACCTGTTCGCCGAGTTGCTGCGCTTCCGCTTGCAACGGCTGCTGCCGGAGCAACTGCCCGAACTGCATCGTCGAGCGGCGGAGTGGTATGAAGCCAATGAGCTGGTGAACGAAGCGATCCACCACGCCGTGGCCGCCGGAGATGTGGAGCGATTGACGCGCCTGGTCACCACCCACGCTCAACCAAGATTGCAGCAGGGAGAGATCCTCACCGTCACAGGCTGGCTGGCGGCCCTGCCCCAGGCAGTACTGCTCAGCCAGCCCCGGCTGTGCCTGGTACAGGCCTGGGTTTTACACCTGACCCGCCGCCAACCCGCGATCGAGCCATTCCTCCAGGCAGCCGAGCAGGGTCTCAGCGCTGCTGATCCTGATGCAGCGGCCATCCAGGGGGAAATCCTGACGATTCGGGCCTATGGGGCGGTTGACCAGAACCAATTTCAGGCAGCGATTGATTTAGCCCGTCAAGCCCTGGCCCAACTGCCTGAGGCAAACGTGTTCGCCCGCAGCACCAGTGCCCTGGCTTTGGGCCACGCCCTCCATATTCTGGGGGAAACTGAGCCGGCCGTGGCCGCTGTGACCGAAAGTGTCAGCTTGTGCCGGGCCGCCGGGAATGCCTTGGGGGCGCTGTACGGGATGGGTATCTGGGCGGCTCTGCTGGGGCAGCAGGGCCGCTTGCGCCAGGCTGACAATATCCTCCAGGAAGCTTTCCAATGGGTCGCCGAGTACCACTGGCAGCAGGTACCGCCGGTGGGGGTCCTGTACCTCCGCCTGGCCGATATTCGACGCGAACAGAATGAGCTGGCCGCCGCCGAGCAGCTTTTGCAGCAAGGCATCCAGCGAGCCGAATTGGGTGCGCTGGTCGTCGCCGCGCGGTCCTATGCCTACCTGGCTCGAGTTAAGCAAAATCAGGGCGACTGGGAGACAGCCCGGGCAGTACTGGAAAAGTTGGGCCAATTGAGCCGCCAGTGGGAGATGGGCCATGAGGTGGCCTATTTTGCCGCCTTCCGGGCTTACCTGGCCCTGCTGCGGGGCGAACTGGCCCAGGCTGAAACCTGGGCTGCTCAGATAGCAGCCTGGCAGGCTGGTGAAGTCAAGCCCTATCCGCGTGAGTTTGAGCTGCTCGTCCTGGCCCGGCTGTACCTGACCCAAGCCCAAGCCTATGGGGAGGACGCCTATTTGCTAAAAGCACTGGTGCTATTGGAGTGGCTGATTGAGCAAGCTGAGCAGGCCGGACGAATGGGTACCGTTGTTGAAATTCTGGTCCTGACAGTCGTAGCCAGGGCAGCTCAATCCGATCCCGCCGGAGCGCTGGTCGCCCTGGAACGAGCCCTCACGCTGGCTGCGCCCGAGGGGTACGTCCGGATTTTCCTGGATGAAGGGCCGGCCATGGCTGACCTGCTGCGAACCATCCAAACACAATCGGGTTGGGCAGATCAGGCTTACGTCGCTAAACTCCTGGCAGCCTTCGAGGCTGAGAACCAGGCTCCCCAGCCGGCCGCTGCCCTCTCAACGCTGGGTCGGAATTTCTCTGGCAACCTCTCCCCGGCTGCGCTGATCGAGCCGCTCAGCGACCGGGAATTGGAAGTGCTGCGCCTGATGGCCGAAGGTTACTCAAACCGCGAGATTGCCGAGAAACTGATCTTTACCGTCGCTACGGCCAAAAAACACGCCGAGCACATCTACGGCAAGCTGGACGTGCGCAGCCGGACCCAGGCGATTGCCCGGGCCCAGGAATTGAACCTCATTTAATCCCCCTCTCCGAAGTTATTCCTCTCTATTCGCCCCTCTATTCGTCTTTGGACGAATGACAGTTCGTCCTCTTCGTGGGTATTCTCAAATTATTAAAACTGGAATCCGCCGGTCAGGTCAGTGACCGGTGCAGCAACGAGGAGGACAATATGGCTTTAGCTACCTGGTGGAGCAGCGACCCCCTGCCCCCGCTTTCACCCCTGGCCGGTTTTTCCGCCGGTCCTACTACTGACGAGCCAATCCTGGCCCGCTTAAACGGCCTGTCGCTCTCTGAAATCCGCCGACGATTGCGGGCGGGCCACCAGCCCTACCTGGCCTATTTGGGCGGAACACCTGTGGCTTATGGCTGGGTAGCGACCCACCAGGCCCAAATCGGCGAACTCGATCTTGCCTTTACTCTCCCTGGAACCCACCGCTACCTATGGGATTTTGCCACTCTACCTGCCTGGCGCGGTCAGGGCATCTATCCTCACCTTCTGCAGGCGATCCTCTTGGCTGAAAGTAATCAGGCTAACCATTTCTGGATTATCTACGCGCCGGAAAACCATCCCTCCGGGACCGGTATCCACAAGGCTGGCCTCACCTCGATTGGCAAACTGTCATTTCAGGGAAACGGCCAGGCCGGTCTGGTTCCGCTCGGCCGGATTGACCGGGCCAGTACCGGGGCACGTTTGTTGGGTGTGCCCCTGTTAGAGCGAGGGTTAACTCCCTGCTGGCGATGCGGTCGCCTGCCTTCTACATCCAACTGCGCCTGTCGGGCGGGCCTGGAACAAGCCGATGAACGGCGTGAACCAGATTGTTGCTGCCTGGTCAATTAAACGGAGCCGTCAATGATTTACCAAATTCGCATCCAGGGACATCTCTCAGCCGAGTGGTCGGCCTGGTTTGACGGCTTAATTATCACCAACAACCCTAACGGCGAAGCTTTACTAACCGGTCAACTGCCCGATCAGGCCGCTCTGTATGGCATCCTGAACCGGCTCCAATCGCTCAACCTGCCTTTGCTTTCGCTTAGCAGCCGACCGTCGAATTCGCCCTCCGGTTCGCCTTTGGACGAATGACAGTTCGCCCGGTTCGCCGCTATGATGGGGTCAATATCATCAATCAAACAACGTAGCTGAAAAATAAGGAGAAAACAATGAGTACGATCAATCAATCAACAACTTTTGCCGAAGCAGCCCAACCCCGCCGCTTGGGGCGACTCTTCCGCTGGCTGGGGCTAGGGCTGGGCGCACTGGTCTTGCTGGCAGCCATCGCCTTTGGACTGATGCTGGCCCGGATGAATTATGTCCCCGCCGATCTGAACACCTCGACCAGTTTGGTGAGCGATAAGGGACTGTACCGGGTGAGTTACATCCCCCAGTTTGAGCCGGTGCCGATCAACCAGATCCAAAGCTGGACCCTCCATCTTGAAACAGCGGACGGCCGCCCGGTTGAAAAGGCCGAGATCAGGGTAGATGGCGATATGCCGCAGCACGGTCACGGCCTGCCCACCCGGCCCCAGGTGACAGAGTACCTGGGCAACGGCGATTACCGGGTCGAGGGCCTCAAGTTCCACATGCCCGGCTGGTGGATTGTCGAGTTCGACATCACCGCCGAGGGGCAGACCGACCACGTCACTTTCAACTTAACGTTATAAGCGATCAAAGCGGGGATGGGCGATAAACACTTCGTCCATCCCTCCACTAAATTCTTCAGGGGGAACCACAATGAGCACTGGAAACTTTCAGCCTAAACTTTTCCCGGTCATTATCATTGCTATTTTAGCCATTGGAGTGGGCCTGGGGTATCTGTTCTGGCCCCGGCCCACATGGAATGAGGAAGAAGTAGCCCAGTTACGTTCTTTGTGGCTGGGCAGTCTGCCGGCGCTGCCGGCGGACCCATCCAACCGCTACAGCGATGACCCGGCGGCGGCAGCCTTCGGCCAAAAGCTGTTTTTTGATACCCGTTTCAGTTCAGACGGCCAGGTTGCCTGTGCTACCTGCCATAAACCGGATTTGGGGTTTCAGGATGGCACGCCTCTGGCCCACGGCGTCGGCGTAACCAACCGGCGGACGATGCCCCTCGCCGGTGCGGCCTACAGCCCCTGGCTCTTCTGGGATGGGCGCAAGGATAGTTTGTGGGCCCAGGCACTGGGACCGCTGGAAAGTTCGGTCGAGCACGGCGGCAGCCGCACCCAATACGTCCAACTCATCGCCCAGTATTACCGCGATGAGTATGAAGCCATCTTTGGCCCGCTGCCCGACCTGTCTGGTTTGCCCGCTCAAGCCGGCCCGGTGGCCGATCCTCAAGCCGGGGCAGCCTGGGAAGCGATGTCTTCGGAAGATCGGGCAGCGGTAACGCGCGTTTTTGCCAATATGGGCAAGGCCATTGCTGCTTATGAGCGCCGTCTGACGCCCGGCCCAACTCGCTTTGATCGCTACGTAGAAGCGGTGCTAAAGGGTGACGCCGAAGCAATGAACTCCCTGTTCACGGCAGATGAAGTGGCCGGTCTGCGGCTCTTTATCGGCCAGGCTAATTGTACCCAGTGCCATAATGGACCGCTCTTGACCGACAACCACTTCCACAACACGGGTATCCCGGCAGCGCCCGGACTGCCGGAGGATACGGGTCGAGCGTTGGGCGCGCCGCAAGTGGTGGCCGATGAGTTCAACTGCCTGAGCCAGTACAGTGACGCCGAGCCGGCGCAATGCGCCGAACTGCGGTATATGATTACCGAGGGCGAGGACCTCATCCGCCAATTCAGACCGCCTTCCCTGCGCAACGTGAGTGAGCGCCCCCCTTATATGCACGCCGGGCAGTTCGCCACCCTCGAGGAAGTGGTACAACACTACAATCAGGCGCCGAAAGCGCCGGCAGGCCACAGCGAGCTTAAGCCGCTGGGCTTAAGCGACGCCGAGGTAGCTCAACTGATCGCTTTTCTCAAAACACTGGAAGGTCCGGTCAACGCGGAGCCGCACTGGCTGCAATCACCGGAAGCCGTCACTGCTCGTTGAGACAAGCTGCCCTGCTGACGGTGGACGCAAAATGGGGCGTAGAGGTTTATCTCTACGCCCCAATGGTTATCAGTGTCAACCTAAGCAGCAGATCGCTTCATAGCCGGCTTACGGTAATTTCAGATCGAGCCGTCGTAATAATTGGGCATTGACCGCCACGACAATGGTGCTCAGCGACATCAGCACTGCCCCGACCCAGGCCGGCAGGACAAAGCCCAACCCGGCCAGTACCCCCGCCGCCAGCGGCAGGGCGATGGCATTGTAGCCCACCGCCCAACTCAGGTTCTCGACCATCTTGCGATAGCTGGCCCGGCTCAACCCGATGATCCGGGCGATGTCACGCGGGTCGTTGCGGACCAGCACAATTCCCGCCGACGCCCGCGCCACGTCCGTACCCGCGCCGATGGCGATACCCACATCGGCCTGAGCCAGGGCCGGGGCGTCGTTGACTCCATCGCCGACCATCGCCACCTTCTGGCCGTGCTGCTGCAGGCTTTTGACCTTTTCGGCTTTGTGTTCGGGCAGCACCTGGGCAAAATAAGTCTCGATGCCCAACTCGCCGGCCACCCAGCGAGCCACCGCTTCGGAGTCGCCGGTAAGCATCGCCACTTCGATGTCTTGCTGCTTAAGGGCGGCAATCGCCTCGCGGCTTTCAGGCCGGATGACATCGGCCAGGGCGAAGGCGGCCAAGGCCCGGCCCTGCTCTACTAGATAGACCGCCGTCTGGCCCCGTTCACCCCACAGATGAGCCTGATGCGCCAGGTTCTCGGTCACGCTCACTTTTTCCTGTTCCAGCAATCGCGGCCCGCCGACCTGCAAGGTGCGCCCGTTCACGTTAGCCTGGACGCCCCGCCCCGGCAAAGCCTGGAACCCGCTGACCGTCGGAACCTGAATCCCTCGTTCCTCAGCCGCTTCCACCAGGGCACGGGCGATAATGTGCTCGCTGTCGCCTTCCACCGCCGCGACCAGGCCCAGGGCTTCGGCTTCGTCAATCCCCTCAGCCGTGGCGACCGCTACCAGCCCCTGCTCGCCTTTGGTCAGCGTGCCGGTCTTGTCAAAAACAATCATCTTCAGATTGCGGGCCTGCTCCAGGGCCAGCCGGTCGCGGACCAGGATGCCGTTGCGAGCGGAAAGGGTGGTCGAGATGGCGATGACCAGCGGGATAGCCAGTCCCAGGGCGTGCGGACAAGCAACAACCAGCACTGTCACCACCCGTTCCAGGGTGTAGTTGTCAAACCCGCGCCCCAGTACCCAGCCAATCAGGGTGATAACCGCCACACCGAGGGCCACAAAGGTCAGCCAGTAGGCCGCCCGGTCGGCCAGATCCTGCGCCCGGCTGCGGCTGCTCTGGGCTTCAGCCACCAGGCGCATGATCCCGGCCAGCATCGTCTGCTCGCCGGTGCGCGTGATCCGCACCCGCAGCGAGCCGCTGCCGTTGACTGTCCCGGCGATGACCTCAACCCCAGGATGCTTGTGGACCGGGCGCGACTCGCCGGTGATCATACTCTCGTTAACCTGGCTTTCGCCTTCCTCGACCTGCCCATCCGCCGGGACCTGCGTTCCGGGTCGAACCAGCACCAGGTCATTCAACCGTAATTCGCTGACCGGCACTTGTTCGGTCCGGCCTTCGACGATCCGTTCCGCCGTGTCGGGTAAGAGTTTGGCCAGTTCGTTCAGGGCACTCTGGGCGCTGCCAATGGCTCGCATCTCCATCCAGTGACCCAGAAGCATAATGACGACCAGGGTCGCCATCTCCCAGTAAAAAGACATCCCTTCGACCAGCCCCAAATCAATAGCAAGGCTGTAACCATAGGCCGTGCTGATGGCCATCGCCACCAGGGTCATCATCCCCGGCCGGCGGCTCGCCAATTCATCCACCGCCCCTTTCAAAAAGGGCCAGCCGCCCCACCAGAAAATCACACTCGACAGGAGCGGGGCGATCCAGGCGGAGCCGGGAAAAACCGGTGGCTGAAAACCCAGCAAATGCTGGATCATTTCACTATAAATCAGAACGGGAAGGGTCAACAGGAGGGTAAGCCAGAAGCGGTCCCGAAACATCCCCTCGCTGTGGCCGGCGTGTTTGTCGTGGCCTTCGTGCCCGTCGTGGCCGGCGTGAACTGAGGCCGGGGGTTGGTGATGCCCCTCGTGGCCGGTATGGGCTTGAGCCGGAGTATCATCGCCGTGATGTCCCCCCTGCTCCCCGTGATGGTGCAAATGTTTTTGATGTGTTGTCATGCTGTCCCCCTTAACAATAATATGAGATTCTATAGCCTGATTCCAATATATCAAATCAGCTTGACTTTGCCCCCATCTGATCCGACAGTGTTATCAGGACTGCCTGGAACCTGTCGGAAACGACAGGAGATGTTTTTACTGCCTGAACAATAACCAAACGTGGATAATATCCAGGAAAACGGCTTTACGGTCAGGTATCCTGCGGTTAGTTGCACATGACCTAATTCCTCCTTCATCTCAGCCAGATCGCTTTTACAATTATTGGCGGCAACAGGCACAACCAGTGGAGCGGTGGCTCGGCGCTGAGACCTGAGCAAGATCAACTGCTTGACCCGACTCAACCGAGACAACCGGATAACCGGCGGCTTGAAGGGTTGCCTTAAGTTGCTCGATCCCGGTTTGGGTTTCATCATACTCACCGTGGACTTGTTTGGCCGGGAGGTCAACCCGGATCTGCCTGCTTTGTTGTCAGCTTTTCAAGCGCGGTTAAGATACCGTCAACGCCGGGGTTAACGCACACCGGCGCCAGGTAGCTCCAGCGGATGATGCCAACGGCGTCTATCACAAAGAGTGCCCGTTCACTCAGCCCTTCCTGGGGCCGGTACACCCCGTAAGCCTGGGCGACTGCCCCTTTTGGCTGGGAGTCTGACAGAAGAGGAAAAGTCAGCCGGTAATCGCGGGCAAAGGCCAGGTGGCTCCAGGGACTGTCTCCTGAAATGCCTAACAATATGGCGTTGAACGGCTGAAATTCGGGCAGAAACTCCTGGTAGAGCGCCAGTTGGTCGGTACAAACCGGGTGCCAGTCGGCCACGTAAAATGCCAGGATAACCGGCTGGCCGCGGAAGCTGCTCAGGGCGACTGTTTGATGGGGCGTGCGCTGAAGGCGAAAGTCTGGAGCAATCATGCCGGCAGGCAGCGCCAGGGGTGATGCAGGTAGACTACAGTTCATATGACCTCGTTTCAAGAATTCGTATTCTGCGATCAATATATCCCATTTTTCTGCGTCCGCCCCCGGCTAAAACGACAGTCTTGCTTTTTCAGCCAAAAAGAAAACGACCTGTCTTTTTCGACAGGTCACATTTATTCGGAGTAAAAAGGAGAGATTTCGGAATTGATTAGAGGAGTCCGCGCTGGCTGGCCAGAGTGACTGCCTGAACGCGGTTGTCGGCGCCGAGTTTGTTGAAGATTGAGGTAACGTGGAAACGGGCGGTCCGCTCGGTGATGAACAACCGGTCTGCAATCTGCTGGTTGGTCAGCCCTGCGGCGACCAGTTGCAGGACCTCACGCTCTCGTTCGCTCAAGGGATTAGATGATGCAGTTATACTGGTGAAACGGGCAACTCCGGGTTGGGGAGCGACGGCCTGCGCCAGGAGGTCCAGTCCTGCCTCAGCCACCTGGTCGGCTGAAAAGGCACGCCCGGCTGACCAGGCAGCGGTGAACTTTGTTTGGCCCAGTTGCTTCTGCAATGTTGTGACCAGTTTTTGATAGGCGATTCTTTCTTGCGGTGCGCGGAGCAGGCTCAGGATTTCACGGAGAGTGTCTATGCCGCCTAACAGACAGGCTAATTGTTCCGGCGGTCCCTGCTCGGCAAGCAATTGAGCCACATCGTCGGCACAGTAGGCAATAATGTGCCCATCCTGCAAAGACAGGGCAAACTCCAGGCCCTGGCGAGCCAGCTTTCTGGCCAACTCTGCCTCACCTCGATTTTTCCGCAACAAGGCCAACTTGGTCAGGGCGAAGGCCATGCCGTGCCGCTCGGTCACATCCTGGAAGAAGACCAGGGCGTCCTCCAATATTGTCCGGGCCGCCTCGGCCTGGCCCACTTCGTACAGCAAACTGCCCACACTTAAATAGGCGTAGGCCAGGCTCCAGCCATCGGCGGCTGCCCGGAACGGCTGGAGCGCCGCCACCAGTTCGGCCGCTTGCTCAGCCCGCCCATTCATCCAGGCAATCCAGCCGAGCCGGCCCAGGACGCGGGTGACACCGTTCTGATCTCCCCGCATTTGAGCCAGGCGCAAAGCTTCGTCCAGAAGCGCCACGCCCTGCTCGTACTCACCCTGCCAGCCGGTCAAGGTCCCTAACCCTTCCAGGCCAAACAGTCGCAGTTCATCCGGCGCCTCCTGATTCTGGGCCAGGGTTATTTCCAACCAGCGGCGGCCCTCGTTCACATGACCCCGCAGCCACCAGAAACCCCACAGCGAGGAGGCCATCCGCAGCCCCAGCCGCGAGTCTTCACCTTCGCTCGACCAATGCAGCGCCGCCCGCAAATTATCGTGCTCTCGCTCCAGATAATTAAACCAAGCCTGCTGGCGCGCGCCCATCGCCTCGACAGGGGTCTGCTGGGCCAGTTTCAAATAGTAAACGGCATGTCGCTGCCGCACAGCCTCGAATTCACCCCTGGCAACCAACTCGACCAGGGCGTACTCGCGGATAGTTTCCAGCATCCTGAACCGGGGCGGCTCAGCTTGATGCGGTTCAACCTGGATCAGGCTTTTCTCGGCCAGGGCACTCAAGCCGTCCAGGATATCTTCCTCAAAGCCCCGGATGACGGCCTCGGCTGCGGGCAGAGTCCAACCCCCGACAAAGACACTCAGTTCCCGGAATAAACTCTGTTCCTGGGCTGATAACAGGTCACAACTCCAGCCGATGGCTGCCTGCAAGGTCTGGTGCCGGGCAGGTAAGTCGGGGGCTTTCTGGCGCAGCAGAGCCAGGCGGTGTTCCATGCGGGCCAGGATGTCAGCCGGGGCCAGGACATTGGCGCGAGCAGCGGCCAGTTCGATTGCCAAAGGCAAGCCGTCAAGGTGAGCACAAATGGCGGCTATTGCCGGGGCATTATCCGGCGTCAACCGAAAGTCTGCCCGGCTGGCCTGGGCCTGCCGCACAAACAGGGCAACAGCGGGTATCTGAGCTAGGGCATCAGGCTCAAGCGGGCGACCCAGATCGGGCAAAGCCAGGGGCGGGACAATCAGAGTCCACTCCCAGCGCAGCCGCAGCCGTTCACGGCTCGTCACCAGGAGGGTCAAACCGGGACTGGTTGACAGCAAGTCGGCCAGGGTCGAGGCGGCCGGAAGAATCTGTTCAAAGTTGTCGAGGATGAGCAGCAGATGGCGCTCGCGCAGGTAATTTTTGAGGGTCTCGGTAAAGGGCCTGCTGCCAGTCTCATGCACCCCAAGAGCCTGAGCGATTGCGGCGGGAACCAGGTCCGGGTCGCTGAGTGGAGCCAGGTCAACCAGCCAGACCCCGTGAGCAAAGGCTTGGCGCAGTCCCGCAGCCACGGCCAGAGCCAGCCGGGTTTTGCCTACCCCGCCGGGACCGGTGAGGGTTAGCAGGCGGACCTGACCGGAGAGCAACTGCTGCCGGGCTGTCGCCAGTTCCTCGGCTCGTCCAATTAGAGGTGTCGCAGGTAAGGGCAGAGGGGGGAGCGATAGAACCGGCGCATCGGTATGGGACATCTTCAGCCTTCCTCCAGACCTCGAAATATCAAGAGGCTTAATTGTTATCTCTTGTAACCATTATAGCGGTCACCGCCGGTTAATCAAAAAGCCTTCCTGGCCCCGTTGTTAGGGGTTTGATCTTGATTAAGCTCTAACTTTAGTTGTAGTCCGAGTCTATCTTTCGGGTGTGTACCCGCCTGCGGTCTTGATTTATGATGGAAACTGAAATCAAGACGGAGGCCTTTTATGTTTAATCCCCGTTGGCAAAAAATATGGTCTGACTTGTGGACCAACAAGGTCCGCACCGGACTGATGATCCTCTCCCTGGCCGCAGGCGTTTTTGGGGTGGGGGTCATTATGAACACCCAGGCTATCCTGAATCGAAACTTTGCAGCCGGCTTTGCGGCGGTAAACCCGGCCAGCGCTACCCTGCTGACCGACGCTTTTGACGAGAAGTGGGTCAAAGCTGTCCGGCGCATGCCCGAAATCCAGGAAGCTGAGGGACGCCGTAAAGTAACCGTGCGGCTGGCTGCACCTCCTGCCAGCGGCAGCACTTTGCAAATGGAGCCGGATAAATGGCTCGACCTCGAACTCTACGCGATTGACAACTTCGACGATCTGCGGGTCAACAAGGTTCGGTTGGAAAGCGGAACCTGGCCGCCGCCCAAACACCAGCTCCTGTTGGAACGCTCGGCCCGGCAGGTAGCCGGTTTGGCTGGTTTGGCGACAGGCGATACCCTGCTGGTGCGCACCGCCGACGACAGCCTGCGGGAGCTGCGGCTGGCCGGCTATGCTTTTGACTTCAACCAGACGCCGGTGATGGGCGCGAACAAGCTTTATGGCTACATCACCCTGGACACGCTGGACAGCCTGGGCCAGCCCCGCGGCTTTAACGCGTTGAGTTTTGTCGTGGCCGAAAACAGGCTGGATGAAACGTACATCCGGCAGGTCGCCGGCAAAATTACAGGCAAACTAGAAAAAAACGGGCGGACGGTTTACGCTACCGTGGTCCCGACGCCGGGGGAACACCCCATGCAGAAACCGGTTTCAGCGATGCTGTTTATCCTGGGTACGCTGGGCAGCCTGTCGCTGCTGGGCAGCGGCTTCCTGGTGGCCAATATGATTTCGGCGCTGATGACCCAGCAGATCAAACAGATTGGTCTGATGAAGGCCATTGGCGCTCGCACCAGCCAGGTGATGAGCCTCTACCTGGTTCTGATCTTCATTTTGAGCCTATTGGCCCTGCTGCTTGCGGCGCCGCTGGCCGTGGGTGGCGCTCACGGGCTGGCCAGCTTCTTCGCGATGATGCTCAATCTCAATCTGACCGATTTTCAGATTCCCCCGCGAGTGATTGCCGCCCAGGTTGTTATTGGTCTCATCGTCCCCTTCATGGCGACGCTCTACTCTCTCCGTACCGGGACCGGCATTACCGTGCGGGAGGCCATCAGCGATTACGGGTTGGGCCAGGAAGTATTCAAGCCCGGCCAGATTGACCGGCTGCTGGAGCGGCTGCGTCACCTGCCGCGGACCTTCCTGCTGTCCTGGCGCAACCTCTTCCGGCGTAAAGGGCGGCTGGCGCTGACCCTGACGACCCTCAGCCTGAGCGGCGCGCTTTTTGTCACCGTGGCCAGCGCGCGGGCCTCGCTGTTGAACACTCTCGACGAGTCTTACATCTACCGCAAGTATGACCTGCGGATTGACCTTAACCGGCCCTACCGCGCCGGGAAAATCGAACGTGAGGCGTTGAGCACGCCGGGGATCACCAACGTCGAAAGTTTTAATGCTGTTGCCCCGGTCAACCGCCGCCGCGCCGATGGCAGCGAAAGCGATAATCTGCTGTTGCTGGCCCTGGCCGATGACAGCACGATGTTCCGCCCGCCGCTGGCTCAAGGGCGCTGGTTATTGCCCCAGGAGCAGCAGGGAGTTGTGGTCAACTCAGCCCTGCTGCGCGAAGAGCCGGACCTGAAGTTGGGCGATGAGCTGGTGCTCAAATTTGAAAAGTGCGAGCAGTGCAACGGGATTGAAACGCTGGAAGAACGGGAGACGCGCTGGCAGATTGTCGGCATTTTTGAAGAAGCGATGGCTCCATCAACAGTGTATGTCAATAACTCGGCCTTTACCCACGCCGCCGGGGGTGTAGGCCGGGCCACGACCCTCTGGGTGACGACGGCAGAGCATGAGCTGGAATTTGTGACACAAACGGCCAAAGCGCTGGAGCGACAATTTGAGCAGGCCGACATCGGCATCAACAGCAGCCAGACTCTCCGCGCCCAGTACGAAGCGGAAGCCTTTCACTTTAATATCATGACCCTGACCCTGATGGTGATGGCGGTGCTGATGGCCGTGGTAGGCGGCCTGGGCTTGATGGGTACGATGAGCATCAACGTGATCGAGCGGACCCGTGAAATCGGGATTATGCGAGCGATTGGGGCTTCGACTGAGGCGGTGTTTCAGGTTTTTCTGATCGAGAGCCTGCTGGTCGGCCTGCTGAGCTGGCCGGTGGGAGTGCTGACGGCGCTGTTTCTAGGCAAGCTCCTGACCGATGCCATCAGCCGGATCATGGAATCGGCCCTGATTTACACCTTTTCCCTGGGCAGTGTCTTCCTCTGGCTGTTCATCGTTGCCTTCATCGCGGTGCTGGCGACGTTGCAGCCGGCCTGGAAGGCAGCGCATCTAAGCGTGCGCAAAGTCCTGGCCTATTAAAAATCATCGAACGAAGGAGAAATAACCCATGAACAGGAAAGTAATAATCTCAACTCTCGTGTTGATTATGCTGGTCGTTGTCGCTTTGGCCGTGCTGTACGGTCACGGTCTGTACCAGATGTTTCTGCGGGCACATGGGATGGGCTAAGTCCACGTTTCCCATTAGCTTGATTGGACGTATAATTTACGGTATGAACGGCACGTCACCGGCTTTCATCTTTGAAAACGATCCCTCCCTACCGGGCCGCCAGAAACTTCGCGGCCTGGTTTACGTTTGGAAAGTGATCTACTTGGGTTCGCTCATTGTCACCCTGGGCGCGGTGTTATGGAACACCCCCACACCCTGGAGCTGGCGCGAGGCGGTGCTGATTGGCCTGGTTTCACTGCAAGTGGTTCTCTTTTTTGGCTTTTTTGTGGTCACTTATTACACCCGCCGCTCGCTCACTCAATCCTGGCTGACCGCTTATTTTTTGCTTAACCTGGGGCTGTGGCTGATCGAGTGGCACCTGGCGGCGGCTTTCTGGTGGATCATCTGGGTCCAGGTGCTCCAGCTTTATATCTCGCTGCCGCTAAAAGTGGCGGTTCCGGCGACCGGCCTGATTTTTTTGGTGGTAGCCCACTTTGAGAGTGGCCTGGATCAGTTCTTTGGTTTTCCGGTGGGCGTGGTGATTGAGCGCTTTATTCCCTGGCTCATTGTCAGCATCGCTTTTTCTTTTATTACTATGTTGATCCGGGCCAACCAGGAACGGGCCGGATTAATCGCCGAACTGCAAGCGGCTAAACAAGAATTAGAACTGGCTCATCAGCAGGAGGTTGAACTGGCGGCGCTGCGGGAGCGGGAACGCCTGGCCCGCGATATGCACGACAGCCTGGGCCATGCCCTGGTAACGTTATCGGTGCAATTGGAAGCGGTGCAGCGGCTCTATCCGGTCAACCCGGAAGGCGCGTCGAGACAGATCAATGAACTAAAAACCCTGACCCGTACGAGTATGGACTTCCTACGCCACACCCTCACCGGTCTGCGCGCGCCGGGGTTGAACCAGCGCCCTTTGGCTCAAACCTTGGCCGATTTGTGCGCGGAGACCAGCCAGCGGACCGGTCTGGACATAAAATGCTGTGTAGACCCGGACATTGACCGGTTAAGTCCGGCGATGACGGAAGCCTTGTGGCGAGTCATCCAGGAGGCGCTGATGAATGTAGAGAAGCACGCCGCCGCTCGCTCTGTTCAACTTGACCTGGCGGTGAAAGCCGAAGAGGTCAGGCTGCGGGTGGCCGATGATGGCCTCGGCCTGCCCCCCGGCTACGCCCGCCGGTCCGGTCATTACGGACTGCAAGGGATGCGCGAACGGTTGGAGGGGTTGGGGGGTACACTCACATTGGGCAAAAACGGTCAGGCCGGCACACTGGTTGAGGCATATCTGCCCCTCATCGGTCATAATGGCCGTTACCGGGCCGAGGAATAAATATGGACACAATCCGGATTTTGCTGGTCGAAGATCAAACCCTGATGCGGCAGGGCCTCAAAACCATCCTCGATCTTGAGCCGGGCTTCAAGGTCGTCGGCGAGGCAGGCGATGGCGAAATGGGCGTTCGTCTGGCGCTCGAACTCCGGCCCGACATCATCCTGATGGACGTGCAGTTGCCCGGTCAGAGCGGCGTCGAAGCTACAGCCGCGATTAACGCTGCCTGGCCGCAGGCCAAAGTTATCATTCTGACCACCTTTGACCGCGATGATTACGTTTTTCAAGGCATTCGGGCCGGGGCGCTGGGCTACCTGCTCAAAGACACCCCCGCCGACACCCTGATTGACACCATCCGGCGGGTCTATGCCGGAGAAATTTTTATCCAACCTCAAATTGCCTCGCGCACCTTGCGCGAGCTGGCCCACCCCCAAACCAACCCTCTGGCCCCCCTTTCCGAACGGGAGCGCGAAGTGCTGGTGCTGCTGGCCCAAGGCAGCTCCAATCGCGAAATTGCCGAAAGATTGGTGATTACCGAAGGAACGGTGAAAACCCACGTCTCTAACATCCTGGGCAAACTGCAAGCCGATAACCGGACCCAGGCCGCCAATATTGCTCGCCGGTATGGTCTGGCGACCGAGTAGCTTATTCCTTCGACCACCCGACCATAAATGCAATCCTACACGTAGTACCCTTCCCCGATGCAGGCGCGACACAACGTTTGCCCGTTTTGGACAACTTCGCGCTCATTGGTAATTTCCTCGCCGCAACACTCACACAGCACCCGATACCCTTCCTTACTCAACAGCTTTTCTAACGAAACCGTTAAAGTCACGGGCTGGAGCTGCAACAGTTCCTCCTCCGGCATCCGTTGGTAGCCGAGCAGATAAGCCTCCCAGCGACTTTTGGCCTCTGGGGCGTAATCTTGGGCCTGTTGACGAGCATCGGCGCGCGGCACTACCCGCACTGCCCGGCCAGTGTGGGTATCAACAAAAGTGGCGGCCACTTTGCCAAAATCCAGGACGCGCATCGTGCGTCGCCCCACCCGGCAGCCGGTAGTTACAGCGAGGCCATCAATCACGCAGCCATCCGTTTCAACCACGACCAGCATGCGTTTATCCGTTTGGGGCATGCTTAGGCCCAACTCGCGCCCGCCAGCCAATCCCATCCGTACTCCCAATACCTGGCGGGGGCAGAGATGGTGATGCAAAGCAGCCGAGGCTGCGAGCAGTTCTTCTAAGGTAGGCATAAAGTTCTCCTACAATGATGTTACCTTCAAACGCACCGTTGATGCAACTGTCTGATCTAAGTTGACCTCCACCAGGCCGTCATCGTTGAGATGCAGGCCCAGGTAAGGCAGGGGGTGAGCAGCAGGGCCGGCCAGGTTACCGCCATCAGCCCCAAAACGACTGCCGTGACAGGGGCATGCCAATTCTTTGCCACTGCGGGCCAGGGTACATCCCAAATGCGTACAGATAGCGCTCAGGGCAAACAGACCAGCCTCATCCCGGCCGACGAACGCCGGGCCAGCCGCTAGAGCTGTTAATCCGCCCATTGGAAAGTCGGTGGGCACCCCGGCGATAATGATCCGGGGCGGTGTCTGGCTGACCGGCGGGGTGAGAAAACGCAGGCTGTCCCGGACTACAGTGACCAGCACCGTGAGCAGCCCCAAACTGCCCAAAGCGGTCAATACCTCACGCCGAGAAAGACGGGAAGCGCTTTCGGGTTGAATGTCAGGCATGTTCAACTATCCTCACTCTGACCACAAAACACAACGAAAATCCATGTATTAGCGCTGATAAGCATGGCATTCGTGGCAATAGCGTGACTCTTGCTGATCAGGCTGCTGCTGGCATTGGCTGCCCTGCACTGGCGGCACAACATATTCCCGGCCATCTACCTTACCAAACTGGACCAACCGGCCATCGCGGCGTTGGACACTACCCAGTTTTTCGCCGCGTTCGGTCACCACTACCTCGTCACCCACTTCCAGGGAGTAATGGCCGTTGAGCCGGGCCAGCCGTAGGGCGGAGTCGTTAGGATCGGTGATCGTGGTTGTCGCCGGCGCTTCGGTCAGCGTGCCGTGGCAGGTGCGACACTGTACGTACTGCATACTCTTTTGATCCGGCCACAAATGACCATCGCCCATTGCTTCGGCCTGGGTGTGGCAGTCAATGCAATCCAACTTCCACTCGCACAGCGTAAATTGGCCGATGGGCTGGTAATACTCACGCAAGCGCCGGCCTTCCGGCGGCATCGTCGCCGGGATAGGAGCGCCAGCAGGTGGCAAGTCGGGCCGGGGGGTAAAGGTCATGCCTCGCAGCGAATAGTTACCGCGGTTGTGGCAGTGATTGCACTGGCTAAAAGGAATAGCTGTCGTCAGTTGGTGGCGGGCGGGATGGCCGGGTTCGTCCCGTGAAAGGGTTGGATCAGCGCCGGTGTAGCGGCCATCGTCGTTGTAAAGAACGTGGCAGGCAGCGCAGCCGGTCGCGCGGTAGCGGTAGGGCTGCTTGGCCGCCGGCTCCGTCAGGTGACAGCCACCTTCCAGGCAGTTCTGGGCGAACTGTGTTTCTGCCGGCAGCGAAGCTTGGGTGACCGTATAGACCGCCAGCGCCGGCACGGTCTGTGAAAGCGGCTGCGGATCAACCGCGCCAATGACCCCATAGGCCGGGGTCAAATCCTTTTGCACCCCAAACGTGTAACGAACCAGAGCGATGCCGCCGGCATAGGTTGCCTGCAAGCTGCGCGTCACCTGTTCCAGGTGATTGCGGCTGGGGTCAGGATGGCTGGCATGGCAGCCGCTCTGCCCGCAGCTCTCCGGGGCTGTACTCAGATCAGCGGGATTGGCGAGCAAGCCGGTATGCGCCTGCTCTTTGTCCAGGGCCAGGCCCAGGCCGCCGTGGCAGATAACACAACCAAAGGTTTCAACCGGGTGCGAGGGGCTAATTTCTTCCAGGCCGATATGGCAGGTCAGACACAGTTCCGCCGCAGCATTGGCGGTTGGCTGCCCGTCCGGCCCCAGACGGGGAATAATCTGCCGCACGGCGATCTCCCCACCAGTGCCCGTTCCAGCGCTGGCAAAATAGGTCCGTTGGTATCCTTGCCATTCCTGTTTTACCGGACTCCAGGGCATCAGCATAGCGGCCAGCGCCAGGAGGAGGCTGGCTGAGAGAAAAATAGCAGCGTGACGGGTGGTAATAATCATAGGAGTAGGAAGTAAGGCGTAGGGAGTAGGGAAATCTCTTACTTTCCTGCTTACCCTCCTTGCCGCAACTCCAGCAAACTTAAAATCACAATTAACACCAACAGGCTCCCAAACACCGCCTGTGGCTGCCAGCGTTGGCGGGCGAACCAGCGTCCCCGGCCAGGGCCGCGCCGGTCAACGAGCGGCAGAACGGCCAGCAGAACCAGGCCGGCCAGGGGAATGAGCCAGCCGCCCCACAGCGCCGAAAAATAGCGTAGTAGCCATTGAATCGCCAGAAAGAACCAGGGCGCCTGCACGACTTCACTCCCTACCCGATTCAGGTCGGCAGGTGGGTCGAGGTGGGGCGGGGCAAAAGTAGCTAACAGCATGAGCCCCGCCGTTAAGATCAGGCCGGTAATAAGTTCTCGAAACAGGATGGTTTCGCGGGAGACAAAGCGGCGAGCCTGACCTGCCGTCCAGTCGGGCCGGGAGATACCACCATCTACCCGCACTCGCCAGAGGTGGTAGCCGATCCCCCCCAGGCCAAGCAGGGCCAGCGCAAAAACGTGCCAGGCATAAAAGCGTAGAATCGTGGCCGGGCCAAGAGTCTGGCCGCCGACAATCAGGACATACAGAGTGGAGCCGACAACGGGCAGCTCTTTGAGCAGGTTGGTACCGACCAGCAGCGCCCAGATACTGCTGGCATCGTAGCGCAGGGCGTACCCGCTAAAATTCCAGACCAGCGTCACCAGCAGCAGCCCCAAGCCGATAAACCAGTTGACATCGCGGGGTGGGCGGTAGCCGCCGGTAAAGACAATCCGGGCGGTGTGGATGACGACTGCGACCACCATCGCTTGCGCCGCCCAATAATGCAGCGCCCGGGTAAAGCGACCCAGGTAAACCACGCTGTCAATGAGCACCAGCGAAGGATAAGCGCCCTGCAAAGTAGGTTCGTAGTAAAACATGAGCAGCGCCCCGGTCACGGTAGTAATCAGGGTAGCCATCACGGCGATGCCGCCCATGCCCAAGGTATAGCTTAAACCAGCGCTGCTGGCCGGATTCTGGGGAGGAAGCAGGTTATAAACTAGGCTTTTATTTTTGCGCCACAGGCGCAATTTACGTGGACGGGGCTGAATAGCGATGGTCCCCCGGTTAATCTTTGGACAGTTTAATCGTGACATCAGCCGGCAAAGCCAGGTTGGCCGCCACCTCGACAGCCTTAATAATGCCTGAGGGAACCGGACAGGCGGCATGAGAGAGGCACTGGGATGCTGACTGCAGAACCTGCGGGTCGCCTCGATAAGAAAACTCTTTGAAGGGGTCTACTTGAGTTAACTGCGCGGCCAGCCGCTGCACCGCCTTGCATTCGCTCTCGATGGTCAGGTAAACGCAGCGAGGGTTATCCGGGTCGGCCTCAGCTTCGACCTGGGTGATGAAGCCACAAATACCTGAGTTTATCTCTGCTCTGGCCATGTATCCCTCACGAGTAAATCAACAACCATCGCCCGGATTCGCCCCCGCTTGCAGCCAGTTGTAGAGACGCTGGAACAAGGCGTCATCCATATGCTCGGCGCTATGCTGAGGGATTGTGGTAGCGGTGTGACGCATTTTAGCCCGTTCCATCTCAAAAGGAAAACTAACACCGACCAAAGTCGGGCCGTTGGGACTGCCTTGAGCAAAAGCGCCATGACAGGTGTCGCACTGGCCTTCGGCCCAGACTTTCATCCCCAAGACCTGGCCGGGTGGTAGCGCCAAGGGCACAGCCGCCGGCGCGGCGCTGGTCTGTTCCAGGCTGTGCAGCCAGCCGTAGATATTGTAAGCGTCCTGAGTCGTCAACTCGGTTTCGTTAAAGGCCGGTTTGGGCGGTAAGGCCGTCCGAATTTTGTTGAGAAATTGGTCAAAAGGCGCGGGGGCGCCAGCCAGTTTCGGCCCAATACCTCCTTCAGCCGTGGCGCTGTGACAGGTCACACACTGCTTGTCCAGGTAGACCTGCTGGCCTCGCGCCAGGTCCGGCTCGGCCAGGTTCCTCGCCGCCTCGGAAGGGATTGTGGCCGTGGGTAACTCAGGCGCGGGAGCCAGCCTTTCGGCACAGCCGACCTGCAATAACACTACGAACAAACTTATTGAAAGGATGATTGGCAGTTTCATTGGTAACACTCGTCTCTAACACAGCCCATTTTTAGCCACTCATACAACTTCTTAAAAATCTCATCAGAAACATGGTCGGAGTTGTGTTCAGGAATCTTGTCGGCGGTGCGCCGCATCCGGGCCAGCTCGTCTTCAACCGGGTCATTAATGCCGGCCAACATGGGGCCATCCGGGCCGCCCTGAGCAAAGACGCCGTGGCAGCTATCGCAGCCGCGGCAGGTCCAGATGGTCATGCTGCGCATGTCCTCCAACGAAGGTGGTTCGCTGGTAACGGAGCCGGTTTCCGGCCCGGCCAACTGGGCCGGGGGAATTTGAGTCCGCACCCAGGCATAAATATCGTAGACGGCCTCGTCGGAGAGCTGCTCGGGGGGATAGGCCGGTTTGGGCGGAATGGCCGTCCGCACCACGTGCAAGAATTGGTCATAAGCTAATTGAGTCGAGGCCAGTTGGGGACCAATCCCGCCCAACCCCTGCGGACCGTGACAGGCTGAACACTGCGCTTCACTCCAGGCGGTCTGGCCATGTTCCAGGTTGGGAATGTAAATGGCCGACGATGAAGCCGGAGTATGGGTTGGCGGCGGTGGCGCGGGAGCCGGTGTCTCAGCACAGGCCACGCCTATAACACTAAAAGTCAACACAACAATGATTTGTTTGAAGAGGTTCATGAGGTTGCTCCTAAACCGAGCCAGAATAACATTGCCTTTCTTCGGGTTCAGCGCACATACAGCGGTAAAAAGTGGGAAACCTGACCGGCGTAGACAAATACGTACCGTAGAGCAAATCCACCGATGAGCACCAGTCCCGCACTTAGACCGCCCCACAGGCGGCTATATTTGATCGCCTGCTCCTGCCAGATGACCGGAAACAGCTCAAAGCCTTCGATGGCCAGGGGGATGAGCAGCCCCAGCAGCACCACGCCACCCCAGAAAGCCAGGGTGTAGGGCCCGCCCATAATCAGGTTCAGGCTTTGGGTTGAACTCCAAGTGCTGAGGGACTGGTGCAGGAAGAAAGGAATAACCATGAAGATTTCCAGGACAATCAGCATGGCATCAAAACTGACCAGAAAGTGACGCTCACTATGGAGGTGATGGGAGCGCAGCAGCGAAGCGACCAGCAGCACCGTGGCCACGCCGCTGCTCATGGCCGACATCAGGAAGAGCTGGGCGATCATGGGCGTGTTCCACATCGGCCGGGCGGGGATGGCTCCTAACAGCACGCCGGTGTACATGCCCACGCCGATAGCCAGCGGGGCGCCGATCGCAGCCACCACCCGGCGGGACAGATGGATTTCCTGGCGGTTGAGCGGCCGCCAGGCGCTGAAGTGAGTCAGGTCGGCCAGGCGATGGGGCAGGCGTAACAAGTCGCGCCAGGGGCGAGGAATCCAGAGAATAAAATAGACAAACGAGATAATCGAGAAACCGGTGAGCAGCCAACTCCCAATGGACATGGGCGAGGTATACTCGACGGTCAGGAACAGCCACCAGAATTCAAAGGGCTTGGTCAGATCAAAAATGAGCGCGGCCAGGCCCAGAGTCAGCGGCCAGGGGGCCAGCAAAGCTCCAATCCGGCTGATCCGCTGGTAGCACGCCCCGCCCAGGTAAGTCGCCAGGCCCGACACAAAAAAGGCCCCGGCACTGATCCCCGCGGTGAACAGGTAAAAGGCGATGAGTAAATTCCAGTGGAAGTGAACGGAGTTATGTTCCATAATTTGACAATCCTCCTGGTAAGGTAGCATGGTGGCAAGGTTGCAGAGAATGCAACTCTGCTACCCTGCTACTTTCCCTAACTGCGGATGTAATAAATCGCCGGTTCCGAACCGGCTTCTTCGTACAGCCGGTAGGTTTCATGGGTAGCCAATAGTTTGGAGACCTCGCTCTCCGGGTCATTCAAGTCGCCGAAGTGGCGGGCCTGGCCGATGCACGTCTCGACACAAGCGGGCGGCAGGCCCTGGTCCAGCCGGTGGACACAGAACGTACATTTGTCCACAGCCGCTTTTTCTTCGTTAACGTAGCGCGCATCGTAAGGGCAGGCCATCATGCAGTACTTACAGCCGATACAGATATCGTAATCAATCAGCACCAGCCCATCCTCCCGGCGGTAGGTCGCCCCGGTGGGGCAGACTCGCTCGCAGGGCGGGTTGGCGCAGTGGTGGCAGTTCTCCGGCAGAAAGGCGCTGCTGAGATCAGGGAAGACGCCCCGGTCCACTTTATTGATCCAGTTCCGGTGCATACCCAGGGGCACTTCGTTCTCGACCGAGCAGGAGATCATGCAGGCTTCGCAGTTGATGCAGCGTTCGGGTTCCATCACAAAGACCCAGCGGCGCTGGCGGGGGGTAGAATTGTTATCACTCATAGCGAGTCTCCAACAACATTTGTCTTGGGCCGGGATTAGGGGATTAGGAGATTTTTCATTTTTCCCCTAATCCCCTAATCCTGGCAAAAATCATGCTCTTGTTACTTTGACAGTCGTCTGTGATAGCGCTTGCGAACCGCTGACCGGGTCGGTGAAGGTCAGGTGCAGATCGCTGTCGCTGGTTCCCTGGCCGTAGGCAGTGGTCAAACCCTTGCTGACATGGCCAAAGCCAGGGATCATGTAGACGCAGTCGGGCCGGATTTTCTCGGTCACGTGGGCAACGGTTTTGACTTTGCCCCCGGCGCTCTCAACCCAGATTTCGTCGCCATCGGCGATGCCCAGTTTCGCTGCCGGTTCGGGGTTAAGCCAGAGCGGGTTCGTGGGGACGCGCTCGTGCAGCAACTTGTTATTGTGGGTGGCAAACTGGGTATGCTGGGCCACCTTACCGCTCAACAGATAGTAGCTGTCCGGCTCATTAACCGCCGGCTCTTCCCAGATCGGCACTGCCGAAAAACCGCTTTTAGCCAGGGTTTCGGAGGCCAGCTCGATTTTGCCGCTGGCCGTGTTGAAGGTAGGTTCTTTTTTCTCAGCGCTTTCCTCAACCGGCGGGCGGTAATAGCCCTTTTCCTTCAATTCTTCCAGCGTGATACCCAGCGGGACAAGCTGCTGGCGCAGGTAATCTTCCTCGTCGGCGTACTGAAAATAATCGCCCAGGCCCAGCCGGGTCCCCAGTTCCTTGTAAATCCACAAAGCCGATTTGCTTTCGCCGACTGGCTCGACCACCGGCTGGCGCAGGAAGACCGTGCCGTCCACCACCGCCAGCGGATCGTACCGTTCCAGATAGCTGGCTTCGGGTAAGACTACATCGCTGAACCAGGCCGTGTCGTTCAGGCTGATATCAATCGTGACAATAAAGTCCAGCTTGCCGAAGGCTTCGATGGTTTTGTGGCGTTCCGGCAGGGAGTTGACCGGGTTCTGGCGGGCGATGAACCAGCCGTGGGCCTGGTAGGGCTGGCCGGTCAGGATGTTGTCGCGGATCTCCTGAAAGACGCCTAGCTTGAGCGGCACCAGCGGGTACTTCCAGGGCACGCCGTCCAGCCGCAGAGCGCTGACGCGGGGATAAGGCGGCTGGGGAATCGAGCCAAGCTCCACCCCGCCTTCCTCACCGGCCGCCGGCTGCAGGCTGCCCGGCCTGGCCCAACTGCCGACCAGACCGTTAAGCACGGCGATGGCGCGCTCCGTCTGGAAGGAATTGATGAAGTTGCTGGTGCGCCAGTTGGGGTGAGCAAAAGCGTGAGGCGCAGCCATCGCAAATTCGCGGGCAATGCGGCGGATGGTTTCGGCGGGAATTTCGCACTTGCTGGCCGCCCATTCCGGGGTGTAGCCCTGGGTTGCTTCTTTAACCTGGTCAAAGCCGACGGTGTATTTGGCCACAAATTCCTTATCGTACAGCTCCTCGGCGATGATGACCTGAATTAAGGCCAGGTGAAAAGCAAGGTCGGTACCGGGTTTGACCGGCAGCCACTCGGTGGCTTTGGCCGCGGTTTTGGTAAAGCGCGGGTCGAGCACGACCACTTTAGCGCCGCGAGCCAGGGCCGCCACCAAATCCTGGGCCTCGGAGTTGGAGATAGCGTCGAGCAGGTTGCGGCCGGTGTAGATGATATATTGGGTCTGGCTGTAATCGCGGCCTGGCTCTTCCAGGCCAAAGGTCAGCAGGTTGGCCGTGATCATGGCGTTGAAGCAGAGCGAGCGCTGAGTGCCGTAGTTGGGCGAGCCGTACGCCTTGAGCAGGTTCTCAAACTGGACCTGCACCAGGTTGTGGGTCGAACTGAAGATCATCGCCTCCGGACCGTAGCGCTCCTTGATTTCGAGCATTCGGGCAGCCACGTAATCGAGCGCCTCCTCCCAACTGGCCCTGGCCCATTTGCCTTCACCCCGCCCGCCTTTACGGATGAGCGGATATTGCAGCCGGTCGGGATCGTACAGGGTGGCTATCCCGGCCTGGCCGCGCGGGCAGAGCATGCCCCGCGAGTGGGGATGAAACCCATTGCCCTCCAGCTTGTAGACCCGGCCATCCTTCACCTTAGCCCGCACGCCGCAGCGCCAGACACACTGCTCGCACAGGGTGAAGACCTCGCGATCGAACTGGGTCGGCGGATAATAGTCGGTCCGAGGGACTGCCGGGGTGTCATTATCCGCAGGTAATAAGTTGATGACATCCAGCCCGCTCAACGCTGCTGTCCCGGCCATCACCCCTGCACCCAGGCCAAGAAATTGGCGGCGCGAAAGGGACTGGTGAGGTTTACGCTTTTTTGTCATAGAGTTGACTCCAGGTGATACATGAGGCGTGATGCGTAAAGATTCCACGGATCACGCCTCACGTTTTAGTGACTACTCACATGATCGGGCCGTGGCTCGCCCTTTTTGGTTAAAATATAGAACAAGTAGCCCGAGAACAGGGCCAGGAAGGCGATCAGCAGCCAGTGGTTGACACTAAACAGTTCCGGCATGTAGGTCGCCCCGTAGTTGGCGATACCAGAAATGATCGGAAAAACATCGGCATAGGTCATTCCGAAAAGGATGGCGCCGACCAGAAAACCCAATATCCCCGGAATTAGATAATCAAGATTACCCCGGCCAAGACCGGCCAGGCAGGTGCCCGGTCAGAAACCGGCCAGGGCCATGCCGCTCCCGAACAGCAGCGCGCCGACAAAGTTGCCGACCAGGTAGGTTGGGGTGCTGCCGGTCAGGTTGGCCAGCCCCAGGTCGTACAGGAGGTAGATCCCCACCGAGCCAACCACGATGGCAGTAAGCATAAACTTCAGCACGCTCAGATCGGTAAAGCGGTAAACATTGACAATTTTACTGTAGCGGGTGAAGCCCACCTTTTGCAGGATGAAGCCAAAAAAGATGCCAACAATCAAAGCTGCGGTGAAACTCATCGTTTAATACCTCTTTCCGTATAGAATTTTGACGGTGATGATGCCGGAGATAAACATTCCGGCCATAAAGATGAAAGCGGCCGGGGCTAACTGGACGCCGCCGGAGATGGCCAGACCGCTGGTGCAGCCCCCGGCCACACCAGCCCCGTATTCGAGCAGGATAGCCCCGAAAAAGAGTGCCAGCCAGCGCTTCCAGTGAGCCGAGCCAAACACCTGCACCCACTGCTCGTCGGAAATCCAGCGCAGTTTGAAATCACCGGAAGTGATGGCGGCGATAAACGCGCCGATGATGATCCCAATCCCCATGATCACACCCCAGGTCAGGCCAGGGGTCATCACAAAGCGCCAGTAGGTATTTTCGGCGACACTGGGCGCGATGACCTGCATAATGGAACCGGCCAGATTTTCAAATGCACCGGATGCGCCAAAGAGCAGGCCGGTGAAGAGCAGAGTAAAAATGGCCAGCATCCCCAACATCGCTCCGGTCAGATAAGGCGACCACTCCACTTGACGAAACCAACCAACAAATCTGTTTGTGTCCATATTGCACTCCTAATTCCTCGTTTTACATACCTTTGATGAGGGCCAACAAAAGATTGCGATCCTTGGCTCCAAGCTGGCGCAGGCTGGCAATGACGTCGGCGTCAACTTTGCTGAGAGCCTGCAAGAGATCACTGCCGCGTTCCGGGTTAGCCAGCAGGCCATCCAGGGCGGCCAGGGTTTCGGACGGCAGGTTCATCAGCTTGGGTAACAGCCCTTGCAGTTCCGGTTTTTGAGCCAGGAGCGCCTGCACCTGGGTAGCGTTGTCCCCTTCCAAAGCCACTCCGCTGTTACTGCGGGTAGATGCGGCTGCGACCGCCTGGGGAATAGGCGCAACATTGTGGTTGATCCAGCCAGCCGCCTTTTGCCCCCAGCCTTCCCAACTCCAGGCTGTGACAAAAAAGGCCAGCGCAGTTCCCAGGATGAGCATAACCAGGACAATGTTCCCCCAGCTTGAAACCAACGGGGCTTCGGCGGTTGACTCGGCGTAGAGCAGGTTATAGTCAATCTCTTCGCCGCCCAACGGTGCGCTGACCGCGGAGGCGCAGTCACCGCTATCACTGCTGGCCGGAGGGTTGGCGCTGCTGTCGCCGCCTGCCCCACCACTGCCAGCGGTTAGATCAACGCCGAGCGTCGAAGCATAGGTCTGAGCTAATTGATCATAATCAGTGGGGTGGCAGCCCTGGCAACTGGTTTTGACATCCCCCAGGGGGGCGGCCATGCCGGTATGAGCCTCCTCTTTGCCTGTTGCCTGGACGTTGCCGGCGTGGCAAAACTCGCAAAAATCGCCGAAGGCGTGGGCCTTGTGCCAGTCGCCGTTGTTGGCCACCGGCAGCTTGCCCTGTGTTTCGTGGCAGTTTTTGCAGGATGAGGCCGACGTGCCACACTGGGCCGAGGCAGGTTGGGGCGAGACCATCATCATGACCACCAGCAGCAGGATTGTCCCGCCAATCAGGGCGTAAAGAAAACACTTATCAGCGTGTTTCATAAAAGTTTTCCTCCTAAGGTGAAACCAACCGTGGGTGAGGGTAACCGATTGAATCTTTACCAACTTTTCGTCGGGATTTTCAGGCGGGTTGGAAGGTGCTCATCTCCGCAATTCGTTGGAGCCGGCCCATCAATTCAGCCCGCTCATAACCAATTTCCTCAAAGGTATGGGCAACGCTCTGCAGCCATGCGCCCAGCCTGGCTCGTTTAAGCTCATCAAGAACCGGGATTTCTGGCGCGGCTTCAGCCAGGGTTTCAGGGTCAAGGCCATATTGTTCGGCCAGGTGTTGAATGCGCGCTGCTTCTTCATCGGGAGATGGGGCTTCCGCGTAAAACTGGCCGGAAATCAACATCGCTTCGAGCTTGCCGTTGAGTTCAATCCGGGCGCGGGCATACTGTAAGCCGGCGTGGCAGGTGGCAAATCGCGGCGCATGGTCGGCTTGTTCAGCCAATTTGGCCCATGAGGCAGTACAGGCCCGCCGGCCTGCCTCACTGGAGCGGATCAGATTGCAAAAACGGCATGAGTTGCTCATGTCCGTTAGAGGCTCGCCGGCAGCGGTGGTTGTCACCGCGCCCGTACCGGCCACTTCAGCGAAGACATTCTGCAGGCGCTGGACACAGTGGAGAGGTAGGACATGGCCAGGAAGAGGTCCGGGGGAAACCGGTGCAGGCTCGACCGGCGGCGAGCCAGACAGCAGATGGTTGACCCCTTCGCGCGGAAAGCGCCACTGCTCACCAACTTTGATGCCGGTCAACCGCCCGTCTTTGAGCATGCGGTAAACCGTCGTCCGATCTACCTTGAGTAACTCCTGCAGTTCCTTGGTGGTCAGCAAATCGTCCATCATCTTCTGCTTTCTACTAAAGCTTGCTATACATTGCTATATTATGCTATAGCATACTATATTGATAGTGATATTTGTCACAAAAAGAAATGACACTTGACACTATCAATCTCTCATTCTGTCGCCCATAATAAGCCTGAATATCATTTTCACCGTAAAGGAAACCGCTATGGGCACTGTAAGCATCAAATGGATTGAATCAACCTTCATGACCGGAACCGACTCCAACGGCCGCCCGCTGGCCATCGGCTGGTCGCGCCAGCGCCAACCAGAGTGGACCGGCCTGAAACCGTCTGATCTCCTGCTCCTCGCCGCCGCTTCGTGCTCCACCTACGACGTGGTTGACATTCTGGCTAAACAACGCGAGCCGTTGGAAGACCTGGAAGTAATCTGCACGGGTGAACAATTGACGGAGCCGCCTTACAACTTCACCTGCATTCATCTTCACTACAAAGCCAAAGGGGCCGTCAACTCGAACAAGCTGGCCCGCGCGATTCAGCTCTCCGAGGAGAAGTACTGCTCGGTGATTAACACCCTCAAACCGACGGTGAGAATCAGCAGCAGTTGTGAAATTATCGAGTGAAATGAGCGAGTGAAGACAAAGTTGTCTCTACGGCAGCGCCTCTTACGTATTCCGCTTTTCTATAAAATCTTGCTGGCCAATTCGGCCATTGTTGGCCTGGGGGCCGTGGCCGGTACGGTGATTACCGTCTGGCACGTTCGCCGCTATCCCGATGACATTCACTATGAATTGATCATTTTCTTTGCCATTGCCGGTATGGCCATTAGCTTTTTTGTCAATCGCTGGACCCTACGGCGCGCCCTGGAACCGTTAGAGCGCCTGCAAGAAGCGGTGAACCAGGTCCGCCAGGGCCAGACGGATGTCCAGGTGACTCTGGGCAGCGTCAGCGATGAGCAATTCGACCGCCTGGCCGAAACCTTCAACCGGATGGTGCTCAAACACGAACGCCATACCGAACAGATGCAGCAGCTCTCCCGCCAGATTTTGCAGGCCCAGGAGGATGAACGCCAGAGGCTGGCCCGCGAACTACATGACGAAGCCGCTCAGGCTCTTACCTCCCTGCTGGTCCACCTGCGCCTCCTGGAGCGGGCCCATGAACCGGAGAAAGCCCAACAAAACATCCAAAAACTACGTGAGTTGACCGCCCAGGCGTTGGAAGAGGTGCGCCGGGTGGCCCTGGACCTGCGCCCGACAATCCTCGACGACTTGGGGTTAGGCGCGGCCCTGGAATGGCGCGTTGACGAGTTCACGCAAGCCACCGGAGTGCAGGCCAAAATTCAGATAGAGGGCCTGGAAAGGCGGCTGCCGCGCGAGATCGAATTGGTTTTCTATCGGGTGGGGCAAGAAGCTCTGAATAATATCGCCCGACACGCTCAAGCAAAGCATGTATCCATTTCTCTGCGCCGAGCGAACAGCACGATTAGTTTGGAAGTGAGTGACGATGGGCTGGGCTTCAACCCAACCTCGCTGCCAACGTACACCCCGCGCGGCCTGGGGCTGCTCGGAATGCGGGAACGCCTGGCGATGATCAGCGGCGCATTGACCATCGAGTCTGGGCTAGGCCAGGGAACTCGGGTTCTGGCCTGCGCTCCGCTCAAGAATGATAAGAATGGGGTCACCCATGTCTAAAATCCGCGTGCTGCTGGTTGACGACCACATGGTGGTTCGCCTCGGTTTGAAGGCCCTGATTGACGGCGAACCGGACATGGTTGTGGTTGGCGAAGCTAGTAACGGCCTGGAAGCCATCGCCCAAGCACGGGCCCTGTTGCCCGATGTCATCGTGATGGACATCTCCATGCCCGAACTGGACGGCTTGGAAGCCACCCGGCGCATCCGGGCCGAACTGCCGCAGTGTCACATCCTTATTTTGACCGTCCATGCCCAGGAACGCTATCTTTTTCCCGTCCTCAAAGCCGGGGCGGCGGGTTATGTCCTCAAATCTACCGTTGATACCGAGCTGCTCGACGCGATCCGAACCGTGGCTAAAGGCGGCGCGTTTCTTTATCCTTCGGCCACCCGCATGTTGCTGGAAGATTATCTCAACCAACTCCACAATATCCCGCAACAAGATACCTACGACCAGCTCAGCGAACGCGAGCGGGAAGTGTTAAAACTCCTGGCTCTGGGCTATACCGCCGGCCAGATTGCCGATAAACTGGCCCTCAGTCCCAAAACGGTCGAAACCTACCGTACCCGGATCATGGAAAAGCTGAATTTAAACAGCCGGGTAGACCTGGTGCAGTACGCCCTGGCGCGCGGGCTTCTCTCCGAATACACTTGAGACTTCTTGTCAGGATTTTTCCCCGCAAATTGTCAGATTTTTCCCGATAGGCAGTTTTGCCAAAATTTGATACAGTAGTTGTGAAAATTCGCACAACAATCTCTTCCTGATTATCGAGAAGAAGCGAGGAATCCATGCCTATGCGTGTGTTATTTGCCGCGTCCGATCAAGAGTCCCTCAATTTGATGCACGCCACCCTTGACTCGGCCCTCTGCCTGACCCCGCTGGAGGTGCAAATCGCCGAGGCCCGCACCTGCGCCGCCCTGCTGGCTCGTGTGGACGCCCATCAGGACGACATCATCCTGCTCGATTGGCAGGTCGCCGGCGCTCAAACCCCGGATTTGGTCCGTGACATCCTGAACCGCAATCCTCTCTTGCGGGTGGTAGCGCTCCTGCCGGAGCACCAGCGTCAGTACCGCCAACTGGTCTGGGATGCGGGGGCCTGCAACGGCATTCCCAAGGAGCATATGGATCAGGAGTGGCTCTCGACGGTGCTGTGCATCATGCACCGGGCCATGCAGCGTGAAGCTCGCTATTTGGAAAAAGTAGGGTAGAACTATGGCCAGAACAGCGTTACAAATTACCCGCCGCAATTTTCTCAAGTCGTCACTGCTGGGCGCAGGCGCGTTAGTGCTGGGCAGCGGGACCCTCCGCCCGGTGGCTGAGGCGCTCGCCGGAACCGGTTTAGCCTTGCCCTGGTTTAGAAAAGGGCAGATTAAGCTCAGTTACAACTATTGTGATATGTGCCCCTGGCGCTGCGGCATCGTCGTCCACAGCGTCAACGGGCAGGTTTACAAAGTTGACGGCAACCCGGCCGACCCCAAGAGCCGGGGCATGTTGTGCGGCCGCGGGCAGGCAGCCCCCTCGTTTATGTACGATCCCGACCGCCTCCGCGCTCCCATGATCCGTACCGGCGAGCGGGGTGAGGGTAAGTTCAAAGAGGTGACCTGGGCAGAAGCCCTGGACTACGCCGCCGAGAAGCTGCGCCTGACTGCTCAAGCCTTTGGCCCCGAGTCGGTCGCCGTATTCGGCCATACCTCCGGGGACTTCTGGTTTGCCGACTACTTTGCCCAGGCCTGGGGCACGCCCAACGCGGCCAAACCCTCCTCATCTCTCTGCACCAGCCCCCGTGAAGAGGCGGCCAAATTGACCTACGGCCTGCCAATCGGCGGCCACGAGCCGGTGGACTGGGATGGGATCAACTGTATCACCCTTATCGGCAGCCACATTGGCGAGGACTCTCGCAATACGGTCATGCAGGACTTTGCCAGCGCCTGGGGACGCGGGGCGAAAGTCATTGTCGTAGACCCGCGCTTCTCTACGGTTGCGGCCAAAGCCGATTACTGGCTGCCGATCAAACCTGGCGCCGATACCGCCCTGCTGCTGGCCTGGCTCAATGTGCTCATCACCGAAGAGCTGTACGATCAATCATTCGTTGCCGAGTGGACCGAAGGCTTCGACAAACTCGCCGCTCATGTGGCCGAATTTACGCCCGAATGGGCCGCGCCCATCACCGATTTATCCCCTGAGTTAATCAGGGAAACAGCGCGAGTGATGGCGGCTAACCTGCCCCGCTCGGCCATCATTCCCGGCCGGCATGTAACCTGGTACGGCAACGACACCCAGCGCATGCGGGCGATCTACATCATCAACGCTTTGTTGGGAGCCTACGGGCGCGAAGGCGGCATTTATTTCAGCAAATCGCCCTACATTGAAGCCTATCCGCACCCGCCCTTTGCCGTGACGGGCAGTTCGGGCGGCTGCTCCGCCGAACCGGGCCAGGAAAGCGACGAGCTGCCGCTGGGGCCATCCGGCAAGGCCCGCGCCGACGGCGCTCGCGACAAGTTTTTGCGCGGCGCGACGGCCATGCAGGAGCTGATCGAACCCATGCTGACCGGCCAACCTTATCCGATCAAGGCGTTGATTGTCTACGGCACAAACCTGCTCAATACTATTCCCAACCCGCAGCGCACCATCGAAGCCCTCAAGAAGTTGGATTTTGTGCTGGCGATAGATGTGCTGCCGCAGGAGCACATCGCCTGGGCCGACGTAGTCTTCCCCGAAGCGACCTCACTGGAACGTTATGACGAGCTGTGGGTTGTCGCGCACAAAACGCCCTACATCGCCATGCGTGAGCCGGCCATCGAACCGCTCTACGATACCAAGCCCGGCTGGTGGATGGCCCGCGAGTTGGGCCTGCGCCTGGGGCTGGAACCTTACTTCAAGTGGCAAACGATTGAGGAGTATTTGGATGCCCGACTGATGTCTATCGGCTCCAGCCTGGACAAGATGCGCGCCGAAAACGGGGTCATTGTGCAGGAAGGCAAACCCTATCTGGCAGATTTCAGCGCTACCTCCCCCTTTGCTACGGCTTCCGGCAAGATAGAACTTTACTCGGAGGAGTTGGCTCAGGCTGGCCTTGACCCGCTGCCGGTCTACGAGCCGGTAGAAGAACCGCCCCAGGGCTACTTCCGGCTGCTGTACGGGCGGCATCCCGTTCACACCTTTGCCAAGACCCAGAACACGCCGCTGCTGCATGAACTCTATCCCGAAAACGAGGTTTGGGTCAACGAGGATGTGGGGGCCAACCAGGGCCTGCACCAGGGTGAGTACGTCTGGCTGGAAAACCAGGATGGCGCTCGCAGCGGCCCGGTTAAGCTCAAGTTGACCCAGCGCATTCGCGGCGACGCGGTCTATATGGTTCACGGTTTCGGGCAGATGGCGCCGGGATTAAGCAATGCCAACGGCCATGGCGCCAGCGATACCAAGCTGCAAACCGTCTACAAACTCGACCCCATCAGTGGCGGGGCCGGGATGCGGGTCAATTTTGTCCGCATCGTCAAGGAGGCGTGACATGACCACCTATGCTTATCTGCTCGATTTAGGGCGCTGCCTGGGCTGCCAGGCTTGCGTCGCCGCTTGCAAAACCGGCAACCAACTTCGTCAGGACGTTAAGTACATCACTATTTCCGAAAAGAGCTGGGGCAAATTCCCCGCGCTGCACAGCGTGATTGAGAATAAACGCTGTTACCACTGCGCCGAAGCGGCCTGTGTGTCTGTCTGCCCGACCAGCGCGTTATTCAAAGAAGATGGTCTGACCCGGCTGGAGCGTGACAAATGCAGCGGCTGCGGCTACTGTGTTGACGCCTGCCCCTTCGGCATCCCCAAGATCGCCGGAGATAGTCTGGCCAGCAAGTGCGACGGCTGCGCCGAAGTGGTCAAGGCGGGCGGCCAGCCTTGGTGCGTTAAGACCTGCCCCAGCGGGGCGCTGCACTACGGCGAGCGTGAAGAAATCCTGGCTGAAGCCCGCCAGCGACTTGAGCTTCTTAAAACCCGTTACCCTAAAGCTCGCCTCTACGGCGAGAGTGAGGCCGGCGGCCTGGGGGTGATCGTGGTTCTGCCGGATGATCCTGAGACATTGGATTTGCCCCTCAACCCGCAAATTCCGGCGGCTATCCAGACCTGGCAAAAAGTAGTTCAGCCGGCCAGTCTGGGCCTGACCGGCCTGGCTGTCCTGACCACCGGCCTGGCGGCTTTCATCGCCCGGCGCAATCATCATAAAGAGTTGGAGCGGATGCGCCAGCAGCCCAGGGTTAAGGCCGCATCCAGCCCTACCTCAGACGCAAAGGAGAGTGACAGATGACAACTCAAGCTGTACCCTGGCTCAAGATTTTTGACTGCGGCGCGGCAAAGCGAACGCCGGCTGGACAGGTGCTGCGCTATCGCTGCGGCCCACGGATTGTCCACATGCTGCTGGCTTCATCGTTTCTGATCCTGCTACTGAGCGGTCTGACTCTGCTCACCCCGGTCCTTTCCGGTTTTGCCGCCGGCGGCTGGCTGCGGCAGTTGCACTATGTTGGCGCGGTGCTGTTTATGCTTGTGCCCGTTCTTTACCTGATCGTTGACCGGCCGGCCGTGAAAGAGTTGCTGTGGGACTCGTTCCATTACGACGCAGATGATTGGCGCTGGCTGAAGTGCGCCTACCGTTACTTTATAGGCTATTGTGGGGCGATGCCGCCGCAGGGTCGCCTCAACGCCGGGCAGAAACTGCATCACGCCGGGGTGGTTATTTTCTCGGCCAGTATTGTTGCCTCCGGCTTGGTTATGTGGCTCGGTAAGGGATCGCTGGGGGCTGATGGCTTGGCTACTGCGGCGATCATCCACAGCCTATCCATGTTGATTTTGACGGTGCTGCTGGTCGGTCACCTGTACTTCACGTTTGTCTACGAAGCCCTACCCGGTATGGTCACGGGCTATATTCCCGAAGAAGCAGCCCGGCTGGAACATGCCAAGTGGGTCGAAAGCTTGCCCGGAAAGGAGCCTCGATTATCAAGGAAAACCACTTTGTGAGGTTTAGCTGGTGGGACGTGAAAGCGGCGTCCCTCAGATCTGCTCAGAACACTTTTATAGATCTATCCAATAATTCACTTTAAGTTAATTTCAGGAGGATTCTCACATGTCCAATTACAAATTTACAAACCTGATTTTGGTCCTATTCCTGGCCCTGGCTGTAGCCCTCACCGGCTGTGGCGCAGCGCCACAAGAAGCAGCCCCGGTCCAGGAGGCTCCTTTGGCGGCCGTGGAACAAGCCGCCCCTGCCGAAGCGCCTGCCGCCCAAGTCGCCGAAAAGCCGGTAGAAGCGGCCAAATTTGACCTGAAGGCTGCCGTCAGCGCCTATCTCAGCAATATCCCTGAAGGCTTTATGTCGGTCGCCAAGGTTGAGGACTTCAAGAGCGTGTTAGGCAGCGGCGAAGTCGTCCTGGTGGATGTGCGCGAGGCCAAGGAATACGGTGAAGGCCACTTCCCCGGAGCGATCAATATCCCTATTCGCACCGTGGCCGATAACCTGGATAAAATCCCGGCTGACAAGCCGGTGATCATCTATTGCGCTTCCGGCCACCGGGCGGGCATGGTGGTAACGTCTCTGCAACTGCTGGGCTACAAAAATGTCAAGGCGGGTCCTACGTTCAAGGCCTGGGCGGACGCTAAAGAAGAAGTCAGCACCGAGCCGGTAGAGGCCGTGACCTACAAAGCGCCGCAGGTGGAAGCGGAACTCTTGGCTGCGGTCAAAGGTTTCCTGAGCAGTGTGCCGGAAGGTTACCTGGCCGTAGGTGACATCGCGAAATTCAAGGAAGCAGTGGCCAACGGTGCGGTCCTGATTGATGTGCGCGAGCCAGGCGAATTCAAAGAAGGATATCTGCCTGAGGCCATCAACATCCCGATCCGCACCCTGGCCGATAACCTGGACAAAATCCCCAGTGATAAACCGGTCTTTGTCTACTGCAAGTCCGGCCATCGAGGCGCCCTCTCCACGGCGGCGCTGCAACTGCTGGGCTACACCAATGTAAAATCCTTCCCGCCGGGCTTTGTCGGCTGGGAGAAAGCCGGCGAGCCGGTGGCGATGGTGAAATAGGGTAAGATACCCTCCCACTTCGATAAATAAATGCAAACCTCCGAGGCGCCTTTTGCAGCGCCTCGGAGGTTTGGTTTGTTAGACACACATCTTTTTGAAAAGCTATTCTCATGGATCACACGACTGAGATTATTAACCGCGTTTTACCTATCCTTTTCTTAATTTTCCTGGGCCAATGGATTCGCCGGCGTAACTTTCTGGCGGAAAGCACCATCGAAGACTTACGCAAGATAGCGGTCAACCTGGCCCTGCCGGCAGTTCTGTTTACCTCATTTCTCCAGATTCAGCTTAAATCAGCCTATTTTGTCATTTTTGGCTTGATTTTTATCCTCTGTGTCGGCATGTTTGGGTTGGGCCAGTGGCTCAGGCGACGCCTCAACCTGCCCTACACTTACTTTCCGTTTCTCATGACCGGTTTTGAATACGGGATGCTGGGCATCAGCCTGTTTGGCAGCGCCTATGGCCTGGAGAAAATCGGCTACCTCGCCATTGTAGACCTGGGGCATGAGATTTTTATCTGGTTTGTCTTTCTGGCCTTGCTGCTGATCAAACGAGACGGCCTGCAGAAGCCCACGGAATTGGTCCAGGCCTTCTTCAAATCGCCGGTGATTTTGGCGATTTTAGCCGGTATTATCCTCAATCTGCTGGGGGCTAAACAGGCTCTCTACCAACTACCTATCACCGGGGCCTTGATGACGACCTTGCAATTTCTCGGCAACTTGACCATCCCGATCATTCTTATTATTGTCGGCTATGGCATCAAGCTGGATCGTTACGGCATCAAAGAGGCCCTTTTGGTTGTGGCAATTCGGCTGGTCATTCTCATTCCAACGGCTCTCATTTTGAACACGTTCATCATTGGTGAGCTGCTGCAACTGGAGAAACCATTCGCCGCCGCTTTGTTTACCCTGTTAATTCTCCCGCCGCCTTTTATCATCCCCTTATATATGCGAACCGACCTGGTCCAGGAAAAGAGGTACATCAATAATGTCCTGACCCTATACACGGTGATCTCAATTGCCATCTATACCGTTTATTTCATCCTGAATCCACAAATATAGGCTAAAAAGTTTCGCTTTTTTGGGAAAATAAGACCCTATCCGCGCTCGATAGGGTCTTTTCATCCCGCTATTCCCAGCCATTCAAGTCTAAGCGAAACCACCTATTAATTCCGGCAGGTAGGGACATGGCCTCGCGCCTGTCCCACCGGGACGGCCACAAGAGTCGTCCATCCCTCGGCTCTACCTGCTATCGGGCGTAACCAAAATAAGCCAGCCAGCGCCGGTGTTGGCGATAAAGCAGAAAATAAATTCCTGTTCCCAGAGCCACGATTCCGACGAGAACTCCGCTGAAATCACTCACAAATTGGCTGATCAGCTCCCATTGGGAGCCAAAGATATACCCCAATCCTCCGTACAACACCAGCCAGGTGGCTTCACCGGCAGCCGCATAGGCTAAAAAACGCCAGAAAGAATAGCTGCTGCCACCGGCAATGAGATTGACCGGAATGGCCAGGGGTGTGAGCAAAAAGCGGGTCAGATAGACGGTCAAGCCCCCCTGACGATTAAACGTCGTCTGTGCTCTGCGCCAGACTGAGGCCTGTTCAAATCGGGCTTGAACCCAGGCCTTGGCCACCCGTCCCAGCCCGTAACTCAGGCTGTCTCCCAGGAGAGCGCCGCCTAATCCCAAAATCAAAGCCAGCCACCCATCGAGCACGCCTTGCCGGACAAAGGCCCCGGCGGCGATGACCAGGAGCGAGCCAGGCAGTGGAAGCCCGAATGCCCCTAACAGCAGAGCCAGACCAAAGGCCGGCGCGCCGTAGACAATCACGCCGGTCAGGAACAGGTCGGTCAGGTTTAGCTCGGTCATGGCTGGCCCGGAGTGGGACGAGGATGTTCGCTCAGGTACTTTTTGACCGCCGTTTTGACCGCTTCAAGCATAATCCCCGGCTGGCCGCGAGCGTACGTGCGGTTTAAATCAGCCAGACTCTTATCCTGGTTGCCTTCAGCCGGAAGGTTAAGCCGGCTGAAGATATAATCCTCCGGTACGTCGTAGGCTGCCGCAATGTAGGGGACCGTCATCCAACCCCGAATGGCCTCCACATTGGTGACGCCTGGTTCCAGGCCGGTTTGCTGGAGACGAATATAAGAGCGAACCGCCCGCAGGCCAAAAAAACCGATCAGCAGCAGACCCAAAATGATCAGGCCGATCGTAAATAGTTGCCACAGGCGCGCAGAAGCCGGCCTATCCGGAGTTGATGGTATCATCATTTTCTCTACCGATCGCAAAGTTTAGGCGCCTGGCTGGGGGCACGCCCTAGAGCCGGTTTCATCAGGTATAACAGCCCCTTTTGGAATAGCCGCAGGCGCAACACCACAGGATGCCGTCCGGGTCAACTTCTGCCTCGGCATCGCCGCAATTTGGGCAGATGCCTTTGGTCCAGAGTGGACCCTCTTGGACAACATCCTGTTGTTTGATCTTCCAGTCTTGATCGCGCTGCCTGAACAGGGACGAATTTTCGGTTGTGCCTTGCTCGCGTCCAGGACTCATTATTTCAATCCGGGCAATTTAGCCTCGCGTGAGATATACTTTCACAAAGCTGCTTTTGAGTTCGCCAGCTTTGGCAGGTAATTCGTCGCTCATACCATTTTGGGCCAGCTTCAACAGAGTGTCCAGGTTTTGGCGGATCGTCTGAATTTCAGCATCGTTGGCTTCAGCTTCGACCACTTGCAGCTTGGCGCTGACTTCGGGGTAAAGGGTCACCACCTGCTCGGCCTCTTTCGCATTGGCCGGGTCAAGGATCAGTTCCATGGCATCGTGAAAATCAACCAGAGCCACCGCCAACAGCGAAAAGTTGTTGCGTTTGAAAATATCCTGGAACACCGGCCGGACCTGTTCCAGTGCTACGTGAGCCTGGCTGAGATCGCCGCTGTGAACCTGGTCAGCCACGCCGCTAATCACTGCCTGAACCTGTTGCAGGTCGGAATTGAACTGCGCATCGCCCTTGAGGGCGTAGGGATGGTAAGAAGAATACTTGACCTGAAAAGCGGCATATTCGGCGATCAACCGTTCGTAATTCTCGACGGCTTTCTCCCGGTCTTGCTGGCCAGTGGTAAAGAGGGTTTGTTTGTAGTAATTGTTCATCCGGTTGAAGTCATCCAGAAAGAACTTTCGGGAGAAGAAGTCACTGGCATAACTTCCGGCGATAAGTATGACCACCACAATGAGTCCGGCCACGGTTAGGCTGATCTTCCCCAGTGGTTTAGCCCCGGCTCGCAAGGTGCTGATCCCCAGAATTTTATACAGTGGGCAAAAACCGGCTATTGCCGTGATGAGTAGCACTGCTGCCAGCGCATAAAAAACAATCTGCCCGATACCCCCCAGCCAGAAAAAGGCCAGTTGAAAAAACACCACGGCCAAGATCAAACGAATGGCCCGGTCGAGGCTACCTTCATTGCGAAGGGTGGTCTGTTCAAGTGCTACGTTCATGAGATAATCCCCTTGTATCTGTAGTTTATGAAGCCGGGGTTTTATTACTTACCGGCTTTGAGCGAGGCAGCTAATACTGCCTTCTACTGAATTAGATACAGGGGGTCACAAAAAGGTTACAAGGACAGTCGCAGGTCATCCTCATCAAGGCTACCGATACGTGGCATCGGAGCCGTGATCCGACAGTTGTGCCCCAAACCAGCGGTGTATTGCTGTAATGAGATGTAAATCCTGGGTTGTGAAAGTAATCTGTGCCCCGTTGGGCAGGGTTGTGTATTCTACTTTTACTTGGGTTGTGCCTCCGGCCAGTTCCTTTACGCCCGGCATTTCAGCACCGTGTAGTGAGGTTGGATCGGAAAAGTCACCGGCCCTAAATCGCATAGCTTCGTGTTGGAGATGTTGTTGGATGAGGCTGATCTGCGCTTTGTCACCCGGGTCTTTAGCAATGACCTGCTGAATCCCCCCGCTGTCCGTCATCTCGAAAATGTGGGTGGTTTGGCTCAAATCGAAGGGCATGACCTGATGCCCCATATTGTGAACCATAGCTTGCTGGCTCGTGAGCGGTGGGGTAAGCCAGCCTACCCAAAAGAGTATCCCCAGTGTGGCAACGACGGCAAGCAGAAAACTGATACCGGCCACTAACAAAAGGTTCCGCCGGGGGTGAGGTGGAGGAGTATTTCCGGTCATTCGATGTGATTTTCTGCGGAAAGTAGACCAGCCTGTTCAAGGGCCTGCCATAAGCGTTCGGACACACCAGCCGGCATCTCAGCCTGGCCGGTGCGCCGGTACAGACTGACCGTCTTGCGGGTCGTGTCTACCACGATGCGGCAGTTTGGGCAATCTGCCAGATGATGTTCCAATTCAGCACACAGGGAGGCGGCTAATTCGCCGTCAACATAGTCTGAAAGCTGGTCAAAAAACATGCGGCATCTTGGCTCAGGCATCTCAGGACTCCTTCACTTGCCGGGTAGCAAAATAGCTCGACAACAACTCCCGCAGTTTCAAACGGGCGCGATGCAGCCGCACTTTGACCGTGCCTTCAGACAGGCCCAGTACCTCGGCAGTTTCCTGAATGGATAATCCTTCCAGGTCGCGCCAGATAAAAACAATCCGCAGGGTGGGCGGGAGTTGCGTGATCGCCTCGGCCATCACTGCCTGCAGTTCAGCCGTTAGCAGTTCCTCTTCCGGCGCGTGCGACCAGTCAACAAAAAATTGAGGAGTAAAATCACCTTCTTCATCCGTTTCACCGGCTTCATCCACCGAGAGCGTCTCCGGCTGGCCAGCGTCGCGCCGTCGCCGGGACAGGCAGGCATTGGAGGCAATCCGGTACAACCAGGTGGCTAACTGGGAACGTCCCTCAAAGCGGGGTAAAGCTTTGATCACACTGAGAAAGGTTTCCTGCAAAGTTTCTTCGGCATCCTCGACATTGCCGCACATGCGCAGGGCAACATTATAGACCCGGCCCTGGTGAGCGGCGATGATTTCGGCCAGGGCAGCTTGATCGCCCTGTCTGGCCCGCTCCAGCAGCACTGATTCGCTCGACAAGGGTTAACTCCGTAAGACAGCAGCTTCACAGCGTTAATAAATTCTCAAGCTGTAAAGACAATGCTTAATTTAGGCTAGATTATAACCCTGGCTGGGGCAGGCGCAAGACTGCCGTCGGTTGATGGGCGCACGGCCCATCTCAGCGACGGATGCCTCAGGCTCCACCGGGAGCGCAGACGGCGCTGGTCGAGCCGGAACTCCCCCCCTTAATATTAGCGGCGAAGGTGGAGAGTTTCTTTTGGACGTGAGTTTGGCCGCAAACCGGGCAAACTACTTCTTTGATCACCCCGACACTGCGAACGAGTTTTTCAAACGATTGGCCGCAATTCAGGCAGTCAAATTCATACAGTGGCATAGATCAGACCTCCTTCAATGCGGCGACAACGCGCTCCAGCCGGGCGCGGGCTTCGGCGGCGATGGGCTGCAGGGCCGGGTTATCTACCACACCCAGCATCATCAATGGATCAACCAGGGCCACGTCCACCAGGCCATCCTCAGTCTGGGCTACGGTCACATTGCAGGGTAGTAACAAGCCCACTTCGGGCGCAGCAGTCAGGGCGCGATAGGCCAGGGGCGGATTGCAGGCGCCCAGGATTTTGTACGGGCGGAAGTCTACGTCCAATTTTTGCTTCAAGGTGGCCTTTACGTCAATTTCGGTCAGCACGCCAAAGCCTTCGGCTTTAAGCGCGTCAGTCACGCGGCCTAGAGCAGCTTCATAGGGGATGTTCAAGCGGGCGGTCAAGCCCAATTGAGTCGTAACAGTACTCATCAAACCTCCAAAATAAATTGAATATCATAAGATTAGATGCAAAACAGCGACAAAAGTTACAAGACCCAGCCGTCAAAGTATTAATCATTTCTCTATAACTTCTCCACAATTTTTTGCTACGATAGACTCAAGCGCTAACCGGGCCAAGTCAGAATCTTTACCCGGAACCGTATCTTTGAGCGCATTTGTGCGTCATGGAGAGTGCGAGGGTATAGCATGAGTGATCCAAGTTTATCCAGGGCCGGGTCAGACCCTGCCGGCGACTGGGCGGCTTTGGCGGCCGCTTATGACCAGTATCACCTGTCCATCTATCGTTACATTTACCGGCAGGTAGGCGAGGTCGAAACCGCTCGCGACCTGGCCGCCGAAACTTTCCGCCACTTATTGACGGCAGTCAAACAGGGACAAGGTCCCCACGATAATCTCAAAGCCTGGTTGTACCAGACCGCCCATCACCTGGTCATTGATTACTATCGCCGCCAGAAACACCGGAACCATCTCCCACTGGCCGAGGACCTGATTGACCTGGGGGATGACCCGGTTCGTTCCGCCGAGGGTCATCTCACCGCCGGGCAGGTTCGCGCGGCGCTGCACTGCTTAACGCATGAACAGCAGCAGGTGATCGTGCTCAAGTATCTGGAAGGGTTATCGAACGCCGAGGTGGCCGAGATTACCGGCAAGCCGGTGGGCGCAGTCAAATCTCTCCAACATCGCGCTCTGGTCGCGCTGCGCAGTGAATTGACCCGGAAGCAAGAGAAGGTGTTCCTATGAGTGACTTTGTAACAAATCTTGATCAGGCTCTCGACCGGCTGCGCCAGGGCGAAGCAGCGGTGACCATCCTGGCCGATTATCCGGCCCGCCAGGGTGAGTTTTTGGACGAATTGTTAACCACTGCCCAGGCGCTCGATAAGCTGCTGCCGGCGCCGCTGCCGATAGCGCTGGATTTAGCGGCCGATCGGGAACAATTTCTGGCCGAACTTAATCAATTAACCTCACCGGCCGTATCTGTGGGGCCGTTGGTACGTCTGAAAGAGTGGATCACTCAGCAACCCTTGCGCTTATTGATCCAAACTAATCTCTCTAAGGAGCAACGACGTATGAACGCCTTGTTAGTAAAAGCTGTGTTAATGCTGACTTTAGTTGTCGGGGCGGCAAGCGGGACAGCGGTCGCTTCGGCCAGCAGCCTGCCCGGCCAGCCGCTCTATCCGTTGAAAATCGGCCTGGAAGAGGCGCGCCTGGCTCTGACCGGCGACCCGGTGCAGCAGGTTAGCCAATGGCAGGAACGTGTCCGTGAACGAACCGGCGAAATTGCCCAAATGGCGATGAAGGGGCAAACCATCGGCGAGGCTGAATTGACCCGGCTGCAAACCCAAACCCAAAGCTGTTTGCAGCAAACCGCTGCTCTGTCCGACCCGGCCATGGTCCAGCAGTTGGAGCAGTTCCGGCAAATGGCCCAGGAGCAGCAGCAGGTGTTGGAGCAGGCCGGCGTCCAGACTCAGGCGGCCGTGCAAACGATGACTCAGGCCCGGCAAGCGGTTGAAGACGGTCTGGCTGATCCGGCCACTTTCCGCTACCGCTATAGTCAGCACCGCCCTGATGAAGCGCCGCCTCAGCCAACGTCCGCGCCGACGCAAGCGCCGCAGCCAACCCTGGCCCCCACACCGGCCAAAGCGGTTAGTCCTACCGTTGCACCGATCTCAGCCCCGAAGGCGACGCCGCTACGTCCGCGTCATACTCCATCCCCGACCGGCGACGCCAACCGCTATGGACCGCAGCCGACCCAACCCGGCCCGGGCCAACCGGGCGGCAATCCTGACGGGCAGAACACGCCAACCGGCGACGCCAACCGCTACGGGCCGCAGCCAACTCAACCCGGCCCCGGCCAACCGGACGGCAATCCTGACGGGCAGAACACGCCAACCGGCGACGCCAACCGCTACGGGCCGCAGCCAACTCAACCCGGCCCCGGCCAACCGGGCGGCAATCCTGAGGCCACGTGTACGCCAACCGGCGATGCTAACCGATATGGTGCGCCCCCGGCAACGCCGCACCCTGGTGGGAACTCTGATAATTCGGGCGGTTCGGGCAATTCCGGCGGGTCAGATGGGTCAAGTGACTCCGGCGGGAATTCCGGCGGCGCGGACAATTCCGGCGGATCGAACGACTCTGGTGGTGGTTCCGGTGACTCCGGCGGCTCAGATAATTCCGGTGGTTCCAGTGACTCCGGCGGTGATTCCGGTGGCGCGGACAATTCCGGCGGATCGAGCGACTCCGGTGGTGATTCCGGTGACTCTGGCGGCTCAGATAATTCCGGCGGATCGAGCGACTCCGGTGGTGGTTCCAGTGACTCCGGTGGGTCAAGTGATTCGGGTGGCAGTTCCGGTGACTCAGGTGGTGATTCCGGTGGCTCCGGTGGTGGAGGACGCAAATAAGCAACTTTTGTTAAAGCTCAAGGCTGGCAAAACAGAATAAATCTCTCGCAGGCAGTCACTATTCCGGTGGCTGCCTTTTTTGGCGGAAAGGCCATCTCCATAACTTACCCAAACAATCTCCATCAAATCTCCACAGTTCACTGATAAAATCGGATCAAGTCAGTGAAATTTTTAACGAAAGGGATTTCTAGAATGATTAAGAATGTTTTGCTTGCTCTTTTGGTGGTCATCCTCCTGGGTGCAGTGGTTGTTGGCTTTTACGACTCGGCGCGGGGAGCCAGCAATTTTAGTCTGCCGACGTGGAGCAGCGGCCAGTCGCAAGGTCAGGGTCAGGGTGGGGGTCAAGGCAACGGGCAAGGACGCGGCCACCAGGGACAGGGGAATGGTCAAGGCCAAGGACAAAGAGGCGGGAACGGTCAGGGTCAAGGCCAGGGTACACCGGTCCAGCATACCTGGATCACCCTCAAGGGAACGGTGACTGCTTTTGACGGCCAGCAAACTCTGACCGTTGATACCAGCGAGGGCGGCCGGCTAGACCTGTGGCTGGGACGGACTGGTTATGCCAGCCAACAGGGGGTAACTTTCGCCTCCGGCGACAGCGTGACCATCCTGGGCTTTGATGCTCCGAACGGCCAGTTCCAGGCGGGTGAAATTACCAACGACGCCACCGGCCAGACCCTCTACCTGCGCGATCCGAATGGCCGCCCGTTATGGGCCGGTCAAGGGAATGGTCAGGGTCAGGGCCAAGGCCAGGGTAACGCTAACCGGTGACACCGGGTAGATAAGAGATGAGCCGTTTGCCCAAGAGGCACTATCTTTCATCTCCCTCCGCGAGGTAAAGCCAATGTCTAATCCGCAAAGTTCCCCCCGCTTACCCCAGCGTATCTGGGGTTCTATCTTCCGAGGACCGCTGGCTCCCCGTGACGACCGTGAACGCAAGTTGATGGTCGTCGAGAGTCTGATCTTACACCTCCACCCCAGCACCCTGCCGGAAAAGACCCTGCAGTTCACCCTGACCTGGGGCCTGGGCGGGATGGCCGCAGTACTGCTGCTGGTTTTGATTGTCACCGGGGTAATGCTGATGTCAGCCTACACGCCCGCCCCAGACCGGGCTTACAACGACATCCTGACCCTGCAAACCAATGTCTGGTTCGGGCAGTTGGTCCGCAACCTCCATCATTGGAGCGGCAATGCCATGCTGGTGGTGGCGTTTCTCCATCTGCTGCGCGTTTTTTTCACCGGGGGCTTTCGTAGCCCGCGCCAGTTCAACTGGCTGCTGGGCCTGTCGCTGCTGCTGCTGACGGTGACCGCCAATTTTACCGGCTACTTGTTACCTTGGGACCAACTGGCTTTCTGGGCCATCACTATTGGGACCGGCTTGATTGAGTACATCCCACTTGTGGGCCAGTGGCTGCAGCGGGTTATTTTGGGCGGACCGGACGTCAGCGCGGCCACTTTGCTCAATTTTTACAGCCTGCACATTGCCATTATCCCGCTTGCCATGCTGGGCATCGTCTCTTTTCACTTTTGGCGGGTGCGCAAAGATGGCGGGGTTGTTATCCCCCGCGCGGCCGGCGAGCCGGTTGACTCCAAACCCAAACGCACCACCACTATTCCCCATCTGGTTGTGCGCGAGCTGGTGGTCGCTTTGGTGCTGCTGGCGGGGTTATTTCTGTGGGCCATGCTGGTAAACGCGCCGCTGGAGGAACTGGCCAACCCTGATCACAGCCCTAACCCGGCCAAGGCCCCCTGGTACTTTATGGGTATCCAGGAGTTGCTGCTCCATTTTCATCCCCTGGTTGCGGCCCTGGCCATCCCTCTGGCTGCCTTGGGAACACTGGCCATACTGCCCTACCTGGATGCCGACCTGGATAGTGTGGGTATCTGGTTTCGCTCGATCAAGGGCCGCTGGATGGGCCTGGCCGCCGTCGCGGTGGGCCTGCTGGCGACGCCGCTGCTGGTCATCGCCGACGAATACTGGCTGGATTTGGCCGGGTGGCTGCCCAGCCTGCCTACCCTGGTCAGCAACGGCCTGGTGCCGCTGGCCCTGGTTTTGCTGGCGTTGATCGGTTTTTATGACAGTATGAAAAAGGGCTTTGCCGCCACCCGCTGCGAAACCATCCAGGCAACCTTCATCCTGCTGCTAACCACCTTTTTCGTCCTGACGGCGGTCGGGATCTGGTTTCGCGGGCCGGGCATGGCCCTGGTCTGGCCGTGGTGATGAAAAGGTCGCCGGGTCACCGAGTAACAGGGTAGCAAGTAGCAGATCGCAATTCTTATTGTCTGGCTACTGACTTCTGTCTGCTGTCTACCGTCTACTACTTTCTTGGGAGATATTATGACAACAGTTCAATCTGATCTTACCCCTGAAACCAACCGCAGGGACTTCCTAAAACTGGCCTGGCTGGGACTCGGAGCACTGGCCCTGGCCGAGGCGGGTGGGATGGCGGTCGCCTTTTCCATCCCGCGCCTGGCCGAAGGGGAGTTTGGCGGGGTGATGACCGCCGGGGCAGTAGATGATTTCCCGCTCAATTCGGTCACCCCCTTCAACCAGGGCCGTTTTTACCTGTCGCGCCTGGCCGATGGCGGCTTCCTGGCTCTGTATCGCAAATGCACGCACCTGGGCTGCACCGTCCCCTGGAACCAGCCCCAGGGACAGTTCCTCTGTCCCTGCCACGCCTCAGCTTTCGACGCCAGGGGGGAGGTCTTGAACCCACCAGCGCCCCGCGCGCTGGACCTCTTCCCGGTTGTTATTGAAGGAGGCCAGGTAAAAGTTGACACCGGCACGATCATCCCGCGCGATCGCTTCGATCCCGCGCAAGTAGTTTATCCGTAGACGGTAGACGGGAGAAACACAGTCTGTTGTCTTTTATTGAGTGGAGGAGTTATGAAGGTTTGGAGTTTGATAGGATTGATCGCCACGGCCATCATTGCTGTGGTCCTGCCGGTCTATGCGTTTAATGAGAATAACCGGATGGAGACAGCCCAGGCCCGGCTGCTGGCCGAAGCAGTCGTCCAGGGTGAGTTGGTCTACGCCCAAAACTGCGTGATCTGTCACGGGGCCGATGGCCGGGGGATCGGGACATATCCCGGCCTGGATAACGAGGGGGTCCGGGCGATGGATTACGAGGCTCTGTTCAAAACTATTGAGCGGGGCCGCTACGGCACGGCGATGGCCGCCTGGGGCGTCAACGAAGGGGGCGTGCTCAACAGCCAGCAGCTTGACCAGTTAATTGCCATGATCCAGAGCGGCGATTGGACCAAAACTGCCCGCACCGTAGATGCAGCGGGACTAAACCCGCCCACCGTACTCAAAATAGAGATTCCAGCGGAGACTCTGGCCGAAGTTGCCAAACTGCCGCACGGCCAGGTATTGGCCGAAGCGCTGCCCCTCTACGCCGCTAACTGCTCCGGCTGTCACGGGCCAAACGGCGAAGGAACAGCCATTGCCCCCCTCCTGAACGATGCCACCCTGCGCAGTCAAAAGAGCGATGAGGAATTGAATCGGATCGTCACCAACGGCGTTCCCGGCACTCTGATGGCCGGCTGGCGGCAGGCGCTTTCGACCCAGGAGATTACCAGCCTGGTGGGCCTGCTGCGTAACTGGGGTGAAATCCCGCCGGGCCTGATCCCGCAGCCGGAACTGCCGGCCATTGCCAGCAGCGATGCCGAAGTCATCGCCGCCGGGGGCCAGTTGTTTAGCGTGGCCTGCGCGACCTGTCACGGCCCGGCTGGACAGGGGACACGAATGGCGCCGGCGTTAAATGTCCAGAGTTTTCTCACTCAAACTCCGGACCAGGCGATCAAGACGATTATCGCTCAGGGCGTACCCAATACCCGCATGCCGGCCTGGGGGGGTCGCTTGACCGATGCCGAACTGAACAGCCTGGTCAGCTTCCTGCGGGCCTGGGAGTCGACTGCCCCGGCAGTAGCCCAACCCCTACCGGGCGGAGGTCAAGGCGGCGGGCCGCCGTGGCTGCGCAATAATACCAACAATTAGAGCAAATACAATGAGGGGACAGATCAATGACCTGTCCCCTCGATCGTTGAGCCTTGACCGTGTTATTGCCTCAACAAGGGATTGATAATGGTTTCCAGGTCGGCCTGAGTGATGGCCCCGGTTTGGATATGACGGACGTGGCCGCTACGGTCAATGATAAAGGTGGTGGGCAGGCCGCGGACCCCGTAGCGCCTCATCAACTCACCCTGGCTGTCGAGCAGCGCCGGAAAAGTGAAGCCGTTAGCCTCGATAAAAGCGCGCACAGTTGCCTCATCCTCCTGCGCGTTAGCCATCAAGGCGGTGAACCCGGCTTCCCGATGCGCCCGGTAAAAAGCGTCAATCGCCGGCATTTCTGCCTTGCAGGGCGGACACCAGGTGGCCCATAGGTTGACCAGGACCACCTGCCCTTTCAGGTCACTCAAGCGGACAGTTTCGCCGGTGACCGCAGGCAGGCTGAAATCGGGAGCAGGCTGTCCCGGCCGGATGAGGCCCTGGTTAGCGGCGGTTTGTTTGTCCGCTGACTGCCCGCCCAGCCAAAACAACATACCCACCCCGACAGCCATCAGGGTCACGGCGAAGGCAACATTGAGGTAGAACCAGGTTTTTGATCTGACTGGCTTTGACCGGTAAGGTTTTGAAACTATGACTCTACTCATCGTGTTTGTCTCTCTGGTGGTTTCTTTAGTTAGACTCCAGTTTGATTGAAAAAGTTACACCGGTCTAAAAATACGACAAAAGTCGGGGACAGTAAGCCTGAGAAATGGTATGCTGGAACCAGATTTTAATGGAGAGAAATCAACATGGGCGTTATTTGGCATAAAATCTGGTATGATTTGTGGGAAAATAAGGGCCGCACCTTGCGGGTGATTGCCATTATTGCTATCGGCGCGTTTGCGGTGGGTACGGTGCTGGGGGCCAAAGAGTTTATTCTTCAAGATGTGACCCGCACCTGGCAGGCTTCAGTCCCCGCGACCATCGGCCTGGAGGTCAAGCCCCCGGTGGACGACACCCTGCTCGAGTCCCTGGCTCACCTCCAGGGGATGGAGACGGTTGAGGGCTGGTATCAAAGCAAAACGGTGCGCTGGCGGCGCAACGATACTGATCCCTGGCAGCCGGCCACCCTGGTGGCGCTGGAAGATTACGAAGCCCAAATCCTGCGCCAGGTCAAAATAGACAGCGGCGGCTGGCCCCGGCGCAAACTGATGGGGGTCCAACGCGGGCGTGGGCTGGTCGTGGGCGACCGTATTGAGTTGGACATTGCCAGCAAAGTCTACCCGGTTGAGTTAAACGGCGTGCTCTACAATGCGGCCCATCCCTCACCGGCCTCACTGCCCGACCCGATGTTTTTCACCACCCGCGAGCGCTTTAGCCAGCTCACCGGCGAGTCCGGTTCCAGCCTCATCCTGGCAGCCATTCCCCACTACAGCGATGAGCGGGTGAAAGTGATGGCTGACCTGATTCAGCACGAATTGGAGCAGCAGGGGGTTGAAGTTAACCCGGCCATTGCCTCGCCGGGCGGTTTCAAAAGCCGCACCGGCAAGCCCGACCAATTTACCGGTCAGGAGGCGATCAACAGCGTCTTTTTGATTTTGAGCATTATGGCCGCCACTACCCTGATTTTAGGCCTGTTCCTGGTTTACAACACCATCAATGCCGTTATTGTGCAGCAGATCAACCAGATTGGGATTATGAAGGCGATTGGGGCCAGATTTAGCCGGATTCTGTTCATCTACCTCAGTTTGGCGCTGGTCTACGGGGTCTTGGCTCTACTGGTGGCCGTTCCCCTGGGCGCGCTGGGAGCGAACGGCCTGCGCGGGTTGATCGTCAACCGGCAAGGGATGATCCCTGGCCCTTTTGCCGTATCCCTGACCGCTGTTGCGGCTCAAACCGTGGTCGCGCTGTTATCGCCGCTGCTGGTCGCAATCATCCCGGTTTACCTGGGCGGACGGATTACGGTGCGTGAGGCCATCAGCACCTACGGTCTGGGCGCCGCCTCGAATTGGCTGGACCGGCTGCTGGCGCAGTTCCAGTCCATCCCCCGCCTGCTCTCGCTGACCCTTAGCAATACTTTTCGCAACCCCAAGCGGGTTTTCTTTACCCAGATTACCCTGATTGGCGCGGGCGTTATGTTTATGATGGTCCTGAACACGCGGGCCTCGCTGAGCCATACCTTCGGTGAGGTGCTGTTATCCATCTTCCGGGTTAATATCCTGCTTGATCTGGAAGACCCGGGCCGCATCAAGCAGGTCGAAACGCTTACTTTGTCTCACCCCGGAGTGACCGCCGTCGAGGTATGGGGTACGGCCAAGGGGACGACTCGCCGCCTGGGCCAGCCGGAGACCAATGACGACAGTAAAATCAGTCTGCGCGGCATTCCCTTGCCCTCACGGGCCTATGTTCCTCAGTTACGAGCCGGCCGCTGGCTTCAGCCAGGCGATGAATATGCCATCGTGCTCAATCAGGAGTTGGCCCAGGTGATGGGAGTCAACGTGGGCGACTGGATTACCGTTGATATTCCTACCAAGCGGGAGTCCGACTGGCAAGTGGTGGGCCTCCTCTTTGAGCCGGTGGACCAGGAGGCCGCCCTGACACCGCGCGAGCCGCTCCTGCGCGAACTGCGCCAGGTAGGGCAAGGGCAGGCCATCCGGGTCCAAACCCTGTCCCAGGATGCAGCCAGCGAAGCAGCACTGGCCGCCGGTCTGCGGACGCTTTACGAAGGGCATGGCTACGAGGTAACGGCCAGCGCCCAGGATACCGCCCACCGTCTGGCTACTCAGCGCACCAATCAAATGGCTATGCTCTTTGCCATTCTAACCGGCATGGCCCTGATGACCGCGCTGGTGGGCGCAGTCGCCCTCAGCGGAACGTTAGCCATCAACGTCATCGAGCGAACCCGCGAGATTGGGGTGATGCGGGCCATTGGCGCTTCGGGCTGGGCCGTGGCCGGCCAGTTTGTCGGCGAAGGATTGATTTTGGGCTGGCTGAGCTGGCTCGTGGCTATCCCGCTCAGCTTTCCGGCGGGCCAACTGACCATCAAGACCCTCTCCGCTGTCTTGAAGATAGAATTGGTTTACCAGATTTCAACCGTTGGGATTTGGGCCTGGCTGGTCATCATTACCCTGCTGGCCGTCCTCGCCAGTTGGTTTCCTGCGCAAAAGGCGGCCCAAACAAGTGTCCGCGACAGTCTGGCTTATGTCTAAAGGAGATGACTATGTCAAGGTTAATCAGGGAAATATCTGGACCTGCCGGCAGGACATTTCTCTACCCTGATCCAGCCATCGAACCCTTAAGCGAACGCGAGTTAGAGGTGTTATATTGGCTCGCTTCCGGGGCATCGAACCGGGAAATAGGGGAGCTGTTATACATCACCGAAAGCACAGTCAAACGGCACGTTTACAACATCTTCGGCAAGTTAAATGTGCGCAACCGTACCCAGGCCACGCTAAAGAGTTTTGAGCTTCAAAATCAGTTATAATCCAGGGCTAACTCGAGCCAGCCTATCGTGTCCCCCGACTACCGCTTGCTCCCAGGTTGACAGCCATCCGGGGAGGTGTATCATTGAGTTAGCAAAGGAGCAACGCGTGGTCAGCGATACCCCTGATCCGGCGGCCGATCTTCGTAAAATTCCCTGGTTCAACGTGTTGGATCAAGCCGGCTGGAATGAACTGCTTGGAGCAACTCAGTTGCGCTCTTACCAGCCGGGCGAAGTTGTTTTTTGGGAGGGCGACCGGCCGGAAGCCTTCTATCTGGTTCACCAGGGTTGGGTCAAGGCGGTTAAACTATCAGCCGAAGGGCGCGAGCAAATTCTGGATTTTATGGGGCCCGGCCAGCCGCTCAACGTCGCCCCGGTTTTTGCCGAACAAGACCACCCGGCCACCCTCGTCGCCCAGGAAGCGTGTGAGCTGTGGGCTATCCCCCAATCCACCCTGCTTGACTTATTGGATCGTTATCCGCACATGGCCCGGCTGATCATTCGGACGCTGGCAGCCCGATTACTCCATACCATTTCCCTCATCGAAGATCTGTCGTTACGCCCGGTGGTGTCCCGCCTGGCCAAACTGTTATTGATGCAGCTTGCTGACGACCAGCAGGTCGTCCTTCCCCGCCAGCGCTGGGCTACTCAGGCCGAGATTGCGGCCCGGCTGGGAACTGTCCCCGATGTGGTCAACCGCGCCCTGCGCAGTTTGGCCGAGGAAGGGCTAATTCGGGTCACTCGCCACCAGATTATCATCCTTGACCGAGCCGGGTTAGCGGCCAAAGCCCAGTCCTAGTTTCACCAACTCCAGAGCCAAATACAAATAGGCAATAACCTGAATGGCTGCTCCAGGGTCAATGTTTCGATAATGATTGAAATATATGACATATATCATCTGTCTTTGTGACAATTATCACTATTAACTCTCGGCAGAAGATTGTACACTTTATTTCAGTAAATATTGAATTAAAACCACTCCCTGCCTCAGGAGAAAACGTAATGGTTAATCCACTCTTCATGGATGAGCAAAACTTACATGAAGCCGCAGCGGTGTTGAAGGCTCTGGCCGATCCTAATCGCCTGCGTATCTTTAACCTGTTGATGCAGGGGGACTCCTGTAACGGCGAATTGAACGAGCGGTTAGGGCTGCCGCCTAATCTCCTGTCGCACCACTTGCGGGTGCTGCGCGAGGCGGGATTGGTGCGCAGCCGTCACGATGCCGTAGATGCGCGCTGGATTTATTACACCGTGGATCGGGAGGCTGCCCAGCGTTGGCAAATCTGGCTGAATGAACTGCTCAATCCGGCCCGGATTCAAGAGCGTCTGTGCCTATGTGGGCCGGAGGGGAAGCAACAAGCGCCTGAAGCCGGCGCTTTTGTAAATTGAAAGAGTAAGCATGGAGGGGATAATAATGCCTGAATTTTTAGAAACGACCGTTGATAAATTTACCTTTAAAGTCGCCGCCGACCGGCTCTATACCACCGACCATCTCTGGCTGAAGCCCGAAATGGAGGGGGTGCGGATTGGTTTGAGCGACTACTTGCAGCAAACGGCGGGGGATGTGGCCTTTGCCGAACCCCAAGCCGAAGGTACCATCTTAACCCCCGGCGACGAATTGGCTACTCTTGAGACGATGAAAACCAACCTGAGTATTCCTTCACCGCTTAACGGAGTGATTAAAGCGGTCAATCCACGCCTGGAAGATGAGCCGGAACTGGTCAACGAAGCACCCTACGGAGAAGGCTGGCTGGTCTTGCTGGAGGCCGGTGCTTGGGAGACAGATCAACTTAATCTCCTCGACGCCCAGGCCTACTTTGCCCTGATGACCGCTGAAGCTGAAAAGGAGGCCAAGGCCCGATGAGCGAATCCAAATACGTGGTTGTGGTCCCGTGCAGCGGCATCGGCAAAACCTACGGCACGGTCGGGAGGGAAGCCGCGTATACCCTGGCCGAAGATTTGCGGCCAGCCTGCGCCGAAGTCGTAGCCCTATCGTTGCTGGTATTGGGCGATGAGAACACGGGGAGACGGGTACAAGCGGCCCCGGCTATCACCGTTGACGGCTGCAAACTGGCCTGCGCCAGCAAAATGGTCGCCGAAAGTGGGGGGCAGGTCGCTTATGAGGCCAACGTACTCGACACCTTCCGCCGCCACCGCCATTTGAAACCCAAAGGCATTGCCGAGTTGAACCCCGAAGGGCAAGAACTGGCCCGTCAAATGGCCGAAGAACTGGCCGCAGTGGCTGATAAAATTATCGGTCAGGAGGAGGTGTAACCATGCCCGATTTACCGAAGAAGAAAGTCGGCATTGTCGCTTGCAGCGGGGAAGAGATGGCCGAAGGAACCGTTACCCGGCTGGCCGCATTGAAGGTGTTGGAGCAGTTGCGTCCGGCGGAAACCGTGACCATCTGCCTGCCCTTGTTCCTGGCCGGAGGTGAAGGCGACCGCGCTTTTGCCCGCTTCTATCCAACCATTGCCATTGATGGCTGTGATAAACGCTGTGCCGCTCGCGCCACCGAACAATACAGCGGCAAACCGGCGGCCGGGGTGGTGGTAACGGAGTTGGTCGGGGCAGAGATCAATTTGGGCACGCCGCGCCGGCTGAATGAAACCGGGCGAAGCGCCGTAACAGCAGTGGCTGAGGCGGTCGCTCCCCTGGTAGATGAATTGTTGGGAGTGAAATGGAGCCGCCGGAGTGGGGCGGTCGTTGAGGAAACCCCTCTACCGGAAGAGGCAGTCGAGGCCAAATGCTCCTGCGGCTCGGGCATCCCCGTGCTGACATTGACCGTAGAGGACCGGCGTGAGACGCTGATTGCCGTGCCGGCCATTTTTGAGCAGTTCTACCAACAGGGCAAACGGCCAGACACGCCGGGTGTTGCGGCTGAACTCATTCAAACGACTCGCCTCTACAACCCCATTACTGATGCCGCCGCGCCTGCTTATGAGGCCGCCTTGCTGCGCGAATTTAGCCATTACTGCCAGAAGCAGGAGGTTTGAATGTCCCGAACCGCCACCTACCACACCACCGTTACCTGGAAGGGAGAGCATTGGGGCCGGGTCAAGCTGGGCAACGGCCCGGAGATAGATTTCTCCGCCCCCCCCGACGCGCACGGTCATGCCAATGTCCTGACGCCTGAAGATGCTTTTGTGGCCGCGGCCACTACCTGCGTGATGATGATGTTTATCTGGGCGGCTGAACGCTTCAAGCGCGACTTGCAGAGCTACGACTGTTACACCGAAGGCAAAAAGTTCATCGAGTTAGATCGCACCGAAATCTTCACCGATCTGGTCTTCCGGCCCCGCATCATGGTCAAGGCCAACGAGGCCGGCCCGGAGCGGGTGCGCAAGCAGGTCTTACGGGCATTGGAGTCGGCCCAAAAATACAGCCTGGTCGCCAATTCCGTTAAGTCAAAAATTGTTATTGAACCATCTATTGAGGTAGTGCCATGACGATCAGCGCCAAGCCAATCACCTGGGGCGAAGTAGATGAAACCGGACGGCTGGTTATCCCCGCAGAAATAGCCGCGCAGTATGGCTTTAAACCTGGGTCCAAAGTGTTAATTGAACGGGATAACCATGGCGTACGCCTGCACCAGCCGGTGAGCCACCTGGCTAAACTTTACCTGGAACCATCGGGCCGGTGCAACCTGGACTGCGTCACCTGTATGCGTAACGTCTGGCTGGCCCCTGATGAGATCATGGCCGAGACCACCTTTAACCAAATTATGGCCGGTTTGCCCGAGTTTTCACCTCCACCGCTGGTATTTTTCGGCGGCATCGGCGAACCGTTGATGCATCCGCAGTTACCCGACATGATCGCCCAAGTTAAGGCGCTGGGATCGCGGGTCGAACTGATTACCAACGGCACGCTGCTGACCGAGCGGCTCTCCCGGCAGTTGGTGGGAGCCGGGCTGGATCTGCTGTGGGTCTCGCTGGACGGCGCTACCCCGGAGAGTTACGCCGATGTCCGGCTGGGGGCGTCACTGCCGAAAGTTCTGGCTAACCTGAAACGGTTTAGCCAGGTCAGGTCAAAAGGCCACCGCCCCATCCCGGAAATCGGCATTGCTTTTGTGGCGATGCAGCGTAATATTCACGATTTGCCGGAGGTGATGCGGATTGGCCGGCAGTTACGGGCCACCCGCCTGTCGGTGAGTAATGTGCTGCCCTATACCGAGGCGATGTGCCAGGAGCGCCTCTACGAGAAAGTTTTGAACAGTGTGACCTTTCATCCGTCGCCCTGGATGCGGCGGATGAGCCTGCCCAAATTGAATCCGGGGGAAGTGCTCGGTCAAGTGCTCAGCCAGGTGATGGACATGGGCTGGAATATCGAATTTGCCGGCAACAACCTGGGGACAAGCAATAATACTTGTCCCTTTATCGAAAGTGGGGCCATGGCCATTGGCTGGGATGGCGGGGCCAGCCCGTGCCCGCCCTTGCTGCACAGCCATATCAGCTATTGGGGCAATCGGCACTATTTCTCCCACCAATATGTCATCGGCAATTTGGCCGACATGTCGCTGCGCGAGTTGTGGGAAGCGCCGGAGCATCAGACCTACCGCCGCAAAGTGCAGGGCTATGAATTCGCCCCCTGCACCTCGTGCGGCGGCTGCGAGTTGATCTATGAAAACAAAGAGGACTGCTTTGGCAACGAATTCCCCACCTGCAGCAACTGTCTGTGGTCGCAGGGTGTCATTCAATGCCCCTGAATTAGATTATTTAATCATCTGGAGAACATGTATACGCCCAGCCTGGTTATCAACGAAAAGTTGGTCAGCGCGGGGCGTATCCCCACCATGGACGAAATCAAGGGCTGGTTGGTCGAAGCCGTAACCAAGCCGGCTTGAGCTGCAAACACGCTTTTGGAGGGTCTGCTCTCTTGCCGCCGTGCCGGCCGAAATCTCGAAGCAGTTTCGGCCGGCAGCGATAGCTCGGAACAGCCATCTTTTTATTGATTCCAACACTTGTGGACAATCTGGCTTACTGTTATTCTACAGTCACGCTCTTGGCCAAGTTACGCGGCTGGTCCACGTCGGCCCCGCGCCAGACGGCAAATTGATAGGCCAGCATTTGCAGCGGGATGACCGACAAAACCGGCGTTAGCAGGGGATGCGCTTTGGGGATGCGCAGCACATGATCTGATTTTTTGGCTACCTCTTCGTCGCCCTCGTTGATGAGCGAGATGACAATCCCCTTGCGGGCGCGGACCTGCTCGATCTGGCTGATCATTTTGTCGTAAACGTGATCCTGGGTGACAATGCAGACGACCGGCATGTTGTCGTCAATCAGGGCAATCGGGCCGTGCTTCATTTCGCCGGCCGGGTAGCCCTCGGCGTGGATGTAGCTGATTTCCTTGAGTTTCAGGGCGCCTTCCAGGGCGACCGGATAGTTCGGCCCCCGGCCCAAAAAGAGGAAATGCTCCTGATTGTGGTATAAATTGGCCAGTTTGGCGTAATCGTTATAGCCATCCGCCAGCACCTGGCCGGCCAGTTCCGGCAGATGAGCCAGGGCAGTGGCCAGTTCAAAACTTTCTCCGGCCGAAAGAACGCCGCGCAGTTGGCCCAGGTACATGCCCAGGAGGAAGAGGTCGGCCAGCGTCGCCGTAAAGGCTTTGGTGCTGGCTACGCCAATTTCCGGCCCGGCCTGCATTAAAATTGCCCCGTCGCTGATGCGGTGGGCCATGCTCCCGTGCATGTTAACGATGCTCCAGGTCTTAGCCCCTTTGCTTTTGGCCTCTTCCAGGGCAGCCAGGGTATCCACAGTTTCGCCGGACTGGGTAATGGCCAGGACGACCGTCCGCTCGTCAAGCAGCGGGTCGCGGTAGCGAAACTCCGAGGCATAATCTACCAGGACATTTATCCGGGCCAACTTTTCGATCATAAATTTGCCCACCTGGCCGGCGTAAGCCGACGTGCCGCAGGCGACGATGATGATACGCTCAATTGCTTGCGCCTCGGCTGGGGTTAGCGGCAGCTCTTCCAGGCTGACCTGGCCGCTGGTGAAGTCAACCCGCCCGCGGATGGTACTCTGGATAGACTGCGGCTGCTCGTAGATCTCTTTTTGCATAAAGTGGCGGTAAGGCCCTTTAGCCGCGCTGATCGGGTCCCAGGTGATCTGGTGGACCTCTTTGCTGACCGCCTGGCCGTTGAGGTGGCTAAAGCTGACACCATCCGCCGTAATCACGGCCATCTCTCGATCCTCCAGATAAATAACCTTTTGGGTATGTTCCAGGATGGCCGGGATGTCCGAAGCGAGATAATTTTCACCCTTGCCCAGACCGACAATCACCCCCCCCGCATTGCCCAGCCGCACCGTTACAATTTTATCCGGCTCCTGTTTGCTCACAACGGCAATCGCATGCGCGCCCTGTAACTCCCGAAAGGCGCGGCGGCAGGCTTCCACCAGCTCGTTGCCTTCGGCCAAAAATTTATCAATGAGGTGGGTAATAACCTCCGTATCTGTATCCGACCTAAACTCATGTCCCTCTTGCTGCAATTGAGCGCGCAGAGCCATAAAGTTCTCGACGATACCATTCTGAACGACGGCGATGGCCCTGGTTTCATCGGCGTGAGGGTGTGCATTCCGCTCGATGGGCGCGCCGTGAGTGGCCCAGCGGGTATGGCCAATGGCTAAATGCCCTTCCAGCGGCGCTTCCCTGAGCTTGGCTTCCAGATTTGCCAACTTGCCCTCAGCCCGACGAATATCCAGATCCCCATTAATCGAAGCAATCCCGGCTGAATCGTACCCCCGGTATTCCAGCTTCTTCAAGCCTTCAAAAACGATGCTAGAGGCATCTTTCGTTCCAACATAGCCAACGATCCCACACATGCTTAAGTTTTCCTTTCAGAGTTTAACAATCCGTTAGTCGGGTGCTCTTTAAGAATTACCGACAGCTGGCCCTATAAAGCAACCTGATTTAGTCACGGGACAAGTTGGCTGGCAGCAGGCAAGCCAAAGCAACCAAAAAACGGATGTTTATTAAAAATTGGATTCGTTCGTATTAGCGGAGCGGGCCAGATATACTGCACGGGAAAATGCAATACACCCTACTCCAGTGCGAGCGATTGGATCTAAAGGGGGTTTTGCCGCTATCTGGCATGAGCGAGAGAGCCACCGAACGGGCTTGGCTGATAGCTTAAAATAGGCCACTGCCTTCTCTTTTGTGCCGCCAATTACTTAACGGTTTTGTGAGAAGGCTTAGATTGTCCTTGGGGGAGGTGGGGACAGTTCGGGCTGTGGCAGCCCGGCAGGTTATCCGCCGATAATTCGATAGACCTGCTCCTCGTCACCCGGCTGGCAAAGGATGAGGGCGGAAGGATGAAAGCGAAAAATTTTCATCCTTCATCCTTCATCCTTCATCCTTTTGCCGTCGGGTCAGGCGCTTTAGCTAACCCCGTTGATTGGCCTCCTTTCCATAAATTTCGCTCAAGGTGTAACCCACCTTTATCTAATAACAAATAGTTTAGAAGCCCATTAAAAATTAATGAGAATTTAGTTAGAATTACCTGGTAAAACAAGTTCGACCGGCCTCAAATAGGCCTCTGTTGCTTCTTCAAGGTTGGCATAGACTCCCCGAAACTCGGGGGGTAACTGCCGCGCCAGCCGGTACATTAACTCCTGGGTCATAGCGGCCGTTTCGCTGCGATGGCTGCGGTGGTTAGCGGAGGTTGAGCGCAACCGGAAAGGCCGGCCTACCACCAGCCGCACGGGCGCGCGTTTGAAGCGAGCCAAGTTAGCTCTAATCTGGTGGGTGCCGGTGATGCCAATGGGCACAATAACGGCCTCGCCGCGCAGCGCAATCATGGCTGCACCTTCTTTGCCGGGCTGTAATTGATAGGTAATGCTGCGGGTGCCCTCGGGAGCCATCAAAATAACACCCTGCTGCCTGAGAAACTGCAGCGCTGCCTTGACCGCTTTGGTATCGGCCTCGCCGCGTTGGACCGGAATTGCACCATATAATTTGAGAAAAGGCCGCCAGAGGAAGGAGTCAAATGCCTCTTTTTTCGCCATCGGAATAACCAGCCGGGGCGATACCGCACAGACCATCAACGGGTCTAAAAAGGCAATATGATTGATAATGATCACCACAGGGCCCGCGGCCGGTATATTTTCCAACCCGATCACTTCCAGGCGCAGCAGCGCTTTCATCAACAGGCTCAATAGGCTCAAAAAAATTTTTTGAATGGGAGAGAAGGTAGGGGGAGACATACCCGAATTTTATCTTTTGTTCTCAACCTGTTCCACCGTTTGCTCCATCGCAATCAGTTGCTCCAGGCGGGCCAGCACGGCTTCCAGGCTCAAATTATCGGTTTCAAAAATCGCGGCATCAGGCGCCGGCACCATGGGTGAGATTGGCTTTTCACGGTCTTGCTTATCCCGTTCCCGCATAGCTTCCAGAATTTCTTCAAAATCGGCCGCCTTGCCCTGGGCTAAAATTTCACGGTAGCGCCGCCGCGCTCGTTCTTCAGCGGAAGCGTGCAGAAATATTTTCAGGTCCGCCTCCGGCAGAACGACCGTGCCAATATCACGTCCGACCATCACAATAGAGCCAGTGGCGGCAATGCGTCGCTGTTGGGTGGTCAAAGCTGCCCGAACACGGGGGTAGGAGGAAATCAGAGACACGTTAGCTTCAACCTCAGGGCTGCGAATCTGCCAGGTAATGTCTCGACCATCGGCCAGTACGGTGTTAAGCCGGCCATCCTGCGGGCCGTCCGGTTTGACTTCAATCAGCAATTTTTCGGCTATTGCCGAAACGGCCTCAACGTCTTTAGGATCAGTTTTTCGGTCGAGGACAGCCCAGGTGACGGCCCGGTACATCACCCCGGTATCAAAATAGAGGTAGCCCAGGCGCTGGGCCAGCCGCGCGCCGACGGTGCTTTTACCCGAGGCGGCGCTGCCGTCAATGGCAATGGTTGAAGGTTTGGACAAAGTTCCTCCCAAAACGTGTTGCGTATTCCGTAAGTTAAACGGAACACGCAATATGTAATACACTCTTAAAGTTTTACGCTTCGTTTTAATTGTTCCACTTCCGCCGGTTTGAGGTAACGCCACTTGCCGGGTTTTAAGTGACCCAATTTAATCGGCCCCAGGCGGACCCGTTCCAGCCGGAGCACCGGGTGGCCGAAGGCTTTGGCAACCTCACGGATCTGGCGTTTGCGGCCTTCAGTCAAAATGATTTTGAGCCAGGTATTGTCGCCCTCAATTTTGAGACGCTCGACGACGGTGCGGCCGGTGGGTTTGCCGTCCACTTCGATTTCCCCGCGCCGCCAGCGGGCCAGGGTGGGGGTGGTGGGCCGGCCGGACACCAACACCAGGTACTCCTTTTCCACATGGGAGCGGGGATGGGTCAATTTTTCGGCCAGTTCGCCATCATTGGTCAGCAGCACCAAGCCCTCGCTTCGCAAATCGAGCCGCCCAACCGGGTAGACCCTTTCCTCCACTTCCACCAAATCCACCACCGTCCGGCGGCCCCGGTCGTCGCTCGCGGCCGTCAATACGTCGCGCGGTTTGTTCAACAGGATATAGACCAGCTTGGTGGAGAGTCTAGGTAACTGCCGGCCGTCCACAGCAATGATGTCCCGCCGCGGATCAACTTTGAAGCCCAGCACCGTTACCATTTGACCGTTAACCGTGACGCGGCCCTGCTCAATCAGCGCTTCGCTGGCCCGGCGAGAGGCTACGCCGGCATGGGCCAGAACTTTTTGCAATCGTTCTTCAGTAGGTTGGTTGGACATCTTACTGGATGGCCCCCTCCTGGCGTAAATAGCTTTCCAGGCGAGCCACGAAACGCTCGGCATCTTGCACAATCTGAGTTGCTGTTGCTTCGTCTATGGGCTGAACCAGAACGTTGTAATCTTGCTCCTCTCTCCAATCACGAGCCGATCTATAAATTTGACCATATTCCACTTCAATCAGACCAGTCTTGATGAAGAACTCACTAAATGCTGCTTGCACTCCTGAATGTTTAGAACGTTCAATGTCTAACCACAGTAACGCTGCCGAAACTACGTGAAAATTCGTATAGTAGGCACGATTAACGGCTACTCGCCAGTGTGACATTTTGAGCAGGTCTCGCGCTGCATTCAAGTCTTCCTGAGCTTTATCCATTCTCAGACGAATGATGGTTCGCTTGGTTGAGATGTCCATAACTCAATGCCGTCTTGCTCTATATTCCGATTAAGAAGTAAATTCCACCGGCGCATTAGCGCATACTCTCGTTCATCTTTAATAATAAAAGAAAAGACGAGATTATACGTTAGTTCCAAATCATACGTGGTTTTGATAATCTCATTCCAGTGTCGCCAATAATCATCCATTCGCACGACGATTAATACATCCAAGTCGGATTCCTCGTCAAAATCGCCGCGCGCTTTGGAACCAAACAGGACAACCCGCAGCAAATCATTACCATAACCTTGGCGCAGCCGGTCAACCAGGGCCATTAAAGCAGCTCGTTCGTTGGAGGTTAAATGCGCGGGTAAACGCTCCATTGAATTACTCATCACCAGATACCACGGTCAGGTCAGCGCCGTCAAACCACTTTTTAGAAAACTCGCTTAGGGTTCCGTCAGCATGCATCTCCTCAATAATCTGAGAGGCTTTTTCCCGTAAAGTTGAGCTATCGTGGGAACTGCTTCTATCGAATGCTACCGCCAGAGTTTCGACAAAAACCGGCTCCCCAATCTTAACCAAGTCAATCCCATCGGCAATGGCCCGATCAATGACAGCTCCTGAGGTCAAAAGAGTATCAAATTCTTGGCGGCCCACTTGTATAGCCTGCAGGCATTCCGCATCTGATAGCGGAATCACTCTTACCCCTATAGGAGCTTCAACTTTAATATCAGAATCGGAGATACCAATATCTTTGCCCGTTAAATAACGATGGTAGGTTGTGGTCAGGCCAACACACACGGCTTTGCCATGAATGTCATCAATTGTAGTGAGGCCAGCCTCTCGCCGGGCAGCAAACTGAGCCGAAGTAAAGTAATAACCAGAGGTGAAACGTAATACTTCAGCGCGTTGTTTGGTAATGGTCATCGAGCCTACACTCATATCCCACTGATCACCCCAATTCCCAGCAGTAATGGTATCCCACCCCCCTGGAACCACAAATTCGACTTCTACTCCCAATCTCTTGGCAATCTCGGTGGCCACGTCAATATCAAAGCCTTCAAAGGTACCATCGGACTTAAGCGAAGATTGAGGGGGAGAGTTAGCGTCGGTTGATACGCGGATAACACCCCTGGCTAAAACATCCTCCAGCAGATTTCTTGCCGCCGCGTCATCGCCGTTACCTTTCATGACCAGGAAGATAAAAAGACCAACAACCGTCAGGAATATGAGTCCTGCGCCTATTAGAGACGACAACCTATAAGGCATTGACTTCTCCAGTTGTTGCATTGACAGACCCATCTTCGGGCAACCTTATCTCTGGCAAATCCAGCTCCGGCAAATCATTAATATCTTCCAGCCCAAAATAACGCAAAAATTCAAAAGTCGTGCCAAAGAGCGAAGGATGACCCACAGTATCCAGCCGCCCCACCTCTTCGACCAGCCCCTTGCTGAGCAGAGTGCGCAGCACGCCATCGCTGTTAACCCCGCGAATGGCCTCGATTTCGGGCCGGGTGATGGGCTGGCGGTAAGCGATGATGGTCAACGTTTCCAGGGCTGGGGTGGACAGCCTGGCCGAGCCGGACAGGCCCAAAAAGCGCTCGATATAATCTGTCACCTCCGGCGCGCTCACCAGTTGAACTTTTTTACCGAGGCGTTGCAGGCGAATCCCCCGGTTTTGGCAATTCTCTTTCAACTGCTGCAGAGCGGCTTCAATCTGTTCCTCCGAACAGGTGGTGACGGCAGCCAGATGGTCTACTGTAACTGGCTCGGAGCTGACGAAGAGCAGCCCTTCGATAATACTAGTCAATTGTTGCTCGTTCAAGGTTTCTGTTGTCATCCTGGCTCAACGATGCTATAATCCCAGGCGGTTTTGTCAAAGAGGAGTAACAAGTACAGGTGCATCGTTTTTCTTTCTATCAGAGTTTTATCGTAGTGGTAAGTCTGCTTGTTTTGACCAGCCTGGCTTGCCGCCTTGGCGGGCAAGATGAAACTGTTGGCCCCCCGGGCGGCCCAATTCCGGTCAGTCAAGAGGCCGCAGATCGCTTAAAACAAAATTTTTACCAGTCACTCCAAGAGGCGACCAGCACCCACGAGGCTCGCCTGCGCATTACCAACGAGGAAATCACCTCGCTGGTGGCCAACGAACTCACTTCAACCGGCCAGATTCCATTGAGCAATCCGCAGGTTTGGTTTACCTCCGGCCGGATTTACATCACCGGCGAGGTTGATACCGTTGGGCCGGTGGATTTTAATTCTTTGATCGTCGCGACCGCAGTGGTAGATGAAGGCCGCTTGGTGGTCAGGGTGGAAGAAGCTCAAATGGGAGCGTTCGATTTTCCGGCCACTCTGGTCGAGTCGATGACCCAAACAGTCAACGAAATCTTGACCGGGGTGATTGTTGATGCAGACCTGGACATTACGCGCTTGGAAATTCTGGAAGGCGAGATGTTTGTGATCGGCACGCGCCGGACGTAGGCGTTAAACTTCAAACGTTGAACATTTAATCGTTAAACAGTCCTTCCACAAATGCGTCCGGGTCAAAGGGCATCAAATCGTCAAGTTTCTCGCCCGTGCCGACAAAGCGTACCGGCACGCCCAGCTCTCTACCAATGGCAAAAACCATGCCGCCCTTGGCAGTGCCATCCAGCTTGGTTAAAACTACGCCGGTGGTGTTGACACTATCCTTAAAGTGTTTAGCCTGCGCCAACGCATTCTGCCCCGTGGTCGCGTCGAGAACGAGCAGCGTTTCGTGAGGCGCGGCATGAACCTGCTTCCGGGCGATCTCTTTTAATTTCTCCAACTCTTTCATCAAGTTGAACTTAGTGTGCAGCCGTCCGGCGGTGTCAATAATGACAATGTCGGCTTTGCGGGCCAGGCCGCTCTTGATGGCGTCGAAGACGACGGCGCCGGGGTCGGCATTGGGTTGGTGGGCAATCACGGCGACACCAGCGCGGTCGCCCCAAATTTTGAGCTGGTCAATCGCCGCTGCGCGGAAGGTGTCGGCTGCAGCCAAAACGACTTTTTTGCCCTGTTTTTGGTAATAGTTCGCCAGCTTAGCAATGGTGGTGGTTTTGCCCGAGCCGTTCACGCCAACAACCAGGATCACAGTCAGAATACGCCTTTTGTCCGCCTCAGAAGGTTCGTAACCATTGAGTAAGGCTTTCATTTCTTCTTTTAAGATGGCTTCCGCCTGGTCAGTTTGGGTAAAACCTTCCTGCCGGACCCGTTCGCGCACCCGCTCAACCAGCCGGGTGGTCGTATCTACCCCCACATCGGCCTGGATCAGCAGCGCCTCTAAATCATCCCATAACTCATCCGTAATCTGAGTGGCTCCAAAAAGGCCGGCAATCTGCCCAAAGAAGGAGTTGCGGGTGCGGGTTAAACTCTCTTTTATTTTGCCGCTAAAATTAAACACGCTTTTACCTCATTTGCTGTTGATGAGGTCAATTATACAATGCCCTCCCTGCTAATTCAAACCCGGTTGCCCCGGTTAAGCAAAGGTCGGGGTGTGCCCCAAATTTTTGGCAATGCAGGATACGCGAAGCGGACCACTTGCCCCACCGAACCGCCTGAAAGCTGGGACAGACCCAAAGGTAGGAAAGGGGTTGTATGTTACGTTAATCTCTGCTATACTGATCAATATTGAGGTTAACGCCTGCCTGGCCGAATAACCTAAAAGGAGACCCCCATGAGCGACGCGCCGCTGCGATTTCTACAACAGGAAAACAGCCGGTTACAAGAGGAGAATAAAGGGCTGCGCGAGGAAAATGCCTCCCTGCGAGAGCAGTTGGGCGCTGTGGGGGAACTTCACGCGGCGTTACAGCGTCTTGAATCAACAGAAACACCGTTGGCCATATTAGACGAGCTGCTGCACAAGACCATGGAGGTGATTGGAGCCAGGGATGGTTCCATTTCTCGCCTGGACCGCTTTACCGGAGAGTTGGAGTTTGTGCTGGTCCGGGGCGAAATTTGGCAGGAATTGCGCGGCTATCGCATCGGGGCCGGTACCGGTATCGCCGGCTGGGTGGTTAACGAGCGTGAAGCGTTGATTGTCAACAACCCCCGCCAGGATTGGCGCTTTTCGCTGGAAGTGGACCAGGAGTTTGGTTTTGTGACGCGCTCGATTGTGTGCGTGCCGATCATCGCTCATGATCAACTTATCGGGGTCATTGAATTGCTTAACAAGGCCAACGGGGCCTTCAACGAAACCGACCTGGCTGTTCTGTCCATGCTGAGCCAGGTAGCAGCCAAAATTTTGACTGCCGTCCCCACCTGAAGACTTTAAGGGAGATAGTCATGGAGAATACAACCTCGGCTTTACGATTTTTACAACAAGAAAATGCGCGCTTGCAGGAGGAGAATAAAGCCCTGCGCGAGGACAGCCTGGCCTTCCGGCGCTATATCGAGGCCCTCCATGACCTTTACTGGGCCACCCAGCGCATCACCTCGGAGGAGAATCTGTTTAATTTGCTTGACCAAATCCTCCACAATGCGATGGGCGTTCTCAGGGCCGAGGATGGTTCTTTACTGCTGTTGGATGAGGAAACCAATGAATTGGTTTTTGTCCTGGTGCATGGCGATATCAGGAACCAACTGCGCGGCTACCGCATCAAGAGCGATAGCGGCATCGCCGGTTGGGTCGCCAGCCAGCGTGAGCCGCTGATTGTCAACAATCCCCGCCAGGACAGCCGCTTCTCGCTGGACATTGACGAAGAATTCAGTTTTGTCACCCGCTCAATCCTCTGCGTGCCCATGATCGCCCGCGGCAGACTGATCGGTGTTATTGAATTGTTGAACAAGCGTGATGAAGAATTTGGAGAAGCCGACGCGACCTTGCTGCTAATCCTGGCCCAGGTGGCCGCCATTGCCCTGGAAGAAATGCAGACCCGGCTTGAGGCCGAAGAGGCGGAACTGGCCTGATACCGGGATGGAAGAGGGGAGCGTTCCTCTTTAACCGCCGCGCGCTAACTGCTTCTTCAAATGGGGGATCAGACCGCCAGCGGCAATGATCGCCTGGACCGACGGGGCAAAGGGAGGAAAGGCAAAGGTGCCAGCCTCGCTCTTGATGACCCCGCCTTCTAAATCAATCTCCACCCAATCACCAGAATTGAGAGCCTCAAAGGCAGCAGGGCAGGTTAAGGCTAAAAGGCCGTTGTTAATGGCGTTGCGATACCAGATGCGGGCAAAGGAGACGGCAATCACCGCACCGACGCCAGCCTGTTTGAGACATGTGACTGCCTGTTCACGACTGGAGCCGTTGCCCCAATTCTTACCGGCCACGATTACGTCCCCCGGTTGGACACGGGCGGCAAAGGAAGGATCAAGGTCTTCCAGGGCGTGCTGGGCCATTACCGCTGGGTCGGTGACAGTATAAGTGTATTTACCGGGGAAGATGACATCGGTATTGACTCCGTCGCCGTATTTCCAAACTCTCGCTTTTCGATTTTCGGTTTTGGACTGCCCGTCACCAGGGAGTCTTTGACTCTCCGGCAGAGGTGAATTTTCGTTCATCACTAAAGCTGCTCCGGTCCGGCAATTTTGCCGACGATAGCGCTGGCGGCGACAACGGCCGGGGAAGCCAGGTAAATGTCGGACTCGCGGGTGCCCATACGCCCGCGGAAATTCCGGTTAGCGCTGCTAATGGTCGCTTCGCCGGGAGCGGGAATGCCCATGTGATTACCCATGCAAGGGCCGCAGCCGGGTGAGCCGAAGGTAGCTCCGGCGGCCAGCAGCGTTTCAACATACCCTGCTTTCACTGCATCGAGATAAACCTGGGAGGAAGCCGGGATAACCAGCAGCCGCGTACCCGGCGCTACCCGCCGGCCCGCCATAATCTGCGCGGCCACGGCAATATCTTCCAGCCGGCCATTGGTGCAGGTCCCCAAAAAAGCCTGATCTATTTTTGTCCCGGCGACCGCGCTCAACGGTTTGACATTGTCCACGCTGTGCGGGCAGGCCACCTGCGGCTCAATTTCCCCCGCTTCAAACTCATATTCAGCCAAGTAGGCGGCGTCAGGCTCAGGTGATAATTCGCGGCTCGTCCTTTCCCACTCCCCAATTTTCGATTTTCGATTTTCGATTTTCGATTCTGACTCTGATTCGCCTCTTCGCTTCCTCGCCTCTTCGCTCCTGCTCCCCTGCTCCTCCAGCCAGGCAAACGTCACCCCATCCTGGGCCACCCACGAGTTCTTGGCCCCCATCTCCGCCATCATGTTGGGCAGGACAAAACGGCTTTCCATGCTCATCCCGGCGACAGCTTCGCCGTGGAACTCGACGCTGGCATAGAGGCCGCCATCCGCGCCGAGCCGGCCGATGATGAACAGGGCAATATCTTTGCTGGTCACCCAGGGTTTGAACACACCATGTAAGGTGATTTTGATGCTCTCCGGCACGCGCAGCCATAATTGGCCGGTCGCCCAGATTGCCGCCATTTCGCTGCGGCCTACCCCGGCCCCAAATGCGCCCAGCGCCCCGTAGTGGGTCGAGTGGCTGTCGGCGCCCAGCAGCAGCACGCCGGGGTAGATTAAGCCCTCTTCGCACAAAACCTGGTGACAGATGCCCCGGCCCACCTCAAAAAAGTTCTTGACGCCCTGAGCAGCGACAAAGCGGCGCACATCGGCGTGATTCTGGGCGTGCTGGGTTGTAGGCGGCGGGGCAGCATGATCCAGGGTAATGGCCAGCCGCTCCGGGTACTTGACCCGCTCGATGCCCAGGCTGTAAAAAGTTTTGGAAATGGCCGCCGTATTATCGTGGCTAAGGGCTACGTCGGGAGTCGCATCAAGAACCTGGCCCGGCGTCACCTCCGCCAAACCGGCATTTTTAGCCAAGATTTTTTCAACGAAAGTATATCCCATTTTGGATTTTAGACTGCCCTGACAGGCGTGGATTTTGGATTTCAAAGGGAAAGCAAAGTTCTGCTGTGCCGCTTCGCCTCATCGCCTCACGTTTCCTCACTTCATCTTTTCAAGCTGACTGCGGCTTCGCGGCCATAGGTTTCGGCAATTTCGGGCCCAGGCTGGTCCCGGAGTTCAGCCTCGGCAGGCAATGGAGCAGCCGCGTCGGCGTCCATGCGCTGGAGAATGTTATCTTTGAAGCGTTCCGGCACACTGATATGGCTCAAACCAAATTGGTTTTCGGCAATTTCAATCAAAATCTGGGTGGGCGAGTCTTGCGGGCCAATATTGTAAACCCGTTCTTTGAAGGCTGTCGCAATGTGCCGCGCCGTTCCTTCGTCAAGGTTATACCCCTTAATTTCCTTCAGGAAATAATGGACGATATTCCAGCCGCTCAACGGCCCCAACAGCACTTCCGACTCGCTCACTCCAAACTGGTCAAGCGGAAAAGCTTCGTAAGTGCCGGCATGGTTAAGCAGCGCTTTTTGATGGACGCCAGCGGTGTGGGTCCGGTTGGTTAAGCTGACCGGCTCTTTGGACGGCACCAGCTTTTTGAGCTTGGAAGCAAACATAACGTTGACCGGATAGGAGCCGCGCAGGTTGTACCCTTCCAGGTGGTCATAGGCTTTGTCAATATAGAGGTTAAAAAACAGGGCGGTCATCGAAGTAATGCCGGAGCGTTCTCCAACCCCCAACAGGGTTGTATTCATATAACGCATGCCACTTTTGGCCGCTTCCAGGGCATTGACCAGGGCGAACCCGCGATCATCGTGAAAGTGGCCTTCAAAGTCCATCGCCGGGTAGCGCTCGCGCAGGGCTTTGATCCGCTGAACTACCTGGGTTGGCGTGGCTACACCCACCGTATCCGGCGTGCCAAGACGATCTACAAAAGGCACAATCTGGTCATAAACACGGAAGAGGTGAGGCTCCGGGGTGCGGAACGCATCTTCGCCGCTGAAGCGCAGGATCAGATGCGGGTGATGCCGGCGTACTTCTTCTAACAAAGAACGCGCCCGGAGAATGATGTCGTCAAAATCTTTGCCATGATTGTACATGCGCGAGGCTTCGGACAGGCCAATGTAAAAATTCAGCCCATCAGCGCCTGCCTCAACGGCCGAAGCTACATCGTCGGGGTGGCAGCGGACGTGGGCCAGCAAAAAGGTGTAACCTTTCTGCATAATCAGTTCGTCCCGCACCGCTTTGATAGCCGCAAAATCATCCCGCTCCTGCGCGCTAACAATGGGGGCAAAGAGTTCGATAAACTTGACCCCAAAAACAATCAGGGCGCGGGCAATTTCCATCTTGTCGTTTTGATTGAAGAAGTACTTGTAATGGTCATGCAGCAGCGAAGTCTGCGAGCCTTCGCGCAGGGTGGTGTCAATAATCTCCAGCAGGCGAGGCCGGTAATGCTTGAATTGAAAAGGGCTTACAGCACTCATTCTACTCCTTTTTGGCGCCGCCCCACGGCCCGGGCAATTTGACGGCGGTCATCACGTTCGCGCAGCGACTCCCGTTTATCATGCAATTTTTTACCCCGGGCCAGGCCCAATTCCACTTTGGCCCGGCTATTTTTGAGGTAAAGTTGCAGGGGAATCAAGGTTAGACCTTTTTCTTGTAGTTTGCCGTTTAGCCGGTTAATTTCGCGGCGGTGCATCAACAATTTACGGTCGCGGCGCGGCTCGTGGTTTTCATAACTGGCCTGATGGTAAGGCGCAATGTGAGCATTGAGCAGCCACAGCTCTCCCTCACGAATGGCGGCGTAGCCATCACGCAAATTGACTTGCCCGGCGCGGACAGATTTGATCTCGCTGCCGGTCAGGACAATACCCGCCTCAAATGTATCCTCAATGAGATAGTCGTGGCGCGCTTTTCGATTCGTGGCGATAACTTTTACGGGTTGATTGGTCATAAGTGGAAGGCCGGAGGGCTGGAAGGTTGGAAGGTTGAGGAATTTTTACCAGCCTTCCATTCTGCCAGTCTTCCATTCATTTTGCTGATTGGCTCAGCGGCAATTTCTGGGTCGTCTGCAAATATTCCACAGCCGCATCTAGCTGCGGATCAAGCTGCTGTTCAACTTCTTCAGGCGTCATTTCAACCGTAATATCGGGCGTGACCCCTTGACCGTTAATTTGACGGAGAGCAGGAGTCAGCCACTCCGCAATAGTGACCCGCAGTTCCGACCCATCCGAGAGGTTGTGAGGCAACTGCACCGAACCTTTGCCAAACGTCTGCTCGCCGACGAGAGCCGCCCGCTTCAAATCTTGCAGTGCACCGGCCACAATCTCGCTGGCGCTGGCACTGCCGCCGTTCACCAGCAGAACCAAGGGAATTTCAGTGGCAACATGCGGATGGTTAGCCGCGTTAAACCGCTTCTCCTGGCCGTCCTTTAATTTTTCAACGACAATGGTCCCATCAGCCACGAACAAACTGCTCACTTCCACCGCTTCCGACAACAGGCCGCCCGGATTACCCCGCAAATCAAATACAATGGCTGTCGCGCCGCTATCAAGCAGGGTTTTGATCGCCCGGGCCACTTTTCTGGCGGCGCCGTTGCTAAATTGGGTCAACCGCACGTAGCCAATTTCAGGCGCATCTTCCAATATTTTCGACTCAACAATCTTTATCTCGATTTTGGCCCGGACCACCGGAACCTCCAACGGTTCCGGCCTACCCTCGCGAGCAACCATCAGAACCACGGTAGAACCAGCCGGACCGCGAATCAGGGAGACGGCTTCATACAAGCTCAACCCGTCAACAGGCAGGCCATCTACTTTTAACACAACATCCTTAGAGCGCAGCCCGGCTTGAAATGCGGGCCGCTCCGGCAGCGCCTCGACGACCACCAGCCGGTCCAGTTCATCCAGGCGAATGGTCGCCCCAATTCCCTCAAAACTGCCCCGGATATTTTCGCTCATGACCGCAGCGCGGGCCGGGTCAATAAAGGCCGTGTGCTGGTCACCATAGGAATTAACCATACCCCGAATAGCGCCATACATCCGTTCACTATCCGAAGGAATATCCCCGTAAAACTGATTCTCCAAAAACGACCAGGCTTCCCAAAATGCGGCAAATTCGCTGGAAGTGAGGGGCATGCTGGGGCTTGGCGGCTGCTCCAATTCAGCCACGCCGTTAAATGACACCGTCGTGACCTGAGCAACTGTTTGGGCTGGCCTCAAAAAATCAGCGTAAAAAGCCATACCCGCTCCAAAAGAGCCAATGACAACCACCAGAACCAACAGGGCCATGAGCAGGAGCTTGAAGTAGCGCATCATAAAAACACACCTTCCTTTAGAGAGAGAATGGGGGGTATATCTTAACAAAATGATAAGGGTTAGTTATTGGGTGACACTCTCACCATTAGTCAAAAAACCAATGGCCCGCTCTAGCTGCGGATCACGATTATTAGCCCGATCTTCGTCGGTGATCAACACTTCAATATCAGGTTTTAGCCCGGTGCCGTCAATCGCATTATTATTGGGGGTAAACCACTTAGCCACTGTGACGTGCAGGCGGGAGGCATCCGACAGTTCATAGATCAGTTGGACGCTCCCCTTACCAAAAGTCTTCTCGCCAATCAGGGTAGCTCGCTTGTAGTCCTGCAAGGCCCCGGCCACAATCTCGCTGGCGCTGGCAGTGCCGCCGTTGACCAGCAGGACCAGGGGCTGATCCAGGGCTTTACCGCCAGGACGAACATCATAGACCCGCTCGCCCTCATTTTTACGATCTTCGCGGAGGATGATGCCATTACGCAGGAACTGGCTGGCAACATCTACCGCTGTTTCCAACAGGCCGCCGCCATTGCCCCGCAAATCCAGAATGTAAGATTCGGCCCCCTGAGCTGTTAGCTCCTCAAAAGCACGATCCAACTCTTTATTGCTGCGCTCGGTGAAAGAGGTCAACTGAATGTAGCCGATCTTGGACGCCTGCTCTAAAATACGCCACTGGGCGCTGGGTGTTTCTATCGGCGCGCGCTCAATGGTAATGTCCAGGGTGTTTTCAACTCCTTCGCGCTGAACGGTCAGCACCACTTTGGTCCCGACCTCACCCTTAACCATTTTTACGACATCCTCTGTACTCATCTCCTGGGCAATTGGCTGGCCATCAACCGCCACCAGGATATCACCCTTGCGCACTCCTGCTTTCTCAGCCGGTTGGTCAGGCATCGGGTCGAGAATGACCCGCCCCGCTTCATCACGCTGGATAAACGCGCCAATCCCGCCGAACCTGCCTTCCAATTGAGCTTTCTCTTCCTTGGCCGGTTCCGGTTCAATAAACAGAGTGTACGGGTCATTCAGAGTCGCTAACGCGCCGCGGATGGCTCCATAAGTTGAGAGTGGAGCATCCGGGACTTTACCGTAAAACTGCTGTTCCACCCGATGCCAAACTTCCCAGTACAGACTAAGCGATTGAAGTTCTTCGACGGTGGGTTGGTCGTCCACTACATAATCGCGAACAGCATAGCCGGCGCCCGCGCCCATAATGAAGATAAACATGGCGATTAGAGTTGTCAGTGCGATTTTTATTGCAAGTTGCATGGCACCTTTCCAAAAACTTAAATCTATTGAATTTGAGGAAAATTGTAGCATGGATAGAGAGGGGCTGCAAACCAAAATTCCCACCCCTTATCATTCCTCACGAGCGATGCCAGAGGCTATTATACTGAAAGATGTAAAAATCTTCCTCAACGAAAAGCCTTCTACCAGCCTCCGAAATTAGTGACAATTTTGTTTTTTTAGGGTAAAATCCCGCCCACAGTAGAGGACGGGCAAAAATGAGATTTTTAGCCGATACTGTAGCATTTGCCGCCGAGGCTGAACCAATACCTCTGGGCTTTCAAGCGCTGACCAAATTACCTTTGGTGATTCTGGTCGGCTTAACGGGAGTGGGTAAGTCAACCGTTTTGGAACTGCTGCCGCAAAACGGCCTGAATTTCACTTTATTACCCAATCGTCGGGAGATTACCGACGAAATTATCATTACCTCGCTTCAAGCAGAAGCAGGGGAGCCGCTTCACCCGATTACCGACCGGGTAGAGCGCTTTGAGTATACCGCGCGCTACCGGACCAAGTTTCCTGGCGGGATGGCCCATGCCCTGAGCGGCCTGGCTGTCCACTCCAGCCACACCCACTCCCTGTTCATTTTCGACGGTCTGCGGGGCCTGAATGAAGTTCAACATGCCGTCACTTATTTTCCCGAAGCGCGCTTTGTGGTCCTGGATGCACCTGATACCATCCGGCTCAACCGCCTTTTAAAGCGGGGCGATGTTTTTGATATAACCGACAGCGTTGCTACGCAAAGTCCACTGGCCAGTCAAAATTTAACGGCGGCTTTACTGGCCGTACCTAACATCGAAGCTATTTTCAGTGAGGAACAGTTGCAGCAAATTGCCAAAGGGGCGCGCCTGGCTCAGATTCCCGTAGATGAGGTAGTCCAGAAAATCTCTATTATCGTTAAGGAGCGGCGTAATTATGACTCCAACACGGCCCGGGTCTACTTAAGCCATACGCTACCCTCGACAAAAGTGCTGGTGGTTGATACGGCCACGCACTCTCCCCACACCGTAGCAGAACGAGTCGCTGCCTGGCTTAAATAGCTTGCGATCTCGTTCCCAAACTGAGTTTGGGAACGAGATCGGGAAATTTTTCGTTTTAGTTGCAGGAATCTATGCCAAAAATTGCCGAGATTCAGACCTTAACCTTCCGCCTGCCGATGGCCGGCGCCCTAAGCTGGGGTAAGGCGAGCCGCCTGGATGTTTTAGAACATGTCCTGGTGCGGGTCATCACCGATACGGGGCACATGGGCCTGGCTGAAGCGACGCCCCGCCCCACCATTTATGGCGAAACACCCGAGTCTATCCAGGCTATCATCCAAAAATATTTCGCTCCGCAATTGGTGGGCTTGGATGTGACCCAGCTTGAAGAGGCTAACCGGCGCATGGCGGTCATTGCCAACAATCATACGGCCAAGGGGGCGGTAGATATTGCTCTGCATGAAGCTCTGGCGGCCTGGCAAGGACAAAATCTACTGGCTTATCTCAACCCGCCGAACCGTAAAATTAAAGTTTCCTATATTTTGGGCATTTCCAACCCAGCCAGCATGCTGGCTGAAGCGAAAGCCGTTTACGAGCGGGGAGTCCGAGTCCTCAAAGTTAAAGTTGGACGCAACTTTGCCCAGGATATAGCCCTCATCCAAACACTGCAAGCAGAGTTCGCAGGCAGTCAGCTTGAGCTGTATGCCGATGCCAACGAGGGCCTGCTGCCGGAAGAGGCCCCGGCCCAGCTCCGGCAACTGGCTGACCTGGGCATTCTGTACGTCGAGGAGCCGCTGCCCGTCGAGATGATCCCGGAGCGAGCCGCCTTGCGCCACATGGAAATCCTGCCGCTCATTGCCGATGACAGCGCCTTTACACCCCGCGACCTGGCCCGCGAGTTCCGATTTAACACGTTTGATATTCTCAACATCAAAACCGCTCGAACCGGCTACTCTCAGTCATTACAAATGCTAGCTGCGGCTCGACAGGGGCAAAAAGGGGTGATGGTCGGCTCACAGGCCAGTTCAACCCTGGGCACAATTCGGGCGGCTATCTTTGCCGGGCTGGCCGGAATTGACTATCCTTCTGAGCTGAGCTTTTTCCTGAAATTGGAAGATGAAATTGTTAACCGGCCCATCGAGTTGGTGGATGGCTACCTGGAGTTAGATACGCTGGCGGAGATTACAGTGGATGAGGCCAGGTTGAAGGCTCATACTGTGCGGTAGAAAGATTGACGCAGTTAGGGTCCCCATGAAATACGCTCATTGGTCCAGCTCCGATCACCATCCCCCCAGGGCTGAGCAGCAGGCAGGTCAAACAACTTTTGGGGGTCTCCTCCCGTTACAGGCACCGCCCATACAGCCCAAAGCCCACCCCGGTCCGACACAAAAGCGACCCAATTGCCATCAGGCGAAATGGTGGGGAGGCCATCATTAGCCTCTGGGCTGTTAGACAAATTTTTCACCCCATTGCCATTCAAATCCATGATATAAGCTTCCCAGTTGCCGTCCCGCTGTGAAGTGAAGGCAATGAAGTTGCCCTTGGTATCGGCAGGGATATCACTTGTATCGCTGGTAAGCTGCTGGGGAATAAAACCGTCGCTGAAGCCTTTGGTGGAGGTTGAAGGGACAACATAGATACCACACAACCTAGCTCCAGCCCAGGTGTTGCAGCCCTTGTAGGCAATCATATCGGTGCTGGTCCAGACCGGGTGGGTTCCCTGAATCTCGCCCATCTGGCCGGCTGGGACTAACACACCCAGGGAGGGGATGTCCCGACAGCGCGGCTCTGTTTCCAGGTGGGGAGGCATTAAACCACACTGCACAAAGATAAAAGGTTGGCGGATTCCTTTCGCGCCGATGATAAGTTCAGGGTTATCAAAAGCAACTCGATTACCCCCAACATCATAATAAGGGTGTGAATCTTTAGGTCCATCTCCAACTTGCCTGTTTGTACCGTCAAGCAGGTTATATTCAAAGACATTTTCTATCCCACCCCCTTCATGATTGACCAACAATCGCTGGCCATCAAGTCGAAAATTCGGCTGGCGGGCATTGGCAATTTGCATAATCTCCAGACCAGCAGGCATTGAAAAGATATGGATATTATAGGTGGCCCAACCACTATCGAGCGGTACAGCTAATTTACCACCCATAGTCGAGGTAACAGAGGGGGTAATTATTTGAGTCGAGGTAATGCCAGGGCCGGACGTATTCGCTGCAAATCCAACAGGCGTGGTTACCGGGGTAGTCTCCGTTAAGGCCATTTTATTGTATGTCAGAATAGCTGTCCGGTCATTGGGCAGGGGTGAACTGAACTCCTTGGATAAGTTTCTAGCCAGTGCTTGCCAGCAGAACTGTGAACTATCCTCAAGCAAGTTAGAGGGTATCGTGAGGGCTACCATTTTTTGATCGGCTGGACTGCTAAAATCTAGGCGCTGCCAGTTCCACTTTTTCTGTTCTTCATCCCAGGTACCCAGATCAGCTCGATTTCGATGATGCCGATACCTGATGGAGTAATCTCGACCCATACCACCGGCCTGTTCCCCACTATCGGCACGACAATCCTTATCAATGAATAAATGGAACTGCAAAGCGGTACTGGCGGGTCCTAAATAATCGTCCGTGTAAAAGATGACTTTTAGAGCTGAGCCTTCTAACCCCAGGGCGACGCTGATTAGATCATAATTAGCAAATGGCACATCACCCCTCACCTCTGCATACACATGCTGCAACGTATATGGCTGAACGATGACATCGCCACTTACCATCTCCTCTTGAGGGGGAATAGTACGCCCGACTCTTGAGCCTACGTTTTTCCACGCAGCCCAGGCATGCGTGGTGAGCAGGGAGGGAGGCATGCCGGCGAGAGCGACCTTAAAGCTTAATGGACCTGCCTTAACACCTCGCTCTAACTCGGAAATAAAAAAGGAAACCTCCTGGCCGGTAAAACTAGCTGCAAACCTGGGTGGAGCTTCAGCAGAGACAAAGGTAGAACCTTCAGGTATAGGAACATTGATTTTCAAATCCCACATCCGTACCGAACTCACATTAGTGGGATAGACGTAATAAGTGACAGTATCTCCCGTTACCAGAGCATTGAGATCAAGCCGTAAGCGAGACGCAGCGGGTGGCTCCCAAACTAAGGGGGGGCGGGTAATGTCAAAAGAATTTTCATCAGTTACGTAATTGCCCGGCTCATCGCCTTTCCAGGCAATCCAGGCATGGGTCGTAAAAACGGTCAGAGCTGGGTCTGTAACCTCAACAACAAACGAAGCATTTCTGATTGGCCGGTGAAAGGTAGAGGTAAAAAATGTAACCTCTTTACCATCGAAGGTGGCTTGAGTATTAGATTGAGCAGAAGCTTCCAGAAAACGCGTTCCTTCCGGAATTGACATCGTAATCGTTACGTCTGTCATTGACCAGTCGGCTCGATTAGAAAAGGTAATGTTATAAGTTATCTTACCATTCTGATAGGCGGGGTTAATAACAAAACGAAAGGGAGGCCATTGGGCAGCAGCCAATTCTGGATTGAATATCAACACGCCTAAAAAAGCTATCGAGGCTATTAGGCTAAACTTGGATAAAATTTTTGCCATTTTCAAAGCCCTCTGCAGATGCTCTAAACCTTTACCAGCAAATTCCTTGATAATTTTCATCTAAACCGTTCAGCGTTTCATGAATGCGCACCAAGTCAATAATTATATGATGACCATTAGAGCCGTTGAGGAGGTTGGCGGTCACAGGAAGACGATTTCCGATGACGAGTATATCAGACATATCCAATATTTCGTCAAGGGATGAACAGAGTAATGAGGAAATATGGGGAATTACTTTTTCGATGTACTGCTTGTTGGCTCCGGTCAGCCTGGCCATTGAGACATTTTCATCATAAATCCTTAAATCGTAACCTTTGCCCAATAAAGTTTCGGCGAGATACACCAAGGGACTCTCGCGCAGGTCATCAGTACCTGCTTTAAAGCTAAGCCCCAGAATACCAACCCGTTTTTTGCCAGTCCGTAATACAGCTTCCACACCCAGGCGGGCTTGTAACTCGTTGCTGCGAGGAATAGCCTGCAAAACCGGCAACTCCAAATCCTCCTGCCGGGCCCGGTGAAGTAGAGCACGCAAATCCTTGGGCAAGCAGGAACCACCAAAAGCATAACCAGGTTTTAAGTAAGCCGGTGATATATTCAGCTTGGTATCCATAGAAAAGATACGCATGACCTCGTGGCTGTCTATGCCTACTTTTTTGCAGAAATTGCCAATTTCATTAGCAAAAGTAATTTTTAAGGCATGAAACGTGTTGCTCACATATTTAATCATTTCAGCGGTAGGTATATCCGTGCGAACAATAGGCGCATCTATATTTTGATAGACAGCAGCGACCCGGTCACCGCTCCGTTCGTCCCACTGGCCAATTAACGTAAAAGCAGGCTGATAAAAATCGGCTACGGCAGTTCCTTCCCGCAAAAATTCGGGGTTGGAGCAAACCCCAAAATCCGCTCCGACTTTTCCGCCCGATGCCTCTTCCAAAAGTGGGATCACTTCACCCATCACTGTCCCCGGCAAGACGGTGCTGCGCACAGCCACTACGTGATACTTATTTTGACCAGCCAGGGCCTGGCCGATTTCCTGAACAACATGGCGGACGTATTTCAGATCCAGACTGCCATTTTCGTTGCTCGGCGTGCCGACAGCGATAAAGGAAAGATCGGCTTTGGCAATTGCTTCTGCCGCTTCAGTGGTTGCACTCAATTTACCGGCGGCAACTGCTCGACGGATCAGGTCATCTACGCCAGCTTCAATGATAGGACTTTGACCCGCGTTAATCATCTCCACTTTCAGCGGATTTACGTCCACCCCGATAACTTGGTGTCCCTCTTTAGCCAAACAAGCGGCAGAGACACAACCGACATACCCTAAGCCAAAAATTGCGATATGCATTATTTAATAAAACCTCTCATCAATAGTAAATTTGGAGCTAACCGGCTAGAGAGGGGACGGCAAAAACTCGCCCCCTCTTTAGTTCAACGCCTGTTAACTGACAACTTCCTCTTATTTAGGAATCAACGGCAAGAACAACGAGCGCAAATCAACTCGAGGATCAATATTGTCCGGTATCCCATCGCTGTCCGTGTCCGGGCTGCGTGGGTTGGTACCGCGCTGGTATTCCACCAAGTTCGTTAAGGTATCATTGTCAGGATCACCGCTGGCGCCATGTTCGCCAGTGTTGTCCAACGGGTCAAGCTGATAGCCTATTTCCCAACCATCAGGGAGACCATCCCCGTCGGTGTCTGGATTGTGGGGGTCCGTATCATAGGCGTGCTCCAAAGAGTTAGGCGCCCGATCATTGTCAGGATCACCGCTCCCCCCATTGTCGCCGTTGGGGTCTAACGGGTTGAGGTTGTTGAATACTTCCCACCCATCGGGCAAGCCGTCATTATCACTATCCGGGTCATCCGGATTGGTGCCATGCTGAACCTCATCCCCGTCTGAAAGCCCGTCTCCATCCCGATCGGGTACCCCATTCACCAGAATATCATCAATATACCACTGTCCACCGCCGGCTGCAGCCAGCCGGAAGCGAATTAGAATTGGCGGCTTGCCTGCGCCGGTATAGGATTTCAAATTGACAACCTGGACTTGCTCCGACCAATCCTGAATGCCGGTAAACGTTGCCTCGGTCGTCCAGGTAGCGCCGCCGTCTTTGGAAACTTCGACATAGCCCGCACTGCCGGAGGCAAAATTATAGCTGGTATGGAATTTCAGGCCCACGCTTTTCGCTTTCGTGAGGTTCAACGGAGCTTGGAGCGTCAGCGAACCATCAGCATCTGCGGCAGACCAGGCAGACGAGGGGCTAAAGTACAGGTATCGTCCACTGGTAATAGTCCAGGGCGCCCCGACAATCCATTTAGTATTCCCGTGCTGTACAAAATCGGCAAAGATCATACCTGGCTGCTGGAAGTTGTTCAGGGCATAAGCAGGTGTGGTCATAGCGACATCCACTTTATCCAAGACTTGATAACCAGGTTGGCCGCTAAGTATCTTAAGGGCAACTACCTGGTAGGGTCCGGTAATGCCACGCGCCTGAATATTGCTGCCGTTAAAGACGGCTGAGAGCGTTTGAATCCCTACATCCAGGGCTGTCGGCTGGCCTTGCGCCCAGGTTACCAGGTTCCCATTCTGATCAGCCAGCCAAGCTTCAAGTTTATAAGAACCAGCCTCTCCCACGTTAACCTGGGCATTCAGTTGTAAGTGGCCGTTAACGACTTGCGTATTGAAGACCTGGGTTGGGGTAATTGTCAAGCCAAAGGGGCTTAACTCATCGGTTTTAAGCGCCAGGTCAAAAGAGGCAATTTCGGGAACTGCTAATTTCTCGACCGGCTGAATTGTATAAGCCTCGTTAATTTCGTCAACAGTTTCCCCGGCCTCGTTAAGGGCGCGCAACTCCTGCAATTGATAAGGGCCACCTCGCCCGGCTACTCCACCAAACACCAACTCAACCGGCCCTCCATTCCCCTGCCAGCGGGCAAAGCTGATAAACTGGCCTGACGCATCCACCAGCATACCTTCGACGCTGTAGTTCCCTGGCCTGTAGATATTTAACCCGGTTGAGATAGCCAAGCCGTCAACCTGGCCATTTCCGTCGCTGTCCACCTCGGCATGGCTGTATTGGTTTGATAATACCGCGCCATAGGTTTCAAATTCAGCCGCTTTATAAGCCTGGGTGAGGTAGAGATCGGTTCGTTCGGCCAGGCTTTCATTTATAAAGTCAGAGGGTCCTGGCTCAGCCACAGCAGTAACCCACAACCCGCTTAAGTTGTAAGGACCATCTACCCGCTTGGGGCCAATTTCTACCCCGCTGAACACGAGCGGGACAATTTGCGGGCCTGCGACTAATTCCGGGTTGACCAATGCTTCAGCCAATACCCCACCTGTACCCATCAGGCTGGGGTCGGTCTGGGTAGCGCTTAACTGACCCCGCAGCCAGTACCGTCCCGCCTGCGCCGCCGTCACTTCCACTTCCAGCACCAATTGATCATACTGGCCGTTGCCGTTGGTATCCAGGCCGTATTCATTGATTACCTGGCCCAACTGCATCTGGGCTGATTGAGCCTGGAGCAAGGTGTCCGCTTGAGTTGATACCTCGTTGGCGGTCAAGCTGGCCGACGGAGCAGGAGGCCAGCCCGGATTACCCAAATTTCTTGGCTCTTTGCTCCAGCCAAAATTGCGCCAATAAATGGAAAATACTGTATTCAGCCTCGTTTCGTTGAGTCTAATGACCCCTCTATTCCAACTTCCCGAACGATAGGCCAAGCCTCGTTCGGTCCAGTTGTCACCAGCCAAGATCATCGCTGCTCCGCCTCTATAGTCGCTGTGCCCACCCCAATCAGAACGACTTCGGTTTTTAACCGTTCCACACCGCGGCCAATTACTCCCCCCACAAAGATGGCTGTTGTCTGGCTCGTGACTCATTTCAAACGTATTATAGCCGCGATAAACCCGCCAGGTATTATTGAGCCAGATTTCGGTTGAGTGGTCAAAGGTACTCGTTTTCCAATCCACCATGACCGGGCGGGCGGCTATCCCTGCTGCCCGGTTAAAGGAGGTCAACAACCCGGATACGTTAGAACACTGCTGGCGAGGATTACTCCCTGGATGAAGAACTGCCCAGGAGTTACTTAGCACACGTGGATTGCGAAAGGCAGTTAACGCATCCACCCTGTCAGTCAGGGCATCAGCGGCGGCTTTCTGGGTCGTTTTCCCATTGATCGCTTTAATTACGTAATCTTCCAGCATGTAGCGGCTGTAGTGCTCAGTACCAAAGGCATATGAATCCCCTTCATTGACGTAATTAGTAGAACTGAGCTGTCCCTGATACGGACTGCCAGAACTGGGGGGATAGCGGCTGTCACCCAACACAATTGCCATTTGATCCCGCAGGTTGTTAGGGTCGTCATCATAAACAAAGCGATCAACGCCACCCTGGGTCAATTCTCCCGATGCTCCGGGCAGCTCGAAGACCACCAACAGGTCCAGGCTTTCATCGCCTAACTTAAGGGTATACTTACCCACCGTACCGTTGGATGGCACTGTCACCTGCCATTCCCCGGTAAAGGGATTTTGAACCGGGGTTAAGGTTGTCAGAGAACCGGTGCTCTTTTCAATTTTTAAGCTCTCATCTAGCGGTCCACCCACAATAAAGGTGGCGCCGCGCCGCACGACCACTGCGTCCAGATCGGTTTTACCCCGTTGAACATCTCGCACATCAGGTCGGGTTGGAATAAAACTATCAGCCCGGGCGATAAATTTGTGACCATAGGGCTGCCAGGGGAAATATTCCTTTGTTTTGAGGCTGTTTTCGTAGATAACATAGAGTCCCGGACTACGAGGGCCGTCTGCACCTGTCGGAACAGAATCAAACAAATGCTCTTCACCGTCGGTCAGGCCATCATCGTCGCTGTCGGGATCAAGAGGGTCGGTGATGAAGCAGCCTTTAAGATTGCACCAACTGGCTGTTTCAACCCCATTCGGCAGCCCATCTCCATCGGTATCAGCCGACATAAAAACCCACACCGGCTCCGTAGCCTGGGCTGGTGGCGCCAATGGCAGCAGGACAGTCGTAAGAAGCCAGAGCGGCAATACCAGGCAAGTCAGCACTGCCTGAGCGGCCAATTTACTTTTTATTCTGACTCGCCGCTTTTTCTGTCCTATTCTGCTATCCCTCCCCGTTAAGCAGGTGACGAACTTTTCAATTGTAAAGCTCATTGGTTTCCCCCCATGAATTTTAGAAACGTGATCTAAACCATTTACTCCCCATCTTGTTCCCAGACTGACGCAATACCGAGGAACATGTTGGGGAAGTTATTTAATCCATCGAAAAATTTACCTGCCCGTTCAGCTCAATCCACCATCCTCCCAGAAAAAGCAAAGCTGAGGGGGTAGTTGTCCACCCCCTCAGTGGCTAACGCCAAACCAAAACCGGCAATTACTTGACGACGTTGGGTAGATAAATCGTTTTAATCACTACACCGGGCACAGGGTCCGTACCGTCGGGAATGCCATCGCTATCCGTGTCGGGGTTGCGCGGATCGGTTCCAGCCAGGTACTCTTGCAGATTAGTGAATTGGTCATTGTCAGGATCGCCATCAGGCCCATTCACAATGTCTGTCGTACCGTCGTCATGGGGGTCGAAGCTGTAATCTACTTCCCAGCCATCGGGCAGTCCATCACTGTCGCTGTCGGGGTTATGGGGATTGGTTCCATGTTGATATTCTTCCAGGTTGGTCAGGCCATCGCTGTCTGCATCGCCATTGGCATCATTAATCTTCGGATTGAAGCCATTATCCACTTCCCAGCCATCAGGCATTCCATCGCCATCCGTATCCGGATTATTCGGGTTAGTGCCGATGCTGTTCTCCTGGTCATCCGAGAGGCCATCGCCGTCGGTGTCGTTGAGGCCGGCCACCACCACATCATCAATGTACCAGGCGTCACCCGAACTACCCCCGGCGGAGTTCAATCTGAAGCGCAGATAAACCGTGGCTTGACCGTCATAGGCGCTCAAATCAACCAATTGAGTTTTATTCGACCAGGCTGACTTGCCCGACAGGGTGGCGACAGTATTCCAGGTGCTGCCATTCGTCGAAGCCTCGACATAGCCGGCTTCGCCGCTGCCAAAATTATAGCTGGTATTGAACTTAACCACCGCCCGGTCCGTCGTTGTCGAGAAATTTAACGGGTTAGCCAACGTCAGTGAGGCATCGGCATTAGCACCCTTCCACGCCTTTGACGGACTGAAATACAGGTGGACTCCCTGCACAAGGTTCCAGCCAGAATCAGCCGACCATAACGCCGCACCGCCCTCCATATAATCTTCAAAGAGGTTGTTGTCCAAGGCCGCAAACTGATTGTAAGTATAAGCTTGAGTCGCACCCGACATCACATCCACTTTATCCAGTACCTCATAAGCGGCGGCGCCGTTGAGTATCTTCAGCGCGACCAGGCTGTAGGGGCCATTCAGCCCGCGGGCGCGGATATTCTGACCATCAAAGGTCAGGCTGAGAGACTGCGCACCCACATCCAGGTTAGTTGACTGGCCGACAGCCCAGGTAACCAGATTGCCGGCCGGGTCGGCCAGCCAGGCTTCCAGTTTAAAAGACCCGGCCACGGCCACCTGCACGGGCACTGTAATCTGCAAATCGCCGTTCACGAGCTGCTCGCTAAAGGTTACGGTAGGTGTGATGGTCAGACCCATCGGCCCAATACCGTCACTGTCGGGATAGTGCCCCAGGCCGGCTACTTCCGGTAAAACCAGGTCGCCAATCGCTTCAATGGTGTAAACATCATACCCGGCCTCGTTAATGACTTGCCCGCTGCTGTTAAGCAGGTTGACCTCACGCAAGGTGTAAGGACCTACCGTGCCGGCCATATCCTTGAACGGCAAGGTAACAGTGGGGCCGCTCCCCGACCAGGTGGCATGGCTGACAAAGTTGCCCTGGGTATCGTACAGATTGCCCTCGACCGTGTAGGTTCCCGGCTGGTAGACATTGATACCGGTGGCAACAGTCACGCCATCGGCCTGGCCGTTGCCATCGCTGTCCAACGGCGTATGGCTGTACTGCTTCGATAATACCGCCCCGTAGGTTTCAAAGGCGCTGGCTTTGTAGGGAACGGTGAGATGGGCATTCCCTCGAAAGGCCAGGCTGTTGACCATAAACGTGGAGGGGCCAGGGTCGGCCACGTCGGTAATCCACAACCCGTTCAACAGGTAAGGTCCATCCACCACTTTGGTGCCGATTTCCACGCCGCTAAAAACCAGTTTGACAATCTGGGCGCCAGCAACCAAATCCGGGTTGCTCAGAGCCATGGCCAGCACGCCCCCCGTACCGGCCAGGCTGGAATCAGATTGAGTGGCGCTCAAATCGCCGCGCAGCCAATAACGGCCCGCCTGGGCAACCGTTACTTCGACTTCCAGCACCAGTTGATCGTACTTGCCGTTGCCGTTGGCGTCAACGCCGTACTCGTTCACCACGTCGCCCAATTGGACCTGGGCCGATTGATAATCAAAGGGGCTGACCTCCGAATTCATTACGCTGAATCCGCCTACCCCGCTGGAGGGCGCCGGCGGCCAACTACCGGGCTGGCCAATATCGGTCGGCTCTTGCGTCCAGCCCCACAGCGGCCAATACTTCGCATTCTGGGTTTTAAACCTGTTCGTGTCAATCAGAAGCTGCGTCCCCGCCGCCACCACCGGCGTGATAGGATCGTGCGGCGACAACCAGGTGGTGGTGATCCAGCTCGGCCAGCGGTAAGCCAAACCGGTGCCGGTCCAATTGTCGTCGGCCAGAATCATCACCGAGCCGCCCGAACCATCACCGCCCGAGTGCCAGGGTTGGTAATCCCCATGATTGCCCCCGTAGTCGGAACGCAGCCTGTACTTCTGGGTTCCACAGCGGGGCCAGTTACCGCTGCTAACGCAGGAGGAGGGCCGACGGACATCAGGGATAGTGGGATCATAAGGGTAATTTTCATTTATTTCAAACGTGTTGTAACCCCGGTAGACCCGCCAATTATTGTTCAACCAGACCTCGGTCGAGTGATCAAAGCTGCTCGTTTTCCAATCCACCATAATCGGGCGGGCGGCGATGCCGGAAGCGCGGTTAAAGGCTGTCAACAGGCCGGCGACATTGGAACACTGCTGCCGGACGTTAACTCCCGGATTGATGACGCTGTTAGAATTGAACAAGACCCGCGGGTTGCGAAAGACGGTCAAGGCATCTACCCGGTCGGCCAGCGCATCTGCCGCATCTCGCTGCGTCGTTTTGCCCGAGATGGCTTCAATGACGAAGTTTTCCACGATATAACGGTTGTACTGCTGGGTGCTGAAGATGTAGGATCTTCCCTCGTTGATAAAATTGTTACTGTTAAGTTCACCATCATAAGGTGTACCGGTAAGCGTTAGCGGATAATTCTCGTCAGCCAGAACAATGGCCTGTTGGTCCCGGCTGACGGTGAAGTTGTCGTCGTAGGCAAAACGATCAATGCCGCCCTGGGTCAGCTCTCCGCCCACGGTTGGCAGATCGAAGACGACCAGTAAATCTATGGTTTCGCTGCCCAGCGTCAGCGTGTATTTACCTACCGTGCCGTTACTGGGGATGTTGATTGTCCACTGGCCGGTAAATGGGTCTTGTTGGGCGGTCAAGTCGGTCAGCGAGCCGTTTTCGGCGATTTGCAGGGTCGAGCTAATCGGCCCGCCGACGGTGACGGTAGCGCCCCGCCGCACGACAATCGCATCCAGGTTGGTGCTGAAGCCCTTCTGCACATCCAGAGTATCGGGCCGGGGGGGAACAAAACTGTCGGCCCGGGCAATCAGCTTGTGCCCGTAGGGCTGCCAGGGATAGTATTCTTTGGTTTTGAAACCATTGTCGTAGATCACGTAAATACCGGGGCTGGCGGGACCGCCGGCGCCATTGGGGACAGAGTCAAACAGTTTTTCTTCACCGTCCGTCAGGGTATCATTGTCGCTGTCAGGGTCAAAAGGGTCGGTGGTGAAGCAACCCTTGGCATTGCACCAGCCCGTTTCTTCCACCAGGTTAGACAAACCATCGCCGTCCACATCAGAAGAGACAAAGGACCAATTAGGCTCGTCGGCTCTGGCCGGGACAAGAGGTAAGAAAATAACCGAAATCAGCCAAAAGAGCAGGACAGCCAGATGCAAGAAACGTCTTTTCATTTGTTGAGTTGCCTTTCCTGGTTTCCAAGTAAATTCATGATTCAACAATATGCCCCTGTTCAGGTATTTCGGTTGTATTATAGCATCTGAAAGTTTGAATTTAGTTTGAGTAACGACATTACCTCTTAGCATTCAACTGATCAATTAAATCAACGTACTCATTGCCTAACTTCTCCCAATTGTAACGCTGATTGAATACGCCAGCGCCGCGGGCCAATTCCGCCAGGTGGCCCCGGTCGTGATAGACGGTTAGCAGACAACGGGCCAGATCATCCACGTCACCCGGGGTAAAAAATTCGACCATAGTATCTTGAAAATAGGCCTGTACGGCGGAGGTACGTGAGGCGATGGCCGGCATGCCCAGCGCGGCATACTCCATGAGTTTTGTGGGGACAATGCCATCGGTAAACACGTCTGTTCGATAAGGAGCCAGGCCCACGTCTGCCGACATGATTAATTTCGGCAGCTCCTCTACCGGCATAAACTTGACGCTAAAGTTAACCTGCTGTTCCAGCCCCAGCTCTTTGGTCAATGCGACCAAATTCGGCTGATACTCGCCGCCCCCGTGGATGGTCAAATAGAGGTCCGGTATTTGCTCACGAATTTTAGCCATAGCTCGCAAGACGAGGTCTATCCCGTAGCGATAAGTAATAGAGCCGTGATAAATCAGATGCAATCCCGAGCCATTGGCCGGCTTGGTTACAGGCCGTTCAGGTTGGCGAAAGATGGTGTGATCGGCCACGTTCATCACCACACTTACCTTATCGGCGGGCACACCGCGCTTAATGAGGGTCTGCCGCCAAAGTTCACTGACGGTAATGACATGGTTAGCAAAACGGCAAGCCAGCTTCTCCTGCAAGTAGAGTAAACGCACCAGCCGGCCGCCTGTCTCAGCGCCATATTTGCTCTGGTAAAACTCCGGCATCAGGTCGTGCAGGTCAAGTATGAGCCGCGCCTTCATAAGTTTAGGGTACCAGGCAGCAAATATCAGAAAATCCGGCAAATTATGGACCTGAATCGTACCGTAGCGATGGCGGGTATGCAACTGGATTAATTTCAGCATAACCAACAAAGCAAAGCGGAGGTACTCCCAGATTTTCCAGCCGGCCCAGTCGTAGTTGCTGTAGCGTACCGGCAGTCTCAGAATGCGCACCCCGTTAAGGATTTCAACGGCTGGATCGGCTCTTCCTCTCAGGCAGAGCACATCTACTTCATAACCACGGCGCGCCAGGGCTTCAGCCTGCCGCTGGACCCGTGTTTCACCATAGGGATAATGGGCATGGACAACCATACAGTGATATTTACGGTTTACAGAATTTGATTGCGTCATGACGCTGGACTCAACCTTTCTCGTTCAGTTGGAAGATTGGCATAAGTTTTGGAGACGTTTTACCACCCGCTGCTTTCAATTTGCAGCCTATCGGCATCAGTAAGCCCGAACCACGTGCTTTTGAAAAATATCAAAGGTAAGTAAGTTCCATAAAAACCAATTAGGCTCATCTAAGGGAGACCATGAAGGGACTTCGATTAACTTTTCAAAATCTGATTTGCTGACAAAGCCGGGCCGGTCCATGGCCAGAACCATCTCCCGCAATGGACCACTTTTCAACCAGTCGTACAGATTTTCGTTAAATACGGAAGCCCCTTTCGGTTTGCGGGCAATACTACCGAGCGAATTTTGTTCCAGAAGCCCTTTTAAAAGAGGCTTTACCTGCTGTCCTTTCAAATATCTGATATCAGGATCAAAAGAATAACTGAAACGAATAATCTCTTCATCAAAATAAGGGTAGACCTGTTCCCGCTGATGGGCCAGGTAAAGATGATTGACCAACACGCCTGTTTCATAAGCATCGGTCACCAGTTCCATTGCCAGAACCTTTTCAATGGGGTGCTGACTGCCCACGAAATGCGCTTCCATTTGATGCCTGTACTCAAAAGCTTTTTGAAGGGCATGATCCCCGAAAGAGCGGCGGGCCATATCAATATCTGAATAAACGGCAACGGTATTAGCCGGTATCTTGTAAGAGACAGGCTGGTCTACCTCTGGCAATATGCCGGCAACTTGCCGTAACCCGTGCGCTTTTTTGGGGGCAATGGGCTGGACGAGCTGGGCGATGGAATTTAGCGCCAAATTAGAGAAGGGTATGTTACGGGTTTTTTCGAGCAGCTTTATTTTTTTTGCTAAACCCGTTCCATAGAGGGTGTCGGCGCCCGTTCCAACAAAGAAAAAATGAGGCGCAGACGCACACGCAGCCAAGTGCTCGGCAATGGCCAGTTTACAGGGCTGCGATTCGGCCGGGATAGGATAACCGAGCGTCTCTATGGTTCTAACCAAAAGGTCAGGATATTGCTCAGGCGTAACATCAACAAAGGTGTGATCTGTTTGTAAACTTTGAGCAGCCTGCTTGGCGTACTCTATCTCAAACCCAAAATTGGGCACACGCAGCGCATAGCTAAATGTTTTTCGATCAGCAGGTAAAGAAATATACTCATTAACGAGTAACTGCAAAACAACCGAGTCGACCCCGCCTGATAACATAGTGCCAGCTTTAGTCCCAACGGCTTCCATATCTCTTAGGTAGGCGCCGATTACCCCGCTCAAATTTTGATGGAGCGCCTCTATACCGGTCGAATTAATCTTATCAAATACCTGGCTGCCAGGCTCTGGGCGTAAATCGCGAACCTGATCCAGTTTGATAGTGCCTGCCTGCCAGCGGAGCAATTGACCGGAAAGCAGACGATGAATATCCCGGTAATAGGTATGGGTTCCCAGGGCATATCGAAAAAGAAAGTGCTGCACCACTGCTTCCTCGTTCGGCTCTACCCGATCAAGGAGGGCCAGGTGAGGTCTGGGACCATCCGTGCAGAGAATTGTTTGGCTGTGGGTGGAATAATATAGCTGAGGGGTAGAGAGAAGGGTTTTGTAAACCGAGAATTCAGGCGCTGTTTTACTAAAACAAGCAACTAAACCATTCCCGCGCAGCTCATCGGCTTTGATTTCGCTCGCTTTAACCAGCTTATGCTCCAACAATTGTTGGGCTGATAAGGGAGTCCCCTGAGGAGAATGAAGAAGGCCCAGCTTTAGCACAATAAGCTCTTCATTCTCGGCCACCTCTCCATAGGATGTATACAAGAAAAAATGACCTGCTTCGCCAAAATCAATCGTCCTGGGAGAAATCTGCAAACGAGTGGGCAGTTCGTATTGCAAAAAAGTGTCAGGCTGTTGGGTAAAACCGAAGACAGTAAAACTGCCAAACTGGGTTCTGTTATTGGACATAAAATTCCCCCGTCGTTACTCTATCTCACAAATTTGGTAGCGATGCTTACCTGAAGACGCCACCAGAATCTCATCGGGAAACTCAAAATCTACTGTAACATCATCGCCCAGAGCCGTCCTGATTGCTTTTACCACCTCAGTTTGTTGAGGTGCTGTCAGCGGTTCATCTTTGACCACTCGAACCACCACATAATCAAAGGCCTTCTGGACAAGTTGAAATCTTTTGACCCCTTCCATATTCCACAAGGGATTGCCAATGCCTCCCCAAATCACCGTCCCATCACGTTTCTTAAACATATCATTATGCCGGCCCTCCACTAAGCTTAACTTGGGATGCGCCCGCCCACAAGAACAACAATCATCGGGATGCCACGCTACTACGTCGGCAAGTTGATAGCGGATGAAAGGCATCCCGTAGTTATTGAGACAAGTGACAAAAATGTCGCCCGGTTCATTTGGCTTGGCCGGTTTGCCGTCGTTCAGAATCTCGATATAGGCATTTTCAACACTTGTATGCATGCCGTTGTGAGCCTCACACTCGCAAGCCAGGGCGCCCAGCTCGCGAGTGGCATAATTGACAAAGACCTTGCAGTCAAAGGTATCCTCGATCAATTGTCGTTGGCTGGGATAAAGGATCTCAGATGTCGTAAAGACGGCATCAACAAAGCTAAGATCATAGGTGGGATTACTCCGCAAAAATTGGGCAAAGTGGTAAAGGCTTGAGGCATAGCCGGAAAGCAAACGCGGCCGATGGCGCATAGCCTTGGCGGCAAAAGCATGCATACTTTCCTCTGACAGGACATAGGCATTGGTGATAAAGCGGTTAAGCGCCCAATGTAAGAACCGGGCACGCAGATTTTTGGAATGACTTATCTCAAAACTGGCCCCAAAAATATAGGCATGGGGCTGCCCAAACTGCCAGCCGCTCCAGGTGAAGTGATGGTGAATTTCGGCCATAATACTATCGCGGAATTGAGTGTCTCGCATAAATACCAGGGGTTGGCCCGTGGAACCCCCGGTCGAAGATTGGCTCATCCTGTTACGCCTTTTTGTCTCCGTGGTTATCAGCTCATCAAAATTCTTGTGGATGATTGTTTTGGTCAAAAAGGGGATTTTTTGAAAAGCGGCAGGGTCGGTGCGGATTTCATCGGGCCGAAAGCCGGCCTGTTCAAATAAGTGACGATAATAAGGGATGAAAGTATCAGCATACTTCAGTAAACGGTATAATTTATCTTGCTGATAGGCCAGTAACTCTGCCCGGCTCAGCCACTGAACCCGATCCAACTCGGCCAGGTGGGCCAGGATATGACGATCATTGACCCTTTCATACAGATGGATCGCAAGTTGACGTAGAGAGAAGTTCATTTTGATTTTCCTGAGCGTGTTTTATAGTCGAATTGCAACATGTTGTTTTTCAAGCGCAAGATAATGAGCCTGCCGAAGCCTGCCTCATCTGACATTCTTGCAGAATATGCCGGGTACTTTCTATAATGCGTTGTACCTCTCTCTCACTCAAACCGGCATAGATGGGCAAATTCACAACTTCCCGGGCGGCCTGTTCCGCCTGGGGATACTGGCCGTTTGCATACGAGCGGTAGCTCTTCAACTGAGATAAGGTATAACTGAAATTGAGCCCCACTTCAATATCTCTCTCCCACATCCGTTGGCGAAGCCTGATTTCATCACGGTCTTTTACAAGGACAGAATAGTAAGTGTAGGTAGCACCGGGTATTACCGGCGCAAGAGTGAGACCCGGCACATCCTGTAACATCTGGTTATAAAGCTCTGCTATGGCCCGGTTCCGCTCCAACACCTTATCCAGCTTACGGAGTTGAGCCAGCCCAACCCGGCCCTGGAAGTCTGCATAGGCAGCGGCATAATCCCGTGGCAAGTCACCCTGAGCCAAACCAATAGCCTCGCGCGACCGTTTTACTGCACCTATACTCTTCAACTGGATCAACCGTTTTTCCAATCCACCACTCAGGGCCATATAGGCCGTTATCACCTGGGCATAACGTCTGGCCACCACAGAAGTTGGCAGTTGGCTCATCTCATGATCACGATAGGCCTTTACCTTTTCATAGATACTGAACGAGCCGGTCGTTAAGATGCCCCCCGTGATGCTGTAAAGCTGCTTGCCTCGGCCAAAACTAAAGAGCGTAATATCGCCCGACGTGCCGCTCCCCTTGGAGCTGGCCGGTTTCAAGGCCAGGGCAGCATCTTCAATGATCAGGACCCGGTCATCACCCACAAGCCGGCGAATGGCTGAGACATCAATTGGATAACCATACATGTGGGTAGCGATGATCGCCCGTGTTTTGGAGGTAAGTCCAGACTTTATCGCGTCCAGGTTCATGTTAAAGTCGGCCAGGTCAATATCTACAAACACCGGCCTATTACCGGAAGCAACGACCGCCTCGGCCATTACGGAGCAGGTGTAGGCGGGCAGAATCACCTCCGCATCATTCAGGCCCAATGCCTTGAGCACGGCAACAATGGCAGAACGCCCGTAAGAGAAAGCCAGGCCATACCTGGCGCCTACACGACTCGCTACGGCGTCCTCAAACGCGCTTCGTCCCAAACCGGGCCGCAGCACAGCCAATATCTCAGACCAATTGAAGTAAGGCCGATATGAACTAATCACTGTTTCGTTTTCTCTTCCAGATCTTTAGCGCAGGTCTGCGGCCGAACAAATGACCAAATCTCTGAGTCCAGGGGTTGTATAGCGCTCCCGACATTCTGCTTCTACCTCTGGAGTAATAGCCTCCAAGCCGGTCACAACAAGCCCCCGTAACTGGTCTCTATCGTCCAGAACCACGCAGGGGTTCTCGGTGATGAACTGATTTACCGCGGGCAGATCACGTCTTACTCTCATCCAGATCAATTTATGTTCGCGCGTCGGGATAACCACACTTCCTCCCCATTTCCGCTTGAACTGAAATATGCCATCCTTCATAAAGGGCCAGCACGCTCCCAGGTTTACCTTATGATACCCGGCCTCGTGTGCCCAACGGATGAGGAAGTAATAGATTACGGCAACTGCCCCCTCGCGCGAAAGCTGACGATCGGCATTGAGCACACCGGTCACAGACAGATTAACTGTTTTTTGCTGAACAGTGCAAACTCCGCCGGAGACGAACTGCCCATCTCGCTTGACCAACAGCAAATGTCCGTGCCGAAAATGCTGGTACAGCCTTTCAAGAGGCATTACTGAAGCCAACTGGCCGTGTCTTTCCGTGGTCGTGGGAACATACATGGTGTGATAGAATCGTTCAAGGTCGTCTTGATTCCGGCTCAACTCATACTCATAACCATGCTTTCGCACCAGCCGCACATCCTGTTTGCGAGCACTGGCGCCAAAAGTTTGCCACAATTCCTCCCAATCTCGCTGCAAATCCACCACATGATGCACCCGGAATGGGAGCGAGACAGCGCCTTGATATGAGAGCCGGCGAATTAAATGCTTGCTGGCTTCGACAATAGTGATATCGCCCTCCAGAGAGGCTACCTGCTTACCGAGCGACCAGAAGGGTACTCTGCCTATTTCTCTTTCGGCCGGTTCCTCCAGAAAAAGCAGTTGCTTCAAAAAAGGGGACACGTAGCCTAAGCCAACGTAATCTACCGTCAAAGGGCCACCCCGACCTTGCCCTTGCCATCGTTGGATCGGCATCGAAGGTTTGGTAATCAACCGGCCAATTTCTTTTGCCTCGTGAAACCGCGATAATACTGTAGGCGGGGCTGTCAACTCTGCTTCAAGCCACAACCAACGCCCCCATTCAAACAGCCTGCTCATTTGAAATCCTCTTCAGACTTTCAAATTTCTGACTTGATGACCCGAAACTTCCCGGAGGGTTCACGCGGAATCGAATCAACAACCTGCACATTCACCACGGTATCTTCGCCCAGGATGGTCCGGCAGCGGGCCAGTATTTCGTCGGCCGCAGCCGGCCCGAACCCCTGCCCCGGCACCAGGCGAACCGTGATTTGCTCCAAAGTCTCCTGGTTTACCTGATATTGGGCGACGCCCTTAACCCGCTCCAGACTACAGGTAAAGGCATAGGGTGAGATCACTCCACTGTCAGGTCGTCTGATTCGATCCACCAAACGACCTTCGATCGGGCCAAGCGTAGGAAAAGCAGAACCACATTCACAGGGTACGCCTGTCAGTGTCCCCATGTCCCCCACAGAGTAGCGAATGAACGGCATCGCGTGCGAGTCAAAATCCGTGCATACCAGGGTACCAATCTCGCCGGGGGCGGCTTTGCTCCCATCCTGGCGCACCACTTCGACGATGAGCGAATCCGCATTAATGTGCATCGCCCCGCTGTGAGGACACTGCCAGGCAATATTGCCAAACTCCACGCTGCTGTATAGATCAAGTACAGGCCGGCCAAAAGCAGACTCGATGGCCTGGCGCGTATCGCGGTCTAATATTTCGGCCGATGTGCAGATTACCCGCGGCCGGATGCGGCGCTCGCCCCGCGCTTGCACTTCCTCCGCGAGAGGGCGCAGGGCTGAGGGATAGCCTAATAAGAAATCGGGCTGCAAACGGCAAAGTTGAGCAATCTGGGTGTCTATACTCTCGTACACCGGCAGGTAGGTCCGGCGGCCAACAGGCAAACGCAGCCAGCGGCGGCGTCCCTGTTGACCCCGATCCTCGGAGAGAAGAGATTCGAGCAGCTGCAACCAGCGGCGATACCCGTGATGGCCCCGATCTTCGGTGATACAGACCTGCTGGTCGGTGGGGCGCAAGCCCACCTGGATGTAAGTGGACATATAGGTGGCCGATTTCCGGATGCGGTCCCTCTGGGTATGCTGGATATTGAGAGGCCGGCCGGTTGAACCGCTGGTCAGCTCCTGCACAAAAGTGGCAGGGTCCAGATTTCGGGCCAATATGGCCTCGGTGGGCAGGCTCTGCAACGTAGCCTTGGTCGTTATGGGAATATGGCTCAAATCGGCCGGCGAGCGAATGTCGTCGGGCCGGATGCCGGCTTTGTCAAACAGTTCACGGTAGTAAGGCACGGCGTCGTAGGCGTGGCGTATTATTTCCCTCAGGCGAACGGTTTGATAGTTAGCCAGCCGCTTGGCTGACCAACGCCTGCGACGGAGCGCTGCCAAAAGTTCATACAGCAGATAGAGAGTGTTCATTTTGTGTCCTAACCTCGATTGGCTGAAGCCGGGTAATCATTCATGCGAAGCACGTTACCGGAGCCGAGTTTTAAGTTCACCTACCCAGGGGGGCAAACGGCGGTACATTTGATATCCCCACTGGCTGAAGTGGAAGAGCTGTTCATGATGGACATAAATATTGCGGCCATAATTGACCAGCCGGCCATTGAACTTGGCCTTGAACTTTCGAGGCCCGTAGTCCTGGTCAGGCTTGCCGGCGCCGCCAAAATCAAAACACCCGAAGCCATGTTGGGCGCCCCATTCCAGGATATGCCAGTTGAGCAGGTCATTAGCTTTACACGAAGCGAAATCCCTGTCAGCGCCGGCATACCAGGCGTGGATGGTGTCTTTATAGAGCAAACGGATACCAACTCCAATATAATTGTCTTCTACACGAGCCAAAAAGATCTTGATCATATTCCGAGGGTGCAAAATCTCGAAAGCAGCCTCAAATAAAGAGGAGGGAGCCAGGGGCACATTGAGATGTTCGTACACTTTTGCCAATACGGCATAAGCAGCCGGCACTTCGGCTGATAACGTCACTTCTTCAACAACAACCCCCATTCGGCGCGCTTTTCTGACGTTGGTCCTGACGTCACCATGTAAGCTGCTCCAGATCTCCTCGGTTGGTCTTTGAAGATCAACCAGATAATTCAAGTGGTCTTCGTGAACAAAACCGTTATCTTGCAGAATTGGCTGAACAGCACTCAAGTCGGATAAATTGCGCAACTCGGTGAAAAGCGGGCTTCCTTTCACTTCACTTTTATAAGCGCGTAACAGTCTGGCCAGCGCCTCCTGCCCTGCCGGACCAGGAGCGCACAGCACACTCCCATAGAGGACAGCGCGTGTGGTGAGGGGGCGGAATAGCCCATCCTTCAAGGTTATTTGCACTGGCAGCCACAAAGCCAGCACATCCCCTTTGTCAGTAACAGCCCACAATTGCGGCTGGTGTCCCTCGGCGCGACTGAATAGCTGAAACATCTCCGGAGTATGAAAAACATTCCCCTGAGGATGATTATCAACAAAATTTTTCCAAGAAGTTTCGTCTAAATTTTGCACAATGGGCATGGGCTACCTGCACCGGATGAATTCGTCATTTCTGCTCCTGGTGGAGCAGCCAAGTACTCTGACTCAGATTTAACTTTGATGGTAATACGTAAGGATTGGACTCAGAAATTGTGGGCTAGGCCTAAAATGTAAGCCGCTGTAACCGAGTGTAAAGAAGTTGTTGGCGTAATCAGATGAATATCGGCTGAGGTTTGAGAAGATTCTCTCAGAGTCTTATCCCATTTGAGTGGTTCTTGTGTACTATGTTAGCATGAGATAGTTTGAATTTCGTTTGAATATCTTAACATTAATCTGATTCAAACTCCCAAGACGCGAAGACCATAATCCCATAATGTCAGCGCATCAATATCGCCGGTGACACAAAGGGCGCTGCGCGCTCCATTGGGCCAACGCCCCAACCGGAGCAAGGGCCAATCACCCCTCTCAATCTGGGCCAGGAGAGGACGCTCATCCTCGGGCTTAAACTCCAGACGTTCTAAATAAAAGGGATAATCCTTGGACTCTTCATTTATCTCAAGCAGATAGCCCTGCTGGCGCAAGAAATCAACGAGTGACGCAGGACTTTTGGGCGAAACTCCGATGAGCGGACGCTGGGCAGTCGTAACGGTGAAGGTTTTAGCCATGATCCGGTCATACTTACCAGACCAGTGAACCGCTGGTCCATTTACCACCAGGTTTCTGGCTAAAATAGTCACTGCTTGAGGGCCGTCCACCGTTACCTGGATATCATCATGATGATTGGCCGAGGAGGTCATAGTTACCCTGGTTTCAGTACGATTACACCACCAATTGGCAATTTCATCCAGACGGGCAATCCAAACAGCAGGGGATAAAGAACGGGCCTGAGCCAAGGTAGCCGCGAGTGGCTCCGCCAACAAGCCAAATCGCTCTGGATGAAGCCCCAGTGTAAATAGTTCCCCCAGATCGTAAGTCTGCTGTAATATCTTTAGCCAGATTTCGCTTTTGGCCTCAACACTTTTTAATTGAAGGCGATCTATAAGTGACTCATCATCCGGTAAACAATAGGGAATACGCATTAATCCGTTATTCTGATGGGGCAAGGCGGGATAATCGCTGGCCGACTTAGCGCCGTAGAAGTTGATGACGTGGTGATAGGGAACAGTTTCCTGTCCATTGAGCACATCCCAGGCCAAACCTTGACTGCTGTCATACACCAGGTGATGGTGACGCAGAGCGGCCAGGGTATCCTCATTCCAACGGAGGTAGGGACAGCGAAAGCCACTGTAAGGTACCCGGCTTGCTTCAAATACCAACTTAGCCTGGTTTAGGCGGGCTATCTGTTCTTCTGCGGTTAACAGAGAGTGATCAACGTGAGTGTAGCCATGGATGGCAAACTCGATACCTTGTTCGGTTAATTTTTGAATAGCGGCGCTGTTTCGTTTTAAGGCTATGGCAGTGATGGGAAAAGTGGCACTGGCACTGTATGTTTCTAGCAATCGAACAAACCTAACCAGAATATTGTCCATTTTACTTGAAGTTAAACCATAGCGCCCGGTAATTGTTCGGGCGCGGCGCACGGCATTTTTAAAGCCTTTGCCTTTGGCAGCAATAGCGAACGGGTTCATTCAGATTCACCTAAAAAGATTTTTTATGCAAGTTAATCCGGCATTTGTCTCTGGGATTAGACCAGATAACCGAACTCTTTCAACTGCTGTTTCCACAGAAATAAGAACCAAGCGTTTGCTAAGGGATTAATATGAGCTTTCCAACGATCAACAGCATTCTCATTAAAACCAGATTTTCCCATTTCTGATTTAAAGCCTGTATTAATTACAACTTGCTCTAGCATTTCTTCTTTAAATTCAACCCCTAAAAAACAGCATAACCTTCTCAATTCCTTTTCTGGCTCATGCACAAGATCTTCGAATTTAGACAAACAATAATTTTCAGGATAATCCTTTTCATATTGATTGTGTAATTTCACAACTCGGGACCATAAAATGGTAGTACGGAATACCACGTATAACGGCAGAACCGCCTTTTTTAATCCCAATTGTGCAATTTGTTTATGAGGAAAAAGATTGTTCTTCTGTTGCGTAATGCGATTCTTAGTCTCGGAGACAAAGACGGCGCGGGGATCCCTGAAAGAATGAATAAATTTGGCGTTAGGGAACCATTCAATCAAGGTGGGAAGATGGAAAATATTTCCGGTGGTTTTTTCACCGACAACTTGCTTTTCCTGGGCTGATAATTCCATCAGCATCGAATAAAGTGTTTTTGGACTTCTATCTGAATCAAGTATTTTTCGAGTGAAATCTTCTTTGTCCACATTCTTCAGTACCCATCTCCAGTAAGAGCCTCCCCGATAGGGACGAGAGTAGATAAAGTCAACCACTTTCCTAACGACACTATCATCTGTTAATTCACCAAATTTGGTTATATCTTGTTGCAGGCCTGAGCGAAGCAGGCCACCCATGAAGTGAATCTCCCCCTGAATGGAGATTTCAGGCGAACGATTCAGACATCGAATAAGCAGAGTTGTTCCTGTTCGGCCTGTCCCGCCGATGAAGACATATCTGGGAGTCATTCCTTTACCTCGTGATTCAGACCTTGTTTTTGCGCAAACAGAGCAGGTTTCTATTTTTTAGTGCAAACAGAGCCA
>JAHDWA010000032.1 GCA_023382535.1 Anaerolineae bacterium | reverse complement strand
GCCTAGCCTGGCTTCGGTAATGCCTTATTTTTGTTTTTAATGACAGTAGTTGAACATCTGTGGGTGTACTTACCTGCTCCGGTTGTTGAGCATTGAGGAGTTCAAAAGAGGCGTAGGCTTGCCAGCGTTGGGCCCGTCCTCGCGCCTGTTTGAGTACAGTGATCCGCGAGGGTAGACGGGTGCAGTCGAAGTTAAATAACTGAGCGCGGCCCTCTTTTGTGACAAAAATGCTCTCCGGGCGTAGATCTCGATATAGCGCAGTTCGTGTCCCTTCTTTATGGCTGTGAATATGATCCAGCCCAAGTAAGATATCGCATAGAATAAACAATTGGTCGCGCCAGGATAGCCTGCCCATTTCCATAAGCCCCCTTAAAAAATTTCCAGGTTCACGTTTGAGGGTAATGTAAATACGGTCGCTTACTTCGTGGTAATCTTGGTAGGTAACCAGGTTAGGGTGTGCTCCCAGCTTGCTCAAAGCTACGGCTCCACGTAAGAGCAGTTAAGTATCGGCACCAGGATCGAGTGAAAGAATATCACGCCGATATTCCTTAATCCACACCGGCAGATCGGTTACTGCCTGATGACCAATTTTGAGGCGATAATCTTCCTCAGGAGTAACCAACTCTTGCTCAACAATATAAGAGCCAATACGTAATCGTGCTTCGAGAGGAAGTGGGGCCATTTGCCCCAGAATTACATTCTTCAACCGTTGACATTCCCTAAGGTTCAATTGTACTGGCGATCTGCTCTGTTCCCGGCGGAGCGCCTCAAGTGCCTGGGGTACAGCCGGTAACTGGCACACAGCCACGCCCCCCAGTAAACTGTATTCCCTCTGTTCGTAAGGATTTTGAGGGTGTAACTTACCTACACTCCGCTTTATCGCCTGGATAACCTGACCTTGTACAATTAATTTATCTAGTTGCTCATGAGTAAAGATTAGCATCCCATAGATAGGAGTGGCCTGCACCTGCGCTTTCTTAAACAAATCTGACAGCACTTTGGCGCTATAAGCCAGGTTACGACATGGGTTGTCCCATTCTTGTACGGAACCATCATCGTTGTAGCGCCTCATCTTTGCGCTTAAGCTGTCAATTTGTATCGTGCGATTACGGTAATGTTTGAGTTCTAAGAGGATCAGTCCGTCAGATAGGACGAGGATGGCATCAATTTCCCGGTTAGAGATCAATTTGGCTACTATCAGCGAGGGGATAAGGTAGCCCGGTCCGGCGATATGTTCCTGCAAGTAGCGCAAGGCCGTTTTCTCATGATCTTGCAGATCTTGAAATCCTTCAGTTGCAACCACTTCAAGGCTCATAGGTATTTTCCTCCCTTATTATTCATTTCAATAGAGGCTTGGAAGACGGTTAGAAGTTATAGGAATGAAATCTTCATTGCCATATCAGCTTGCTCTGGTATAGAATTCTCCTGTGTAGGTGCGTTAACTAATAACTTCACCAGGTGAGCAGCTCGCTCTTGCTGCACCTGGAATTGCCGTTTGAGCGCTTCTTTGGATTGGCCCTGAATGGAGACATAAAAGGGGTCGGTAGGGCTGGGTCTTAGGTCAGCGATGGGGACGAGCTTGAGCAGGGGAGCAAAGGGGTATTTGTGGCGCTTGAGGCCAGTGATGGCGGCTTCGGTAAAGGCCATGGGTAACACTTCCTGGGCAAACAAATCCGGCTGTTGCCCCATGGCCAATTCAATCAGAGCCGCCTGCAGCAGCGTTTGACGAGCCTGTTCGACTAAGGCGAGGCGCTCGGCCCGCTGGCGAGCGGCAACGACCTGCGCCTGCCGCTGCCGCAGCGTCGAAATCTCACCCTCGAAGTCGGCTTTGGCTGCTGTTATTGCTTCGTCTGACCAGACTCCTCCGGCTTGATCGGCGTAAACCTTTTCCAGGTCGGCCAGATGGTTGATCCGTTGCGGCTGCTCCTTGGCTTCGAGCCAGTAGTAAGCCCGCGCCGGCAGGGGTGAGTCAACCTGGCAGCGTAGAATCTGTTTGCCCTCTTTGTCCTGGGCATACGCCCCCAGACCAAACTCCAATAAAGCAGCGAATGGCTCACTGCCATAGGTCAGCAGGCGCAGGGTATAGGGATGGTCGTCAAACAAGTTGGCGTCAAAGGTCACTGCGGCCTGGCCAGTCTCGGTTTGCAGCAGGTAGGCCCGTTGAAAGGTGGGATGAGGTTGGAACTGTTGGACCAGGGCCGAGGTTTGGGTGAGGACTCGCTCCAGGTCGTCAAGGGTCAGCGGCGAAGTCGTCCAGGCTGAGGCTTCCTCAACCGAAAGGTATTGTTCTAGATCGAGCGTCTCGGCGGGCTGATCATCGAGTCCGCTGCGCAGTTCATTGAGCGCCTGTGCCAGCGCCTGCTCCCGTCCGGCCTGGGGCGTCATAGCTACCGTTTGAATGGCCTGGCCGAGCCGTGCCAGGATGGGCTGCAATTCGCCGACCACATTCTCAAACCAGCCAATCCGGTTTTCCAGGGCCTGGTAGATTTTGGCCTCGACGGTGTTCTCGTAAAAATAATGGCGAATTTTGACCTCCGGCTGGCCGCCAATCCGGTCAATGCGGCCAATCCGCTGCTCCACCCGCATGGGGTTCCAGGGCATATCGTAGTTAAAGAGCACCCCACAGGTTTGCAGGTTCAAGCCTTCGCTGGCGGCTTCGGTGCAAAGCAAAATCTTGAGGGTTTCGCCGCGACGAAAGTCATTTTTGATTTCTTCCTTGGAGGTTGAAACCCAGGCCAGGCCGTTCCAGACCTCGCCGCCCCGCCCGCTGTAACAGGCCACCTGGCTGCCATACACCTGGCGCAACTGCTGGCGGAGAAAATCCATCGTATCGGTATACTGGGTAAAGATGAGTACGGTTTCGTGCTGTTTAAACATCTGCTCTAGGTCGGCCAGCAGCCGCTCGACCTTGGAGTCGTTGCCGCCGAGCTGGTGGAGGCTGGCCAGGAAATCTTCAACATACTCGATCTCATCCCGAAAGCGGCTGCGATTGGCTTCGTCGGCCAGCTCTTCGGCGATGTCGGTGAGCAGGTCGTCCTGTTCCAGGTCGTCGTCATCAGCGCCGGCGGTCGGGTTGGGCGGCGTCTGACCGCGCAGAAAAGTGAGCCGGCGCTCCAGGCTGCAGCGTACAGCGTAGAAGCTACTGGTCAAACGGCGACGATAGACCGTCATAATAAAACCGAGGCCCTTGCGCTCCTGCTCGTACTTTTGATAAAACTGGGAGACATACTCCTCGATGCGGCGGTAAAGTTCCTGCTCTTCGGGCCGTAAGGCGATCCAGACCGGCTGCGGGTCGCGGCGGGGAACGGTGGCCCGCAGCAGCCCCCGTTTGACGTAATCCCGCAGCAGGCGGCGGGTGTGACGGAAAAGGTAGCGGCGGAGCGGCGTATGGTGACGGGCTAACTCGACGGTGGCAGCCCGGGCCGGCTTGGACAACTGTTTAAGTGAAGCCACGGAAGAAGCGTACTCCGGCTGGCCGGTCGGGGTAAACCAGCCTTTCAACTGCTCCCATTCGACCAACCCCAGCCGGGTCTGGGCTTGGCGGACTAACGCCGGGTCGAGTTCCCCACCGGTCTCCAGGTAGTCGCGCACCATGGCTAGGACAAAGGGCCAATCGGCGCTGTCAAAGGGCTGGCGCAGCTCCCGGAAAAAGCGCAGAAAGTGCTGGTCGCTGGCCCCCCATCGCCCGCCCAGTCCCAGGACGCGCAGTAAGTCCCAAACTTCGACCGGATGAACTTGCATGGGGGTGGCCGTCATCAACATCAGGCTCTGGGTGCGCTCTTTCAGTCCTCGCTGGCCCTCCCGGCCCTCTAACAGTTCCAGCAGACGATTGGGCCGGCGCAGGCGCTGGTTAAGAAAATCCTTGCGCCGGGCGTGGTGAGCCTCGTCCACGAAAATGGCATCCCAGGGCCGGGCCGCCAATAGTTCCTGCTGCCGTTCGCGCCGCTTGGCCAGTTGGCTGGAGGCGATAAAGACCTCGGCGGCATCCCAGGGATTGGACGTGGTAGGGATGGTTTCCTGGCCGAATACGTCGCGGAAAACGTGACCGTCGAAGAAGGGCAGATTGAGAGCAAACTTTTCGTACAATTCTTCCTGCCATTGGCGGCAGACCGACTTGGGGGCCAGGATCAGGGCGCGGCGGACATAGCCGGACAGGAGCAACTGGCGCAGAGCCAGGCCGGCTTCGATGGTTTTGCCCAGGCCGACCTCGTCGCACAAGAGAAAGCGTTCCGGGAAGCGACTGACGATAGCCCCAGCCACCTGGGCCTGATGCGGCCAGGGGGTGATGGCACTGGTGGCCGCGCCCAGCCACTGGCTGTTGAGCAGGTGAGGCGCATCGTGTAGATAGTTCAGTACGGCTCGCTCGCACTGCCGATCCAGGGCTGTCGTGAAACCTTTGACAGTTTCGCCGAGGGTTGGCTCCGGCTGGCGCTCCAATGGGTCGCGGGTGGGAGCGACACCGGGCCGATATTTCAGCAGCTTTTGCCGGGCGGCTTCGGGGATGTCCATCGCCAGCCAGTTTGGTTCCTGCCCCTGCCACAGCCGCTCAAAGCGTTTTTGAATTTCGGCCAGGTGCGCTGGGGAGCTGTTCCAGGAGGTGAAGACGGCGAAATCTTCGTAGTTGTGTTGCCAGGCCGTTTCCGACTCGTTGACGCTGCCATTAAAGGCCACCTGGTCGCCCTGCGCGTCGGTAAAGATGCCGGACTTGGCGTGGAAGTAGGGCGCGGCGGCCTCGGCAGGCAGGGGGCGACCATAGGCGTCGGTGGGCAGGACGACTTTAATCTCCAGCGTGCCGTCGGCAATCATCCAGGCCAGTACCTTGAGGCGCTGCTGTTGCAGGGCGTCGACAGGATCGTGGAAGCGTTCCAGCAGCCGACTGGCGACGGTCTGCCGCAAGTCGTGGCCCTGCTCAATCGCCGCCACATCCTGCGGGCTGAGCTGCGCCCCGACCAGCAAGCGCATTTTGCCACTGTTTTGGATAAGGCGAGCCACGCCGGCCGCGGCAATGGCCAGGGCGCTGCTGCTGAAGAAACCGGCGCTGCGGTCGTACCGGACAGAAGCCGACAGGGCCCGAATGTAGAAATCGTGCAGCCGGTCGTCGGCGGCGCTGTAGAAGATTTTGAAGGCGTGGTCACGGAGTTTCATTAATGTTTAGGTGGAATGCCACTACCCTACTGTACGAGTTGCAAGTTTACGGGAATTGTAATAGCGCCTCGTAACTTAATTATTGTTTCAATTGTTGGGGCTACTGCAATCTTTGCCACCGTTTCATCTCGTTTAAGAGTCGGGGGTAAATCTTCAAAGAAAGGACCTCTATCAACCCAACCTGTAAAACGCCGCCAGTGTCTAGCAACAAGTTCGATCACTCTATTAACATCGGTAGGTAAACAGTTGAAATCCAAGTTCGATCTGGATATCAAAGCAACACCTTCAGCCCGTGAGACAGGCTGACACGAAAATCCAGCATCAGCGAATATCAGTTGCAGAATTTGGTTTTCGATGGCTCCAATAAACGTGTAATAGACATATTTGTCTTTCACACGTTCATACCAAATTGCCTCGCTGGTATTCGGGCAGTTATTGGCTCGATTGTACAGAGCCAATAATTGTCGTTCACATGTCTGATCAAACTGATGACCAGTGAACCCCGACTGATTCACCAAGATGTGACGCATCTCTTGCGCCAAGATAGAACTAGTAGAAAAGGTCCCTTTACTATTCCAGGCAGGACGAATCGGCTGGGGAACAGGCTGAACTAACTCAACGACTAGCCCACGATCTGAAATACTGGTAATTTTCCAGAAGCGTCCGGCAAACAGAATAACATTTCCGTGCTTCGCCTGGTCAGGCTGGAGCGGTAAGTGTGCCAACAGACGACCACTGTGGAATGTTGGAATACCTGAACTTTGTCCGGAAATATTGGTAAAGATTGCTCGACCATCAATTAGCTCTTCTAGCTTATCGCCAATATTATAAATACGCCGGGTTGGCTCGCGTCGAAGATAACCTTTGTCAACTAATCTTTCAAGGACAGTATTAATTTCTGTCGGATTCAACCAGGAAAATACTCCAAACTGTTCGACTAATTCATCAGGGTGAATGTTCAATCGGCGTTTACCGGCGAGAATCGAGAAAATTTGCTGAACAAAGACACTGTATGGGAAGCCAGCTATTCCAGTCTCAACCTGACCGTTTTCTGCTAGTTGGAGCATGGCTACAAATTGAAGTAATTGAAGAGGATTTTGAGGTGTCAGTGTAACATGTGTATCCCGACCACGCCGACCACCACGCCCAATACGTTGTAAGAAACTATTTACCGTAGTAGGGGCGTCAACCAAAACCACTTCTTGAATAGAACCAATATCAATTCCCAGTTCCAAGGTAGTTGTAGCCACACAGGCTCCCATTTGAGCGTTTCTAAACCCGCGCTCCACATACTCCCGCTGTTCCTTGGTTAAAGTGGAGTAATGAACGAAGCTATCGTATGGTGGAAGATCTTGCAGAGTCAAATAAACATCGTCACAGCGGCGTCTAGAGTTGACGAAGTACAAAACCTTGTTGGAACTCCCAGTGCGAAGTAATTCACGAAGAAGCGATAAGTCTGATAGCCAATGAAATTTGCCAATAATACGTCGGCCACCCGATACAGATATGACTTTCGCTTGCTCACGCGCTGGGCAAAGCCATTGAGCTATATCATCTGGCGAGCCAACCGTAGCTGATAATGCCACTCGCTGGACTCGTTCACCGACCAGATATTCCAACCGTTGCAGTAAGAAAACAAGTTGATCGCCACGAGGGGTTCCAAACAACTGATGAATTTCATCAATAATAATGTATCGCACCTGAGCTAGCAGCGGCGTGTTTTTTGACAACAATACATCCAAGGATTCGGGAGTAGTAAAGAGAACCCGAATTGAACTTGTATTGCTTGGTAGCGCATAGTCCCCATGTCGGATGCGTGCTTCAAGCCCAAGTTGGTGTAGCGGCGATTCCAGGCGCCGATGGAGGTCGTTAAGCAAAGCTCGGGTTGGAGCAATGTAAAGTAGGATTTGCCCCGGCTGGCTTAGCAAGCGAGCAGCGATAGGCACTATGGCGGCTTCCGTTTTGCCACTAGCCGTAGCTGAAACTATCAGAACATCGGCTCCATCATAAATGATTTCGATTGCTTGCTCTTGAATCGGCGTTCTTTGGGCCAGATGTAATCCCAGAAAAACGTCAATAGCTCGATCTAAACCAGCACGTTGAGCTGGTTTGCGTTCAAATCCGAGTTCTGATACGAGATAATCCGTTAATTCGTCACTCATGCGATAGCCCTGGCTTCATCCAAAATTCCAACAACTTGTCGGACAAAATCCCCTAGACGTTGCCCAGCAGTCAAGTTGGCCACTTTATAAATAGCTTTCAATACGTTTGGTGACACTGACCAATCTGTGCCAATCGTGTAAATCTCAGCAATTTTATCACCCATATGTTGCTTCTCGTCGGTGGTTAAAGGTCCTAGCTCAAAAACACTATTCGCTCCGGCTTGTTGGAGTAGCCAATTACTACCATAACTGTCGAAGAAGGAAGGCGTAGTTGCGTAGATAAAATAACAATGAGGAAATTGTCGGCTCTGCTCAATAATTTGCTGCAAGTTCTCGTAAGCCTTATCCCTCTGTGAGGAGTAGGCAAAAGAGTGAATGGCTTCTGCCTCATCGAATAAAATACAAACACCTTTAAAGCCAATATAACCAATAGTCGTGGCCATTTCACTTAAAATCTGTAGGGCATTACGATTATCCAATCGAAAGTTTATCTCTAATCGCCGGAGGTCTGGTTGACCTATTTTCTCACCGCCAAGATATTTGAGGATCAGTTGTCGATTGGTTTCATTAGGCCGGAAAAGGTTAGTGCTAGCCACATACGCTGCCATTATTTCACGAAGATTTGGCGGCAATTCATCGTGAACAATTTGTCTAATCCTGGTTTCCCCAAAAAAGCGAATATCTTCAACCCAGCGATCAATAATATTCGATAAGGCCGGCTTGCGTCGTTGATCAGAGGTGCGCAACTCCCACATTATATCATGATAGACTGCCATGAAATCATATAGGGGGCATGAGTTTTGAGACAACGTTACGATACTAACCGCAAAATCATGTTTAAAGGCGAACTCACGCAGCATATATAAGGTGTGGGTCTTCCCTTGACCAACATCGGCATTCAGAAAGCGCACCAAAGATTTGCCACTAGCCACTGCATCAAGATTCTTGGTAATTTGCCTGAGTAACTCGTCCCGTCCCACAGAATAATAACCAATACCCTCTATAGCAGGGATACCCCGCCGTAGGGCATTGATGATATTCACTGCTTCTTTTTTGCTAAGCTGTGTGATAGGGCTTACTTCAACCTCAGGAGCACCGAAAGGGACATGATTCTTCTCTAAAAGTTTCATCAACTCGCCGAGTTCTGGGGGCGAGAGACGGAGCTTAGGATAATCACTAAAGTCAAAATATCCCTTGCGCTTGGCTTCGGCAACAACTGCTCGTAGATTTGGTTTGGTCATGAGAAGTCATCCTACATTGCCTGTTTACGTTCTTCGTCTTTGATAATTTTCTCTACAATCAGCTCGTAGTTAGATAGAATATCAAATTGCTCATCCTTTTTGGCTTCGTCAAGCAGCATCACTGTACTACGCACCAGCGTACGAACACTTTGATCGGTGCGAACTTTAACATAGTTGGCTAATTTTGAAAGATGCTCCTCTGTTACCTGGGGTAAATCTCGTTCGATATCGATCTCATAGATCGTTTTAATACGTCGCGTCAATTCGCCAAATTGTTCTAGTTCTAGGGCTGGTAACTCGATAATTATTTTGTCCAGAGCACTCGGTCTGATCTGACCAAGTGGGTCACTAATACGTCGCCACAAGGCCGGATAGGATTTGGCCCCCCGATCATCATTCGGATCAAGAAAACTGGGCGTTGTCGCAAATAAGAAGTAAAAGCCTTCCAACTCTTGATTATCAATAATCTGGCGTAGATTTTCATTGGCTTGATCACGATTATTAATCCGACTCAGTAAAGTGATTGATTCCGCCTCATCAAGCATTACCACAAATCCGCTATAGCCAAGATGTCGCACAAATTGCACAAAGGCAGTCAGGTAAGCAGGTACATTCTTGAATGTTCTGGACTTTGCTTCTTCACCACGAAACCATTTCTCCGTTTGTAGGCACGCTTCGAAAGCAGGCGTACCTGACCGATTATAAGCGCTGGCATATTCTACTAACTTCAGTCGAAAATCTGGAAACAATAAATCAAGCCCTTGATCTTGATCCATATTGTGGAGAATGGTATTCCGGTCAATCCCCTTCACGGTATCCCCCCACTCTTGCAGAAGGCGAGTCAGACCACCTCGCCTGGCTTGAGGGCTCATGATCTTGTCCATAATCAATGGAATGACCTTTTCTAATTTGTTAAAGGGTGCAGCCTCACGATCCAATGTGACCATAGAGACAATAAAGTTACGGCTCAAGGCTAACTGAGCCAGCAGGTCCAAAAAGTGAGTCTTACCGTGGCCATAGTCAGCCTGAATAAACTTAATTCCCTGTTGGCTATACTCAGCGATTTCCTCCAACACCTTCTCAAAATATTTCAGAAGATGTTCTCGGCCGATAGAGAAAAGGGCAACATCTTCGGGTGGTGGTACGCCTTCCCGTAATCGCTTAATTATGTTTTTAGCTCGCTCTCGAGATGGTGGGGCCATCTGTTCCCATATGGTAGTCATTTTACCTCCTGTGGGCGTAAGAACCCGTATGAACCGATATTCTGATCCGGTTGTAATAATTGATAGGCTCTGCGGGGATCACGGATTGAACTAAGTTCTATATGTGGAGAGTCTAATTTTTGAGCAACCTGAGCTTGCCAAAGTTTTGATAAATCTACTTGAAATTCATCCTTATAATAAGGCACCAAGCGTCCACCTTGACGCCAATCCGGATGTTCCTGTTCAATTTGCCGTTTAAGGATCTGGTAGATCTCTTCTAGAGGGACCCAACCGGTTGGGCTGGGTCCGGCCTGCTCTACTTCTCGATAAGCTTTAACCAGCCGATCCCGAAATTGGCGAACTTGAAACGGTCGCTGCCATAATCGAGTACGTTCAGCTATTAAAGCTTCGCGGACGCTGGCCCACTTAAGGGTACTCAAGGATTGGATACCCACCTTGGAGCGTCCTTTTTTTTGATCCAGCTCAACTTCGATAAAATGGTCCACGACATATTTTGGCTGGCGACCTTTGATGGAGAGTCCTTGTGTTTGGCAATACTCCTCAAGTTGGAGGTAGGTCTGACGCAGTTGCTCATCCTGACGTCGGTTGAGATCTATCGCCAATTTCTCAAGCGTGGGTTTGATTTGTGGATATAGATCAGCCACTTGCCGGATGCGCTGATCTTGCAGCCGGATTGCTGTATCGGTATCATTTTCAGCTAAGGCCTTAACTAAATCGGCTAGCGTCTTCTTAGCTTTCGAACGCTGCGCTAGCTCATCACTGACAATTTTCTGTAAATCTTCTAACTCAGTCACAATAGCCTGGGTGAGATGACTTTGTTCTCTATCCATCGGCTGTATCCTTTTTGAGTCTTTTATTTATTCCTCAAAAACATCATCGAAAGAGATGAGGTTCAAGGTATAATCTGAGTAATTACTGCTTGGTTATACTTATAATCTAGGAAATGGGTTGTTTAACATCCCCCTGGGCCGGTTGCTGTCTGGCTGAGGTATCCACACTCATCTGAGCCAAGTGGAGGTATTGTGAGAATGCGGCAGGCGAAGCGGTATCCAGTCCAGCCAGTAGGCCGAATAATTCAGGAGTGGCAAATAATTGCTTGATCAGCGGGTCTTCCTCCATGTAGATATTGAGCCGGGCTTCGGCAGTCTTGACCTGTTCGTTCTTGAAATCAAGATCCTTCAAATCTTGAGCTGAGGCAGCTTCAGTGCGACGTTGTCGTAATTCTGTTCGTAAGGTATTTGCGTCGTTCAACCGATTGACAAAGTCAGGGTCATTGGCAATGGCCTCTACCGCATCAGGCCAGAGGGAGGCCAGAAGCAACCATTGAGATAAGGGGCCAATTTGGATGATTTGCTGATCCAGCAGTCCTCGGCGATTGGCAATCAGGGCTTGCAAACGTAAGAGGTTGATAAAGCGTTTGACCTTGCGAGGATTAAAACCCAAGTAGGGCACAGCCGCACGAATGGCTTGTTTGACCTCTTCAGAGTCATCAAATGACTTCTCTCGCACTTCTTTTTTAGCTTTTGTAATAACCTCGGGCGTCAAATCAGGCCGAGCGGCCTGCACGGCTTGAGCCGCTGCCTCGACAGATATTGTACCAGCGCGTTGCTCTGCTTTGATCAGATTTTCGGCCTCGGCTACTTTAGGCTCGGTGAGTGTGGAAGCCGGTTTTTCTATCAGGGGTACCAGGTTGGCTTCGATAAAGGCAACCATCACCTCCGGCTTGACCTGGGGGATACGGAAGTTGATTTGGATGATTTTTTCCAGGAAACGCTGGCCCAGAGTCAGGCTGCCGGGCGTATCTGCCTCGGTCAAGTTGGCTAGCAAATCTTTGTATTTGGCTTCGATGCTACCCGCGACAGTTTGCGCATCCATTCCCAGAATAAACACGCAGTGCTGCGAGTCGAGCAGTAGATTGATGGCTTCGATAATTTCAACTGGCTTGGGCGGAGCGCAACGATCAAGGTCATCAATAAAAACCACCAGCGGCCACTTGCCATTTTCGGTTACGACATCAACCACCCGTTTGAAATCGGCTTCAAACTGGGCCAGGAAGCCTACTTTCTCGGCGTAATTGGGTTGGCGCAGGTATTGCTCCAGTTTTAGATCAAAGGGGTTAGTCAGGCTATCAAACACTTGCTTACCGGCGGCGTAAATGGCAGTCAAAAAGCCAAGCCCCCCGACCAACTGGATATATTCCAATAATTTTTGCCACGATTCCTGCCAGGTAGCCCCTAGCCAGAGGGACGCAATTCCAAAGGTCAGTGTACCCAGGATGCCCACCAAGAAAATGTAAACGGCTAGATATTTGATAACCCGCTGGCGCAATAAACCCCAATCAAATCGTTTCCAGTTTAATTTCAGATTTAGCCAAGTTTGTTGACGCCAGATTAATTGGCGCCGAATCTGGCCCAGGATTTCCAAAACCAAAGCCGCCCAGAGAGACTCCTCTTCATCATATTTCCAAGCATTAAACCAGACAGTCGGAAAAGACCCTCTGACATTTTGTTTTTGACCTGTTTCTGAGTTACGGATATTTTCGTTTGGCTGACCTTCCAAGCGTCGTCTAATCATCCGCATTAAACTGGTCTTGCCCATACCCCAGGCCGCGTCAATACTAATGGTCAGTGGCTTTTCAGTTTTAGGTTCTTTGATAAAATCGGCCAGAGCCTCGGCGTAATCTTTAAAGCCCAATAGATCAACGTCGCTAGGTTTGTCGGCCAGAGCGCGGATGGCAATTTGAAGACTCGCTGCCGTGGGCTGGGGCGGTGAAATGGTTACGTTGACCTGTTCCGACACAGTAGCCTGGTCGGATGTGGAGATTACCTGCGGTTCCCCAACCGCTTCAGCAGAGGGAATGCCAGACGGCTCGATACGCTGTGATGCTGCATGAGTAGCTGTTTCTTTAAGTTTGAGCACTTCGGGTGGCTTTTGACCAGTAATCCCTCCAACTAGTTCCCAGACCCGGCGGTCGTAAGCTTCATCATCATTCTCGGTATTCCGGAAATCGACCCATAGAAACCTGGCAAGCTGAGGGGGAATTTCTGCCTCTCTAAACAAAACAGGGATGATTTTGATAGACTGATCCTGTTTTAATAATGCCATGACCTGTTCAATATCTCTATTAACAAATTTAGACTGCATAGAGTCTGGAGACACAACGACCACTGTAGCCTTGCTATTGGCTACGGCTAGTTCAATTTTTTTGGCCCAATCGTCGCCCGGTTGAAGTTCATCATTATCTAACCAAATACTTAGACCATATTTTTCAAGATCAGCTTTGAGTTTAGTAACCCATGGTCTATCGAGACTGCTGAAACTTAAATAAGCATCAAATTTTGGGGCGTGAGAAACATCGGAAATGATTTTAAGAGGAGGTTGCTGCGGTGATTCGGTGGCTTGGTTTTTTTCAGATGGTTGCACTAGCCTTTCATAGAATACTTGGGCTGCCAGCAGATCATGTTCCTCACTACCATCGGCAAGATAAAATCGTGGACCGGTTGCCAGGAAGACGCTCGGATTACCAGGATCCCGCAAATCCCAAATTAGAACTGATTCAAAATTTGTCAAGACTTCCCAAGCACTGAGACCTGTAGGAGTATATGAGTCTAGCGACTGACCAGACTCTCTTACCTCAACAGGTATCCGCAGGTTGTGATAGGCCAGTTCAAAATCAAATGAGGCTGTTTGTTTATCGAATCCAGACTCAAACCAGACCTCCCAGTCAAGGGCCTGGAACAGTGGTCGGATCCAAGCAAGATCTAATTTCTCTTTATCGATTTTAGCTCGTTCTTCAATTGGATTGGCATCGTATCGTCGCACTAACTCGGCTACCCGATCATACCCCGGCCGGCGCTGGCGCATCCTTTCGGCAAATTCAGGGGGAACACTCCTAGCTATGAAGGAAGCACCCGGTTGAGAATCATCCGCCATCTGCTTCTTCTTCCTTGTCTTCTTCGATATCAGTCTCCCCCTCGCTCCCAAACAACTCCAACTGCCGCACCGACTCGACCTCCCGCTCCTCCTCCACTGGCATGATCAACTCCTCAAAAAAGGCCAGGCGCAGATTATCCAACACCTCGGCTTCGGGGCGGACGAATTTGCCTTTGAGCCGGGTGCGGGGGATAGCGTTGAGCAGGGCTTGCAGGCAGGCTTTGAAAACGCCGTCGCTGGCCAGGCCGGTGCGCTTGAGGAAGGCGGCGGTGGCGGTGGCCCCATCCTCTTCATAAATGAGCATGACCGCGTGAGCGGCGTCGAGCCAGGTATCGAAGCTGTCGGCCTCCGGGTCGGCCAGGCCCTTGCGGCGGCGCTGTTTGGGCTGTTGCAGCACCACCGAGCTGCTCTTTTTGCTGATGACCCGCTTGCGCTGGATCAACTCTTTCTCCACGTCCAGGCCGAGGGCCAGGGCCAGCTTGCGCGCCTCGTCGGCCGGGAACTCTTCGGCTTTGAAGGCGTCCCAGGCCATCAGGTACCAGTCGGTAATAGGGTCGAACTGAATATCTCGGCCCAGCAGCAACCCCTGCTTGCGCAGAGCGATGACCTCTTCGCGGGCCAGGTCGAGGGCGATTTCGGGCCGGAGCGGTTTGGGCTGGCCGCTTTTCTCGTCCACTTCACTGGTCAGCACCGGCCACTGCTCCGAGATGACCGCCAGCACCGGGCCAAAGGTGCTGATGTACAAATCCACCCCGCCGATACCCTGCGCCGCGAACTCGGCGGCCTTTTCGCGGGCAACGCTGCGGACGCGGCCTTTGATGTCATCCCACCAGACCGGAGCAAGGGGGCGGGGGAGCGGGGGAGCAGAGGAGAAACTCTCCCTTGCCCCTCTGCCCCCCTGCTCCCCTGCTGGCCTTTTACGACAGACCAGCAAGATCGTACTTGCCGCCGCATTCTTCTTGGCCTGGTGGAGCGAGTGCTCCGACTCGGTGTGGACGGGCCAGGAGGCTTTGATGGTGAAGCCGGCCCCGATCAGGGCGGTGGCCAGGGTGTCCCAGGCTTCGACCTGCTTGTGGGTGAACATGACGGTCAGCACGCCGTCGTCACGCAGAACGCGATGCATCTCGCGGAAGGCGGCGACCATTTTGCGTTCGTAATCCTGCTGGGCCAAGGGCTTCTTTTTGGCCCCAAAGGCGGCGAAGCGGGCCGCATTGGCTACGGCCTCGTCATCTTTGTTGGTTAATTCATCGCGGAAAAAATCGGGGTAAAGGTGGCCGACGCTGCGCTTGAGCCAGACGTAGAAGAAGTCGCTCAACTCGGCGTACATGACGTTGTCGTAGTAGGGCGGGTCCACACAGATGTGGTGGACGGAGCCGCTGGAAATGTGATTCAGATCAGTGGCGCTGCCCTGGCTGATTTGCAGGCGCTCCACCGGCGGCTTGCTGGCGGTGTTCCAGAGGGATAGTTGGGTGGAAGCGGTCAGTTTTGCGAGTTCTTTGTAGGCGTCAGCTACCTGACCGACTACCCACGGGAGCAAGTTAGCCGAGGCGTCAAATTCGGCATGACTCCACACAAAACCGAAATCATGGCGGTCAAAGATACTGCGAATACCACGATTGGGATCGAAACGGCAAGAGCGGTTGTTATAAATGGCAGCTTTATCCAGCATAATGCCCAGATAAGTTTCCACCGCGGCCGCTCGTTCCTCATTCATCTCTTGTCGTATTTCTACACCCAGTTGCTCCATTGACTCAAGAAAAGTGATTAAAGAGAGAAGTTGACGTGGAGCAAATGAGGTAGCCCAAGTTTTCAAGCCATAGATTTCTGCGGCCCAATCTGCTCGACCAACTTGCCTGGGCTCGGTTGGCACAAATCCGGCTGCTTCCCAAGAAGGCAATTTTTGAGCCAATGTTTCTTCAGCAAGACTAGCAGCCGCTAAATCCGCTTCGGTTGGAGCACGAAAGCTGAAACCACTAGGCTGTTTGAGCACAATGGCGTAAAGTAGCTGTCCCATACGCCCAGCCTGGGCTTCGCGTTTGATGTAATCTCCATCAATGGCTTCACCCGTCCAGGGGGAACGGCCCACACCCCGGCTGATAGTACCCTCATCAGGGTTAAAGTCAATTGCGTCCCCACGAACAGTCTCAAACTGCGGGGTATTCCAGGTGGGGTCGGTACGAAGAGACACGGCAATAGGCGGCTCTTTGCTTAACCACCAATGGGGAGAAAGTGGCACAACTTTTCCAGTTGAAGGGCACGCAATTGTGCGCGCCCAAATATAAGCTTGAATATTTTCACCTGATTGCTTTGGGAAGAATTCGGCGAGGCGAGTCTGCATGCGTTTGGCCCATTCACCACCCCATTTGCGGATATCTTCGGTCAGGGCAGGACCAAAGCGAGCTGGAAAATCTAGGGTGGCTTTCAGTACAACTGAGGCGACAGGGTTGAGTTCGTTAGCCAGGGTAGTGAAGCCGTAACGCAGGGCTTCAAAAGGGATGGAACCACCCCCGGCCATCGGATCCATCACGGCAATCTCCCGTATGTCCCACTGCTGCTCCAACAGGTCAAGCATGGTGACTAGGCCATCTTCGGATGGATTGACAATGAAGGCACGGGGTGCGCCGCCATAAGGATTTTCTTTGAGTTGCGTGCCGCGCTGGTTGGCCCATTGAATCAATTTGCGTCCAGCCACAGGATCGCCCAGGATGCCGAGCAGGCGTTGGAACCAGGCGTGGTAGATTTCTTTGGTGGGAAACTTTTGGCGGAGAGAATCAGGCCAATCTTCAGACCAAGGCGGCAATAAACCGGCTAAAATCGCCGCACGGCTGGTGATGAGAGGACGACGCGCCCACCAGACGTGCAAGAAGTAGAGCGGTGGCAGGGCGCTGCTGGCTCCCCGCTCGCGCTGGCTCTCGACGCCAATGGCTTCGATGGGCAGCCAGGACTCGATGAGGGTGGGGGGTGGGGAATTTTGGATTTTGGATTGAGGATGGGACATTAGCTAGTGGTCCTTATCTCGATTTCCTGCAATGTTAAAACGTTAATCTGTTTGCTCATTCCCATATGATGGTGCTAACCTATTGTGTCTTATCTAATCTGGGGCAGCCACTAGTTTGATTAGGTTTGGCTGCGCTTGAGGGTCAATCGTCGAAGCCTGATAAATCGCCTCTGTCTTGTCCGGTCGTTGTTCACTATAAATGAGAGTCTGGGCATCTTGCCAGCTTACCTGGGCAATCTGATAACCACTTTCACTGATTCGTTTTACCATTGAGCCAGTCACGCTGGCTACAAATAGTTTGGTCATCTGGTCGGTTTCAGGGCCACATTCGACCAGAAAAGCTAGCCACTGACTATCCGGACTCCAGAGGGGTGGTTTGTCCAGAACCATTTGACAGTCACTGGCCAGATCACTCGCGCCACTATGGTAAGTTACATCAATAGAAATATGGCCAGGTTGTAAGACGCGCAAACTACGATCTCCGGTTTGGCTGACGGAGAAGAAGGCAAGTTGTTCACCATCTGGGGCTACGACAGGTTGAAGTTCAGAATAATTGGGACTGAGGGTAAGATTTTGAGGGGTGATGGGAGTTGTTGTGGTAATCGGGCGGGCGAAAATATCGGTCGTTTTAAGACCAGGAGATCGTTCAACGTAGTATAGAACACTAGAATTCTGAATAAACTGAGCGCCAGGATTTATTTGCGGCAATGATGCTTGGCTAGTTTCGTTGGCTGGCGCAAATAAGGGCCTGAAAAGAAAGGTCGCCAAACCACACGCGATAATAAGTAACACAAATACAGTTAAGGTGGCCAAATTATGCGTTTGCCACCAAAACTGATCAAAACGTGTAGGTTTATCATCGAGATGATTCTGTGTAACCGTCTCGTCAGGGGAGCTTGACTCTATCATTAGAGTTCTCGATAGTTGTTATTATATCAGTAGAATTCGTTTTATGGTTGTTTCTTTATCTTATGGTATCTTTCCCAAAGCTGTTTCTTCAAATCTAATAAATTTTCAACCTCAGGGGTATGCGTGTGCAACTCCTGCACAATTTCGTCAGCCCGCTCCAAATTATAAAGGGCATGACTTGGCTGGTGGTTATTAAGGTCTAGTTCAGCGGAGTCGAGCCTAGTTCTCAGCTCTTTTATCTTAGAGAACTTGCGAGGATCTTGGCCAGACCCACTACTACCACCTGTACCAGTCAAACTTCCTGACATCATCAGTATTCCTGGCACCCCCCAGCCCAACAAGTTTAATAACCACTGAAAAATGTTTTTCATGAATCCCTCACTCCTATAGTATTACGGATAAGCTTCCACTATTCATTTGAAGATGATGTGGAGTCCTCAGTTACGGATATTTCCAGGGAAATATCTGTAGCTCTACGACTGTAATCAAAGATATAATTACCTGGCGTAATATCATGATCCAGAAAAAACCGAGTGGCTTGTTTCCACATAATTTGCTCTTGATAGAAACCTTCCGGTTTGCTCAGCCCAAGCTGCTGGCGGAGCTGGTCACGATAGAGGACACAAGCAGTACGAATTGTATAGCCCCAACTCAAAGCGCCTTGAATGGATAAGAAGTAGAAAGAGAAGGCTAAGATTAAAGTTATGAATAACTTAAAAAAAGTGGTCCATATAAAAGTCCAAAAATCAGATCGATAGAGAAGAACATCTAAATAAATAAGCTCTGCTCCAAAAATGAGCGTGATCACCACCATATTGAGCAGGAAGTCAAAAGTGGCCTTTTCTCGTTCGACAAATGGAGCATACCCTTTCTGGGTCAAGATTGGGGTAAGGAAAGGCCAGAAAGTAACCGCATCGAGACCATATAAATGGCTGGAATACTCTTCAGCAGCAGCGATAACATTGCCCAATCGAGTAGGCAAAAGACGCCAAGGTTGGTGGTGGGGATAAGTCCAGGATAACTCCGCAATATAGAGGTTTTTCCTCATCTGGTACCGATTCATTTCATCGTTTACTACTTTTACTGTTCTTCTAGCTCTGCCTGCCTTTAGTTCATTTTGCTCTTCCCGCGCTTGGACTTCTCTTTCCCGTTCATCTTTTATCTCTTCTTGACAGGCCCGAATTTGATTATCTAGTTCCTCTATCTGCTCTTGCAGGTAAGCTATTCGACGGGCATGGCTTAGACGCAATCGAGCACCAAGCCCAAAAGTCAGCCAAGGATATCCCTCAAAAAAACGAATAATCGGAATATTAGCTACTGCTAATGCATAACCAACCAAAAGGATGCACAGGAAAACAACGACTGTTACTGGTTCTTGCTCATCGCTGAGGCCCAAATTTTGATACAAGATGGTATCCCTCAGCCTTGGAACCACCAATGTTACATTTAATCCAACAAAAACAACCGCTGGCAAAATGACCGATAAACGTAGTGCTTGTAGAAATAAGGCTACTAAATCTGATATCGTCTTGACAAATACTCCCATTCGCTGTGTTCCTCCCCAACCTTAAGAGCTACTCACCCGCGAGCAAAATTCGCGAGGTGCGTTGAACATTAGCCACGGATGCATGAGTGGTGCATTTACTGAACCAGAAATAGGCTTCTTCAGAGGGTCTGGCTAGCAGATCGCTGGAAATGACCTCATGATTACCTATAAGTCTTTGATTCTCGGCGGTTTTAATCGGATTCCGCTTCATCACCATAAGGATCGTGGAGGGGATATGAGCCGAAGGTGCCATCAATGTCACGGCGCATGTGCCCTAATCCCTTACTCCCATCACGGGTTTCATAAAAGGATTGGTAAACTTTTTCTTTAGTCATGTCCCGGTTATCAGCGTAAGCTGGTCGTTTTCCTTTTTTGAACTTGATCCGACCAGATTGTGATGAGGAAGGTATTTTTCGCTCAGCTTTGGTCAAGTCAACGCCCTGCAAATTGGCTCCCGTTAAATTGGCCCCAGTTAGCTTGGCGCCATCCAAAATAGCATTCGATAAATCTGCGCCTTGAAGACTTGCTTCGGTTAGGTCGGCCCCACTTAGGTTAGCTCCGTGCAGGTTAGCCTTTACCATGAAGGCCCCGCGCATATTCGCGTGGTTCAAATTAGCAAAACTGAGGTTGGCTTTATTCAGGTAAATACCATGCAGGTCCATTCCATCCAATGGTACACCCCGCAAATCAATACCTCCCAAATCAAGCGTTCGCTGCTCAGCCCGGGCAGTATTAATTTTTTCCTCGATCCACTTTCGTTTAAGTCGCCCGTCAAACAATTCGGGCTGCTGCTGGCGCAGTTGTTGATTATCGGGCAACGGGTTTCTTTTACGTATGGGTTGATTTTTCCGGATGCCTGCTTGTAGGTTCAATTTTGGCAGCCGGATTTTCGGTTTAATGGGTTTAGGTATAGCTGGCTGGCCTGATTCATGGACCCTATGGATGTGACGTTCCAGTCTATCAAAACGCACAAATGATGGACAATAGGGACAGGGAACCAGATCAGAACGAACTTCTTGAGCAGGCAGCTGGACTGCTGCTGAGGTGGAATTTGGGGTTGAGCCAGTCGCCGAGACTTTTTTCGATTTCTTGGAACGCTTTGAACGTCGCGAATCGAGCTCGTCGAGCGTAAGCTTAGAGGAAGACATCTTCTCGTTGTGGCGTTCAGCCATCTTTTCAGGGGTGTAAAGTTCTACGGTACCATCCTCATTGATGATGAAATTCATGACAGGCTTCTCCTAAAACTAGTCGTCAAAACAGGTTAGCAGTTAGACAGCAATATAATTTTTCAGCATTAAAAGTAGTTCCAGGTTCAGGCCAATCTCTTCGTCCAGGTAAAACAGTTGGGATATAGCCATCCTAGTCCAGCATTAATTTTCCCTAAAGAAATCCTCAATTTCTTTCTTTGGATCTCGTTTAGAGGCAGGAGCCGGGCGTTCTCTTTGGGCCTGGATAATCCCCTCTTGCAGTGGATGCTTCAAGGGCACATGGCACAACATTTTTTCCGGGGTAACAATGCCATTCAGTTGCATTCGCCCGCCCAAATCTAAACAAACAAAATGATCCCCTTGACCTATTTTATGATCCAAGTTAATTTCATTCGGCTGGATGCCCTCCCCTCTAAAGCGCAGGCGAGCGTGCTTGTAGCTTCGTTCGACGTGCTGTTTGGGCGTCGCGTAAATAGGCAGCACGTTGTAGGTGAGCTTGCTGAAATAGTCCATCTTGTCATACGCCTGGTGCAAAATGATTATTTCTTGCGGTCCTTTGGGCTGATCATATAAAACTAATTCGACGGCGTAAGGAGGGCGTAGTAAGCTAAATTGCTCAAACTCTCTGGGATATGCCAGACCCACGGCTACCGCATTGATTGGCTCGACGACATCCTGGCTGACCACGCGCTCCTGACCAAAGAGGTCAATAAGACGCTGTCGCACCAGTGGCATTCGGGTTACACCCCCAACCAATACCACCTGGTCAATATCGGGAACCATATCTTCGAGTTTCCGAGACATCAGTTCGCTGGTATCTAACAACCTTCCTTTTCGGGCCAGTTCAAAAGTTTGGGCGGCGCGGTAAGTTGAAAGAACACAATCCAGACTGCGTTCAAGCAGATTACGACCCTGTTGCCGATTTTCCTGCACCAACTTTTCCAGGTGCGAACGGCTTAAATCAAGCAGAATTACACCCAAGCTATCTGAAAACAGCGCTTCCTCAAATTCGGTTTGACTGGAGAGAGACTCCTTAGCCGCAGTGGCCATCCGGCGCAGGTTTTGTTGATCAAAGGCGGTTAACTGCGTTTTAAGCTGGTCTTGGGTCAGTCCATTTTCCTCAGCAATTTTGGTCAAAAAGTATGCATAAACAAGTTGATCAATGTCATCACCGCCCAGCCAGGGAACTCCATCGGCTGCCAAAATGGTAATCCGACTGGCCTGTACATCTACATCCAAAATAGCCGTGTCGAAGGTACCTCCGCCAAAGTCGTAGATCAAGACGCGGCCGCTGGTTACTCCGGCCAGTTTGGCGTAGCTAATACCTGCCGCGATCGGCTCTTCGACAATGTGTCGCAGATTAACCGTCTGAAAGCCCAATTTGTGGGCCACCTGTTCCACTAATAATTGACGCTGGATGAGGCTAAAAGCGGCCCCACAACCCAGATTTACCTCTTGGGCCAGGGCTACTTCATGCGCCACCAGGTCAAGCCCGATCGTATTACGAGCTGCTCGCACTGCTCGCTTGACCGCCTCTTCGACAATCATAGCGGCAATCTGTTCCGGTTTCATGGGATTGCTGCCTGGAATATTGATCGAACCTGTGCCATTGCAGCCACTGAGACCCGATTTACCAGTTTTGCTGCAAGCACTGCCATCACAGCCCAAACAGCGTTTGATGGAACGAACCACAAAGGCTGCACCCGTCGCTTGCTCGGCTTCTTCCCCCAGCAGAATCTGGTTGCCCGGCTGGCGAAAAGCAACTACAGAGGGCATATAGGTTGTCACTTCATCCCGGCCAATTGGCAGAGCTATCGGCGGCTTACCCGGCTCACGCAAAGCCACCGCCGTTGTCGAAGTGCCAAAATCAATTCCAAGCGTAAATTCTGCTGGCATATGGCTAACCTCCTACTCCAGTGAAACTTTGGCTGGCTTGAGCACTTGGGGTTGGCCCGACAAACCCTGAATTGTGTAACCCCGCTCAATGACCTTAACCATCTCTATAGTTCCCTGGCTCGCGCCAACGAATTCATGCCGGGCCGGATCATACCTTACTTCTTCACCAAGTGTCCCAAAAGGTTCGGTGCCAAAATCCGCCAGTAACCTATTCAAGCGTCGCGCCACCCCAATCAATTCCTTGGTTTGCTGGCGAGCAGCAAATCGCTCAAATTCGGCAGTAGTCGCTGCCAGTCCTTCCAAGATGCGGCGGCGTTCAGCAAACCTGCTGTCGCGGTCTGGCTGGCGATACCCTTGGCGCAGCTCTTCAAGAGAAGCAGTGGTTTGTCGCAGTTGGTCCTGAGCCGCTTGAGTTTCCGCCTGGGCTTGAGCGACTTGAGCTTGGAACTCATTGAGCATTTCCTGGGTTTCTTCAGCCAAGTTGGTCAGGAAGTTGCGCAGACCAGCCAAAGTAATAGTGTCAAAGGTAAATGGCGGAAACAGGATGGACTCGCCCTGCTCGACAGCTTCACAGAGGCGGTAAAAAGCCTGCTGCCGCTGAATGTCTACTCGCCCAGACCAGGTTGCTCTGCTGTCTGCCTGGGCTAATTGATCGAATACAGGTAAATACTGAGGTAGAGCTTCGGGTTTATCCTGAACCACTTTTAGTACATGCTCAGCTATCCAACTCAAGACATCGGGTCTCGTTGCCTTAAAACGAAGGGCAAGGTGAGAAAGAACCCCCACGGCTGAAGAATATCCCCAGTAATTGTTGGCAAAGCATTGTAGGAGGGAGGCAAGGGAGAGGTCAGGTTTCTGATCTACCCGTTCCATAAAACGATTTGCCAGATTAAAAGCTGGGTCGGCATTGTAAATTGCAGCTAGCATAGGTTCAATGAGATGAGGACGAAAAGGCATTGCCAGGGGGACATCCAGGTAGTTCGCTTGGATAGTATATGGAGCACAAGCTATCACTCGACGCCACAAAGCTGTAAAGCTTTGCATAGTTTCTGGCGGTACCTTCTCGGAACTGTCTAGTTTGTTCAGGTGATTTAGGAGGTGGGTCAGATGCTCGGCCAATTTTTTCCAGTCAACTGGTAGATTGACATCAAAGATAATTATCTGAAAGAGTTGCCCTAATCCTTGAAGGCGTGAGGCCAGAGATTTATACCAGCGTAGAACTGCATCTTTGGGCTCATTATCAATCAGATTTTCACCCAGACCAGACCAAAGGCCCTGCATTAACATTTCAGTCCGCCCTCGAAGAAAAATGTCGGTAGCCATGTGGATCTGGCTTGCTTCTGTTGCAAAAGCAGTAAGAAATGAAGCCCGGCCTACTTCCATTCCAACATGTTTCAGCAAACTATCAATAATCCGGTTTTGGGAAAACTGGTTAAGGTCATAAATTTTGATCGGTTTTTGGCTGAGGACCGTCAGAACCGAGGCAACTTCTGGATCAGGCACCCATCTTCGCTCTGCCAACCTGAGAATTGCTTCGGTTCGTTCCGCAATTGGGACGCTTTCATGTTGAGCCATTGCCAACATATAGTCTCGGACGTGGTTACGAATGCTCGGAACGAGATCGTCATCTTTCGGAGCCTGATTCATAATACCACGAGCGACCTCAAACTTACGCGAGTTATACATTTTGGCGCTGTTAGCTGAAGTTGTTTTGAAATCCGGCAATGCTCTAAACTCTTGATACAATTCGTCTATTCGGGTGCGTGGCTTTTCTGCGAGCGCGTAAATTCCCTCCCGGGAACGACTGGTGTCAATAGTCGGTTCCTGCTTTAGTAAATTCTGGGTCTGCTGCCACCATGGAGTCCAATCCGTTACAAACTCCCCTAACTGAGCCCGAATCTCATCGGTTCGAGCTTCATTGCGGGGAAAGTCGCGTAACAAAAGTGTGATAACGTTAACCGGAGAGTCTTTAACCCTCTGAGCTACTGTGTCTGGTTCGGCAAAAGCCTGTGACCAAAAACCATCGTCCGCTAGAGGGGTTACATCATCAGGCTTGACGAGATGACTTGCACCATCCCTAAAATTTATAGTCAGCCCTTGGGCATCTATCGCCTGAACTTTACCAATGCCCAATTCCCAGTGACGTATTAGGCTACCTATGGTCAAATTACTCATTGCTGTTCTTTACACTCGTATTCAGGATAATTGGCTAACGCTTGTTTTTTATTCCCCCGCTAACAAAATGCGCAGTGCGCGTTGAGCGTTGGCAGCACTGGTACTAGCAGTACATTTGCTAAACCAGTAATAAGCTTCTTCCGATGACATAGTGCGTAAGGCACTAGAAATGGCCTCGATCCGATCCAGCCGGGTCAATGGTTTGATAGCCAGGAAGAGCAATGCCAGACGCAAGCCGGTCTCTTCGTCCAGGTAAAACGGTTTGTGGCGGGTGGCGGATAGGTCGGTAGGCTTGTAGCCACTGCGACGCAGAGCCTCCAGGATGTGATCGGCCACCGCCCGCAGCGGGTCGCCCACCAGCTCGGTCAGGCGTTCGGGCTGGGCTGGGGTCTGTCCCTGGTGACCATTCACCGCCACCGGCCACTGGTACAGGGCCAGGCCGTAAGCGCTGCCGTTTTGAGGAATGATCCGCAGCTCAAAGGGTTTGTCGGGGACAGTGGGGGAGTCGGTGGTACGATACAAGACCGAGGACCGGGGGCGGGAAACCGGCGATGATCTTCGATCTTCGGTCTCCGGTCTCCGGTCGGCAACTGGCGACTGCTCTAACCACTCATCCGGCACGTTGAACAACCCCAGGCGACCACTCATTGGGACGGGTTGGGGCAGGCGTTGAGGGTCATGGAGACGCCAGCCCAGCAGGTCGCCAGGAAAAGGGCCGGGCTTCAAATGTTGGTCGCGCAGGCTCTCCCATTTTTCGTCATCCAGGGGCACCATCTCGACCACCTCGACCGTGCCAACCAGCGCGCCGGTAACCAGGGTAGCCGGGTCCAGGTTGTATAGGCGACAAATCTCCACCTCCACCTGCTGGCTGGCATGGATCGCCAGGCGACCCCGATGCCGGGTCGGCCAGGTGCGCAGGTCAATCGTTTTGCGACCCTGCAAAATCAACTCCGCCCAGGGTTGGCGGAAAGAGAGAGCTTTCATTAATACGTTTCCTTAATCCCAGGGAGTAGGCAATAAACAGCAGGGGTGCAAGGGTGCAGGAGAGAGATTGTTTGAGACTCTCCCCTGCATCTCCGCTCCTCTGCTCCCCTACTGAATTCTCTTAATCCTTACTCCTCACTAAACGGCTCAGCATCAAGGACCATCCGGCCAAAGCTGAGGGTGGTAAAGACTTCATGGATCGTCTGGAACTGGCCGGCGGCGACAGCCAGACCTTCAGGAAAATCTATCCGTAGGGTAGTGCGCACAATCAACTTACTGGCTTCCTGACCAAAGGCATCCGTCACCTGTTTCAGGCGCTTGTAGCGGTCCCAGCCGCCGGTAAAACTGACACTGATAGTTTCAGTCGAGCTAAACTCGGCATTGAACGTTTGCTCCAAGTAAAAATTACCCTTGCCCAATTGGGGGATGGCCAACCCCAGCGAGCGAGCCTCGTCCGCCCCGTCTTTGCCCTGGCCTTCAATTCGCATAAACAGCCGGGCCAGTTGTTCAACCTTTTGATCGTGGCATTGGTCAATTAAGCTCTGGAAAGCTTGCGCCGGCGCGCCCTCGGCGTGAAGACGCACCACGGGCGTGATGTCGCTCCCATCGCCGCAAATGCACTGCGAGATCGGACGGCCACAGACCGGGCAGGTTGGTTCCTGGCTGACCCCACCGCCATCTCCGGTAGTCACCTTGCCCTTAATCGGCAGCTTGAGCCGGGCGGCTTCTTCCGGAGTGTAGAGCAGCGCGTCTTCGCTGATCTGCACCGGCGGTGGCGGCGTCTCGGCGTCATAGCCTAACTGTTGGCCGGTATCATAATAGAACCAGGTTTTGGTCTCAAGCCCGTTGCGGATGGTCTTTTTCAACTGGTTGGCGTCCAACAGCATGCGCAGCCCCAGGCGTCGGGCAAAGGCCCGACGCAGTTCCTCGGTTGAGATGACCACCTGGCCGGTGTCCCAGGCTTTGGCCCGCACAAAGGCGGCGGGCAGGGTGGCGTCGTCGGCGGTCAGCGCCTTCTGCAACTGCTTTAGCACCCGCAAGACGACATTGGTTTGATCCTGGTTGACCTCACCCTGATCCTGGGGCGGTAAGGTTTCGCGGGCCAGGTTGCTGTGACTCTGAGGCGCTTCGGCGCTGGGGTAGTACAGGTAGCGATAGGTTTTGGTGATGGCCACCCGCACCTGGAGTTCGGCGGCTTCGGCCGTCTTCTTCAGCCGTTTGCGCTGCTCCTCAGTAAATTCCTGCATGCGACTGGGGTCGCCCACAATCCGGCCAATGGCCAGATAGCGCTGGGCCACTTCGACCATATTTTCGACCTGCTCTTTGTCGGCCACCAGAAACAGGAGGTTGTTTTTGTAAGTGCGATACCCGCCCAATGAGCCGGCCCGATCGAACAGGCGTTGGAGCAACTCGGGTGGGGCTACTGCGCCGGCAGTACTGGTCACGGCGTCGTAGTGCATTACCACCAGTTTGGGCTTGTCGGCGTCGTCGTCCACGTCGCCGGCTTCGCTGGCAAAATAGACGGGTTTCAGGTAGCCGCTTTTCCAGACCTGGCGAATACGCTGATCTAGTTCCGCTTTGGCCTTGACTGTGCCGACCATACCCATCTCGTCGGCAATAATCTTGTTCAGGGCCGGTTCGGTCTTGAAACGATAGCGATGACCATCCCAGTCAAAGAACCAGCAAGTTTCGACCAGGCGCTCCGCGGCTTTAGTAATCAGCGCGGGGTCGTCGTCAGGTGTGAGCACGGCCACGTTCAGATCAGCTGGGTCCAGGCCGGTGGCAATGCCCTGGCTCAGGCTGTGCAGAAAGGCAGTGGTCGCCACCCGCGTAGCATAGGCCGGTTTACCCGCCGCCAGCCACGGCGCGTCAATAGTCTGAGCGTGGGCCTGGGAGCCGAGCCGCGGGCTGGCAATATCGGCCTCAATGACCTGTTTGAAAGCCGGCCGTTCCAGGCGGCTGGTCAAGTCGTCGGCAATGTGGGCTACGGTCAGGTCCAGATGAAAGGGGTGAATGAGATACGTTAGGGCGGGCTGGGTTTCCCACAAGCGGCGGATCACTGCCGCCAACAGGCGCAAGGCCCCCCGCGTTTTCTGAAAGTTAGGAATGGTCGAAGTTTTGCGGTTGAGGGTGGTTAGCAGTTCAGGGTGAAAAGGATAGTCGCTGACCATTTCGGCGGCATACTCGGCCCGCAGCGCCCGCTGAGGCAGGTTAGCTCCCTGCTCCACCAGCCGGCGGTAGCTCTGATAATAAGCATCGCTGACGGCCCGGGCCGCCTCCGGCTGAATGGCTTTGAAGAGGCGATGGGTGACGATGGCAGCAATCTCGGCCTCGCCGGTGGGGGTAATGACTCGCTCCTGGCGGGCCGACAGCCGCTTGGCCTCGGCCAATTCCTGGCGAAGTTCCTCGGTTTCCCGGCCAAAGGCATCCTGGGAGTCGGCCAGGGTCAACACCACTACCATGTGCTTGCGGCTGGCAGCAAATTCAAACAGGGACATCAGAAAGGCCACCGTCTGCTCGGCCAGGTCCGACTTGCCGGTGACGGTGGGCACGGTTTTGGCGGCACGCAGGTGGCGGGCCACTTCGTCCAGCATAATCAAGGTTGGCTCGTCGCCAATCAGTTTTTCCAGGATACCAGTTCCCGGCGCGGAACGATCCTGGTCGCTGCCGGTTACTTGGGCATAGCCCGCCGGGCCGGCCAATTGGTAGGCGATTTCGCCCCACAGCGTATAGGTCTTGATCTCGCCGTGATCTAAGCCGTCACGCGGCTGCAAATCTGACCCAACAATGCCCACCGTGCGCACCCTCCCGCTGGACGGGTTCAAGACTGGGTCTACCAGGGCTGACCCAGGCGTGTATCCATTGGCCGCGTGATACAGGGCAATCAGGTTGTGGGTCTTGCCGCCGCCGAAGGCAGTTTCCAGCCGGATAATCGCGTTGTTGGCCGATTTGAGACCGGTCAGCCGGCCCAGCACTTCGTCCAGCAGCAGCTTCAGCCCTTCGGTGGGGTAGGTATTCTCAAAAAAGGTGGCCGGGTCTTGATAAACTGGATCGGCCTGACCATCTATTACATCTTTGAGGCGGGCGGCAAAGATGTCTTCGCGCAGTTCTCCTTTAAGGACTTCTGGACGGGGTTCACAGTTCTGGAAAATAGTCTGCATCAAGCGCTCCTGCTCTGGAGTGGGAAGATGGTTTGGGAAGCGGCCAAGGTAAATTATAAAAAAGCCGACTATTTGACCAGTCGGCTTGTCCACGCTATGATATGAACACAACAAGGAAATAGGCCGGGTGACACGCCCTGGTCAAAATTCAAACAAAGACCCTAGGTGTTTCGGCGACCGGGGTCTTTTCATTTTCTTCATTTTAGCACGTCTACGGGCTGATGACAATAGGGGCGGTGATTTTACCCTTACAGGGAGAGGTATTCCTATTTGCTCATTTCCGAATTCTTAAGAAAATTTCAGAATTACCTCCGCAAATGGCACTGGGTCCGTGAGATAGGATTTTACAAAATAGTCAGATAAGGATAAGCTGAAGGGCGATCAACTTGAAAAGTAGGAGGCCAGATGTCCTTCAGCCAAGGTCATTGTCCTGAATGTAACTCTGAGAATTTCAAACGACATACGGGTTATACTCTCAAAAATGGTGAAACTCGCCAGATTTATTACTGCTGGGATTGCGACAGCTATTTTTCTGAAACCAAGAACACACCGCTGGCAGGATTAAAGACACCGATCAGCCGGATGGCCCTCATCCTGGAAGCGATCAACGATGGCATGGGGCTTAACGCCGCTTGTCGCACCTTCCACGTGGGCAAGAATAGCTTGAAACGGTGGGTCAGCCGCTTAGGTGATTTGAAAGAGACCTTATTACTGTATGCCTTATGTCATCAGTTTATCCAACAACTGGTGGAGGGAGATGAGTTATACACCAAGGTGGGTCAAAACAAGCCAGCAATCGCCTCGGAGGGCTGGACGGTGGTCTTGATGGATCGAGCCAGTCGGTTCATTTGGGAGTTGAAGTGTGGTCCGCGGGAAACCGATTTGTTTCAGCAAGCAATGGAAACTCTGGCTCAGGTGATCGAACAGACCGATGATTTAACCCTGGTGACGGATGGGGAACGGCGTTACGGCAACCTTCTGTTTGACATCTGTCAGGAGACCCTCCGTACCGGTCAAGTGGGTCGCCCTAAAAAACATTAAAGTCAGGCGTCAAAGTCCGGCTCAAGAATAAAGGCAGTCAAGCTCACCAACAAGGACGCAAGCGACCCAAATATCAAGCACCGCAGCCAGAACATCCGGCGACTGTTCAGAATATCTCCAACTCAGATATTCACGCCAATCAGCTGGAAGGGTTCAACAGTGCTTTGAGACGGCGTATGGCCTGTTACCGTCGTAAGACCAACACCTATGCCAAGAAGAAACCGGCCTTACAAAAGCGTTTAGATGCCTACTGGGTCTTACATAATTTCATCCGGCCTCATTTTACGACTAAGCAAGTCCCGGCGGTCGCGCTCGGTATTGTTGACCACCCCCTTTCGTGGGAGGAAATCTTTAGAATTCAGTACATTAGACCGGGCTATACTTAACCCTTTCTAATCCCATTTAGTGAACCCAGTGCCCCGCAAATTGGGAGTACTAAACCTAAAAATTTTGACGGACTAAACGATAGCCGAGTCCCCGAACTGTCTCTATTTTCCAGACCTGATTTGCTGCTAGCTTCCTTCTTAGACTTTTTATGTGTGGCTCTAGCAATTCGCTATCTTGGGTATATTCTGTTTCCCATACAACTTTAATCAGTACCTCTCGGCTTACCGCCCTAGGAGCGTTAGCCATCAGAACTTCCAATACCCTCGCCTCAGTACGAGTCAGGACCTGAATCACTGCTCCGCTTACCACCCTGTTTGCCTGATCTAGTTTAAGACCATCAAGAGACACAATCTCTGTTGAGTAAGAAGGCATGAGATACCCCCTATGAACCAATTAACTTCCGCATTCTAATTGATGTATACCTCTCCTGACCTCAAATTATCAGTTTAGAATAATCTCAACTGTCGGTGGATTTCTGGAGCTTCTTGTGTCGCTTCGATATTGTTCCAATATGAGATCAATTTATTGTACTCAACAATGGGCTTAGCGGTCTCCCACTCTTCGAGACTCGACTTATCAAGTTTCCACCTTGTAAGTTGATTTGGATCACTTGAATACTGGCGAAGCAGTTTAGCAAAATCATTAGTTGTTGAATGGCCATGTTCATAATCAGAAACAATTCTAAGTGTCCCATTGGCTGCTTCAATTTGAGCTTGCTTCTGCTCGATTAAGGTGTCTATGTCATGAGTGGCTCGAAAATCCGGTTTCAGGTATTGGCATAAAGCCTTGTAGAAATCTTTTCCTCGCCATTTTGGCACCTCAGAGATTACGAAGACAAAATCAACACAGCGCAATGATTGAAGCATTTTATACCGGTCCCTAACGTTGTTAATTAAACGACCTTTGTATTGCCATACTCTCTTATCGTCCTCAATTCCGACTATGAGTACCTCATTCTCTTTCTTTACACTTTCTAGAAACGATATATGTCCTATATGCAGGAAGTCGAAGCAACCAATTGTAAGTACTACTTTCTTGCCAGATTTCTGAAAAGAGCGAATTTCCTTTCGAGCGTCTTTAATTGTCTTAAGGGGCTCGGGATTCCAAAGGGGCAATTGGATCGAATCAGATTCGATCCATGTTAGGGAATCATCCTGAGGCTCGAAGGTTTCTCCTTGATCTAAAATATTTTGTAGTCGCTGTTCCATCCATTTGTCTGGTTGGATTTTAGCAACAACGTACTCCTGAATTGCTTGTGGCAAATCTTGACTATTGCTGACCGATTCAGGATGATAATATACAATATAGTCTACCTGCCGGAGCTTTTTAATTAAATTGCAGTTACATTGATTTTTTTGATGGGTGCAGATTATTACAACAACCTTGCCGTCATTTTTTAATGTCTCGAGAACATGTATATTAGTCGGTATACTTATATCAGGTATACATCCGAGCATAACTGCTATCTGATTTCGATTGCCGAGACCTACTATGAAACGAGTCAACTCAGGTGCTGAGGAGATAGATAAGATTGTTGCCTGTAATGGAATCTCTTGAGTTTCCAACGCTTTGACGATGGCTCTTTTATTTCGATCATGTGTTAATGACCTATCATGATTTAACAATGGAGGACGTTTAATGACTCGTGTCACTGAACTTTCTTTAATGCGTTTCTTGAATTCATGAAGTGACTCTGTATCAACCAATAAACGTGTTGAGTAATTGCCATCCGTCATCGTGTATAAAAGGTCGTTATCGTTTAAGTCGAGAAGACGATATAGCATCGTACTAGAAGAAACCTCAAATTCGTCGGCTAAAGGACTGACAGCTTCTGCATCCACTTTGGGAAACTGAATCAATCGAGGTATCAAGAGGTATCGTGGAATAAGCACGATCCCTGCAAACTTACTGGCCTGAGTTTCTATTGATCCTGGGAAACAACTAGCAATCAACTTGTCCCATTCAATGCCAAGTAGTCCAGGTTCAGCATAGGAAAAATTGGTGGTATTATAAGACGAATGATTTAGAAGGATATGGCCCAGCTCATGCGCGATAGCAAAACGCTGTCGTAAATTGTTATAATAGCTATCAATAAGGATTCTCTTTTCGGCAGGAAAAAGCACTCCTCGAACCATTTTTTTAAGATACCGCAAGTCAACAAATCGAATTTGATACCCGAATACATCAGTAGCAATCTCTTCAATCGGAATGGGAGGCACTATCTTAAAGTTAGCGGAAACTTCCACCCCATGTAGAATACCCTCTACCATCTCTTCGAAAAGACGAGGTAAGGTGTAATTTTTTAGAGGATTTTCCATAAAAACTCCTCTTCTACAGTTAAAGCGTACCAAATAATTGGGTAAAGGTCCCGGCGAAATCTTTCTGTTGAAATGAGCTTTAGTTTATTTAGAGATTTGCATCGAGAAGTTTTGTCTCAAACTGAACAAGAATTTCATCGCCAGAATCTTCTTCAGTTGATATCGTTATCAATTTATTTCGTGCCTCGACTGATTCTCCTCTCAACTTGAGAACTCTTGCAATCAATAAATCATACTTACTATTATGCCGGGAATCATCGAGTTCTCTAGCCCTTTTGAATTGTTGAATCGCCAAATCATACTTTCCAGAAATTGTTAAGGCGGTCCCAAATAGCCAGTAATGTTTTGCTCGAGGGGATATATCTATGGCTTTCTGGTACTCCACTGTAGCCTCGTCGCTTTTTTCTAGGGCCGTTAGAATTTCTGCCTTCATGTAATAACCACCTGCATAATCAGGATCCAAATTCAGGGCGTCTTCGCAATATTTTAAAGCCTGAATATAGTTTTCGCTTCCTACTAATGCCTCAGCCATATGTTTAAGATAATAGGGTGATTCAGGAGCTATAGCCCAGGCGTCAGCGAAAAAATTGAAAGCAGAAGCATAATCACGTCTTGCCAAGGCTGCATGTCCTTGTTCATTAGGCCGTAGAGCCATTGCAGCTTCATAAAACCGTTTATAAAGCGTTTCGGCAGGTTGTTCAGGGCTTACGGCAGCTTGACTATTCTTCAACCCACCTAATTTACGTCTCAAATATCCGTTATAGGAGTAGACAATCCCCCAGGATAAAAATTCAACTTCCTGTGGCCCATTTGGAGTCGTCAATGTTATCGAGTTTATGAGCCTCTTAAGATTGATAGCGACATTCTTGATTTCGTCTTCAGAAGATGGAGTACGTTGAAGAAGAAACACGAAACGACCTGGTTGAAGCCGAAATATATCATACCGACCCTTCACGCCTCTGCCTAAAAGTTCACTCGCTATTTCTGGTATTTGTTGCTCCAGCCAATTACCGACGTTAGTTCCACATAGTTCAGCGATATCCTCTAGATTTTCAATAGATACAACCATTGCCGATAAGTTAAATGCTTTATACTTATCGGGCGTTGTACTCTGAATCCAGGCAAACTCGCTTTTAAGTTTATCGCAAATCTCACTATCATCAAGAATTTTAGGTGAGCCTGCCCTAATTACTCTAACTGCATTCTCAGTATTCTTTTTGATCAAGCTTTCATTGTATCCCAATTCGCCAGCTATCCCTGCTAGTACCGTAAACAAATCTTGAACAACTGGGGTGATAATCCTTTTGCCAGATTCGATTTCTCGTTGTCTGGCTGCATACAATACACCCCAGGATTCATAAGACCACATGGGTGCAGCGGCAATAGTAGTGAAATCTTTCTCCAGTTCAGATACGCGGCTATCATTAGCCTCAATTCCCTCGACGAACAACGGAAGTCGCTCTTTATGAACCCAACCTGCAACTAGATCACCTGAAATTACCTTAGCAGTTTTAAGTTCTTCTGGGAAGTTTTTTGTGTAGTAACGAAATTCCAATCTGTCACGCAGATATTGTCCTTTTTGAGGTAGTAGAATTCCACAATAATCAAACTCGGGGAGAATCTGTAGAATAGCCTCCACCATTGCAGTCAAATCCTGAGACTCAAAAGATGCGTGGTAGCGTTGGAAAGCAAGCCTAAAAAGGGTTGAAGTCATCTTGGCTTGATGCGTACCCAAGGAACTTAACATTTCCTTTCCATCTGAAGTTAGTCTTAGAGAAAAGTCAGATGGCAAGTATAAGTTTAAGCAATAAGCCATATCTTCGGCATCATCATAAACTTCAAAACTTTCAGGAGGATCAATATGCAAGCCTTGGTCAATTCTAAGAACTGGTTCAATATAAACCATAGAACTTTGATTGATACGAGCAGCAATTCTATTATCAGAAGTCTCAAATTGTCGTTGATCTTCTGTAGTACTATTCACTTTGATAAGGGATGAAGCTGAATGGTTTTGATAGCTTTTTTTCGAGCGGTCAACAATAATGTAGGTATCTGTAGGAAGTTCTCCGAACAATAAGGTGAGGACATATTTCAAGCTGCGCGTCCATACATACCTATTTGCTCTTGTCGCCCCTACAGTAATTATTGATTGGTCAGTTTTCTGCACCTGGTCTGTGGGAGATGAAATTTCTAGTCCTGAGTTAAACCATGAGGCGCTGACGTGAAACTTAGCTTTTTTAAGAGGAAGATTATATTGTAACTCGAGAATTTTAGCTGCAATAACACGTTCAAGATCATCTCTTGAATAATAGTAAAATGTCTTGGCTCCAGCTACTCTTGTATCAGGAGAAATTAACTCGGGTGTGTCCTCTAAAGTGCGGATTTTTCCGTATGTCATCGCATGAGTGTCCTTCTCATCCAGACCAAGGATATGATGTGTCAAACGCACAAGATCTTTCCTTGTGAGTGGCTCGGTGATATCTGTGTTTGATACAAGATCGTGAGATTGACGAATAATTTTCTTTATTTCAAATTGTTGTCCCATTTTTCCCACCAACTTGTGAATTATCGTCATTATAAACCATTATTAATTAACCGTCAAGTGATTATTGGGTTTTTGGGCATTATTTGTGTAATTCCACAATCAAACCGAAAACAACTGTGAGTTTTCACTGTTATGTTGTCAAATCATTGACAATTGCGCAAATAAAAGTTATTATCAGCTTAAGATTAGCTTGATGAATAGTCACAAAGTTACTACGGCCAGCCCATCAAAAGCATAAGGGATGAAAGGAAAACAATTCAACCGCCAGTTCATTATTCCTTATTATCTTATTCATTCTTTTTAAAAGGTGGAACCAGGAAAGGCAGGTTACGCCCTAGTTACGGGTGGATCACAGGCTGGTTACATTCAAACGCAACATCAACCAACCAAAACTGAGTCCAACCCCCTATAAAGAGAATCTCAGGAAGTGTTAAGGAAGGACGTGGAGCCATGGTCGAATTTTTACTATTCTTAGTTGTTTTTCTTCTTGGAACCATCATCGGCGGCTTGGTAGTTTTATCTATTATAGCTTCTCGTCCCCGTCTTTTTTAGCAATGTAAGAGATGGCATACCATCCAACTATTTGGATGGTATGCCTTTGTGGAGAACCCCTATTCATATCCGGTTTTCTATCGAGTAATTTTGCATTGCACTGGAGTTGCAATGATATTACTTAGATCATCGTTACATACCCAGCTTGTTGAAGAAATAGTGGGAACAAGGTCTAACGGCAACTTTCGAGGACTTACTCACCTTCTAAATACAGCATCTGTTGCCGATGGATTTCTCGCAACAATTGACCCTCAGGTTTTTTCCCAATTCTGGGAGCCAGGCGCCCCCAGGAGTATTAAGAATTGGTTTGTTAATATCCCCACTTGGCTTAATGGTATCCTTGACCCTCGAACGAAGACCGATGAGGTGTCAAGCGTTCTTTACTACCTTTGGGAACACTTTTCTACTCATTTAGTTAATTCCCTCCATGTGGCTCGTCTTCGATCTGGAATCCCAAGCTGTGGGGGTATACTGGCGTTCGTGGGAGGTTTAAAGATTTGCCTCGTACTGAAATATGAGTTTATTGGAAACCAGCCACGCATTCGTCCTGTGACCATCATTTCTGATCCCCAATCTGTCTTTGACTTTTGGGGGGCAATCGATTCTGCCTCTGGGTCCGCAAGAAATCAGTTAAAGCAGATTCTCGTATCAGGCCATAAAATTATCGCCCATAGAAATGTGCTCATCCACGTTGACCGCAGCAAGGATTCTGATGTCTTCGGTCCGAGCATTGACACATTAGTGTTAGCCGAAATATTAGCACAAGCGATTTATGAAGGAAACGATAAAAAGAGATTCAAAGTAGCGATGGAGGTTGGATGTGGGAATGGCCTTTTGACAGTATCCCTTCTAAAAAATTTGCCTAGCCTTACTGAACTATTTTCAATTGATGCCGAATTTAGTGCAGTGGCGTGTACGGCAAGAAATTTGCGCAACGTAAAATCTAATGAGATGGAGCATAGCCTTGCTGTGCATCTCATAAATGGGGGCTTTGATCCTGATTTACTGAATCGCAAGTTTGATTTAATTGTATGCAATCCCCCTTATATACCCTTTATTAACAGCGGTCAGATTGATAAGAGTTTACGGGTGGGAGACTATATAACCGCTGTAGGTGGAACTGACCTGTGCGAATTGCTTATTAAGTCATCATACGATTTACTAAATCCTGGTGGTCGCCTACTAATAATGACAAGTAGCTTAATTTTAGCCAGCGTTGCATCCTGGATTCCCACTGGTTGTAATATGGAATATGCGTTATGGCCTAATGGATTTGAAGTTTTATTTGATGTTGAAGCAGTATTGTCACAACCGAAGTGGGTAGAGTATCTGCTCAAGGAACATGGTTTGAAGAAGAAGAAGGGAATGTATTTTCATACCCTATATCCAGTTTGGATTATCCGTCCTGATCTCGTTCATGAACAGAACCCTATCGAATTTCCAGGATCGAGTACAGTTGGTTAACGCAAACTAGCAATTTTCGATAATGTTCAGCAATTAAGTATAGAAGGGACCCTATAGATGAAAACCATTATTCTCAGATTTCGAGATTTGGTTACTGAAGCGGGAGAGACAATTCGCATACATCGTGCTATCGTTAATTCTTTTGGGGAGGTATGGTGGGGTTGGTGGATGCGTCAGTATGAGAACATCCCTTACAACCTTTTTCAAGAGTTAGCTGAATCAATTGAAAAGGCAGGTGAACTTCACGGATATTGCTTCAACTCTGGCACCACAGAATTATATACTGTACAGATAAAACAAATTGCGGTTGCTCCTGGCAATGGTACCATTTCTAGTCCAGATCCAGAAAAGACTCCTGAATATTACCACATGGCGCGGTATCCTGCATGGTTCTTACTACGCTCGATAGAGGATATCCATTTCTCAGATGTAAAATTTTTTTACGATTTATTTCTTGTTAGGCCAGAGCTACAAGAAGGCACTCTTGCAGGGCTTATGGGCCAACCCGTAGCTTCTCTAGAACAGTTGAGGCAGATCGATGTTACACTGTGGGTTGTTCAAGCACAGTATTAGAGACTGGTTTAATAACCAATGACTCAGATTATTTTAACTGATCTAGATAATACCATCTACAATTGGGTCGACTATTTCGCCCCGAGTTTTAGAGGAATGGTACATGCTCTCTCTAAACGAACCGGCATTGCCGAAGATAATATTATTGCGAACTTTAAACGCGTTTATGGGCAAGAAGAGACTCTGGAATATGCTTTCTCTGTTCAAAAACTCGAAATGTGCCGTGGCAAATCTGAGGACGAAATCAAAGAGCTTGTACGAGTAGCAAAAGGGGCATTTTCGCGCGTAAGGGGAAAAAATCTTAAACCGTATCCTAATGTAAAAGAGACACTCGTTGCATTCAAAAAGGAAAATATTCCGATTATTGGAGTGACAAATGCTCCAATCTTTCAGGCGGAGCGTCGGCTAAGACAATTGAGACTCGATGGATTATTTTATGGTCTAGTAGGATGGCAAGGTCGTGATGTTCCAGAAGATTATCCTTGGACGAAAGAGATCAAACAACGTGCAGAGCAGGGAAAGTATCCCACCAGAATTACAGAAAAGTGGTCTCTTACTCCAGATAAACTAAAACCGAATTCATTCGGGTACCTCAAAGTTATCGAGAAACTGGGTGTGGACATCGAACAAGTATATTGCGTGGGGGACAGTTTACACAAAGATATCAAACCTGCTCTTGAATTAGGTGCTATTGGAATCTGGGCTAGGTATGGTCAAAGTTATAAACCGGAAAACTTTGAAACCTTACTTGCGATAACTTACTGGTCACAAGAGAGAATTTCAGCCGTCTACGAGGAAAAAGTTGTTACACCGACGTTTATAATAGATGATTTTTCAGAGCTTAGAGACATTGTTCGTGGACCACAGCTTTATTTACCAGGTTTTAGGTAGTACGATGGCTAAAAGAAACAACAAGGATTACTCTTTAAAGTCATCGTCCGTTCATAAAGAAGTTGTAATTGACCATCTGGCCTGGAAACCCTGAGCGAAAGCCATTGGGTTGTAAGAGCAAAGCCCGATAGGCTAATTTAGCTCGTAGAGTTTTGCACTCTGAACGTGACGACCTCAGCCTCGCGCCTTGGGCTGGCCACTCTTTAGGCCGAAGATTTTATTGTATTTTCCTAAATCAGGACACAACTATCAGCCAATAACAGAAGTCATGATCGGTTAAGCTAAGCAAGTTACTTCCAACCAGAATTTACTAACCAGGTTGAGAGTGTTCCCCACTAAAGCCTAACATCTTTTTTCCCTAACAATCCACCGGATACCCACAACCATCCAACTTACCCAGTTAAGCCCGTTCCAGTGTTCTAACTCGCTTGATACCTCGTTCTCTGTGAGCTTCGCGTCAATTAACTAGGGTCCAATGTATTCATCTATAGCAAAAGGGGTATTTTCGTGATAAAATAGCTAAAATGGTGGCTTTTCATTCTGTACCATGAGTCTATTCATACTGTCTATAAATGGTTAAGATTCTAGGTTGAGATCATGCTAAACGACCTCATATCGCTGATCAGTAGATTATTTCGCCGCGAAAACCTTGTAGCCTTGTTGCTCATAGCAGCGGCTATCATTAGTGTCTTCGGTATACCACAGCATTTTGGCATAAGTGAATTGACTGTTGTAGTCATTCTAGTTGGATTTCTGGCACTAGATAGTCTCATCGAAAAGGTGGGCTATCTTGAGGAAATCGAATCCCGTGTAAGGGGTTTAGAAGCTTCAGTGCTAGCACATCCAAATATGATACTTCTCCAGCGTCGCGAGGCGCTTAGATCCTTTCCAGAACGTGTCAAAGGTGTTAGAAATATCTACATCCTCTCCTTATCGGCAAACACCCTAGTCATGCAGAATTCAGACGTTATAAGAAATGCTCTAGAAACAGGTACCAATTTTCGATTTCTTTTAATGTCTCCCAAGAGCGCTGCAATACATGCGGCAGAGCTAAGCAGTCCTACATCAGCCAATACCGATACTCAAATCAGATGGATAGAGGATACAATTGAGATGTTGAGACAAGTAACGCAGAAGAGGACTAAAGGAAGAATAGAAGTGCATTTGTTTGATTGCTTACCTACAGCAAGTATCGTTGGATATGACATTGATAGAGATGATGGTTGGTTACAGGTTGAGTTGCATACTTACCGGAAAACGCCATCTAGTAGACCTCTATTTGTACTGCAAGCTAATAGCAGAAGCGAATGGTATGAGTTCTATTGCAAAGTTATTGAGGAATTGTGGAAAGAAAGTCTGGAGATTTCGCTATAGTCGCAGTAGATCCAAATTTTCGTAGGGTGGCATGCCAATGCCGCCCGCTGACGTATAGGGATCCGCCAGCTCCAGTGAAAAATTGGATCTGCTGAGTCTAATTCTGGCAATATATAACGAGTCCGCTATGAAACAAAATAATTTGAAAGAAATAACGAAACTCTTAGAAATTATATTTGCTCAAGCTAAGAATGGCATTGCATTTGCTAAACATCCGTATGATTTAGTACGGTATCAAGAGATAATTAAGGCACTATCGCAAATATCACAAATTCATAAAGAGGCGAATAAATCCAATCCTCTTGATTATTTAGAGCAAATTGATTTTAATGTTGGAAATCAAGAGTATGTCACACCAAAGGTTGCAGTAGCAACGGCAACTTTTAACACAAAAGGAGAAATACTTTTAGTTCAGATAAAGGATGATCTGTGGTCACTTCCAGGAGGTTATGCAGATATAGGACTCGATCCTGCTAGCAATGCTGAGAAAGAGGTAAGAGAAGAGACAAATTTAGAGGTAAAGGTTAAGTCACTGATTGGTGTATATGACTCGAACATTAGTGAGTTTCCGAGTACAGGACGACAAATATATACCTTGGCATTTTTCGCAGAATTACTTGGAGGTGAGATAAAAGCGGACCTCGTGGAAGTAAAAGCTGCTTTATTCTTCGCTCCAGAACATCTTCCCCAAGTTCCACGATCCACTAAGCTACAAATAGAGCGGGCCGTAAGGATTTTTCGGGGAGAGAATCTGAGCTCATATATTGACCAGCTCTAATTTATTACTACTTTCTATGCTTGAGACTCATCATCAAATTATCTACCAACTCAGAAGCGCTAATGAGGATACTGTACCCGCATCTTGTGAAAAAATAGGCGCAAGGCCGATGGCCGGCTGCCAGGGCCGTCGCTTCATCAGAAAGAAGAGTTCGGTGTAATGGCCCGGAACCATCAAGGCCTGCCGCCGCTCCTTGAATTGAAGCTGGCAGATAATCCAGCGTTTGCCCTGATACGGGCGGATAATCTGCCCCTGCTCGTTATGCAAGCCGCCGCGATTGCCCATCAGAGTACCTCGTGCTGGGGTGACTATAATTTCTCCGAAGGAGTCACTCGGTTTTGTCGTGGCATCGAACGGTTCCTGGACCGATAATTTCGTCAGCCAAGCCCATTATGGCCATAGTCACTCATTTCAGCAAAAATGGATCTTAAAACACATCAGTTGTACAAGGGAAACTGCAATGATTAGTGAGTTAATCGAACCGTCTTGGGGCGTCTATCTTAACTCAGGCCGGTATATCAACAGACCAATCCCGGCTACTTGTTCGGCCTGGACCAAGCCAGTGGATAAACTGATTTGGCACAAGCGGGGTGTGGTCGTCTGGGACAATGAGGCGCAGCAAGCGGAGGTTTTGTCCGCAAGGCATGCCCTTGAATTGCTTGAATATTCGCAGACGACTGAGACCTGGAAGGTTGAAGGACTTCCCATTATGGTCCAAGCCACTCGTCTGGTCATTGACAGTGAACCGAAAAGGAAGCGGTCGCGCAAAGACGCAGAGGCTCCTAAACCACAAACGGATCCTAAACCGCAGAGCGTCATTGTGGAGCGTTTTCGACTAAAACCTGATGCCAGCGAGCGGTTTTTGGCCTTGCTTCAGGCTAACGAGACGACGTTACGCCAGATGGCCGCCAAGCAGGAAGAAGAACAGGCTGAAGTTTTGGCCGATGTCTATGATTTTATCCTTCGACAAGGGCGGCTCAAGCAGGCTGAAAAGCTGGATTTGTCGAAGCGAGCCGTTACCTGGGTCAAGGATGAGAACGACTTAATCTGGAGGTGTGATTGTCCGCCCTATCGAGGCAGCGTCAGGTCTGGCTACGAGGATTTCTTATGGCAAGCCTGTATCGAACAGCCTGATAAATTCCGCGATTGCTTTCCGTTCAATGAATTTGAGCCAGCCTTAATCTGGGTAGAGAAAAGGCTGATCGAAGTGCAGAATGAGCCTGGTCCCGACCTAACGGCCGATCAAGAGGAAAAGTGGCCGGAAATGAGTGTGGAGGAATTTATCGCGACCAGAGGCGCCGAACTTGCGCCCTACTGGATTGATCCGGCAGCATTGGAACCTAAACGGATTACGTACCGAGTGGTCATCGAACTCGATCATGTACCTGACAGTTTCAAAACAATGCATTTGTCTTTTGGTAAGGAAATTCGGTATGATGAAAAATTTCCCACGCCCAGAGAGTTAGCGCGGGAGCTGGAACTCGATCCCTATCAGGTGGATATTAAGCCCCTCATTGAGGATCACGGTGATTATGACATTTATTCGGTGGCCACCTATTATCGAGAGGATGTGGCGCTGGCTCAAGCGCAGCAGCTTTGGGACAAGAGTTCAACCCTCCGGCAATTCAAAGCCGGTAAAGTTATTCGAGCGCAGTACGGCATCGAGGAAGTAGAGACCGGGTATCGCACAATGCTGGGGGGATGTGAAAACCGTGACCGGCCCTTTCCCAAGCCGGTTACCCGGGCTGAACACATGGCGCGACTAGCCCTACGTGAAACGCTGGCCTATGCATTGGATGTAGAGGGCTTTCGCCTGTATTTAGGAATTCCGTCAAAATATCTGAGTGATGAGGATTTATTAGTAACGTTGCATAAGACTCGGGCTAAATCTAAATACATCCCGCCAGAAGCGCAGGTGGAAAGCCAACACTGGCTAAAGACCCATCATCGCTCCATCTGACAAATATCTTTTTGGATAACTATCCCTCAAGTATATTTGAACGAAGTCATACCAACCCTGTCACCTGGTGCGTCAGTTCTGGATGGTCAATTTTAACCACTTTCCTCGTGAATTCAATAGAATATTTGTTCCCCCCTCTCACCCATGTTAAAATGCCACTATTAAGCTACTGGCAGAGGTGCCCATGGACGCAAAGCTAAACGACGTGTCGTCCCCCTCATCAGATCAGCCCTACCGCTCGCTGGAACAAGGCGAAGTTGTAGACTTTTTTAGCGAAACACGCCCGGCTCAGCTTGATCGGCTCATGTCCGACCTGGCTACGCTGGGCAACTTTCTGCATTACCAGTCGGACGCCCAGCGAGGCGGCCTGGAAGCCCTGGCTGATAGCCTGCGTCTTCTCCAACTTATTGAAGAGGAACGCTTGGTTTATGGCCGAGGCATCATCGAGATAGATGGTCTGCACTACCGCTTTCAGTCCAAATATGGCCGCGCTCCCCTGGTCAACCCGGCTGGGGTTATCCGCGCTGCTCAAACGCCCAACTGGGTCACGACCGAGGGGAGCGTCAAACTCACCGATAAAGGCGTGCGCATCCTGGGCGACCTCTTCCGCATCCTCCAGGATTGGTTCGCTTTTCACACCCGTGATTTTGTGCAGCAAAATCTTTACCTGGCCCAGCGGGAGATGGAAAAGATTGCCGCCTACGACGACCTGGGTTTCAAAACCGACGCCCTCTCCCGCTCCATCTTTTTCCTGCGTGAAAACATCGCCGATTTCCAAAAGAAACGCCACGATTATATTCTGCGCGGCACGGCCCCCGAGCGACTCCAAGCAATGCGGGCGCGCTACGAGCAACTTCTGAACGACATTGACCTGCGCAGCAAGGCCGGTCAACTTCACGCCGAAGTTCATCGCCGGGCCATTGATGTGCGGATGACCGCTTTCGGTGTGGTCTTCGAAGCGTTAAAAGACCTCTTCGCAGTCGCGGCCCAGCAGACGCGTGCGGCAGCCTCACTGCTGTCTGAGTCGGCTTTCTATGACTATCTGGTAGCCAATCTGGAAACCCAGGCGATCCTAGCAACTGCCCGGCAAGCTGGTGATCTGCAATTGCCGCTGCAATTGCCCGTCGCCCCCGGTCAACCCTTTGCCCGGGGTGCAGTAGCCGAGGTACTGGGCGATCTTTTTGTGGCGCTTGAACCCACCGAACCTGCCTTTGAGGAAGACGATGAGGAAACGTTAGAATTTCTCATCGTTCTCGATGAGGGCGTGTTGAACCAGTTGCCAACCCTCGCTGCCGTGCCGCTACCAGAGGAACTCTCGACCGTCCTCCAGACCTGGGCTGATAATTATGGCCGATTGTGCGGTCTGATGGCGATTGGGCACCAGGAACAAGTGGGGGCGCTGGCCTTCCAGGCAGATGGCCGCTCGTATGAAGATGAGCGGATGGTGCTTGATGAAGATGGAACGCTGCGACGCTTGCCGGAGGTGGAATCATGATGAAATCCAACCCTCGCTTTGATCGCGCCTTGAAATTGCTCCTGATCGGCAGTAGCCTGCGCTACGGCTTGCGCACGGAGCGCCTGCGCGAACTGGTCGGCGATCTGGCCGACTTTCGGACGTATCTGGAGGAGCGCGGTTACGACCAACTCTTTCAAATCGTCGGCGATGAGCAACTTACCTATGCCGTCGTCAGTGCGGCCGATTTTCCTGTCTCTGAAAGTTTGCCCATCTCCAATGGGGCGCTGGCCCTGGCCTTATACGCCTGGAAGTTTCAGGCCCAGCACGGCCTGCCGGTGGATCACACCCACCTGGTCGAGCGTTTCCAGTTCCACAAGCAAGCCAGTTCCCGGATCAAACGCTACATGACCGAACTGGAACGACTGGGCTGGCTGACCCGCGAGGAAGCCGAAGGACAGACGACCTATAGGTTAACTGCTCTCGGCCAGAACTGCATTAGCCTTAACTTCCTGCAACAGGTGGTATCAGACAGCCAGGGGCGAGCGGTTAGCCAGGCAGAAGTAGCCGAGTTCTTTGGCATGCAGCCGCCCCTAGCTGACCCATCGTCTGCTGATGACGAGGTAACTGAACAATTGACGATGTTTGACGAATTGAAGTGAGTTGACCTGATGATTCCGCTGACCCTCCGTGTCCAAGGCGTGCGCGGCTTCCGCAACGAAACTATCCCCTTGGGCCTGGCCCATGATGGCCGGGTGCTCATCTTTGGCATCAACGGCAGCGGCAAATCTACGTTGGTGATGTGCCTCAAGCTCGTCCTGGGCCACGAGGTTGAGCGGCTGGCCCAGAACTATCTGCCTTATGGCAGCGAGAATCAGATCAGTCGGACCGCCCGGATCGAGTTGGACATCCTCAACCCCGAAAATCGCTTTTACAAAGCCGATTGGCCGGCCCAGATGACCTTGGGGGTCGAATTTGGCCTTCAATATAATCGAGTTTTCCGCCTCCATTATTTTATCAAAGAAGGCCTTCGCCAGGACATCACCCGCATTGGCGACTTGCGTGAAATTCTCGGTCGTGACCCCCTCTTTATCTCCACCGAAGACGCCATGATGTTTGTCACGCAAGGCCAGATTACGCGCTATATTGATACCACCCCGCACCGCCGCTATGAAGAGCTGAAAGAGATTTTGGGGGTAGAAGATCTGGAGCGCAAGTGGGAAGAGGCGATTGACCAGCGTAAAGAAGCCCATCGTCACCAGGCCGACGCCCTGCTGGTGCTACGCAAGGCCGAAGAGATTCTGGCGGGCCGGCGGCGCTTGAAAGAGCAATTTGAACAGCGCGAGCATCATCGAGCCGAAGCCGCCCGATTATGGAACGATTATTATCAGCACGGCGCGGTGCAAAACGCCCGGCGCATCACCGAGTTGCGCCAGGAACAAACCGTCCAGACCAGCGCCCATGCGGTTGCGGCGGCCGAGTTGGCCCAGACCCAGGCTGAGCAGGCCCGTTTGGAGCGTGAGCAAGCCGAACGGTCTGGTGAACAGCAGCGGCTCCAGAGCCAGGTCGAGGCGCTAGAAAGTACCATTGCCGGACACACCCGGCGTTTCAACCAGTTTGAGGCTGAGGTCAACCGCCTGGAGAACGAAACCCAGGGCTTGGCCGACCTGCCCCAGCGCCTCCCGCCTCGCCAGCAAACCCAGGCTGCCCTGGAGTCGCTTCATCTTGAGCTGGCGGCTCGTCAAGCTGAACAGCAAGATTTATCAACTCGTGACCAAGCAGAAACGGCAGCACAAACCACCCTGGCTCAACAAGTAGGCGCTGTTCGTCTGGAGATTGAGCAAGCCCAGGCTGAAATTACCCGGCGCGAAGCGGCGGTGGCCAACTTACCTTCCCAAACCCAAGTTGCGGCGGAACGGGAAGCCCTGGAGGTCCGCTGGGATCGCCTGGGTCAACAGCAAGTGGCCTTAACTGATGACATCACTCGCCGCGAGGCTGAGTTGGTCCGGCTGCGTGAACACCAGGTCAACCTGCCGGAAGCAGTTTACGACATTCTGGCCCAATATCCTCAGGCGGTGGCGCTGGCCGAGGTGTTGGAAGTAGCCGATCCGGCCCACCGCGATTTTGTCGAAGCGGCCCTGCGTTCCCTGCGCGGCGCAATTCTCACCCCCGACGGAGTGTTACACCCTTATGCCGACTACACTATTCATCCCTCGCCCTCTTTTCCTCGCCCCCTCGCCTCTCGCCCCTCCCCGCCTCTTCCAGACGATGCCCAAACCTTGCTGCCCTATGTCCAAATCAGGGACGACGCCCCACCCTTCGCTCGTGAGCTGGCCCAGGCGACGTTACGATCTATTCGGGTAGAGCCAGACTGGCGGCCGGATTTGGTGCTCGATGGCAACGCCGCTATTGCTACCCAGGATCGTCATTTCGTAGACCATTTTGGGGTGCGTTTCACCGCGACTGAGGAATACACCATTGGCCGGCTGGGCTATGAGCAAGCCGTCGAGCGGCAGGAGCGAGAATTGGCCGAAGCCAGGCTGACTCATCAGGCTATTCAGCAAGAACGAGAACGTCTACGCCAGCAGCGTGAGCAAAATGAGGCCGCCTGGCAGCGCTGGCAGGATTATACCCGCATCCCCAATTATCGGCGGCAGGCAACTGCGGCCCAAATTCGTGTTGCCCAGCTTGAAGCCGAACAGGCAGCCATCAGCGAGCGCTTAACAACTCTTGATACCCAACAGGCAGTTCTCCAGCAAACCATTGGCCGCTTGGAGAGCCGCCGGACTGATCTGGCGGCCATACTGGAGCAGTGGGCGCACTATGATGCCCTGGCCGATTTGATTACCCAACTGGAGACGGCTCGTCACGTCCGCACAGAGGCCCGGCGCGAGCGTGACGCGGCTCGCCAGCAGCAGGAAAGCCTGACCGAGCGGATCCGGGAGTTGACCAACGCGCAAGCCATTGGCGAGGCGCAATTGCAGAACATCCGCGGGCGCGCCGCCCGGCAGCAGGCCGAGGTCGAGCGGCTAGTGGAGCGATTAAAGACCCTGGCGACGCAAATTGAAGGGTACCAAGAGGTTGGTCGGCCCTTCTTTGCCGAGATGGCGGCTCGGCAAACTGATCTTCAGCAAGCCCTTGAGACAAACGAAGCGGCCTCCGCCACCCTGCTGGCCTGGCTGGTCGAGACTTATCCTGATTTGAGCGAGGTTAGTGAGACTCAGATAATTACCTGGAAAAATGAGGCCGAGGTCCACGAGCGGGCGGCAGAGGCTTTGCGGGATATTCCCCATGACGCGGTGGAGATGTATGAGACGGCGCTGGCCGAGGCCGAGGCGCGCCGTCAGGTCATGGATGAGGCCAATCGCGTGGCCGAATATTGGGAGAGTCAAGAGGAACAAACCCGGCGTGACTTTGAGCAAATGGTCAACGCTTATTTCCGGCGAATCAATGAGCGCTTTCAGACCTACCTGGAGGCATTTGGCTGGTATGGCTCCATCGAGCGCCATCCACGTGGTGGCACGCGCTTTGACCTGGAGGTGCTGGTCTCGGTGGAGCCGGAGCGGGTTGTCCCCACCCCTGTCACCATCGACTCCAAATCCTCCGGCGAGCGAGCGGCGATTGGCTTTGCCCTGGCCCTGGCTATTTTGAAAGAGTTTCCCCGGCCTTTTTATGTCTTCGATGAGCTTGACCAAAACCTGGACGATATCAATGTGGGCGTGGTGCTGCAGCTCCTGGCCGACCATCTCCCGGAGCAAAAAGTTCTCTTTTTTACGCCCAAGCTGCGTGGCCGTGAAATTGTGGCTAGCTTTGATCTTTTCCTCAGTGTCGCCAAGAATCATCGCGGCCGGAGTTACTGTAAGGTCGTTCGTTTTAAAGAGGGCGGCGGGTTAGAGGCGGTCACGGACGAGGGTGCGTCGGCGAATGGCTGACACCTTCACCACCACCGAAACCCGCAGTGGCATTGTCTATACCACGACTTACCGCCGTACTCCTCGTACCACCACCCGGCTCTCCATCCAGGAGACGGCGGCTGCCCCACCCCTACTCCAGCAGGCGCTGGCCCAACTCAAACCGGCTCACCAGGCGGCGCTGCGCAACTTGCCGCTTGATGGTCAGCGTGAACAGGACACTGTGGCGCGCCGGTTGCGCGCCGTTGATCTGGCTCCTTTTACCGACCTGTCGCTGTTGGTAGATGACCTGATTAGACTGGGGCTGATCAAGCGAGCCAGCCAATTAAAAGCGAAAGGGGTCACAAAAACCTGGCTGGCGCTGACTCCCACCGGTCAAGCAGCTTGCGAACATCTCTTCGGCTCGCCCCAGGCTGAAGCGCGCCGCCTGGCTAACCTCATCCAAACGTTACAGCCAGGCATCAACCACCCGGCGATCGCCGACCTGTTGACCGCTCACCTGACCGCTTTGCGGACCGGCCGAAAGCCAACTCTGGCCAAATTGGCCGGGTCGAAGGCGGGGGTTGGGCCGGATCACCCTCGTTATGAAACGACGCTGCGCTGCCTGGCCCGCATCGGTGAATTATCTCCCGGTCAGTCCCTTGAATGGAAAGAGTTGGCGGCCGAGCTTTTTCCCGAGATTGGCGGTTCAAAGTTGTTGCAGGGCTGGCAGGCTTTTCTTGAAGAAATGACGCAGGCTAATTTGGGCCTGGGGCTGGCCGAATGTGGCATCCTAACCGAAGATACCCTTTATTATGTTCCTCTGGCCGGTTCAATTTTCCTGGGGAATGGGCAGTTTCTACCCAGTCGCTTTCCTGCCATCTCTAATATTGACATCGCGGCGGCAGACCGGCTCGCGACCCCGGCTGATTGGCTGCTCTTAGTCGAAAACCGGGCCGTGTTATTAGCTTTGGAGCGATACAATTACCCGACGAGTCACAATTGCCTGATTTGCTGCACGGATGGCATGGTCAAGCATGCCTTGGTTGAATTGGTTAAAAAACTGGCTCGGCCATCGGTGCTATGGGTGGACTGGGACATCGGTGGGCTGCGAATTGCGGCAGCGCTCCGCCGCCGCTTACCGGATGTGCCTATTGTAACTCATCCGGGCCTGGCCGGCGAGCCAGTTGACGTGACGGCCTTTACCAATCATCCTGATCTGATTATAGCTGGGTTAGCGGCTGCTGTCGGCCACTATGGAGCGGTTGAACAGGAGCGGGCGCTGCGCCAAGCTCTGTCTTGGGATATTAAGGCTTTAGCAGGACGTTGATCGAAGTTGAGATTGACATTACAGAGGCCGTACTTGCTCATTTCTTAAATTTTAAGAAAATATTAAGAACCAAATCCAGGTTGCTATAATTAGGAAAACTAGGCCTTAGCCTCTCCCATTGATTACCCATTGAAGGACAGGAACTACCCATGCTTGCAAAAGTTACCAGTTGTGCTATTGTCGGTCTAGAAGGGGCGCTGATTGAAGTCGAAGTAGATATTGCCCGTGGGCTGCCCTCCATGACGATCGTTGGTCTGCCAGATATTGCGGTGCAAGAAAGCCGAGAGCGAGTCCGAGCAGCCATCAAGAACTCTGGCTTGCCCTTTCCCGCTGAACGGGTCACCGTCAATCTGGCTCCAGCCGATATTCGTAAAGCTGGACCCGCTTATGACTTGCCAATTGCGATTGGTTTGCTTTTAGCCTCCGAACAAATTTATGGCAATGTGGAGAAGGCCATCGTGATGGGCGAATTATCCCTGGATGGGAGCGTCCGCCACGTCAGTGGCGTGTTACCGATGACCAACCTGGCTAAACAGGAAGGCTTCACGATCCTCTTCGTCCCGGTTGAGGACGCAGCTGAAGCCTCATTGATTGCCGGGTTGACCGTTTACCCGGTTGAAACCCTCCTGCAATTGGTGGATCATCTCAGTGGTCATAAAAAGATAACGCCTTACCAGGGCAATTTCTCGTTGGATGGTCCACCCCCTCCCTATGCCACCGACTTGGCCGAAATCAAAGGCCAAGAGCACGTCAAACGGGCCTTGGAGGTCGCTGCGGCAGGCGGACACAATATGCTAATGACCGGTCCTCCCGGTTCGGGCAAAACGCTGATTGCCCGGTCAATGCCCGGTATCTTGCCACAGTTGACGGTTAATGAAGCCTTAGATGTGACCCGCATCTACTCGGTGGCTGATCAATTACCGCCAGATGAACCACTGATTCGTCATCGCCCTTTTCGGTCACCCCATCATACTGTCAGTTATGCCGGTCTGGTAGGGGGTGGACGCTGGCCCAAGCCGGGCGAAATCAGTCTGGCCCATCGTGGGGTTCTGTTCTTGGATGAACTGCCAGAGTTTGGAGCCCGAATGTTAGAAATGCTGCGGCAGCCCCTGGAGGATAAAGTCATTGCCATCAGCCGCTCGGCTGGTTCGCTGACCTATCCGGCCAACTTCACCTTGATCGCCAGCGCCAACCCGTGTCCATGTGGTTTTTTCAACGACCCTGAAAAAGAATGTACTTGCTCCGTAGCGATGGTCAAAACCTATCAGAAAAGGATCTCTGGCCCCTTATTGGACCGGATTGATATTCATGTTGAAGTGCCTCGGGTACCTTTTGAGAAACTCAGCAGTCAGCGCACGGGTGAACCCAGCGCCAAGGTGCGGGAGCGAGTGGAAAAAGCCCGCGCTCTTCAGCGGGAGCGATTTAAAGATACTACCTTGCAAACCAACTCGGACATGGGGCCAGCAGAAATTCGAGAGTTCTGTGCAATTGACCAGACCAGCACCAATTTGCTTAAGGCAGCGATGCAGCAGATGCACTTGAGTGCCAGAGGTTATCATCGCATCTTGAAGTTAGCTCGCACGATTGCGGATTTGGCTGGGGTAGAGCAGATTCAAACAGCCCATGTAGCCGAGGCGATCCAGTACCGGCCGAGGTTGCGGGTCTGAGTGGGTATCGTTGATATAGTAGCAATGTTGCCTGAAAAATCCTCAAGCCAATTTGTCAACCACGACCATTAACGTCCCTTCAAGATCAGAAACCGCCTGAAACGACAACAAAAGGCCACATTTGTTTGAATCCCTGCCCTTGCGGTTATTTCGGCGACTCGGTCAAGGAATGCACCTGTTCCATTGCGATGGTCAAAGCTTACCAGAAAAAAATATCCGGCCCGCTGATGGACCGAATAGATATTCATGTTGAAGTGCCACGGGTGCCGTTTGAAAAGCTTAGCAGCCAACGCACCGGCGAACCGAGCGCCAAGGTCCGGGAGCGGGTGGAGGCAGCGCGAGCGGTGCAGCGAAAGCGATTTGAGGGCACTTCGCTGCAAACCAACGCCGACATGGGGCCGGCGGAAATCCGCAAATTCTGCCCGATTGACGATACCAGCACCCATCTGCTCAAAGCGGCCATGCAGCAAATGCAGTTGAGCGCCCGCGCTTATCATCGTATCCTCAAGCTGGCCCGCACCATCGCCGACTTGGCCGGTTCTGAGAACATTCAGACAGTCCATGTGGCTGAAGCCATTCAGTATCGTCCCCGGCTGCGAATGTGATTTAGAGATGACGAAATGAAAGATTACCTAAACAACGAATGGCTAGACGAGATGCGTCGCCGCATCCAGGAGGCACTTAGCCAGGCCAAAAGGGATAAGCTGCGCACCGACTACGGGATGGAGTTTGCGTCCACTGACTCCAGGTATTCCCAGCACTAACCGCTGGGGTAATCCGCCAAAAAAGTTTTTTACCCCACAACCCGGTAACAGCCGGGTTTTTTGTTTTTCCGGCTGAATGTTCAATTCCTCCTGCCAATTTGCGATTTCTTTACGCTAAAATTTACGATCTCTACACGTTGATCGGTTATGATCGTCCCCAGCAGCATATTACCTTCCCATTACGGAAGGCCAGTTACCTCATAGAAATTATTTCAAAACATTCTTAAACAAATTGTTGCCAATGAGGCCATACCAGGGAGACCAAAAGTGGTGACTGTCAATATGTTCCAACATGAATCGCACAGTGAAATATTTGCAGCGGGTGAGATCATCTTCCGGGAGGGTGAGCCGGGCGAAGTTATGTACGTGATCCAGGAGGGTGAGGTGGAACTGTGGTCGAATGAGCATCTGCTGGAAACTGTCGGCCCCGGCGGTATCTTGGGCGAGATGGCTCTCCTCGACCCAACCGGCCGCACCGCTACGGCCATTGCCCGGACAGACTGCCGGGCAGTCCCGCTCAACCAGACCCGTTTCAAGGTCCACGTCCATCACACCCCTTATTTTGCCATCCAGGTTATGCGGGTCATGGCCGACCGGCTACGCCGGATGAACCAGGAGGTTCATAAATAGGTTCCGTTTGGCAAGAAATATCAATTTTGACAAGGAATGATGTGCTAGAATGGCAACATCGAGAAAAAGTACCAAAACTAAACGGACTGACCCCCCCAAGTGGGGAAGCATCCTGGGCAGCCTGACCTTTGGGTTGGTGTTTACCCTGGGTGGCCTGTTATTCCTGGTTGCCTTCGCCCAGGTGAAGGTCTTAACCTGTACCCGCCTGGAACCCTCCCAGTCCTCCTGTGTCTTAGAGTCAAAACTGCTGGGGGTCTTGCCGCTCGGTTCGACGTCCTTGCCGGGGCTGCAGGGGGCGCGGGTGGCGCATGAGATATCTGAGTCAACCTATAAGGACGACAAGGGCCGCACCCGAACCAGCCAAAGCACGCTTTACTGGGTCGCCTTAATTACCGATGGAGGCGAGGTGGCCCTGGACACCGGCCGGAGTAGCTGGATCGGGTCAAAACAGCAGACGGCCGACCGGATTAACGCCTTTGTCCGGAGTCGAGAAACCGGGTCGTTCCAGGCTTACGGTGATTTGACCTCGCTCCTCTTCGTCTGGGCGCCGCTGCTTTTTTTAGCCCCTGGGTTATTCATTTTGATGGGAACTGCCAAAGAAATAGGCGCTAAGTTTACCCATTTAAAACAGACTCTCATGATTATTCGGTAGTCAGCCACATCCAAAAGGAGAACATGGATGCTCGCTAAACCATCGTTTGTTTCATTCTTCAGCCTTATTCTGGCGATTATCGTTGCCGGCGGACTGGCCGGGCTGATCTTCCCCATCACCCCGGCGCGGGCCTTTACCATCTACACCGTCACCCGCACCGATGATCCCGAGCCGGATAGCTGCCTGTCCACTGATTGCTCGCTGCGCGAGGCCATCCGAGCGGCGAATACCGAGCCGGGAACGGATTTGATTGTCCTGCCGGCCGGAATCTATATTTTGAGCCGGCCAGGAGACAAAGATAATGTCGCCTTTTTCGGAGACCTGGACATCACAGATAACCTGACTCTACAGGGCGCAGGCGCGGCCAGTACGGTCATTGATGGCAATGGCAGCGTGACTCGGGACCGTGTTATTGAGATTACCGCCGGGGTCACGGCCCACATTTCCGGCGTTACCATCCGGCGGGGGTTTTCTTCCGTGTTTAGTGGCGGCGGTATTTTTAATGCGGGCAGCCTGACCCTGATCCTCAGCCAGGTCATCAGCAACACAGTCAACAACAACGGCGGCGGCATCGCCAACCAGGGAACCCTGGTCATTAGCCAGAGCCTGGTTATGAGCAACACCGGTAATCCCCCCACCTATGGCTTCGGCGGCGGCCTTTACAACGAGGGGCAATTAACCCTGGTTGAAAGTACGGTCAGTGGGAATGAGAACCGGCTGGGAGGCGGTCTCGACAGTGGCCCTCTGGCCACGGCGACGCTGCTCAACAGCACCGTTAGCGGCAATCGGGCCAGCGAAAACGGCGGCGGCATCAACAACCGTGGCGCTGGCGTCTTGAATCTGTTTAATGTTACCCTGACTGCTAACCGTTTGGACATGGTAACTGATAATCTCGCCTGGAACGGTGGGGGTCTCAAAATTGGGCTTAACAGTACTGTCAACACCCGTAACACCCTCATCGAGGATAATCAAAAGACCGGTGTATTGTTTGATCCCATCAACGACGACTGCAAGGGCATCCTTACCTCTGCCGGGTACAACCTGATAGGGACTACCGCCGGTTGCATCATCACCGGAGATACGACCGGCAACCTAACCGACCAGCTCCCCCAACTTGGCCCGCTGGCCGATAACGGCGGCCCAACCCTGACCCACGCCCTTAATCCAGGCAGTCCGGCCCTCGATGCGGGCAATCCGGCAGGCTGTACGGACAACGCCGGCAACGGTTTGACCACCGACCAGCGCGGCTACGCCCGCTCTGTGGATGGTGATGGGGCGAACGGCCCCCGCTGCGACATCGGCGCATTTGAGTCTGAGGCCCGCGTACCTGCGCCGCAAACACAACTCATTTATCTTCCCATTCTGCTGAAATAATTACAAAGATCTATTATCCCTGTCTACCGTCTACTGTCTGCTGTCTACTGTTTTCGAAGGAGGTTTCATTGTGCATAAAAAAATTTTGTTCTTACTCATAATGCTCTTTGTTCTAGGACTCTTTGGCTGGAACGCCGGGCGCAGCCGCGCGGCTGATTCGGTCGCCGCCCAGGCGACGATTGGCAGCGGCACGGCCGCCAGTTGCCAGACGAACGCGGCGGTGAATGCCTTTTCCAATGCCGTGGCGGCCGGCGGCGTCGTTGACTTCAACTGTGGACCCAATCCGGTGATTATTACCGTCAATACCACCGTAGTTAACCAGCAGGCAACGGTGAATGGCAATGGCCTTATCACCCTCAGCGGTGAAGATCTGCGCCAGATCTTTTACGTGATGGCCGCCGGCAACCTGACGCTCAACGACATCGCATTGACAGATGGCAGCGCCGGGAGCGGCGGGGTCATTTACGTTGAGCCGCCGTCCACGGTAACGCTTAACCGCACTTCTATTCGCAGCAGCAATGCCAGCAGTCACGGCGGTGCTGTTTTTAACTTGGGTACGCTGATTCTTAACGACAGCACCCTGGACAGCAATGTTGCCGGCATGGATGGCGGCGGTATTTACAATAACGGCGGCAGTGTTACCATTAACAATACCAACTTTTTCGATAACCAGGCCAACCGGGGCGGGGCCATGGCCAATGCGCAGTCGTCTACCGTGACTCTTAACGGCGGTTCTCTGAGCAGCAATGACTCCACCGGCGATGGCGGCGCTGTCCATAATCGGGGCACCCTGACCCTCAATCGCGCCACCCTGGGCAGCAACATTGCCGGCGGCAACGGCGGCGGCATTTTCAACAACGCCGGCGTGGTAGCGCTTTATGACAGCTACCTGGTGAGCAATCAGTCGGTTAACGGCGGCGGTATCTACACCGTCAACGGGCAATTGACGCTGGAGAGAACGGCCGTGCGCAGCAGCTTCATCAGCAACCAGGGCGGGGGCATTTTTGCCGCCAGTAATACGCAAATCACCAACAGCACCTTTTCCGGCAACCGTGCCCTGAAGGGGGGTGGCATCTTTGCCATCGTTAACCTCGCCATTCTCAACAGTACCTTCAACGAGAACCGCGCCGACCTGGGTGGGGCTATCTGGCGCGACCAGGCAGCGCCGACGATGACGCTGAAAAACAGCATCCTGGCCGGCAGCCGTGATACCAACGGCAGCAGCCCCAGCCTGAATTGCGACGGCCCGTCGCTCACGTCGCTGGGGCGCAACATTGTTAGCGATAATACCTGTGTGCCCAATCCTAGCTCTGTAGGTGATTTATTGGGCACAGACCCCCAATTGGGGGTCTGGTTAAGCCCCACACCGCGTGGTTACATCCCGGCTGCTTCCAGTCCGGCTATTGACTATGGTCTTGATTGCCCGGCTATTGACCAGCGCAGCTATCCACGTCCCCTGGGCGTTGCCTGCGATGTTGGCAGCATCGAGCGCAGCACGTCGGTCTATTTACCCGTGGTGATTAGATAATATGGCGGAAAGGATAAAACAATTCGAAGGGATAGAGTGACCATTTCAGACCCTAAAGTCTCGGAGAGCTTTAGGGTCTTGGAAGTGAAGCCGGGGCCAGGATTCCGGCCACCACCGCGTCAAGCGATTCGGCCTGGCCTCGCGCCAGAGCCGCCTCTACCACCGGGCGGGGCAGCTTTGCTTCAAGCTGGGCCAGCCAATGGGCGGATCGTTCCCGGGTGTTCTGCTCGGTCGCCGGATGGTTAACCGCGAGAGCCAGCCATTCTAAGGCGGTGATCTGGGCATCCGGGTTCAGCCGATCATCAGCGGCTCGCAAATGCACATCGGCCAAGCTCGCCAGCGCGCTCACCATTATTGTCACAATCTGGTGTTCTCGGCCAATCCGCAGCGCCTCGTGCAGATGCTGCCGGGCTTCGTCATAATCGCCCAGGGCAACACAAGTTTGGGCCAGTTGAAATAGAATCGCCGTCATCACCCAGCGGTCCTCGACCTCCCGAAAAATGAGCAGGGCCTGTTGCTGTAACTGCTTTCCTTCAGGGTAGCGGTCCTGGCTTATCCTGCCCGCCAATTCACCCAGAACACTCAGGCAAAAACCAATACTCCAGCGATCGCCGGCGGTTTGGCTTAACAGCAGGGCTTCTCTTAAGATGGCCTCGGCCTCGCCATACCGCCCTAAAGGGATGAGGGCGCGACCCAAGAAAATCAAGGTCGCAGTCAGCCGCCACGACCGATCTTTTTCCTGCAATACAAGCAGGCCGTCTCGCAGAAACTGCTCGGCCTGGCTATACTCGCCCAGTGAGATCGCCACAAAACCGATTCCTGAAGTGGAAAAGGCCGCCATAGCCACATCGCCGCTCTGTTTGGCCAGGGCTGCGCTTTCCGTCAAGTGCTGCCTCGCCAGGGCACGTTCGCCTCCTCCCCAGGCAAGGAAGCCCAGCATTTGCAGGACAAGGGCGACATCGCGCGGGGCCTTAAATTCCCGCAGTAAGGCCAGGCTTTTTTGCAGCCGTTCTTTGGCCTCCTGAAAACGGCTAAGCCGTTGGCAAAAGCGACCTTCTCGAGCCACAATTTGGGCGAAAATAAGCCGGCTGGCTGCACCGGTTAACTGCCCGGCTTGACTTAATCGTTTGGCCGCTTCGGAAAAAATATTATAACCCTGGTGATACCGGCTGGTAGCCTCGTGGAAGAGCCACAAGCTCCATAGAAATGGGTCAATCTTATCCACCTGTCCGTCCTCGACTGCGTACTGCCAGGCAGCCAAGATGTTTTCATAGTCAGTTTCAATCTTCTGGAAAATCTCCAACTGGCGGGGGCTGTTTAAAGGTTCATCCCACTGCTGCATTAACCCGGCGTAGTGGGCGCAATGGCGGTTAAGGGTATCGCTCTGTTCTGCTGGCAACTCGGCCAGCTTCTCGGCGGCGAACTGGTGAATCAGTTCGTGCATATCATAGCGGCCGGTCTCATCTCGGCGCAAGAGCGATTTGTTTACCAGCCTCAACAACAGCGGCAGGGTTGCCCCCGCCACCTGGATGGCCGCCTCCCGCCGAAAGCCGCCCCGAAAGACTGACAGCCGTTTAAGCACCTGTCGTTCCATCTCCGCCAGTAAATGCCACGACGACTCGAACACTGCCTGCAAACTGCGATGACGCTCCGGCACGTTCCGCAGCGATGTGGTCAAAAAATTGAGGTCGCGCTCAATTTCGACCACAAGTTCGGCGCAGGTCAGCACCGGCAGCCAGGTCGCCGCCAGTTCCAATCCCAGGGGCATACCCTGGACCAGTTGGCACAAGCGTACCACCTCACCCCCGTTGGCTTCGGTCAGGGTAAAGTCGGCCTGGACGCGCCGGGCATGCTGAAGGAAAAGGGCGATGGCACTGTATCGAAGGGAAGGCCGGAAGGCTGGAGGGTTAGGAGGTTGAAAGCGTAGAATGCTTTCGTTGTCCGACGTCCAATCCTCTACTCTGCCGGGCTTCCACTCTTCCTTGGGATACTCCAACCCACCTACTTCCAGCACCCACTCCTCCTGCACATTCAAGCGTTCCCGCGAAGTCACCAGCAGTTTAAGCTGGGGCGCGGCTTGCAGCAGGTCAAGCAGCAACTCCACCCCGCCGTTGACCGAAAGTAATTGCTCAAAGTTGTCGAGGATCAGTAACAGTTCTTTGCTCCGCAGAGAGTTGAGCAGTTGCATCTTTGGCTCAGCCGAGCCGCTGAAGGAGAAGTTCAGGGCGCTGGCAATGTGGGTAACAATACCTTCCGGGGCATCTACCGCGGCCAGAGAGACAAAGAAAATCCCATTTTGGAAGCAAGCCAGGTTTTCCATACCCGCTTGCAAGGCCAGCCGGGTTTTGCCTACCCCGCCCAACCCCACCAGGGTGACCAGCCGGCAGGCCGGTAGATCAAGATATTCAGCCAGACGGGCCAGCTCTTGCTCCCGGCCCACAAATGGGGTGGCCTGGGGGGGCAGGTTGTGAGGATGGGGTGCATCGGCCGTTTTTAACTGTTCATACAAAGCCCGGGTTTCGGCCGACGGATTGACGGCCAGTTCTTCGGCCAGCACCTGGCGGCAGGTATCGTACTGCGCCAGGGCAGCGTTGCGCTGGCCGCTCTTGGCCAGCAATTGCATGAGCTGCCGGTGGGCTTCCTCATGCCAGGGTTCCAGGGTTAGCAGCCGGCGGGTGTAATCAATGGCTGCGGCAAATTCGCCTCGCTCCATGTGCTGCGCCGAAACGATGCCCAACGCCTGGATCGCCATCTGGTGGAAGCGTTGTTGCTGATTGAGCTGCCACACCTCAAAATCGGGCGCCTGCCGCACCCCAAATCCTTCCAAAAAATTCCCCCGATAGAGTTCGATGGCCTGGGCGGCCAGTTGCAGGCCGCTGCTGGAAGCGCTGGCACTCAGCAGGGTTTCAAAGAGTTCAACATCCAGCCAATAAGGGCTGGCCCGATTGAAGCTAACTACATCCCGCTCAATCTCAATATAAGGCCCAACCAATTTGCGCAGGTTGGCTAAAACGGTGCGCAGGTTGGCCCGCGCCTCCAGATCCGGCGAGTCCCCCCACAACAACGTAGCCAGGGTTTCCCGCGAGTGCGGTCGCCCGGTCAAAGCCAAATAGCACAGCAGCGCCTGCGCCTTGGCCGAAACAAAACCACTGATAGGTTCGCCATCCCGATTAACCTGGAGCCTGCCCAGCAAAGAAAGTTGCAGTTCTCTCATCTGTGGTAGCCTCTTGGCTGTCTACGCCCTCTTCACAGTCAACCCCGTATTTATTTGTGAAGTTAGGAACAATAAGATTTGCTACAGTATACCATACTTAACCAGACAAAAAAAGCTTTCTAAAAATTGGTGGTCTGTCAATTGGCTGACGGGTTAGCGTGGGGTCGCGCTTGGGGCGCCCTGGCGGGGTAGGGCAGGATTTTTACCCAGGTTACAAATCCAGAACTTGTTGCCAGATGGAGGGGTCAACCGGAATTCCATTGGCTCTGTTTTCCCGGCGCGTTTTGAGCACGCGCTCGCCGGGGTAGAGGATTTCGTCACCTGCCGCAGCCGGGGCAGCGCTGTGCAGGTCGTCAAGTACTTCGTTGACAACCTGCTCGGCCAAAGCTGCGCTGGCTGCTTTGCTCAGGTCAAAGGCAATAAATACCTGCGCGATATTAAACTCGGCAACTTGCCGGCCGATTTGATAGGTTGTCTGCCCGCCGGAGAGCAGGGCGGCCATGAGGTCCAACAGCAGGGACAGGCTCGAACCCTTCCAGTAGCCGATGGGCAGCGGTCGCTGCGAGGCGATGATGGCCTCGGGGTCGCGGGTCAGATCACCTTGCAGATCAAAGCCGCCGGCCAGGGGTAATTGCTCCTGCCGCCGGCGAGCAGTCTCCAGGCGGCCGTAAGAGAATTGGCTCATAGCCATATCCAACACCACCGGTCCTGTTGAGCGGGGCACGGCCAAAACCAGGGGATTGTTGCCCACGCGAATCTCTCGCGCGCCCCAGGGAGGCATATTGGGCAGGGTGTTCGTCCAGGCCATAAAAACAAAGCCGACTTCAGCCGCCTGCCAGCCGTACGTGCCGCCCCGCATCCAGTGAGTGGTGTTGCGCAGAGCCACGCCGCCCAGGCCATGCTCGCGCGCCAGGGCTAATGCCCGCTCGGTGCAGGAGTAAGCGTTGAGCGGGCCAGGTCCCAGATGCCCGTCCCACTGCTCCCACGCCCCCAGGGCAGCCACCTTTTCCGGTTCGGCCTGAACCTGGATATAGCCTTTACGAATCTGCTCGATGAAATTGGGAAAACGGTTGACCCCGTGCGAAGCGACTCCATCCAGGGTAGTTTCGGCGAAGATACGGGCGCACCGCTCGGCTCGCTCCGGCGTAAACCCCACCTTTAGCAAGACCCGCTGAAATTCTCGCTGCATGTCGGCAAAAGGCACACGGATCATCGTCGGCTCCTTGTGAAGCTTGATTTTCAAATTCGAAGAGGTTCAACCTGCCGTCTCGACCCGGCCTGGCCAGGCTTCCGGGTTTAACAGGTTCTTGGGGCGTTCGCCCCGCAGGACTTGCAGCACCTGCTCGACAGCCCCTTGGCCCATCGCCAGATAACCCAGGTCGGTATAGGAAGAAATGTGGGGAGTGACGACGACATTTGTCATCTGGAGGAGGGGATTGGTCGGCAGCGGCGGTTCGGGATCAAAAACATCCAGCGCTGCGCCGGCCAAATGACCCTCGGCCAGAACGCGCGCCAGGGCGGCCTCGTCAATCAAGGGGCCACGGCTGGCATTGACCAGGTAAGCCGTGGCCTTCATCAGCCGCAGCTCGCGCTCGCCGAGCAGATGGTGTGTCTGCGGGGTGAGCGAAGCATGCAGGGTGACAAAATCGGCCTGGGAGAGCAGTATATCCAGGTGGTCCACCGGCTCCACGCCCATCGCCGTGAGGGGGCTCCAATCGGCGAAATCGGGGTTGTAGGCAAGTACGCGCATCTTTAAGCCCAGCGCGCAAATTTCGGCCACCCGCCGCCCAATGCGCCCGACGCCAATCACCCCCAGTATCCGGCCCCGGACCTCGGTGCCCATCAGATGCGCGCGAGGAATGCCAGCTCCCCGCAAGCTCTTATCACCGGCGACGACCCGTTTAGCCAGGGCTAATAACAAAGCGATCGTGTGTTCGGCGGTGGACTCGGTTGGCCCGTCGGGGGTGTTGGCCACCAGGATACCGCGCGCGGTGGCCGCCGGGATGTCAACATTGTCCACGCCGATCCCATGCCGGGCAATCACCTGCAAAGATGGCCCGGCCCGGTCCATAAAGGCTCCGTCGGCCTTGTTCTCTACGCCTATGATCACGGCCACCGCACCCGGCAGATTATCCAGCGTGCCCGGCGTGATAACCTCGGCCGCCGAGGTTAAGGAGGTCAATGCCTCCGGCACGAGCTTTAAGTCAAGCCATACTTTTGGTTTCATTTGCTTCCTCTGGCCGCTTGGGTAGTGACAGCCATAATCTTGGGCTGGTTTAGATGATGTCCTCGCCGTGCTGACCACCGGGCAAACTGGCAGCGCCCAGGGCTTCTTTCATGACCGTCAAATCGGCGGCCAGCGCCTGGCTAAAGAGGGTCAGATCACTGCTGTGGACGATGAAGTTAGCGCCTGCTTTGGCCCACTCGATTTCCTGGTCGCGCCCGGTTGAAAAGTGAATCCCTACCCCCACCTCATGCTGGCGGGCTTTGCGGATGATTGTTTTGATCGTTTCATCAAAAAGCGGCTGGTGATACTGTTCCGGCAGGCCCAGACTGATGGAGAGGTCGTGCGGGCCAATCAGCACGGCGTCGAGTTGGGGTACGGCCAGAATGTCGTCGAGCGCCTCCAGGGCCGGCCGGCTTTCAATGTTGATGATCAGCACGTTGCCGGTATTCCAGCGGTCCAGATAAGCGGCCAGGTCGGCAGGCAGGTCCGCCTCACCGGTCAGGGCCTGGCGCAGCCGCCGGCCCTTGAGCGGCCTCAGTTTGACCGCCCCGCGCAGCGCCTGCACCTCTTGCACGGTTTCAACATAAGGAGCAATCACGCCCTTGGCTCCGCCATCCAGGACCACGCAAGCCTGGTACGGATCGGGTTCGGGGATGCGCACAAGCGGGGCCAGGCCCAGGGCATCATAGGTCTGGCACATCCAGGCCAGTTTTTCCCGGTCAATGGGCGTGTGTTCCGTATCAATAAAAACAAAATCCAGGCCGAGTTTTTGCACCACCCTGGGCCAGCGTGCCGAGGTAGAGAGAACAGCCGTGCCGTAAACTCGCTGGCCGCTCCTCAGCGCTGTCGAAAGTTCCTGTCCGTTCATCAGAGTTACCCTCGCACTTCTTTAATCCAGGCCAGCGCCTGGGCCACGTTCCGGCTGATCGCCTCAAAATCACCCGTGGCGACGGCCTCTTTTGTAATCAGATTGGACCCCATCCCGACACAGGCTACCCCGGCTTTGAACCAGGCGCCGATGCTTTCCCTGGTCGCCTCAACGCCGCCGGTCGGCATAATCCGCGTCCAGGGGCAGGGTCCAAGGACGGCTTTAACAAAACCTGGGCCGCCGACCGAACTGCCGGGAAACACTTTGACAATCTCGACCCCCAACTCCTCCGCCTCGGCAATTTCCGAGGCGCTGCCGCAGCCGGGCGAATAAGCAATCTTGCGCCGGTTGCATAGCCGGGCCACCTCGGCATTCAGTATCGGGCCGACGACAAAGTTAGCTCCGCTGGCAATATACATGGCCGCCGTCGGCGCATCTACGATGGAACCGACGCCCAAAATAACCTGCGGATCGGTTTGGGCAAAGTGGCGCGACAGCTCGGTAAACACATGGTAAGCAAAGTCGCCCCGATTGGTGAACTCGATGACCCGCGCTCCGCCGGCAGCGCAGGCCGCGACGATTTGCTTGGCCACTTCGACATCTTTTTGATAAAACACCGGGATCAACCCCAAGTCAAGCATGGTATTGAGTACGTCAAGTCTGGTAAAACGAGCCATTGTCGTTATCCTTTTCTAAGCTATAAATCTCTATCGCGACACCCGCCCCGAAGCATCGCCGGACATCAGTTTTTCCACTTCATCAACCGTGACCAGGTTGAAGTCGCCAAAGATGGAGTGTTTGAGACAAGAGGCGGCAACGGCAAAGTTGAGCGCCTTTTGAAAGTCGCCCGGGTAGGTCCGCAGGCTGTAAATCAATCCGGCAGCAAAAGCATCGCCGCCGCCCACCCGGTCTACGATATCGGTGATGTTGAAGGTGGGCGCGACATAAAAGTTGCCCTGCTGCCACAACACGCCTGACCAGGTGTTGTGGTTGGCAGAGATGGAGCCGCGCAGGGTGATGGCAATGGTTTTCAGCGTGGGGAAGCGTTCGGTCAGGCCGGCGCAAACATGGCGGTACTTGTCGGCCTCAACCTGGCCGCTGGTCACGTCAGTTTCGGGCGCTTTGATGCCAAAAACCTTGTCGGCGTCCTCTTCATTGCCAATGGCAATATCGCAGTGGCTGACCAGTTCGGGCATGACCTCGCCGGCTTTTTTGCCCCACTTCCACAGGTTTTTGCGATAATTCAGGTCGCACGACACGGTTAGACCCAGCCGTTTGGCCGCCTGAATCGCTTCCAGGCAGACGTCGGCGGTGCCGGCGGAAATGGCCGGGGTGATGCCGGTCCAGTGGAACCAGTCGGCCCCGGCAAAGACCCGCTCCCAATCAACCATCCCGCGCTCGATAGTGGCAATGGCCGACTGGCTGCGGTCATAAACAACTTTACTGCCGCGCTGGACCGCCCCCATCTCCAGAAAGTAGATGCCCAGCCGCTCGCCGCCGCGCACGATCTGGTCAACCCCCAGCCCGTACCGGCGCAGAAACTGAACACAGGCGTCGCCCAGGTCATTTTTGGGCAGGCGGGTTACATAATCTACCGGCTCGCCAAAATTGGCCAGCGAGACCGCCACATTGGCTTCGCCGCCGCCATAAATTATGTCAAAGGTGGAGGCCTGGCTAAAGCGCAAAAAACCGGGCGGCGACAGCCGCATCATAATTTCACCAAAGGTAACGATTTTCTTTTTCATCCTTGAAACCTCATGATTAGACGATTTACGATTTTGGATTTTGGATTTATACCGCAAGGGTATCCTTTAGGACGACGAGGCATGAGTTTAGCCAGCTTAATCGCAAATCGTCAATCTGAAATCGTAAATTAAATATTTCTAACTTCGGGGCTGGCCATGCCAGGACCGGCCCCGCCCTCAGCGGCCCATCCAGCCGCCATCAACCAGCAGCAGCGCGCCATGCACGTAGTCTGAGGCGCTGGAGCTTAAAAAGACTACGGCTCCTTGCATGTCGTCAGGCTGGCCCCAGCGCCCGGCCGGAATCCGTTCCAGAATGGCCCGGTTACGCTGCTCGTCGGCGCGGAGCGCAGCAGTATTGTCGGTGGCCATGTAGCCGGGCACAATGGCATTCACGTTAACCCCCTTGCTGGCCCACTCGTTAGCCAGGGCTTTCGTCAGTTGGCCGACCCCGGCTTTGCTGGCGGCATAACCGGGTACGAAAATACCGCCCTGGAAGGTCAACAGGGAAGCCACAAAAATGATCTTGCCCTGCCCTCGTTCGACCATCTCCCGGCCAAATTCCCGGCTCAGGATAAATTGGGCGCTCAAATTGACATTAATGACCTGATCCCAATATTCATCCGGGTGCTCGACTGCCGGCCGGCGCAGGATCATGCCGGCGTTGTTGACCAGGATGTCAATCCGGGAAAAATCGCTTTTGACCTGTTTGATGAAGTTATACAAAGCCTGGCGGTCGCCAAAATCGCAGGTGTAGCCCTTAAAGCGGCGGCCCAGAGCGGTGACTTTTTGCTCAACCTCGCTGCCGGAAGGTTCCAGCGTAGCGCTGACGCCAATAATGTCTGCCCCGGCCTCGGCCAGGGCGCAGGCCATGGCCTGCCCTAAACCGCGTTTGCAGCCTGTCACCAGGGCCATTTTGCCATCGAGTTTGAATTGATCCAGGATCATCGGAGTGCTTCCATTTTAACGCCATCCATGTCACTGAAAGCCTGGTTCTCGCCGCCCATTGCCCAGACAAAGGTGTAATTCCTGGTGCCCGCGCCGGAATGGATGGACCAACTGGGTGAAAGAGCGGCCTGGCCGCTTCTGACGACAATGTGCCGGGTTTCGGCAGGCTGGCCCAGCAGGTGAAAGACCACGGCGTCGGGGGCCAGGTCAAAGTAGAGGTAAACTTCAGAGCGGCGTTCATGGGTGTGGGCCGGCATCGTGTTCCAGATGCTTCCTTCGGCTAACTCGGTAAAGCCCATCACCAGTTGGCAGCTCTGGACGCCTTCGGGATGAATGACCTTGTAGAGGTTGCGCCGGTTGGCCTCGGCCTGGCTGCCCAGGGCGGCTGCTTCGACGGCCTCTGCTTTCGCCAGTTGGGTCGGATATACCTGGTGGGCGGGCAGACTGACCAGGTAGAACCGGGCCGGGTTAGCCGCAGCCTGGCTGCTAAACTCGATCTCCCGGCTGCCCCGTCCGATGTATAAGGTGTCCTTTTTGGCCAAGCTGTAAGTGGCGTCGTCAACCCTGATTTGCCCCTCGCCGCCGAGATTAATGACGCCGAGCTCGCGGCGTTCGGCGAAGTAGTTGGCCCTTAATTCTTGACCGGCCTCCAGGGCCAGGGGAGCAGTGGTCGGCGTGACGGAGCCGATGATCATGCGGTCCGTATGCCAGTAGACCAGTTTAACCTGGCCCGGCGCAAACAAATCGTCTATCAAAAAATGTTGCCTGATCTCGGCGGTGTTCATTCGTTCAAATCGCACCGGATCAGGCGCGTAGCGTGTCTCCATAAATACCTCCTTGTATTGGAAAGTTATCTCTTGATTTCTGTTACGATTCGCACTCTAAAGGGGGTCAGCTTCTGCCGCGGGCACATAGCCCAATTTAGCGGAAACAGCTCTGGCTGCTTTCATTGCCAGCGGCGCGAGTTCTAAAAGTCGGGGTACCGAGAGCCGGTAAGCCGGTCCTGAAATGCTGAGAGCAGCAAAGGCATGGCCGGTATGATCAAAAATAGGCGCGCCCACGCAGCGAACCCCGTCCTCATTCTCGACATCGTCAACGGCAAATCCCTGCGCCCGAATGACCTTAAGGTGCTTGACTAAGTCGGCGCGGTCGGTGATAGTGTGGGCGGTGCGCTGGGGGAAGGCCATCCGTTCAAGCAGCCTTGCTTGCTCTTCTTGAGGCAAAAAAGCGAGTAAGGCTTTACCCATGGCAGTGCAGTGAAGGAGGTTTCGAGCGCCGATCGTCGAGTGCAGCCGCACCGATTGAGAGCTTTCCACTTTGTCAACATAGAGAATCTCCCCCCCATCCAGGAGGGCCAGGTGGGCGGTTTCATGGGAGGTCTGGCTCAGTTCGCGCAAAATTGGCTTGCTGAGTTCAAGCAGATCGAGGGAATTCAGCAGGCTGTGTCCCAGGCTTAAAACGCGATTGCCGAGCCGGTAGCAGCCGTCTTCGGTGCCGCTGACATAACCCCGGTGGGCCAGCGTAACGAGGAGACGGTAGGCCGTGGGGCGTGACATTTTACAGCGGCGGCCCACCTCAGGCGCCGACAAAGGTCGGTCAGCTACGGTGAGACACTCCAACACATCAATAGCCTTGAGGACTGTATGAATCAGATTTGCTTCTTGGTTGGTATGAGCTGAGGCCATAATGGAAAATTCTTCAGGGGCAGATGATCGGTTCCCGTGTGCCGATTGCCCCTAAGAAGACACCCACCTCTCTGTGTGCTTATTCCACCTATAACCATCAAAAATGGGAGTTACATTTGGGAGAAAGTAGAGGTTACAGTAGAATGGTTCATATAATGAACTAATAGTTCATTTTGTAAACATTATAACACCAGTGGAGAGAGTTGTCAAGGGTTAAAAAACTGCTGCAGACCAGACCTGACAGGTTTCTGAGACCTGTCAGGTCTCTTGTGAGATTTAATTTTCAAAACCGGTGATCTACTGTGGCGGCCGGGCTTGCCCCCGCCTGGGGCGACCCCCAGGGTTGCCGCTACCATTACCGAATTTAGCCGTCAAATTTCTTTAGGGGTAAGACTCAGTGGATAGGAGTCAGGCCTTGCTGTTGCAGCAGGACGCGAATCTGGGCCACTTCATCTGCTGACAGGATCGGCATAGGCGCCGAAACCAGCGGCTGGCATAGGCCCAACAGGCTGGCTGCTGTTTTGAGACAGCTTAACCAGTGGTTAACCGTGTGCAGCCGGCCCAGGGCCACAACCCTTTGTTGGATCTCAGAGACCTGCTCCGCCTGGTTGGCGCGGGCAGCTTCGATCATGGCCGTAAACCAGGCCGGTACGAGATTACCCAGCCCGCAGACCAGTCCATCCGCGCCGGCTAACAGGCTCAGCCCGGCCACCGCCTCAGCTCCTTGTAAGATGGCCAAATCAGTTTCCCGGCTTAACCATACCAGGCGCTGAAACCGCTCCACATCGCCGTAACTGTCCTTGACCCCCACAATCCGCGGGTGCTGGCTCAGTTCGGCCAGTGTTTCCGGTTCTATCACCGCATGTACCGCCTGGGGGATATTGTAGAGCAGCAGCGGCCGGGAAGATACATCGGCTATCGCCTTGAAGAAAGCGCGCTGAATGTCGGGCTGGCTAAATTGGCCGTAGAAGGGCAGAGTCAATACAAAGGCGTCCACACCGGGTAGATCAAGGGCGGCCATAACCTCACGGACTCGCCGAACACTACATTCTGAAATACCCACCAATAGCTGCCCTCGCCGCTGGAGGGCTTCAGCCGCGTCCTGCACCAGGGTACGGCGCTGGTCCAGGCTCAAAAATGGCCCTTCGCCGGAACTGCCCAGAGCGAAGACGCCGCTGCCTCCTCCGGCCAAAATATGCTCAACCAAATGATGCACGCTCTGCCGGTCAATCTTATCATCGGGCAGCAGGGGGGTTAACAGGGGAGGAATCAGGCCCGTAAATGTTGCTTTAGACATGAATAGATACCTTTCAGTGATGTTATAGGATTGGTTACTCTCGCCAGGAAAATTTCAAGAGTTGGGTAGAGAGGAATATTAGTGCGTTTGGGCGATTTCTGTCAACTTTTACGCTTTCTTAACCCCTAAAGTTGATAATGCCTGGTAAATAACTACCATTTTTGGCTTGACAGGCAAAATGAACAATGTTATAATGTTCGTGGTTTGAACTATTAGTTCAAATAATGAACTACATAATTTTAAGTTAGAGTACAAGGAGGTATTACTAATCATGACGACGAAGAGGTCCAAGTCAAACGGCGTTTCTCGACGCGAATTTTTGCGTTTGGCTGCGCTGGCTACAGGTTCGGTAGCCGTTGGCGGTTATCTTCCGCAAGTAGCCGCAGCCGCTGCTGGAACTCCCCCCGGATTGGTCCCCACGGCCACAGAGGCTACCGGCGCAATTGCCGCTCTTCAAGCTGATGATCTCGGTGGACTGGTCGGCAAACTCGAAGGCCCCACCCTAATCCTCGATGTAGCTGAATTCCCCAAACAATTTAGCCAGGCGCCTATGCTGACCGAGTTGGTCGAAGCCGGCGATCTGCCTGCTGTCGAAGAGCGTCTGCCCGATCCCGAAGACTTGATGGTTATCCAGCCGCTCCAGGAAATTGGCCAATACGGCGGCACCTGGCGGCGAGCCTTCACCGGCCCGGCGGACCACGAGAACGGCAACCGCATCAACTCAAACGATAAGATCTTACACTTTGACTACACCGGCAACAAGATTGTGCCCGCCCTGGCCAAAGGTTGGGAGGTAAGCGAAGACGGTAAAACCATCACGATTTTCCTGCGTAAAGGCGCCAAATGGTCTGATGGCGAATCCCTGACTGCGGATGACTTTATGTTCTGGTTCGAAGATATTTACTCGAACCCGGAAATCGTGCCCACGCCCTTCCCTGAAATGCAAATCAACGGCAAACCGGGCGTTATGAAAAAGGTTGACGACTTTACCGTGGCCTTTGAGTTCCCGGAAGCGTATCCCTACTTTGTCTATGTGCTGGCCGGCAGCACCGGCATCGGTGCCGGCTTTGCCACACGCGGCGCATTCACAACTTTTGGCGGTGGGTATTGCCCGGCGCATTACCTCAGACAATTCCTGCCCAAGTACTCATCTGAAGAAGAGCTCAACAAAATGGCCACAGATGAGGGCTTTGACAACTGGTTGTCTCTGCTCAAGAACAGATATAGTTGGGCGCTCAATCCCGACGTGCCGGTGATGACGCCCTGGCGGACGACCAGTCCGATCAACACCCCCACCTGGTCCATGGAACGCAATCCGTACTTCTGGGCTGTGGACATCGAAGGCAACCAACTGCCGTACATTGACAAGATCACCATGACGCTGGCGGAGAACGTCGAAGTTGCCAACCTGCGCGCCATTGCTGGCGAGTACGACATCCAGGAACGTCACATGGGGCTGGCCAAGCTGCCTGTGTTCCTGGAAAATGCCGAAAAAGGCGGCTATACCGTTCACCTCGACCCGGCCTTCAATGGCGCGGACTGTGCGCTACATATGGGCAATGCCTATGAAGGCGACCCCGAAATTGCCAAGCTGATCAGGAACAAAGATTTCCGCCATGCGCTTTCGCTGGGTATTGACCGCGATCAACTCAACGAGGCCCTCTGGCTCGGCGTGGGCACGCCTGGTTCCACGGCTCCGGCAGAAGATACTATCTACAGTCCTGGGGTTGATTATCGCTCCAAGTGGTGTACATTTAATCTGGAGGAAGCCAACGCGCTGCTCGACAAAGTTGGGCTGACCGAGAAGGACAGCGAAGGCTACCGCCTCCGCACCGATGGCAAGGGCCGCCTGCAGCTCGAAATGATCACCGTGGGGGGGTCGTTCATTCCGTATACTCAGGTTGGCGAAATGATCAAGCAGCAGTGGAAAGAGATTGGCATTGATGTCATCATCAAGGAGACGGAACGCAACATTGCCTTTGGCATGACCGCCAACAGCGAACACCAGATCATCACCTGGGCCAATGATGGTTCGGAAATGCTCTATCTCTTTGCCCGCCACGCCCTGCCGATAGACCCGGCTGAATGTCACATGGGCATGGCCTTTGCCAGGTGGTACGCTTCCAATGGCGAGCAGGGCACAAAGCCGGATGACCCCGAAATGCTGCGCGCGTTTGATCTCTACCGGGAGGCGTTCGGGCTGGACGAAGCAGGCCAGATCGAGAATGCAAAAGAAATCTGGAGGATCATCGTCGAACAGCAGTGGAGCATCGGCACGGTAGGCCAGTCGCCGGCGTTTATGGGCGTGCGTATTGTCAAGAACAATATGGGCAATATCCCGTCGCGGCAGGTAAACGCGCAGCACGCGCGCACGCCGTGTACTTCGCAGCCAATCACCTTCTTCTTCAAGTCGTAACCTAGAGAGTTCCAGGTTTAAATAAGCCCAAACGTGTTGTGTCTTGCGTGTTACGTTTACGTTATGCAAGACGCAACACGTCTCGAATAACTATTTTCTTGGAACAGCCTTTCCTCTCCCTCTCCTACGCCCAGGCCAGGGGAGGGCTGGAACCGGGATTGGGAGGTGTAATCTTATGATAGCTTATATCATTCGCCGTTTGCTTCTGGCCATTGTGACCACCTGGGCCATCACCATCCTCTCGTTCGCTATCATCCAACTGCCCCCCGGCGATTACGTGACCTCGTACATTGCTATGATGTCGTCTTCAGGGAACTCGGTGACAGAAGCAGAGGCGCAGGCGCTCCGCGTTCAGTATGCTCTCGATAAGCCGCTCTATATCCAGTATCTGAGGTGGATGGGCTTGATCCTGCAGGGCAACTTTGGGATGGCCATAGAATGGAACCGGCCGGTACTCGACGTCATCGGCGACCGGCTCACCCTGACGATTGTTATTTCGCTGGCCGCCATCGCTTTTACCTGGGCGGTGGCGCTGCCCATCGGCGTCTATTCTGCGGTCAAGCGCTATTCCATTGGCGATTACGTAGCTACGTTCATCGGCTTTATCGGCCTCGCCATCCCCGGCTTTATGCTGGCCCTGATCGTGATGTACGTCGGTTTCAGGTATTTCGACGCCAACGTCGGCGGGCTGTTCTCGGCCGAGATGGCCGACGCGCCGTGGAGTTGGGCCAAATTTGTAGATATGCTCAAGCATCTGCCCATTGTGGCAATCGTGCTGGGCATCGGGGGCACGGCGCAAATGATCCGGATCATGCGCTCTAATCTGCTTGATGAACTGCGCAAGCCTTACGTGATGACGGCGCGGGCCAGGGGATTGTCTGAAACACGGGTGATTATGAAGTACCCGGTGCGGGTGGCGCTTAATCCTTTTGTCAGTACCATTGGCTACCTGTTCCCTTTTGTTATTTCAGGCAGTATCATTGTCTCGCTGGTGTTGAGTCTGCCGACGGTAGGGCCGCTGCTCCTCAAGTCGCTGATTGCTCAGGATGTGTTTCTGGCCGGAACCATCGTGCTGCTGCTTGGCGTAATGACGGTGATTGGTACCTTCATCTCCGACTTGTTGCTGATGTGGGTTGACCCGCGCATCCGGCTAGGAAGGCAGTAATGGCAGAATCAATCATGACTCCTCCCCAGGAACTGGGGGAACAAGAGCAAGAGTTGGTTGTCACCCAGGCTGAGGAGCGGGTTGCGGTTGCCACCCAATGGCAGTTGATGTGGTGGCGTTTCCGCAAGCACAAACTGGCGATGGGGGCGACGGTTGTTCTGATGTTCTTTTATCTCATCGCTATGAATGCGGAATTTGTGGCCTATGTTGACCCCGAAACTTCCGAAGCCCAGCGTTCCTTGATGGCTCCCCAACCCATTCACTGGTTTGACAACGGCGCCTTCAGCCCTCACGTCTTTGGCATGACCGGCAAGCGTGATCTCAAAACGTTTAAGCGAGTTTACGCCCCCGACCCTAACCTGAAATATCCGGTGCGTTTCTTTGGACCTGGCTCTGAGTACAAGTGGCTGGGGTTTATTCCCACTAACTTGCATCTTATCAGTGTGGAAGGCGCCAAAGCGGAAGAAACGCTCTTTCTGATGGGGACGGATGTGCAGGGGCGCGACGTGTGGTCCCGGCTGATGTACGCCACACGGACCTCGCTGGTCATTGGGCTGGCGAGCGTTGCCCTCAGCCTGGTTTTGGGCGTGGCGCTCGGCGGCATTTCGGGTTACTATGGTGGCATGATTGACACAATCATCCAGCGTATCATCGAGATTCTACGTTCTCTTCCTACGATTCCGTTGTGGATGGGTCTGGCCGCGGCACTGCCCACCACCTGGAGCGTCAACCAGGTCTACTTTGCCATTACCCTCATCATCTCACTGCTGGGGTGGACCGAGTTGGCGCGCGTGGTGCGCGGGCGATTTCTTTCGCTGCGCGAGGAAGATTTTGTGATGGCGGCCCGCCTGTCTGGTTGCAGCCGGATGCGGATTATTTTTCGCCATATGGTGCCTTCATTCCTGAGCCACATCATCGCGGCGACAACACTGGCGCTTCCGGCTATGATTATTAGCGAAACGTCGCTCAGCTTTTTGGGCCTGGGACTTCGCCCGCCCGCCATCAGTTGGGGGGTATTATTGCAGGATGCACAGAATATCCAGGCACTGGCGATTTCACCCTGGCTGCTGATCCCGGCTGTCCCCGTGGTTATCGCCGTGCTGGCCTTTAACTTTATGGGCGACGGCCTCCGCGATGCGGCGGACCCGTATGGATGAGATTAGTATGGAAAACGGACACAAAACGTTACTGTCGGTAAAAAATCTGAAAACATACTTTTTCCAGGATGAGGGAACCGTCAAGGCGGTGGATGGGGCTACTTTTGACGTGTATCCAGGCAAGACGCTGGGCATCGTCGGCGAAAGCGGCTGCGGGAAAAGTGTGACGGCTCAATCAATTCTGCGAATTGTGGAGGAGCCGGGGCGGATCATTGACGGTGAGATTAAACTGCGCCGCGCCAGCGGTGAAGAGCTTGACTTGACCCGGCTGCATCCCGATGGCAAAGAAATGCGGGCTATCCGGGGACTGGAGATTGGCCTCGTCTTCCAGGAACCGATGACCTCCTTCAGCCCGGTGCATACCATTGGCAATCAGATTGTCGAAGCTGTTCAGCTCCATTTTGGGGTGAATAAGCAACAGGCCAGAGAACGAGCTATCGAGTCGCTGCGCCAGGTGGGTATCCCCAAGCCCGAACGCCGGATTGATGAGTATGCTTTTCAATTGAGCGGCGGTTTGCGCCAGCGGGCGATGATTGCCATGGCCCTTTCGTGTGACCCCCGGCTGCTGATCGCCGACGAGCCGACCACCGCGCTCGACGTGACCACCCAGGCCCAGATTCTCGATTTGCTGCGGGAATTGCAGGCCCAGCGGGGCATGGCTATCATGTTAATCACCCATAACCTGGGCGTCATCGCCGAAATGGCCGACGATGTCGTAGTCATGTACCTGGGCCGGGTGGTCGAGGAAGGGCCGGTTGATGACGTATTCCACGCCCCCAAGCACCCCTATACCAAAGCTCTTTTACGCTCCATTCCGAGCATCGAGTCCACCTCGCGGGTCAAACTGCCGACAATTAGCGGTTCTATTCCCCATCCTTACAATCGTCCAAAGGGCTGTCCCTTCTACCCCCGCTGTCCGGATTATATGCCCGGCGTGTGTGACCAGCAGGAACCAAGCCTGTTGGCTGTAAACGAGCGGCAAAAAGTAAGTTGTTTCCTATATGAAAAGGTGGATCGACCGTGAAAGATGCTAACGGCCAGGTGCTGCTTGAGGTAAAAAATTTGCGCAAGTTCTTTCCCATTCGGAAAGGCTTACTGCAGAAGGTGGTCGGCCATGTCCGCGCTGTTGATGATGTTAATTTTTTTGTCAACCAGGGTGAAACTCTGTCGCTGGTGGGCGAAAGCGGCTGCGGCAAGACGACCACGTCTCGCTGTATCCTGCGCGCCATTGACCCGACAGAGGGGCAAATTCTCTTCCGCACAGATGACGACGCGGTCGTGGATGTAGCTGCACTGCCCGAAAGTAAGGTACAACGGCTGCGCTCCCAGATGCAGATGGTTTTTCAAGACCCCTTTTCCTCGCTCAACCCGCGTATGACCCTGCTGGATATTGTGGGTGAGCCGCTGCTAGTGCATGGGATGAAAAATAGGCAGGAGCGGATGGACCGGGTAGCCGAGTTGCTGCGTTTAGTTGGATTGCGGCCCGAATACATGCGGCGGTATCCTCATGCTTTTAGCGGCGGGCAACGCCAGCGGATTGGCATTGCCCGGGCGCTGGCTCTGAGTCCTCGCCTGGTCGTGGCCGATGAACCGGTCTCGGCGCTCGACGTTTCGGTGCAGGCACAGATTCTCAACCTGCTGCTTGAATTACAGGAACAACTTGGCCTGACTTATCTGTTTGTGGCGCACGATTTGAGCGTGGTCAAGCATATCAGCGAGCGGGTGGCCGTCATGTACGTGGGCCAGATTGTCGAAGTAGCCAAAACAGAGGCGCTTTTTAATACCCCCCGGCATCCCTACACCGAAGCTTTGCTGTCGGCCGTGCCCAAGCCCGACCCCCGGCTGCGTTCTCAGCGAATTGTCCTGCAAGGCGACGTGGCCGACCCGGCCAATCCGCCATCAGGATGTTACTTCCACCCCCGTTGCCGCTATGGGGTTGATACATGCCGGGCCGTTACACCCAAACTGGAAGAAGTTGCTCCGGGTCACTTTGTCAGTTGTCACCGGACAGCCGAGATTACTCTGAAGGGGGTTAGTAAAAACTAAACCCGGGGCAATGGGGAGACCGCCTGTCCAAGCTGGCGGGACAGGGCCTGGGTAACACGGACCACGTCGCCGGAGAGTTGTTGAATATAATCCAGGGTCATTCGATGCGCCGGCCCGGCAATGCTGATTGCCCCAAGAACTCGGCCGCTGCTATCATAAACAGGAGCTGCCACACAGCGCACCCAATCATCCCCTTCGCAGTTATCAATCGCGTAACCCTGCTGGCGGATCTGCTCCAACTCGCGGATGAGGGCATTCCGGTCAGTGAGGGTCTGATCGGTATAGCGGGTCAGGTTTAGTCTACTCAAAAGTGTGTGGCCCTCCGCGGGCGGCAGGTTAGCCAGGATGACCTTACCCATAGCCGAACTATGCAGGTCAAGCCGCGTACCCACATTGGAACGCATCTGGAAAGCCTGCGAATCTTGTACCTGGGGGCTTTCTTCTTTGGCAATATACAAAATATTGACACCATCCAAAATGGACATAAAAGCAGTTTCCTGAGATAACTGGCTCAGTTCGTGCAGATAAGGCTGCGCCAGTTTGGGGAGATTCATTGTATCCAGCACCACCCGGGCCAAGACCAGTATTTTAGTCCCCAGCGAATAATTGTAATCTTCGTCTACCATTACATAGCCGCGCCCCATAAGCGTTGTCAGCAGGCGGTACGCCGTAGGGCGGGACATCCGGCACAATTTGGCAATTTCCGGGGCAGATAAGGGCTGCCGGGCCGCCGCCAGGCAATCTAATACGTCGAGCGATTTGAGGACGGTCTGTGAAGTGATCACACCGGCTCCGTTTTTATTCTCGGCCAAGGGCAGTTTTCCTAATCAAAAGAGATGTAAATAATATAATAGCTTCCATTCCTTAATTGAACAAGTAGCTCAAATAATGAGCTATACTATTTAAGTCGTGAGGTTGCAATGCGGACAATTCGTTGGGGGATCATCGGCGTTGGCGATGTAACGGAGGTTAAAAGTGGTCCCGGCTTTCAGAAGGCCAACAACTCCAGCCTGGTGGCGGTGATGCGCCGTAACGGAACGCTGGCTAAGGATTACGCCGACCGGCATGGCGTGCCCCGCTGGTACGACGATGCCGCCGCCCTGATCAATGACCCCGAAGTTGAGGCCGTTTACGTTGCCACGCCGCCCTACGCCCACAAACAATACACCTTGATGAGCGCCGCTGCCGGCAAGCCCGTTTATGTGGAAAAACCGATGGCCTTAACCTGGGCCGATTGCCAGGAAATGATTTCCGCCTGTCGGGCAGCCAGCGTGCCGCTGTGGGTGGGCTATTACCGGCGGGCGCTGCCCCGTTTTACCAAGGTTAAAGAGTTGATCGAGGCCGGAGCCATCGGCGAGCCACGCTCGGTCACCATCACTTTGCACCGCCGGACCGCCCCTGAGATGTTTGACCCCGCTAACCTCCCCTGGCGCGTGGTCCCCGAGTTATCAGGTGGGGGGATTTTTGTGGATATGGGCTCGCACACGCTTGATTTTCTGGATTATCTCTTTGGCCCAATTCGCACGGCGCGAGGGGTGGCGGTCAATCAAGGCGGCTACTATCCGGCTGAAGACCATGTGGCCGGAACTCTCGTCTTTGACTCAGGTGTGGTCGGCGTGGGAACATGGTGCTTTACCACTTTTCAGGAAGTTGACCAAACGGAGATCGTCGGCACGCTGGGGAAAATATCGTTCGCTTCGTTCAAGGCTGACCCCATCAAACTCACCACCGCAGCCGGCCTGCAAGAACTTGCCCTTGGCGACCCGCCGCACGTTCACCAGCCGCTTATCCAGACCATCGTTGACGAATTGAACGGCATCGGCGTCTGTCCCAGCACCGGCGAAAGCGGGGCACGGACCAGTTGGGTTGTTGACCAACTGCTGGCCGAATATCGAAAACAAAGTGGGTAGGCAGTATCTTACTCTCCTCCCGCCAGCCCGAATCCACTGCGAGCCAGCGTGTAAACTTCTTTTAAAGGCAAGTTGTGGCGGCGGGCCAGCTCACGGCAGTCTTCATACTCCGGGGCCATGTTGACCACCCGGCTGCCCAGCCGGGCTACCTTGACCCGCACCGGCCCCAGCGCCGTCTGAACGGTTTGGGTTTCGCGCTGGAGCATCCGTTTGGTAACTTCATAAGTCCGCGCGCCAATAGTCGTCGACTCGGTGAAGATGATCGCCAGCAGTTCGTCCACCGAGGCGGGGTGAGCCAGCACGTGCAGCAGGGTGCCCGGCCGGCTCTTTTTCATTTGGATCGGGATCAACGAGACATCCAGCGCGCCGGCTTCCAAAAGCCGTTCGAGCAAGTACTCAAAAAGCTGTGGATTCATGTCGTCAATATTGGCTTCAATGACCGTCGCCGGGCCTTGGTGATAACCGGCGCTGACTTCGGGCGTGTGGTGCTGCTCCGGGAACGGGTCACGCACCCGGCGGCCGGAAGGAGCCGGCAGAACAGCCCCCGCTGCGGCATGGCCCAGATAGCCGCGCAGCACGTTCGGAAATTCCCGGTCGCGCGTCCCCGCGCCGTAACCAGTAGCTTCAATCACCAGCGGCGGCAGCGGCCCGAAACTGTGAGCAATGGTGGTAATAATCGCCGCGCCGGTCGGCGTGACCAGTTCGCCCTTGACCTCGCTGCTGTAAATGGGCACACCGGCAATTAAATGGGCCGTAGCCGGGGCCGGCACCGGCAGCAGCCCATGCGCCGCCCGTACAAAACCGGACCCCAGGTGCAGGGGTGAAGCATAGACCCGCTCGACCCCCAGTTCTTCCAGGGCAATAGCCGCCCCGACAATGTCCACAATCGCATCTACCCCGCCAACCTCGTGAAAATGGACCTGCTCCAGCGAGACGCCATGCACCTGCGCCTCGGCCTGGCCCAGGCGGGTGAATATGGCGGTAGCTGTGGCCTTGACCCTATCGGAGAGACTACTTCTTTCGATGAGGCTGAGAATTTCCGCCAGGGGACGCTGCGGCTGGTCGGGGTGATGATGGTCGGGTGGGTGGTCCATTCCTGAAGTTGGTTGGGCAACTTCCTGGAATTCGGAGTCGGCGAGGTGGTCGCCCTCTGAGCCGGTCAGGATAACATTGAACTTGGTGGCTTGAATACCGCGTTTGTTGACCCGGGCTGCTTCCAGCCGGTAGCCCGCCAGCGGCAGCTTGCGCAGCTCGCGCTCCAGGGCGGCCAGGTCGAGGCCCAGGTCGAGCAGGACGCCCAGCAGCATGTCGCCGCTGATGCCGGCAAAACAATCGAAGTAAGCTATTTTCATGATTGTACCTCTTGGGTTACAGCGAGATTTTTTGTGGCAGCGTGATGCGTAAAATTTTACGCTTCACGTATCACGTGTCACACATCAGGGACAACCCGTCGTATCTTCCCTCTAAAGCTCACCTGCCCTCTTTCTCGGTCAGTCTAGCAGTGTCCATTATTTTACACAAGACATGTCCCGCAGATTATTGGCAAAGAGTGGCGGCGCGGTTAAAATATAGGGCGATTCTCTCGCCGATCGGAGGCAGGCCAATGAAATTTGTAGCCGATTTGCATATTCACTCTCATTACTCGCGGGCAACCAGCAAGGATCTAAACTTTGAGCATCTCAGCAAATGGGCCCAGCTCAAAGGGGTCCATGTCGTCGGCACGGGCGACATTGCCCATCCTGGCTGGCTGCTGGAGATGAAGGAAAAATTGGAACCGGCCGAGGAAGGATTGTTCCGGCTCAAAGACGAGTACGCTAAAGCCGTACAAAACGAGGTTTTTAAGGTTTGCCATGGCCCCGTGCGCTTTATGCTGGCCGGCGAAATCAGCAGTATCTACAAGAAAAATGACAAAGTTCGGAAAATTCATAACGTCATCTTTGCTCCGACACTGGAAGCGGTAGAAAAGATACAGGCTGCTCTGGAAAAGATTGGCAACATCCGCTCGGATGGTCGTCCTATTCTGGGCCTGGACTCGCGCGATCTGTTGGAAATTATCCTCGACATTGACCCGCAAAACTATCTCATCCCGGCCCATATCTGGACGCCCTGGTTTGCTCTGCTTGGCTCCAAGTCCGGGTTTGACTCGGTTGAGGAGTGCTTTGACGACCTGACCCCCCACATTTTTGCCCTGGAAACGGGCCTGTCATCCGACCCGCCGATGAACTGGCGGATTTCGGCGCTGGATCGCTACACCCTGGTGTCCAACTCCGACGCCCACTCGCCCCAGAAATTGGCCCGGGAAGCCAACCAGTTCGACACCGAGCTGTCTTATCCGGCCATCTTTGCCGCTTTAAAAAGCGGCGATCCTGCCGCCTTTTCAGGTACGATTGAATTTTTCCCCGAAGAAGGCAAGTACCATTACGATGGCCATCGCAAGTGTGAAATTCGCTGGCATCCCCAGACCACCCTGGCCCATCGGGGTCTTTGTTCGGTCTGCGGCAAACCGGTCACGGTGGGAGTAATGCACCGGGTGGAAAGCCTGGCCGACCGCCCGGAAGGGACTAAACCGCCCCGCCCGCAGCGATTTCAGAGCCTTGTCCCGCTGCCGGAAGTGCTGGCCGAGGTCTACAACGTCGGCGCTGGGGCGAAGCAGACCCAGCAGCGGTATGAAGAATTATTAGTCAGACTTGGTCCCGAATTGGCTATCCTGCAAGATATTCCGCTGGAAGAGATTGAGGGGGTTGGCGGACCGTTGCTGGCCGAGGGTATTCGCCGCATGCGCAGCGGTGAAGTGAGCATTGCCGGCGGCTACGATGGCGAGTATGGGGTCATCAAGCTGTTTGAGGCCCAGGAACGAGCTACCTTCACCGCACAGTTGAGTATGTTTGTTTCCGAAAACGGGCCAGCCAAGCCAAAGCGAGCCGGGAGTCCGGACTCTCCGGACTCCCGGCAAAATGGGGAGATTTTGCGCTCCATTGCCGGGGAAGGGAGGGACACCTCCGGCCAGTGGCAGCAAGCAGAATTATTTGCCGCGCCGTCCGAGGAAGCGCGGCTTGAAGTTCAAGTTCCCCAGGCCAAGCGTGACCTGCTCGCCGGCCTCAATCCGCAGCAGCGCGAGGCTGCTTTGTGCACCGATGTGCCGCTGGTGATTGTGGCGGGGCCGGGTACGGGTAAAACGCGCACCCTCACCTATCGTATCGCCTATCTCATTGCCGAAAAAGGGGTTGATCCGGCTCAAATCCTGGCCATCACTTTTACCAACAAAGCCGCCGCCGAGATGGCGGTCCGGCTCACCGCGCTGGTTGGCCCCGCCGTGGCCGGGCGGGTGGTCATAAAAACTTTCCACGCTTTCGGGGCGATGATTCTGCGAGAAGCCGGCGAGCAAGCAGGTCTAAATCCGAAATTTATCATTGCCAGTGACTCGGACCAGCAAACCCTGCTCAGGCGGCTTTACCCGGAGTGGAGCGAGAAGGAGATCAACGAGATGCTGGAGCAGATTTCGGCGGCCAAGAATCGGCTTTTGACTCCCGACACGCCCGAGTTGGCCGAGGCTGAGTTTGTCGAACAGTATCGCGCCTATGAAGCGGCCTTGCAGCAAAACCAACTGCTCGGCTTTGACGATTTGATTCTGCGCCCGGTCAAGCTGTTTGAGACTCTGCCGGAGGTCTTAAAAACATACCAGCAGCGATTCCGTTGGATTTCCGTGGACGAGTACCAGGACATCAATTATGCCCAGTATCGCCTGCTGCGTCTGTTGACCGCCCCGGAAACCAACCTGTGCGTTATCGGCGACCCGGACCAGGCCATTTACGGCTTTCGCGGGGCCAGCCACGAGTATTTCCTGAAATTCCAGGCTGATTTTCCAGAAGCCCGTGTTATTCACCTGAGCCAGAATTATCGTTCTACCCAGCTCATCCTGGACGCTTCCAGCCAGGTGATTGCCAAGGGCACCGCTGCCGAGCGAATCAAAGTTTGGTCGGAATTCCTCGATCAAACCAAACTCGACATCTACCAGGCCCCAACCGACAAAGCCGAGGCGGAGTATGTCGTCCACCAGATCGAGAAGATGGTCGGCGGGACGAGTTACTTTTCCTTAGACAGCGAGCGGGTGACTGAGGACGATGATGCGGGCCGTTCCTTTGCCGACTTCGCCGTGCTCTACCGCCTGGGCACGCAAAGCCAGCTCCTCATTGAAGCTTTCCAACGCTCCGGCATGCCGTTTCAAACCTTCGGCCAGACCCCGTTTTACGAGCATAAAGAAATTAAGGCAATCCTGGCCTGTTTATGGTTCATTTATAATCCCGCTTCAACCTTTCGCCTGGAGCAGGCAGTTTCAAAAAAGCAGTTGAAAAGCCTAACCGCCCGCTTAAACGACCTCCGGCAAGCCGGGACAGCTCAGCCGGTCGGGCGTTTGATTGAGTCAATCAACCAACACCTCGCGCCCGATTTGGATGAGAAACGGGCCGAGCGGATCCAGCAGCTTCTCCGGCGAGCTGCTCCCTTTGAAAACCGGTTGCCGGATTTCCTGGAGTCAACCGTGCTGCAAAAAGAAACCGATGCCTACGATCCGCGGGCCGACCGTGTCACCCTGATGACCTTACATGCCGCCAAAGGGCTGGAATTTCCGGTCGTTTTTGTGGTGGGCTGCGAGGAAAATCTCCTGCCGTTCCAGATGGAAGGTAAGTCGTTTGACCTGGCCGAAGAGCGCCGCCTCTTTTATGTGGGCATGACCCGCGCCCAGCACAAGCTCATTTTGACCCACGCTAAAACCCGCTTTCTGTTTGGCCAGAAGCAGCAAAACGAACCGTCTCGTTTTCTGGCTGATATTGAAAACGCCTTGAAGGAAATCAAAGCAATGGCAGCGCGCAAGCCAGTCAAAGAAAAGCCGGACAGCGCCCAGCTCAAGTTGTTTTAAGGCAGACCGCAGAGGTACCCTTCGCGAAAACCTCTGCGGTCTTTTCCAGAAATCGGGGTGTGGCTGATTTATGGAAAACGTTTGACATGCCCTTTGAAGAATGTTATAGTAGGGCATCTTCGCTTTCGGTTTAACCCCAGTTAATGTTCAAAATTTGGTCTCAGGTTCGAAGAGGAACGCTACGTGGAACACTTTGTTCATCTCTCAAATCGAGCGCGGATCATTGTTGCCGCCGACCCTGACCGGCACAGCCATGCCCTGCGCCAACTGCGGCGATACCTGCCCGGCCGAATTCTAGAAGTGGTCGAGCCGGCCAGCCTGCCCGCGCTGGCCGAAAACGCTGATCTGCTGGTCTGGCTGGCCGACAGCTCCGCATCACTTCCGGCCAGCCTGATCTCTGTTCCAGAGGTGACCGGCCTGGCCGAAGACGCTTTCTTGCTCCGTACGGGGGTCCTGCATGGCCGTCCAGCCCTGCTGGCGGTTGGCGGCGGCCGGCCCGGCCTCATTCACGCCGTCAACGAGGTGGGGCTGTGCCATCTGACCCGTCACGACGATGTTTTGGAACTGCCCCGGTTGGATGTGCGCCGCTCGCCTGCGCTGCCTTATCGCCTGCTCTGGACCTGGGATCACAGCACTAACTGGTATCTGGAGCAGGTCGGGCTGCAAGAAATTGGGGCAATGAATTACTATGCCAAGCCGGAAGGGGGCTTTCTGGAAGATTATCGCCGCCTGGTAGATTTTATGAGCCTGCACCGCATCGGCGGCGTGACCATTTACGGCTTTCTGCGCGACAACCATGGCGGTGTCGAGGCGGCTCAGGAATTATGCCGCTACGCCAACGAGCGTGGGGTGCGCATCCTGCCGGGGGTTGGCATCAATGCCTATGGCGGCATCTATTGGGAGGGTAATCACCGCTACAACCTGTCCACCTGGCTGAACCAGCACCCCGACCTGCGAGCCGTGCGCGGCCAGCCGGTCGCTTTCCACATCCCCGATTTTCCCAAGCTGTGGTTCCCGGAGACCCATTACACCGATACCGCCTGCCCCTCTAAGCCGGAGAATGCCCGCTACCACGAAGAGGCCATCCGGTGGCTGGCCGAGACCTTCGAGATTGGCGGCATTAATTTCGAGACCGGCGACTACGGCGTTTGCCATTGCCCCGACTGCGCTGCCCGCCGCACGGCTGACGAAACCTGGTCACTCAAGGATATGGCCCTGCTCTACCCCCGCCTGTTCGAGGCCGCCCGCCAGGGCCGGCCCGATCTCTGGATTGTCAGCGAAGCCTACTGGGACAACATCCTCAACCTGGAAGCCCTCGCACCGCTGGCCGGCCTGCCCGCCGACGCCATCTACCAGTTCTGCATCAACCGTTCCTACTGGCCCAAACTTCAGGCCGGCCTGACCCGCGAGCATGTATCGCGCCTGCCCCGGCCCAAAAATGTGCTGCGGACGCACATGGGCACCCAGTGGAATCACGAGCGCTACGAGCTGGTCGCCCGCCGCTTTGCCGACATGATGCAGCTACTCTACACCACGGGCATGCAGGGCGCGACGATTTTTAGCGAGGTCAGCGCTTTTAGCGTGGTCAACGAGATCAACTACCTGGCTTTTGCCCGCTTTGGTTATCAAGCGGATTTGACCTGGGAAAAATTTGTGGCCGACGACCTGGGACCGCTCCTGGGCGGAGCCGAGGCGGCGGCTCGTTACCTGGAACTGCTGGTTGTGCCCGCCGATTCTCCGGCCCTGACTCGCGCCACCGCTGAAGCCCGCGAGATCGCCGCCGCCCAATCCGGCGAGGCCTATCGCCGCTGGGTCTGGCTGCAAAACCGGCTGTATCAGAAATTGGCGATGCTCTAATGGCTGAAATGACCTCCTTAGAACGCTGTATGACCGTGCTGCATGGCGGTATTCCCGACCGGGTGCCGGTCTGCCTGGAAAATTTTATGCATGCGGCCGCGGTCTCCGGTTATACCATCCGCGAGTACTGCCTGGACGGCGACAAAATGGCCCAGGCGCAGATCACCGCCTGGCAGAAGTTCGGCCACGATATGATTGACCTGGAGAATGGCGTGGCCGCGCTGGCCCAGGCGGTTGGCTGCGAGGTGGAGTTTACCGACGATGCCGCGCCGTGGGTCATCGCCCCGGCCCTGGAAAGCCTGGAGCAGGTGGATGAACTCAAACCGATTGACCCTTATCAGGACGGCACGCTGCCGGAGATGCTGAAAGCGACCCGCCGCATCGCCCAGGAGCTGGGCCAGCATGTCTGCTTGCTTTCCGAGGCCGATCAAGGCCCGTTCAGCCTGGCCGCGCAAATTGTCAGCCCGGCCGATTTTCTGATCGCCCTGGTTGAACCCCATAAAGAGGCGCTGGTGCACCGCTTGTTAGAGTACGCCTATGAGCAGGTGCTGCGCTATGCCCGCGCGCTGATTGACGCCGGGGCGCACCTGACGATGATGGGCGAGAGCATCTCCGGCCCGGACGTTTGTTCGCCCGCTGTTTACCGGCGTTTTGCCTTTCCCTATCAAAAGCGGCTGATCGAAACACTGCGGGCCGAGGGCAAAGAAATCGGCATGCACATCTGCGGCAACGCCACCAAAATTATCGAGCCGATGGTTAACACCGGCAGCATCTTTTTGCAGGTTGACTACAAAATCAACCACGATGTCTGCAAGGGGGTCACTCAGGGTAAAACCACGCTCATCGGCACGGTTGACCCCAGCAGTGTGATGACCCTCGGCACGCCGGAGCGGGTGCTGGAAAAGGCTCGCTACGATATTGACCACCTGGCCCAAAACGGGGGGTTCATTCTCAGCCCCGGCTGCACCCTGCCTCATACTGCGCCGGATGACAACGTGGCGGCGCTCGTCGAGGCGGCCAAAGTATACGGCCTGTATAGCTGACCTGGATAAGCTATCTCAGCTAAGTAGGAACCCAGAGTTATCCCAAGAAAAAATGAGATTCATAACTAAAATAACAGGACATTCAGAAGTTAAGCGCCTCATGATATATGCTAGTGAAGGTAGCATTTACCTCTTCATATACAAAATCGAGGAAGATGGTGGATGTTCGTCTGATTTGTGGTTTGAGACTATCGAAGATGCGCTGGAGACAGCCAAAGATCAATATGGAGTCTCTCTAGATGAGTGGATTGAGATTCCCGATCCTCCAGAACATTGTCAGCAGGATTGGATAGCACCTGCGAGAATCCCAGGTCGTGAGACAGGAAACCCGCAGTGGGGAAAGATCGAGGTGTTAAAAGATGGTAAATGGATCAAAATAATGGGATAACAATCTCTCAGCGAATCTCTGCGATTTCTCTGTGAGGCTCTGTGTAAGAAATTCTTCAAGCTTGTTTAGGTTACGATGAACGAACCAAAACTACGCATCTTAGCTCTCGGCGCGCATGCCGACGACCTGGAACTCCAGTGCGCCGGTACGCTGGCTCGCTGGGCCAAAGAGGGACATTACATCGTCATGGCCACGGCTACATGGTGCAAATTTGGCAGCTACGAATTGTCACTGGACGAATGTTCGCGCCTGCGCCACGCCGAAGCGGCCGAGTCAGCGGTGTTGATCGGCGCGGACTACCGGGCGCTCATGGTCCCCGACGACGGCGTCAATCCCTTCGACCCCGGCCAGCAGCGCCAGGTGACTGACCTGATCCGGCAGACTCGCCCCGATGTTATCATCACCCACGCCCCCACCGATTACCACACGGACCACTGCAACCTGAGCGAGCTGGTCAAGTGGAGCGGACCGGTCCTGGGCATCCCCCAATACGAAACGGGCAGCCCGGCCCTTGACTACAACCCCGCCCTCTATTTTATGGATACGCTGAACGGCCGTTATTTTGAACCCACTGCCTATGTTGACATCACCCCTACTCTTGAAATTAAGCTGGCGATGATGCATTGCTTTCGCAGCCAGATTGGCTTTCTCAAACAGTATTTCAACCTGGACGTGCTGGAACAGATTGAAACCACGGCTCGCTACCGCGGGCTCCAGGCCGGGGTGCGTTACGCCGAGGCCTTCCAGCGCTACGGCGGGGCGGGTTGGGGCAACTTGACCCGTCACTATCTACCATGAGCAGTCACCTGAAGGGTCCTGTTGTCACCCAAGCCGATATTCTGGCCGGCCTGCGTGATCTGGGGATAACGCCCGGCGTGGGGCTGATGGTTCACTCTTCGCTCCAGAGTTTTGGTTATGTGGCAGGGGGAGCCGCGACAGTGATCGCTGCCTTGATGGAAGCAGTGACTGCCAGCGGAACCTTATTACTGCCATCCTTTAATCATGGTGCGCCTTTTGAACCGGGTGGGTCTGGCTATTTTCATCCGCAGGAAACACCGACCGCCAATGGGGCCATCCCCGATGTTTTTTGGCGGCTGCCCGGCGTCCAGCGGAGTCTCAACCCAACGCACGCTTTCGCGGCCTGGGGTAAAAATGCCCGGCGTTACACTGAATTTCACCATCGCACCTTGACCCTGGGGCCGCACTCGCCCCTGGGCCTTTTGCATGGAGATGACGGTTTGTGCTTGTTGATGGGGGTGGATTATACGTCGAATACGTTTCATCACGTAGTGGAGATGTCGCTGGGGGCGCCCTGTCTGGGTTTGCGCAGTGAGACTTACCCCATCATCCTCCCCAGTGGCCGCCGGGTGATGGGGCGAACCTGGGGCTGGCGGGAAAAACTGTGCCCGCTGACCGACGGAAACCGTTACCATGACCGCATGCGGGAACGGAGACTGCAAAGGGAACGATGGGTAGGTCAGAGCCGCTGGATCCTGTTTCGTTTACGTGACTGTTTTGAGGTCGTGGCCGAAGTTTTGCGCGAAGGCAGGGCTGGCTTTCCGCCGTGCAGCCGCTGCCCTATTCGCCCCCGCACCGTCCCCGAGACGGTAACATCGGATTGGGATGTTAAAGGCCAGCACCTTTTGCCCGGCTCACTGGCCTGGACTTATTGAGAGTTAAAATCAACTGTGGTACAGCAGCAAGAATGAAAAGCAGGGGGCCAAGTTTATTTTTAGCAGGATGGAGTTAGAGTGAATGCAAGCTAACATGATCGGCGTATATGGTTCGTGGGCCGCTTCCCTGGTAGGGGAAGGACCGGCGGCGCTCTCTTTTCGGAATGAACGCTGGACGGATGTCGAGACCTGGCGGCCTGTAGCCCGGCAGCGCGTGCTCGATCTGCTGGCCCAGCCCGATACCGGCGGCGTTCCTGCGGTGACGGTGCAGGAGCAGTTAACCTACGATGGTCTCCATATTGAAAAATTATCCTGGCACCTACCTTACGGCCCGCCGACCGAAGCGGTTTTCCTCAAACCGGCCGGGGCGACCGGTCCGTTGCCCGGCATCCTGGCTCTGCACGACCATGCCGCCAACAAATACTTTGGCTGGCGTAAGATTGCCCGAACAGGAGAGGACCTGCACTCCATGATGGGTGGTCACCAGGCGCAGTATTATGGCGGCGTCGCCTGGACTAATGAGCTTGCCCGGCGCGGCTATGCGGTGCTCGTCCACGATGCCTTTGACTTTGCCAGCCGGCGCGTGCTCCTTAAAGATGTGCCTGAAGTGATTCAAGCAGGTATCGCGGACCCTGACCCGGCCACGCCTGCCAATATCGAAGCCTACAATACCTGGGCTATGGAGCACGAGCACATTATGGCCAAGTCCCTCTTTTGCGCCGGGACGACCTGGCCGGGCGTCTTTCTGGCCGAGGATCAGCGGGCTTTGGATGTGCTCTGCGCCCGGCCGGAGGTAGATGCCGGCCGGGTGGGCTGTTGCGGCCTGTCCGGGGGCGGGCTGCGGACCGGTTTTCTGGGTGGTCTGGACCCGCGGATTCGCTGTGCTGTTTGTGTCGGCATGATGACGACCTGGCGCGACTTCCTGCTCTACACAAGCTACACCCATACCTGGATGATCTACATACCCTTACTTCCCCGCGATCTCGACTTTCCCGAAATCCTGGGCCTGCGCGTCCCCCTGCCGGCGCTGGTGCTGAACGACTCGGACGACGAGCTGTTTACTCTGCCCGAAATGGAACGGGCCGCCACGATTTTGCAGGAAGTGTACGCCAAGGCCGGCGCGCCAGACCGCTGCCGCTGTTCCTTCTACCCCGGCCCTCACAAATTCGATCGGGCCATGCAGGCCGAGGCCTTTGAGTGGCTTGAACGCTGGCTAAAATGAGGAGTCCAAAGCTTGCTTTGGAAAGGCTAAGGCGAAGGCAGAGGCTAAAAAATTGTTTCAGATGATGTAGGAGTCCAAAACCGTGCTTTGGAGCTGGCTATGAGTAAATCTAGTTTCAAACTTGGTATGGCCCAAATGCTCGTCGAGGGCGGCCTGCCTGATCACAATCTGCAACGGGCCAGGTGGATGATCCGCCAGGCCGCCGAGCACGGCTGCGCCATTGTCGTTTTGCCGGAATGTCTCGACCTCGGCTGGACCGACCCGGCGGCGCGGGAACTGGCCCAATCCATCCCCGGCCCGCACAGCAACGCGCTGGCGGAAGCCGCTGAACAGGCGGGCGTCTACGTAGTAGCGGGACTGACTGAACGAGCCGGGGAGCGAATTTACAATGCGGCGGTGCTGCTTTCGCCGCAAGGTGAAATCTTGTTGAAACACCGCAAGATCAACATCATGGAGATTGCCCAGGATTTGTACTCTACCGGCGACTCTCTGGCTGTGGTTCAAACGCCGCTCGGGACCATCGGCGTCAACATTTGCGCTGATAATTTCCCCAATTCGTTGGTTTTTGGACATTCCCTAGCCCGTATGGGCGCGCAGCTCTTGCTGTCGCCCTGCGCCTGGGCCATGCCGCCGGAGCACGACAACAGCCAGGAACCCTATGGCGAGCTGTGGAAGACCGCCTATTCTACGTTGACTAAACTTTATGATTTGACCGTGGTTGGCGTGAGCAATGTCGGCTGGCTGCGCGGCGGGCCGTGGCAGGGCTACAAGTGCATCGGCTGCTCGCTGGCCATGGGGCCGGGCGGCATCATCCTGGCTGAAGCCCCTTACGGCGAAGCGGCGGAAAGCCTGACCGTGATAGAAGTTGAGCCGGTTTCGTCCCCAGTCACCGGCGAGCTGATCGCCGGGATGCTAGCCGGTAAAGGCTATGTTGGACCATGATCAAGTTCTATTGTAAACAAGATAGTCTGCCTACTTCACCTCTGCTACCGGCATCATGATGTGTTCGTAAGGCGTTCCCGCAAACATCACATATGGCCCACCATAGTGATGATCGGTGCTAAATAGAGTGAGGTCCAGTTTGCCGGGCAAAAGAAGCATCACATGGGGTGGGGTTGTAACCCAATCCTCGCCGGGGGCTGGCTCGACAGCGAGCGGATCGGTGTTGCTGGGGTCACTGCCGCCCTGAAGCATATAGGCTAGTCCCGGTTCGGTGATGTTGGGTTCGGTCCCGCTTACGAGAGCGTTGAACCACTCCATCCACATCTTGTCAAAACATTGAGGGTCGTTGCCGGGGGTAGCCGGCCAATCGGGAAAACAAGTCCAGCCGTTGCTGCCTGCCCGCAGTTCAATGAGCGGCGCGGTGGGGTCAGCCGGATAATCCATAATGGTGGCATTCTGAGCAATGGCTGGCGGCGCGGCGCTTATAGCGCTGACCATTTTATCCGCTGTCCGGGGTACGGCTGCTGTTTCAATCGGCATCATGATATGTTCGTAGGGAGTCCCGGCGTACATCACGTAGGGGCCGCCATAGTGATGATCGGTGGAAAAGTGGGTCGTGTCCAATTTATCGGGAAAGAGAAGCATGACATGGGGTGGGGTCGTCACCCAATCCTCGCCGGGAGCGGGTTCCAGGGCCAGCGGGTCGGTGTTGCTGGCGTCGCTGCCCCCTTCGACCATGTAGGCCAGGCCGGGGGTGGTAATATTTGGCTCCGCTCCAGTCACCAGCGCATCGAGCCACTGCATCCAGGCTTTGTCAAAGCACTGCGGATCGTTGCCGGGAGTTGCGGGCCAGTCGGGGAAACAGGTCCAGCCGTTGCTGCCCGCCCGCAGTTCGATGAGCGGGGCGGTGGGGTCAGTGGGGTAGTCCACAATGGTTGCGCCCTGGGCAATAGCCGGGGGCGCGGCGCTCATCGCGCTGGCGATGATGTCAGCAGCAGCAGGCGTTTCAGCCGGGGCAGCGGGCGTGTGGGCCACCTTATGGGCCGGGATGCATAACTTCCAGCCCGGCTCGATCACGTCCACATTTTCAATTTTGGCGTAGCTGGCGTCGGCAGCGTTCTGGGTGTTGGTGGCGTCGGCAATGACCTGATAAGCCAGCGGATCGCCATAATACTTTTCGGCCAGCTTCGACAGCCAGTCGTTGGCCTGCACCACCACCTCAGAGTCACAGTCCACCTCGCTTTGGGCCAGAACCGCGGCGGGCGACAGGGCCAGCATCACTATTAGCAGCACTATCAGACAGTTCAGGTTAAATGCCTTTTTCATCAGAAAACCTCCTTTAATTGGGTAAGAATGATAAAAAACTCTCGAAATTTTCGGCGTGGTTCAAAAACCCTTAAAATTAGATTGACACTTTTTCACCACAGAGACATAGAGATTTTTGTTATTTTCCACTGTTTCTCTGTGGTGAATTTTGAAATTGCTGAAGTAGGTAGCAACTTGAGTTATTTACTTGTACCCCGCTGTTGCGGCTTAAGCCAGTTGAATACGGGTAGCGATGACTTGCCGCGTAACCGCCAGCCAACTCCAATCAAGCTACCCCCGGCCAACAGCATTAGCCACATGCCGGGTAGCGGGTCAGTGACACCCCCACTTGTAGGGAGGGTGGCGGGCGCAGCGGTGACATCAATGCGTAAAATTTCACCCTTGCTCGGATGGCCGCCATACGCAAAATTGGAAACGTACAACTGGCCGTCAGGCCCAAAGGTCAGTCCACCGGGAAAGCTCAAGCCAGTCGCCACCGGTTCGAGAGCACCCTTCGCGCCCACGCGGACCACCCGGCCTGCGCCAGGCACGGGCAAGTTGTTATCTACCGTACTGGCTTCCAGAGCGTAGAGTTGCCCCTGGCTGTCGAAGGCCAGGCCCAGCACCGCCGTTAGCCCTGCGGCGAAGACCTCCGGCTGCCCATCGAGTGTGACTTTGTAAATCTTGGACGTGCCCTGCTGGATGGGAAATTCGCCCAGGCTGCTAATATAGAACGCGCCATCGTGGAAGGTTAGCGCCGTGAGCGTAAGGTGTCCCTCGTTGGCCGGCATATCCAGCACCCGCCGGATTTGGCCATCCAGGGTAATCCCGCCAATTGCACTCAGGTCATAAGTTCCGCCGTCAAGCTCATAATCATTATTCAGAGGTGCGGCGGTGGGCGTGTTGGGCATACCCTGTGAGCAGCCACCCCCGGCCGACAACACATACAGCGTGTCGCCCAGGAAAGTTACATCATTTGGACCGATCACATCGCCGGACTTGTCACGGGCGGACGGCAGCGCCTTCAGGACCATCGTCCGTTCGCCGGTGGGACTGATTTTGGAAACCTGGCCGGTCATCCCAATCTGGTAAGGCATCAAAGGTGAGGCATATCCCCCCGGACAGGTGCGATGGGGCTCGATGTTCCCCCCTTGCCCGGCTTCGGCCACGTATAGGGAGCCATCGGAGCCAAATTCTAACCCGCGCGGGTAGACCAGGCTGGTGGCAAAGGTGGACACATTGGCCGAGAGCGGCTCCGGCTCTTGCGCCTGGGCCGGGCTTTCGCCGAGCACCATCGTGACCAGTAAGCTTACTATGACGAACCCTTGAAATACTCGATATAGTAACATTGAACCCCCTTACTTTTCATTACTCCTTGCCATGCATCGAAATCTCATAGCTATTAAAGCAAAAAAACCTATTGCGTTGGTATCCTTTTGGAGTACAATATAAAGTCAGGGGGGCGGACGGTGAAAACAGAGGAACTGATCACCTCGTTCGGTTACTGGGTCCGGCGGCGACGGAAAGCCCTGGATCTAACGCAGGCTGAGTTGGCTCAGCAGGTTGGCTGCGCCCTGGTCACGCTCAAGAAAATTGAGTGGGATGAACGCCGGCCCTCGCCGCAAATGGCCGAACGGCTGGCCGATTATCTGGCTATCCCCGCTCTGGAAAGAGATCACTTTCTGGGCATGGCTCGTGGGGAGTTTGTCACGGCGACGCTTTCTCCTTCAGCCGGGGTAGAGGCTCACCTTTTTAAGCCTAATCTACCCTCACAGCCTACCCTTTTTATTGGCCGGGAAAAAGAGCTGACCGATATTATTCGTCGCCTCAGAGACCCGGCTTGTCGCTTACTGACCTTGATCGGACCGGGCGGTATTGGCAAAACCCGCCTGGCGATCCAAGCCGCGCAGATGCTCCTCGATACACCCCCGGCAGAAGCCACCTTTAGTCACGGTATCTTCTTCATTCCTCTGACCACAATTAGTTCGCCCAGCGGCGTTGTCTCGGCCATCGCCGAGGCGGCCAACTTCGCTTTCTACAGCAGCGCGCCACCTAAGCAGCAATTGCTGGACTATTTGCGGGAAAAAGAAATGCTGCTGGTTCTGGATAATTTTGAGCAGCTATTAACCCCTCCCGAAGGGGAGGATGCCAGCGGAGTGGACCTCCTCGCCGAAATTTTGGCCGTTGCCCCGGCGCTGAAACTGCTGGTGACTTCCCGTGAGGCCCTCAATCTGCATGAAGCCTGGTTTCATCCTGTCACCGGAATGACTTATCCCGAACCCCCTCCCCAATCCTCCCCCTCTCAGGGGGAGGATTGGGTGGGGGTCGAGTCCTACGATGCCATCCAGTTATTCGTCCAGAGCGCCCGCCGGGCGCAGGTGGGCTTTTCTCTGACCGCCGAGCAAAAAAGTGTAGTTCGGATTTGTCAGATGGTTGAAGGGATGCCGCTGGGGATCGAGTTGGCGGCAGCCTGGTTGAAAGCCCTACCCTGCGCCCACATCGCCCAGGGGATTGAACACGGCCTCGACTTTCTGGCCGGCTCGATGCGTAATGTGCCGGAACGCCATCGCAGTATGCGGGCCGTCTTTGAACATTCCTGGAGCTTGCTGGCGGAGGCGGAACGCGGAGTCCTGCGGCGGCTGTCAGTCTTTCGGGGAGGTTTCCGGCCCGAAGCAGCGGAGGATGTGGCCGGAGCCACCTTGCCGGTGCTGGCGGCGCTGGTAGAAAAATCACTGGTGCAGGCCACCCCGGCCGGGCGCTACCACCTGCACGAACTGCTCCGGCAGTTTGCCGGGGAGAAACTCCAGGCCGCCCCGCCTGAGCAGGTCCAGGCACAAGAGCGCCACAGCACCTATTACGCGGCTTTTATGCAGCGGCGCGAGGCAGCGCTCAAGGGAGCGCAGTATCAAGCAGTCCTGGCCGAGATGAGCGAGGAGATTGAGAATGTGCGAGCCGGCTGGAACTGGGCGGTCGAGCAAGGTCGGGTAGAGACCATTGATCAAGCCTTGACCAGTCTGCACGATTTCTACTGGATGCGGAGTTGGTTTCAAGAGGGGGAAGAGGTCTTTAGGCGAGCCGCAGAGAGTTTAGCCGGGGCGACGGAGACTGCCAAGGGCGGAGCATCTCGCGGGGGAGCAGGGGAGATTGTTCTGGGGAAGCTTTTAGCGCGACAGGGCGCATTTTGCTATGCCCTCGGCCATTATGAGCCGGCCAGGGAACTCCTCCAGAAAAGCCTGGCGCTGGTCCGGCGTCTTGAGGTGGGAGCAGAAATAGCGTTTACCCTCAGATTTCTGGGCCGGGTAATGGATGCACAGGATAAGCTTACAGAAGCAAAACGACTATTCCAGGAAAGCCTGGCCATCAGCCGGGAGCTGGGCGACCTGCCCGGAGTCGCCGAAACCCTCCTCCAGTTGAGTGAAACTGTCATGTTCGCTTCGGGAGGATACTACTCAGAGGCAAAACAATATAGTCAGGAAAGCCTCACTGTGAGTCGAGCAATTGGGGATCAACGCCTAATCGGCTACTCCCTCGACAAGATGGGGATTATAACCTTTTCTCAGGGAGAGTATCTTGAAGCAGAACAATACTATCAGGAAAGCCTGGCCATTTTTAAAAAAATTGATGACCGCTATGGCATGGCCCTGGCCCTGGGCGGGCCAGCCTGGGTTGCTATAGGCCTGGGGGGTGATAGGTTGGCCCTGGCCAAACCTCTGGCTGAGAAAAGCCTGGCCATTTGGCGAGAGGTTGGAGATCGGCTTCGAACGGTCGTCCGCCTTAATCAACTGGGCCAGGTAGCTATAGCCATGGAGGAATATGCGGAGGCTCAACGATACTATGAGGAAGCCTTAACGCTTGGCCGAGAGATCGGCCACGGAGCCGGACTATGGGCTCTCAGCGGTTTAGGCGAAGTTGCCTGTGGCCTGGGAGATTTGCCGGCAGCCAGGCAGTACCTTCTTGAAACCCTAAAAATTGCCATCACTGTGAAAGAAGGGCACGACTTGACTTTCTTATACACCTTGCTCCGTTGGGCTACCCTCCTGGCCAAAGAAAGCGCCGGGTTGGACGAAGGCAGTCCTCTCAGTGAAGCAAAGAAAGCGCAGGCGGTCGAACTCCTAACCCTGGTTCGGGATCACCCCGCTAGCTTGCAAGTACTTAAAGACAGAGCGGCTCGGCTCCTGGCCGAACTGGAAGCCGGTTTGCCGCCAGAGGTGGTGACGGCGGCCAAGGAGCGGGGCAAATCCAGGCCGTTGGTGGAGGTGGTCATGGAGATCGTGGGGGAAGCGTGACCCTTCGCCTCCTAATGAATTTTGGTTTTCAAAAACGGTAATTATCACTGGAAGCTTGGAAGGCTGGACAAAGTGGTACCCAATCTTCCAGCCTTCCAAGCGTATTACCGGATTTGATCGTCAAAAATGATTAGAGTTACACAGTTATCATCTGTCTCCGGCCTCCCACCGCCGGTCTATTTTAAGGAGAGTATTTCATGCCAAACCATGCCGATGCGCACGCCCATTTTTTCAAAGCCGGTTATGTGGCCCTGCTGCCCGAAAACTGCCGCCGCATCCAGCCGGATGAAGTGACCCTCTACCAGGGATTGGCCCAGCAGTACGAGGTGCAGCAGGTCCTGGCTGTCGGTTACGAAGCTGAACCGTGGGCCGTAGGCAACAATCGCTATTTGAGCCAATTGGCGGCCAGCCACTCCTGGCTTAGACCCCTGGCTTTTGTGCCTGAACCGGCTAATTTGGAGGTGGCTGCCCTGGAAACGTGGCGGCGCGAGTTATTCGCCGGGCTGAGTTTGTACCTCTTCAACCCGCAGCAGACTGCCTCTCTGGGTCAGGTCTCGGATGAGGTGTGGCGCTGGCTGGTCCGGCAGCGCTGGCTGATCACTGTGAATTCCCGCGGCGAACACTGGGTCGCCTGGCCGCCGGTGCTGGAACGCTACCCCGAACTGCGGCTGTTGATCTCGCACCTGGGCTTGCCCCCGGCGGTTTCAACTGCGCCGGACGCAGCAGCGGCCCGCCAAGCTTTAAAGGATGTCCTGGCCCTGGCCCGCTTCCCCGGCGTCCACGTTAAGCTGAGCGGTTTCTACGCCCTGACCCGGCCCGGTTATGAGTATCCGCACCGGGCAGCCTGGCCCTACGTCGAGGCTTTGTTGGCCGCCTTCGGTTCGACCCGCTTGCTGTGGGGATCGGATTTTAGCCCGAGCTTGGAGTGGTTGAGTTTTCCACAAACCTTTGGTCTCTTTCAAGCGATGCCCTTTTTGAACGATGCGGATCGTGAGCGCATCGAAGGGGGGAACCTGGTGGCACTTTTAACAGAAATGAAACGGAGTGAAGCATGACTCAGGAAAATACAGCGGGAGTCCCGGCCCAGGTAGCCCAGGCCGTGCTTGAGGAGGTCGAGCGCGGCGCTGATGACACCGTGGCCTTTCTGCGCGAGCTGGTCAACTTTCGGACTGAGAATCCAAATTTGGTCAACGTCGAGCCGGGAGCCGAAGCAGAGTGTCAAGCCTTTATTGCCGCTAAACTGAAAAGTCTGGACATGGCCGTGGACACCTGGGAAGTATTCCCCAAGCGGCCCGATCTGGTCGCGACCTTACCCGGCTCCGGCGGCGGGCGCTCCTTGATCTTCAACGGTCACATTGATGTCGTCCCCGCCGGCGATCCCAGCCAGTGGCCTCACGACCCCTGGGCCGGCGAAATCCACGACGGCAAAATGTGGGGCCGGGGGACATGTGACATGAAGGGCGGGATTGCGGCGATGATTGCTGCCGTCGCCGCGGTGCGCCGGGCCGGGCTGCGGCTGAAGGGGGATGTGCTGGTCGAGACCGTGGTGGATGAGGAAGTCGGCGGGCCCGGCACCCGGCAAACCCTGGCCCGCGGCTACAAGGCCGACGCTGTGATTGTGACCGAGCCGACCGGCGGCTATATCCAGCCGGTCGAAGGAGGCGTCGAGTGGCTGCGGGTCGTGGTCCGGGGCGTAGCGGGCCACACGGCCAAGCGCTACCTTTCGGTTCACGCGGGTGGGCAGGGAACGGCGGTCAATGCGATTGAGAAGATGCTGAAACTGCTGGCAGCGGTGCAGGAGTTAGAGCGATATTGGGGGGTGTATAAGATCCACCCGCTGATGCCCAAAGGGATCACGACGATCAACATCGGCGTTGTGCTGGGCGGCACCGGCGGCGGCAAGGACGGTATGCCCCATTTAATCGGCAGCCCTTCCACCTTTCCGGATTACTGCTCCACCCTGTTGAGCTTGAAGTATCTGCCCAGCGAACGCACCGAAGACGTCCGGGCGGAGTTTGAAGATTATATTCACCGGGTTGCCCAGGCCGACCCGTGGCTGCGCGAGCACCCGCCGGAGCTCGAGTGGGGCATCTCCGGCGTTTCCTTCCCCCCGGTCAATACGGCGTTAGAGCACCCGGTCATCCAGAGCCTCTCCCAGGCTTACCAGGCTGTAGTCGGCCAGCCTAACTATTCCGGCTTTGTAGCTGTCACCGATCTGGCCTGGTTTGCCGGGCAGGGCATCCCTGGCTGTCTCTACGGCCCCGGCGACCTGGCCCAGGCCCACACCTCGGCCGAGTTTGTGCCGCTGGCTGATCTGCTCCATGTGACCAAAGTGCTGGCGCTGACGTTGGTGGATTGGTGCGGCGTTTCGTAGCCGCCGTCACCTAACAGGGTAATCCTTCAGAAAAATTTCTACCGGAACTGGTCTTGCCAGCCGAGGGGTTAGAGGATTTGGGGATGAAAGAGTAAAGAAAAAATCACCTAACCGGTGGGGCAGGTATCCCCAAATACCGGCCCAAACTGATTGGAAAAAACTTTTCTGGGGAGTTGAATTATCTTTCATTGTTTTGCCCCGTATCTACCTCGGGTGCAGCCTGCCGCGTCAGTTCGACCAGGAGAATCCCGCCAAAGGGGATGAGGACCAGGACCACAACGGCCCAAAGTGGTAATTGATCCAGCGGCATGGCCCAACCGAGCAGGGCATCCATAGAAATCGCGCCCGCGCCGGCAAGCAGCAGGACCAAGGCCAGGGTAATCAAGCTCAGATTGAATTCATAGCCGCCCTCGGTGTTAAAGAAGCCGCTCTTGGCATGCACTTCGGCAATTGCCACAACCATGCTGCTGATAACCAGCGCTGCTGCCAGCGGCGTCAGCAGGCCGAACAGGATCAGCAGACCGCCGCCGAACTCGCTAAAGGCCGCCAGCCTGGCTAAGAAGGGCGGAATTCCGCTGCTGCTCATCCATCCGGTAAAGCCTTTCATCCCCGGCCCCTCGTACCAGCCAAAGAGCTTCTGGCCGCCATGCAAAATAAAGATAACTCCCAGAACTATCCGCACTATAAGTAAGGCCAAATCAATCATTGTCATTTCTTGTGCCTCCTTTCTTCCTGCCTCTATTGTATGCCCCCGCTTTTCCGCTGCCTATACCGAGTCAGGCGATTATTTGACTATAAATCCGGGCGATTTTGGCTAACTCAGTTGGTCTTTCATCTATCAGGCAAACCCTTATGCACCTGGGCTATGAAGTGATAGCTCGGAGAGAAATTTGTGTAAATTTTTACCTGTTTTGGCTATTGGGCGTCAGCGAGGGCGTTGCGCCGGGCAATTTCCTCCCGGACAGCGGGTGCAACCTGGGTGCCAAGCAGTTCAATGGCGCGCATCACTTTGGCGTGCTCAATTGTTCCCACGCCGAGCTGTAGCAGCAGCCGCTGGTGACCAAAAATTTCGTGCTGGAACAGGATCTTCTCGATGATTTCAGCCGGGCTGCCCACAAAGTCGGCCCCCCGCAGCATCCGTCCCGCTTCGAGTTGCTGGCGGGTGGCGGGCGGCCAGCCGCGCTCGCGGCCAATCTTATTCATCACCACCACTGCCGAGGGATAGTATGCGTCAACGGCCTGCTGGACCGTGTCGGCGATAAAGCCGTGCGAGTTGATGCTCAAGGGCAGTTGGGCCGGGTCGTGTCCTGCTTGACGCGCCGCTTCTCGATAGAGCTGAAAGAAAGGCGCAAAGCGTTCAGGCATGCCGCCGATGATGGCCAGGGCCATCGGCAAGCCCAGGCGGGCCGCGCGCACCGCCGACTCCGGCGTGCCGCCAACTGCCACCCAGATGGGCAGCTTTTCCTGCACCGGGCGGGGATAGACGCCCAGATCGTTCAAGGGAGGGCGATGGCGGCCCGACCAGGTGATCTTTTCCGCTTCGCGGATTTTCAGGAGCAGCTCCAGTTTTTCGGTAAAGAGGCTGTCGTAGTCGTGCAGATCATAGCCAAAGAGCGGGAAGGACTCGATAAACGAGCCGCGCCCGGCCATAATTTCGGCCCGGCCGTTGGAAATCAGGTCCAGGGTGGCAAAATCCTGAAAGACCCGGACCGGGTCATCCGAGCTAAGCACCGTGACTGCCGTTGAGAGGCGGATGGACCGGGTGCGGGCCGCCGCCGCGCCCAGGATGACCAGCGGAGCCGAAGCAACGAAGTCGGGGCGGTGGTGCTCGCCAACTCCAAAAACATCCAGGCCCACCTGATCGGCCAGCTCAACGGTTTCGAGCAGGTTGCGGATGCGCTCAACCGGGCTGATCATCGCTCCGGTTGCCGGGTCGGGGGTTAGCTCAACAAAAGAAAAGACGCCAATTTCAAACGTCTCAGTAGCGGGGCGAGTATTTGAAACGAGTGTATCGGTTTGGGTCAAGATAGTTAGGCTCCTTCACTCTCGACATGAACACTTCTTGCAGGCAAGTAATGATAAACACAACCCCCAGCGATGTCAAGCCAGATTCCAATGAAGAAAAAGTTTTTGATTTGGGTTTGATCCTCAATTTGACAAGCAGGAGAACTGTGCTAATATCTGGAAAACGTTTTCCAGAAAACCTTTTCCCTCTCTCCATTTACTTCAATTTTCAAATCTTCGCTTGTTTGGTCAAAAATATCCTTGGGGCGATTCTGGTTAGTCCAGAACCGGCGGTTACAGAATGTCCAAACATACGACCTCGGCATTTTGGAGCGAACCTGTTGGGTGACTCTAGGCATGGTCTCAATCATTGACGTCGCCAAAAAAGCCAATGTCTCTATCACTACTGTCTCGCGGGTATTGAACGGGAGTTCCCACCCGGTCAGCGAGGAGACGCGGGCGCGGGTGTTAGAGGCCGCCGAGGCGCTCAACTTTTCGCCCAGCGCCCTGGCCCAGGCGATGGTCACGCGGGCCACCCGCATTGTCGGGGTCATTATCGGCGACGCGATGGACCCTTATTTTGCGACCATCGTCCGGGGGGTGGAAGATGTGGCCCGCCGGCACGGCTACCTGGTCATTGTCTGCAATTCCGACCGGGTGCCGGAGATCGAACTGCAATACTTGCATACCCTCGACAGCTACCGGGTAGACGGTGTTATCTTTGCCGGCGGGGGTCTGACCGACGACAAATACGGCCGTCAGGTCGGCCAGGCGTTGGAAGCCTTTTACAACCGGGGCGCGATCTGTGTATCGCTGGCCAAGCACCTGTTTTCCTCCTTTTCGGTGCTGGTTGACAACGAACAGGTCGTCAAAGATGCCGTGCATTACCTGATCAGCCTGGGCCATCGCTCCGTTGCTTATATTTCCGGTCCCACCTTGCTGACCACGACCCAGCTCCGGCTCAACGGGTATAAGTCGGCGCTGGAAGCGCATGGACTGCCCTTCAAGCCGGAGCTGATTATTGATGGGGATTATAAATACGAGTCGGGGCTGCGGGCGGCCGAAGCGATCATGGCGCTGCCAACCAAACCGACGGCTGTTCTGGCTTCAAATGACCTGATGGGCATTGGCTGCCTGGTTGGGCTGCGCGAGGCTGGCTGCCACGTTCCGCAGGACATCAGCCTGATGGGCATTGACGACATTGCCACCACCCAGGCGGTTGACCCGCCCCTGACCACGATGGCCCTCCCTCTCTACGACCTCGGTTCTATCGGGATGGAAAGTTTGATCAAACTGCGCAGCCATGAATTGGCTGATCACGAAGCGTTGACGCTGCCCCACCGGCTGGTTATTCGTCGTTCCACCGCCGCGTTGGGAACTGAAGAAGCGATGGAGCAATGAGGTTTCCAATGATGTTTTTGCTTCGTCTCACTGCTCATTGCCTTCTCTAGCGGCGCTCCTGTCAAATCTTAGGGAAAGGAAGATGTGGCAATGGACCTAGCCGAAGTGATGAAAATCATCGAGCAAAACAAGATCGAGTTTATTCGCTTCGAGTCGCCCGACATCAACGGTATTTCGCGGGGTAAGCTGGTCGCCCTGGCCAACTTTGAGCGGGTGGTGGAAAAGGGACTGGCCATGGTCAGCGACCTGCTTACCTGGGACGCTCAGGCCGATGTCGCCTGGCAGGGCACGGGCTACGCCGAAGACCTGACTTTTGCCGACCTGGTCTTCCGGCCCGACCTGTCCACTTTTAAAGTGGTGCCCTGGGCGGACCATACGGCGCGTGTCCTGGGTGATCTCCACTTCTACGATGGCCGTCCCGCCCTGGGTTCTTCGCGCCATGTGTTCAAACACATTCTTGATGTCGCCAGAGAGATGGGGTTTACCTGCCGCAGCGGCCACGAATACGAATTTTACATCCTCAACAGCGAAACTAAAGAACCAATTTTCGGCGGGCATCAGATTATGACCACCTTCAAGCACGAGGCCCACTCCATTCTGCGTGACATCCAGCGCTGCATGACCCAGATGGGCATTGAGATTACCACCTGCAACACCGAATGGGGCCCGGCCCAGTACGAAATCAACTACAGCCCTGCCGATGGGATCGCCGCCGCCGATCAGTCCTTTACCTGGAAGAACGGCCTCAAGGAGATCGGGGCCAGGCACGGCCTGTTGATCACGATGATGACCAAGCCCTGGATTGACAAGAGCGCCAACGGCAGCCACTTCCATATCAGCCTGCTGGATGAAAAAACGGGGGAAAATGTTTTTTATGACCCGCAGAGCGCCGATGGCCTGTCGCAGCTTTGCCGCTGGTTCATCGGTGGGCAACTGGCTCACGCCTGTGCTCTGGCCGCCTTTCTGGCTCCGACGGTCAACTGCTCCAAGCGTTACCAGCCCAACAGCTATGCCCCCAATACCATCTCCTGGGGCCACGAAAACCGCAGCGTCGGCATCCGGGTCAAAGCCTGGCGCGGCAAGGGGACTCACATCGAAAACCGCATGGCCTGCGGCAGCAGCAACCCGTACCTGGTAGCGGCGGCCAGCCTGGCGGCCGGACTGGACGGCATTCGCCGTCAAATCGAACCCCCGGCTCCGGTTGCGACCAATGCCTACAAGTTACCCGACCTGCCCAAAACGCCGGCAACCCTGGAGGAGGCCCTTGCCGCGCTCCGCAATGACGAGGCTCTGCTCGATTTGCTGACCCGCGAGGGGATGCAGACCTTCATCGTTGACAAAGAGTACGAGATTGCCAAAGCCAAAGCGGTCATCCCCGATTACGGCACCGCCGAGTGGCACAGCCGGGTTGATCCCTGGGAGCGCCGCGAATTTATGGAGTTGATCTAGAAACGGAGTCCGAAGTCTCCGACTTCGGGCGGGCTTCGGGCGAAATCAGGAGATTTCGTAATCCGTTTTGGTTAAAGTGAGGAGATAGGTGACTGAGCTGAGTGAAACGGTAGATGTCTGCATCGTCGGGGTGGGCGCGTGCGGCGGGCTGATGGCCAAGGAGCTGGCCGAAGCCGGCTTTTCGGTGGTCGGGCTGGAAGCCGGGCCGCGCTACAACCCTAAAGTAGACTTCGAGAACGACGAAGCCGAAATGCTGAAGCTGCTCTGGAGCGGCCAGCGCGTGACCAGCGGCCAGGACCCCATTCACCCCTGGTCCGGCAGCGGTGTCGGCGGGGGGACGCTGGTCTGGTGCGGAGTGACGCCGCGCTTTCATGTCAACGATTTCAGGACAGCTTCGGTGGATGGAGTCGGCGTGGATTGGCCGCTCACCTATGCTGACCTGGCTCCCTACTACGAGCAGGTTGAGTGTGATTTTGGTGTGTCCGGCCAGGTGGGGGAGAATCCCTGGGAAGCGCCGCGCGGCCCCTTTCCGATGCCGCCGCTGCCGTTCAGCTATCAGGCCCAGGTGTTGGCTCGGGGGGTTGAAAAATTGGGCGGACACCCTTTGCATGGCCCCCTGGCCATTGCCTCGGTTCCTTATCGTGGCCGCGAGGCCTGTATCAACTGCGGTTTTTGCATGCAGGGCTGTCGCAGCAGCGCCAAATCTACCACGCTCTTTACCCACGTGCCCCTGGCCGAAGCGTGCGGCGCGCGGATTCTGTCCGAGTCCACCGTCTTTCGGATTGAATACGATGCTCGCCATAACAAGGTAACGGGTGTTTCGTATTTTGACGCCCAGGGCCAGACGCACCAAATCCGGGCGCGACTGATCATCGTCGCGGCCCATGCGATTGAGACGCCGCGTTTGTTATTACTCTCGGCCAACAGTACCTTTCCGGAAGGGCTGGCCAATTCCAGCGGGCTGGTCGGCAAAAATTTTATGGCTCACCCCACCTGCACTGTTACCGGCCTGTTCCACGAGCCGCTCAACGGCTTCAAAGGCCCGGTGATGGGCAACCTGCTGGCCCAGGATTGGTACGAGACTGACACCCGGCGCGGCTTTGCCCGGGGTTACACCTTGGAAAATTTTGTACCCGGCCCTTTTTTCTACGCTTCGAATATGATGAACCTGTGGGGGGCGGAGTTGAAGGAGATGCTTTGCTACTACGCCTATGCCGGGGGCTGGTGGGTCTGCGGGGAGGGCCTGCCCAATGACGACAATACGGTTACGCTCGACCCCGAGGCCAAAGATAAGCGTGGTCTGCCGGTGGCCCACCTCCAGCACAGTTGGACGGACAACGACCGCGCCTTGATCAAGCACGGTATCCAGAAGGCCACCGAAACTTTGGAAGCGGCGGGCGCGTGGCGGGTGCAGGCCGGCCCGGTTTCGTCGGCTCACCCCATGGGCACGGTGCGCATGGGCCATGACCCGCAAACCTCGGTGATCAACTCCTTTTGCCAATCACACGATATTCCCAACCTGTTTGTAACCGATACCAGCGTCTTTCCCAGCGGTGGTGGCGCCAACGTCACCTTGACCGCGATGGCCGTCACCCTGCGAGCTTCACGCTACATCATTGAGCAGGTTAAACTGGGCAATTTGAATTAGGACTCCTGGCAGGGAGAGGGCGAAAGATAGTTTTTATGGTAACGTGGCAGATTGCCGACAACAAATTCGATTTTTCCATCACTCACAGTATCACCGCGTCTAAAGATGTGGTCTACCGGGTGCTGGCCGATATGGAAGCCTACCCCAAATTTGTGAATGATCTCGTTTCGGTCACCCGCCAAGACGACCTGTACAAATTTGTGGCTCGGGCCGCTATTTTGACCGTCTCGGCGACGTTGAAGGTAGGGGAGACGCCGGGCCGGGCGATTAATTTTGAACTGGTCGAAGGCCCGGTGGATGTGCTGACCGGCAGTTGGCTGGTCGAAGAAGGTCGCACCCCGGAGCAAACCCGGGTCACGTTGACCCTTCACGCCGAAACTCACGCCCGCGGCGAGTGGTTATTACGGATGACCGGCAAATATGTCCAGAACAAAACCGACAAACTGATCGCCGCTTTCAGCGCGCGGGCGGAATCGTTGCAGCGCAGCGGCGGCGTTCCACCGGCTCGTCCTCGAATTGAGGCGGCGGGTGGTTTCATGGGCTGGTTGAAGCGGCTGTGGGTGCGGATTTCCGGCAGCGGTGCGAGCCAGCCTGTCGCCGAGAAACGACAAGTTTCAGCCAAACCGGCCTTTCTCCAGGATGACCATGCCCTGCAAACACTGGAAGCACTGGCTTCGACCATAATCCCGCCCGACGATTTTGACGCCGGGGTGCAGGAGATGGGCTTTGTCAGCGTGGTCGAAATGCGGGCGCGTTACGAGGCCGGGCGCGAGGCGCTTTACGTGACGGCTTTGCAGGCGGTTGACCAGATGGCCCGGAGCGAGTACAACAAGCCTGACTTTGTGGATTTATCGCCTGCCGAGCGCACGGCGCTGCTGGAAGCGGTGCGGCAGAACCAGGCTAACGGCGCTGATTGGGCTGGGGTCAAGCCCTCCTCCTTTTTCAGCGCCTTGTGGGAGGATGTCGTTTTTCTGTACTGCACCCACCCCGACACCTGGCAGCGGATCGGCTTTCCCGGCCCATCCTTTGAAATGGGCGGTTATCCCGATTTTGACCAGCCGCAGCAGTTGGTGGGGCAGGTTTTACCCACTAAGACTCGATAAGGATAAATCTTCGGAGTGTCAAAGTGCACTTTGACACTCCGAAACAGGATAGATACATGCCAAACAGTTATCAACTCTACATCGGCGGTGAGTGGCTGCCCGCAGCAACGGGCGAAACCTACGAGCGCCGCAGCCCGGCCACCGGCGAACTGGTGGGCGTGTTTGCCAAGGGCAACGCCCCGGATACAGAGCAGGCCATTCGGGTGGCCCGTGAGGCGTTTGATCGGGGACCGTGGCCGCGTATGAGCGGGTCAGAACGGGCCGCCGTTTTGCACAAGGTCGCCAACCTGCTGCGCGAGCGGGCCGACGAAACGGCGCGCCAGGAAGCAGCTCAGGTTGGCCTGCCTTATCACACCGTGACCTGGCTCAACTGGTACGTGGCCGATGTGTTCGACTATTACGCCGGGATGGCCCGTCACGTGCATGGCCGCAGCGTGCTGAGTTCGGCGGAGTCCCTCAGCCTGACCCTGCGTGAGCCGTTGGGCGTGGTCGGCATTATCAGCCCGTGGAACTTTCCCCTGGTCCTGTCGGCCTGGAAGGTAGCGGCGGCTCTGGCTGCCGGCTGCACCATGGTCGTCAAACCTGCCAGCTATACCCCCATCACCTGCCTGGAACTGGGAGCAATGCTGGCCGAAGTTGGGCTGCCTCAAGGGGTCTACAACGTTGTCACCGGGCCAGGGGCCGTGGTCGGGGAGGCGCTGGTCAAGAGCCATCTGGTCAACGCCATTGCCTTTACCGGCGAGACCAGCACCGGCAAACAATTGCTGACCCAGGCGGCTCCCACGCTCAAGCGGGTGTCGCTGGAATTGGGCGGTAAATCGCCGATGATTGTCCATCACGACGCGAACTTAGATAAAGCGGTCGGCGGGGCGCTGGAGGTTTTCTACAACGCCGGGCAGCAGTGTAACGTGCCGTCGCGGCTGCTGCTGCACGAAGCCATCTACGACGACTTTATGGGGCGCTTCAAAGCCAAAACCCGGGCCATGCGGGTGGGAGCAACCTTCGATGCCCAGGCCGACATGGGGCCACTGGTCTCGGCTGCCCAGCTCGAAACGGTGCTGGGCTACATCGAGTCCGGCAAAAAGGAGGGCGCCCGGCTGGAAAGCGGCGGTGAGCGCCTCCAGGGCGGTACTTACGACCAGGGTTACTATCTCTCGCCCACAATTTTTAGTGAGGTCCGGCGGGGGATGCGCATTGTGGATGAAGAAATTTTCGGACCGGTGGTGGTGGTGATGCCTTACCGCGAGCTGGATGAGGCCATCGAACTGGCCAACGATTCGTCCTTTGGCCTGACCGCCGGTATCTGGACCAACAATCTCGACGCGGCCCACGCCTGCGCCCGGCGCTTGAACGCCGGTACGGTCTGGATCAATGTCTGGAACAAGTCCTTCCCCGAGATCCCGGTCGGCGGGAATAAAGACAGTGGGGTGGGGCGCGAACTGGGGATTGAGGGGCTGGAAGAGTTTACGACGGTCAAAGGCGTGCATATTTTCCCGGGTGGTTAGCTTGGATTTACAGAGTCAGCCCTCACCGCGCATCCTGGTTCTGGATAACAGCCCGCGCCGTTTGGGAACGGCCTGGTTCGGCAAGGCCTTGCGGGCTTTGGGCTGCCGGGTCAGCGCCTACCATTTTTGGAAGAAAGAGGGTCGGCCTGTCGCTCTGGATAGGTTTGACGGCATGGTTATCTCCGGGTCGCCGGCCTCGGTTGTTGACGACGCGCCCTGGATTTTGGCCGAATTGGAGCTGATCGAGCAGGCCGAGCGGCGGGACATGCCGGTCTTGGGGGTCTGTTTTGGGGCGCAGTTATTGGGGCGGGCCTATTACGGTCAAGCAGCCGTGCAGCGCAGCCGCCAGTTTGAGTTGGGATGGTATCAAGTCTGCCGGACCGGGCAAGATGATCCGCTGTTTGTAGAGCTGCCGGAACAGTTCTCGTCGTTTCAATTTCATTTGGAAGAGGTTTTGCCGCAACGGGACATGCGAATTTTGGCTTATTCGTCTGCTGTGGCAGTGCAGGCTTTTCGCATTGGGACGAAACCGGTGTGGGGGACGCAGTTCCACTTCGAGGTGACGCCGCAGGCTGGACGTAATTTTCTGCGAAAAACCCGGCGTGTGTATGAACCTCACGGTTTTCGCTACGAGACGATGATTGCCGGAGCGATGCCTACCGTAATTGCACCGCAGCTTTTACGCAATTTTCTTAATCAGGCGTTACGCAGTTGATGGTGATGTCGTGAAAACCAGCTGCAAATTTCACGAATTGAACAGGAAAAGTATCCAAAAATTAGTGAAAATTCGTGTAATCTGTGGCAAAAATCTTAAACCACATAAGTCTTAACGTTAAAAAGGTGCTTGACATGAAGATTGGCTTTATTCCCACCGAAGGGGGCACGTATTACCAGGAATTTCTGGCCGAAGTCCTACTCGGCGAAGAGCTGGGGTTCGATTCGGTCTGGCTGGAGGAGCACCACGGCGTCAAAAATCATTACTGGCCCTCGCCGCTGATCGGCCTGGCCGGCATCGCCACCCGCACCGGGCGCATTCTCTTTGGCACCGATGTCATGGTCATGCCCTTTTACCACCCCGTCCGTGTTGCCGAAGATGTGGCCATGCTGGACATTATGTCCAACGGGCGTTTTATCCTCGGCGCGGCCATCGGCTACAAGCCGGATGAATTTGCTCTGTATCAAGTTCCCCTGGAAAAGCGGGGCGCGCGCTTTGAGGAGGCTGTCGAGCTTATCAAGCTGCTGTGGACCCAGGAGGAAATCAATTTTCAGGGCGCGTATTATCAGGTCGAAGGACTTAAGATCGAGCCGCGCCCGCTCAGCCGGCCACACCCGCCCTTGTGGTTAGGCGGCTGGGGTGAGTTGGCCCTGCGCCGGGCCGCTACCCTCGGCGACGCCTGGGTGCCTGGCCCCACCGCCAATCTGGACAAGCTGCTCGACGCCCAGGAGGTCTACCGCCAGAAGCTGCGCGAAGCCGGCCTGGACCCGGCGAGCAAGCCGACGCCGCTCACCCGTGAGGTCGTCATTGCCGAAACAGACGAAAGAGCGCGGGAAATGGCCGAAAAACACCTGCTCATTAACTATCGCGACGAGTACGGCGGTGGCAAGTGGAAGCATCCTCTGATTGGGGCCGAAGATTCGTCGCCGGTGGACCAGTTCGACGCCATCAGCCGCAATCGCTTTTTGGTGGGCAGCCCAGAGACGGTCGTCAAGCAGTTGCAAAAGTTTGTGGACACCTTTGGGGTGGATCATCTCATCTGCCGGCTCTATTTTCCCGGCATCCCGCACGATTTTATTATGACCGAGCTGAGACTGCTGGCGCAGGAAGTCATGCCGGTTTTCAGGCAGCAGGTCGCAGGGTAGCAGGGTAGCAAAGTCGCAGGGATGTAAAATTCCTGTGTACCGTCTACTGTCTACTATTTTCGAAGGAGACATCATGGCCGTGGATCAATGGCGCAATCCGGCGCTGGTCATCGTAGATATGCAAAATGATTTTGTGCGTGAGGGCGCACCGATGGCGGTCCCGGATGCCCGCCTGACCATCCCGCAGCACCAGCGCCTCATCGCCTTCTGCCGCCAGGCCGGCCTGCCGATCATCTACACCCGCTTCCTGGCCGGGCCAAAACGGACGCTGATGTGGGAATGGTCGCCCCAACTGGAGCCGCCGACCCTGGCCTGCCAGCGCGGCTACCAGCGCACCTACGCCGATGTGGACCGTACACTCGACTGTGCCGACGTGATTGACGAAATCTACCCCCAGCCTGGCGATTACATTGTGGACAAGTACGGCTACGGCGCGTTCCACAGCACCAATCTTGACGACACCCTGCATTCGCTGGGGGTCGAGTCGCTCATTATTACCGGTACTGTGACCCAAATCTGCGTGGAGGAGACCGGGCGCGAGGCGTTTCACCACGGCTACAAAACCACTCTCGTCTCCGACGCCGTCTCATCCTACCTGCCTGACCTGCACGCCGCCACCTTAAAGAACTTTGCCTTTAAATTCGGCTGGGTTATGACGACCGATGAAGTGCTGGAGGCTCTGGCCAGACGATGAAAATCAGCATTGTTACCGACGAAATCAGCGCCGACCCGGAAACCGCCATCGAACTGGGCGTTGAGTGGGGAATTCACGACTTTGAGCTGCGCGGGTTTTACACCGACCGTGTGCCCAATTTGTCGGCCTACCAGGTTGAGCGGTTGGAGGACATTTTAGCCAGCCACACGGCCCGGATCATTGCTATTTCGCCGGGGCTGTTCAAAATTCCGTACCCGCTTGGCCGGCGGGAGGAAGCTTCGCTGGCCTGGCTGGATCACGGCCTGTTTCAACGCCGGCGCAGCCTCAAGGACGAGGTCAAGTACCATCACGACGAACTGCTGCCCGCTTCGCTTGAATTTGCCAAGTCGTTGGGGGTCAAACTCATTCTGACCTTCGGTTTCCATCGCGGCGGCCGGCCGCCCGGCCCGGCCCCCGACGAGGTCCTGGAACTCCTCTACAGCGCTGCTGAGCAGGCTGCCGAGTCCGGTATCCAACTGGCGGTTGAGGTTGAAGACGAGTTTTGGGCCGATACCGGCCAGCGCACGGCTGCAATGATGGAGGCCGTTAATCATTCCGCTCTGGGCGTCAATTGGGACCCTGGCAATGCCTTCATGGCCGGCGATACGCCTTATCCCGACGGCTACCAGGCGGTCAAGCCCTGGGTGCGTCACGTCCATTTCAAAGATGCGGAAACAGACCAGCACGGCCAACGGCGCTATGCTTTACATGGTCAAATTGACTGGGCTGGACAAATTCAGGCCCTGGCCCGGGACGGCTATACGGGTTACATTTCAGTAGAGACACACCTGCGACCAAAAGTCAAGATCGCTTGCGAGGAGGTAGCAATGCTGCGACAGCTTGTTGCCGCAACTGAAGCTCGCCCCGAAGTTTAATTCAAGCTGATATTTGAAGTACTTTAGTGCACTTTTCTGAGTTTATCCAATGTGAAAGGAGCAAGGATGAGCACACTTAACTTAAATGGCATTATTCCCGCGGTCATTGTTCCCATGCGCCAGGATTATTCACTTGACTTTTCGGCTTACCGGCGCTACCTGGAATGGGTCATCTCCCAGGGAGCGGTGGGCCTGGCGGTCAACGTAGATACCGGCGAAGGTCCCTACCTGACCCCCGACGAACGCCGAGAAGTTATCCGGGTTACGCGTGAGGTGGCCGCGGGGCGCTGCTTTATCGTGGCCGGCGTCGGCGGGCCGAGCACTATTTTTGCGGCGGCCAATGCCAGCGCTGCCCGCGAGGCCGGCGCGGACGCCCTGCTGGTCTTCCCCACGCCCGCGTTTATCAATGATCCGCTTGACCCCAAGATTATGGTCAATTACCACCGGGCTATTGCCGACGCTTCCGGGCTGCCCTTAATTGTGTTCCAGCTCGGCCCCATCTTTGGCGGGGTCAACTACCCGGCTCACGCGCTGGCCGAAGTGCTGCGTATCCCGCAGATCGTTGGGCTGAAAGATGCTTCTTTTGATGCCGAGCGTTTTGTCAAGACCCGCGACGTTATCCGGGCGGCCGACCACCCCATTACCCTGCTGACCGGCAACGACAACTTCCTGCTGGAGAGCTTTTTGCTGGGCGCGACCGGGGGTTTGCTTGGTTACGGCGCGGTGGGGGTTGGGCTGCTGGTCGAGATGCTGAATGCTGTAGCCCGCCAGGATTTTGCGGAGGCGGCAGCGATGCAAGAGCGGGTACAGGGCTTCTGCGACTACATCTACGGCCAGCCGATTGGCGATTACCGGGCGCGCTGCAAGGTGGCCCTGGTGCATATGGGCCTGCTGGCGCCGGAGCTGACCTATGTCCGCCCGCCATTTTTGTCGCTGTGGGAGGCCGAAAAAGAGGCTGCTTATCAGGCTGTGGAAAAAGCCGGCTTGCTGGCTCCGGTAAAGAATTTTATTTGACAGGGTCAAGGGAAGTGTGGTATATTTTTTCTTACAGACAGAAAGTAAGTGAAATATCCCCACACCAGCGGTGTTAGAGGGCGCTGCCAAGCCTCTAATACTTCCTCAAAAAAGTGACTCGATAGAGTAATCTAAGACAATAGTATATTGGGGCAATCCGATCTGTGCTATCGTTACCTCTATTACTGTTTTTCCGCGCCCCGCCTTTTGATACAAGTTCATATCCTCTAATAAATTTTATGATTGAGGAGGTTCAAAGGCGAACAAATGGATAAGATCAGATGTGGCGTTATTGGCTTAGGCTGGTTTGGCGAGCACCACGTGGATGCTTTACAGCAACTGCCGATGGCCGAAGTAACTGCCGTTTGCACCCGTCGGCCTGAGCGGGTCAAAGAGGTGGCGGAAAAGTATCAGGTTCCCAAACGTTATACCAACTATCAAGATTTGCTGGCCGATCCGGAAATTGACATGGTCACGGTTGTGACCCATGTTGGCGACCACGTGCAGCCGACCGTGGACGCGCTGCAAGCGGGCAAACATGTCTTCCTGGAAAAGCCGATGGCCGATAGTGTCGAAGCGTGCGATCAGATTATCGCCGCGGTAGAGCAGAGCGATAAATGCTTTATGGTCGGCCATATCTGCCGCTTTGATACGGTTTACGCCCTGGCCAAAGAAGAAATTGAGGCCGGGCAGATCGGCCAAATCCTGACCATGCACGCCCGGCGCAACCTGGCCAAGTGGATCACCGAAAGCCATCTGCATAAGGTCAGCGCTTTGTTTGGCGACGGTGTCCACGACCTTGATTTGATGTTCTGGTACAGCGGGGCCAAGCCAAAAACGGTTTATGCCCAAAGCCTCAACACCCGGCCGCACTTGCCCAACGATGACCTGGGCTGGGCCATGTTCCGGCTCGACAGTGGGGCGATTGCGGTCATCGAAAACGTGTGGTGCCTGCCGGAAAACGTGCCGTTTGCCATTCACGCCCAGATGGAGATTGTGGGGACGGAGGGGGCTATTTACATTGACAACTCCGGCAACCACTATACCCTTTTGACCAAAAAAGGGCTGAACTATCCCCAGTCAACCTACTGGCCCAAGGTGCATGGCATGCGGCGCGGTTATCTTAAGGAAGAGTTTGACTACTTCCTGAAGTGTATCGCCACCGGCGAACAGCCGAGTGTGATCACGCCCCAGGAGTCCAAAGCGGTGGTCCACGCCATGAAAATGGCCGAACTTTCAGCCAAAGAAAACCGAGTGGTTGAATTTTAAGTAAGGATGTAACAGGTAGCAGAGTAACAGGTTACACAACCTGTCTGACTACTGACTACTGATTACTGACTACTATTTACAAAGGAGATTCAAAGATGAACAAAAAATATGGCGTT
>JAHDWA010000031.1:82134-113065 GCA_023382535.1 Anaerolineae bacterium | reverse complement strand
GGAGGGGTAAGTTTTTAAAGAGCAAATCGAGGTATAACTCTACGATCAACTACACAGGGTAGCAGAGTAGCAAAGTCGCAGAGTAACAGGGTCGCAGGGTAGCAGTTTTTGTTATCTGGCTACTGATTACTGGCTACTGTCTACTATTTTTTAAGGAGGTTTTTGATGAGACTTAGAGGGAAACGAATCGCTTTTTTCCTCGAAGAGGGCTTTGAGGATTTGGAGTTCTGGGTGCCGGTCATGCGGCTGCGCGAGGAAGGCGCAGTGGTGACTATTGTCGGCACTAAGGCCGACAAAACGGTGCATGGCAAAAATGCCCTGACCGCCACCAGTGAAGTCGCCGCCGAAACCGTCAGCGCCAATGACTTCGATGCTGTCGTTGTCCCCGGCGGCTGGGCCCCCGACAAACTGCGCCGCTACCCGGCGGTGACCGGCCTGGTCCGCCAGGCTTACGAGCAGGACAAGATTGTTGGCTTGATCTGTCACGCCGGGCTGGTCGGCATCTCCGCCGGGATTGTGCGGGGACACCGCGCCACCGGCAGCCTGGGCATCAAGGATGATCTGGTCAACGCCGGAGCCACCTGGGTAGACGAGCCGGCTTTCCGCGACGGCAACATCATCTGGGGGCGGGTGGTCGAGGATATTCCGGCCTTTTGCCGGGAGCTGGTCAAGGCAATTGCGGGGGATTGAGAAGAGAGGAAGGATGGAGGATTGGAAGGCTGGAAGAAGAAATCTTTACCAACCTTCCAGCCTTCCAACCTTCCTTTTTCATTTTCCGTATCGTTCCATCAACAACCCAAACTGCTCCTGTGCTGCTTCCGATTGGGCGTAAACCCGCCAATAAACGTGTCCGGCTTTGTTGGCAAAATTGAGCGAGCTGGTTTGCCCGTCGCGCTTGTGGTTGGCTTTGACTAATAACAACATACGCCGGGTGGCGGCAATCCGAATGTGCAGATTGTAGGCCGGGTCAATCGAGTTGAGCCATGCGCCGGTGCGGTAGAGCGTCTCAGCCCGAAACTTTAGCTCGCACACAGCATCCCGGTTGCGAACGAGGGACATGACCTGGCCCCAACCACGCACGTTGTCCAGCACGGTATCCAAATCGGCCAGGGGGATTTCCACCGCCTGATCCGACATAGCGATCATAATCTCCACCTCAGGCGCGGCAATTTTGGCCTGCAAGTCTATCGCCGAGAGGTGGGGGTTTTGCCGGATAACCGCTTTTAATTCTGCCTGGCTGGCATTTTCAGACTTTAATTTCATTGGCATTGTCCAAACAGTCAGGTTAGTCTAATTACCTGATAATTTGCCTCTTATTTTAAGCGCCGCCCTAAAGTGATACAAAAAGTGATACCACTATACTAAACCCCTTGTCAGCTAACCCAAAATGTGCTAATAATTGATTTTAGATTTTGGGCCTTGAATTTAGGCCCCTTCTCTTAGGTGAACAGGACAGTCTTAAATCGTAAATCGTAAATCTGGTTAAGGGGGAGCTATGAACCAGGAATTGGCCTTCGGAACTATTGTCCGCGAACACCGCCGCCTGCATGATCTGACCCAGGCGGAGTTGGGCCGGCGAGTGGGCTGCGCGGTCATCACCATTCGCCGGATTGAGGCCGGGACGCTCCGGCCCTCGCAGCAGATTGCCGAGCGGCTGGCGATGGCTCTAGGTATCCCGCTGGAGGAGCGAGCCACTTTCATCCGCCTGGCCCGTACGGCCTCACCTGCCGAACCTTCCCCTTCCCCTTTACCAACTCCACCAGTATTGCCGGAAGAAATTGGCCTGGAAGACCTCAGTGGCCGGGCCATTCGAGGCTATGCCCTGGGTGAGCGGCTGGGCACCGGCGGCTATGGCGTGGTTTACCGGGCGGTACAACCCTTGGTTGAGCGAGAGGTCGCCATCAAAATCATCCTGCCCCAGTATGCCGACCACCCCGATTTTATCCGCCGCTTTGAGGCTGAGGCCCAACTGGTCGCCCGGCTAGAACATCCTCATATCGTCCCCCTGTACGACTACTGGCGCGAGCCGGGTGTAGCCTACCTGATCATGCGCCTGCTGCGCGGCGGCAGCCTCCACACCGCGCTCCAAAACGGCCCGCTGCCCTTGCCCACCATTCACCAAATCCTGGACCAAATCGGTGCGGCCCTGCACACCGCTCATCAGATGGGTATCATTCACCGTGACCTCAAGCCGGCCAACGTCCTGCGCGACGAGCACGGCAACGCCTACCTGGCCGATTTCGGTATTGCCAAGAACCTGGGTAATCCCAACCTGGCCGACGTGACCCAGCCCGGCGTCGTCATCGGCTCCCCGGCCTACTTCTCCCCGGAACAGATTATGGCCGAGCCGGTCCGCCCCCAAACCGATATTTACTGCCTGGGGATCATGCTTTACGAACTGCTGACCGGCTGCAAACCCTTTGACAGCCCCAGTCCGATCTTCCTCATCCAGCAGCATCTCAACGAGAGGGTGCCCCCTCTGGCGGCCCATGTCCAGGGCCTGCCCCCCGCGCTTGATCCGGTGATCCAAAAAGCCACTGCCAAAGACCAGGCCGAGCGGTATCCTGATGTGTTAGATTTGCTGGCAGATTTCCGCCATGCTTTAGCAGGGGAGCAGAGGAGCAGGGGAGCAGAAATCACCCCTGCCCCCCTGCTGGATTTAACCAACCCCTACAAAGGTCTGCGGGCCTTCACCGAAGCCGACGCCGCCGACTTTTTTGGCCGGGAGACGCTCATCCAGGAGTTGCTGCGCCGGATGAGCGAGATTGGCGACCCGGCCGCTCCGGTTATGGGTCAAGAGTTGGCCCGTTTCCTGGCCGTGGTCGGGCCGAGCGGCAGCGGCAAATCCTCGGTGGTCCGGGCCGGGTTGGTCCCGGCGCTACGCCAGGGCGGACTGCCGAATTCGGACCGGTGGTTTGTGGTCGAAATGCTGCCGGGGACCCATCCCTGGGAAGAGTTAGAAGCGGCCTTGCTGCGCATCGCCGTCAACCCGCCCGACAGCCTACTGGCCCAGCTTCGTCAAGACGAACGAGGCCTGCTGCGAGCCGTCCGGCGCGTCCTGCCGGCCGATGAGTCCATTGAACTGGTCCTCGTGATTGACCAGTTTGAGGAACTCTTTACCCTGGTCAGCGACGAGGATAGCCGCCGTCACTTCCTGGACAGCCTGGTGACCGCCGTGCTCGATCCCCGCAGCCGGCTGCGGCTGGTGGTCACCCTGCGGGCCGATTTTATGGACCGGCCCCTGCAATACGTCGAGTTTGGCGAGTTATTACGCCAGCGAGCCGAATTTGTCCTGCCCCTGGCTCCAGAGGAGTTGGAGCAGGCCATTACCGGCCCGGCCCGACGGATTGGCCTGGCCCTGGAACCGGGGCTGGTCGAGACCATCAGCCGCGACGTGGGCGCTGAACCGGGCGCGCTGCCGCTGCTGCAATACGCCCTGACTGAACTGTTCGAGCGTTCAGCCGGGGATGGAAACGGGGCTGGCCTGCCCATGCTGACCAAACAAGCTTATCAATCTATCGGCGGGGTGACAGGCGCTCTGGCTCGCCGGGCTGATGACCTCTATGCCGGACTGGACGCCGCCGGCCAGGAAGCCGCCCGCCAGTTGTTCCTGCGCCTGGTGACGCTCGGCGAGGGCACGGAGGATACAAGACGAAGAGTGCTGCGAGCAGAGGTGGAAGCGTTGAGCGGAGACTCGATCCCCTCCCTAACCCTCCCCCTGCGAGGGGGAGGGGATCCTTCTTCTCCCTCCCCCTCAGAGGGGGAGGGCTGGGGTGGGGGTGCGGCGGTCATCAGTCAAGTCATTGACCTCTTCGGCAAGCACCGTCTCCTCTCCTTCGACCATGATCCCATCACCCGTGGCCCAACGGTTGAGGTAGCCCACGAAGCCTTGCTGCGGGAGTGGGGCCGGCTGCGGGAGTGGCTCGATGCCAGCCGGAATGACATCCGCATGCAGCGCCTCCTGGCGATAGTTGCCGCCGAGTGGCGCGGGTCAGGGCAGGATGCCAGCTTTTTGCTGCGCGGCACGCGGCTGGATCAATTTGCCGCCTGGGCCGGGACGACAACCCTGGCCCTGACACCTGATGAGCGAGCGTTCCTCGACGCTAGCCTGGCCGACCGCGAGGCGCGCCGGGCGGAGGAGGAAGCGCGGCGGCAGCGCGAGCTGGAAACGGCCCAAAAACTGGCCGAGACGGAGAAACAGCGGGCCGAGGAACAAACGCGGGCGGCCAACCAACTACGCCGGCGAGCTGTCTTTTTAACGGTGGCGTTCATTGTCGCCGGGATACTGGCAGTCATGGCCGTGATGTTTGGCCGGCAGGCCAGCCAAAACGAGCAAGCCGCCCTGGCCGAGGCGAACTCGCGGGCCACTGCCCAAGCCGAAGCCGAAACCCAGCGGCAAATGGCCCAGGCCGAAGCCATGCAGCGGGCCACTGCCCAGGCTGAGGCCGAGGCTAACTTTGGCCGGGCCGAAGTGCAACGCCTGGCTGCCGAGGCTCATGCCCTGTACCAGGAGCGCGGCAACGCCGAACTGACTGCTCTCCTCAGTCTCCATTCCATCAATATGCAGTACTCGCCTCAAGGGGATGCCGCCCTGGCCGAGGCCGCGACGCTGGAATTCCCTCGTCGTATATTCCTCGGTCACGCCGACTGGCTGAATGACGTCGCCTTCTCGCCGGATGGCACCTATGTACTCACCGGCAGCAACGACAAGACGGCCCGGCTGTGGGACATTCAAACCGGTCAGGCCGTGATCACCTACACCGGGCATACTGCGGGGGTGAAAAGTGTGACCTTGTCGCCCGATGGCCAGTATGTGCTCACGGGCAGCCTTGATAAAACCGCCCGCTTGTGGGATGTCAAGACCGGTCAGGCAGTGCTTACTTACACCGGCCATACCGAAGGCATCAACGCGGTTGCCTTCGCCCCCAACGGCAAAACTATCTTGACCGGCAGCGCCGACAAAACCGCCCGGCTGTGGGATGCCGAGACCGGCCAGGAAATCCGCACCTTTACCGGGCATACCGAATTAATCAATGGTGTCGCCTTTGCCCCTGATGGCAAAACTATTTTGACCAGCAGCAACGACCGAACCGCCCGCCTGTGGGACGTCGAGACTGGCCTGGAAATCCGGGCCTTTACCGGCCATACTGAGGCGGTCACAGGGGTGGCCTTCTCGCCCGATGATCGCTATATTGTAACTGGTAGTTACGACAAGTCGGTCCGGCTGTGGGACATCGAAACCGGCCGGGAAATACGCCAGTTCGTGGGTTCCAGGGAGTTTATCAAAGAAGTCGCTTACGCGCCTGACGGCAAAACTATTCTGGCCGCCAGCGATGACCGGACGGTCTGGCTGTGGGATGCCCAGACTGGCGAGGAAGTGCGGCGTTTCCACAGCCACGAGAGTTTTGTGCAAGCGGTCGCCGTTTCCGCCGACGGTCGCTATGCCCTCAGCGGGGGCGACGACCGGTCGGCTCGGCTGTGGGACCTCCGAGCCACGGTCGACTCCCGCCTGCTGCTGGGCCACGGCGATACCGTACACTATACCAGATTCTCGCCCGACGGCCGATACATCCTGACGACCGGCAGCAACGACAGAACCGCCCGGCTATGGGATGCTCGCACTCACGAGTTGGTGCATGTACTGCGGGGTCATACGGCCGGCGTCCATTACGTGACCTTTTCACCTGACAGTCAAACTATCCTTACTTCCGGCTTTGATAAAACGGTGCGGCTGTGGGATGTCGCCACCGGCCGGGAGCTGCGCCAATTCGTAGCCCATACCAACACGGTCTACGGCTTGGCCTTATCGCCCGATAAACGCATCATCGTCACCACCGGCGATGACGCTGACCCTTCGGTGAAGGTGTGGGACGCCCGGACCGGGGAGCAACTGCATTTCAGTAAGGTGAATACACGGGGTCTTCACAGCCTTACCTTTTCGCCCGACGGCCGCTATTTCCTGACCAGCAGCTTCGACCACACTGCCCAACTGTGGGACGCCCGCACCTTCGAGCCGGCCCGGCTTTTTGAAGCGGCTGACATTTTGATGGCGGCAGCCTATGCCCCCGACGGCAAGACCATTGTCACCGCCGGGGTGGATAAAATGGCCGAGTTGTGGGATGTTCAAAGTGGCCAGAAACTCCGCCAGTTCATCGGCCACACCGATACGGTGTATGAGGCCAACTTCTCACCCGATGGCAAATACCTGGTGACCGCCAGCGCCGACCGCACTGCCCGGCTGTGGGACGTGGCGACCGGCCGGGAAGTGCGCCGCTTTATCGGTCACAGCGGCGCGGTGCATAGCGTCGTCTTCTCGCCTGACGGTCGCACCATCATCACCGGCAGCAGCGACCGGACGGTCCGCATCTGGGATGCCGATTATCACGATACCATCGCCTATGTCTGCAGCCGCCTGCCCCGCGATTTCACCGATAAGGAGCGGGAGCAGTATGGAATTATGGATAAGACCCTGACCTGCCCCCTATAAGATTAGGGCGGTCTGCAATCAATAGGGGGCAGCCGTTACTGCTTCTCTTCCAGCCAGACTTCCAGTGTCCGCCCGACCCGCTCCAGGCTTGCGGGCGCGACCTTGTCGGCGGTATCGGCGGTGGTGTGATGGTAGGGAAAGTCAAAGTCAATAATATCCACGGCCGGGATGCCGCGTTCTAAAAAGGGGACGTGATCATCAATCATGGCATACTTGGGTTGGGGGATGAATTGGGCCTGATAGCCTAATTCAGCGGCAATCGCCCAGATTTCCTGGCTGAGAAGTTCATTTGAGTTTTTTTCAAAAAAGATATTCTGGTCGGCATCGCCAACCATATCTACTAAGACCATACTCTGGGGGTTGGCGGTCAAGTTCCCGGCCATGTGCCGCGCGCCCACCGAATAAGGCCAGCCATCCAGATTACCCCGATCCTCGGCATCGAAAAAAGTCAGCCAGACTTCGTTTTTGAGCTGGTCGGCTTCCAGCACACGGGCCAGCTCCAGCAGCACGGCCACCCCGCTGGCCCCATCATTGGCCCCCTCGATCCATTCGCTCTGCCTGGCCGGGTCGGGGTCTTTATCGGCGGCGGGGCGGGTATCGTAATGCGCGCCCAGAATAATAATTGGCCCGCTGCCTCTTTTGCCGACAATGTTGCGGCCTTTAACGCCCATAAAAAGGAACTCCTGGGTCTCGACGGCCCAGCCCTGCTGCTCCAAGGCGGCGATGATGTAATCGCCGGTGGCCCAGCCGGCCTCGCTGCCGGTGGGGCGGGGGCCGAGGGCCGTCTGTCCCAGAACGTACTGGTAGGCAGTATCGCCGTCAAAGATTAAGGCTGAGTCTGAGGTTGCTGCCACTGTTGAAACTAAAGTTGGCTCAGAGGCGGCGGGAGTGGGTAGAGGCAAGGTGGTTATCGGCGTGGGGAGAGGAGAGGCTGTGACCGGCGTTGGCGGGGGAGAATTGAGAGACGCCGCAATCGCCGGCATGGGTGTTTGGGTAGGCGTCGGCACAGCCGCCTGGGTTGGGGTTGGAGTCGCGGGGATGGCGGCGACTGAATACTCAGGACGCGAGGTCAAAAAAACGATAATGCCGGCGCTCAGCAGAGTCACGCCGGCCAAAATTATAACGGGAGGGACCCACCCAGGTAGACGATTAGATTTAGTCCTCATTCTCTTCTTCTTTGGGCGTGTTGGCCGGCGGCTGGCCGCCGCCTTGTTTCTCCCTGGCTTTTCCGTCGCCCTGGAGCACCTGGATTTCGGCCGCGCTGACTTCCACGTAGGTGTCGCTGCCTTCCATTTCCAGGATGCAAGCTTCTTTAATGATATTCAGCCCGCGCACAGTAGCCATCGCGCCCTGGGTGGTTTTGACCTGGCTGCCAACTTTGGGCAGCTCTTTTTTCATTTCGGCGTACATCTCATCTTCATAAGCCAGGCAGCACAGCAAGCGCCCGCACAGTCCCGATATTTCCGCCGGGGCCAGGGGCAAGCCCTGGAGTTTGGCCATCCGAATGGAAACCGGGTGGAAGTCGGTCAGCCAGCTCGAGCAGCACAGCCGGCGGCCGCAGCGGCCATACCCATCCAAGATCTTGGTTTCATCGCGCGCGCCGACCTGTTTCATCTCGATCCGTGTCCGCAGGGAACGAGCTAGTTCTTTGACCAGGTCTCTAAAATCCACGCGCTGTTCCGAGACAAACGCGAACAGCAGCCGTGATCCATCAAAACTGTACTCGGCCTGGAGCACTTTAATCGGTATCTGCATCGCTCTGACCAGTTCCTCACATTTTTCCAGGGCTACCGGCTCCTGGGCCTTAAAATGTTCGGCCTGCAGCAAATCCACCGGCGTGGCCGGGCGCATCACCCGCTTGAGCTTACTTTTGATTTCGCTCTTGGGTACTTCACGGGTCGCCATGGCCACTATCCCCAATTCGATACCACGCGAAGTTTCGACAATCACCCGATCCTCAAGGTTGAAATGCTCAAAAGGCAGCGGGTCAAAATAGTATATTTTCGTTACCGGTTTAAATCTAACTCCAACAACAAGGGGCATCTTAACCTCTATCATAAAAGTCAAGGTAACAGGGTCGCCAGGCAGCAGACAGCACTACTGCTACCTGCGACTTGCTACTTTGCTACCCTGTTACCTGCTACTTGGTAATTTTAACAGCAACACTTCCAAATTAAGCCTGGGATTGACATTCCGTTCCAGGTTGATCAATGCCGTCCGCAGGCAAGCAACCATCTCGCTGGCCTGGGTCAAACTGCTGCGGCGCGCCAGAGCTTGCAGCCGGTCTCGCCAATCCAGATTCATAATTTTAGTCTGGGCTGCGCCACTTTGCAACAAGAGCAGGTCGCGCCAGATGGTCAGCCAGAGAGTCAGCACTTCCCTGAGCATGGCCCCATCCCGGCTGAGCTGCTGGGCGTAGGCCAGCCGCTCGGCGCGACGCGCCTCTAACAACTCGACCATTTCCTGTAAATAACGCTCGCGCCGGGCCAGGAGTTCTTGATCAGTTAGAGCTTTGACCGCCCAACCGAGGCGGCCGGCTGCCAGTTGAGCCAGCAGCTCGGCCTGCTCCGGTGTGGCCTGCCAATAATCTTGCAATGCCTGGGCGACCGTTGGGTTGGATAGAGGCCGCAGAGCCAGCATTTGGCAGCGCGAAACAATGGTCGGCAGCAGCACACTGGGGTCGGTGGCGGTCAGCACCAGCACCACCTGGGAAGCCGGCTCTTCCAGGGTTTTGAGCAGGGCATTGGCCGCGCTCTGGGTGGCCCGTTCAAAATTGCACAGCACCACCACCCGGTATTGGCCCTCATGGGGCGAGAGAGACAGCTCGCGCTGCAGATTTCGGATGTCGTCAATTTTAAGGGCCTGGTCATCGCTGTCGAAGATGCGCACGTCGGGGTGATTGCCGCTGATAATCTTGCGGCACGAGGCGCACTGGCCGCACGGCTGGGGCGTCCCCTGGCAGTTGAGACGCTGGGCCAAAAACCGAGCGACGGTACTTTTGCCCACATAGGGCGGGCCGGTCAGCAGCAAGGCCTGAGGGATGCGTCCGGCGGTGTGCTGCCGTTCTAATAACTCCAGCGCCCACTCATGGCCAATCACCTGAACTTTAAAGGGAGGATGGGTATTCATGAGGCGTCAAACGTCAGGCTTCGCGGGGCAGGTGTATGGTAAAGGTCGTGCCCTGACCCAACTCGCTTTCCACCTCGATTTTGCCTTTGTGCCGCCCGATAATGGCATAGGTAATGGAAAGGTCGAGGCCGTAAGCATGCTCGTTGGTTTCATAAAAGGGGTCAAAGATGTGGCGCATATCTTCGGGCGAGATACCCTGACCGGTATCGCTGACAATAAGCTGGACTTCGGAACCGACCGTCCGGCTGGTGACCCGCAGAGCGCCGCCTTGCGGCATGGCCTGGTAAGCGTTGCGGATTAAATAAAAGATAGCCTGCTCCATTTGCTGCGGGTCAACAATAACATGAGGCAGGTGGGGATCAAAGCCGCGCACGAATTTGACCTTTTGATTAACCTCGTTTTCCTGGCTGTACCTCAACCAGGCCTGTTCAATCACGTCGTTGAGGTTGGTTGGCTGGGGCTTGTAATTGCGCTGGCCCGAAAAGTCGAGCAGGCTCTGGATAATTTCCTGGCAGCGCAAAGCTTCTTGCTCCAGGGTAGAGACAAGCCGGAGCTGCTCTGTCTCGCTCAATTCATGATCGTTGAACTCCGGCAAATGCTGGAGGATGGTATTGATCGGGGTGTTGATTTCCCTGGCCACGCCGGCCGCCATGTAGCCCAGCGCAGCCGCCTTCTCGGCGATGAGCAGTTGCTGGTTGGCCTGCTGGAGCTGCGAGGTACGCACCTTAACGGCCTTTTCCAGCTCACGGCTGGACTGCTCGGCCTGGTTAGCGTTGGAAGCCAGCCGGGCGTAGAGACGAGCATTTTCAATGGCAATGCTGGCATAATCAGCCATCGCCGTCAGCAAATTGAGGTGGCGCTCGCTAAACGCCTGAACTTTGCTCTTGTTGTTGACCGCCAGCACCCCGATCACCCGGTCGGTGACTTTGAGGGGCACATTCAGCAGGGACTTGACAAAATAGCCGGTGGTGACTTTGAAGGAGTCATCCTGGTTCATCCCGCCAATCATGACCGGCCGGCCGGTACGCACAACCTGGCCCGCAATGCTGTCCTGGATTTTCAAGCGCGAGGTTTTGGCGTTTTTCTCGCCCATGCCCCGGGCCGCTCGCAAATACATTTCCCCGGAAGAGTCGTCCACCAGCATAATTGAGCCTTCTTCGGCCCCGGTCAGATAGACGGCGGCTTCGACAATCCGATTGAGAATTTGCTCCAGGTTTTGCAGCGAGGTCACCGAGCGGCCAATCCCATACAAAAAACGCAGTTCCTGCACCCGGTTTTCAAGCTGTTGGTTGACCTTAAACACGGCCTGGGTTAGCTGGTCACGCTCCCGCCGCAGCCGCGACTCATTCAAGGCGCGGTCAATCGCCCCCAGCATTTCGTCAATGGCAAACGGCTTGATGATGTAGTCCCGCGCGCCCAGCCGGAAAGCCCGCACCGCCGTACCCTCCGACCCGTGAAAGGTCATCAGGATGGCCGGGGTGTCCAACCCTTTTTCACGCAGACTTTCCAGCAGCTCCAGACCGCCCATGCGCGGCATCACCAGATCAGAAATGATCAGGTCCACTTTTTGGGACAGGGTGATCTCCAGCGCATCCAGACCATTGCGGGCTTCGATCATGTGATAGCCGTTTGGTTCCAGCACGTATTCACGCAAGAATTTCAGGCTATCTTCGCGGTCGTCAACCGCCAAAACCGTTTCACCAGCCACACCCTTGCTCCTCAGAAAATAGTGACAGTGCTATCTAATCATAGAGGCAGAATGAATTTTTGTAAAGTGGAACCAAGTCCTTGGATAGGGAGGCCGAAACCGCCTGACTTCAAAAACAAGAGTAGGGGCAGGTCTGAGGCCTGCCCCTACTCTTACGCCCGATTGGGTGTCTGCCTACGTCCGGCCGCCGGTGCCGACCTTGAACACGGCTCGCCAGGGTTGATAATGGCTGAAAACCTCATCCTCGTGAATCACTTTGTCACCCTCTTTGACCGTACGCTTGATCAACACATCCAGGCCGTCAACGGCCCAATCTACCTGCTTGGTAGCACCCCGGGGCAGGGTGGGGTCATTTTCATATATCGGCGGGCCATGTTTGACCGGGTTGCTCATTTCCGGCTCGCTCAGCGTGACCTCGCGGCCTGTTTTAGTGCTGTAGAATTGGAAGGTGACAGTGCCCGCTTCCAGGTCGGTCACAGTTTGGATCAACAGGTGGTAAGCCGTGTCATTGCGGAACTTAAAGTCTACGTCCGGCGTATACACGGTGGCGTCCAGGCCCGGCACCGATTGGGTCTCGTACCAGCCGACCCGGTAGCCATGCGCCCAGCGTTCCACAATTTCATACCCCCCCAAGAAGGCCGCCCGGAAGGCTGTTGTGCTCACCTGGCAGACGCCGCCGCCCAACCCCACACTGGTCCGGTTCCCTTGAATAATCAGCGACTCGTTGAAACCGGCCTCTTTGGTGACTTCGCCCAAATGTTCGTTGAACGAGAACACGCCCCCCGGCGGGACGACCACCCCGTTAAACCTGGAAGCCGACAGGGCAATATTCTGCATGCGCGACTCGTTCGACCCTTTGAAATAGGTGGTGGCTTCATTAACCAGTTCCCTGATACCCAATTTTTCCGGCTCTTTGCTCGACACCAGCGCCGGCTTGGTCGTCACCGGCAGTTCGACCAGGTGGGTCTGCCGGTTGGGCAGGGCCATAATCTGCTCAAAGGTCGCTTCGACATCCAGCGAGCGCCCATCCTGGCTTTCCTGCAACACGATGAGCTGGTTGGTCTCAGGATCGAATTCCAGCCGGGCATCCGTTGGCTCCCGCTCAATGGCCTGGGCAATCTGCTCGACGTACGGCGCAAACTTTTCGCGGTTGGGCGTCATCGAATACTCGGTTTTGCCGGCGTCGTTGACCTTTGAGGTGATGTCCATCAGGCCGACCAGCGCCTCTCGTTCCAGCCGCCACTCGGTTATGCCGGTTTCCCCTTTGAAGCGGAAGAGCAAAGGCCGGCCAATCAGGTTTTCCGCCTGCTGGCGGGCCGCTTCAACATCGGTGACGGCGGGCAGGACTTGCTGCACCACCGGGATGACCACCTGGCCGTTGTTGGCAAACAAGGCGCTCTCGATAAGCGGCTGCGTCGCCTCGACGTTCATCCGCCGCCCGCGCTGCGCCGGGACGACCTCGATCCGGGCATTGGGGTGAATCACCAACTGCGCGTCGCGCGGCATCTCGTTGATTTTATCGGCCAAATCTTGCAGCAGTTGGTTCGTCGGGCCGGTATCGTAGAGAATCGTTGGCTCGATGTTGCGCGGACTGCGCAGCAAACTCAAATGCGTCAGCATATCGGTGATGAGATCGCCCCTGCGGCCAATATCATAGGCAGCGTTGGCCGTCGTTGCCACATCTACCCGCATGCCCAGCTCTTCGCCGCTATAGGTCCAGGTGTCAGACCCGTAGCGAATGGTAACCTGCCGGGCCAGGTAATCCGGGGCGCGCCGGCCGATGGCCGCCATCACTTCGGCCTGGCTCAGCCCGCCTACGTCTATCCCGGCTACCGAAACCCCCGGATAGATGCGGTTGAGATAAATCACCTGGTAAGCCAGAGTCAAAAACACCATGATCACCAGCAGGCCGCCGGTAGCCAGGACAAATAACACCGGCAGCCACAGGCTGGCCGAGGTTTTGAGCGGTTTGACGATAGGTTGGGTAATTGGACTCATGCTTCCGGTTCCAAATCCAGTCTTAAATCAATATATCATATCACCGGGAATCATAGCAGAGGAACGACAGCCGTCAATTACAGACAGCCGACGCTTCTCCTATAGTATACCGGCGATAGGGTAGGCCGTCAACTTATATTATGTAATGCTAACCGAAGTCAGTGGGTTAAGGTGACAGGCACTGATCGGATTTAAAAGTGCCTGTCACCTGGTTTTTCCTTATTTCCGATAGCGGCTGGTATAATAGAGACGAAAGGAGATCGGCCCCATGAAAATAGATTTCGGCTGGGAAATCCCGACCGGCCGCCGCCGTCCCCCAAAAGCCGGGGTAAGCTACGAAGCCCACCTGCGCCGCATCCTTGACCGCCTGAGCGGCCATTTCCACTCAGCCTGGATCCCCGACCACTTTATAGACGGCCAGACGAATGTGCCGGAAGCGCTGGTCACCCTGAGCTACCTGGCCGGCCTCTACCCGGCGCTGCATTTCGGCTCGATTGTGATCGGGCAGAATTATCGCAACCCGGCTTTGCTGGCCAAAATGGCGGCAACCTTACAGCAGTTGAGCGCCGGGCGCTTCATTCTGGGTTTGGGCGCAGGCTGGAAGGAAGAAGAGTACCGCGCCTATGGCTACGACTTCCCCTCGCTGCCGGTTCGCATTACCCAACTGGTCGAAGTCGTCCAGATTTGCCGGGCCATGTGGGACCCGGCCCAGCCGGAAGCGACCTTTCACGGCCATTATTATCACCTTGACCAGGCGATCTGCCAGCCCAAGCCGGTCCCACCCCCAGCCGTGATGATTGGCGGCGGCGGAGAAAAGCTGATGCTGCGGGTCATCGCCCAGCACGCCGATTGGTGGAACCTGGTCGGCGTGACGGCCGAGACCTACGCTCATAAAAGCGAGGTCCTGCGGCGTCATTGCGCCGAGCTGGGGCGCGACCCGGCCAGCATCCGCAAAACCTGGGCCGGGGTCATAAGCCTTGCCCCGACCCGCCTGCAGGCCGAAGCGGCCATGGTCGGCTATCCCATCTGGCCGGAAGATACGCCCATCCTCGGCACGCCCGCCGAGGTAATCGCCCAATTGCAGCATTATACGTCGCTGGGCGTGGATTGCTTCATTCTGGGTTTTGCCGACGAGCCGGAGATGGCGGGGATGGAGATGTTTATCAATGAGGTTATGCCGCACTTTAAAACGTGATGCGTGATGCGTGACCAATTTTGGGATGGACTCGTCACGCATCACGCATCACCGTGAAGGTTTAATCATTGGTACATGGGTAGTAGAATGGCCAAGCGTTATCCCATCAAACCGCCGGTGGCTATCGGCGGGGCTTACGAACAAAAATGCAGCCACTGCGGGGGCAGCGGCCATGAACCGGGGCTGGGCGATTTAACCTGCCGGGAGTGCTTTGGGCGGGGCCGCCGCAAATGGCGCATCGAAGAATGTGAGGCTTGCCGGGGTAAGGGCAGCCATCATTTTGGCTTAACCAAGTGTAAGGCCTGTCGCGGCCGGGGTTGGACGGGGCGGGATGTGGGCTAACGCAGCCGAGAGCGTTATTTCGCTCGGCCATAGCTTCACCGTCACAAAAGTAACAGCAGCGCTGCGCCCCCACTCAAAAGAAGGTGGTTGACCAGCATCGTATCCTCTAGCTCCACCGAACCAACTAACTCCGTCTGGCCTTGATAGACTTTATATTGCCCTCCTTCGCGGCGAAGATGGCCCACAAGGAAGTTCCAGCCTCGATAGACTTTATAACTTTCCCCTTCCAGCCTGACCCGACCTATGGAATTGACGCCCGCCTGGTAGATATGGTAATAGCCGCCTTCCTGCTCAACCCGGCCCACAAAGTCCGTCCAGCCCCGAAAAATGTTATAATAGCCGCCCTCTTGCTGGACGTGACCCACAAACTCCATAGCGCCGTTATAAACTCTACAGTTTGCTCTTTCAGCCATTCTAAGCTTTCATCCTATCTTTAAGCAGAAGGGTGGGACAGAGTAGATCAACCCTCAGGGATTGCTCCCCTTTGAGTAGGATCAAAGTTAGTTGGCCACGCCGTTGCCTGATTATACTTTGTCGCACTGAGGTTTGCCTACATAGTTCTGGCTTTTCACCCCACAGGGGAGCAGAATTGATAATTTGTAAGACCTATTCTCGGGTTAATGGGGTCATCATCTTAGCCCAGCGATGCTTGCCGGGCTGTCACCAGCAGGGAGTCAATTTCTTTGATCGCCTCCATAGTAGATACACCTGCCGCCGCCGCCCATTCTTGATAGAGGCTTTCTCGTGTCTTTTGCAGGGTGGCCGTATCGGTTTGGCCTAAGGGCTTGCGCCGGCCCCAGGCGGTGAGATCCCGCACCACTTCGCACACATCCCGGAATGAACCTTGCTTCAAGCGGTTGATCAGTTCCAGGTGCCGCCGGTGGTGGTTTTTCTCCAGGGGAACCGGCGGGCTTTTTAGCAAGTTACGGTACTGGTCAAGGTCGCTCTTGGCCGTTGCCAGGCGCAACACGTGCGTCTCCTCACTCTTGACCGGTATCCAAATAGTTCGCCTGGACAGCGTGATCTTATAGTACAGGCACGCCTCTTTCTCGAAAAATCTTTTTTCCTCAATCTCGGCAATACGCCCTACTCCATAGGTCAGATGCACAACCAAATCGTCAACTTTGAACTGCATTGGGGTTACTCCTTCACTCGGCTATACCGCTGGCGCCATCTGGACTGGCTAAACCCATCTCCGTGATCTTTAAGGGATTTTCAGCCCAGGCCAATAGTTTCATAGCGTAATTATAGCCTGAAGGAGGCTAAAAAGATATAAAGCGCCTTCAATCTGGGCTATGAAGCTCTTTTACCCGCTTTTCAGTATCCGCCAGCACACTCTTCGCCCAGAGTTCGACGTCGGCGCAGTAGAGTTCGGGAGTGTCCAGCCGGATATCGGCAATGGTCCGGGTCCAGACCCAGCCCTCCGTCGAAATCTTCTCTCCTTTGGTAATACTCCATTTCCGGTGCTGGCTGTCGAGCTTGCGCCGGTTCTGCGCTCTGACCTCCGCCGGTGTTTTGCCCTCCCGGACAAATTGGACCAGCAAGTCTCGTGTGCCCAGCCAGCCCTGGCGCGAGTAGGCGTTGTGCTGGAGCATATAGCAGGCGACGGTCAGGTGGTGGACCGCGCCGTAAGTGGCGGGATTTTCAAACTCTTTAGCCAAGCACAGGTCGAAGCGCTCGCGGCACTGTTCCCCGGCCGGAAACTCAGCCCCACAGAGGGGGCATGGCGGTGACATTGAGGGTGGCCTCAAGTTTCTTAATATAACGGAATGTCAGCAAAAAATACATTCAAGATGGATGTCCTCTGGCTCCAGAGCGAAGAGTTCGGGGTCCGGCTCGGCAATCACCCGGCAGCCCAACCGCCGGTAGAAGTTGACCGTGTTCTCCGAGGGTGTGGCGGAGATATACAGACCCCTGGCCCTGCGTTCGGCGGCAGCCGCTTTGGCCTGTTCAAACAGGTAAGTTCCCACGCCATGCCGGCGGTAATCGCGGCTGACGTGGAGAAACTTGAGCTGCAACAGGTCCCGGTTCGGGCCGATAAATCTGGTATCAACCACCGCCACCCCAATTAACCTCGCCCCAGCGAACACGCCGCTGAAAACGCCGCCGCGATCATAGCAAGCATTCAACAGCGGCGTATAGGTCTCGGCTTCGCCCGGCGGCCAGCCCGGCACGTCATAGTGCTCCGGTTGGAGCGCCAGGCCGCCCTCTTGAAGGTAGTAGATATTCTCGATGACCTCGCTGCGGTCAATGGTCCAGATCAGTTCGATCTCGGCGCGGGATAAGGTTCGGGTGGTGAAAGATTGGGCCATTATCTACTTCCTGCGCCGGATGACGACGACGGCCAGACCGCCGAGCAGCCCGCCGATAGAACCGCAGCAGGTTCCGCCCACCAGGAAGGTCAGGCCCAGCAGGCCGCTGGCGACATGCTGCCACTTCCAGACCCGGCCATCCTCCAAAATCGCCAAATTGACCTGGTAGCCGGCCTCGAAATTACAGGCCTGCACCTGGAGGCTGTCCACCACCTGCCGCGGCGGTGAGGGCACGCTAAAGTGCAGCGGGGGATCGCACGGCGGATTAATCGAAACATCCTGGGGCCAGGCGCTTTCCTCCCAGCACGGGTCTTCGGCATAGGGCGGGCAGTAGTAGACCCGCCCGTCCGAGGTTTGGACGTACACAAACCAAGAATGCCGGGCCAGGCCCGTATTCGCCGCCAGGATTTTCACCGGCCTGCCGGGCAGCGGTGGCAGAGGCTGCCAGCTTACCAAACTGCCCCGCGCGTAGCCATACCCCAGCAGGCCGCCGGCCAGCCCGCCCAGGAACGGCAGAGCCAGGACCAGCAGGACAAGCGTTCCGGATTTGGTTCTGTTCATCGGGCAGCCACGTTTGAGGAGACTACAATAGGGGCTAGACCACGGGTCAGGGTCAAGCCTGTAAGCTGTCACTAAAACAAAAACAGAACGCAGATAGCGCCGATTCGATTGATTTTCGCTGATTTTCACTACCCTGCACCTGACTGAAACAGCATCCTGAGTAGCGCGGAACGCAGTGGAGCGCGTATCGAAGGATGCGGCGGATGCGATGATTCTTGGCTAACCAGCACCCTTCATACGGCCTTCGCTCCGCTACGGCCTACTCAGATGCCGGTGCAGGGTAGCGAATCGCTGATTTTTATAAATTTTTGTGCGCAAATCTGCATGTATCAGCGTTCTATTTAAAAAGGGCAAGGGTAGTGAATTATTCTTATCGAGTTTCGCCCGGCGGGTAGGTTTGGGTCATCGTCCTGACCGACTGCCGGATCAGTTCTGTCAGGGTGGGCAGATCAACGTCGGCCAGGCGCTTGACGTACAAACAGGACTTGCCGGTGGTGTATTTGCCCAGCCGTTGCATGAGGTCGTCGTACCGGTCGAAGCCGGCCATGACGTATACGGTCAAATTCTGCTTGCGGGGTGAAAAGCCGGTCAGGAAGGAGTCGCCCTCATGGCCGCTGGCATACTTGTAATGATAGCTGCCAAAGCCGACGATATTATTACCCCACATGCGCGGCTCGCTCCCCGTAATCTCAGCCATCAGCTCGACCAGGGCCAGGCAGTCCTGCCGCTTCTGCTCCGGGCTGACGCCCTGGAGAAACCCCTCCACGCTTTGCTCCGTCGGTTTTGTTTTGAGTTCCGCCATCGTTTACTTCTCCCAAGGAGGTAGGTATTGCCGCAATCTCAACCCGACCGACTCAAATCAAGCCATCACCGGCGTAAGCTTGAAAACTCGAGCCAAGCGTGCGGCTGCCTCAAGGTCTCCCCGGCGCAGGGCTAAGCGGACTTCGTCCAATTTTTGGGCATCATCCAGGGATAGATAAGGCGACCAGCCCTCGTCGGTATAGATAAGTTCGACCTCGACCTCGGCCACGTATTCCCCTTCGTGAACAAGTTTTGAAAGCTGTCTTTTTGTCATTCGGTCAGGAGTTGTTTTTCTTCACTTGAGATGGCAAGACACGCATGCGAATCCGCCGATCATCAATTACAGCAAAGTGACCCGACCAATCGGTGCGTCCGGCTAACGCAGTGGTAACTTTCTCCGCCGCTTCTCGACTTGAGGCAGCGGTTATGCGTAGCAGGATGATCCCACACGTAGCCGGCAGACCGTGCCGAAAAGCTAATTCGCCAAAGTCTTTGTCGAAAGTCAGGAGAACTCGATCCTCGGCAATGGCACGTGCTAAAACTGCTTCATCAACAGCCTCGGGTGAGTCTGTTCGTATCCAGGCGACTTCATAACCCGCTTCACGCAACGCTTCAACCACCTCCAAGGGCAAGTTTTCATTGGCTAAGAGTTTCATTGCGGCCTTCAAGCAGTTTCCAACAAATAGACTCTTTCATTCCGTAGTATATCGCGGGCATAGGCCAGGCAGGCTTGAATGTCTTCAGCTTCTAAGCCGGGATAATTGCGCAGTATTTCGTCCTGGGGCCAGCCCTGCGCTAACAGGTCAAGAATAAACTCAACCGCCAGCCGGGTGCCTTTGATAATCGGCTTGCCGACAAGGATTTTCGGGTCAACTACAATTCGCTCTTCCCACATAATGTATTTCCTCTTTTTACTGCTACTGAGAATCACAAACCGGTGAGCGGTTTGCTAAGCATAGGTAAAATCATACCTCAAGCGCAGCAAATAATCTAACCCCAATTGCTCCCTTTGCCGCAAAATGGTAGCTGCCGAAACCGACCATGTTATTACACCACATGCGCGGTTCGCTCCCCGTCATCTCGCGCATCAGCTTGACCAGGGCCAGGCAGTCCCGGCGTTTCTGCTCCGGGCCGACGCCCTGGAGAAACCCCTCCACGCTTTGCTCCGTCGGTTTTGTTTTGAGTTCCGCCATTTTTTGCTCCTGCTGTGGTTAGCACTGTCTCCAGACCGAAGAAATCGGCAAATAAGGTTTTTATCTGGTGTATTTCATTCAGCTTCTTCAGTATATTCATCCAATACACTATCCGATAAATGAGTCAAATGCTTCAACTTGGCTAATTCTTCGATGCTATCATACGAAAGAAATGTACAGCGTTCTGACAGCGGCCCTTCCTCAAGCAGCGAAAAAACTGGTCGTTGTATCTCTTGAAAGACCTTCTCACGTCGGGAATATGGAGCAACAATATGCAGCTTAATATTCATATTCGGTTGCAGAGCCAAAAGGTCGGCCATACGAAGTATACCCGAATAGATCGAAGTTGTATGTTCAACTTCAAAGGCCCGAACTATAGCTCGCCCTCTCAACCATAAAACATCTATTTGCTCAATCGTTTTCAGGGTCGTCTCGTCATAGTTCAACGGCAAGATTTCAAGAAGGGGCCGATGTTCAGCTTTCCATTCACCTAATACGGCTGTGCGGTCGTTACGCGGTATCCAGATTTTTAATCCCATCTGTGCCCCGATATTAGCCAGGAGGGACTGAATTTTGATCGACTCTCTAACTTCTAAACGAGGCAGAGCTTCCACTTCAGCTTCTGTATCTTGTGGCACAGAAACGGTTACTTCCCCATCCGGTCTTCGGACTTTATGCCTGATAAGTTTGGTATATTCACGCTCGTCAATCTCAAAAGTTTCACCACTGTCAACTTGAGTTAAGATAAGCTGCTCCAGAAATTGACCATCACTTTGACTCAGCACATTTAAACTACTACGTAACTTACCGGTCCATTGCGATGCATTTTTTTCAACACCTTTGGTAAACGAAAGCTTATTCCAGACTCTCTCATCTCGGATTGGAACAGCTTTTTCTTTTGGTAGCCAAACCAGCGGTTTTACTTTGAAACGAATTACAAAGGGATCATTGATACTGTAAAAAAGGGGAGTATCATCTTTAAAGTACTTTCCTGTAACTTCCAGAATGCCAACCCAGCGCGAAAGTTTGGTCATATAGCAGATGAGTTTATCACCGACCTTTATCCGACTTGCTGCGTTCTCTTGTCGGGCACGAAAGCCAGAAATATTACGGTTAGATTTTGAGAATGATTCGTATGTCTCAGGTGAGAATAAGTCAAGGTAGTACGCCATTGTAACTCCTACAGCGATCGTAACAGAAAGCGACCAAAACTATAGCCCACTTTATCTAGTTTATCACGACTTCTACCCCAGTGCAACACCCTCAAAAATTAAAACAGGCATAAGGCTGTGCTCCTACGTTTACCGAAATAACGATAATTTTATATAATAGGAGAGCGTTCGGAAACCCGCAGCGGCAACCTTGCCACCGGCGCTCGTCCGGCGATAAAGTCGCCGGACTATCCAACAGCGCCCGATTAATCGGGCTAAAGCCGGGTTGACCCGGCGCTGTTCCATAGCCCTGGCATTCATGCCGGGGCGGGCCAGGCCAATGAAGTAATTTCCGAACGCTTTCAATAGCTCTATGGTCATTCAGGAAACCCTGGGTTATCTTTTTGATCATAAACCCCACGTTTTAGCGCCGCTGCTCAGGCAGTGGATGAGTGAACTGCCCCGCTTCGCGGACTTTGTGGCCGCGCACCGGGACAAGATCCGTAAGAAAATCAGGGGGAGCCACAGCGCCGATGGGTTGCAGGACCTGCGGGCCGAACTGGAAACGGCCTATTTATTCCTCCACGAAAAGCGCTTTACCCTGGCCTATGAGCCTTACGGCAAAGGAACAGGACGAGGGCCTGATTTTGCAGTGACCTTCAGAACCCGGCTCACCTTTAATGTCGAGGTCACGCGCATGCGGCGCTCCATGCGGGAGAACGACGAAGGCGAACCGCCTCTCTTTGACCCGCAGGCTGAGGGCCGGCGGCTGGCCGAAACTGTGGGCAGCAAACTGGGCCAGATGTTACCCGGCATGATGAATCTCCTGGTCATTATGGCGGATCAGCCGGCGCTGTGCGAGCTGGAGGTGGGCCAGGTGATGAACCAGCTCAAGCAGCGGGCAGAACAAAAAGAGCCGCTGTTATTCCAGCGGCACCGCTTTCGAGATACCTCCGATTTCTTCAAGCACTATCAGCGCCTCAGCGGTGTCTTGCTCAGAAGCACAGGCCAGCTTGAAGCCGGAAAATGCCCCGTTTTGTGGCTAAACAACCAGACCAAACACCCGCTGCCTGCACCTGTTTGTACGATCCTTCAGCGCTAATTCCCCATCTTTATAACCAGCAGGCCGGCTCCCACAAAAGAGCTATTCAAAGATAACCCTTTTTTGATTCATAAGCCGCCCAAATGAGTATAGACAAGCGGGCCATAAGCCGCTAAGCTTGGAAAGCAGAATGCTGAAACGAGCTTACCTCTTTTGGGCTAAACAAATAATCGGGCTGCCGGCCCTGCCGCTGGTCTTCTCCGTCTGGCTCTCCTACCTGCTGTCGCTGGGCCTCGTCGGCGGGGGCGTTTATCTGCTCTGGGCATGGTTCCAGTGGGCCTGGGCCTACGACCCGCAGCTTGATCGTTACATGTTTGATCTGAACGCCGGCTTCAACCTGCCGACCGCCTGCCTGGCCGCCGGGCTGGCCCTGCTGCTCTGGGCCTTGGCCGGCGGCTGGATCATTCGCGGGCTGGGCAGCCTGACGAGCCGCTCCCGGACAAAAGGCGACCGGCCCCGGGATACGCGCCAGGGGCGGGTGCAGCGCCTGCCCCGGCCCGATGGGTCGGAGCTGCAGGTCGAGTTCTACGGCCCGGAGCACGGCCCGACGATTATCCTGACCCACGGCTGGAGCTTTAACAGCACCGAGTGGTATTACGCCAAGCAGGCCCTGAGCCAGCACTTCCGGCTCATCGTCTGGGACCTGCCGGGATTGGGCCGCTCGACCCGGCCCCGCAATAACGACTACAGCCTGGAGAATCTCGCCTGCCATCTCGAAGCCGTATTGGCCCTGGCCGGCGGCCAGCCGGCCATCCTGCTGGGGCACAGCATCGGCGGCATGATCACGCTGACCTTTGCCCGCCTCTTTCCCGACCTGCTGGCCAGCCGCGTGGCCGGCCTCGTCCTGGTCCATACCACCTACACCAACCCGGCCCGCACCATTGCCAATGCCGACCTCTACACCGCGCTGGAACGGCCGGTGCTGGTGCCGTTGTTACACCTGGCTATCTGGCTGTCACCGCTGGTCTGGCTGCTCAACTGGCTGAGCTATCTCAACGGTATGACCCACGTCTTCACCAAGCAGAACGGCTTTGCCGGGAGCGAAACCTGGGATCAGGTCGAGTTCTTCGCCCGGCTCCAGTCGCAGGCCGCCCCGGATGTGCTGGCCCGCGGTATGCTGGGCATGCTCCACTATGATGCTACCGACACGCTGCCGCAGATTGACCTCCCCACCCTGGTGATACCGGCCGATCATGACCCCATCTGCCGGCCCGAAGCCAGCCAGCGCATCCACCAGGAGATGCCGGCAGCGCAGCTCGCTCCGCTGGCCCCGGCCAGGCACATGGGCTTGATTGAGCACCACGAGCAGTTTGCTAAAATTGTAAGTGAATTTACCCGCGCCTGCTTCGCCGCGCCCGCCCACCAGCCCGTGCTGTACCGGTAAAAAGCAAGACACCCCCTCTCTTGAAGAGATTGGGGCGCCTTGACTCATCTTCCTCACCGCCCTGTGCGGCTGTTGTCGCTCAAATCGGCCTTCGCCTCAAGGGGTGGGACTGATCACCCGGGGGGTCTGAAGCTCAAGCACGGGAGCCGGGGACGACGGCTGAACCGGGGGGCGGGAGCTAAATTACCTCCCGATTACCTGACCCCTTGAGGAGGTTGGCCGAAAATATGTAACCATCACCCCCTGGTAATCCCCGGAAGAGAACCGGCTTGCAGCCTGTTTTTTAGCCAACTTGCCCCCACGCTCACTCTCGTATATGATATTGGGCGTTGAATGTTAGAACGTTCAACGTTAAACGCCATGCCCAACTCACCCGAAACCATTGTCAATTTTAGGGCCATGTCCTTTGTCTACCCCGGCGGAGCGAGCATCTTTCAGGATTTCTCCTGGCAGGTCAAGCGGGGCGAAACGTGGGCCATTATCGGGCCGAGCGGCTGCGGCAAGAGCACCCTGCTCTACCTCATCGCCGGGCTGCGTAAACCCAGCAGCGGCCAACTGCTGGTAGATAACCAGCCGATCACCCGGCCCCGGCCCCAAACCGGCCTCATTTTGCAGGATTACGGCCTCTTACCCTGGGCCACGGTCTGGGATAATACCGCCCTGGGGCTGGATATTCGCCGCTTTTACGGGCCGGACGGCAAGCACACCCCGCTGGACGAATCCTTCGGCGACCGCCAGGCGCGGGTGGATTACTGGCTGGATCGCCTGGGCATTCGCCACGTGGCCCGGCAGTATCCCAACCAGATTTCAGGCGGCCAGCGCCAGCGCACGGCCATCGCCCGCACCCTTGTCCTCAACCCCGACTTGCTGTTGATGGATGAGCCGTTCGGCGCGCTCGACGCCCTGACCCGCGAAGATTTGCAGCGGCTGACCCTGGAACTCGGCGCCGAACGCAACCTGACCACTATCCTCGTCACCCACAACATTGACGAAGCCGTCTTTATGGGCCGGCAGCTCATGGTCCTGACCCAGCCGCCGACCCACCAGCCGGTCATCGTCGCTAACCCGCAGGCCGGCGCGCCCGGCTACCGCCAGCAGCCGGAGTTTTTTGAACAGTGCAATAAGCTGCGGGAGATGCTGGGGGAAACAATCCCATGAAATGGCGTGACGCCCTGCTTGGCTTGATAGCCACGATCATTATCTGGCAACTGCTGGCCCTGCTGCTCAATCGCTCGGTTTTCCCCCCGCCGACGCAGGTGTTGGTTGTTTTCTTCCAAACTATTGGGGGCGAGTTGGGCCGGCACTTTCTTGTCTCGGCCTGGCGGGTGATTGCCGCAGTTGTTCTATCCGTCGCCCTGGCCGTGCCGGTGGGCCTGGGCCTGGGCCAGACACCGCTGCTCAACCGGCTGTTTTCCCCCCTCATCTACATTGCCCACCCCATTCCCAAAATCGTCTTTCTGCCGATTATTTTGATCCTCTTCGGCGCGGGCGATGCCAGCAAAATCTTTATTATCGGCATCATTCTCTTCTTCCAAATCCTGGTCGTGGTCCGTGATGAGGCCGCCGAGCTGCGCCCGGAGCTGATTATGTCGGTTCGCTCCATCGGCGCGGGCCGGCGGGCGCTGTTCCGTTTTGTCTACTTTCCGGCGACCATCCCGGCGGTGCTGACCGCCCTACGCATCAGCGTCGGCACGGCCATCGCCGTGCTCTTTTTTGCCGAAAGTTTTGCCACAACCTCTGGCCTCGGCTACTATATTCTGGTCGAAAGTTGGGGCGCGCTGCGTTATGCCCAAATGTATGCCGGCGTGCTGGCCATGAGCCTGTTGGGGCTGATCCTGTATTTTGTCATTGACACGCTGGACAAGCGGTTGGCTCCGTGGCGCGAAAATTAGATTGACAATTGATTATTGACTGTTGGTAATAGTCAACAGCCAACGGTCAATGATTAATAGTCAATGAGTAAAGCAATGAAATCACTCCGCGTTTTCTTTAATATGATCAGGTTCGAGCACACCATCTTTGCCCTGCCCTTTGCCTATTTGGGCATGCTCATGGGCGCCCGGGGCTGGCCGCCAGCCGAGAGCGGCTGGCCGACCTGGGGCCAGTTCTTCTGGATTACGGTGGCGATGGCTGCTGCCCGGACCGCGGCCATGAGTTTCAATCGTTACATTGACCGGCAGATGGACGCTCACAACCCGCGCACGGCCATGCGGGACATTCCGACGGGGCGTATCAGCGCCAACATGGTGCTGTTCTACGCCCTGTTATCGCTGGCCGTGCTGCTGCTGGCGGCCTGGATGCTTAACCCGCTCTGCTTCATCCTGGCCCTGCCGGCCATGCTTTTTTTGGTCGGCTACAGCTACACCAAACGCTTTACCTGGCTGTGCCACTGGATTTTAGGGGCCACCGACGGCCTGGCCGCTGCCGGCGGCTGGATTGCCGTAACCGGCACGATTGACCCGCCTGCCTGGACTTTGTGGCTGGCCGTGACCGTTTGGATTGCCGGCTTTGATCTCATTTACGCCTGCCAGGATATTGAATTTGACCGGGCTTACGGTATTCACTCGTATCCGGCCCGTTTTGGCGTGGCTGCCGGTCTGCGCATGGCCCAGGCGATGCACCTGCTCACGGTCGTCGCCCTGGCCGCGACCGGCTTCCTGATGGGCCTGGGCTGGCCGTACTGGCTGGGCGTTCTGGCCGTGGCCGGGCTGCTTATTTACGAGCACTCGCTCATTTCGCCGGCAGACCTGTCCAAACTTGGCTTTGCCTTCTTTAATGTCAACGGTTATATTGCCGTAACGATTTTTGTGGCGACGCTGCTGGCCGTTGCTCTTTGAAATACTGGAAGGATGTAAAAAATTCCCAGCCTTCCATCCTTCCAAGCTTCCAGAAGGTGTGTTTATGCCTACCTTTCAAAGTATCCTTGAACTCAAAACCTGGCTGGAGTCAAAAGGCATTGATACCACTCGCTGGGGTAGGGATGGAGCCAAGACGGTCGAAAACCTGTGGGCCGAATTGGTCGAAGGCGAGTCCCAGCTTCAAGATGATCCACCGCAGCGGCAGGTGCGAGTTGTCAATGTGATGATCCGCGCTGGTCAACGTCTCCTGGTGGAAGGAAAACAGGAATTTGGCGCAAATCAGTCCCGCTATCGCGGCCAACCGCCGGCAGAAAAGCTCAAGCCAGGAGAGAGTCCGGTTGAAGCGGCGATTCGCTGTCTGCAAGAAGAAATGGAGATTAACCCCAAGCGGGTGCAAATCCTATCCTGGACTGAGGAACCGGAGCAGATCTGGTTAGACTCCCCGTCCTATCCCGGCCTGACGACTCGCTACACGCGCTATGAGGTTGAAGCCAGGGTGGAGAATCTGCCGCGCCGACCCTTTAGAACGACGGAAACGGCTCACGACGACGGCGATCCGGTCAAGTATCATCAGTGGCTGTGGGCAGATTTGTAAAGGAAAAATCAGGTGACAGGCACTTTTTGTTCGAATAAGCCCAATTTTTAGCCTGATAAGTGCCTGTCACCTTAATCCCGATAATGTATATGGACGACGAATTAAGGACTCGGCTCAAACAATTCCTGGCGGCCCACACCACGCTGACCCTGGCTACGTTAGCCGAGGATGGCCGTCCCCAGGCCGCGCCGCTCTTTTATGCCGAGATGGACGACCTGTCGCTTATCTTCATCTCCGAGCAGCGGGTCCGCCACAGCCAGAATGTGGCCCGTGACCGGCGGGTGGCCGCCGCCATTTACGCCGACGGGCAGCAGTGGCAAACGATTCGTGGAGTTCAGATCGAAGGCGTTTGTACGGCTCTCTCCGGCCAAGCGGCCCAAGCCGCCCAGGCGGTCTACCTGGCCAAGTACCCTTTTATTGCCGCCGACCTCCTCCTGGCCCGGCTGTTCCAAAAAGTCACTTTTTATAAAATCTCCCCTGCCTGGCTGCGCTTAATAGATAATTCGCGGGGCTTTGGGTATAAGGAAGAGTGGGAACGTGAAGAAATTGAGGGAACTCAAGGGAACTCATAGGAGTCGTCACGAACTAACGTACACCACCAATAATGAAAATGGAGTCCAGAGCTTGCTTTGGTTAAGGTTTGCGCTCCAGTTTAATTTCGAAGGAGAACTACGTACCCCTCAGTTCCCACGAGTTCCTACAAGCTCCTCCGAGTCCCCCTCTTCCCTCCCCCCACTTTTCCCATTGTTTTGTTAAATAACTATGTTATAATCAAGCATGCAATGGCTTATTGACGGGCACAACCTCATCGGGCAGATGCCGAATCTGCGGCTGGATGACCCGGATGATGAGGCGAAATTATTGGAGCATCTGCGGGGCTTTCGTGCCCGCACCGGCCACCGGGTAACTGTTATTTTTGATGCCGGGCCAGGTTACCGCCCTGCCGAAACCAAAAAAGCAGGGGGTATCACCGTCCAATTTGCGGCGCACGGCCAGACGGCCGACCAGATCATCAGCCGGCGTATCCGGCAGGTTAAAAATCCGCAGGAATTAATCGTGGTCACGTCAGACCGGGCTGTGCAGCAGGCCGCCCGGCAGGCGCGGGTGCGCGTGCTGACAGCCCAGGAGTTTGGGCAGCAGTTGCTACAGGGGTCGCTCCCTGTAGAGGAAGATGACCGGGGCAGCCAGGCTGAAGTCAACCTTTCGGCGGATGAAGTTAAAGAATGGCTTAAGCTCTTTAAAAAACAAGGCAAACCATGATGACCCAATCCACGCCAAACTTACGTCCTAAAGACGGCCCAGTTTCCGCTCAACAGCGTATCATCGCCCTGGAAACAGAACTGGCCCAAACCAAACGTGAGTTAGCCGAGACCAGGCGGCAGTTGCGCGAGGCCGATAAACTCAAAAGCGAGTTCATCGCTACGGTCAGCCACGAGTTGCGAACACCCTTAAACTCGATCATTGGTTTCGCCAAGTTGCTGCTCAAGCAAAAAATTGGCCCGCTCAACTCAATCCAACAGACCGACGTCTCGGTTATTTACGACAGCGCCCAACATTTGTTGAGCCTGGTCAACGACATTTTAGACCTGTCCAAAATCGAAGCAGGCAAAATTCGACTGGACCCGGCCTGGGTGTCGGTGGAGGAGATTATTGTGGGGGTGATGGCTTCGACCATTATCTTGATTGAAGGCAAGCCGATTGAGTTAAGAGACGAGATTGAACCCCATTTGCCTAAAGTGTTTGTAGACCGGGGCCGGATCAGGCAGGTGGTGATCAATATTCTCTCCAATGCGGCCAAGTTTACCGACGCCGGCAGCATTACCATGCGGATTGGCAAAATAAGGAAAAACGAACAGGATTTTATCTGTTTCTCCGTCAAAGATACCGGCATTGGGATTGCACCCGAAGATATGGACAAGGTTTTTGAAGCCTTCCGCCAGATTGATAGTTCTGTGGCCCGGCGGGCCGAAGGCACCGGCCTGGGTATGCCGATCAGCTATCGCCTGATCTCGCTGCATGGCGGCGAACTTTGGGTAGAGAGCCAGGTGGGGCGTGGCAGCACGTTTTCATTTACCATTCCGCTGCAGCCACCGGCTTCGCTTTTGCATCGAAGTGCTTAGCTCATATTGATCTGGATTCGAGCTAATGAGCAAAACTATCCTCTATGTTGAAGATAATACCGCCAATCGTATGCTGGTGCGCCAGGTTTTGGAGGGCGTCGGCTATCAAGTGATCGAGGCCACCGATGGCCTAAGCGGTATCAAGACGGCTCAGGAAGCCAACCCCGACTTAATTTTGATGGATATTAATATCCCCGGCATGGATGGCTATGAAGCAGCTACTCGCATCAAAAGCCTGCCGGAGTTGAGTAATATTCCTATTATCGCTCTGACCGCCAAAGTGATGGCCGGTGATCGCGAGCGGGCCTTAGCGGCCGGCTGCGATGGTTACATTGCCAAGCCGATAGATATTGATGCCTTGCCCAACCAGGTGGCCGAATTCCTGGGCGGGATGCGCGAGAGCATCACCGTTGAACAGGAAAGCGCTTATCTGCGCGAATACAACGAGCGCCTGGTGGATCGCCTGGAGAAAAAGGTCCAGGAACTGACCAAGGCTAATGAAGCTTTAGCCCACACCGATGCGATGAAATCGCGCTTTATCAATCTGGCTGCCCACGAACTCCGCACCCCTCTGGCTGCCATCCATGGCTACCTCAGCCTGCTCACCGCCTCGGACAGCCCTGTTATCACGCATGCTGACGAGAAAACCTTACAGGTTATCGAAGGGGTTGTTACCGGCGTGGACCGGCTGCGGGGGATTGTTCAGGACATGCTGGATGTGACCCGGATCGAGGCGGGTACGCTGCAACTCCGCTATGCTCCGATTGGCCTGTCGTTTATTTTGGATAAGATCAAAAAAGATTTCAAAAATGTCGTAGCCAAACGCCAACAAACGATGATCGTAGCGGATGCCAGCCAAATCCCCACGATGTGGGCCGACGGGGAGCGTGTCACCCAAATTCTGCGGAACCTGGTCAGCAACGCCGTGAAATATACCCCGGATGAAGGCGCCATTGAAATCACGGTGGACATGCTGGGTGGGGTCCAGACTCTTGTGGCCGAGAAACCGGTGCAGCAACAATTTGTCAAAATCACGGTGGGTGATACCGGGGTAGGGATTGCCCCTGAAGATCAGGAACGCATTTTTGAGAACTTCTACGAAGTCCGTGACCTTGAGCGGCACAGCACCAGCAAAACCGAGTTTATGGGCGGCGGCGCGGGCCTGGGCCTGGCGATTGCGCGGGGCGTCGCCGAGGCGCACGGGGGCTCTTTGTGGGTGGAGAGCGAAGGCCACGATCCTGAACAATGCCCCGGCAGCAAGTTTCACCTCATTTTACCGCTGGGCCAACTTACCACAGATTAAATCCGTGCTTTTGACAACCCATCTTGATGAATTTATCATGGCGGCATGTTGAGCAGGCTTGATTTCTCCTGAAATCAGGCCGGTTTTGGAGTGACTGTTGAAGGTCCAATGGCTGGACAACCTGCCTAAAGAAAAGCGAACTGTTTATCTGGTTCTGCTGACCATCATTGTTTTAACGATTCCCTGCTACTGTTTGGGCCTGGCGACCTTAACCTCTGCCCCGGTAACTGAAGCGGGACCAACCCCGACCCGCTTGATTCTCACCCTGCCCAGTCCAACCCCCACTGTGTCAGGTCCAACTCCAACAAGTCCAACTGAAGATAGCTCGCCGACACCCACGGCCACCCGGGTCGTCGGCTCACCGACAGAAACCCTGGAACCGACGCCAACCCAATCTTTCCCTACGGTCGTGACCACGGCAACGCCGACGCCGCTGCCCCCAACGGCAACGCCCACCCCGACTTCTACTCCCTTGCCGCCAACGGCGACGCCAACCTTTACCACGGTACCCCCAACGGCAACAGGTACGGCAACGTCAAGACCTACGCAGACACCCACCAGCACGCCTACAACAGACGCTACGGCCACGGCTCAGGCTGGAATAGATGCCACCGCTACGGCTCAAGCAGCCATAGACGCCACCGCCACTGCCCAGGCCGGAATAGACGCTACGGCCACGGCTCAGGCCGGGA
>JAHDWA010000031.1:0-82034 GCA_023382535.1 Anaerolineae bacterium | reverse complement strand
TAGATGCCACTGCTACGGCTCAAGCAGCCATAGACGCCACCGCCACTGCCCAGGCCGGAGTAGATGCTACGGCCACGGCTCAGGCCGGGATAGATGCCACTGCTACGGCTCAAGCAGCCATAGACGCCACCGCCACTGCCCAGGCTCAGCCCACCCCATAAATCAGGTAAAATTACCTTTAGAGCTGCTGATTTTTCTGGGCGTGTGATTGACTCTAAATTTTAACGGAAGTATACTACTTAGCCGCAGTGAGGCTTGAATAAAAGGATTTTCCAAACCATCAATCTAAACGCTCACTACCTGTCATTCCTACTTTTCACTCTTAGTTTCAGAAAGGAAACTCCTATGCAACTCATTCAACGGATTAGTCTATTAATTTGCTTTTCTTTATTCGCCGTAGCCTGTGCATCTGAACCACCAGCCACTCCCTATCCGACTTACACCGTCTATCCAACTTACACGCCGTACCCGACCTACACGCCTTTTCCAACTCAGAGCGCGCTTCCTTCTGACAAATTGGAGGAGTTGGTCTGGCCCAAAGGCCCGCGCGATGATGTGATTCCGGTGGAAGACGCCGCCGCTTTTATGGGGCAAAAAATTACGGTTGAAGGCACAGTCATGCGGACCTATAATTCCGGCAGCGCCGTTTTTCTTAACTTCTCGGCGGATACCAACGGCGTGTTTACCGCCGTAATTTTTCCCGACGATTGGCCCAAATTTCCGGCCCCGCCGGAAAATCTTTTCTACGGCAAATGGGTCAGGATTGAAGGCGTCATTGAAGAGTACCAGGGGACTCCGGAAATTATCATCAAGGACCCCTGGCAAATTGAGGTAGCCCTGACACTGGGCCAACCGGTTGCCAATAATTGTGATTGCCAATCGGCCCAGGCGCTGCAACCACCGACAGTCACCCCGACCCTGCCTGTGGTGGAGACGCCTGCCGCCGAGATTGTGCCTGCGGTAGAACCAACACCGGCCGTGGCGGCAACTCCGGCTGAACCGGCGCAAATAGCACCGGCGGCGGCCGGTTCACCTGTCATTACCTGGGCCGATGCCGCCGCCTATAATGGCCAAACGGTGACGGTGGAAGGGAAAGTGATAGATGCTTACAATTCGGGCAAGGTAGTCCTGTTGAACTTTGACAAAGATTTTCGCACCACTTTCAAAGTGGCTATTTTTGCCGACGCCTGGTCGCTGTTTCCGGCCCCGCCGGAAACGTACTACCGCGATAAAATGGTACGGGTGACCGGTCAAGTCCAAATGTATCAGAATGCGCCAGAGATTATTGTGGACCGGCCTGAACAGATCGAGATTGTGGAGTAATATTAAGTGGTTTCTTTGCCAGCCATTTTGCTTATTTTGGCCGGTCTCAGTATCGGCGCTACGGTTATTGCCGCTCTGATTGCTTTGCGTTCAGCTCGTGAGGCCCGCAGCGCTATCTTCCCCATTGTCCGGGAAGAAGAGACCATTCGGTCGCAGCGGGCGCGCCTGGCCACTTTTCTGTTAAGCGCTCTGACTGCTCTCTTCCTGGGCGGCTGGCTGGCTACTCTGCGGCTGTTTCCCGCCAGTGAGCCGGCTGGGGTGGCTGATGCGGGGCCAATCCAGCCGGCCAATCCCCCGCTGATCACGTTTGTCACGGAAACGCCTCCTCCTGCTGAACCGCCGGTTACAGCCCCAACCCCTACTCTGGTTCAGCAGGTTCAAGCGGCAGCTACGGATACCCCGCTTCCGCCGCCACCGGCGCCCCCTGTATCAACTCCGGCTCCGGCTGTGGAAGCGGCTGCGGCTCCCGCTACCGTAGCCCTGGTATCGCCAACGCAGCCGCCCGCGCCGACGGCAGTTCCGCCTACAGCCACCATCCCCCCAACGGCCACGCCTGTCCCACCGACAGCCGTACCTACGGATACCCCTATTCCGCCGCCGCCCACTGTTACCCCAACCTCGGCGGCAATAGCCGCCCAGGTGCCCACTACCGCTCCGCGCACCCCGGCCCCACCCGGCACCAGAATGGGGCCGATTCAATTTGCGGCTGATATTACGCCAAATATTGATGCCATCAACCCAACTGACTTTTTCCCCCAGGGGACAGAGTCGGTCTATGCCGTTTATCCCTATAGCGGCATGGTTAATGGTGTGGATTTCGCTGCGGTGTGGTATCAGAACGGGGTTGAGCTGTGGCGCGACGAGCAGACGTGGCGCTGGGGGAGTAAGGCCCAGTTTTACAGTTTTCTCAACCCGCCCGGTGAGGGTCTTTATAAATTAGAGCTTTACGTCAACGACTCGGTCGTCGCTACCGGTATTTTTGAAATTCGGTAAAGCCTTTTAATCCAAGTGATCGGCTGCTCCATCCATAAAACAAAAAATTAAATATTCGCCGGAAGACCGGAGAATTTATCAACCTTATCTACCAACCGTCCCCAAATTGAACTACACAGGAATCGTCCATGACCCCGCTTATCCGTTTTGGCCTCGCCTGGTTGGCCGGTATTGCTCTGGCACGCTGGCTGAATTTTCCCTGGTTCGTTCTTGTTTTGGCAGCCCTACCCGCGCTGGGCGCGCTGTGGCTCTACGGGCAGAATCCACGCACCCGCACGGGAGCCGTCATCGCGGTGGGCTTCCTGGCGGGCGCCTTTCGCCTCCTCTTCTTCCAACCCATTTTTACTGAAGGCGATCTGCCTTTTTATAACGACTCGTCTGCGCCGGTCAAAATCACCGGCGTCGTCGTTGACGAGCCAGACGTGCGCGATACCTACATCAATTTCCGGCTTAAAGCCGAGACGCTTCAACTTAAAGGGAGTACCCAGCCCGTAGCCGGCCTGCTCCTTGTCCGCGCACCGCGCTACCCGGAGTATTTTTACGGCGACCGGCTGGCGGTCAGCGGCAAATTGGAAACACCCCCGGTTCTGGAGAACTTCAACTATAAGGATTACCTGGCCCGCTTCGGCATCCATTCGCTGGTGCGACGGCCTCACCTTGAACTGATCGAGAGCAACCAAGGCAATCGGTTCTGGGCCGCCATGCTGGCCTTCAAAACCCGCGCCGCCCAAACCATCAATCGTATCCTGGGCGAACCTTACGCCTCTCTGCTCAACGGTATCCTCCTGGGCATCGAAACCGGCATCCCCAAGGGCCTGTACGAGGCTTTTAACTTGACCGGCACCTCCCATATTATCGTTATTTCGGGCAGCAATATTTCACTGATTGCCGGGATTTTTTTACTCCTGGGGCAAAAAATTCTCGGTAAACGGTACGCGCCGCCGCTGGCGATGACCGGCATTATCATTTACACCTTCCTGGTCGGCGCAGACGCAGCGGTCAGCCGGGCGGCGGTGATGGGCCTCGTGTGGGTGCTGGCAATCTGGGTGGGGCGTCCAGGATTGGCCCTCAACTCGCTCATCTTCTCCGGCTTTGTGCTGACCCTGCTCAATCCGCTCATCCTCTGGGATGTTGGTTTTCAACTCAGCTTTGTGGCTACTCTGGGCCTGATCCTGCTGGTGCCGCCTCTGGAGCGTGGGGTCTTTGGTCTGCTGCAACATCTACTCAAAACCGAACAGGTCGGCCTGGCCATGGCCCTGTTCAGCGAACTCATCATCGTCACCCTGGCCGCACAGATTATCACCGGGCCGCTCATCGTCTATCATTTTGGCCGCCTGTCCTTGGTCTCCCTGCTGACCAATCTATTAATCTTGCCGGTTCAGCCGCCGATTATGATGGTCGGCGGCCTGGCGACCCTGGCCGGAATGATCTGGCTGCCGCTGGGAGTGGCGCTCGGCTGGCTGGTCTGGCTGCCGCTGGCCTGGTCAGTCTGGATGGTCGAGTTGACCGGCCGCCTGCCCTACGCCTCGCTTGACCTGGGTACGCTTCCGCTGTGGCTGCTGGTTTTGCTGTACGCCGCCCTCGGTGCGGGTATCTGGTCAGCCCACCGTCCGCGAGCGGAAAAAGAAGTGCAGCCTCGGTTTCACCTCCCTGAAATCGGTTCGGCCACGACGCGATTATGGTTGGGCGGGGCAGCAGCCGGCGCGCTGCTTGTCTGGCTGGCAGTGCTCTCCCTGCCCGACGGCCGCCTGCACGTGGCCTTTCTGGATGTCGGCCAGGGCGACGCCATTCTCATCACCACTCCTGATGGCCGCCAAATCCTCATTGACGGCGGCCCCACCGCCACCGATCTGGCATGGCGGCTGGGCCAACAGATGCCCTTTTGGGATCACTCGCTGGATATGGTTGTCAATACCCACCCCGATGCCGACCACCTGGCCGGCCTGCCGCCCCTGTTAGACCGCTACCAGGTGGAGCAAATCCTCATTCCCGATGTCGGCACCGACAGCGCCCTTTACCGGGAGTGGGAAACCCAACTGGCCAAAGCTCAGCTTACGCCGACCATCAGCCAGGCCGGGATGGAACTCAGCTTGGGTCGCGGCATCACCGCCACCCTGTTGAACCCCGGTCCGGCCGCTGTCCGCGAAGATGATCCCAATAATCACTCGGTTGTCATGCGGCTGCAAATGGGCCGGATCAGCTTTTTACTGCCCGGAGACATTGAAGAACCCGTCGAGCGTAACCTCGTGTGGCAGCAGGCTCCACTGGCCGCCACTGTCCTCAAAAGCGCCCACCACGGCAGCAAAACCTCCTCTAGCGAAGCCTTTCTGGAGGCGGTCAATCCGCAGGTCGTGGTCATTTCGGTGGGCAAGGATAATGATTTCGGGCATCCCTCGCCAGAGGTGATGGAGCGTTACGCCGAGCATGGCCTGACCGTGTTCCGCACCGACGAACAGGGCACGGTTGAGTTCAGCACCGATGGCGAGCGGCTGTGGGTGGAGACGGGCCGGTGAAGTCTTAATTTTTTAACCCGTTTGCGTTACTTTTAGAATAGAGTAAAATGGATGAGAGCACTGTCAATTGTCAATGACTGGCAGATCATTGACAATTAACAATTGACTATTCACTATTAATTATTAGAACGGGGGTGATGGCTTTGACCGGCGAGAAAATTAAATTGACCGCCCTGGCCAAATGCGCGGGTTGAGCCAGCAAAATGGCCCCCGAGGCTTTGACGCAGGTGCTGCGTCCTTTGCACAATCTATTTAACGGCAACAGCCCGGCTAATCTGTTGGTCGGTTTGGGCCTGGCCGACGATGCGGCGGTCTATAAGCTGAACGAACAGCAGGCCATCATCAACACCATAGATTTCTTCACGCCGGTGGTGGATGATCCCTACGATTACGGCGCGATTGCCGCGGCTAACTCCATGAGCGACGTGTACGCCATGGGCGGGGAAGTGACCTTTGCCCTGAATGTCGGCGCGTTTCCGGCCGATATGGAACCGGCCCTCATCACCGAAATCCTGCGCGGCGGGGCCGAAAAAGTGATCGAGGCCGGGGCGATCATTGCCGGCGGCCACACGGTTACCGACGACGAGCCGAAGTACGGCCTGGCCGTGACCGGCCTGGTCCATCCGGAGCGAATCTTTACCAAAGGTGGGGCCAAACCGGGCGATGCGCTGGTGCTGACCAAGCCGCTCGGCACGGGCACCATCAGCACGGCCCTCAAGCGCGGTCTGGCCGACCCGGTCCACGTCGCCGGGATGGTTGCTTCCATGAAGCGCCTTAACCGGGCAGCGGCTCAGGCCGGACAGACCGTGGGCGGGATCAAAGCGGTGACAGATATAACCGGCTTCGGGCTGCTGGGACATGGAATGGAGATGGCCCAGGCGTCAAACAGCAAACTGTTGCTCCAGTTGAGCCAGATTCCCCTGCTCGAGGGCGCAGCGGAGTACGCTGCCCAGTTCATTTTTCCGGGGGGCGCGTCGAATAACAAGATGTTTTTTGAAAAAGATGTTACTTTTGCCCCCACTATCCCCGACGACCACCAGTGGTTGCTGTGGGACCCCCAGACATCCGGGGGTTTGCTCTTGGCCATCCCGGCTGTACGATTGGCCGACTTTCAAAGTATCTGCACTGAGCAGAACCAGCCGGCCTGGGTGGTTGGACAGGTTGTCGCCGGCAGCGGCATCGAGGTTGTAGCCTAAATGACAGAACCTTCTACTCCCAGCAGCATCCCACCGCCTCGCTCCAATGACAGCGACGCCCATGTCGTCAACCCAATCAACATTGCCCGCGCCCGCCATGCCAGCACCCATAACCAGCCAGCCGTTGATAGGACCCGCCAAATCTCCACAGTAATGAAGAACCAGGTTAGTCCAACGAAGTCAGCTTTTCTCCCTTTGATTGGCGGACTGCACTGGAGTGGATCATCCAGTGGCTGCTTGCTGTTATCTATGCTGGGGATAGTTTTTGTCCTGGGCGGCATTCTGGGGGGAATGATGGGTGGCGGGCTCATTCTATGGGCCAACGACTCCGAGGTGGCCTTCTGGCGCAGCACACCCACTCCAACACCCTTACCCACGCCAACGCCGATGCCCGTGGCAACCTCAACCCCCACACCCACCCCTGAACCGGTCGCCACAGCCTCCACGGAGGATCTTATTGCCCAAATTATTCCCTCGGTGGTGACGGTCATCAACCAGCAGCCGCAGACTTTTTCGGTCAATCCTGCCGACGCCCGCGTTGTCGGCTCCGGGGTGATAGTGGACAGCCGGGGCTTTATTGCTACCAACCATCACGTTATCGAAAATGCCGGGCTGTTGAACGTCGTTCTGGCTAACGGCCAAATGGTCGAGGCGCAACTGATTACGTCTGACCCAACCCAGGATTTAGCCGTTTTGAAAGTCGGCGTGACTGATCTGCCGGCGATTATTTGGGGTGACTCGGCGGCAGTCCGTCCGGGCCAGGGCGTGTACGCCATCGGCAGCCCCTTAGGAGACTTCCCCAGCTCGGTCAGTTTTGGCATTATCAGCGGCTTAAATCGGGCGCTGGAAATCAACCAGCATGTCATTGACGGCCTGATTCAAACCGATGCCGCCATCAACCGGGGCAGTTCCGGTGGGCCGCTGGTGAATAACAAGGGCGAGGTAATTGGGATCAACACCTTCATCATCCGCGAGAGTGAGGACCGCGGCGTGGCCGAGGGCATTGCTTTTGCTATCCCGGCGGCGGCCGCTCAAAACCTGCTCAATCCCTGGATTGCCGCGGCCAGCGGCGAGACTGTCCCCATCCCGGTCTCCGGTCCATCGGGAAATTAATACCTTACAGCGAGGCATAAATGAGAAATGTTTATGAGTCCTCTCATCCTCTGGTAAAGCATAAACTGACCATCTTACGCGATAGAGAAACCAAACCCAAAAAATTCCGCGAATTGATCCGCGAGATTGCAATTCTGCTGGCTTATGAAGCCACTCGTGATTTGGCCCTCGCGCCGACCACCGTAGAAACGCCGATGGGCCAGGCGCCGGGAGCTTTTTTACAGGAGCAAATCGGACTGGTGCCGGTCTTGCGGGCGGGGCTGGGGATGGTTGAGGGCGTGTGGGAAATGATGCCGGGCAGCGAAGTATGGCACATCGGTCTGTTTCGAGACGAACGCACCTTAAAGCCGGTGCAATACTACAACAAACTACCCGTCTCGCCGACCGTGCAGGTCTGCATTGTACTTGACCCTATGCTGGCAACCGGCGGCTCAGCCTCGGCTACGGTTGATATTCTGAAAAAGTGGGGAGCGCAGCGGATCAAATACATGGGCATTATTGCTGCACCGGAAGGTATAAAAACTCTGCACGACGCCCACCCGGATGTGGATATCCACATCGCCGCCGTAGATGAACGCCTCAACGAGATCGGCTACATTGTGCCCGGCCTGGGCGATGCCGGCGACCGCCAATTTGGGACGGGTTGATTTGCTAGATGCCGCCCCCTGGAAGAACTTCACCTGGGCCGATGGGCTGCTCCTGCTGACCATCCTCTTTTGGAGCATCAACTTTTCCCTGGTCAAGTTCGCTTTAGCTGAATTACCGCCCCTGGCATTCAATGGTTTGCGTATGGCCCTGGCTGCCGGGTTAATGCTCGCTCTGGTTCCGACCCTGGGCTATTCCCTTAAATTCCAGCGCCAGCACCTTGGCCGCCTGGTCATTTTGGGACTGCTAGGCAATACCTCGTATCAACTCTGCTTCATTTTTGGCATTGCTCGCACCAGCGCCGATAACGCTTCCTTGATCCTGGCTACCGTCCCGGCCTGGATCGCCCTGATTGGCACCCTGACCGGCACCGAAAAGGTTACGCCGGGCGGCTGGCTGGGTGTGGCTCTCTCCCTGGCCGGGATTAGCTTGATCATTTGGGGAGGCAGTCACCCAACTCAGCTCCACTTCGGCGGGGCAACCTGGGTCGGCGATGCGCTGATTTTGGGCGCAACGCTGTGCTGGTCGCTCTATACTCTGATCAGCCGGCGCATGCTGCGCAATTACCCCTCCATTACCGTGACCAGCTTTACCACCGCCATCGGAGTTATCCCCCTGGTGCTCCTATCCATCCCGCCGCTGGCTCACCTGGAGTGGGAAACCATCTCCCTGACGGCCTGGAGTTCACTCATCTTTTCAGGCGTTTTTGGCATTACCCTGGCTTATTTTTTCTGGAATTACGGCGTGTCCCGGCTGGGCAGTACCCGCACCTCGCTTTACTCCAACCTGACACCACCCCTGGCGCTGCTAATGGCCTGGCTCCTGCTGGGCGAAACCCTGACCTTACTTCAAATCGGGGGCGGATTGCTGGCTCTCGGCGGAGTGATCCTGGCCCGGCGTTACACCTATGATGTAACAAAAGCATAACTGCAAGGAGTCATCTCCATGTCCGAACTCTCCACCATTGTCCAGCGGGTTTGGAACTACTGCCACATTCTGCGTGACGACGGGGTGTCGTATGGCGATTATCTGGAGCAGTTGACCTACCTGCTCTTTCTCAAAATGGCCGATGAGCGCGGCCAAACCGAGGCCATTCCACCAGAGTTGAGTTGGTCCACCTTGATTCCCCTTAAAGGAGAGGCCCTGGCCGGCCACTATGGTCACATTCTGGCCGAATTGGGCCAGGGCACCGGGTTGGTGACGACAATTTTCCGTCAGGCCCGGAACAAAATCACCGACCCGGCCAAGCTGGAACGGCTGCTGGCCCTGATTGACAAAGAGCGTTGGACCGGCTTCGGTCTCGACGTAAAGGCGACGATCTACGAAGGGCTGCTGGAAAAGAACGCCCAAGACACCAAATCGGGCGCGGGCCAATATTTCACCCCCCGGCCGCTGATCCAGGCCATCGTCGAGGTTATGCAGCCCGCTCCCGGCCAGCGTATCGCCGACCCGGCCGCGGGCACCGGCGGCTTTTTACTGGCCGCGTATGACTATATCCTCAAGCAGTATAGCCCACTCGACCCTGAACAATACCATCACCTTCGCCACGAGGCCCTGCGCGGCTGGGAGATTGTAGACAACACCGCGCGCCTGGGCGTGATGAATCTTTATCTGCACGGTATCGGCGCCGACAGCGCCGCCAGTCCGATCAGCGTCGGCGACAGCTTATTAGCTGCCCCTGGGGAGCAGTTCGATTTGGTGCTGACCAACCCACCTTTTGGCAAAAAAGGCAGCGCGACCTTCACTCCGGCTGCCGGTGAAACACGCCGCGAAACCCAGACTATTGTCCGTGACGATTTTTGGGCCGCGACCAGCAATAAGCAGCTCAATTTTATCCAGCATGTCAAAACCTTGCTCAAGCCGGGCGGTAGAGCAGCCATGGTGGCGCCGGATAATGTGCTGTTTGAGGGCGGCGCGGGTGAAACCATCCGCCGCAAGCTTCTCGACCACACCGATGTGCATACGCTGCTGCGCTTGCCGGCGGGTATTTTTTACGCTCAAGGGGTTAAGGCTAACGTGCTCTTTTTCGATGCCCGGCCGGTCAGCGAAAGACCTGGGACAGAGGCGTTGTGGATTTATGATTTGCGCACCAACCAGAATTTTACGCTCAAGCAAAATCCGCTTGCCCGTGCCGATTTGGACGATTTCGTGGCCTGCTTTAACCCGGCTAATCGCCAGGAACGTACCGCCACCTGGTCGGAGGCCAACCCGCAGGGCCGCTGGCGCTGCTATCCCTACGAGGAGTTGCTGGCCCGTGACAAAGTGAATCTGGATATTTTCTGGCTGGGCGACGACAATTTGGCCAAGCCTGCTACGCAGCTCGATCCAGACAGGCTGGCAGTCGAGATTGTCGAGGAGCTGGAAACCGCATTGGAACAATTCCGGGCAATTGTGGTTGACTTGGAGAAGGGGCAGGAAATTGCGAAGAAACGACTGTCCAGATAGTCGCAGCTACCTGAGCCGATCTAGATGATAACAGCCAGAACAGTATGAGCAAGGCGGTCTATCCAATCCTGGGCCGAACCCGCCAGCAGCTCTGCCCACTGCCACAGGATAAATCCCCAGAGAGCCGTAGCCAGCGCCGGTTCCGGCCAGGCCCCAGTTTTCAAGGGCGACCACCTCATATTTTTAGTCCAAAACGGACCGGCCAGGGGTACGCCAGCTTTTGTACAGAAATCGGCCAGGATGTGCCACAAGTAGCCAAAACCAAACCACCATAACCAGTCCATACCCACTTCATGACCTAGCAGCATTAACCCAACAGCCCAGATAAGCCAGTGGGTGGCACGGCGGTGTCCCAGCAGCAAGCGGATCAGGCGAGAGAAAGCCAAGCCGGTGGTGTCTAGCCACTTGGCGAGCCGGCGGGGGAGCAGGCGACCGAATAACGCGCCCGGCCGGGCAATGGTGGCCCCGCCAGAGTCTATGTCGGGGGCCAGGCTGCCGAGGATAATAAAAATCCAGCCGGAGGCGTCAGGCGTGTGGCCGGTATAGGCTCCGCAGCACAGGGTAGCAGCAACGGCAATAACCACGTGAGTTGAGCCGGTCATCGAGCCGCCTCCAAACTCAGACGAGCCTGCCCTGCATTGTGTTGGTAATATCGTTCAGCTTGCATAATTATTCCCCCAAATAAAGACATAACAACAGAAAGTATAACCCTCAACTCGTAAAAGGGGTGCGCTTCGCCTCAATTTCCACTTTTGCCCACTGGTTGCACTCTTTAAACTGGGGACACATCCAGACCTGCTGGCCAGCTTCGGGATAGCCAGGAGGAATAGTTTTTTGGATCATCGGTAGACAGTGTTGAGGACACAGAGGCGCGGTATGTTCTTTTTTGGCAGGATTGAGTTCAAATTGAGATGGTGTGGATTTGAGTATCACTTCACTTTGTGGACGCCACTGCCCGAGGCGAGTATCGTTCAAGGTTGGTGACAAAGGCAATACGCCGTGAATTGCGCCACATTTGCCACAATAAACAAGCATGAATTGAGCGGTTTGCTCCACGATCAGGTGGTTCAGACCGCGAGCATTGCAGTAAGCACAGCGAGGTAGTAAATCAGCCATCAAGTTATCCTTTAAGTGGGGTCATAATTGTTAGTTTACACTATCTCGGAGCTTTTCAAAACCCCCAAAATTGAGGGTTTTTAAAGAAACTTAAAGGCAGCTAAATCTACGGGGGATGACAACAAAAAAAGCCCTGCCGCTGTAGCAGGGCCTTGGTTTTTTAGACCAGAACGGATCAGGTGGGCAGTACAAGACTCGAACTTGTGACCTCCTCGGTGTAAGCGAGGCGCTCTAACCAACTGAGCTAACCGCCCGAAACTGCTTAAATTATACCAAAAGAGCGCAAAATCAGCGAATCGATGAATGGGCGAATGGCGAATAGCAGATAGCGAATAGAGAGCAGAACCAACCTTCCACTCCTCCAATCTTCCTTCCTCCTACTTTTGCTCCTCATCCACCCTTACAGTAAAATCGGGGGCGTGAAACCTCAAGCACTCACTGCCGGCCTGATCGTTCTCTTATTAGCTGCTGGAGCCATCTTTTTCACCCGCGCCTGGTGGCATGAGACGTTGTTCAACTTCACCGGCGAGGAGGCCGCCCTACCCCAAATTTCCGGGATCATTCAATACGGGCTGACTCGTCTCCAGCCGCCCTTACAAACCGGCGCTGGTGTGCCGGTGCAGTACGCCGGCCTAAACCCCTTCGGCATCAACACTTTTCTGCAAAACGAGGTCGAACCGGAGAAGCGGGAAAAGGCCATGCGCATGATTGCCGAGGCCGGCTTTAAATGGGTCCGGCAGGAGTTCCCCTGGCAGGACATTGAAATTCATGGCAAGGGCGATTTTGAAGACCGCCGCCACGAGCCGTACCAATCGGCCTGGAACAAATACGATCAGATCGTTGACCTGGCCGAAAAGTTCGACCTCAAAATTATGGCTCGCCTCAGCACCCCCCCGGCCTGGTCGCGGGCGCTGACCGATACGGTCGGCACCTTTGCCCCGCCGGACAACACCAGCGATTATGGCGATTTTGTCGAGGCAGTAGCAAGACGCTACCGGGGGCGGATTCCGGCCTACCAAATCTGGAACGAACCAAACATCTACCCGGAGTGGGGCATCTATCCCATCAATGCTGAGGAATACACGGCGCTGCTCAAGGAAGGCTACACCCACGTCAAAGCTGCCGACCCGGAGGCTATTGTGGTCATGGGAGCACTGGCGGCCACCATTGAGCTGGATCGAGTCCGCCGCTACGACGCTAATGGCCAGCCGACCAGCCCCGGCGGTCTCAGCGATGTGCTTTTTTTGCAGCAACTCTATGATGCCGGGGCCGCGCCCTATTTTGACGTGCTGGCAATGCAAGGTTATGGCTTGTGGAGCGGTCCAACCGACCGGCGCATGCAGCCGCGTGTGCTCAACTTTTCCCGGCCTCTTTACGTGCGCGATGTGATGGTCCGCAATGGCGATGCCCACAAACCGATCTGGCTGAGCGAATTGGGCTGGAACGCGGTACCGCCGGAGAGCGGCATTCCGCCCGTGTACGGGCAAGTGACGCCGGAGCAGCAGGGTCGCTATGCCGCCCTCGCTTACGAACGTATGGAACAGGAATGGCCCTGGCTGGGCGTCGGTTTTTACTGGTTCTTCAAGCAGGCCGACGACCGGGAACGAACCAGTAACCCCCAATATTATTTCCGCATGGTCGAGCCGGATTTTACGCCTATGCCGGTTTACCAGGCCATGCAAGCGCAAGCGCACCAGCCTCCGGTGATGTACGCCGGCTGGCATCAGGCCAATCATTGGGCCATCTCTTACCAGGGCGATTGGCAGCCTGCCAAGCAGCCGGGGGCCACTTTCAGCGATGTGCTTCGCACGGATCAGGTGGGGGCAACGGCTGTCTTTACTTTTGCGGGCAGCAGCCTGGATCTGGTGTTTGTCCCTAGCGAGGGCCAGGTACGGATTCAAATTGACCAGGCTGAACCCGGTGAGATTGACCTAATGGCCAGCAGTCAACAGTCAATCGTTAATTTGGCTCGCACGCTGCCGCAAGGCTTACATCAAGTCAGGCTTGAAGTCATCCAAGGGCCGGCGCTGCTCGACGGGTTCATCGTCGAGAACCGGCCCAGCCTGAGCTTCAATCGAGCCGGCAGCGCGCTGATGGTGCTGGCGACGCTGGCCGGACTAGGGCTGTTATGGTGGCAGCGCAGCAGGAAAGGAGAGGAATAAAATACTTATATAACGTTTACGAAATACTAACACAACGTAAATGTTCGGGCCTTATTTGTATGATAAGATACTAATCAAGTACAAATTTTGGGCATTTAACAACCATCAAGGCAGTATGATTCCTTTCTCCGACAGCGGCCCGTTCATTTTGATAGATCAACTCTTTCCTGATTTACCTCGGATCAGCCCTTGTTTCTTGGGGCGTCTCTTCAACTTTTCAATATCTCTGCTTAAAACAAATTTAATAAACGAAGAACAGGTGGCAATTCCATGCGCGCGATGAGGCCAGAAGAGATCGAAAAGATCGAATTATACCTGTTTCTGGAGACACTGTACCAACGGTATGGGTATGATTTCAGACACTATGCCCAGGCTTCGGTCAGACGTAGAGTATACCACCTGGCGGCAAAAAACGGTTATGCCAGAATTAGCGAGATGTTTCCCCGATTACTGTATGATGAAGCCTTTGCTCAAGCCGCGATTTACGATTTTTCCATCACCGTAACCGAAATGTTCCGCGACCCTGAGTTTTACAGCTCCCTCAGGAAAAACGTAGTCCCCTACTTGAAAACTTACCCGTTTATTAAAATCTGGCATGCTGGCTGTGCGACCGGCGAAGAGGTCTATTCCCTGGCTATTGTTTTACGGGAAGAAGGTTTGTATGACCGGGCTACGATCTTCGCCACAGATTTTAATGAGGCGATTCTCGAAAAAGCCAAAGAGGGGATTTATGCCTTCAAAGACATCCGCCAGTATACCACGAACTATCAAAAGGCGGGCGGAACCCGCTCGTTCGCCGATTATTATCATGCCCAGTACGAATCGGCGATTATGGACCAGTCCTTAAAAAAGAATATTACTTTTGCCAGCCATAACCTGGTTACCGATGGCGTTTTTGGCGAAATGCATCTCATCTTTTGTCGCAACGTGCTGATCTATTTTGATAAAACACTGCAAAATCGGGTACTGGGCCTTTTTTCCGATAGCCTCAACCGTGGCGGCTACCTTTGCCTGGGCAGCAAAGAAACACTGGAATTCTCAAATGTGGCCAACCGTTTTAAGACGGTTGATGCGCCGGTCAAGATCTACCAGAAGCGGAGTGTATGAGAGGTTGATGATGTGGACCAAGTACCGGCTTATTGTGATCGGGGGATCGGCTGGAGCCACGGCGGCGCTGAGCAAATTGTTACCCATTTTTCCAGCGGCTTATCCCTTACCGCTTGTGGTCGTTCAGCATTTACATCCTCTACAGGACGGCTCTTTTATCGAGCGTTTTGCCGGTCAGTGTGCCTTAACTGTCAAAGAAGCCGATGACAAGGAGATCATCAAGGCCGGTCATATTTACTTTGCTCCGCCAAATTATCATTTACTGGTTGAGGAGGACAAAAGCTTCTCGCTATCTATTGATGAAAAAGTGAATTATACCCGCCCGTCCATTGATGTGTTGTTTGCCAGTGCGGCGGACGCTTACGGACCGGAGCTGATTGGGGTAATTTTAACGGGAGCAAATCATGATGGGGCGCAAGGATTACGTTTAATCAAAGATCGAGGGGGGCTGACCATTGTTCAGGACCCCAGCACGGCTGAAAGCGCTTATATGCCCAGGGCTGCTCTGAAGGCGACAGCGGTGGATCATATGCTCTCGTTGCAGGATATTGGCCGTTTGTTATGTGAGACACCCCGGAAAGGAGTTGTGTGACAACTAGAACCTCTTTCTGAACCGCCATGAATTCCATAAATCTATCTGTAAAATTCAAGTCATGTGTATCAAATAAAACAAATTCTCTATAAAAACCAGAAAGATAACATAATATGTTAAGCTATAACAAACTCCGAAGTATGCTAACTATCCTCATTTTAGCTGCCCTGTTTGCCCTGCTACTGAGCGGGTGTGGCACCTCAACGCCGAAAGTATACCACGTGGGCATTCTAGGCGTGCCTTCTTTTCCCGATGCGACTGCTGGCTTCAAGGCCAAGATGGCCGAGTTAGGCTACGTCGAGGGCAAGAATATCGTCTATGACGAGCAGAAATTTGACCCTGCCACTTCAGAAGGAATCCTCAAGAAATTCATAGCTGATAAGGTCGACATGATTTTTGCGTATTCAACCGCCTCGGCTTTGGCAGCCAAAGCAGCTACTCAAGGGACAAACATTCCCGTGATTTTTGCTTTGGCTACTCTAGAACAGAGTAATCTGGTAGAGAGCCAGCGTAACCCAGGCGGAAACCTCACTGGCGCGCGCTTCCCTGCCCCTGAGATCACAGTCAAGCGTTTCGAGCTCTTGCATGAGATTATGCCACAGCTTAAACGACTGTATGTAACCTATGATGCAAAATATCCAACTGCCAAGAGTGTACTGGGCGCACTGCGCCCAGCCGTTGAAGCGGCAGGCGTAACCTTGGTGGAAGAACAAATCACCAAGGCAGAAGATATTCCAGCAAACCTCCAGGCACGGGCTGCATCGGATGACATTGGCATGGATGCCATTCTCATTTTGCCAGAGACCCTTTCACAGTCAGCAGTGGGCTATGGGGCAATCAGCGAGTTTGCAGCAGCACACCATGTGCCAGTTGTGGGCAACATATTTTCCCAGGTGCAACAAGGGGCTCTGTTTATCTTTGCTCCTGCTGTCATCGACGGTGGCAAGCTGGCGGCGCTACAGGCGGACAAAGTCTTCAAAGGCACTCCCGCCGGCACCCTTCCGGTGCTCACACCAGAGTCGGCGCTAGTCATTAATTATAACGTAGCCCAACAATTAGGTATAACGGTGCCTGAAGGTTTGTTAAAACAGGCCATGCAAATCATTCGTTAGCCGAAGCGAGGAAATGATACGGCAGCGTGGATCGAATAAACAGATTCTCTATAAAAACCAGAAGGTTCAGTAGTATGTTAAGTTATAGCAGAACCCGCAATGTATTGACCATCCTCATCTTGGCCGTCCTATTTGTACTGCTTTTGAGTGGGTGCGTTCAAAAGCCCAAGGTCTACCGGGTGGGCATTCTATCCGGCCTGGATTTTTTCTCCGATACAGCCGACGGCTTCAAGGCCAAAATGACCGAGTTGGGCTACGTCGAGGGCAAGAACATCATCTACGACTTGCAGAAGACGAACTTTGATCCAGTCAAGGAAAAACAAATCCTCGACAAATTTGTAGCTGATAAGGTTGACTTGATTTTTACATTTCCCACGGAGGTAGCCTTAGCGGCCAAGGCCGCCACACAAGGGACTAACATCCCGGTGCTTTTTGCCAGCTCTTTCACCGAAGGGACCGACCTGGTCAAGAGTGTACGCGAACCCGGTGGGAATACCACCGGGGTTCGCTACCCCGGCCCGGACCTCGCCGTCAAGGGCCTTGAGACTTTGAACGAGATAGCGCCACAGGCCAAACGAATATGGGTACCCTATCTGCAAGGTTACCCCAGTGTACCCAGCCAGCTTGAGGCAATGCGCCCAGTGGCGGCGTCCATGGGGGTCACGTTGGTGGAGGTTCCCGCCACCAGTACGGCAGAGATTGAGGCTGATCTGCAGGCGCGAGCTAAAGCGGATGATCTGGACATAGATGCCATTCTGACGATATATGAGCCTCTGGCCACGTGGGCTGATGCTGTTGCGGTGATCACGAAGTTTGCGGCTAAACACCAAGTGCCTATTGGCAACCAGGTTGTTTTTAGAATAGTGGTTGACAACGTTCAAATGGGTCGGCAGGCTGCACCCCTGGCCGATAAAATTCTCAAGGGTACTCCGGCCGGCAGCATCTCGGTGGTCTCAGCCGACCGTATTCTGGTAATCAATTATACAGAGGCTCAACAACTGGGGCTGGCGGTGCCTGAAAGTCTGTTGCGTAGGGCGGACAAAATCATCCGCTAACCCGGCAGAAATGATGGAGAGTTTGCGGGTGTTTCCGTAGAAGGTGACTCCTTCTACGGGCCAGCCGCCAGATGACCCCGATTGACTCAAAAGCCAAGACGGGCCGGTATCTCAGCTGCAATACATTGATGAAATTAGAGGCGCCATGAAGATGCAAATAAGGAAACCCGGAGCTGGGCAAAGTTTGACCACTATGCTGGCCATTGCTATTTTTGCCTTGAGCGCGGCGGTGCTGTTGATTTCCAGCGTGTTGCAGCTATTCTTTAACATCCAAACCCAACAAGAAACTATGGCCAACAGGCAGCAACTTATTGCTCAAGACGCCGCCAAAACGGTCAGCAGTTTCATCCAGGAAAAATTCGGCGTGCTGGATACAACGGCCAGCCTGGCCAATCCGGTCACAACCTCCCCGGAAATGCAAAAACAAATTCTGGATAGCTTGTTGGGTCTTCAACCGGCTCTTCGGCAGGTGGTTTTGTTGAACGCCCAAGACCAGACATTGGCCAAAGCTTCTCGTATTTCAAAGGCAGCGTCTGGGCAATTCGCCGACCGGCTCAAGGGTGAGGTACTGGCTCAACTCCAGCAGCGGCAAAGATATATTAGCCCGGTTTACATTGATGAAGTCACCAGTGAACCGATGATGATTATCGCGGTTCCAGTGACCAGTGCTTTGGGAGATTTTCAGGGGATGCTGGTGGCCGAAGTTAACTTGAAGTTTATGTGGAATTTGGTAGACCAGCTCAAGGTGGGTGAGACGGGTTGGGCTTACGTGGTGGATAGACAGGGCACGTTGATTGCTTTTAAGGAAACCGACCGCGTGTTGAAAGACGAAAGTGTAAACCATTTGCAGGTAGTCAGCGAGTTTATCCAAAATCCCGTTACTGTCCGCAAAACCGGCGTAAGTATGTACCAAGGTATCACCGCCGCTACGGTGGTGGGCACCTATGTTCCGCTGGAAACACCGGATTGGGCAGTGGTAACTGAGTTGCCCTGGCAGGAGGCTTATCGAGAAATTATTTGGGAGGGGGTATTTTCTATCGGTATCACGCTAGTTATGGCGGTTTCGACGGGCTTGTTGGGGGTTTTCCTGGCGCGCCGGTTGGCCGTGCCCCTAGTCAACTTAACCCAAACCGCCACTCGGATTGCCGGGGGCGAAATGGACTTACAGGCAGAGGCCAGCGGCCCGCAGGAGGTAGTCAGCCTGGCTGCGGCTTTTAATAGCATGACTGCCCAGTTGCGTGAATTGATTGGCTCGCTCGAGCAGCGCGTGGCCGACCGCACCCATCGTCTGGGGATTGTGGCCACCCTGGGTGAACATTTGAATGCCATTCTCGATCCGAGCGATTTGCTGCGGGAAGTGGTCAATCAGGTCAAAGAGAACTTTGGCTACTACCATGCTCACATCTATTTGATGGATGGCAGCAGTGAGAAATTGGTTGTGGCAGCGGGGACGGGTCAGGCGGGGCAGGAGATGGTGGCGAAGGGACATAGCATCCCGGTCAATAATGCCCAAAGTCTGGTGGCGCAGGTAGCGCGGACAGGGAAAATTGTGACGGTGGGCAATGTCCACGAGGCGGAAGAGTGGCTGCCCAACGCTTTGCTGCCGGAGACACAGGCCGAAATAGCGGTGCCGCTTGTGCAGGAAGATAAGGTGATCGGGGTTTTGGATGTGCAGGCGGACCGGGTGGGGGCGTTGGATGAGAACGATGCTAATTTGCTGCGGTCCTTAGCCAGCCAGGTGGCGGTAGCGCTGAGCAATGCCCGGCTGTTTGAACAGACGAACTGGAGTAAAGAAGAGGCGGAGCAGGCGCGGCAGGAAGCGGAACGGGCCAGAGAAGAGGCGGAACAGGCCAGACAGGCCATTGAAACAGTCAACAAAACCTTGGAAGTGCAGATGTGGCAGACCGCTGGGCTGGCTCAATTAAATGACAGGATGCGGGGGGAGCAAGACACTTCGACCCTGGCCAGCAGCATCATCCAGCAGTTGTGCCAATACCTAAATGCCCAGGTGGGGACGCTTTACGTGCGGGAAGAGCACACGCTTCGTCTGGCCGGCAGTTATGCCTACACGCCGCCTCGGCACCAAGCTGATCAATTCCGTTTGGGAGAAAGCCTGATTGGGCAGGCCGCCCTGGAAAAACGTCCCATTGTGGTCAATACGCCCGATGACCATCTAACCATTACCTCAAGTCTAAGCCAGACCCAGCCCCGGCAGGTTCTGATTGCTCCGTTTATTTATGATGGACAGGTGGCCGGAGTCGTTGAACTGGGCAGCCTGACTGAGTTCAGCCCAATCCAGATTGAATTTTTGCATCAGGCTCTGGGAAATATGGCCATTGCCTTTGTGACCGCCCAGGCTCGCCACCGGGTGAATGAATTACTGGCCGAGACCCAACAGCAGGCCGAGGAGTTGCAAGCCCAGGAAGAAGAACTGCGAGCGGCCAATGAGGAACTGGAGAGCCAGACCGAAAGCCTACGTACCTCCGAGGCCAAGCTAAAAACCAAGCAAGCCGAATTGGAGGAAGTGAACACCGAACTGGAGGAAAAAGCCGAGGCGTTGCAGAAAAACAGTGCCATGCTGCACGAGCAGCGGACGGCGCTGGACCGGCAGAACCAGGAGTTGAAAGCGGCCCAGCAAGCGTTGGAACAGAAAGCCGAGGAACTGGCCCTGGCCAGCAAGTACAAGTCTGAGTTCCTGGCCAACATGTCGCACGAACTACGTACTCCGCTCAATAGTCTGCTGATCCTGGCCGGTATGCTGGCCAAAAATGAAGACGGTAACCTGACCCCGGATCAAGTTGAGTCAATCCAGATCATTCACAACGGCGGGACAGATTTGCTCAATCTCATCAACGAAATTTTGGATCTATCCAAAGTTGAAGCAGGCAAAATGGAGTTCCACTTTGAGCTGATGCCGTTGGAACGGCTGCTGACGACCATGCGGGCGCAGTTTACCCCGGTGGCCGAAGGGAAGGGGCTGGTTTTTGAGACCAGCCTGGCCGAGGGTTTGCCGGAGACGATTGAAACCGATCAACAGCGGGTCGAACAGATTATCAAGAACTTGCTGTCGAATGCCTTCAAGTTCACCGCCCAGGGGCAGGTCCGTTTGACCGTTTCGCGACCAGAGCCGGAGATAGACCTTAGCAAAGGTAGCCTGGACCCCGCTAGGGTCATTGCCTTCAGTGTGTCCGATACCGGGATCGGCATGACCCCTGACCAACAGAAAATCGTCTTTGAAGCCTTCCAGCAGGCCGACGGCAGTACCAGCCGGCAGTACGGCGGCACCGGCCTGGGGCTGACCATCTCCCGCGAACTGGCTACAAAGCTCGGCGGGCAGATGGGCCTGGTGAGTCAAAAGGGTCAGGGCAGTACGTTTACCCTGTATCTGCCGCTTGAACGAGCAGGCTCACAGATACTCCAGCAGCAGCCAGCCGTCAAGGCGAGTAGCAATGGCGGCCATAAAGTGCGGACTAAAACGTTGCCTTCAGCTCAGCCCGCCCCGGCGGCTGCTCCGTCGCTCCCCGCTGCTGCCAGTTTAGCTGATGACCGGGCAGTGTGGCAGGCCGGTGACCGGCTGCTGCTGATTATCGAAGACGACCCCAAGTTTGCCCGAATAGCTTATGATTACGCCCACCAGAAGAACTTCAAGTGCCTGGTGGCCGGCGATGGCGAGACGGGGCTCCAGTTGGCTCAGACCTACCCGGTTGATGCCATTATTCTAGACCTGACCCTGCCCGGTATAAGCGGCTGGGAAGTGCTGGATACCTTGAAACAAAACTCGAACACCCGGCACATCCCGGTTCACATCATCTCGGCAGCCGATGAGGACCTGGACGCCTACAAACGCGGCGCGATGGGCTTTCTGACCAAGCCGGTCAGCCCGGCCACGTTGGAGGAGTCGTTTCAACGGATTGAGCGGTTCATCACCCGCCAGATCAAAAGCCTGCTGCTGGTTGAGGACGACGACAACCTCCGCCTGAGCGTGCGCAAATTACTTGAAGGCAACGATGTGCAGATCAGCGAAGCCAGCCTGGGGCAGGCGGCGCTGGAGCAATTAGCCAGCCAGCACTTTGACTGCATGATCCTGGACCTGAGCCTGCCGGATATGAGCGGCTTTGAGCTGCTTAACCGGCTCGATGGCGATGAAAGTTTGTCCAAATGTCCGGTCATCGTCTACACCGGCCGGGCGTTGAGCGAAGAAGAAAACCAGGAACTGTTGAAGTACGCTGACAGTGTCATCGTCAAAGGAGTCAAGTCGCCGGAACGGCTCCTGGATGAGACCGCGCTCTTTTTACACCGGGTTATTGCCAACATGTCCGAAGACAAGCAGCAGACCATCAAACAACTGCACAATTACGAGGGAGTGTTAGCCGGCAAACAGATTTTGATTGTGGACGACGATGCTCGCAATGCCTTTGCCCTGTCCAAACTGTTAACAGCTAAGGGGCTGAATGTCTACATTGCCCCTAGCGGCCCAAAGGCATTGGAGTTGTTAGACAAGGTGGCTATTGATCTGGTGTTGATGGATATTATGATGCCGGGTATGGATGGTTACGAAACGACCCGGCAAGTGCGGGTACAGGAACGATTCCGCCGTCTGCCGATCCTGGCCCTGACGGCCAAAGCCATGCAAGGCGACCGGGAAAAATGTCTGGCTGCCGGAGCCAATGATTATCTGTCAAAGCCGGTTGATCCCGACCGCCTGTTTTCGATGCTGCGGGTGTGGTTGAGCCAGGAGTAATAGCTCGGCTGGAAAGGGTAAGAACTATGACTGAAAAGCCTAAGATCCTGATAGTTGACGACAAACCGGAAAATCTCTTTGCCCTGAACAAACTGCTCCAGGGCCTGAAGATAACAGTGTTTCAGGCTCAATCCGGGGTGGAGGCGCTGAACCTGTGCTTGACAGAGGAGTTTTGTGTGGCGGTGGTGGATATCCAGATGCCGGAGATGGATGGCTACGAATTAGTGGAACTGCTGCGTAGCAACAAGACGACCGCCACTCTGCCGGTTATCTTTGTCAGCGCCATCTATTCCGATGAGTATCACCACCGTAAAGGCTACGACGCCGGTGCGGTTGATTTCCTGAGCAAACCGTTTGTGCCGGAAATTTTGCTCAGCAAAATCAAGGTCTTTATCGAGCTGTACCAACAACGCCAGGCCCTGCAAAAAGCTAACCTGACCTTAACCAGGTTAAACGCCGATAAGGACAAGTTTTTTTCGATCATCGCCCACGACCTGCGGGGTCCCTTTAACGCCCTGCTGGGTAACGCCCAGCTACTGGCGGCGATCCCTGAGTACCTAAAACCGGATGAATTCCAGGAAATGAGCCAGAGTATCTATCGCAGCGCCAAGGCCGTCTACCAATTGCTGGACAGCCTGTTGATCTGGGCGCAGTTGCAACAAGTAGGTGGAATGCAGTGCCAGCCTGAGCCAATCGAGCTAAAAGGCCTGGCCGAGGAGACGCTGGCAGTGTTTGAACAGATCGCTATTCAGAAAGAGATTGTCTTGAGCAGCATCATCCCGGCCAGTTATAGGGTTCAGGCCGACCGGCTGATGTTGGAAACGATCATCCGTAACTTGGTGGGCAATGCCCTCAAGTTCACCCCGCGCGGGGGTCGGGTGACGGTGACCGGGAAGAACGGCCTGGAAGGCCAGGCTGGCTGGGTGAAGGTGTCGGTGCAGGATACTGGAGTTGGCATGAACCAGGCCGATATTGCCAGGTTATTCAGGCTCGATACCAGCCACAGCACCCCGGGCACAGAGAAGGAAAAAGGCAGTGGGTTGGGGTTGATAATCTGTCAAGAGATGGTCGAGCGGAATGGAGGCCAGATTTGGGTCGAGAGTGAGGTCGGCCAAGGTACAACAGTAGAATTTACCGTTCCCATGCTTGATCTTCTTCCGCTAGACTCTTCTTAGCCGACCAGACCCGATACTCTTGTTGGCAAGTTCTGGCCAAGGCAGTGAAATTGATACTTCTAGCAAGTACAGTGCTTACGCTCAGAACAAACGGTTGTCGCAACCGACAAACCATCGAGGAAAAATTCACTCCCAGAAGAACCAGAAAAGGAAATGCTATGTTATACCATCACAATTCCTTAAATCGCAACAGAAGTAAATGGATCCTCCTCATAGGGATAGCCATCGTTACCATGCTGTTGAGCGGCTGCGTCGCTCAGGCCGCGCCCAGGGTATACCGGGTGGGTATTTTGTCGGGGCTGGATTTTGTTGCCGATATAACTGATGGCTTCAAGGTTAAAATGGCCGAGCTGGGCTATGTTGAAGGGCAGAATATTACTTATGATGTACAGAAAACGAATTTTGACATAGCCGCTTATAAGAAGATTCTCCAGAAATTTGTGGACGATAAGGTAGATTTGATCCTCGTATTCCCCACCGAGGCTTCTCTGGAGGCAAAGCTAGCCACCCAAGGAACCGGTATTCCGGTAGTTTTTACCCACACCCTGATTGATGGGACGGACCTGGTCAAGAGCGAACACGAACCGGGTGGGAATATTACCGGCGTACGCTTCCCAAGCCCGGATATTGCCCTCAAACGTTTTGCGATCATGCGCGAGTTGGCTCCCCGGGCCAAACGAATGTGGGTTCCCTACCAGAAAGATTACCCCACTGTAAGTCCCCAGTTAGAGATCTTGCGCCCGGCCGCTACGGCGGCGGGAATAACGTTGCTCGAAGCGCCTGCTAACAACGCGGCCGAACTTGAAGCGGATCTGCAGGCGCGCATGAAAGGGGATGACCCTGGCCTGGATGCTATCTTATTGTTAGCTGAGCCATTGGCGGTGACGCCTGATTCTTTTGCCGTAATGGGTAAATTTGCCCATGAGCACAAGCTGCCCATTGGTGGCAGCCTGGTGACGGCGGGAGGCTACGAGTCTATTTTTGGGGTAAATGTTAACACTATTGAAACGGGCAAACAAGCGGCATATCTGGCCGACAAAATCTTCAAGGGAACGCCAGCCGGCACCATTCCCGTCGTCTCGGCCGATAGTTATCTACAGATCAATTATGATGCTGCTCCCTGATCTTTCAGTACCCTGAATAAACTGCTACGTTCTGCAAATGCTCCTCGTAGCTGGTGGCAAACACGTGCTGTCCTCCTTCACATCGAGGCTGCTGACAGACAAAAAAGAGGTAGTCGGTTTGGGCGGGCTGGAGCACGGCCATGATTGAGTCCAGGCCAGGGCTGGCAATCGGGCCAGGGGGCAAACCGGGATAGAGGTAAGTATTGTAAGGCGAATTGACCTGGGCATACTCTTCCAAACTGACCGGCGTTTTCCACCATTGGTCGCTGGCAAATTGGTAGCCCAGGGCGTACTGGACTGTCGGATCAGCCTGTAACAAAGGCTGGCTGCTGCCAGCTTTGAGCCGGTTCAAGTAAACGCTGGCAACAAAAGGTTTTTCGGCCGGGATAGCTGTTTCCCGCTCAACGATAGAGGCTAGAGTGATCGCCTGATAAAATGTTAAGCCGCGTTGTCGGGCCAGGGTAAGAACGTTAGCCGGTAAGTGGCCAGCCATGTTCTCCAGCATCCGCGCGATTAAGTCCGCGGGAGTAGCTTTATCTGGCAAAGGATAAGTCCCCGGAAAAAGATAGCCCTCGTATGATTGATCGGGTGGGCGGTCGGCCAGCAGCGGGTGATTGACTACCGTGCCTGCACGAGCTGCCTGCAAAAATAACTCCCCATTCATAACTTCATTTGCAGTCAGATGATCCGCTAACTGCTCCATGCGCCAGCCCGGCGGAACCATCACCATTAACTGGGCCGAGCGGCCGCGGTAAAGCGCCGCCCCAATTTGGCGCAGGGTCATATTACGGCGAAGCTGGTACTCTCCGGCCCGCAGCCGGGTATCCAGACCATTGTAGCGGAGTAGTTGGGTGAACAACTCAGCCTCGCTAATCAGGCCCAACACCTGCAACTTATCGGCCACATCTACAGCAGTCTCACCTTCGGCAATGGTCAAACCGACCAAGCTTGGGTCGTTGGAGAGCGGGGTATTGATCTCATTGGCCCGGGCCTCCAAGAGCGGATAGAGTGCCCGCGCTTCGGCATTGAGCGGGGGAAAAGGCCAGGCTGAACCGGTGTCAATCAGCAGCCGGTCCGCCTGGGGGCTAAAATAAGTGGGTAGATTGGTGACAATAGCCGCTACCAGCACCACACCGACCAACATCAAGATGGCTTTAAAGATAAACTTAATCAGGGCGGCAAGCCAACGCATAGCTCAGCCTCAAGAGAGGCGACGCGCTTTGGATAAGCCCTTTTGGCTATTTTTAGATCGGCCAAGCGTGTCGCCCCAGAACAGTTACCGTGTCTGAACCTATTGTAGCATAAATTGTTTGACATGCACCTTAATACTGACTATTATAACTCCACTCAGGTTTAGAGGATAGATATGGCGGTTAGAAAAGTTATCACGCTTAACGACGAGCGGCTCCGGCAGAAAGCCAAGAAGGTTAAACAATTTACCCCCGCGCTGAAACAATTAGCTGAAGACATGCTGGAAACCATGCGCGCCCATAATGGGGTCGGCCTGGCCGGGCCCCAAATTGGGGTGATGCAGCGCATTTTTGTAGCCGAAATCCCGGCTTCCCGGAGCGGAACAGAGGAGCCACATCCGCAAAGTGGAACCAGCTATGTACTGATCAATCCGGAAATCAGCCAATGTGCCGATAATCTTGTCGAAGGCCGGGAAGGCTGCCTCTCGATTCCAACCTGGTATGGTCTGGTCGAGCGGCCCGAATGGGTTGAGATCAAAGCCCAGGATCTGAACGGCAAAAAGATCAAGCTCAAAGTTGACGACCTCCTGGCCCGCATTTTCCAGCATGAGTTGGATCATCTGAACGGCGTCTTGTTTATTGACCATGTTAAAGACCGGGAGAAATTGTGGCAGGTTTTACCCGAAGATGAAGCAACCAAAGAAAAAGAGACAGCAGAAGCGACCGTTTGAACTTACACCAAAAGAGGATCAATTATAATGACGAATAACAAAACCCAGGAAATGCTTAATAATGTAGAAGCGATTGAAACGCAGGAATGGCTGGAGTCAATGGATTATGTACTCCAGCATGGGGGGCCAGAGCGAGTCCGCTATCTTCTTGAGCAACTCGAACTGCACGCATACGAAAATGGCGTGCGCCTGCCATTTTCTGCTAATACCCCTTATATTAACACCATTCCCGACGACGACCAGCCGCCCTATCCCGGCAACCGCGAGATCGAGCGGCGCATCAAAAGTCTGATTCGCTGGAATGCGATGGCTATGGTGGTGCGAGCCAACGTCGCCAGTCCCGGCATTGGCGGCCACATCTCTACTTATGCCTCGGCGGCGACGCTGTATGAAGTCGGCTTCAACCATTTCTTCCGGGGCAAAGGCGACAACCACAGCGGCGACCAGATCTACTTTCAGGGTCACGCCTCGCCCGGTATTTATGCCAGGGCCTTTTTGGAAGGCCGCTTATCTATGCAGGACATGGAAAACTTCCGCCAGGAACTGCGGCCGGCCGGGGGTCTGTCTTCCTATCCCCACCCCTGGTTGATGCCGGAATTCTGGGAATTTCCGACCGTTTCTATGGGCTTGGGGCCGATTATGGCTATTTACCAGGCCCGCTTCAATCGGTACCTGGAAGACCGGGGGCTAAAGAAAGCTACTGGTTCCAAAGTTTGGGCCTTTCTGGGGGACGGTGAAACGGACGAACCGGAGGCGCTGGGCGCTATCAGCCTGGCCACCCGCGAGCATTTGGACAACCTTATTTTTGTTATCAACTGTAACTTGCAGCGGCTGGATGGTCCGGTGCGCGGCAATAGCAACATCATTCAGGAATTAGAAACCGTTTTCCGGGGGGCGGGTTGGAATGTGATCAAGGTTATTTGGGGCCATGACTGGGACCCGCTGCTAGCCAAAGACCATGACGGCTTACTGGTTAAACGTATGGGTGAGGTGGTAGACGGCGAGTACCAGAAGTACACAGTTGAAAGTGGCGCCTATATCCGCGAGCACTTCTTTGGCGCAGACCCGCGCCTGCTGGAGATGGTCTCACACCTGTCTGACGAGCAGCTCCGCAAGTTGCGGCTGGGCGGGCACGATCCGGAAAAGGTTTACGCCGCGTACAAGGCTGCGGTCGAGCACAAAGGGTCGCCCACGGTGATCCTGGCCCGGACTATTAAAGGCTACGGGTTGGGCGAAGCGGGCGAGGGCAAGAACATCACTCACCAGCAGAAAAAGCTGAACGAAGAAGAACTGCGAGAGTTCCGTGCTCGCTTTGGCATCCCTATCTCCGACGAAGATATTGCCTCAGCGCCTTTCTATCGCCCCCCCGATAACAGCCCGGAAATCAAGTATCTCAAGGATCGCCGCGAAAAGTTGGGGGGATACGTGCCGTTGCGTACTCCTAAGAGTTCTTTCCTGACCACCCCTTCGGAAAAATTGTTCGAGGAGTTTTACCAGGGAACTGAGGGTCGAGAAGTATCTACCACCATGGTCTTTGTGCGCATCCTGGCCAAATTACTGCGCGATAAAGATATCGGCAAATTGATCGTTCCCATCGTACCCGACGAGGCGCGCACGTTCGGCATGGAGGCTCTGTTCCGGCAGTCCGGCATTTATTCTCACCCCGGCCAGCTCTACGAGCCGGTCGACTCTGACAGCTTGCTTTACTATAAAGAGGCTAAAGACGGACAGATTTTGGAAGAAGGCATCACCGAAGCCGGTTCGATGTCGTCGTTTATTGCCGCCGGCACGGCCTATGCCACCCACGGCATTAACACCATTCCGTTCTTTATCTACTATTCGATGTTTGGCTTGCAGCGTATTGGTGACTTGATCTGGGCCGCCGCCGACCTGCGCTGCCGGGGCTTTCTATTGGGAGCGACCGCTGGCCGCACCACCCTGGCCGGCGAGGGCTTGCAGCACCAGGATGGTCATAGCCATGTGCTGGCCTCGACCGTGCCGACTCTCATCGCCTACGACCCGGCCTTTGCTCATGAACTGGCTGTCATTATCCGTGACGGCATCCGCCGCATGTACGAGGAACAGGAGAGTGTCTTCTACTACTTGACCATCGGCAACGAAAATTATGCCATGCCCCATATGCCCGACGGTGACTCGGTCAAAGACGGTATTCTCAGGGGCATGTACAAGTTCAAAGCGTCGGAAAACAAAGACGCCAAACTTCGCGCTCAGTTGTTTGGCAGCGGGGCGATTATGAATCAAGTTCTCCGCGCTCAGAAAGAGCTGGAAGAGAAGTATAACATTGCTGCCGATGTCTGGAGCGTGACCAGCTACAAGGAACTGCGCCGCGATGGGCTTGATGTCGAACGCTGGAATCTGCTCCATCCCAATGAAAAGCCCCGCATCCCTTATGTTACCCAGTGCCTGGCCGATGCGCCCGGTGTTTTTGTCGCTGCTTCTGATTACATGAAAGCGCTGCCCGACTCCGTTGCCCGCTGGTTCCCCCGTCCGCTGGTATCGCTCGGCACCGACGGTTTTGGGCGCAGCGATGGCCGCAAGGCGCTGCGCGACTTTTTTGAGGTAGATTACCGCTACGTCACCCTGGCCGCCCTGACCTCACTCATGCATGAGCAGAAAATCAAACCAGATGTAGTTCTAGGCGCGATGGAAGATTTGCAGATCAACCCAGCCAAGCGCAACCCGATGATTTCATAACAGGGTAGCAGGTCACAGGGTCGCAGATATTCGTATAAAGTAATTGCGACCCTGCAACCTTGCTACCCTCAAAGGGAGAGTCCAGCTATGACGGAATTTAAGCTACCCGAACTGGGTGAAAATATTCAAGCGGGCGATGTGATCAATGTGCTGGTTTCGGTCGGCGATACAGTTGCCCCTGACCAGCCGGTGCTGGAGCTTGAAACGGATAAGGCGACCGTGGAAGTGCCTTCTTCCGTCGGCGGTGTTGTCCAGGCCATCCATATCAAGCCAGGCGACACGATAAAGGTCGGCCAGTTGATTCTGACCTTAGAAGGCAACGGCCCGGCTACTCAACCGGCAGCCGCGTCCCAGGCTCAGGCAGAGACCGCCCCACCAGAACCTGCGCCAGCCGCGCCATCCTCTCCACCGCTGCAGCCCGTAGCGGAAGCCGCTCCTTCCCCATCTCCTCAACCTGCGGCTCCTCCAACGCCTGTGACAATCGAGTTCAAGCTGCCCGATTTGGGCGAAAATATTCAAGCTGGGGATGTCGTCAATGTCCTTGTCTCGGTCGGCGACACGATTGCTGTGGACCAGCCGGTGCTCGAACTTGAAACCGACAAGGCGACCGTGGAAGTGCCCTCTTCGGCAGCGGGTGTGGTCAAAGAAATTCACGTCAAAGCGGGTGATACCGTTAAGGTAGACCAACTTGTTCTGACTCTGGAAGGAACTTCGCCTGCCGCTGAAACGGCCAGCCAGCCAGCGCCGGCCGCCCAACCCCCCGCGCCCGAACCCGCAGCAGAAGTCGAACCTGAACCAACGCCAGAACCGGCTGCTCCGGATCAGCCAGAAGTCACTCCCCTTGACCCAGCGGCCCAGGCAGCGCCGACGCCCGCCTTTTACCGGCCCGACGCCGCCTATAGCGCCGTTCCGGCCGCGCCCAACGTGCGGCGGCTGGCCCGTGAAATCGGAATTGACGTGACCCAGGTGCCCGGCTCGGGGCCGGGCGGCCGGATTACGATTGCCGATGTTAAAAATTATGCCCGCCAGCGCCATTTAAGTGGAGCGGTTGCTGGTCCTGCCACTCAGGCCGTGGCAGCACCTCTACCCGATTTTAGCAAATGGGGCCAGGTCGAGCGGGAACCGATGAGCAACATCCGCCGTAAAACCGCCGAGCATCTCAGCCAGGCCTGGGCGACAATCCCCCACGTAACCCAATTTGCCAAGGCCGACATCGGCGAGTTGGAAGAACTGCGCAAGCGTTTCTCCACAATTGTGGAAGTCTCCGGGGCCAAACTGACCATCACGGCTATCCTGCTTAAGGTTGTTACATCCGTGCTCAAGGCTTTTCCCCAATTCAACGCCAGCGTAGACACGGCCAGGAATGAGATTGTTTACAAAAAATATTACCACCTCGGCGTAGCAGTTGACACAGACCGGGGGCTGCTGGTGCCGGTTATCCGCAATGTGGACCAGAAAAATATCCTTGAACTGGCCGTGGAATTAAATGAAGTTGCCGAAAAGGCCCGGAATAAAAAGTTGACTCTGGAGGACATGCAAGGCGGTACCTTCAGCATTTCTAACCTGGGTGGTATCGGCGGCTCCTACTTTACCCCAATTATCAACGCGCCAGAGGTGGCGATTTTGGGCGTGGCCCGGGGTGAAGTGGAACCGGTTTACAAAAACGGTCAGTTCGAGCCTCGGCTGAGGCTGCCGCTGGCCCTGTCCTACGACCACCGCCTGATTGACGGGGCCGACGGGGCGCGTTTTTTGAAAACCCTGGTCGAGCACTTAGAGCAGCCATTTTTGACAGCATTGCAGGGGTGGTAAAGTGAGGGGTAATGAGTGATCCTCTCCTTTCCATCATCATCCCTCATTACAACGGCTGCCACTATCTGACCACCTGCTTCAACGCCCTCCGCGCCCAAACTTACTCGCGCCTGGAAATCATCCTGGCCGACAACGGCTCTACTGACGACTCGGTTGCGCTGACCCGGCGCAACTTTCCCGAAGTTAAGATACTGGAGTTAGGGCGCAACCTGGGGCTGACCGGGGCGATCAATCGCGCTATTGAGACAGCCCAGGGGGAGATCATCGTTCCGCTCAACAATGATACCGAGGTTGCCCCTAGCTGGGCGCAGGCGCTGGTAGACGCCCTGCACGCCCACCCCGAAGCCGGAATCATCGCCTGTAAAATGCTGCTGTTTGACCAGCGCGACACCCTTCATTCCGCCGGCGACGGCTTCGGCGTGGATGGCATCCCCATCAATCGCGGGGTGTGGCAGAAAGACGCCGGCCAATTTGACCGGGATGTCTACATTTTTGGCGGCTGCGGTGGGGCGGTCGCGTATCGCCGGGAGATGCTGGCAGACATCGGCCTGTTTGACGAAGAGCTGTTCATGTACCTCGAAGATGTTGACCTGAACTGGCGGGCGCACCTGGCCGGCTACCGGGTGGTGTTTGCCCCGCAGGCCGTTGTTTACCATCAGCTCAGCGCCACGGGTGGGGGAGTCACTGCCAGTTTCTATACCGGCCGCAACACCCTTTTCATTCTGGCCAAAGATTTGCCCGGCTCGATTTTTCGCCGCCACTGGCCGGCTATCGTCGGGGCGCAGCTCAAAATTGCCGGCGACGCGCTCCGCGCCTGGCAGGGCGAGGCGGCCCGCGCTCGGCTGCGGGGGCAGTTGGCCGGGCTGTGGGGTTTGCCCCGCTGGTTAGCCAAACGTAAGTTCGTACAACAAAAGAAACGGGTGGATGACGCTTATCTTGAAGGTTTGTTGACTAATCATGGACGTGGTGCGTAACTAAACGGAACACGCACCACGCAACACGTGGCTTATCTAGGAGGAACTCATGGAACTGACCATTTCCCTGGCCCAAATGCAGATTGCCCTGGGCGACACAGCGGCTAACCTGAAAAAAGCAGCCGAATGGACGGCAGAAGCGGCCCGGCGCGGCTCTGACCTGATTATTTTCCCGGAAATGTGGACCACCGGCTGCGATTGGCCGAATATCGAAAAATTGTCCAGCCAGCAGGCTGAGGTGATTGAAGAAGTTGGGCTGCTGGCCCAGAAGCATAACATCTGGCTCAACGGCTCGATGCTGGCCCTGGACGAGTCCGGGCGGCCCAGCAACACCTCCATTCTGTTCGATCCGAACGGCCAACCGGCGGGTCTCTACCGCAAGATCCATCTCTTCGGGGTGATGAACGAGGATGAACATCTAGCTCCCGGCCAGCACCTGACCACCGTCGAGACTGCCTGGGGGCAGAGCGGCCTGGCCATCTGCTACGATTTGCGCTTTGCCGAGATGTTCCGTACGTATGCCCTGAGCGGGGTCAATATGGTCTACCTGCCCGCCGAGTGGCCCCACCCCCGCCTGGCCCACTGGCAAACTTTATTACGCGCCCGGGCCATCGAAAACCAGATGTACATGGTCGGGGTCAACGCCGTTGGCAGCGACGGCACTTATACCTTCTTCGGCCATTCCGCCATCATTGATCCGTGGGGTAACGCCGTCGTCGAAGGCGGCGAGTCGGAACTGCTGCTGACGGCCACCATCGAAACTGACCTGGTCGCCGAGGTTCGCGCCCGAATTCCTGTTTTCAAAGACCGGCGGCCTGAGTTGTACCGGCTGGGCTAAAAGTAGAGGAGCTAAAACAAAAGAGGTCCGGCACCTCTGGTGATGTCCAAACCTCTTTGGGGGAGAAATTTTATCAAACCCTGAGCAAAGCCAATTTGTTGTGAGCCTGCCCAGATTGTTTAGGAATTTATCCTAAATACAGCGAAAAGTTGGCTTTATGCCATCGCTTATTGATGCACACAGTTGCCATTTTTTCCTGTACCCAACTCCTTTGAGCTTATCACAGCTTGGTTTGAATCCCGTTTGAAAACTTCCCTCGTTTCCGATTATTTCAATAATTTAAGGTTATTAATAACCGGTATCCGGCAAGAGGGCAGGCCAGTTGGCTGGAGGGGCGGATGCAGCGCTGTTGATGATCAAGTCAGTTTGGTAGCGCGGCAGCAGCCGGTAATCGTTACGAGATGGGTCATCTTTGTCTGAATATTGGCTGACAATCCCGACCAATGTCAGCGGGTCACCCCTGTGAAGGAAAGGCTTTTTGATACCGGTCGTCTTGCGGATATAGGCTTTGGCCCAGCCGGTGCCATCATCTAACCAGAGTGTCGTCCGCCCTCTGAAGTCAACGACCTGACCTTGCAGCATGACCAGCATGCCCTCGTAAGGCTCCAGCAGTGAAGTTGTCGCAATCGGCAGGGGCGGCAGGGGCGGGCCGTGCTCCAACAAATCTACGTCGCTGCGCTCATCCACGGCAATCTCAAATTCCTCGTGGAATATACGCAGATTGCCAACCACCTCAACCCGGTCCCCCAGGATGAGGGTGTCTTGAAAATCTTTAGGTAAATAGATTAAAATACCGCTGGTATTATCCTGGATATACATCATGCGTGCGCCCAAAATACCGGGCGGGGCAGTCACATGTCCTTTGACTCGCACCCAGGCATTATAGGTCAAGCGCTTGGCGTCAAAAATCTTGACCGTCAAGGGTCCCGCTGGCGCTTTTTCCCAGTTAGCTGCCTGAGGTGACGGCCCGCAGTCGTCGCTCCAGGCAGCGCCGCCATCCGGCAGACGACAGTGGGTTTCGTCGTAGCCGGGGGAGTGGTCGTAACTGAACATGTCCACGACCATACCGTTGGGATGAATTAAAGAAACTGTCTCCTCGCTGTTGTTAAGTGAGAAAGCGATGCTGGCCTGATAGAAAGTGGCAAAACCACGCGCGGGAATAACTTTACCCAGCGGGATGTTATAAACTTTGCCGGAGCCGTCTACCAGTTGCCAGCCACCCAGACCTATAGGGCGATTGGTGGGGTTATAAAGTTCAATCCACTCATCTTGATAATCTGCTGTGCCGTTGCCATCCCAATCCCAATCGTGAGGCGCCGGCAAAATTTCGTTGATAACCAAGGTTTCCGGGGACAACCTGCCCTCGATCCAAACCGGGGCCGTGTAGGCGGCATTACCGTCGGCCTGGACAACTTTGGCCCAAAAGAAGTGGCCGGGCCGGGCTTCGACCGTCGTCGCCCACTGGCCGGTCGAGGTCACCAGCGGTACCTTTGCCAGCAGTAGGTTGCTGTCGTAGAGATAGAGGGTGAGCGGCTCCGGGTCGGGATCTACCATATTAACGGTCAGCGACAGAGGGCCGGTGGCGGTCAAAGTACTGCCCATCCAGGCCCCATTGACCCGCAAGGCTACGGCCAAGTTGCTATCCTCAGTGGCAAAGGCACGCCGGGCGCGCATCGCTGCCAAAAGGTCGCTCTCGGTCAAGGCGGGGGCGACCAGGCCGGTGCGGGCAGCACCATGAGCACCCCAATCGGCTGCATGCGTGTCGGTATTGTTGGTTGGAGCGGTTCTCCAGCCAACCGTGTTACTCTGCACAAAAGAGGGTTCATAGGTGACGTAGCCCTGAGCGTTATTCCCGATTTCCTGCATAAACATCACCTGGGCGGCGGGATGATAAGTAAAGTTAGAAAAGTTGCCGTCATAGCTGGGGTCAGGGTGGTTGAATTGAGCAATAGCAGCGGGGTTGGCGGCCAGCCAGTTGTAAAAAGCGGGCAGTGTATTAAAGAGAGGGTCGGTGCGGCTGTTGAGCAGTACGTCAGTATTAAAAACGTTGATATGTCCCACTTCAGCATGCGTCCACTCCACTCCACGTAGAGCGACAAATTGGCCTGGAACTGTCGCATTCATAGTTTGTGTCAGAATTTTGGCCCATTCAAGGGGGGTCAACCACCAATCATGGTCTGTAATAGACTGAAAGTGCACCCCTGCGGCCCGAGCCAGAGCCAGGGCATAGTAGGGAGGCCCAGAGCCGTCGGAGTAGGTAGTGTGGGCATGCAAATCACCCCAGTAGGCATACATGCCATCCGGCAGAGCTGCCGGCGGCGGGGAAACAGCCGGAGGCGGCGGTGGAATGGTCGGAACGCCGGGATTAGGGTCAGTACGGGCAAAGTCGTGGGGCATGGAGTTGGTATCGGTAGGCCAAATGCGCTGGAGGCTATATGGTTCCGGGGCAGAAGCATCAGCTTCAAGCCCCAGGGTGACATAGTCGCCATTCCGGTAGGCAACGCTGTCGAGAATCTCGTCGTTGGGACCGAGAATGACCAGTTCATCCCCGTTATTTGCCAGCGACCAGCTTCCACTCCCCCAGGCTGGGTATTTGCTTAAAACAGCTACCGCAAAATCAGGCAGGTAGCCAAAGCGGGCCTGAAAGTGAGCTGCATTTTTGGCAATTACCAGACAAGTATTGGCGGCGAGTGTGGTGCTAATCGGCAGCAGGTACATACTCTCGCCGCCACCCCTTATTTCCTCATCCCCGACCTTGTAGCCGGTCAGGTCAACCGAGGTTCCATTGGGGTTGCACACCTCGACAAATTCGTCGCCCTCGGTCGAGGGGGTCAGGCCATCGTACAGAAATTCGCCGATAAGGATAGGTGGCGGCGGAGTGGGTGGTGGCGGCGGCGGATAGGTGGTAGAATTGGCTTGTTTGGGCGTGCCGTTGATGAAGCTGATACCATCGCGCGCCAGACCATTGCGGTTAATGAGGTCGTTGCTGGCCCAGTTACTATCGGTATCGGGACTAAGCGAGTTGATCCGTTCCATACTGCGGTAATCGGGCGAACCGCTGCCGTAGGGCCAGGGGCCACCGTCGCCGTTGGCAGTATCAATTACAATACCGCCCGCTGATAAGAACAGAGGCATGCCACTGTTGACTAGACTGAAAGTAACGGTCAAGTTAGCCATTACATCCGTAATCACACTCTCATTTTTTTCAATCAGATAGTAATCATTAGGGCTAATTACGCCGGTTAAAGCGATATTCATGCCACTGGTGCTGGTGATAGTCCAGCCCGTCAGAGTAACAGTCTGGGTTGTTACGTTTAAGAGTTCAATCCACTCATCGGTAGCATAACTCGCTGTGGTACCACCCCAGGCAACTTCGTTAATAATAACTGAGCCAGGGAGAGGAGAAGAGCTTATCCCATCGCCATTACTACTGCCCAGTGTGACAGACTTGGCGATAAAATCTACAACATCGTTATTTGTATCTGTACCATTAGGAAAACGGGCGACAGCCTCGTCAGCAATACTGGCAGCATTACCACCTCTGCTCGTGCCATCTGGCGCACCGTCAGCAGTTCCGTCGTTTTCCAGGTCATTGCCAAGTTCTACCTTGTCAATAATAGTTCCCGTACTGTCTTTTAGCACTATCCATATGCTGTTATTCATTGCATTACCAGTAGCTTTCACATCGCCCAGGATTAGATAATCACCGGCAACTGTATTTGTGAAACTGCCTGCACAGAAACATTTGGATACTTGAAAGGCACCTCCGGTGACAAGAGTGCCTGTTACGGGTGAACTATCATGAAGTTCAATCGTCCAGCCGGTTAAATCGAGGCCATTGGTTTTAATGTAAAGCTCAATAAATTCATCCACATCATTTACTGATCCACCCCCAGCGATACCGTTAAAACCATTAGTACTCCAATCCTGTTGGGGATCCGTGACAACTTCGTTAATGACCACATCGCCCGGTGCAGCCAGGGCAGTGAGGGGTAACTCAGCGGCAGATAACGGCGTAGGAACGGGTGTATCTGTCGCCACAGGCGTTATCGTAAGAGTTGGTGTATCCGTTGCCAGAGGTGTTGCGCTGAGCGTTGGTGTAGGTGTAGGTGTAGCCGTGGCGGTTTCCGTTGGCGTCGAGCTGGGGAGAGAAGTTAAAGTAGGTGTATCACTGGGAAGGAGAGTAGCAGTTAGGGTTTCGGTCAAGGCCGGCGCAGCCGTAGCCGTGTCGGTCGGGGTAGAAAGTAGTGGGGTTGGCGTGGGAGTCTCAGATGGTTCAGCCGTTGAGATTTCAGCCGGGGTGATGGTTGCGGGTGGGGTGTCAATGATGTCGGCCCTGGCCGGAGAAGTAGAGAGATTGATAGCAAACAAGAAGCTGTTGCTTAACAGGAAGAGTAACAGAGTCACGGTGGTGTGGAGTGGTATATGATTGTTCAAAAGTCGCATGATGATAACCTGCCAAAGTCCTTAATCGAGATAAAAGTGTTTCAGTAGCCCAGGTATAGGCTTAACCAGCGCATTATTAAATTTGAAAGACCAGGGGTTCAGGGCCAGAGGTTTTGGCGCTTAAGGATAATAAATTTGATTTTAGACAACTTGGATCAACACTGAGGTGAAAACCAGTGCTAACCAGCTCTTTAACAATTGAGTTTTACGGCAAAATCAGGCTGTTTTGACCTTTTTCTTGGTCCGTTTGGTTGGTTTATAGCGTTCAGGTCGCTGCCGAGGTCGTCCTTTCGGCCATCCGGGTGACTTTCCGCGCGTTTTGGGTGGCTGGGTGGGTGTGCCCATCTGACTAAAAATCGTGCCCAAACTGCGTAAGACCCGGCCTGGGGTCAAATGGACTTGCGTTTTTTGCCAGGGCAAGGGTTGATCCGAGCCCAGCTGGCGGGCCAGAAAGACCTGCCAGTAGGCAATCTCGACCAGGTTGGTCCAGCGATCACAGGCTTGGCTGGACTGAAAGTAAGGTAAAGTCCAGGCCAGATATTGTTTGCGGAAACGGATACTGGGTTCAATCGGCCAGCGGAAATCAAACCAGGACCAGACCTCCTGAAGCGGATAATCGGTGTGACCGGGTAAGTACCCCAACCAGAGCGGGTCGGGTGGCTTGGGTCGTTCCCGATGAACCTCGGCCAGGATGACATCGAAGCGGGTCTGGGCATCCTGCTTGGTGTGGAGGTTAGCCCAGCGGCGTAAGCGGACCCATCCCCAGCGGGGGTGATGAAACTCGACCTGTTCGACGGGTTCCGGCCAGGTTTCCGGAGCTTTGAAGGCAAATCTGGCCCCGTGAACTGCCGGACGCCCCCAGCCTCGGTAAGGACCAGCGGCCAGGTATAAGACCCGATCACAACGCAGCCGGCTCAAAATGGCACAGGCTAAACCCTGGACCAGCCGAAAAAAGTGATGATTGCCGTAGTGTCCATCGGTCACGATGACATCTAGCCCCTGCTGGGTCGGATCAGGCCGGGCTTGGCACAGTTGCCTCACCTGGGTCGCCCCCACCTCAATCGCCTTTTGCTCCGGTTCGAGCCGCTGGTTGAATAAGGTGGGGGACCAACTCTGCCCAGGACTGGGGGTCCAGGTCAACAACGAATAGAGGTGTCCTTGCACAATCGAATGGTGTTTCAAAGCTTTGGTCGGGCTGGGGGCGTAGACCAAGCCGCTCAAGGTCCGGGCACTCGGATGCGGCCACACCGTTGTATCCAACGGAAATATTTGCACGCCCTGTCGCGGCACTTGCCTCAAAAAGCAGCGCGACATCTGCGGCTGATCCTGGCTTCCCGCTTCAATCGCCCCATAGGCACTGGACCAACGCCGCCGAAAGGCAAGGGAGAGGCTCACCTCGGCAAAACAACGTGGATGGTCGCTTAGCAGCAGGGCATCCATCAACTCAAACTGAGCATCCCTGGCCCCGATCAGAATTTGGTCATACACCGTTTGCCGAAACTCAATTAAATTGTTAAGCTGTCTGGCAGTAGAAGAATTTAAGGTTGGCATACCCTTTATCTTCTACTTCCAGGCGGTTTGTGCAACTCACAAGCCGCCTTTTCTCTTTATTTATCTAAAGTCAATTTAATAAAGTTATACCTCAAAAATCGCGCGAGGAACACCCCAAAAATTGGGGGTAAAATAAAAGTCCCGCCTCGCGGCGGGGCCAAATTTATTCCCAGGGACTGTGATAGGGTTTGATCATCACTTCGTCAATCTGAATCCGCTCAGGCTTGGTCAGCACCCAACGGACCGCGTCGGCAACTTCTTCGGGCCGGATCATCTTGCGCTTGATCTCATCCGGTTGGGGGTTCCTGTTTGTTTCCCACCAGGGAGTCGCCACTGAGCCGGGGCAGATGAGGTGGAAACGAATATTGCGACTGCCCAGTTCTACCCGCAGGGCTTCGGTGAAGCCATGCACACCCCATTTGGCGGCGCAGTAGGCAGAGCGATCCTCAAAGCCGTACTTGCCCGCTACCGAGGAGATATTGAGCACTGTACCTTCTCCCTGCTTCAACATCACCTCAACCGCAGCCCGTGTCATCAAGTAGACGCCTTTGAGACAAGTATTGAGGGTGCTGTCCCAGATGTCTTCAGTTGTATCGAGCAAACTGGCCGGTGGAGCATAGCCGGCATTATTGATCAGGACATCCACTCGACCAAAAGCATCCAACGTTGCTCGAACCAGAGCCTGGCAATCAGCCTCGCGGGTCACATCGGTGGGCACGACGATCAAGGGCACGCCGGTCACCGCTAATTCCGCAGCAACGCCTTCCAGTTTATCCATCGAGCGGGCAGCCAGGGCCAGCCTGGCCCCTTCGGCAGCCAGGGTGTGAGCAATTTCCAGGCCGATACCGGAACTGGCCCCGGTAATGACAACAGCTTTATTTTGTAGTTCCATTTAAGTAGACCTCGGTTATGGGATTTAGACGAGAGATAGAATCTTCATTGCGATCGAGATGAGAAGCGACGAGCCAGAACAATCGCAAAGCTTCCCCCCAGGACGATAAGAGATATCCAGAGGAGAATCAAGGAGCCCGAAGCAGCCAGTTGGGAGTTAGAAGTTGATGGGATAACCGAAGTTATTGCTTCGGAAGGAAGTAGTTCTCTTTTCCCGGAGATTTCGGGGTGTTGCCTGGAAGTTCCTCCCATTTGGAGATGAGGGGATAAATAAACAGCGCTCAAATCCTGAGCCAAGCCTGTGGGTACGGGCAAATCTCTAGCCTCATAGTTTGCTTTGACCAGAAAAATCGTGATTGCCTGGTATTCGTCGTCGGTTAACAAGTTGGGTGACCAATAGGGCATCGTAGCCCGGGCGTAAGCATACAAATCCTGAGCCGTGGGAAACTTAGCCAGGGTGCCCGGGCCAATGAGGGCCGGGACCTGTTTTGGAAAGGAAAAGCCATCGGGGGGATGATTGCCGGCGTGGCACTTGGATTGCCAGCAATTTTGCTTGCCTTCCGGCCACTGCGCCCGCCAGTCGGCGGTGAGGCCCTGGCCCCGGTCGCCATGGCAGGTAGAACACCAGAACTCGTAGAGTTTGGCCCCGTCATCAGTAGACGGTAGACGGCCTGTGCCCGTAAGGGTATAGACGGTAGACGGGGAGGGGAGGGTGGCAAATGGTCGGTGGTCGGCGTTTGCGGTCAGGGCACTGCCGGTGCAGAGCAGAATAAGCCCCAGGATGAAAATCCAGCCTTTCACGTTTCAGAGCCAAAGGTTCTCGAGCGGCGCATCACGTTTCATTCTGACCCCTTTAGACGGGGGTCAAGGGCATCGCGCAGGCCATCGCCTAAAAAGTTGAAAGCAAACATGGTAATAGCCAAAGCCAAGGCCGGGAAAATGGCTTGATGAGGGTAGGTACGAATAGCCGAAGCCCCATCCACAATCATTGCACCCCAACTGGGGGTAGGCCGTAACACCCCCAGGCCAATGAAGCTGAGAAAGGCTTCTGTAGCAATATAGCGGGGGATATCCAGGGTTTGGTTGACCACGATAGGACCAAGAATATTGGGCAGGATGTGCCGGGTCATAATGCGGAAGTCAAAGGTGCCAATGGCACGAGCGGCTTCAATGAATTCTTTTTCTCTAAGGGAAAGAATCTGTCCCCGGGTGAGACGGGCCATAGACATCCAGGCCGTCACCCCCAGGCCAATGAAGATAAAGAACATGCCCCCCATCGCGTTATCAACGGCCGTTAAGGCTGAGCGGATGGTGCCTGTTTCTGCTGCGCTGGTGGTAGAGCGGAAGAGGGCCATAAGTAGAATAATAAACAGAATATCGGGAAAGCCATACATAATGTCTACGAAGCGCATCATCAAATTATCCACGCGCCCACCAAAATAGCCAGAGATGGTCCCGTAAGTCACCCCAATTAACAGACTGACTAATGGTCCAACAAAGGCCACGGCTAACGAAACACGAGTACCGTAGATCAGGCGGCTCAACAAATCACGGCCATTGTAATCGGCCCCCAAAACGAACTTGTCGCTAATTTTGGCGTACCCCCCTTCTTCTCCAACCGGTTTCATGGAAGGAAAGACGACGGTTAACCAATAGGGCACTACGTTATTATCAACCAGGCTTTGTTTGGCGTAATCTTGCGGGGCGAGCAGGGGTTGGGGTTCACCCCCGGTGAACAGGGTAAAGATAGCGGTATCGGCAAAGGTGGCTATCAGGACAATAATAATAATGATCACCCCGCCAATGACCGCCGCTTTGTTTCTGAGCAAACGCCGCCAGGCATCAGCCCATAGCCCGGCTTCACGCCGGCGGGGCTGCACGGCTGCTCCTGCTGTACCTGCCACTCTAGATGCTGCTTGGGGTTGAACCGCCATGTCACACCTCCTTTTACGATTTTAGATTTTGGATTTATACCGCAAGGGGATCCTTATAGGACGACTTTACACTTTATTTCAATCGCAAATCGTACATCTAAAATCGTAAATTTGTTACGTATATCGAATCCGCGGATCGAGCCAGGCGTAGACTAGATCAACGATCAGATTCGCCAGCACAATAATAATGGCGAAAAATAAAATCGTACCCATAATAACCGGATAATCACGGTTGGTAATACTGGTCACAAAGTATTTACCTATACCGGGCACGCCAAAAATTGTCTCGGTGACCAGGGTCCCGGTGACCAGGAAGGCAAAAATCGGTCCCATGATGGTCACCACCGGAATGAGTGAATTTCTAAGCGCATGCCGGACGACAATTACATTTTCCCGTAAGCCCTTGGCTCGGGCCGTACGAATATAATCTTCGCGAATAACCTGAAGCAAACTAGCCCGGGTTAAGCGGGCAATTACCGCCGAGCTGCCCACACCCAGGGCGATGGTGGGTAATACATTTTGCCGCCAACTTCCCCAACCTGACGGTAAAAACCAATTAAACTCGACTGCAAAGAGCCAGATAAAAATAGGTCCTAGCACAATCACCGGCACCGAGACCCCCAGAATGGCTACCGACATAGCCAGATAATCTACAATGGAATTTTGTTTGAGCGCAGCCAGGACTCCCAGGGGAAGGCCAATCACTGTGGCCACCAAAAAGGCATAGAAGCCCAGTTCAAATGAAACCGGCACATTTTCGCGGAAAATATCGTTGACGGTTCTGGCATGACTCTTATAAGAAGGGCCAAAGTTCATCCATTGAAAGGTATAACCCGAACCAAGGGGGATATTGATCAAGTAATCCTCCTCGAATGATCTACCTATCGGGTCGCCGGTAACTCTGGGGATGAGAATATCGCCCATGTAACTGAGGTACTGCTGCCAGACCGGCGCGTCGAGATTATACTTCTTCTCCAACTGGGCCAGGACGGGTTTGGGCAGTTTCTTTTCAGCGGAGAAGGGGCCGCCGGGTACGGCATGGGCAAAAGCGAAGGTGATGACCGAAACAAAAAAAACGACCACAAACAGCCACAGTAGACGACGAGCAATATAACGGGCCATAACGTCTCCTACCCCATTCAAATAGGGGCAGGTCAAAGACCTGCCCCTAACCAGAAACCAAAATTAATTATTTAGCGTCCACTTCTCAAAAGTTTCTTGCCCGCCAACACCATAGGTGCGGTTCACCCTGGGCTTGGTCACTTCTACCTTGGTATACCAGTAAAGCGGGATGATCGCAGCCTCTTCCTCAACCAGGATCTTCTCCGCCTGGATGTACAGTTCCTTACGCTTGGCCGGATCGGTCTCGCGCGCTGCTTCGTCTACCAACCGATCAAACTCCTCATTGCCCCAGCGGGTATCATTATTAGGGGAATCGGAGCGGAGGACGCCGCGCAGGAAATTGTCGGCGTCAGGGTAGTCCTGGCACCAGCCATTGCGGGCGATCTGGGGTGGGTCGTTATGCCGGGTTTCCAGGAAGACTTTCCACTCCTGGGTCACAAAGTTGACCTGGACTCCCAGAGCTTCTTGCCACATTTGCTGAATGGCTTCGGCAATCTTCACGTGGCCTTCTTCCTGGTTGCTCATCAGGGTAATCTCGGGCATTTGCTCAGCGCTTGGGTACTTCTCGGAGGCGGCCAGGAACTCTTTGGCCTTTTCCAGATCAGCCGTTACCGGCGGACCAAAATCATCCCCGGCCTCTGGACTGGGCGCAGCAGCCAAGCCAGGGCGAGCAAACCAACGGGCCGGGATCTGCCCCCCTTTGGTCACATTCTCCACCAGCAGGGTGCGGTCCACTGCCCAGGAAAAGGCTTTGCGCACATTAACGTCGTCAAATGGCGGCTTTTCAACGTTAAAGCCGTAGTAGTAGGTGCAGAGAATACCGGGCGTAGCCAATTCTTGGGAGAGGGTGGGATCGGCTTTAATCCGGTCTAACTCAGGCAAGGGCACGACAGAAACGTCATTTAAGTCAGCTTCATAGTTGGCAAATTGAGCTGAATCATCCAAAAACTGGGCATGGATGTATTTAATCGAAGCCTTGGGGATAGCATCGGTGCCCGGCCAGAAGGGGTTGGCAATCAGCGTCACCGACACATCATGTTCCCACGATCTTAAAGTATAGGGGCCATAGGTCTGAATAACGCCGGCCTCAATCCAGCGAGCGCCTTTTTCTTCAATCAGCCATTGAGGCTGAGCCCAATTCATCCACATGCTGGCAATCGCTGGGAAGAAAGCAGCCGGCTCCTTCAATGTATACTCCAGAGTAAAATCATCCAAGGCGCGCACGCCAATTTCTTCCAGGTTGCCGTAAAGTGGGTCCTCTTCGCCATTTTCTCCGGCGCCGTTCACTTCCGCGGCATTCTTAATGACATGGTTGACATAGGCGTAAATCGCAGCGGTTGCAGGATCTTGAGTGCGCCGGATGCCATAGAGAAAATCATTGGCATTGACGATACGTGGGTTGCCCTCGTCGTCCAGCACCTGCTCGACTTCGCCGGTGGCATTGTTGTATTTAACCCAGGGCACGTCGTCGCGCAGCTTAAAGGTGTAGACCAGCCCATCGTCCGAGACTTCCCATTCGGTGGCCATCCCCAATTCAGTCTCGCTGGTTTCCTCATGCAAATGGGTTAGGCCAACAAATATTTCGCTACTGAACTGGATACTTGAGGTATCTTCGGCCAGGGAGGGGTCAAGCGTCGGTAACTCGCTGGTACCGGCCTGATCGCCGCCGTAGAAGAGAGTTTCTTCGGGCGGTAGAGCGTTGGGGTCAGTCACTACTTCTTTGACAACTTCTACTTCTTTGGTAACCACTTTCTCAACCTCTTTTTCAACTACTACCGTCTCCACGACGGTGACCTGCTGAGGCTGAGCTGCGCTGCACTGAGCAGCAATGAGGCTTAGCAAAGCGATAGTTAGAACCAATAAAACTACTTTTTTAGAAAACATAAGTTTTCTCCTCCTAACATTAAATTTACTCTCAACTTTGAAAACAAATTGAAATTATCAGGTGCGTAAAACGTAACAATCGCTTACCGAAGATGCTTTTGCCTTCAGCCATTACGTCTCACGTTTTGTACTCTAGGTTTTTCCTTACCGCCTCCTTTCTAAGTCTACTGAGTATAACTGACAAAAACGCCCAAGTTTAGTGATAAAAATCCTAACTTAACAGGACAAATGACACATATTGCTTTCCCCATGCTCTAATTGGGCCGGGAAGGCGCGTACAGGTGACAGGCTGCCCAATGGCCAGCCTCTACTTCGGCAAATTTAGGCTCGACCACGTTACAGTCTATTTTATAGTCTCGCAAAACCCGCTCTTTGGCGGGACAGCGGGTACAGAAATTGCAGCCTTTCGGCGGATTAGCCGGACTGGGCACGTCGCCCTGCAAAATAACCCGCCGCTTCTCCCGTTCCGCTTCGGCCACCGGATCGGGGATGGGCACCGCAGAAAGCAAAGCCTGGGTATAGGGGTGGAGGGGATTGCGATAGAGGGTATCGCGGTCGGTCAGTTCCATGATCTTGCCCAGGTACATCACGGCCACGCGGTTACTAATGTGGCGGACCACAGCCAGGTCGTGGGCAATGAACAGGTAGGTAAGGTTAAATTCTTCCTGGAGCTTTTCCAGCAGGTTGATCACCTGGGCCTGAATGGAAACGTCGAGGGCAGAGATAGGCTCGTCACAAACAATAAAATCGGGCTGAACGGCCAGAGCGCGGGCGATACCAATACGCTGGCGCTGCCCGCCAGAAAATTCGTGGGGGTAACGGTTGATAAAATAGGGGTTCAGGCCGACCACGTCCAATAACTCTTTGACCCGCTCGCGGCGCTCTTTGCCGTTGGAGATATTATGGACTTCCAACGGTTCGCCGACAATGTTGCCGACCGTCATGCGCGGATTGAGCGAGGCATAGGGGTCTTGAAAAATCATTTGCATATTGCGGCGCATTTTACGCATCGCTTCGCCCTTGAGCGTGGTCAGTTCTGTATCTTGGAACGTTACCGACCCACCCGTAGGGCGATAAAGCTGTAAAATTGCGCGGCCGGTGGTGCTTTTACCGCAGCCGCTTTCACCCACCAGCCCCAGAGTTTCACCGCGTTTCACCTCAAAGTTTATACCATCCACAGCCTTTATGTCTCCGATATGGCGCTGGAAGATAATCCCCTGGGTAATAGGGAAATACATTTTCAGGTCTTTGACCTGTAGGAGAACATCATTTTTTTGTTTGCCGTTGGTGGTCATCATCTTTCCTCTTTGCGAAAATTATGACAGTATAAAACAGGTCACGTTTTAAACGTGACCTGTTTCTGGAATTAAGCTTCTTGATAGGGATGCTCGGTGGTAGGCTGAGCAACGGATATATCTACGTGACATGCTGCCTTGTGACCCACACTCACCGTTTTAAGCGGTGGCATTTCGTGGGCACAGATATCAATCCGGTAGTTACAGCGCGCATAGAAGGGACACCCCTTGGGATAGTTGATCAAATCCGGGGGCAGCCCCTCAATGGAATTAAGCTTTTCCGGGCGCTCCGCATCCAAACGCGGCAGGGAGCCGAGTAGCCCCAGGGTATAGGGATGGCGGGGGTTTTGGTACAGCTCCTTGACCGGCGCTTCTTCGACAATACAGCCGGCGTACATCACGATCACCCGGTTGGCCAGACCGGCCACTACACCTAAATCGTGAGTAATCCAGATGATCGCCATGCCGATTTCATCTCGCAGCCGCTTAACCAGGTCAACAATCTGAGCTTGAATGGTCACATCCAGGGCGGTGGTCGGCTCATCGGCAATGAGGAGTTGCGGGTTACACGACAGACCCATAGCGATCATCACCCGCTGGCGCATGCCGCCGGAAAATTGGTGCGGGTAATTGTTAAGGCGATCTTTCGCCAGGGGGATACCGACCAGTTCCAACAATTCGATGGTTCGCTCCCTGGCCTGCTTTTTATCCATCCCCAGGTGAAGCTCCAGTGCCTCGCCAATCTGGCGGCCAATTGTTAAAACGGGGTTCAACGAGGTCATGGGGTCCTGGAAAATCATAGCGATTTTGTTGCCCCGAATAGAGCGGATTTCGTCGTCGCTGAGCTTCAACAGGTCTTGCCCATCAAAAATAACCTGACCGTCAACGATTTTACCGGGAGGGGAGGGAATCAGGCGGATGAGTGACATCACCCCCACACTTTTACCAGAACCACTCTCACCCACAATCCCCAACGTTTCACCTTCATTCAAGGTGTAACTGATTCCATTTACCGCACGGACTATCCCATCTTGGGTAAAAAACTGGGTTTTTAAATCTTTCACTTCCAGCAGTACGGGCATACTCTCTTATCCTCTCAACTTTAATTAGGGTTGTGATATACATGAAACCTGAAATGGTATTACGGTTTGCGTGAAACGTCTTGCGTATTGCGTAGCGCATGGAACCTGCACCCTTGCTACCTGCAACTTGCTACTTGTTTTAATGTTCGGCAATAGATATATACTGAAATTTGGGCACATGTAAGGGTGGAATCCAAAAGTCTTGAACGTAAGGTTTGACCAGCCAATTTTCCACCGAAAAGTAGAGCGGAATCCAGGCGGCATCGTCCAAAATCATTTGCTCAGCCTGCTGGTACAGGGCCAGACGCTCTTTTGGATCTTGAACGCCCCGTGCTTGATCTAACAGGGCATCTACCTCCGGGTTGCTGTATCCCCCCTGATTTTGACTGCTGGTAGAATAGAAGAGAACTTCCAGAAAATCCTGGGGATCAGGATAATCGGCGACCCAGCCAAGCGAGTACATCTGATACGGCATGTCCGCCCTGCTGAGATCGGCCAAAAATTCGGGCCAGGGCGTTTGTTCAACCGAAATTTCAACCCCCAGATTCTCTTTGTAAGACTCGACCATGGTTTCGACAATCGGCCCGGCCTCGCTGCCTTCACCCGGCACATTCAAGGTAATATCGGGCAGTTCGGTCACATCACCATAGGAGGACTCGGCAACCAACGCCTGGGCGCGTTCCGGGTCGAACTCATAATCACTTAAGTCAGGATTTTCATAGCCCGGCATCGTGGGCGGGACAATACCATTCGCCACCGGTACGGTATCCTGAAAGACCAGCTTGACCATCCGCCGTTTATCGAGGGCCAGGTTGAACGCCTGTCGAATTTTGGGATCATCAAACGGTGGCTTCTCCACGTTGAAACCCACATAAGAAACACTCAAGGTAGGCGCAGAGACAAACTCTTTACTGAGCGGATTGTTAGGGTCGGTGGCCCGGCTCAAGTCGCTGATGCTCAGCGGAATGGCATCGTAAGTGACTCCAGCCGAGGCTCCCAACGAACTCAGCCCTTCTTCATAACCGCTCATCGGGTTAATCGGCGCGCTGATCAGGTAAATCACCCGCTCCAGGGTAGGTTTGGGGTCGCCGTAAAAGTTTTCGTTGCGATCTAAAACGATTGTATTTTCTTCGGGCGAATATTCGGCCAGTTTGAAGGGGCCGCTGCCATTCGCTTCTTTGAACCACTCCGCGCCGCCGCTCTCGACATTCTCCCGATCAAGGGCATAGGCAGTGGGGTAGGTCATCTTGGCCGGAAAAAAGCCTTTTGGCTCGTCAATGGTCAACTGGAGGGTCAGCTCGTCAATGACCTCCACCCCTTTGACCTCTTCAGCTTTGTTTTGCAGCTTGTCCCGGCAGCCGACCACATCGCCCAGGTAGGTATCAGCCGTGGTCGAACCGGTCGCCGGGTCGCAGGCGCGTTCAAAAGACCATTTAAAGTCCTCGGCGCGGATGGGCTTACCATCTTGAAAAACGGCATCGTCTCGGAGTTTGAAGGTATAAACCAGCCCATCGTCGGAAACATCGTAGCTTGCGGCAATATCAGGCACCAATTCCAGGTCCCGATTGTATTTCAGCAAGCCGCTGAAAATCTCGACAACATACTCGGACGAGGTCGAGTCGCCGCTCAAATGAGGGTCAAGCGTGGTCGGCTCCGCGCCGGGTAAGATAAAAATCTGGTCTGAAGCCAGTTCAGCCGTGCCGGAATTTCCCTCAGCCGGGGCATTATCGTCCCGAGACTCTTGGGCCGCTTCAGTCGGCGCAGGGGCGGGTGTGGATTCAGCCTGCTCAATGGTGTTGGCCTCATCGCCGCTATTTTGGGCGGAACCCGCGTCTTTATCTAAATCAACTACCGGGGTGCTCTCTTGACGACCAAAACCGGGGACAGGAATGCCTAAACCACAAGCGAGGCTAAAACTCAACAAAAAAACAATCAAAAGGGGAATAAAACGAGCTTTATATCGCATCAACTTCTCTTCTCTAAAGGTCAACCTTGAACCTTAACCTAATTTAACATTTTAAACGATAGAATCTTCAAAAGTGGGCGATATTTTACGAGGAAAAAGGGTAAAAGTCAAACAACCTTCAGGTAAGACTCGTTTCTAAAGTGCAATAACGCGGGGCATGGGGTAGAATATAAAAAGTGCAAACATAGGATTGCTCTATGTCTATCCGTCAATTTGTCGTCGAATTAATCACGCAAGCAAAGAGGGCTGCACCCCAACAGTTGGACCGGCTGGCTGCGCAGGTCAGCTCAACCCCTTTTGCCGATGACCTCCTGGAAGTTGACGAACCGCTGTGGGGGGGATTCTGGCAGGGAGACGTGATTGCGCCCGGCTACAGCCTGCCCGCCGTCGAACTGGCCCTGCTGCGGGCCATCCGTCTCGACGGAACCTGGCCGGAAGGAACCTCTGCCGCTCAATTCCTGGCCGATTTACATCAAGCTCTCTCCAACCCGCACGCTGGGGTCTGGGTGCTGGCGGCAGCCAGTGAACCGTGTGTCGTTTTTGCTACGCCGTTAGAAATCCAAAAATCCCATCTAAAGAGGCGGGCAAAAATCCAAAATCGAAAATCGAAAATCGAAAATTCGAAATTGGTAACGGTGGTCTGGTACTGCGCCACGACGGAACGGCTGCACGCCGGGTATCGAATCCCTCTTGAGACCCTGGATTTTAGCAAGGCAGTTGAGCAGCGTCCCCTTGCCTTTTTAGATAGCCGGCCACTTGGAAGTGCATCCTATCAGGACAGTCAATCAAGCTGGCTGGAGCAAGCAGTAGAACAGGCTAAAACTGGCGGCGGTCCTGGCCTGGCCGCCCGGTTAGACGCCGAAATTTTGCGGCTCCGTTTTACTTCTTCAAAATAACCGGCAGATAAATCTCTTCATCTTCAGCCGCGATGGTAATCCTCACCGAGGCTGTCTGAGGCGTCACCACCTCGGTACTGGTAACAGTCACCGTGTTGGTCAAAACCGTACCACCTACCAGTCCGGCGCTGGCGGTGACGGGGAAGGTCAGGGTTATCGAATGTCCACTAGATAGGGTCAAACCGCTGGCCAAAGTAGGCAAGGTCGGCGTAAAGACACTTCCCGGCGGGTCAAGTCTGGCCGGCCCGGCTAAACTCAAGCCCGCAGGCAGGGGGTCAGAGAGGGTGGTGTTTGTGGCGCTGAGAGAGCCATTATTTTGAAGCGTGATGGTGTAAGTGATCCGCTGGCCGGGGTCAGGAGTAGCGTCGTCAACGCGTTTAGTCAAAAAGAAGTTAGGTTGAGCGCTGGTCTCGTAGGCGCCGATATCACAGGCCGTTCCTTGAGGCCGGGCAATGCCGCGCTGGTCAGCAGCGGGAGCGCCGTTACAAGTGCCCCCATCAATCGCCGGGCTGCCGCCGAGCAGAGCCAGCGTCTCTGTCGAGCCGCCGTTGTCAGCCAGCGAAGCGGCGAGAAGCGGATTGGTGTTGGTAATGTCGCCGGTGGCGGTCAGGCCGCAGGTGTTGCCGCTGTCCAGGTTATGGCCCAGCGAGGTAATATTGGGTACAGGATTGCCGTCGCAGTTGTTGGGGCTGCCGTTGGCGATAATGGTGTTTTTGAGGCTTAGACTGGAAGCATTCAAATAGATATTACCACCATTACCGCTTACAGCCTGATTCTTGGCAAAGGTCACATTAGTTGCGGTGATGACATTGGGAGGCGTATAAAAAACTAGATATAAACCACCTCCACTGACCTGAGCTTGATTATTGAAGATAGTCACATTCGTCATTTGAATTGCATCAGATTTAGCAGAATAATCATTTATGTAAATAGCACCTCCAACATCAGCCTGATTCCCATAAAATGTAACATTTTTCATAATGATATTTCCATAATAACGCAAAAGCCCTCCGCCAGAATTATTCATTGTACCGTTGTTACGAATAGTAACATCACTCAAAATCAAGACGCTAGCTGTGCAGCCAATCCCACCTCCTAAGTTATTTTCAATCACCGCGTCAGTAAGGGTTAATGTTGAATTCTCAAAAGAAAAGTCACAAAGAATTCCACGCCCACCACCTCCTCCTTTACCACCCTGAATATTTATGCCCTCAATAGTAATAGTAGCTGGATCAACGACAGGGTTAGACATCATAAATACGTGTTGGTTAAACGTAATGGTCGTTGTGATGATGGTTTGTCCAGGTCCAACACCTCGAATAATTACACTCCTTTGAGGTTTTACACTCCCTCTGGTATTGCTATTGGGAAAACCCGTTTCCGGAATACTCAGGGTATATATCATCCCCTGCAATTGAATCGTATCCGCTGCATTGCCCGGATTATTACATCCACCAAATGAGGCGCTCGTATTGATTGACTCAATCGCTTCACGCAAGGAACAACCGCTGCCACTGCCGCTCGTGTTGTACTCATCTATCGTCGTAGTCACATTAATTGTTCCGGCGGCGCGGGCTTCCTGCTTCGGTAACAAAAGAGGCAGGGGGATCAGCCCCACGCATACGACGATCATCAAGCCTGCCAGGGCCACGATCAGGATCAGTTGAGAGGTTCTGGTTAGAAAGTTTGCTGGGGTCATAGATTATTCTCCTTGTTTGGAATGGCGAAACCATTTCATTAGCACAACCAGCCCCAGCATCACCGCACTGCCGGCGCTTAAGATGTTGGCCAGGGTGCGCCAGGGCGTCGAGCCAAACCAGACTAGCAGATGATGCTGCCCAGCCGGTATCTGCACGCTGATAAAGCCGTAGGGGTCGGACGGTGTAAGGGACGTGGCCTGGCCGTCAAGCTGAGCCTGCCAACCTGGAAAGTAAAAGGTATTGAAGCGCAACACAAACGGCTTGAGACTCGTAAGGGTCACCTCATATCGAAGTGGATGGTAGCTGGCAGCGATGAGGGTCGCCTCGGCGGGTAAAGAGGTCGAGTCGAGCCGCTCAACGCTGGCTTTGGCCAGTTGCTCAATTGAGGGTAAAGTTTTGACCGTTACAGGAACAAAATTACCGCTGTAAATGGTGTTTACAAAGCCCTGTTCCCGCTCCTTGAGCATGATAAAGCTAACATCAATGGCCGGCAAGGGAGGGTAATAGCGCACCTGCGCCAGCCCCCAGGTATGGTTCAAGAGCAAACCAACAACAATTATTTGGATCAGACTTGAAAGCGGGAGCGTAATAGAAAACAGACCAGGAGGGAAGGGAACGGGTAGATTCATTGACCAGCTCCGGTTAAATCTCTGCCCCAGGCTCAGCACACCAACCCCCGCCAGAAAAGCGGCGAACAGACCGGCCACGCCCAGAAAGCGCTGGGGGAATTGGAAAAATTGGAGCAGCGGCAGCGCTTCCCAAATTCCCACCGACCCGGGCAAAACCATCACTATACAGGCAATTACGACCGCGGCAGCCAAATAAGTATGTCCACGCAATTTCCGGGTAGGCCCAAGCGGCGAAGCTTCTGCTGAATCACGCGCCTCTCCTTTGCTCGGCCAGAGGGTGAACAGCCCGATCACCCCCACCCCTAACGTCACCAGGCTCAGGCCAGGACGAAGGGTTTGCGTCAGGGGAGCAATGAGCAAGGCATCTAGAGGCATGAAATTCTGGTGGTAATCGAGGCCCGGTAGAGTATAGAGCAGGTCGGCCATGATGGCGTCCCGTTCAACCAGGGCTGGCAGCCAGAAAAAAGCCGACAGCCCCAGCCCCAGGCTCATGGCGACTACCAGCAGGATTGGCGTGCGCCGGCGACTGATGGGAAGCAGGTCTGCCCGGGTCAAAACGAGAGTGTAAGCCAGCAAGACCGGCGAGAAAATCAGAGCGGTCACATTGTGAGAGAGAGTTACGGCAGCGTAAGTCAGGGCGCTTGCAGCTAAATAGCGCATTTGGCCCGTCGCCGCCAGACGATGAAAGGCCCACAGCACAAATGGCAAAAGCATCAGCGCCAACTGTTCGGCCAGTCCGCCCCGAAAGAATGCATTGAACAGCATAGCTGGCCCGCAAACATAGGCCGTGGCAGCAACCAGCGCCGCCATCTCCTGCCTGAGTACATCTCGCGCCCACAAAAAGGCGCCCAGCGCTCCGCCAACCAACGCCAGCCCTCCGACTACTCGCAATGCCAGGAGCGCATCCAGGCCAAACAATTTAAAACTCTCGGCCAGGTAATAAACCAGGGGCGCATAGTAATGGAACAAGGGCGTGCCCAGTCCACTGGCCCGGTAGGGAAGCCAGCGGCTATATCCAATTCCCTGCCGGATCAATTCGTCCAGTTGAAGCAGCGTATAAAAATGGATCAGCGAGTCAGTGCCGTGAAGCAAGCGCGGCACAAAGAGAGGTCTCGCAGCCAACAGGCCGGCCCCTATAACAGCCAAGCCAGCGGCGAAAGCGGAATATCGAGGGGATAATTTTGGCATCCCAGGCCCTCTTGTGTCTCTTTGAAGGGCTAATAGCATTGGTATCGAATCCATGATAAGCGCAGGGGAAATAAAACACAAATGACTTTTTACAGATGAATTAAACGGCCAGTACACCATGCGCCAGCCGGCAAAAGTGACTTGCTCCCCCTGTCATTCGTGGTAGAATTCTCTCACGTCAAGCGGAACCTGAGAGAAAACCAATGCCAAAAACCAACAAAAAAATGCGGGTGGCCATGCCTGCGTGGGAAATAGGCCGCGTCGGGAGCGGGCTGGGGGCTAAAATTGGCGGGCTGGGAGTAGTGGTCGAGGAGCTGCCCCCGGAGCTGGTCAAAGCGGCCGCCAGGCAGGGTATTGACTTGGAGGTTGAGACCCTGACCCCCTGCTTTGCTCACTACGATAAGAGCCAGTTGACCCGGCTTGACCTGCGCCTGCCGGTAACCATCGAAGGGTATACCTTTGCCTTTGATGTCTACGAGCATGTTTTCCCCGACGGCCAAAAAGTCGTCTATTTTTGGGATGAATGGCAGTTGAGCTGGACCAATGCCAGCGCTATCTATCCCGACGACCCGCAGCTCGGTCTCAAGTTGTACGCCGCCGTTGGCCAGGCCATGGCCGCTTATATCAAGCAGGGTAATTTTGATACGGTTCACCTGCACGATTATCACGTCGGCCTCATCCCTTTTTACCTGGGCGACGATTACCTGCGCCATGTGCCAGCCCACCTGACTATTCACAATGCCACCTACCAGGGCGTCACCCCGCTCATCGGCGGCGGCTATCACTCGCTGGACCGGCTGAATCTACCCGGCGAAAAATTGTTCCACAAATATTTCGATTTCTTTGACAACCTGAACATCATGAAAGCCTGCATGCTCAAAGTCCACGAAACCGGCGGCAAGATTACCACCGTCAGCGGCGACATTGCCGGCACGTGGGGCTACGCGGCGGAGTTGAAGGAAGGCCACGCCGCCGTGTGGGCCAAAGCCTACGCCCAAAAAGGCAGCCCGCCCGGCGAAGTTTTTGTGCCGAACCGCCACCTGGACCTGTTTGAAAAGCTGCCGATTGCCGGCATCACCAACGGCATGAGCGACATCAATCGCCCGGAAAATCTCCCGGAACTCAAGGCCGAGCCGCTCCGCCGCATGCAGGACCGGCGCGGCCCGCATAATCCCATCTTTAAAAATCCGACCACCCAAACCGAGATGCTGGCCCGCGACCACAGCTTTGATGTGAACCACCTGGACGTGAAGGCCGACTTGAAGCGGCTGCTCCACCTGGAAACCTTCGGCACCGAGCCGGTCTGGGACCCCATTTTGATGACCGGTGTGGGCCGGCTGGTGGATCAGAAAAATTTCGGGCTGGTTGCCGACATCATCGAACGCACCCTGGCATACGATGGCGGCATCAAGTTCATCATCCTGGCCTCTGCCCCGGAAGGCGACGCCGGCGGCAAGGCCACGGAAGCCAATTTTTTTCGGCTGGCGGCCCTCTATCCCCAGCGGGTCTACTTCAACAACACCTTTAACCTGCCCCTCTCCAAGCTCATCCTGGCCGGGGGCGATTTCACGCTGATCCCCTCCCGCTTTGAACCGTGCGGCCTGGTGGATTACGAGGCTTCGCTGCTGGGTAATATCGTCATTGGCCGGGCTGTCGGCGGGCTGGTTAAGGTGCGTCACTGCGCTTACCTGTACGATTGGCTCGATATCAGCGACCGCTGGGGCGAGGCCAATGCTTTCTTTGGACAAATCAGGGCTGCGGTTGATGCCTATCGTTACAACCATGCTCATCACGATTATCTTATCCGCACCGCGATGGCCATCAACAGCAGTTGGGATGCGTCCGCCGCCAAATACGTCGAGATGTATCATTATGGTTTGTTGGCCCAACAGTGGCAGGCCGACCGCCGCCACTTGATTGAAAGTTTCATTCGTACGCTCAAAGCAGATCGGGCCATGTTTGCCGAATTCTTCATCCCCGGCCAACAAGAGTACGCGGATCGCTTTGACTGGGAACTGAAGTGGGCGCTGTTATCAGGAAACTGGGAGGACTTGAAGGCTGGAAAAAAATAAAACCAGTCTCCAATCTTCCAGCCTTCCCCTCGCCTTACCAATCTTTTGCCATCAAAATTTCGGAAGGTGCCATGTAGCGGGGTTAATAGTGACATTTATCACTAATAAGAAGGGGATTTATAGGGTATACTCATAGTCGGTCATTTAATGCCTTTGACTCGCAGAAATACATCGTCTATAATGCCAGCAAATTAAAATCTTACCAGCAGGTATAGACTCGATGCTCGCCAGCCTCAAATCTGCTTCGCGCTGGCTTCACCCCGGCCTTGGTCTAAAACGATGGTTGGCGCCACTCTTGTTAGGGGTCATTATTTTGGCCCTGGGCATTGCCCTATTTTTACGGGATTTGTACGCTGAAAGCAGCTATCCCTCTTTTCTGCATCTCCTTTTACTGCAAGGTTGGCCGCGCTGGCTGAGAGCCACTTTATTTGGCACGGTTGGCCTGGGCTTAGTTGCTTTCAGTATTTACCAACTCAATAAAACGCTCCTGAGCGCATTTTTGCCCCATAAAGTTACCGCCGCTTACGTCGCCGAACAGGTTTACTTCCGGCAGCGGCAGCGTCAAGGTCCCAAAGTAGTGGCTATTGGCGGGGGCACCGGCCTGAGCATTCTCTTGCGCGGGTTAAAACGCCATACCGATAACATCATTGCCCTTGTCACCGTGGCCGATGATGGCGGCTCTTCCGGCAAACTCCGGCGGGAGCTGGGGGTGCTGCCTCCCGGCGATTTTCGCAACTGCATTGCCGCCCTGGCCGACGACGAGGCGCTGACGACCCAGCTTTTTCAGTATCGTTTTCGCAGCGGGCAGGGTTTAGAGGGACACAGCTTTGGCAACCTGTTCATCACGGCTATGGCCGGGGTGACCGGCACATTTGAGAAGGCCCTCTATGAGAGCGGTCGCGTTCTCAATATCCGGGGGACAATTTTACCGAGTACCCTGGAAAATGTAATCCTCATGGCCGAAGTTAACGAAGGCACCCAAACCCGCAAGGTTGAAGGCGAAAGCGCTATTCCTGCGGCCAAGTTACCGATCGAGCGGGTCTATCTTGAGCCGGACACGCCGCACGCCTTTCCACCGGCGCTGCAAGCTCTCTTAAGCGCCGATCTCATTGTCGCCGGGCCGGGCAGTCTCTACACCAGTGTTATTCCCAATTTACTGGTGGCTGAAATTGCCGCAGCCATTCGCGCCAGCAGCGCACCCAAAATTTATATTTGTAATGTCGCCACACAGCCGGGTGAAACCGATGGCTACTCGCTGGATGATCATGTGCAGGCCATCGAAGCTCATGCTAACCTCAGTTTCAATTTTGTTCTGGCAAATAACAATCTCGCTCACTCCGTTCCCGAAGACATGAGCCACCTGCAAGCTATCTTGCCCATTCCTCCCAGCGATAACCGCTACGCCGTCATCGCCGCCGACGTAGTTGACGAACAACACCCCTGGCGTCACGACCCGGTCAAACTAGCCGATGAATTAATGAGTTGGTATAAGAAATTTAAGTGACAGGCCACAGAGTAGGGTATCAGGTAGCAGGGTAGCAGGTCTCAAACAATATTTTGCGATCTGTTACCCTGCTACTCTGCAACTTGCTACTTTGCAAATTAACTTTATTCAAGATTTGGAGGAAAATCTATCATGGCAACAAAAGTTGGAATCAATGGCTTTGGCCGAATTGGCCGCCAGGTATTCAAAGCGATTCGTGACAACTACGGTGACAGCCTGGAAGTTGTCGCGGTCAACGATATCGGGGACATCCCCACCATGGCCCACCTGCTCAAGTATGACTCAAATTATGGCAGGTTTGATGGGACAGTGGAAGCGGTTGAAGGCGGGATTAATGTTGACGGCAAATTGCTCAAAGTGCTGGCGGAACGCGACCCGGCGAATCTGCCCTGGGGAAGCCTGGGTGTTGATATCGTCGTGGAAAGCACGGGCCTCTTTACCGATGCCAGCAAAGCCGGTGTCCACCTCAAAGCTGGCGCGAAAAAAGTTATCATCAGCGCCCCGGCCAAGGGTGAGGATTTGACCATCGTCCTGGGTGTCAACGACGAAATGTACGATTCGGCTAAACACCACATCATTTCCAATGCCTCTTGTACCACCAACTGCCTGGCTCCGGCGGCCAAGGTTGTTAACGACAAGTATGGCATTGTCAAGGCGATGATGACTACTGTTCACGCCTACACCAACGACCAAAAAATTCTGGACCTGCCCCACAAAGATTTGCGCCGCGCCCGCGCTGCGGCTATGAGCATTATCCCCACCACTACCGGCGCGGCCAAGGCTGTCGCCCTGGTGATCCCCGAGCTAAAGGGCAAGTTTGATGGTTACGCTCTGCGCGTGCCGACTTCTACTGTTTCGGTGGTTGACTTTACCGCCATTGTGGAGAGGGAAGTCGATACCGAAGGGCTGCGCCAGGCCTTCCGCGATGCCGCTGCCGGTCCTATGAAAGGCATTTTGGCCGCCATTGACGAGCAGTTGGTTTCGATTGACTTCAAGGGCGACCCCCACTCCAGCTCGGTGGATTTGCCGTTCACCCAGGTGTTGGGTGGTAAAGGGAACATGGTCAAAGTTGTAACCTGGTACGACAACGAGTGGGGTTACTCCCGCCGCACCGCCGACCTCGCTGAAATGATAGCCGGTAAGTTCTAAGCAGAATATCTATCTCTAATCTGGTTCCCAAACTGAGGTTTGGGAACCAGATTAATATTCAAGGACCCGGTTGCAAAATCATTCAAAAACTACCCTCAAATAAGTTGACGACCTAATTGAAAGATGCTATAATCTCTGACGAAATCTGATGTATAAGATTGTCTCCGCGCGGTTTCGGGCAATTTTAACCCTACCCCCTCAAGGCAAAACTTAAAAATCCAGTTTCTCTAAAACAATCTATAAAGCAGATAATTCTAGCCGCGTCCCCTAAATTACCACTAAATCGGGCTTACTATAGCGTATAAATCCATATAAATTAAAAAACCTAGAACCCTTAATAAAATTGCGCTTTTCTCTGTAATTAAATTTTGTCATCTATCTTTGACTTGCCAGTCATTCTAACCAGGACGCCACTTTAAAGCAGTTTTTAACGATACTCGTCCTTTTGGCTACTGCCCTCATCAGGCAGGCTAAAAAAGCACGATCCAATCAGGCAATAAGTAAATTCAGCAACCCTAATTTTGGTATGGGGGGTACTTGTCCCAGGCTAAAGCTGACAGGCTCGATCTTCATTGATCTCAGTCTATTATCCGTTTGCTCAAAAATAATCCCTATTAGCACTTATACTTTATGCAATCACTTTAGGAGCTTTTACTATGAACATGGCTCAACTAGAGGCCAAAACCCTTGACGAACTACGCGGTTTGGCCAGGGAATTTGAAATTTCCGGCTACAGTAAGCTTAAAAAGGACGATCTCGTTCTCAAAATTCTTAAAAACAATGCCGAAACGCAGGGGTTTATCTTTGGCGGCGGCGTGCTCGAAATTATCCAGGACGGTATTGGTTTTCTACGCTCGGTAGACTTGTTGCCTGGCCCGGACGATATTTACGTCTCGCAGAGTCAAATCCGGCGCTTCGGCTTGCGTACCGGCGACATGGTTATCGGGCAGGTGCGCCCGCCCAAAGATACCGAGAAGTATTTTGGCCTGCTGCGCGTCGAGGCCGTCAATGGGCTTGACCCGGAAACGGCCAAACAGCGTCCGATCTTTGAGCGGCTTACCCCTATTTTCCCACACCAGCGGCTTAGATTGGAAACGCAGAAAGATATTCTGTCTACCCGGCTCTTAGACATCCTAGCCCCCATTGGCCGGGGCCAGCGCGGCCTGATTGTTTCGCCGCCCAAGGCCGGCAAGACGACCATTCTCAAGCAGATTGCCAATGGCATCAGTGCCAATTACCAGGATGTACATATGATGGTCGTGCTGATTGGCGAGCGTCCTGAAGAAGTCACTGACATGGACCGCTCGGTGGATGCCGAGGTGATGGCTGCTACCTTTGACGATCCCGAATCTGACCAAACCCGTGTAGCTGAAATGGCCCTGGCCAAAGCTAAACGCCTGGTCGAAGGCGGGCGGGATGTGGTTATCCTGATGGATTCGCTCACTCGCCTGGCTCGGGCCTACAACCTGGTCGTGCCGCCTAGCGGCCGAACCTTATCCGGCGGTATTGATCCGGCAGCTCTGTACCCGCCCAAGCGTTTCTTTGGCGCTGCCCGTAATATTGAAGAAGGAGGCAGCCTGACCATTATTGCCACCTGTCTGGTAGATACTGGCAGCCGCATGGACGACGTGATCTACGAAGAGTTCAAGGGGACAGGCAACATGGAAATGCACCTCAGCCGCAAGTTGGCCGAACGGCGCTTCTTCCCGGCCATTGACATTGAGCGTTCCAGCACTCGCCGCGAAGATTTGTTGTTACCCCCCGAAGACCTGGCCAAAGTTTGGACTCTGCGCCGGATGATTACCGCTGTTGGCGGCGGTTCCGAAGCGACCGAAATGATTTTGGAGCGCCTGCCTAAAACCGACAACAACGCCGAATTTTTAGCTACCCTCAATAAAGAGATTTATTGATCCTACGACCGTCAGCTATTTGACATATTGAAAGAGGTCCGCTATCATGCGGACCTCTTTTGTGTTTAGGCCGACTATTTAGGCAAATCTGCCTAGGCAATGTTGCGTAGAATGCTTGTCGTCTAAAGGTATGCAGCAACCGCTTAGCAAAAAGTATCCCAAGAGCAGTTCTCCAACGACTCCGCCAGCCCAGGCTGTACCTGATGCCTCCGGCGTATCCAGCCTGGCCGGTCTGGTTAATCCACCCCAGTTCAATCTTATTCGGATGGTCGAAATAACTTCCTATTGGCTCAAAAATTCTGCCAGCAGTGAAGCACTCTTTAGCCGCACCTCGGCCCACCTCATCGTAATTTTACTGGTAGCCCTGACTCTCGCTGTGGGTAGTATGCAAATCCAGTTGGGCCGGATTAGCGCGCTGCGACCCCTTCAACAGACCGCCCCCATTGATCCTATTACGGCGGCCCCCAGTGTTGACGAAGAAACGGGTGCTCCGCTAACCTTGCCCAGCCAGTTGAATGATTTCCTGGACGATGTCCTGGTCTCAGCGGCAGTGCCTCACACCATCATCCCCGAACGCGCTCGCGAACAAATTTCTACCTACGAAGTGCAAAGCGGTGATACGATCTACGGTATTGCCGGCAAATTTGGCCTGGACCCGGAAACCATTATGTGGTCCAACCCGGACCTGGAAAAAGCACCAGACTTATTGAGTATAGGCCAACAGTTAACCATCTTGCCGACTAACGGCGTTTACCATCAGGTCGGTGAAGGCGATACGTTGCAAGGCATTGCCGACACCTTCAAGGTAGATGCTTCCGCTATTTTAAATTACTCGCTCAACGAGCTTGACCCGGATAATCCAGTGATAACGCCGGGACAGTGGCTGGTGGTGCCGGGCGGCAGCAAGCCCTTTATTCCCCGGACGGTGGTAGCCTACTACACCGGCGAAATCCCCGAAGGGGCCAATGAAGGAACCGGCACATTTGCCTGGCCGGCCAGCGGCACAATTTATCAAGGCTTCTTCCCCTGGCACCCGGCCGTTGATATTGCCGCCTACATTGGCGCGCCGGTGCTGGCCGGCGATTCCGGCTACGTCATTGTAGCGGGTTGGAGCAATGTTGGCTACGGTTATCACATCGTCATTGATCACGGTAACGGCTATCAAACCCTATATGCCCACCTCAACTCCATTTACGTGAACGTGGGCGATAATGTGGCCCAGGGCCAGCAGATCGGTGAGATGGGCAACACCGGCAACGCCACCGGCCCGCACCTTCATTTTGAAATTCGTCAGAACACGGTGGTACGCAATCCCATCGGGATTTTACCGTAGATTTTTACACTCCGGCCAATTCTTTCCCTTTTTGTAGCATCGTCTTTACCGCCTTTTCACTGCCTGCCTCGGCGTAGACACGCAACAGCGGCTCGGTGCCAGAAGGGCGAATCAGCAGCCAGCTATCGTCAGCCAGGTGATACTTGACCCCATCATAGCTGTCTACCTTAACCACACTTTCACCGGCAAGCTGGGCTGGAGCCAGTTCCACCAGGCGCTTGACCATATCCTCTTTGGAAACAGGATTTTTCAGGTGGATATCATGGCGTTCGTAACAGGTAGGTCCAAAAGTTCGCTGCAAATCGGCAATTAACTCCGTTAGAGAGACGCCGGCCTCGGCCACAATCTCAAGCAGCAGCAAGCCCATCAAGATCCCATCGCCTTCGGGAATGTGGCCTTTGATGCTCATGCCGCCGGACTCCTCGCCCCCCAGCAGCACATCGTCATTCAGCATGAGCTGGGCGATGCCGTCAAAGCCGACCGGAGTTTCATGCAGAACCAGCCCATATTTTTTGGCCATACGATTGAGCAGGAGCGTACTGCTGATAGTTTTGGCAATCGCCCCGCTCATCTTCCGCTTCTCGACCAGGTAGCGCACCGAGAGGGCCATAATCGTATGAGGATCAACAAAATTGCCTCTTTCGTCCACCGCGCCGATGCGGTCGGCGTCGCCATCGGTAGCCAGGCCCAAATAGGCATTTTCGGTCTGCACCATACTGATTAACTCGCGGAGGTTTTTACCCAGCGGCTCGGGGTGAATTCCCCCAAAGCCGGGGTTACGGTCGCTGTGTAGTTCGTGGATTCTTGTATGAGTCCGCGATAAAATTTCTCGGAAGACGCCACGCCCTGCTCCATACATCGAGTCGACCACTACTTTCAGTTCCCCGTTGGAGATAATATCCATATTAACCAGGTTGGTCGTCAGATGTTCATAATAGGGCCAGGCAGGGTCAAATTTGCGAATCAAGCCCCGCTCTTCGGCCAGCTTAAAGTCCATCAGGTTGACCCCGTGCGGCTCGTGAACGGAATAGAGTTTTTGGGCAATCGCCTGGGTTTGATGCCTGGGAGCTGATCCCCCATAAGCGGCTTTAACCTTAAAGCCGTTGTAGCGCGGCGGGTTGTGACTGGCCGTAATCATCACTCCGCCAGCTGCTTTTTTGTGAACAATATTGTAACTGATAGCCGGGGTAGGGGCATCAGCACGGGCCAGGTAAGCGGTAATGCCATTGGCAGCCATGACTCTGGCTACCTCGGCCGCAAAGCGATCCGAGAGGAAGCGGGTATCAAAACCAATTACTATCTCCAGGGGCCTGTCCGGTTCAGCGGCATCCAGTAAATAGCTGGCCACGGCCTGGCTTACCAGGCGTACATTTTCAAAGGTAAAGGTCTCAGCGATAACAGCTCGCCAGCCGTCAGTGCCAAAGCGAATGGTCATAGGTGAAATCTCCTCTTATATAGTAGCAATTATTTGGTTTCGTGATACGTAACCCGCAAAACGTAACGGCTTATTAACGAAGGTGTATTTATTTCACTCAGAGATCTCAGGCTTCACGTTTTAGACAGACTGGTAGGCCTGCCAACGGTCCTTCAAATAAGACCGGGTTTCTTCAAACTCGACCGCCTGAGCAGCGACGGTACCTTCGTAGCCTACCACCGACAAACCGGCCACTTCTTGGCCAAATGCAGCCAGGCGGCCCTGGTAAAGCGGCCAGAGTGAACTGACAACCTGGCTCGGATCACACTCCCCTTTGTTAAAAACAACGGCAAAGTCATAAACAATCCGGGCCCACAAATCAGCCGGGAAGTAGAAGCGATCGGGGGGAAGGGCAGCTAAAGCTTCAATCGAAGCCAGATTTGTTGGAGTTAATATCTGCTGCCACAACAGCCGGTACTCCATCCAGCCCAGGGCCAAATCGTCCAGCAGGGGCGCCGGGTCTACTTCAGATGCGGCAAGGGAGCTGGCTGCAGAGGAGGACAAAGGGGAAACAAATTCGGTCAATGTCGAGATAGAGTCAAATGTTGACACATCGAGCCAGTGCTGCCGGTAATCATAAACCAGGCGCAGCATGGTGCTGACCACCATTTGAAATTGAGTTTGCCACTGTGCTGCCTGGCGTTGAACCGCTCTCTGCTCGGCCTGGCGGGTGGGAGCAGAAGGCAAAACGGGAAATACCTGTTTTTCACCCAAAGCTGACTGGGCCACTCGCCAAGGGCCTAAAACTGCATAGGTAGCCAACCAGGGGGGCAGGCCAAATGTAGCCACCTCGGTTTCCCAAATATCTTCGTCCAGGACCGCCGTTGCCAAGCGCGGGGAGAGGGCAAAATCAGGCGCAGCAGGATGGCGCACACTCCGGCCCCATAAGGCCCGAAAGAGCGGGTAGACAATCAAATCACTCAAAGCGCCGTAAGGCAGAGACCAGCGATACCGTGAGGCAACCAGGTCGGCCTTATCTTCCAGGATCAAATGGGCCAGCCCGGCCAGCCAATTAGGAGTAACAGTTCGTGTCTGGCTGTCCAAAATCACGATGACTTTGGCGTCCAGGGCCAGCGCCGCATCGAGGACGGCGGCAGTGGCGCTGCCCTGCCCCAGCAAGCCTTCATACCGGCCTGTGACGACAATGTCTCGAGACCCATTGCTGGCCGCCTGGGCAGCAACCGCCCGGCGCGTCGCCGTTTCATGGCCGGCGTCCGCATTGATCAGAACTGTCCGCAGGGCCGGGTAATAATGGCGGGCGCCTGTCAGAGCGGCGCGGGCAACATGGGCCGCAGCCGGCGCATTTTTGAAAGTCGGCAAACCAATTACCAGATCAGCTTCACCGATATTTTTCAGTTGGCGCTGCCCTCCGGGGCGTAGAATCGAATGGTACATACTAACAATCAATAATTAACAATCAATGGTCAATAGTCAATGGTCAGCCCGGTTATTCACTATCTGCTAGCTTTCACCTGCAACTTGTAACCTGTGACCTGCTTCACCCGGCCAAAATAAACGTCAGATCGTTGACATTGGTGTTGGTTGGCCCGGTTAGAATCAGATCATTCAGGGCGGCAAAGAAATTATACGCATCGTTGCGCTGCAAGTACTCTACGGGCGCTAAACCTATAGCTTGTGCTCGCCCAACGGTTTGGCCGTCGGCAAAAGCGCCGGCAGCATCGGTCGGACCATCACTGCCATCGGTGCCGAGACAGGTGACTGAGAGGTTGGACCAACCGGCCAGAGCCAGAGCTGCGGCTAAGGCCATTTCTTGATTACGTCCCCCGCGACCGTTCCCCCGGAGAGTGACTGTCGTTTCGCCACCCAGGACCAGGCAAGCCGGACGTGGAACAGGGCCTTCGTCGCGGGCCAGCCCTTTGGCCAGGGCGGCGATCACTTTGCCGACCTCTCGCGCTTCACCTTCTAAAAAAGTGGTTAATAATCGGGCCTCAAATCCAGCCTGCTGGGCCGCTTTGACCGCCGCCTGTGCTGCCAACCGATTACTGCCAATGATAACATTGTGAACCCGTTCGAAAATCAAGTCACCCGGTTTGGGAGTGTCAGATATTTCAGCGGCAAGACCCGCTCGAAGCCGCCGAATGACTGCCGCGGGCATAGTATGTTGAAGCTGAAATTGTTCCACAATGGCCCAGGCGTCGGCAAAGGTGGTGGGGTCGGGTACGGTCGGCCCGGAGGCAATAACTTCCAACGGGTCACCGACTACATCAGACAGGATCAGAGCGTAAACGTTGGCCGGAGCAGCCACTTGCGCCAGACGCCCCCCCTTGACTGCGGACAGGTGCTTGCGGAGCGTATTGACCTGGTTGATGGTCGCTCCTGCTGCCAGGAGAACCGTGGTGGCGGCTTGCAGATCGCTCAAAGCCAGCGGCTCGGCCGGGAGGGTCAGCAGAGCAGACCCACCGCCTGAAATCAGGCAAATGATGGTATCGTCCGGACCGGTTTCCCGGAGCAGGCTCACTATTTCTTGGGCTGCCCGCAAACCGGCCTCGTCTGGAATGGGATGTCCCGCCTCAACAAGGGGGATTTTCGATTTTGCTTGCGCGCCCCTGGCGCGATTTTCGACATCGTACCCTTTGGGTATTTTCGATTGTTCGGAAACATAGCCATACTTGACAATGACGTGACCGGCTGTAATTTTGTCGCCAAAAATTTCCTCGATCGCTTCAGCCATCGGCGCGCCGGCTTTGCCGGCCCCGACCACGATGAGCCGGCCCGAAGTTGCCCTGATCTGGCTGACGAGATCAGGCCGGCTGCCAAAGTAATTTTTGACAGCAGCCGCCGGGTCTACTGCTTCCAGCGCGGCGCGGATCATTTGCCAAGCAACCTGGCGGAGGCCACCAGAGAGAGCAGGTACGGGCGTATTCATGGCGTTAAAGCATCCACAGCGGTGGCGGTGGCTTCATCAGGGGTAGCCTCGCCCCGAATTACCTGCTCGACAGCTTGCTGAAGAATCCGGCCCAGTTGATCGTAACCGGAGAAACCGGGCTGCGGTTGGGCTGAATTTAGTTGCTCGGTCAAAAAAGCCCAATAGGGATCGTCGCCGGCCAACTGCTGAAAGGCGCTGTCCCTGGAAGGGATAGATTTGTTCAGGTTGTTCCAGGTGGCATTGTTGCTGGTTGATAAAAACCACTCGATCAAACGCAAAGCTGCTCGCTGCCGATTAATATCATCAGTAATCAAAACCAGGGTCCAGCCGTGGGTAATCGCGACCGGAGTATCCTTCTCCGTTTGGACGGGGATGGCGGCAAAGGTTGAATTGTTGAACGAGTCTCGATCAGTCAGGTATTGGCGGACACCGATCTGGGTCAGCCCTGCTTTGCCGTCCAGATAGGTTGGCCAGAGTTCTTCGGTTGTGGCCGCTTCTAAGAGGGTTGCGTCAATCACATTGTTCTCAAGCGCCTGCTGGTAAAAGGTCAGCACGTTTCGCAAAACCCGATCATCAATTTTAAGCGTTTCCTGATCGGTGTGAAAAGCGCCGCCCGCCGAAAAGTACTGAGATAGAGTGGTGTCATTGACCAAGCCGTTGATCCCTTTAGCCGGAAAAAGGTAGCGGGTATTACTGCTCAAAACAGTACTCCAGAGCATGGGCGCCGCCGTAAAAACTTTGGTGTTGTAAACCATATGTTCCATTTCCAGGCTCAAAGGAACACCCACCAGCCGCTGGTCAACCGTGCCCATTTTGCGGGCGGCGGGAAGTAAATCCTGGACAATGGACCGGTCCAGCCGGTTATCAAGCGTTTGCAGCAAACCAGCCGCATCGGCTTGATTGAGGTCCGTAGCATTCATAATCGCTATATCCGGCAAAATAGAAGGGGCCACCTGTCTGGCTGTTCTTAGAAAATCCAGGACGCCACCCTTACCACTCGGTTTTTTCAGCAGGAGTTCAACTTGAATATTTGGATTATTGGTCTCAAACGTTTTCAGGCTGTTAGTCATAAAGTTGCCTGATTCGCCCTCAGCTTTAGGCGAAACAGCTTCAGTGGTCCAAAAAGTGAGGATCAAAGTTTCGCTTTCCGGGATTGCCGTAGTGGTGATTGTGGGTGCTGATTCTACGGGAGGGGTATTGGTGCGCTGAAGCGTGGCGGTTGGTTGAACTGGTGCTTGAGTTTGACTCACCTGGCCGGCAGGGCTAGCCATTTGACAGCCAGGGGCGATAATTAAAGTAAGACCGGCAGTCAGGGGAATAAACCAGCCCAACCAGCGGACAAAGTAATGATGCAATAAATTCATCTTAAATCCCACTTTGAACGTTTTCAATAAACTGCCATCGTATTATACCACAAAAGAGCTTTGCCGATTCTACGGGGTTCTGCTAGAATGGACCTGCAGCTTAAATTTTAGTAGCAGGGGAGTAATTCAATGGATTTAGCGGCGACCATTCGAAGCGTACCGGATTTTCCCATCGCGGGCATCTTATTTTACGACATTACGACATTGCTAAAAGATCCGGCTGCTCTTAAAGAGAGCATAGAGCGTTTGACCGCGCAGTATCAATCCGCCGGGGTGGATGTGGTAGTTGGGATTGAGTCCAGGGGTTTTATCTTCGGTATTCCCTTAGCTTATAACTTGGGGGTCGGCTTTGTGCCGGTGCGGAAGCCGGGTAAACTCCCCGCGGCAACTCTCTCCGAAAGTTATGCCCTGGAATACGGAGTCAACACCCTGGAAATCCACGAAGATGCTATTGCAAAGGGCCAAAAAGTTTTAGTGGTAGACGACCTGCTGGCCACGGGCGGCACGGCCAAGGCTACATGTAACTTGGTGGAAAAACTGGGCGGAGAAGTGGTCGGTCTGGCCTTTGCCATCGAGTTAACTTTTTTGAAGGGCCGTGAAATTTTAAAAGGTTACGAAGTTTTCTCTTTGCTCCAATACGACCAATAAACGCCCCTGCCCTCCTTCTCCCTGAGAGGGGGAAGGTTAGGATGGAGTCACGATTATCAGGCTAATTTAAGCATAATTGTCGCCATAGGCGGTAGGGTTAACGACAACGACTGCCCATGTCCGTGCCACGGTACCTCTTCAGTCGTTCTGCCGCCGCCGTTCCCCATGTTACTGCCTCCGTAATGGGCCGAGTCGCTGTTGAGAATTTCTTGATAGTAGCCCTGTTTGGGCACACCAACCCGGTAGTTCTGGCGCGGCACCGGGGTAAGATTGCTCAAGACCACTACAAATTCATCCGTGGACTTGGCATTACGGATGAACGAAAAGACACTGTTATCGCTGTCATTGGCGTCAATCCAGGTGAAGCCCATCCACTCAAAGTCAATTTCATAAAGGGCTGCCTCCTGTTGGTAAAGATGGTTCAAGTCTTTAACAAAACGATGCAAGCCCTGATGCATGGGCGCATCTAAGGCCGTCCACTCCAGGCTGGTGTTAAAATTCCACTCCTGCCACTGGCCAAATTCCCCGCCCATAAAGAGCAGTTTCTTGCCCGGGTGTCCCCACATAAAACCATAATAAGCCCGCAAATTGGCAAACTTCTGCCATTCGTCGCCCGACATCTTATTGAGCAGCGATCCCTTGCCATGCACCACCTCATCATGCGAGAGGGGCAGGACAAAGTTCTCGGTAAAGGCATACAGCAAGCTGAAGGTCATATCGTTGTGATGATATTTACGGTAAACAGGTTCCTTACTCATGTACTTCAAGGTATCGTGCATCCAGCCCATATTCCACTTGAGACTAAAACCCAGACCACCCATGTAGGTCGGCCGGGAAACCATGGGCCAGGCGGTCGACTCCTCCGCGACGGTGAGCACGCCGGGGAAGAGGCCGTGGACCACCTCGTTGGTCTTGCGTAAAAAGCTGACCGCAGCCAGGTTTTCGCGGCCCCCGTACTCGTTGGGCAGCCACTCGCCCTCCTGGCGGGAGTAATCCAGGTATAACATAGAGGCGACGGCGTCCACGCGCAGCCCATCGAAGTGGTACTTTTCCAGCCAAAATACGGCATTGGAGATGAGAAAAACTCGGACTTCGTTGCGGCCGTAATTAAAAATTAATGTTCCCCAATCCTGGTGCTCACCCTGGCGCGGGTCGGCATGGGAGTAGAGATGTGTCCCGTCAAAGTAGTTGAGGCCGGAGCCGTCCTTGGGAAAGTGAGCCGGCACCCAATCCAGGATAACGCCGATATTGTGCTGGTGGCACTGGTCAATGAAATACATTAAATCTTCGGGGGTCCCAAAGCGGCTGGTCGGCGCATAGAAACCCAACACCTGGTAACCCCACGAGGCATCCAGGGGATGCTCGGCGATGGGCAGTAATTCGATGTGGGTGTAGCCCAGCTCTGCGACGTAGGGAATTAACTCCGTGGCTAACTCGCGATAACTCAGGTAGCGTGTGCCCCACTGCTCATCGGCTACCTTGCGCCACGACCCCAGGTGGACCTCGTAAATAGACATGGGCTGGTCAAAGTTTTGTCGTTCCTGGCGATGGCTGATCCAGTCGCCGTCACCCCACTGGTAGCGGTCTACATTGGTCACAACCGAACCGGTTTTGGGACGCTGCTCCATAGCAAAGCCATACGGGTCAGCTTTGTCAAAACTCTCGCCGCGCTGGCTGATCACCCGATATTTATAAACGGCATACTCTTCCAGCCCCGGTACAAACAGAGTCCAAATCCCGCTGTTGCTGGAATGCATGGGGTGGCTTTCGCCATGCCAGCCGTTAAAATCCCCCATCAGATAAACTTGCCGGGCGTTGGGCGCCCAAACGGCAAAATGGACACCTTTTTCGCCGTTCTGTTCGGTCAGATGCGCCCCCATTTTTTCATAGGCGCGTTCGTGAGTACCCTGCCCAATTAGATAAAGGTCAAAATCGGTCAAAAACGGGGCAGAGTCAGCAGGCGGCACTTCTTTTGCGGAACCTGTTTTTCGCTTGGTCATGCTTTATTCGCTCTTTCTAGTTTTGGATAAGGGCATATTAACACAATCACTGCGGGGGGGCAATTTGAGAAGCAGGTGGGCAAACAATAACCCGTAATCAGTAGCCAGTAGTGAGTAATCAGAAAAGAGTGATGTCTGGCTACTGATTACCGACTACTAAATTTACTCTTCTAGAACAAATTAGCGTAGGGATTGCGTAGGCTAAATCGCCTACTTACAGTTGCCAAGCCGTAAGCCATCATGCTATAATCGGCAACTAGATAGTAAATTGTTGTCTACCTGGGAACGGTTGGCAATAAACAATTGGAGGAAGGTTAAGATGACCGCAACAACACAACGACGACGCCAGGGAGAATTTGCTTCATCTCCGCGCCGCCAGCGTCTCGCCCGGAGAACTCAGCCTGCCGGTTCAACGGTTACTTCCAGCTTAAAAGCAGGCTTGGTTGGCGGGTTTGGTATTTTTCTCTTAATGTTGATCAGTCTGGTGCCCTTTGAGTTTCTGGCCTGTTTGGTCATACCCGGTTTTCTGGTGGTCTGGTTGACCACCGGCCTGCTGGCCGGTATTTTTGCTGGCGACAATGTGCAAAATAGCCACCAGGGCGGGAAAGTGGGTTGGATGGCCGGTTTCTGGGCCGGTGTCATCGGCGGCATTGTGGCAATGGGTATGGCCGCCTTTGGAGCCATCATGGGAAATTTCGGCCAAAATGTAGTCAATCAGTTTACCCCCGACCAGCTAACCGGACTGGTTAATTATGGTCTCACCCCCGAAGTTATTGCCCTGGCCGGGCGCGTCTCTGGGGCGCTGCTGGTATATGGCGTGATTGGGTCACTGGTTTCCGGCCTCTTTAGCTCTATCGGCGGAATGATCTATCCCAAACTGAGCAGCTAAGCCGATCACTCCTGTTTTGTTTATCCCCAAAGCTCCCGCCCCACGGGAGCTTTTTTGTTACCTAAATCACCGTTTGACAATTGACAATTAACTGTTGACCACTAATAATTCGCCTCTATGACTTTCAAATCCGCTGCCGAAAAACATCAATACGTTAAGACCATGTTTGCCCGCATCGCCCACCGTTATGATACCATGAACCGGATCATGACCGGCGGGCAGGATAAGCGCTGGCGCAAATTGTTAATCCAACAAGCCCATCTGCCGCCGGGCGGCAAGCTGTTAGATATAGCCACCGGCACCGGTGACATCGTTTTTGAAGCGCTCCGGCAGCACCCCGACCTGGGTCAGGTCGTCGGCGCGGATTTTACCCTGCCGATGCTGCACGAAGCGGGGCGAAGAGCAGCAGAGCAGCAGAGGGGCAGGGGAGCAGGGGAGCCAAAAGATATTGCCAGCACCGCTTCGCCTCTCAGGTGGAGTGGAGCCGATACCCTGCATCTGCCATTTCCCGATAATACTTTCGATGCAGTGGCCAGCGGCTTCCTGCTGCGTAATGTCACCAGCGTCTCGTTGGCCCTGGCCGAGCAGCGGCGAGTCTGTAAGCCGGGGGGACGGGTGCTGGTTTTGGAAATTCCTCGTCCGGCGGACAATTGGTTTGGCCGCTTGTTCCGTTTCTATTTTCACCGCCTGGTGCCGGTCGTCGGCGGCTTGATTAGCGGTCAGCGCGACGCTTACACCTATTTGCCGGCTTCAGCCGAGGTTTTTTTGCGCCCGAATGAGCTAAAAGCTGAAATGGAAAAGGTTGGTCTGCGGGAGGTACACTATATGCTGCTCATGTTTAACACGGTAGCTTTGCACGTGGGGATAAAATGAGTGGGGAAGCAGGGGAGCAGGGGTGGCTAAAAAAGTTGAACTAACCTCTGCCCAGAGATTCAATAAAGCTGACGAGCGGGGAGTGCCCAGCCTCGTTTGGCGAGCCGGGCAGGACCGGCGGCTGGCCATGATTCAGACGGCGGCTGAGGGGCGGCTTTCGGCGGAGAGCCGGGTGCTGGTAGACGGCTGCGGCGTGGGTTTGTACGTCCGGGCGCTGCGCCAATTTACGCCGCACGTCTTTGGGCTGGATATTGAGCCGGAGCGCGTTGCGGACAGCTATGCCCACTCACCGCTTGTCAACGTGGCTGCCGGTGAACATTTGCCCTATCCATCCAACCATTTCGACCTGACGCTCAGCCACGAAGTGATCGAGCACGTGCAAGACGACGCCCTGGCCCTGGCTGAGATGGTACGCGTGCTCAAAAAAGGCGGCCGGGCCATCATCTTTTGCCCTAACCGGCTCTATCCGTTTGAAACCCACGGCCACTATTGGCGCGGTCAATATCATTTTGGCAATACCCCCCTTATCAACTACCTGCCCCCTGCGCTGCGAGCCCGGCTGGCGCCGCATGTACGCGCTTACACGGCCGGCGATTTACGAAAGTTGATAGCTGGCCTGCCCGTTGCCGTGATATCCCATACCCAGATCTATCCCGGCTACGATAATATTGTCGCCCGCCGCCCCTTCCTCGGCCGGGTCCTGCGACAAGTCACTTATGCTCTGGAGCAAACCCCCTTAAGGCAATTCGGCCTATCTCATTTTTTGGTTATCGAGAAGACTTGACGCCCGCCCTCACACGTTGGAAAAACGACGGCCTAGCACCGTCTACTTTTCATCTTCAAATCATCTTCTTGGTATTAAGTAAAAAGACCGCAGAGGCTAAAAACCTCCGCGGTCCAATTATCAGGCCAAGTGATTTTTATTCCACCTCATCGTCGTGTAATCTTACCGCTCGTCTGGATAGAACAGCCGAACCCACTTCCAGATACCGGTCAATAATGTCGGTTAAATCGTCAGGGAGGACAGTTTTTATCAGGTAATCATCAGCCCCGGCTTGAATGGCCTCATCAATGAGCGCCTGCTCCTGATAGGCTGAAAGCACTAAAATAGGAATATCTCTGGTCACTTTTAGTTTACGCAGCCGTCTGATGGCTTCAACTCCGCTCATCCGGGGCATCATCATATCCATCAAAATCAACGCCGGACGCCAGGCTTTAGCTTTTTGAATCCCCTGGTGTCCATCGTCGGCGGTGATAACTTCATACCCAGCCTGAGTTAGCAGAAAACTCAACATTCGCTGCGTATCGGGATTGTCTTCAACACAAAGAATCTTAAATTTTGACATGGGAAGCCCTTCACTAAGGTACTTATTCTACCACATGGGTAACGGTGTGTAAACTTGATTGCTCGATATTCTGTTAAGTTTTTAACAAGGGGAGGGGAAAGACCTCAAAGGTACGCTTCGCGAAAACCATCGAGGTTTACCCCCAAACTTTAAGACTTGCCCAACCTCCCCCTTTCTGCTAACATGACGCTTTGGTGGTTAAAGCATCAGGAGAGCTATGCTAACGAATCGCAAAGTGATGATTACGCGCCGCCGCCGCCGGCGGCTGCTGGAACAAAAACCGAAAATTTTTCTCTATCTTCTAAACGCAGCCATTGCCCTACTGGCTGTTGGGGTCGCCGCCGTTTTGGCGGTCATTCTCACCACCGTCGGTTCGGCCTACGCGTTCTATGAAAGTTTTGCCCGGCAGCTTCCCGACCCTACTGCCATTGAAACAGAGCAGGAGGATTTTGAAACTACCAAAATCTTTGACCGTACCGGCAAAACTCTGCTCTATGAAATCTTTGACCCGTATCGAGGCGACCGCAGCTATATCGGATTGAGTGAAATACCTGAATTTTGCCGAGACTCTACGATTATTCTGGAAGATAAAAACTTTTATAACAACCCCGGCTTCGATCCGGAAGGTATTGGCCGCGCCTTTGTTCAAAATCTACGCGGTGAACGGATTCAGGGGGGCAGTTCCATCACCCAACAGCTCATTAAAAATATCTTGATTAACGAGGAAGAACGGACTCAGCTTTCTTACACCCGCAAAGTGAAAGAAGTCATCCTGGCCATTGAAATTACCCGCCGCTTTAGTAAAGATCAGATTTTGGAATGGTACTTCAACACAAACGGTTACTTTAACCTGGCGTACGGCATTGACGCGGCCGCGCGGGTCTATTTTGACAAGCCGGCCAGCGCCCTCTCCAGGGCCGAATGTGCCATGCTGGCGGCTATTCCGCAAAATCCTTATTACAATCCGATTGACAACTTCGATATCGCCAAGAATCGCCAGCGGATTACTCTGAACCGGATGGTTGAGGAAGGGGCGATTACGGCGGAAGAGGCTGACCAGATTTACAACGAACCACTCAAAGTCAGGCAGGAGGAGGAACAACGCTTCGACATTGTCGCGCCCCATTTTGCCGTGCATGTGCGCAAAGAGTTGGAGCGCGCCCCCGCACGCTACAATATTTCCGACCCGGAAATGATTTATCGCGGCGGCCTGAGAGTCTACACCACCCTTGACCTTGACCTGAATAACAAAGCCCAAGAAATTGCCGCCACGCACATCAAGCAACTCCTGGAAGAGGAGCACAATGCCAGCAACGCCTGCGTGGTTTCGATCCGTCCCAAAACCGGTGAGATCCTGGCCATGGTCGGCAGCGTGGATTATTGGGATGAGGAAAATGATGGTAATGTCAACGTTTGTACGGCTGACCCTGGCCGCCAGCCCGGCTCGTCGTTTAAACCCTTCAACTACATGACCCTCTTCTCCCAGGGTGTTTACAATGCCGCTACGATGGTCATGGATGTGCGCCAATCCTTCCCCGACGATCCCAACCCACCCTACGTGCCCGAAAATTACGACCCGACCGGCCTGGGTAAATATCATGGACCGGTACGCTTGCGTAATGCTCTAGCCAGCAGCTATAACATTCCGGCCGTGTGGGCTTTGAGCAAAGCGGGGGTAAAGAATGTCATTGCTACCGCTCACCGTATGGGCATCACCACCCTTAACCAGGATTATTATGGGCTGGCGCTTACGTTGGGCGGGGGTGAAGTCAAGCCCCTGGACATGGCCTACGCTTACAGTGTTTGGGCTAATCTGGGCGCTATGGCCGGCCAGCCCGTGCCGGAAGTGGATCGTCGCCCCGGCCACCGCACCCTCGATCCGGTTTCGATCTTGCGCATTGAAGATAAGGCCGGCAATGTGATTTACGAATACAAACAACCGACCACCGAGCAAATTGTTGACCCTGCCCTGGCTTACCTGATGGTAGACATCCTATCGGATAACAATGCCCGCACCCCCGGTTTTGGGGCTAACAGCGTGCTGAAAAAGGATTTTGAAGACCGGCCTATCGCCGCCAAAACCGGCACGACCAACAACTTTAGAGACAACTGGACGGTCGGCTTTACCCCGCAGCTCGCTACGGCGGTCTGGGTGGGCAATAATAACAACGAGGAGATGAAAGACGTCACCGGCCTGTCCGGCGCTGCGCCGATCTGGCACGATGTGATGCTCTATTATCTGCAAGGCAAGCCGGTGGAAGAGTGGCAGCGCCCGCCCGGCCTGGTAGATGTCCGGGTGGACTCGCTTTCCGGCCTCCTGCCCAGCGACTACACCCCCGGCAGCGTGGTCGAGCTTTTCCTCGAAGGGACCGAGCCGACCCAGCGAGACAACGTTCACCAGATGGTTCGCATTAACCGTGAGAACGGCAAGCTGGCGACGGCCTACACCCCGCCTGAACTGGTAGAAGAGCGAGTCTATGAGATCTACCCGCCTGTGGCCGCCGACTGGGTGCGCGAGAACGGCATCCCGCAGCCGCCGACGGAGTATGATGACAGCACCGGCCCGGCCGTCAACGTGGGACCGGTCGCCATTATCAGCCCGCGCCCTTACGAGTACATCAAAGGCGGCCAAATTATTACCGGCAATGCCAAAGCCGACAATTTCCAGCTCTACCGCCTGGAGGTGGGCAAAGGGCTTAACCCGGCCGAGTGGCGGCAGTTGGGCCAGGACTATGCCAATCAGATCGAGAACGCCCCCCTGGAATATTGGGACACCACGGCCGAGGAAGAAGGGCTGTATACTTTGCAGCTAACCGTTGTTAAAGGCGATCAGGGCCTCGAGCGCAAAGCCGTGCAGGTTACGGTAGATAACACCCCGCCCACGGTAGAATTGGTCAACCCGGAAGCCGATAAAACCTACGTGCAGGAAGATGATCTGTGGGTCAATATTCAAGCCGATGCCGTGGATAACTTCTCCATGAACCGGGTCGAGTTTTTCCTGGACAACCAAAAAATCGGCGAAAGTACGGTCGCCCCCTATACCCTGCGCTGGAATATCGTCATGACGGATACCCCCATTCTCTATCAGGAAGCGCCGCTTGTTCAGCCGGTCGTCATTACCCAGCCGGACGGCTCCATTACCACCACCGGCGTTATGACCATCAGCGAAGTGATCAGCGTGACCCAAACCATCACCGACCCGGCGGAACTGGCCACCTGGCCCGCCGGCTTTGCCCCCGAAAAGTGGATCGGCTATCAAAAAGTCTACTCAGGCGGCTTTAGCATCATCAGCACCACCCTCAACTACACCGAAACCCACCTGATTCATGTCGTCGCTTACGACTCGGCCGGGAACGAAAGCAAGACCGAACCCATCCGCATCCAGGTCAGGCATAAAGAGGAGGAAAAGGAAGAGGAAGAAGGGGCAGACCAGAGTCAAGGCTACCTGTTGCCGCCCATTTATCGGGAGAGAACGCCGTTTGCCGCCTCCATTGGCTTATTACAACAGACCCCGCTCGAAGGGCGCTATGCCAGGAGCGATATACGCTATTTCAGTTATGATGCGGCACCAGGTTAATAAACAGTTATGCTTATCTTAATTACCAACGACGACGGCATCAACGCCCCGGCCCTGTTCCCGCTGAAAAAGGCGTTGGATACGGTGGCCGAGACCTTGGTTTTTGCCCCAGATCACAACTGGTCGGCCTCCGGGCATCCCAAAACCATGCATAAACCCCTCCGGGCCGACCCCTATACCCTGCCCGACGGCAGCCAGGCTTTTGTCTCTTCGGCCCCCCCGCCCGACTGTGTGGCCCTGGCCATGCTGGGCGTGATCGAGCGCCGGCCCGATCTAGTTGTCTCCGGCATTAATCACGGCGCCAACCTCGGCTATGATGTCTTCTACTCCGGCACGGTCGCGGCGGCGGTGGAGGCGACCATCGAAGGGCTGCCGGCCATCGCCATTTCCCGTGATTTTGAAGAAAAAGAAATGGACCTGGCCATCTCGCGCGGCTTCAGCGACGAGGCCCTGCGGATGGAACATGCCGAAATTGACTACGCGCCGATGGCGGCCTACTGCGCCAGGTTAGCCCAAAAAGTGCTGGAGCACGGCCTGCCGGCCAACATGCTGCTCAATGTCAATATTCCCAGCGCCCCCTGGGCGCACATTAAAGGCGTTGAACTGACCCGCCTGGGGCAGCGCGTCTACCGGGATGAACTGGTCGCCCGGCAGGACCCGCGCGGGCGGCCCTACTATTGGATCGGCGGCCAGCCGCCGCGGGGCGTCCCCGATCACGGCACCGACATCTGGGCGCTGGCCAATAACCTGATTTCCATTACCCCCATCAACCTGGATCTGACCGCCTATCGCTTCATGGACGAATTGAAACGCTGGAAGCTGGAGGAGTTGTAAAAAGAGCGAAGATTGAAGATTGTAGATCGAAGATAGCAGATTGAAATTTACCTTAACCAGCTACGCCTATCTGCTATCCTCTATTCTCTATCTTCTATCCTCGTCTCTTCGCCTCACACATTATGAATTTTTCGCCCTATCCCACGCGCAGCGGTTTTGTTTCACTAGGGTTTGCGCTGATTACCTGCGCCGCTGCCATTGTGCTCGTCAACCTGCTGCCCCGCCAAAGCAATCTGGCCGATATATTCAAACTCCTGGTCGGAATTTTAGTTGTTTTGGGCGTGATGCTGCTGGTCCTTTATTGGGCCGTCGTTGCATTTAAACTACACTACCACCTCAGTCGCAATGGCCTGGCTATCCAGTGGGGCCTGGCTCAAGTGCTTGTCCCCATTGAAAGCATCAAAGAAATTGTCCCCGGCAAAACGCTGCCAGCTCTCCCCACCTTTAGAGGTTTGAATCTGGCCGGATTGCGCTTTGGTTGGGGTGAATTGGCTGAGTACGGCAAGCTAAAGTTTTTGGCCACGGCCGGCCCTACCGAAAGCCTGCTGGTAGTCACGCCCCAGCAGACGTATGTCATCTCTCCCCGGCAGCCTGATGATTTTCTCGCAGCCTGGCAGGCTCGCCAGGCGCTTGGCCCTACCCAGCACTGGTCGGTGGGCCTGCGCCGCAGTTGGCCCTTCAGTTATCCTCTCCTGGCCGATCCGCTGACATGGGGGCTGTTTGGTCTGGGCGCGCTGGCCTGCTTCTCCCTTTTGGGTTATCTCTGCCTCAACTTTGCCGAGTTACCCCGTTCCCTGCCCATTCATTTCAATGCCTTTGGTGTGGCCGACCGCATCGCCGATAAATCGGCCCTCTTCACCCTGCCGCTGGCCGGTGCAGCCGTGTTGTTAGTCAACGCCTTTTTTGGCGGCCTGATTTATCGCTGGGAAAAAGTGGCGGCTTACTTGTTATGGGGCAGTACCGTAACTGTACAGCTTTGCCTGTGGGTCGCCGTGATAACGTTAACGTGATTTAGGAAAAAGTATGGATAACCAAAAACGCAACCGGCTGTTGGCAGTACTTTTTGTGGGCGTGCTGATGGCCGCTCTGGATATCGCCATTGTTGGTCCGGCCCTGCCGACCATTCGTGATTATTTCAACGTAGACGACCGGGCCGTGACCTGGCTGTTTACCACTTACGTCTTTTTTAACCTGATCGGTACTCCCCTCATGGCCAAACTGTCGGACCTGTGGGGGCGACGCTCCGTTTATCTGGCCGATATTATCCTGTTCGCTCTAGGGTCCTTTATCGTCGCATCAGCCCCCTCTTTTGCCATCGTCCTGCTGGGGCGAGCCATCCAGGGCTTAGGCTCCGGCGGAATTTTCCCGGTGGCCTCCGCCGTCATCGGCGATACCTTTCCTCCCGAGAAGCGTGGCAGCGCCCTGGGCTTGATCGGCGCAGTTTTTGGCCTGGCTTTTATCGTCGGGCCTATTATCGGCGGGGTGCTGCTTCTGGCGCATTGGCGCTGGCTTTTTGCCATCAACCTGCCGATTGCTTTGGCTGTGCTTTTGGTCGCCCCCCCGCTTTTGCCCAACATTCCCCTGCAAAACCGCCGGTCATTCGATTGGGCCGGCATGCTGGTCCTGGCCTTGATGCTAAGTTTCCTTACCTACGGCCTGACTCAGATTAACACAGCTCATTTCTGGGACAGCGTTACCGGCCTGAGGGTGTGGCCTTCACTGGCCCTGGCCCTGCTCCTGCTGCCTCTTTTTATTTTTCTTGAACGCAGAGCTGCCGATCCGGTGCTGGATTTGCGTCTGTTTGCCTCGCGGCAGTTGTCGCTGGCCAGCCTGCTCTCTTTTGGCGCTGGTCTGGGCGAGTCGGGAGTGATCTTTATCCCAGCTCTGGCCGTAGCAGCTTTTGCCGTAAGCGACTCAACCGCCAGCTTTTTATTAATGCCTGTTGTACTGGCCTTGGCTGTGGGCGCGCCAGTCTCCGGGCGAATGTTGGACAAAGTTGGTTCTAGAGTAGTCATTATGAGCGGCGCCTCTTTGCTAACGATAGGCATCCTGCTGTTAAGCTTTTTCCCGCAGAGTTGGATCATCTTCTTCAGCACGGGTGTTTTGATGGGTTTAGGCTTGTCGGCGCTGCTGGGCGCCCCCATCCGCTACATTATGCTCAACGAAGCCCCGGCACAAGAACGGGCGGCGGCGCAAGCCCTTATCACCATTTTCACCGGCGTCGGCCAGTTGACCAGTGGAGCGCTGGTAGGCGCCATTGCGGCCAGCTTTGGCGGCGGTGTGGCCGGCTACAGCTCGGCCTATGGCGTCCTTGGTCTGGTGGCCCTGGTGATGATCCTTCTGGCCGCCGGCCTGAAGAACCGTGCCGCCGAATTAGCCACAATTACCCAAAGTGCTGTCACCCCCCCTGTTGTCCAACACCCCGATAAAATCTCCGAATTGGCCAGCCCCTCAATTTCAGGTAAATTGTAATTGCCTGCCGCCCATGTTATAATTTTGTTAGACCGAGCTGCACCCCCCAATTAAAAGCGACGCCTGGCCCCAACCCGGCTCATTGACTTGAGGTACTCACTCTTGAGCGAAACCAAACTTAAACGATACCTCAAAATCCTCCAAAAAGATTTGAATATCCTCCGGGAGCGCGAGGCCAAGTATGGCGGCAATGCCCCGGTCGAGCTGCTGAACCAGATTGAGGACCACCAGACGGCCATCGAGCTGGTTAAGGCGCGTCTGGCCGGTGATATCTCAGACGAGCAGCTTAACGAGCAACTGGCCCCCCTCAATATCAGCCACGACTACAGCCGGGCCAATGTCATTCCCGTTCCAACCTTACCCTTGATCGCTGTTGCGGTCAGCGTGCTGGGGCTGCTCAGCTTCATCTCCTATCGTCTGGTGACGCCCGCCCTGCCGCCCACCGCTACGCCCACCCCTGTTCCCACCCCGTCGCAGATGAGCGGCGATTTCAATATTGCCGTGGCCGAAATTGGTCAGCTTGACCCTGACGGTCAATTAATCTCCTCACCGGACGGCCAGCAGCTCGGCCAGTGGATTTTTAGCGAATTAGAGAATGAATACAAAAACCTGCCACAAGAGTTCAATGTGCAGGTCTGGCACGACGGCCCGGAACTGGCCGCCAAAAACGTCAAGATCGGCCTGGTGGCCGACGACGAGGCCGCAGCCAACCTGGCCAGGACGATTAAAGCCAACCTGGTCATTTACGGCAATCTGGACGGCAGCCAAAATCCGGCCAGTTTTGTCCCCAAGTTCTACGTGAAACCGCTGCAAGGTGAAACCGGCGAGCTGGACGAGTTAAAAGGCCCCTTTCAATTGGGCGCACCCATCTCCATCCCTATCCCGCTGGATCCCACCGACCCGGTGCTGATCGCTTCGCTCAAACCGGAGGTCAGCCTGCGGGCCAGGGCGCTGCGCTGGTTCACCATTGGCTTGATTTGGGATCTGGCCGGCCAGACGGTCAGGGCTTTGGAAACCTTCCAACAGGCTGAGCAGGAATTAAAAGACTGGGGCGAAAAAAATCAGGGCAAAGAAATTCTCTATTACTTCATTGGCCGGGAGGCGCTTTTTCTGAGCCGGGATGAGCAGGAGGCCAAAAAGGTTTTCGATTCGGCGGAAGCGGCCCGCGCCGACGCTGAAGCCTACTTTACCAAGGCCCTGAACAGCAATCCTGACTATGCCAGGGCTTATATGGGCCTGGGCGGCGTCTACTTTCAGCGGGCGCAGCGCCAGTCACCCGAAGAACGCCTGGCCGGGCCGGAGTTGGAGCAGACCATCAAGAATTATGAACATGCTCTGGCCAATGCTCCTAAACTGCCCGGCGATCAGCTTCAACTGGAAGCCCGGTTTGGCGTAGCGGGCGCCTACCAACTCAAAGGCGACGCCTATTTCCAGTTAGGGGCTTATGACGAAGCCAGCATCTATTTCGACTCGACCATCCAGGAAATGCAGGCTATCATCCCGTCCTTAACCGCCGCCAAACAGCAGCGGTCGCTGGCTCACGTCTTCCTGGCCCTGGGTGTAGCCTACAACCAGCAGGCCATCATCCGGCAAAAGCAGGACGACAAGCAGGGGAGTCTTAATCTGTATCAAAAAGCCCAGGAAGCGTATGCTGACTGCATGGCCCAGGGCGACAGCCAAAAAGGGGGCAACCCGGCTGATAAGCTGCTGAAAAATATAATTGACCGCTACTGCCAGCCTTATCACGACAGGGCAGAGCAGGCACGTCGGGCCTTGGAGGGATAGTAACCATGAAACTACGCTTGAGCCAAATGATCTTTAACCTGGCCGGGTTAGGATTATTTGTGGGTGCGTGTAATTCACCCGCCCCACCCGCCACCCCCGACCTTGTCGCTACCCAGGTAGCCGTAGAAAAAGCGGCAGCGGCCACGCTTACTGCTGAAGCAGTAGCTTCTCAACCGGCTGCTTCGACTTTTACCCCGACCCCCGGCGAAGCCAATCCCACCTCGATTCCACCCACCGCTACGCCTGTCCCCCAAACCACCGGCGATACGCTGGCTCAGCCAACGCCAACGTCAACCGGCACGCCTGTCCCGGCATGTACCGTCGTCGCTGCTTCGCTGAATGTGCGCCCGGGTCCGGGTGTGGCTTATACTCCCCCGCTCACCACGCTGGCCCAGGGCGCAACGCTGACCCCCATCGGTTTCAGCGCCGTTGGCTATCCCGGCGGGCAATGGGTCCAGATTCAGACGCCGGACGGTCAAACCGGCTGGGTTAGCACCGACCCCCAATTTGTTAGCTGTAATATAGACCCGGCCACTCTGCCGCCGGTCTCGGTTCCTCCCCCACCTACCCCCACCCCAACATCTACGCCAATCCCCGCCCAACCGACCCCGACCCCGTCGCCCACTCCTGAACAACTTGCCTTTTTTGAGCCGCCCGGCGGCGG
>JAHDWA010000030.1 GCA_023382535.1 Anaerolineae bacterium | reverse complement strand
TCTTTTGGCGGTTTAGCCGTTATTCACGAAACGATGTATTGGCGTATGACACCTAGGGTATGGCTACAGCGTCGAACTGAGCCGCCGGAACAGCCGCCGCTATGGGCCACAGTCATTCCCTTCACGCTTGCTCTTTGAGTCCGAACCGGATTATCTGAAGTTTTTGGGCAAGGAAAGGGAAGTCGCGGCCTTCAAGGAAGATGTAGCTTTAATCCGAAACTCTGTTCCCCAGTTGAATGACTGGCTCAATCCGCAGAAGGTTATCGAGTATGCCGGCCAGTGGGCTGACTTGCTAGAGGTTTGCCTGTACTTCCAAAAGAATCCCAGGCCGAATCTGTATATCCGTGAACTGCCCATAACTGTTCATACCAAATTCATTGAAGGACACAAGGGCATTCTGCGGGAACTCCTGGATGCCATTTTACCCGCTGAGGCTATTCAGCCAGCCGAATCTGATTTTGAAAAGCGGTTCTTCCTGCGCTACAAGGAACCGTTGATTCGTCTCAGGGTTCTGGATAGGAGGTTACAGGCCCAGTATCACTTTCCAACCTCCGATTTCAGCGCACCTGTTTCTGAATTCGCCCGGCTCAACCTGGGCGGTCACCGCTTTATTATCACCGAAAATGAGATGAATTTTTTGACCTTACCGGCTTTGGCTAACAGTTTCGCTTTGTGGGGCGGTGGTTTCAGGGTGGAGATGTTAAAGCAAATTGCGTGGCTGGCTGATTGCCCCCTGGTTTACTGGGGCGATCTCGATGCTCAAGGCTTTGTGATTCTCTCCCAGTTGCGTTCTTACTTCCCTCAGACGATCTCGCTGATGATGGATGCTGACACATGGGATGCTTTTAGAGAGTTATCAGGGCCAGGAACCATCTGTCGTAATGAAAATTTATCTGGCTTGACCCCTGCCGAATATGAAATGTTCACCTATCTGAATAGGCAAGTTATTCGTTTGGAACAGGAAAAGATTAGCCAGGCATATGTATTGCGGAAGTTGGAGGATATTGATAGGTCATATTGCACATCAAAAATCTTACTTTGAAAAGGTCTTCCAGGAGTCTATAAGACGCCTTTTAAAGGCGGTCTGTTTTCAAGCCCGATCATTCACACCTGCGTAAACTCCCTGCCTCCCGTTCGTCCACCCTGCCCCGAATCGCTTGATCCAACCTCGCATCACACCCATCAAAAGCGAAAAGATACATTACTTTCTTTATGCTTTCTAGGGATCATTGGGACATCTTTCAGACATCTTTTAGGAAATGCCATTCCAATGGGTTAAATGGTTTATAATCGGTCTTGGCCCACAAAGCGCACTGGCGATTTAACGACCTACGCGAAGCAGCTATTCGAATCGCTCACAAGCCGCGTGACCAAATAGGCAGTAGCTTGATGAGCCAGTCTGACTGTCCAAAGATTGAAACTCGGATTACCCTTCATAAACGGCATTTTTGATATTGCCACCGGCTCGGTTTTGAGCTAAAATCAGGCAAAGAGGTTATGAATGTTAGTCCAACGGCTGAATAAAGCAGAACGGCTTAATCGCTGGGCCACTTATCTCTACGTTCCCTATCAGTTCCTGCAAATCGTAGGATATCGCCTGGTCGGTAAACGCTGCGACTACCAGTGGCGCAAGTACAGACCTGAGCCCATCGGACCTACTACCTTCCTACAGTATTTCATCGCCTTGATATTCCCCACGATTGTTTGTTTTACCATCCTGGCGGTGCAAGTCGTTGTGGCATCCTATCTTGTCGTATGGTACTACACCCCTCAAACCCCCTGGCCCGTCTTTATTTTTTTTATCCAACCGATCCCCTTTTGCTTGTGCGGCGCCTTCATGTTGCTTGATTTTTTGCGGCTGCGGCGGTTATTATCAAAACCCGCTGGCCCGAATGAGAGCTACGAACAAAAAAGCCAGGAAGAAACACACCACCGGCAATAGCCAAATCAACATAATCAGGACAAAAACCAACCCAATATTGGGGCTGTTCATCTCCTCCAATTCACGCCAATTCTCAAAAAAGAATAATTTGGCGCTCTTTTCGTCCGCGGCAAACACAAAGAGCATCAATGTAGCAAACGCAGCAGCCAGAATCCCGCAGCCGACGAGCCAGGAGGGATTCACGTAAGCCATAAACAGGACAGCCAGGGCTGCGTGTAAAACCACGAAAATTGTGGCCTGAATAATCCGTTTTAGAGTCGTCATCGAGCATCTCCTGACGATTTCGTGTCTGTGGCTTGTTTGCCGGTCGAGTAACAATATAATAATTGTAAACTCTTTATTTTACAAATTTGTAGTTTGTAAAATAAAGAGTTACAATAAGTGATGAGAAACATAGGAAGTTCAAGCATTAACAGCCCATAAGAGCTTTGGTATGGGATACTGCCGCTGGCGAATTCGAAAAATGTTTCAGATTGATAACCATCTTATTCTTGACGACTTTCAAATCTGGCTTCAAGAGACCAGCCAGGCCAGGCGGATCATTCCCCAATTGTTGGGGACTGACGCGAAGGGGTAAGGCTATTTGATGCAACCGGCTATTGCTTCAACCCTGGGCGAGAAAATTAAGCTAGCCCGCAAAGCAAAGGGGTTTTCTCAAGAGGAATTAGCGCTGACGGTGGGCTTAAGCCGGGTCAGTATCAGCCATCTCGAGAATGGCCGACGAAAGTCCCTTAAACCAACGACCTTAGGCAAGCTGGCCGAGGCCCTGGAAAAGCCGGAGGCCTATTTCTATGAGGCAACTCTACCCTCTCTTGATAGCCTGCCCGCAATCTTAAAAGAGGTGATCATGCACCTGTTGAACCGCCCCTACGTCGAACAAGAAAGGCTAGGTCATATCTTTAAGCAAATTATTGATCTGTGTGAAGGCAAATAGGACAGGAGATGCCGGCAACTTTTATCGGAGAACCGCATTATAATAAGCTGAAGGAGATTAGTATGGAAGATTGGTCACAATTTGTACAGGATATTGAACGTCAGGCCAGCATCGTTAGCGTCGGCCGGCCGGTGATATTAAAAGACACCCGGCCTCCCCTGGTGCTTCTGAGCTTGCCTGAATACAAGCATTACCGCTGGTTGATGAGCCAGCAAGGCCATATCTCTGCCGCTGATGCTCGGCGGGCGGCCCATCGTGCTTTTTTGCAAGACCTGGTCGGCTGCCCGGTGGGTGGTGGCCATCCTGAATGGGTCGAAGAGCCGGCGCCGCATTGGGCAGTTCCTTTTCATTATAAAGATGGAACATGGGTGACAACAATTGAAGTTGATGCCCAAACCGGAGAAACGGGGTTAACCGAGACGCGGCGAACTGAGCTGCTGGAGCAGCTTGAAAAGCTGATTTTGAGCAAACAAAAAGGCGCTTGAGCCGATCAGTCGTTGAAGACAAATGGATGGAATATTTTTCAAATCGGCCTACTCATTGTCGAATTGACCAGCAGTCGGGTTGTACTTTCTGATTGATTTAGCCTGATTTGGTTTTATACTGAAGTCCAGTGCCACTCACGTTACGACGCTAGGGGGCCAGCCAATGTTCTCCATTCGTTTAGCCGTACACGGCGACATCGACCCCATCTACGGCTTTCACCAGGTGGCCCAACGAGAAGGGCCTCGCCGTGACGTTATCACCCGGTCTATTGGCGCTGGAGCTTGCTGGGTCATAGTTATTGATGAACAGGTCGTGGGTTATGCGGTGTTGGAATACTCGTTTTTTGAGCACGGCTTTATTTCACTGCTCTATATCCATCCCGACTATCGGCGGCGCGGCGCAGGCTTACGACTGATGCAACACCTGGAGACAGTCTGCCAGACCGAAAAGCTGTTCACCTCGACCAATCTCTCCAATGTGCCGATGCAGGCGTTGTTGGCTAAGTTAGACTATCTTCTCAGCGGCGTGCTGCATCATCTGGATGAAGGCGATCCGGAGTTGATTTACGTCAAATATGTTCAATAGAGGCGACCTTGACTAAGTCAGAAGTAGCGTACAAGCCTACCAGTCCAGGGCAGCCTTACGTGCAGGTCTCGGCATAACTCAGGCGGAGCAAGGCATAGAGCAGTGTGGCCAAAATCGCCGGCACTGGCCCAGGGGTCATAATCGCTGCCCTGGCACACCTCCAAACCATCTTCAGGTCGGCCTAATTGGTCGCACAGGGCAAAGGAGCGCGCGCCGGGATTGGACGGCTCCAGTAACCAGGGGAGAAGATGAGTCTTCAAACCGTGTTGCCCATCGAACCTTGGCTGACCTTCGTCCTTAAGCTGTCATCAGTTCTTGTAACAGCTGGGCATCCTCGACGGCGTGGCCAAAGGCGTCGTTGTTGAAATAGGCAAAAACAGTCCGTCCCTCGGCCAGCCACTGCCGGATGCGCTCAGCCCAGGGTTCCAACCCGGCTCGTCCGTATCGGCCAGCGTAAGTCGTCTCTGCGCCGTGGAAGCGCAAATAGACCACCGCGCTGGTGACCCAGAGAGGACAGGGTAGGTTCGGCATATCGAAGACGCAAAAGCCCAGGCGAAATCGCTCTAAAATCTCGCGCACCGCTGGAACAAACCAACTTGGGTCACGAAACTCGAAGACGTTGGTGACATCCGTTGGCAGGAGGGCGGCAAAGGTCTCCAGGCGAACCGGATCAGCATGCCATCTGGGCGGCAGTTGCCACAGGATGGGGCCAAGGGTATGGCCCAAGCGCCGGGCACGGGAGAGAAAGCGCTCCAACGGCTCGGCCACATCCTTGAGCCGTTTGAGGTGGGTCAGGAAGCGGTTGGCTTTGACGGCATAGATGAACCCTGGCGGGGCTTGGGCTTGCCAACGATCAAAAGTTGTCTCGGCCGGCAGGCGGTAGAAGGAGTTGTTAATTTCGACGGTGGTGAAGTGCCGAGCATAGAAATCAAACCAGCGGGACTGCGGCAAGTCCGAGGGATAGAAGACTCCCCGCCAGTGAGGATAGACCCAGCCCGAAGTGCCAATGTGGCAGCGAGGGTTCATCGTCCGGCCTGGCTCCTCTTTTGCCAGCGATCCTGGCAGCGGCGGCAGAAGGCCGCGTCTTTCACATCGGTGTCGTGCAGGGTGTTGGAGAAGTGCATCACGAAGTGGGGGTCGGGGCAGTGGGTCAGGCCCCAGGTGTGCCCGAGCTCGTGGACAGCCTCACTCAGAACGCGTTGATGGAAGAGCAGTGAATCTTCCGCCAACCCATAGAAGGAGGGGCGCAGACGGGGCAAGGCGATGAAGGCACCCCGCCCATCCAGAGCCGCCTGGCCGAAGATGAAATTGAGGTCAGGGGCATAACAGTCGGCGTCAATTACCCCTAACACCCGCTCGACAGTCGGGCTGGCGACCGCTTGCAATGTGGCCAGGAGAGCATCCCCCCGGTATTGGCGGCGATGAGGCTCATACCCAGTTGCCGGTAAGGGGATCGACTCGTCCACGGTCACGGGCCGCTTGAACACGACCGACAATCGCTCTGCCAGCCATGGTAACAGGTCGATTGGGACCGAACCAAGAGGAACCAAGCTAATTCCAGCACTCATTTCCGCTTAAATTCGACGGATAAATCAAATGACCCAGGAAACAATTCTCTATCTTCACGGCTTCGCCTCTTCAGGACAGGGAGCCAAAGCTCAATACTTTCGGGAACAATTCGCCCGGCTGCCACAGGTGGCCTTTCAGGCCGTGGAGTTCAATCCAACCCCGGCCGATTTTGAATATATGACTCTCACCGGCCTGATCAACCGGCTGCGGCAATATCTCCTCGGCCAGCCACCAGGCAACCTCAGCTTCATCGCCAGTTCCCTGGGTGCATTGGTCGGGCTGCACTATGCCCACCGCTTTGGCGGGGTCAGGAAGATGCTCTTGTTGGCCCCGGCTTTGGCTTACCGGCCTGAACGACGCCCAGAAGAGGAACTCCAGCAGTGGCAAGCGCAGGGTGTCCTGAACGTGGCCCACTATGCTTATAAGCAGGAAGTACCGCTCCGATTCGACTTTCACCTGGATGGGTTACGCTATCTCCAGCCGGTACCGCCAGCCGCCCCGACGATCATCGTTCACGGCCGTCAGGATGAGGTGGTCGCTATAGAGCACAGCCGGGCATATGCCGCGCATTTCCCGGATCAGGTTCACCTGGTTGAGGTGGACGCCGATCACCAACTTTCTGACCAGTTGGCTTTCATCTGGCAGCAGGTTCAGTCTTTCTTGTTGTCAGGTGATGAACCTTCGCCTGATTAACCCCTTTCCTAATACGCCCCTAGCTCCTGTAGTCGTTCATCGCTAATACCGAAGTAGTGGGCGATTTCATGCTTGACCGTCTGCTGCACTTCACGCACGATTTCTTCTGGCGTGTCACAGAACTCCGCAATACATCCACGGTAGAGAGTGATGGTATCCGGCAACACCAGGCCATAGTCGCTGGTGCGCTCAGTGAGTGGAATGCCTTATTACAACCCCAGCAGCAGTTCATCCGGCCCTAGCCCCGCCTCCTCCAACTCTTCCTCCGTCGGCCAACCGGCAATAAGGATCTCGATATTTTGCAACCGATCTTTGAAAAACGCCGGCAGTTCCTCCAACGCCTGCATCACCAACGACTCAAATTTCTTGGCGCTGATCTTAATGGGCATATTCCTCTCCCTTTTCAACCCCGCGCTGAGTTTCCTGTGAGTATACCACGCCGTCCGGCTGGTCACAATTACTTTAAAATTTTTCCGGTCATTCGGAGACTTTGTTGGGTGAGGAACGGGTTCAGAATCTTCTTGAGCAAACCCAGCAGATCGAGGCTGAAGGAAACGGTATGCTGACCGAAGACGGTTCCCGACAACGCACAAAGGGCGGCATATTTTTCAAGCTGGTTAAAAATCAGACCAAGCCAAAAGAGCGTTGGCTATCCTTGGCCTGATCCAGGGAACTGAATCTAAAGTTAAGGCGCAGCTCTCACCTGGGAAGAATGCGCGACCCTGATTCATACAATACTGAAATCTACCAAAGGGAAGGTAACAAGCGTGAAAAGGACTCTCATCAGCCGGTATGGCCGGGTTATTGAAAAAGGGGAGCTGGTCAATGACTAGTTTAGAGAGTGGCAAGATCCCACCTTACCCAAAGGATTACCTCAACCTCCGGGTGAGCCCACGACCTACGTGGTATACATTGCTCGCAAACAGTGGATTAAGTCAAGGACTCTCTCAAGTATCCAGAGGATAAACTCATCGTGAAAGGCTATCCAGTTTTTGATAAGTGCATCGGCCCGGATGGGCCGATGCAGGGGTATGCTCAGAGCACAACCACGAAACTCTTGGAACAGGCCAAGCGCAAGCAGCAAAAGACAACGGTCCTTGACCTGGATTGTGATCCCTAATGAAATGACCGAGACCCACTTTAACCAACCATAGCCGGGAGGTTGGGACGAGGCTAAAATTCGCGCTGAACAACTTGAAACTGTCCCAACACTGCGGCAGTATGAGCAGTTACATCTATGTTTTAACTACCCCCCACTCTTCGAGGAACTTCAGATACAGCGAATTCAGTGACTTCAGTGGTTCAAGTCTGAGTTTGCCTTGAACAAGAGTTAAAATCGTCGCCAACCCAGCGCTTAAGATTTGACAGTGGTACGTAATTCTGTCAAAACTTTTCCATCTTCTACACCTACCCAACACTCTTTAATCCCGACGATTATCAATAGCAAAAAGTTTATCTCCATCCGGGTCTTTCGAAGCATTTTGCGGATCATCTGGCGATCACGCCGAGAGGGACACGGATAAGGCTCATTATGAGAGTGCCATTCTCCTAAATAGATGCATTCCCCTTGACCGTTGTGCCAAGCCCTGTTGACGATTTGCTGCGCAGTGACTGCATCCCGATGAAAATAAAAACGTCCCGCCTTATCATGGGTGTTGGGTGGGGTTGCTACTTCCACGACAATGCGAGAGCCTGGATAGACCCGCCCCAGCAAAATCCCCCCCGCCTCATTCGTGCCCAGAGACGGGCGATATTTCTGAAACGTGCTCAACGCATCAGCAGAGATTTCCACTATTTCATTGCTCCTCAGCTCATATTGCTCAATCATAAGTTGCATACCAGACAATCAGGATTCGCTTGAAGGGTTCTAACCTGTATCGAAAAGGGATCTACGATTATCCAGTCCGGTTGAATAATCAGGCCTTCCTGTTTTGCCCCGTTAAGATCCCCAATCCAAGAAAATACCAAATTCTCCGAAGTATCCCTAGCAGATAGAAGGAAGCGAGTAAGCGCTGACACAAAATGGGCTGCGTCTGCACCACTATAGGGGACATAGGTGGTCTGGCAGCCGGCTTCCCGCTTAGAAAGGCGCTGCGGATTTTGAATAACCCGATACTTAAAGAGAAATTGGTCATCAAATGCGCACTCGAAACAACCTGGTGAGTCCTTGTGAAGGTAAATTGCGTGTCCACCGTAAAGATAAGGCTCAACCCACACAAAACAAGTCGGACCAGGCCAGCCCTGAGCAGAGGCTCGAAATAACCGGTTCAGCCGCCGCTCAACAGCGTCAGCGCCTACAGCAATCACACGCAACGAAGATGGTTCAAGAGCTGTGGGGGACGCACGCAATAGTTCAAGAATATTCTTCTCATGTGTCTCACATTGAATATAAGGAAAATGGTGGCTAATCCTCTGGGCGATGGCGGCTACTTTAGACAGACCAACCTCAGACATGCCACATGGATGACGGGCAGTATTCTCGACATTGAGAAATTCTGGATCAATGAGACGAAAGCGGTCAACGACACCCGATCGGGCCAGATGTTCAGCTAGAAAGCCACCAATCGAACCACAGCCAATTATACTCACCGGATCATCCCAGGTTTTAGGCACTGTGCCGGCTGTTCGCTTGAAGAGACGTTCTCGATGCACCTGAATGACCGAGTTACGAGTCAGTTCTTGCTCGCCTTGATAAACCGACAATTCCAGTTTTGCTGCCTTAGGACCGGGCCGAAAGCCGGGAATGAGGCCAATCTGTTTTTTTACGTTTTTGAGGCCTCGATTAACCTCATGGTAGAATACCGGGTGCCACCATAAGCCCATCGCCCTACCAGCAACCCCCGCTGGAACAGAAAAAAGAACGGCGGTTGGCCGTTCTTTTTCACCAAGAAAATTGAGCAGACGTTGCAGGGCTTGAGGATCATTTTCCTGGAGGCGTTTATAAATTTCTCGATTGGTGGCAGGAAATGGGGGAATACCAAAGCATTTGAGAGGCAGATAGAGGGCAGGTCTGCATTTTCCTTTGTTTGTGTGACCGACTGCTGACAACCAACGTTTGCCCTCTGTTTCCTTTTCAACTAAAAGCCAACTGGCATCCTTCCATTTGGGTATGAGAGAAACTGCCGCTATTTCTCGGGAGTCGCCATTTGGTTCGATCAAGGCAATGGCTTTACCATTGGTGCTCTGAGCCCAGTAAGCCTCAAACTCTTCATCAAAATCTTGGTGGTTTATACCGGTAGTGCCCTCAAACCAGATCTGTTCAGCGCGCTGTATAACTTCGAGAGCAATTTGCCCCGGATGGCAATTGAGATTAGGTGCGACTTCGGTGGTATCGAAGGTGCACAGAAGCCGATTCTTATCAATGTGAGGAATGCGTTTAATGCATTCGGCCCTCTCTATGGGTACATAAACTTTAGGAAGTTCATCAGGAAAAGTGAATGGGAGCGCCAAGATTAGGCGGAGCGGACTCTCGGCGTTTTCAATCGTGACATACCAGACCTGCCGCCACTCTTCCCCCGGGGCTGGATAATCAGGTGAAGATACTTCACAAGTCTCTAAGGGATAACGACTAGCGACAAGGCGGCGCGCTCGCCGGGTCGCATCATCGTATACTTGTTCAAGAGTCAAACTATCCATCAAGCAGAGCGAGCCGGAGTAGATGGGAGAACAGCTGGCTGGGAGGTCTTAAGTGCATTTGTTTTGTTGCCGTCATCAGGTTCAACTTCTGGGAAGCGATCACCCAGAAGCCTGCGCCAGATTCCAGAAGCAACAGATTTCTCTTCTTCGTCTAGCGCATCACGCGCCCGGTCCCTTAAGTTTTTGAGCTTGGTCAGAAAGTTCGCCCGCTGATTGTCAGTCCAATCAGCGGCTAAGTCTTCGTAGGGAGTAACGGGTTTTGTGATTGAACCACCCCATTCCATATAAGTGTAAATCGCCTCCACAGTTTTCACCAAGGCTACATCATCGCGGTCGTCAGCAGTAAAGTGATTGGCGGTCAGAATGGTCAGAGCCAGGCCACTGGCCACGACTGCGCCCCCTTGTTGATAATCACGCCATGCTTTCAGATAACGAACGATATACCTTAACTGTTGACCATGGCTATTTACCCGCTCCTGAAACCAAGTCGTAAAACCGCGCGGATCACTTTCAAACGGTTCGCTGCCTTTTTTGAAGAGCTTGGGCACATTAGAGGCGCTCATCGCATAGATGGGCAGATCGAGGTGATAGTTTCCAGCATAACGCACTCGCACACATGTTGGTTTGTCTTGTGGCGGCTCATTGGTAAAGCCTTCGGTGGCCGCCACGATCCAACCGTGTACGGTTTCAGGAGTTGGCCACAATGACTCATCCGTGCCGAGACCTTGGAGATAAACTCCATCGTCAATATCGTATTCTCCGTCGAGTGGGTTAATCCCTGTACGCATCATATAAGAACCCTGACTGTAGAACAGGGGCGGTTCCTTTTTGAGAACCTCTCGAAAGTATTCTTTGATGCGGCTTCGATTAGCGTTTCGTATCCCGCGCAGGTTCTCTCGTTTTGCTTCGGTAAGGCTGATTTTTTCTAAATAATTTTGAAACAGGTCATGACAGTCTGCCATTTCTTATGCTCCTTTGTGCTGGCTATTAAAAGTAGGTTTGTCTGCTCTTGCCTTGAAAAAGGCGGTTACTTCTGGTTTTTTGTTCCAGGTATGGCCGGTAGTCTGGCCAAGATGAATGAGCGTTTCGATGGCTTTTTTGCTGGCTATATCCAGTCCGAGATTCTTTATATGTTGAGGCGCAAGTTCAGGAGCAGGTATACGGAGATAAGTTACCGGAACCTGCAATGATAGGCTGACTAAATTGATGAAGTTGGCTGTACATTTCTGTTGGATCGCGAGGGCAACTGTTGAGATTTCTTGACCTGACGTCAGGACAGAGAGGCCGCGCCGTTCCCCCGCTGGACGACCTGAGGCTGGTGACAGGCTGGGGATAGACAGAATGTGCACACTTTTATACGGCTTACCTGGCCCCGCAAAGAAACGACACGCCTCTATCAGACCAACGAAGGCCGGATTGTTGGCCCATAAACCACCATCAACATATTGGCCGCCGGGAATATCCTCAGAAACAGCGACCGGCAAATAAAAGGGGGCAGCCGAAGTAGCCAGGGCGACATCCTTCATCAAGATGTTGGCATCGCGGGTTAAGGTTGGATCGTGATCCGTCTTAAAGACCCAGGGTGAAGCGGTCGTCAGATTAACGGCAGGAATGCAGAGGTAAGAGTTGGCATCGCGCATGCGCAAATCGCCCAGATACTCGTAATGGCTTTTTTCAAATTCCCGTCCGAGTATTTCCCTTTTCCAAAGAAGAATCCGGCATCTCGACGTGAACGCTCAAGTAGGCTAGCCTCAGGGAAAACACTGGGTCCTAGCTCCTTATAGAATTCAACGATTTCAGCCACAGACTTTCCTGCGGCCAGGCCAAGGGCAATAAGACCGCCGGTGGATGTGCCACAAATCATATCGAAATAATCGGTCAAACGTCCGTTAGCTTTCTCTATCTCGCACAAGACACAGGCCGAGAATAGCCCTTTAATTCCGCCACCATCAACGGACAAAATTTTGAATTCAACGGATTTTATTTCGGTTGCCATCTTCCTTCCTGAGTCTTTTGTGTAGGTCTAAGCGTCAAGAAGTCATCTTGTCACTGCGAAATTGTGAACATCTTAGTTGTCGGTCGCAAAATGTATTTGTCAAATTTGAGGGAGGATACCATAAATATATCGCTTTGTCAATCCTTGTTGGCGAATTACCAATACAGTTGACAATGTGCTCGAGTTACGTAAAATTAAGGCGGGTGAAGGCTTCATCAAAGGAGGATGTTATGGATATTAAAGAGTTAGGCCACCAAGTTTTGAGGCGTCGAAAAGAGGTGGGCTTTAGTCAAGAAGCTTTAGCTCGGAAAGCAGAAATCTCGCGGAACTACCTTTCCTTAATTGAGCGGGGTGAGGCCCAGAATGTCTCTGTCAATATCTTGAATCGCCTTGCCACAGCCCTCGGCACCGCCCCGGCAGCACTAACTGGACAAGCCGAACAAAACGATATCCTGATCCACCCCGCTCTACGTCAATTTGGTTTAGAGGTTGGACTCAGTTTTGAAATTGTGGACAAGCTGTCGCGTATACCTCGGCGTGGGAAAGAACCTAAAACTGTTGACGAATGGAAAATACTTTATGAGGCTATTCGTGATTTTCTCGATGACCGGCCTTAGCTGGATGGTTTAGGAGAGGGTAAAGCGGTGCCGTATACTAATCCTGGCGAACTTTTTATCGAAAAGTTTGGCCCTCCTGAAGGGGTTGACGACGTTCTTCGCTATGCTCACTTTTTAAGAGAGGAAGCGGGCCTGACAGTTGACCCACCGATTGATTTAGCCCGAATTTATGCTAGGTTTGATATACCCACCCCGAAAAGAAGGGCGTTGCCAACAGATATACAAGGATTGTTATTAAGCTTGGAGAGAGGCATCATTGTTATTAATGATAACGATCCCGTTACACGGCAGCGGTTTAGCGAGGCACATGAATTGATTGAGTTTTTGTTTAACTCCCTTCCTCTTGGTGAGGGCTGGACTCCTGGGCAAACAGGAATTTTCAAGCAGGAGCCCAAAGAACGTTTGTGCCAGGTAGGTGCAGCCGAACTGCTCATGCCCGAAGTCTCATTTTTAGCTCGAGTGGATCATCTGGGTATATCTTTTCAAACGGCGCGTCAGCTCGCCCCAGAATTTAACGTCTCAGTAACGGCTGCTCTGGTTCAAATGGCGCTAATAGGTCCAGGTCGCCATGCTGTGGTATTATGGCGGATGAAAAATAAGCCTACTGAAATTCGAGATAAGATCTCTGAAAGTCAACTTTCGTTCTTCAATAACTTTTCGCGAGAAATACCTCCAAAAAAGCTGCGAGTTGAATGGTCGTTAGTGAATGGGCCTTATATTCCCCCCAATAAATCGGTTCCTGAAGACTCTTTAATTTATGCAGCGTGGAAAGATAAGAATTTTACAGTGGGCGAAGAATGGCTGGACCTAGCCAATGTTTGCGGCAAGATCCGCTGTGAAAATCAACCTTTTGAAGCTGACGACGAGTGGTTTGTCCTATCACTATTGTGTCTACCTGGTGACAAGGTAGACTAATTTGAAATAGCCCGTACTACGACTCCAAAAAATTAACCAGTTGTGCTATACTGGTAGGGTGGAAATAAAAATACCTCCCATGCCGGTGGGAGGTATTTTCGAAACGTTTTGACCAGGCGTTGCAGCCTATGTTCTTTGTTGTATTAGCATTTTACAGCAAACGGGCTGCCCCGTCAAGGCGGCCCATTTTTGTTGCATGAGCGAGCAAGAATGAGCACTAATTCCAACGGACTTTACACCAGCAAGATCATCAATGCGGGCGCGCTATTGGCGGATACCAAAACGCTGTTGGCCCATTGGGACGAAACCCAAACAGTCGCCGAGAACCTCCGCTGCGCTCAACAAGAGAATATTTTTGGGAAAGCTTCACGGGCCTGGGTGAAGCAGTTTCTGGGCATCTTTCAACAGCGGTATCTAGCCGATGAGACTACGACAAAAGCTTTGGTCACCCTGGTGAAGGAGGGTCTGCCAGCAGCAAGTTTGGATCGCCTTCTCTATTTCCACGCGGCCCAGGCCGACCGACTGTTGCACGATACGGTTACTGAGGTGCTCCTACCTTTGCAAATGCAGGGTAGACTTGAAATTGCCGTGTCCGATATTCAGCGAGTCCTTAATGAGTGGGTCACATTGGGTAAAACAGCAGCAGTTTGGTCCGAGGCGACGACGCTGAGAGTGACCCAGGGATTGATGTCCACGCTCAGGGATTTCGGCATTTTACAAGGAGCAGTCAATAAGCGACTGGCCCCGGTCTACCTGCCCATCGAAGCTTTTGCTTACATTGCCCTTTACCTGCGGCAGGGGCAGCCGTCGGGCGAACGGTTGATCAATCATCCGGAGTGGCGCTTGTTTTTCTTGTCGCCGCCGGCGGTGGAACGCTTTTTTGTCGAGGCGCACCAGTATCATCTGTTGGAGTATCACGCGGCCGGCTCGATTATCAGGATTTCCTTTCCGACCGACTCCCTGGAGGAATATGCCCATGTTGTCCTTCAAAGACCGGCTTGAGCTGCTGGAACAAGACCTCAAATCAACCCCGCCTGCCTTTACCATGTCTTCGGACCTGCCTTTTGCCATCTTTCGCTATGACCCCACTCACCCGGACGAAGGGGAGTGGAAGGTACGCCGCGAAATTAACCTGCTGGCCACGCGGGTGCAGAATATGAGCGGTAAAAGCGTCCACCTGCTGTCGCTGGCCAAGCTGTACTGGCAGAGTATCGAGGAGTCGGAGGGGGTGGCGGAGATTGTCGCCCTGGAAAAATCGCGCGGCTTTCAGTCGGCGCAGGAGCAAGTCGGGACCTACCTGAGCGACCCGGACTGGCGGCCCCTGCCGGATTTGTTGGTGGAGCACACGGCCGGGCTGAACCCGCAGCTTGATATTCTGTTCCTCTACCGGGCCGGGGTGTTTGCGCCCTCCAGCTACCGACTGTCCTCATTGCTCGAACAGATGTTGGGCAAAATGATGATCCCAGCGGTGCTGTTTTATCCTGGAACCTGGCGGGGATCGTTGAATTATATGGGGCTGCGCAGCGATGAGGAGCCCCTGGGCAGTTACCGTGTCAAGATTTACGGGAGAGATTCTTAGCGCGTAATTTATCACGAGTAACCCATTTGTCATTGATGAGAGCAAACGGAGTATAGCGATGAAAACGATTGGCGACCTACTGGCCCGCGACCTGAACCAGAAAATCGAAGAGATTATCAAAGTTGACCAGACCGACGAGCAGTCGGTTTATACCGAGATCACCGAGTACGTGGCCACCGACCGGATTAAGGATCAATACCGTGACTTGCTGCGAGCCATTGCCGAAGCCCCGGCTGATCCGCACGAGGGGATCGGGGTCTGGATTTCCGGCTTCTTTGGCTCCGGTAAATCCTCCTTTGCCAAGAACCTGGGGTATGTTCTGGCCAACCGCACGGTGCTGGGGCACGAGGCCGGCGAGTTGTTCAAAGGCCAGGTGGACGACCGGCGCATCGGCGAATTAGTGGACTTCATCAAGGTCAAGCTGCCGACCGAGGTCATCATGTTTGACGTGTCGGTGGACCGGGCGGTCAAGAAATCCACCGAACGGATTGCCGAAGTCATGTACACGGTGCTGCTGCGGGAGCTGGATTACGCCCAGGATTACGATGTGGCCGAGCTGGAAATTGAGTTGGAGGCCGAGAGCCGGCTGGCTCAGTTTATGGCCTTGTGCCAGCAGATGTACCAGCAGGATTGGCGGATCATTCGTAAGGGGGCGCAGAAGATTGCCCGGGCCAGCGCCTTGTTGCACCAGCTCGACCCGGCCACTTATGCCACAGCCGACTCCTGGTCGCAGTCATTGGGCAGTAAAGAGGCCGACATCACAGTGGGCAAATTTGTAGAGCGGGCCTTTGACCTGTGCGCTCGCCGGCGGCCGGGCAAAGCTCTGGTCTTCATCATTGACGAGGTGGGACAGTATGTGGCCCGCAGCGCCGACAAGATCGAGGATTTGCGGGCGGTGGTGGAGCAGTTTGGCAAGGTCGGCAAGAACCGGGTCAAGGCTAAACAGGCCGTGGCTCCGGTCTGGGTGGTGGTCACCTCTCAGGAAAAGCTGGACGAGGTGGTGGCGGCCATCGACTCCCGGCGGGTCGAACTGGCCAAGCTGCAAGACCGTTTCAAATATCGGATTGACCTGGCCCCGGCCGATATCCGGGAAGTTGCCACCCGGCGCGTCCTGGCCAAGACCGAGACGGCTGCGCCGCTCTTGCAAAAGCTGTTTAACGAGTCGCAGGGCCAATTGAACGCGGCCTGCCGCCTGGAGCGAACCACCCGTATAAGCGAAATCAACGCCGCCGATTTTGTGTCGTTTTACCCCTACCTGCCCCATTTTCTGGAACTGTCCATTGACATCATGTCCGGCATCCGCTTGCAGCCGGGCGCGCCCAAACACCTGGGCGGCAGCAACCGAACCATTATCAAGCAAGCTTACGAGATGCTGGTCTCGCCGCGGACGGCCATGGCCCAACAGCCGCTGGGCACGCTGGTCACCCTAGACCGGATTTTTGAGCTGGTCGAGGGCAACCTGTCCAGCGAAAAACAGAAGGATATTAGCGACATCAAGCAGCGCTTCAGCAGTGCCAATAAAGCAAGCGCCGGCTCTCAATCTCCCCTCGCTCACGCTTCGTGGGAAGAACGGGTAGCCAAAGCGATCTGCCTGTTGGAGTTTGTGCGCGACCTGCCCCGGACCGAGGCCAATATTGCCGCCTGTTTGGTGGACGAGGTGGGCCAGCCCGCTCCCCTGACCCAGGTGCAGCCGGCGCTGCAACGTCTGTACGAGGCCCAATTTATTCGCAACACCGAAGAGGGTTGGAAGTTGCAGACGGCGCAGGAGAAGAACTGGGAGACTGAGCGGCGCAGCCATCTGTCGCCTAAGCCCAAATTCCGCGCCGAGATTGTCCGCGAGGGCCTGGGCGAGATTTTTGGCGATCCCAAGCTCAAAACCTATCGCTTCCGCGATCTCAAGAACTTCCGGGTGGGGCTGAACGTGGATGGGGTCAGTGTAGGGGAGGAAGGGCAGGTACCGCTGTCCATCATCACCGCGGCAGATGGGGCAGAATTCCCGGCCAAGCTGGCCGAAGTGCGCCAGGAGAGCCGGCACGACAGCCATAAAAATGACCTCTACTGGGTTTTTGCCCTGACCGCGGAAATTGACGACCTGGTGGCCAATCTGTACGCCTCGCGCCAGATGGTGACCAAGTACGACCAGTTGCGCGCCCAAAACAAGATCACCAACGAAGAGGTGGCCTGCCTGTCGAGCGAGAAGGTCGAGGTCATGCGGGTGCAAAGCCGGCTGCGCGACAAACTACTGGAGGCACTCCAGGCTGGCAGCGGCCTGTTTCAAGGGGTGTCGAAAGACGGTTCGGCCCTGGGCAAAACGGTGGGTGAGATTTTTAAGGCCCTGTTCGACTTTGCCGTGCCCGATCTCTACCCCAAGCTGGAGTTGGGAGCGCGCGCCCTGAAGGGAACCGAGGCTGAGGAAATCCTAAAGGCGGCCAACCTGAGCGCCCTGGCCCAGGTCTTCTACGGCGGCGAGCAAGGTTTGAACCTGGTAGTCAAGGGCGAAGGGGGCAAATACGTGCCCAATCCTGAGGCCGACGTGGCCAAGGAAGTGCTGGATTACCTGGTGCGCGAGCACAGCTATGGCAACCGGGAGAGCCGCACCGGCAAGGCCGTCGAGGCCCATTTTGGCGGGCTGGGTTATGGCTGGGACCGGGATATCTTGCGGCTGGTGCTGGCGGTGCTGCTGCGAGCCGGCTCGATTGAGGTGTCGTACCAGGGGCAGCGCTTTGACTCCTACCAGGACCCGCGCTGCCGCACCCCCTTTATTAACAACGTGGCCTTCAAGGCGGCCCTGTTTACCCCGACCACGCCGCTGGATTTGAAGACGCTGGTCAAGGCGGTCAGCAGCTATGAGAGCCTGACTGGCCAGACGGTCGAGGTGGATAAGAACGCCATTGCCACGGCTTTCAAGAAGCTGGCCCAGGCCCAGTTGCAGGAACTGCTGCCGGTGGAGGCTGAAGTCAAAGCTTACCAACTACCGGTGGCGAGCCAACTGGCCGAGTGGCGGACTAACCTGAACAGCGTGTTGAACAGCGCCGCCGACGACTGTGTGCGTATCCTGGCCGGGGAAGGGGCGTCGCTGAAAGAGGCACAGGAGCGGCTGCGCCAGGTGAGGGAGGTGGTCAACGGGAACGGGTTGGCGACCCTGCGCCAGGCCCGGCTGGCGGTGCAGCAGATGTGGCCGGTCCTCGAAGGGCGAGGGCAGAACGGCGATTTGGGCGCGACGGCGGCCACATTGCAAACGCGCCTGGCGGCAGAAAGCTTCTACCTGGCGCTGGCTGAGATCAAGACCGAGGCCGACCTTATCACCACGGCTTATCGAGAGGTCTATGCCGGTTTGCATTCTGAGCGGAGCCAACGTTACAACGCGGCCCTGGAGGAGATCAAGGGCCAGCCCGATTGGGCTGGGGTGACGGCGGAGATGCAGCCACCTTTACTCCATCCGCTGACCCTGCGAGCCTGTTCGAATTTGGCCTGGACGGACGGGGCGATTGTCTGCCAGAGCTGCCGGGCAACGTTGAGCCAGATGGAGTCGGATCTGGCAGCCGTTGCCGGTCTCAAGGCTCAGGCGTTAGCCCGGATAGTAGAAATTACGACCCCGGCAGATACCTCTGAGGTGAAGCTGGCCCGGGTGCGCCTGATCGAATTCTTCCCCGACAACTTGGAAACTGAACAGGCGATTGATGAGGCGGTCGAGCGGCTGCGCGAGCACCTGGTCAAACTGCTGGCGGAGGGTGTAAAAATCATTCCGGAATAGAAGACAGGTTGAACCAGAGGGTATAGTTTCTAAAAAGGTAGCCCTAAGCGATGCCTGACCAAATAGGCACTTTACCTACATTTAGTAAAGCTATCCAAGATATTATGCGGTATTTGCTCGGTTGTTCTAAGCTGGACGTGTCGCTGCGCCAGCGGGCCAAATTTGAAGGTTGGCTGAAGATCGAACTGGCCGCAGCCCTGGCTGCGGGAGGTTGGGAGGTGTGTATTGAGCGTGGTTATTCAGGACCTTTCGGCCAAACCTATCGGGCGGACGTGGCGATTAGCCTGAATGATGGCTCAGAAATCCTGGTCATGCTCAAAACGGCCAATACAAACTTTCGTTTTACGGATGTTCTAATTGCTCATCGCCCGATTACAAAAAACTTCCAAGGGATTATTGAAGATATTGGCAAGCTAAAAGACCTACCACCGGACAAGTATGGCTATATATTTTTTGTCGTGTTTCCCGTATCAGCGAGTCAGGTGACCAGACAAATGCAACTTGCCTCATATCTACAGAGGGTACATGGCGCTGGTGTTGATTTGACTATTAATGACTTCATTGCTCACACTTCTGAGTGGGGTATCGTGTGGTATTTGGGAGAAGTGAAATCAGACGGCGAAAATTACGATCTCGCCAGATACATCTAGAGTGAAGTCCCTCGGGGTTGCGTCTAGTTGCATCTCCACCCCGCCGAATCCGCTGGAGGTGGTGGAAAAGGCTCTTGCCCAATTGCGCGAGTATTTCTGAAATTGCTGAATAAGCAGGTGAAGATTGTTCTGGAATAATAACTTTAGGATAAGTAATACCTTTTCAATTGGAATTATACTTGAAAATCGTTACCAAACTGATGTCCTACTACAATAGAGGCTTTGGCGCGGTTGATCTCCACTTAATATATTAGGAATACGCCATGCCAAAACAGATTATCCACACATTCACAATTACTATCAAAGCAGAACCAGAAGCATATATTCTTACGACAAACGGCCCTAAAGGAGTTCAAAATATCTCTCAGCTCTTGTCTCCGGGTTCCAAGGTTGAACAGTGTATCAAACTATCAACCCTGGTGAGAGAACAAAACAATATATCTCCCACCATATTACAAGAATTGGGCCAAAGTCTATACGATACTCTTTTTAGCCATGAAATTGCCAAAGCATTTGGACAAGCCCAAGGTCTTGTTGGGATAGACAACCTGCGTTTGTGCCTTCAAATCGAACCGCCGGAATTAGCGGCTTTACCCTGGGAGATGATGCATGACGGGCAAAATTGGCTGGCCTTACAAAGTAGTGTTCCCCTGATACGAACTTTTCCAAAGCTGACAGATAGACCTCTCAGGCAGCGGTTGAAAGTAAAAAGACCCTTACGTATCCTTTTTGTTGGTGCCTCACCCGAAACTTTACACCCTTTAAAAATTGAAGAAGCATATCATCAAATTCAAGACCGGCTCAAGGACTCCACTGATAAAGGATGGATTAACTTCAAACCACTGCTTCACGCTACTTGGAAGGATTTACAAGACGAATTACTAGAAGACTATCATGTTCTCTTCTTTGCCGTCCATGGAACCCCACAAGAGATTTACTTGGATGATGGTGAAGGGTCTAAGGTTGATGGCAAACGCGGATCTGGTGATCATGAGCCTGTTTCAGCGGAGATGTTGGCGCAATCACTTAAGGATAGACAAACTCGATTGGTTTTCCTGGCGGCTTGTCAAACGGGAGATCTGTCGGCAGGGGATAGCTTTGCCCAAAAGCTGATAGAACAGGCCAATTTGCCAGCGGTCGTAGTTATGCAATATGAGGTAAATGATGAAAATGCCAACTTGCTGGCAGCTCAGTTTTTTGCAGCGTTGGCTGCCTTTGAACCGGTGGATGTAGCCTTGGCTGAGGCACGAAAAGTAGTAGTGGGCTTTCTTGAAGGCGTGATCAGAGATACTTTTGCCCCGGTGTTGTACTTACAGGTTAAAGATGGAGCGCTGTTTCAGCAAGATCGTAATTGGGTTGCAATAGGAGCCTCAGTTTTAGCTCTTGTAGCAGCTTTAGCATTTATTATCCAAACTGCCTTCTTTCAACCGGATAGGCAAGCAATAACAAATGCTCAACTTACTGCACAAGCAGAATCCACCCAAAGGGTGATTGCTCAAAATACGGCTCAGGCCGAAGCGACGGCTCGAGTGGCTCTGGGGACAAGTATTGATATCAGTGATTTATCCTCTTCTAAACTTGACCCAGAAGAGTCACTTCTCTATGCCGTTCGGGCGATCAACAATTTAGCTGAGGCCGGACAGCCTGTTTCTATTCAAGTTCAAATTGCGCTCATGCAAAGTTTAGCCAAGCCTCTACGCTCTATTTTTGAAGGGCATACTGGTCCAGTAAATGTAGTGAGGTTTAGTCCTGATGGGCGCTATATTGTTAGTGGTAGTGACGATAATACAGCTCGGGTCTGGAATGTTTCAACTCGAGAAAATCAACATATTTTACAGGGACATACTGCCCCAGTGACCGATTTAGATTTCAGCCCTGACGGCCGTTATGTAGCAACGTGTAGTGAGGATGGTACAGCGCGCATTTGGGACATCCTATCTGGTCAAGAACAGGCTATTTTATTGGGGCATAATGCTCCTATCAATACCATACGTTTCAGTCCAGATGGTCATTATGTTATCACTGGCAGCGATGATGGTACAGCCCGTGTTTGGGATGCAAAAGTGCATCAGCTCCATCATGTTTTAACAGGTCAGGAAGCAGTACTAATCGTTGATATAAGTCAAGATGGTCGTTATGTCGTGGTGGGTAGTAAAGGTACAACGGCACGTATTTGGGATATTGAGACGGGACAGGAGAAATACACTCTGTCAGGTGGGCCTTCTACCTCAGGACAGGATAATTATCCTATAAGTAGCGTTGCCTTCAGCCCAAATAGTCTTTATGTAGTCACCGGGGGTGTTAGTTTTCTAGGGAATGATAGGAATTACAGTGGAGATGCATGGAGTCCTCCTATTCAAATGTGGACTGTAGCCAATGGGAAAGAAGCGAAAATTTTAGCAGAATATAGGCCAATCCGAAGTATGAGTTTTAGTCCCGATGGGCGCTATCTAGTCACAGGTGGGGATAATCGTTTAATTATGCCACGAGAGACTGAGGTTGTAATTTGGAATGTGGAAACTGGTGAATTTAAGCAATCTTTAGAGGGCCATATGAATTCTATAATGGACCTTAGTTTCAGTCCTAATGCTGAGTATTTAGTGACGGGTAGTGAGGATGAGACGGCTAGAGTTTGGAGATATAAGGAAGAACATGATAGTTTTATTGAGGAATTTGTGTTAAGAGGGCACAAAGGTAAGGTTAGGACTGTGGACTTTAGTCCAGATGGAAACTACATTGCCACAGGTGGTAACGATTCAACTGTTCGACTTTGGACCATTGAAACCGGTCTGGAACGGCAAGATTTAGTTGGTCATAATGAGTGGGTAAATGATATTAGCTTCAGTCCTGATGGGACTTATCTAGCAACTGTGAGTGATGATACAACAGTCAGACTTTGGAATATACAAAACGGTGAGGAGCGTGTTTTACAGGGGCATGAGGATGCGATTGCTAACGTTAGGTTTAGTCCGGACAGTCGTTATCTGGCTACTATAAGTGCTGACAATACGGTCCGTCTTTGGGATGTTCAATCTGGGGCTGTTTCACATATTCTCGTTGGTCCAAATTTATGGGCAACAGGAGGTTATGATGGTTTTCCCCATTACATTAACTTCAGCCCAGATGGAAAGAGTATAATTGTTGGAGGCTATGATGATAATACCGCTCGCATTTGGGACACTACTACAGGTATGGAAAGATATATTTTGCAGGGGCACGAACAAGTAGTTTCTCAAGTGCGTTTCAGTCCCAATGGACTCTATGTTGTTACGGTTGGCAGTCACGATGCCACAGCCTGTATCTGGGAAGCCGGTGATGGACAACAACGTGTTTGTTTTACAGGTCACGATGGTCAGATTACAGCTACCGACTTTAGCCCGGATAGCCAATATATCGCTACGGCTGGCGCAGACAAAACTGTCCAGATTTGGAAGATAGAAACGGGGCAAAGAATACAAATCTTGAAAGGTCACGTTGGCTCAATTACCAGTCTTAGCTTTAGCCCAGATGGTCACTATTTGATTACTGGAAGTACAGATGGTACGGCCCAAATCTGGGACGTGGAAACCTGGTCGAATATTCACGTTTTGTCCCAACACGAAAATGCTGTTTATGCTGTTAGTTTTAGCCCAGACAGCTATTATGTAGTAACTGGAGGTCGTGATAAAACCGTACGATTATGGGATGTCCAAACCGGTTTAGAGATCATTACTCTTGCTGATCATAAAGCCCATATTAGTTCAGTCAGCTTTAGCCCTGACGGGAATTATATTGCTGCTGCCAGTGGTGCTCTGTTTACAGCAGTTGATCGTGATTATACTGTGCGCCTGTGGCATATTCCCTCTTTGCAGGAAATGGTTACTGAAGCTAACTATCGCGTACGCCCCTCGCTGCGAGTTCTGCTTCATCCATCCCTAACATCCTTAACTGCGACACCTTTACCAATTGCAAACGCAATAGCCACGCCGATCCCGGTAACGCCTATCCCCACAAGTTCAACTAATTCAATATCGCCTACTGGACTATCGAGATTTTCGGGCAAATGGAAGGGTACAGTTACCGAAATCTGGCCTGAAGATACGGATCTAGGCAATGGTGATCACATTATCACCAATACAACATTTATAGAATTGATAGTAAATGATACGGGCGAAGTTACTAGCGACAATAACTGGCAAGGCGAGATTTCGACTGATTTAAAATTAACGATGGATTATCAATCCCTTTCTCCATGCGAGGGAAAATCAGGGGTTGACGAATTTCACGGGGTTATTAAAGAGGAGACCGATGGTTATAAATTATCCATGGAAGCTTTAGTAGATGACTCATTTTGTTTTGGGGAAAAAATAGTTCTTCGCTATCTTTTAACTAAAGAATGAAAATAATAAGATCCGATATACAAGAGGTTCCATATGTCTATCCGAGATACTACTTTAGAAAAAGAAGGTGCCCCTTATGTTCTTATTCTTAACCCAGATACAGTCACCCTCAATGATGCACTAGCGATCATGAAACAGGAAGGTTATCGAGCTAACCAGGTTTATCTAATTGTCTCACAACCCGGTCAGGTTTACCAAGTTATCCTCTTTTCTGATCTGCGAGCCATGAAAGAGATGTATGATATGCCGGGTGAAACTCCTTTAGACGCTTTACCCATTCCTTTAGCCAGTCGTGTGGTACCCCAAGACACCCCAGAGGGGGGCGGGATGATTTTAAGATGGCGTAATGCTCATTCTCAATCAACCATTGTGGTTACAAAGGCAGATGGAGGGGTTGGTCTATTGACTAATCCTAATCGTTCTGGAGAACTAGGCATACTTGATTGGTTGTCGTTCTTAACCAAACTTCATGGAGAGCCTATCAAGTTAATAGATGATCCACGCACCGGGTATGGTCCACAACGTTGCCCAAGTTGTAAAAAGGTTAATACACCAAAGTTTGACCCTGAACAAAAAAGGCGAGTTTGTAGAGAATGTGGACAGGCAATATGAGCCACTTTGCCAGTACGGTTTCTGAGTCGATTAAACAGATTGGCCTTAGCTTTCTAGTAGCCTATTATTTGCCATCCTCAGTTTTTGTTTTGATTCATCTTTACTTATTGATTCCTATCTGGAGTGGAGCGTCTGCCTCATTTCTGGCGACAACTCCGGTCAGCTTGCCATTTATTGCCGATGTTGATCTAGCTATGCTCATCGGGAGTCTACTTTTACCCTTGGCCATCGGCATTATCTTGGCTGGTTTGAACGATGCTCTGATTAGATTGTTTGAGGGTAAAATGTGGTGGCTAAAATGGGGCTTGCTCCTCCCCTTAACTATCTTGAAGCGCAGACAGTGCCAACAACGTTATGGCGACTTGATAAAATTACAAAAAAAATACCAGGAGGCCACTACTCTCCTGTCTGATATCCAATCTGATAAAGAAAAAGTGCAAATCGAGCAGTATATAGGGGAGTTAACGGCAGATTTTAGAAAGCAACACAACACGATTGAGAGTAAGTATGGTTATCAAACCCTTCCCCATGACCTTGAAAGGATTACCCCGACCATGTTTGGTAACATTTATGCCATCAGCGAGGAGTATGCCTATGAGCGGTATGGGATTGATTCGGTCCTCTTTTGGCCGCGATTGCGGGAATTGATGAGCGAAGCTGCACCCCACCATTCAGCGCGAATTAGCCAACAAAAGACCTCGCTTGATCTTTCGCTGAATTTTGCCTTTATGTCCGTCCTGCTGATGTTGGAGGCAAGCTTGACTATCCGTTTTGGGCCGCCTGGGCATGATAATCTTTTGCTAATATTATTACTTACCACTGCTCTTACAGCCGTAAGTTTTTACAATACCGCTGTCAGCGCCGTTCAAATTTTGGGTGAGTTAATCAAAATCAGTTTTGATTACCATCGCGAGCTTGTCTTAAAAGCTTTTAACTTAACGAGGCCTAGCGAATTAATCAAGGAACAGGAAGTCTGGATCCGGCTAGCTGCCTTTATTCGACGCGGTAACGATTTCTATTTTAGTGATGCCCAGACGGTTACTAATAACAATAAACAAGTCGAAGCCATCAAAGCAACTGAGGAAAACGAAGATTTAGCTTTCGCCTTTACAAGCTTTTTGAAAGCCTTGGGCTATTTACTCCTCACTTTGTTAAAGCGATTACATAAAGGGTAGGAACTTCGCTCATGGACAAATCCCTCCGCAACACCCTCCGAAATACCGTCACCCACTGCCGGCGACTTCTCGAAGAGGCCATCGCCGAACTGCTGCAAGGGCAGTTTGGCATTCACCTTGACGGCAAAATCGAAGACGCCGCCAGTTTGAGTCACCTGTCGGAGGAGGATCGGGCGTATCGAGCTCAAATCCTGATCCATTTGCAGCACATCCAGGCAGGGGGGCAGGGGACGCGAAGCGGGGGAGCAGGGGCGAAAAAAACCAATCTCCAATACCCTGACGGGCACACGTCTTCAATCTCCCGCGAAGCGGTGACGCAACTCATCCGCGAAGTCGCCTTTACCCACCTCAACCGGCTGGCGGCTTACAAGATGATGGAAACGCGCGGCCTGATCCGCGAGTCGGTCAGCCGGGGAGTGAAATCGCAGGGCTTTTTGTTTTACCTGGCCGACCATCCCAAAGACGAAAAGCTGTGGTCGAGCGGCCAGCAGGAGCGAGCCTACCGCCACTTTTTAACCTGGCTGGGCGGGACACTGTCCCAGGAGATCGGCGTGCTCTTTTCGCCCGACGATCCAGCCAACCGGCTGCTCCCACCGCAGCGAGTGCTCGACCGGGTGCTCGACCTGCTCAACAGCACCGACCTGGCTGCCATCTGGGCCGAAGATGAAACCATCGGCTGGATTTACCAGTATTTCACCCCCAAGGAACTACGCGACCAGGCTCGCAGCGAGAGCCAGGCCCCCCGCAACTCCTACGAACTGGCCTTCCGCAACCAGTTCTACACCCCCCGCTACGTGGTCCAATTCCTCACCGACAACACCCTGGGCCGCATCTGGTACGAGATGACCCAGGGCGAGACCGCCCTTAAAGAAACCTGCCGCTATTTGGTGCGGCGTTCCACCGAAATTTTCCTCGATGATCCCGAAGCTTACCTGCCCAGAAATTGCCGGGACTGGATGCGGCAGGCACGGCGGGGTGATTTTAGGGAGCTGCCTGACGACCCGACCGAAGATGAACTGGCGGCCATTTCTTTGGCCTTTAACGGATATGATGTCGCTGAGCGTTTGGGCGGGTACGGCGATTTATCAAGTTGGGCCAATGATCAACTTCACCGGTTTGAACAAACGGGTAGTTTGCCCACTTCTAGCCTTGATCTGTGGCTCATCCTCTTTGTTTTGCAAAGGGGATGGCGCATTATTACCGGTAGCGGACCAGCCAGTCAGGATTTCTTGAACCAGTGGCGGCGGGTTTACCTGGCCTGGAAAAAAGCCATTCAAGCTGATCACACCACGCTATCCCAGGAAGAATTACCGCGGCAGCCGGTTTGCATTCCTCACCGTAAAATCAAAGACCCGCGCGAACTAAAATTGTTGGATCCGGCCTGTGGCTCGATGCACTTTGGCCTGTACGCTTTTGACCTGTTTGAAATCATTTATGAAGAGGCCTGGGCCAAGGAGCTTATCGCCCCGGAAGATTTTGGTTATCGCCCTGCCCCAGCCTTGTTACATCAAACCGTGAAAGTCAATTTCCAGGCCAGCCCGATTTCAAATTATTCCTCAAAACCGCTGGATTTTGCCGACACCTATGTAGTGATAACCCGCCGAGGTGATCATGGTGACGGAGTTGAGGCCAATACCCCCTACCTCGTCGCCTCGGCCACCCGCTTTCGCGTACCGTTTGATTTCAAAGTAGCGTTGGCCGAATTTGATTACCAACAGGCCCTCAAAACGGGCTGGTTTGACAAGCGGGCCGGCGAAGAAATGGTGCGTCAGACCGGCACCTTCCTTTTTGATGAATTACCGGCAGTCAACCAGGACGAAGCCTGGTTAAACTTCCGCCGAGAAATACCACGGTTAATCATTGAACACAACCTGCATGGCATTGACATTGATCCCCGCGCCGTGCAGATTGCATCGTTGGCGTTGTGGCTCCGCGCGAAGAAGCGACCGGGCGAATGGCGAATAGTGAATGGCGAATCCTCGCCTCACGTATCACGCATCACCAAAATGAACATTGTTTGCGCCGAGCCGATGCCGGGGAACGCGGCGCTGCTGGACGAATTTACGGCCGGTCTCCAGCCGCCGCTGCTGGGCCAACTGCTGCGGGCGATTGTGGACAAGATGGAACTGGCCGGCGAGGCCGGTTCGCTGCTGAAGATCGAGGAGGAGATTGACGATGCCCTGGCCGCGGCCAAAAAGCAGTGGCAGGCCGGGCCGAAGCCGGAACAGCTCAGCTTTTTCCCCCAAGAGAAGAAGCCGGAACAGTTGAGCATGTTCGACCTGACCGGCATTAGCGACGAGCAGTTTTGGGAGGACGCCGAGGACTGGCTACTAGCAGCCTTGCGTGATTACGCCAAACACGCCTCTGGGGAGACTGGTTTAGCCCGCCGCCTCTTTGCCGACGATACGGCTCGTGGCTTTGCTTTTATTGACCTGTGCCGCCAGCGTTTTGATGTGGTGTTGATGAACCCACCCTTTGGTGAGGGGAGCAAACAGGCCAAAAACTATTTAGAGAAAACTTATCCCCGGTCCAAAAATGATGTGTACGCCGTGTTTGTCGAGCGCTGGCTGGGCAAACTACTCCCCGCTGGTATCCTGGGCGCGCTTACCACTCGGGCTGGCTTCTTCTTATCCTCGTTTCGACGCTGGCGGGAAGAAGTGCTGCTCGAAAATGCTCGGCCCACTGTGATGGCCGACCTGGGCTACGGGGTGCTGGATACGGCGATGGTCGAAACGGCAGCTTACTGCGTAGAGGCCGCCCGATGAAATACCGACTCTACATTGACGAGGTTGACACTTCAGGTCTGAACACTTCGTCCGACCCGAATCACTGCTATCTCAGGAAATGGCTACTATAAAAAAACGCCCCTGAAGGGGCGTCGAAGACAGACTGTCTTCCATCTCTAGTTAACTGGATTAATTACCGCATAAAACCAGATGAAAAGCATATCAACCACGAAAAAAACAACAAAAACGACCGACTCCACACTTTTCTTTCGCCTGTTAGCTACCGATGATAAGATCGCTTCTTTAACCGAAGCGGTAACGGCGATTAAGACCGGACAGGCTCATAGCACTGCCTACCTAGTTGACCCAGCCTCTTTCCGCCAGATAACCGGCTCACCCTTTGCCTATTGGGTCAGTCAAAGGGTGCGTAAATTATTTGCCGAGTTGAGTCCCTTTGAATCGGTACAAGTCCATTCATGTAAAGGTCCTGATACAGGTAATGATTTTCGTTTTTTACGAGCTTGGTGGGAAGTTATTTCTCAGAATGTTGGTAGAGGACAAAGATGGATTAACCACCCCAAAGGAGGGGCTTACTCACAATTCTATTCAGATGTACATCTGGTAATTGATTGGCAGATGGATGGTAAGTTAGTTGGGGAGTACGGTAATATCCGCAACCCAGGCTTTTTCTTTCGACCAGGCATAACCTGGCCTCGTCGTACTACAAGTAATTTCGGTCCCCGCGCAATGCCATCGGGATGTATTTTCGCTGATAAAGGACCAGCAACTTTTGTGGCGGATGATGATTTAGATAAATTGATAGTTATATTAGGGATGATGAACTCAGCCGCATTTAAAGAGTTCGTGAAGTTACAACTTGCGGCCGCAGATGCATCGGCAGCGTCTGCGGCAAAGTCCTACGAGGTTGGGATAATTCAACGTACACCTATGCCTGCTGTCGATAAGGAAAGTGGCGAAAAGTTGCAGGAATTGGTCAGACGGGCTATAGACCTCAAAATGAGGTTGAGTACGGTTGAAGAAGTCTCCCACATTTTTATACTGCCAGCCCTGTTGTTTACCCAGGGAATCACTCTGGTCAGGCGATCCCAAATTTACCAAAATCGCTTAGATGATACGGTTCATCGGCTCAAGCGCTTACAAGGCGAAATTGATGATATTGCTTTTCGTCTATACAGCCTCGACGAGATGGATCGCCAAGCCATTGAGGCAAGTTTTGATGAGCAGCTAAACACTCCAAGTGGGAAAGAAATCGGGTCTGACGAGGATACTACGGAAGATGAGGCCGCGCCAGCAGCTGAGGCCAGCCGCCTGGTACCCGATCTATTGTCTTACGGTGTTGGCTGTACTTTCGGTCGGTGGGACATCCGCTACGCCACTGGTAAACGAGAACTGCCAGAACTGCCTGATCCGTTTGCTCCTCTGCCGGCATATTCATTGGGAATGTTGGCTACCCGACCGGCCCCGAACTCGTATCCTCTAATGCTAGATCGAGACGGCATCCTGGTAGACGACCCCGACCATCCGGATGATGTGGTGCGCCGGTTACGGGAAGTTCTTGAATTACTCTGGTCAGACCGCGCCGAAGCCATCGAACGAGAAGCCAACGAAATTCTAGGCGTCAAAGAGCTGCGGGCTTATTTCCGCAACCCCGGCAACGGCGGTTTCTGGCAGGATCACATCAAACGCTACTCCAAGAGCCGCCGCAAAGCGCCCATTTACTGGTTGTTACAATCGAGCCGCAAGAATTATGCCCTGTGGCTCTACTATCACCGGCTGGATAAAGACATCCTCTACAAAGCTCTGGTCAACTACGTCGAGCCGAAGATTCGGCTGGAGGAAAGCAAGCTGGAGGGAATCAGGGATCAGTTGCCGGGGGCCGGGAGTCAGGGATCAGGGGCCGGTGGTCGTTCCCAGAAAGCATTGGAAAAAGAACTCGACCAGCAGGAAAGCTTCGTCGCCGAGCTGCACGATTTTCGGGACAAGCTGCGCCGGGCGGCTCATCTCAACCTGGAGCCGGATTTGAACGATGGCGTGGTGTTGAATATCGCCCCGTTGTGGGAGTTGGTTCCGTGGAAGGAAGCTCGGCAGTATTGGGAGGAGCTGCTCGCCGGGAAGTATGAGTGGTCGTCTATCGGAAGGCAGTTGCGGGAGAAGGGGTTGGTGAAGGGATGAAAGATTGGAACTTGACCCGACCCAAAATTCGATCTTTTCCGGTTTGGAAAACCCCTAAAAGTAATGCTTACACCATAAATGGAATGTGTTTTAATGAAGCATAATAGTGTAATCAATTTGACGAAGTTTTTTTGAAATCTACAAATAAATAAGGCCCTTTGTTCTGATTTAAGGTATCTATTGATGCCTTGCTACTCTCCTCCAAGATAAATGTTATAACAATTTTTTGTACTACTTCGTAATCCACAAATTCGGTCGAGGTGACCAGTGCCAAAATTAGCTGCTGTTGGAATTGATTTGGGTACAACCTATTCATCTGTGGCCCTCGTCAATGATCTTGGTCAACCCGAAATCATTCCCAATGATCAGAGTGAACGTCTAACTCCTTCAGTAGTTTTTTTCGATGAAGAGACGATAGTGGTTGGTCAGACCGCTAAAGATGCTGCCACTGCTAATCCTGATCAAGTCGTTATGTTTGTCAAACGGCAATTGGGCAACCCTAACTGGTTCTTCTCCTTCGATCAACAACGCCATTCTCCAGCGGATGTTTCAGCCATAATCCTGGCAAAACTGAAGAAAGACGCTGAAGTTTATCTCAAGCGTTCGTTGTCCCAAGCTGTTATTACGGTTCCAGCCTATTTTGATGACCATCGTCGCCGGGCCACTATTACAGCAGGCGAGATAGCCGGCTTTAAAGTATTAGACCTGCTTAACGAGCCAACTGCAGCCGCTATTGCCTTTGGTGTTGATGGCAGTCACCAGGCTGAAACTGTACTGGTTTACGATTTGGGTGGGGGCACCTTCGACGTAACTATTATGAGGGTTGAAGGTCAGGAGATCAAGATTCTGGCAACAGATGGGGATCACCAACTGGGCGGTAAAGACTTTGATGATGCGCTGATGCGATTTACGGTTGAACAATTTGTTTCTGAACATAACTTTGATCCAACTAGTGATCCATTTGTGGCTGGGGAGTTACGAATGCATGCGGAAAAGGCCAAGCGCGAACTTAGCAAGCGGACCAAAACGCTAATTATGTTGCGCGCTCAGGGAAAAGTTAGCCGGATTGAAACCACGCGCAAGCAGTTTGAAACATTGATCAAGCCCAAACTCGACACCACCTTAACTCTGGTACGGAGTGTGTTAAAAGATGCGGGATTACAACCGGGCCAGGTTGATCGGATTTTGCTCGTGGGGGGTTCAACCCGTACCCCGGCTGTAGCTTCAACCCTGGCTGAATTCTTTGGCAAGGCGCCTGATAATTCCATCAATCCTGACGAAGCGGTAGCTTTGGGGGCTGCCCTGGTGGCAGCCAAGAGAATGATAGAAATGTCGCCCGATCAAGTTGCGCCACCAATTACTGAAAAAGTAGGGGGGTTAGAGATTACCGACGTTACCTCACACAGTCTGGGGATTGAAGCCTTTGTACCGGGTACCCGGCAACGTCTCAACTCCATCTTAATTCCGCGCAACAGCCCTATTCCGACTGAAATCTCTAAAGAATTTATCACGACGATACCGGGCCAGACAGCGGTCAAAGTCACTATTTACCAGGGTGAGTTTCAAGACCCTGCTCTGTGCAATCCGATTGGGGAGTTTGCGTTGAGTGGATTACCGCCCAATCGTCCAGCCGGGCAGAAAGTCCGGGTCACTATTTCGTGTGGTACTAACGGGGTGGTTAATGTGACCGCACTCGACATTGAAACCGGTAAGCAAACGACCACTACCGTCAGTTACAAGACCGGTCAATCACCCCAACAGGTATCGGCCAAAAAACGCTGGTTAGAAGTGAAACCAATTGTATAATCTAAATAATCGGTGGGAGGATAATATGAACAATTATTATGAATTCTTGCAAGTCCAACCAACCGCGAGTCAAGCAGAAATTGAGGCTGCATGGGAAATAACCTACCATAAATGGCGAACCCTGGTAACACATCACGATCAACAGGTGGTCAACCAAGCTAATCAGGCGCTGGCAGCACTTGATCAAGCGCGAACGATCCTTCTTGATCCGGTTAAGCGTGCCGCCTATGATACTGGTCTTGGGTTAGATGGGGTAATAGGCGGGCTTGGTGATCCAGATGCCCTCTTGCGCCAGGCTGGGGTATCACCTTCACCTCAAGGATATTCAAGTAGTAGCCACCGACTGGATGTATGGGAATGTCCCCAGTGTGACACTGCAAATCCAGTTGGAACTGGATATTGCCAAAAATGTGGAACACAAGTAGGGCAAGCCTGCCCAAGCTGCAACCAACGTATTTACATCAAAGCTCAACACTGCCCTGAATGTGGAGCAAACATCGAGGCGGCAACTCATCAGCGCATGCTTGAGGAACAACATCAAGCAATTCTTCAGCGCCAAGAAGCAGAACGGCTGGCAATGTTAGAGCCAATCAAACAGCAATCTGATTCGGCTATGCGCTGGGCTACCGCAGGATGTATCCTCGCTTTTATTCCGATTCTCAATATTGCTGGTTTTATAGCCTCAATTGGAGCCATCATTAAGTCAAGAAACGCTTTAGGAATGGCGCAAGTAATAGGTGATACAATATATCGTTCTAAGGCTAATAAGGCATTCTGGCTTGGGGTTATACCTGTTGCCTTTTATGGTTTGTTTCTTTTGTTGCAAGTAATAGCAACAGCAGCAGCAAATAGGTAGGATAGTATGAATGAATGAAAGGTAGATATTTATGCCTAACAATCGCCATCTAATAACGGATTACGATGTTATCCGTCCAGCCCAACTCCTAGATAAGGGGCTGCCTTTACCAGGGTTGAGCGGACGCTACGTGGTAGACGAGGGTTGGTGCGCTGTTATAACCGAAGGAGGGGCCTTCAAGGAAATTCTTCAACCGGGCACCTATTCGCTCAGTAAATATCAGTTCTGGCGAGATGTTAAGGCAATTGCCATTGATACTCGTATCCAAACCCTGACAATCTCCACGACTCGTGAATTTACCATTGCTCAACCGGTGCCGGTTGAAATTAACCTTGATCTGGCGGTAGAGTATCGGGTTTCAGACTCACGTCGGGTAGCGCTAGAAATCAAGACGCCGCTCACCAGTCTATATGACCGGGTGATTCAAGCCGTTCGAGGAGCAGTTGTCTATGCCACAGTGGATGAGATTCGCACTCAAGGTGAGGGTATTGCCCGCACAACACTACAACGCTTGCAGGCAATGCAGTTACCCAAGATTATTGGCATAGAGATATTTAATATCCTGGTGACAGGCATTAAAGCGACCGATACAGGGAATGATGCGCTGGCATCTCAGCAGTTGAAGGAATATACAACTCTGCGGGATTGGCAGGTTGATGCCACGATGACTGGACAATCGCGCGTAACCTGGGAATGGCTGCTCATCCACCGGCCCGAGATTGCTCAACAGATCCTAGCTACACACGGCGAAATAGCCAAAGAGTTAATTGATAAGGGTCTCCTTGACCCGGCTGGATTTCTCAACCGGCCAACCAGCAGCACCGGATCCGTTAATTTACCCGATCTTATGAACAATTTTGGTTTTCCCGGCAGTATGCTGCCGGGAGGGCAAAGTCAAGCTCAACTGCCAGGTCAATCGCTGCCGGCAAATCCAGACCAACTTCCGGCAGGAAAAGATATTCATGCGCGGATTCGTGAAGAAATCGGGTATCTCAAAAAAATACCGGGGGCGAGGGTGGAAGCAAAACCTGGAACCGACAGCGATGATGTCCCGGATGGCTCGTATGTTCTTCGTGTCGAGGCGCCACGCAACTCCGGTGGTCAAATCACGCTTTACTTTTTCTGCCTGGCTGGTTATCCTCAATTAGCGCCGGCTGTTGAAGTAGAGGTGGATGAGCAAAGTGTACCCTTCCAATCGGCTGTTCTGCGGCGCTGGACAGGCCAGTATCTGGTTGAAATTGTCCGAGAGGTGCAGCAGTGGATTGGTTAACGTGGAGTAATTACGATGAGTCACTATCAACTGCTTAACCTGTCGCCCACAGCCACCACTGAGGAGATCAAAGCAGCATACAACCGTGAACGCGCTCATCTCCTTGTCACTGAAGCTGAAAGCGGCAACCACGTGAATGAGCAATTAAACCGGTTGGATGAGGCTTATACGACGCTAACCGATGCTGAACGGCGGATTGACTATGATCGTTCCTTAGGTATAGATACACCAGCTCAGGCGATCGCCGTGACTGAGCAGCCAACCGGGATTGTTACCTATTCGCCCCCTCAAATCTCAACTGGCCAACAGACCTGCCCACATTGTGGATCCATGAATCTAATCCAGGCCAATACGTGTGAAAAATGTGGTGGCCAAATTGCTCGCCCATGCCCGCAATGTGGCCAGAGGGTCATGCTGAGCCAAAAAATTTGTTCGCGCTGCAACACGCTCATCTCTGAATATGATGAGCGTCGTTTCACTGAGGCAGTAACACTTGAGAAGCATATTCAGGAGGAGCGTCGTATTGCTGAAGCTCGAGTTGTGGCCCTGGAAGCCAGCCACATGATTAATCGCCGGGCAGGAATTGTTTTCTGGCTGGTTGTAGCCGGCTTGGGAATTGGCTTAATCTTGCTAGCCATAATTTTATTCTCGCTCCTTGAAAATACTTTCTAGCGGTAACTCAATGATGGACACACCGGCTGATGACCTGCTTACATGCCCTAACTGCCAAGCGCTCAATCCACCCAAAGCAAGCCTCTGTATAAGTTGTGGCGTTAATCTGGCCAATTTCCGAGCAGCTATGGCCCGTATCTACCAGATTCAAACAGACCATGCTATGGCTCACCAGGAAAGATTGGCCGGTGATACGTCGAACTTAATTGCCGAAGCAATAGCAGTGGGGCGTAAGCGATTGCGCCATCAACTTCGCCTGGCTGTGATCGTAGCAGGAATGATGGCGGTATTGGTTGTGACAGGTACTGCCTGGTATACATACCAACAACACCTGCGTCGGGAATGGTTGGCAACGCAGTACCACATAGCCAGAACTTGCCTGGATAATGGGGATTATTTATGCGCCCGCGATGGATTTGTTGCGATCTTACAAGTAGAGTCAAATTACAGCGAAGCTTCAATACATTTAGATGAAGCGCGATACGAGCTGGCCCAACAATATGCCCAGGCCGGGCAGTGGGAATCTGCTGTTACAGAATTAGACCTGCTATTAAAAGATTACCCAGCAGATCAACGAGCGTTAAAATTGTTGGAAGAAACCTACGATCGTTGGCTGTTAGATGCAATGGGGCATGGAGACTGGGTGACAGCTCTCAAGATCAAAATGCAACAAGAAGCACGCTTTCCATCAGCCACACAACAGGAATAAGTAAGCAAAAAATGCCTACGTATTATGAGATACTCAAAGTTCAACCTACAGCTAGTAATGCTGAAATACAAGTAGCTATCGATGCACAATATAACCAGTGGCGCCGCCTTGCTACTCATAGAAATCCGCGCATCGTTGATGAAGCTAATCACTCCTTGCGCACCCTTGAGGAAATTAGGAGTATATTAACAGACTCTAAAAAACGTGCAGAATACGATATTGAAATTGGAATGAGTAACCAAATTAATGGTCTAGCTGACCCAGAGATTTTTCTACAGAAATCGAAGCTATCCCCCCCATTGTTTAATATAACTAAGTCATTTTCACGAGAATTTATAACTAGACGTGTGGATGCTTGGATATGCTCTAAATGTCAAACAGCTAATCAAATCGAAGCTAGGTATTGTGTGACATGTGGGCAGCAAATCGGACGTAATTGCCCCAAATGTTTAAAGCTTATTGAGTTTGCAAACCTCTTCTGCCCTCATTGCGGGGTGGATGTTGCCGCGTTTCTCCAACAACGGCGAGTTGAAGAGGATGCTCGATTAAGGTTAGAGCAGATTAAAGAGGCAACTCGACTGAAAAAGGAGCAAGAAAAAGCGCGTCGCAGAGCTGAAGAAGAAGCTAAGACAAAAACGCGAGCAAAAACTCAAACACGGCTTATGATATTAGTGGGAATAATTGCATTTGTAATGACTGCATTGCTAATGTTTGCAAGTTTTGGGTATTGGAAATGGGTGAATTACGAATGGGGCGCTCAAAAAATGTCGTTTACGATTGGTGACTCGGCGGTATTGAATGGTGTTAATATAACTGTTAGACAGAGTAGTAAAAATACTTGTAAAGGGTTTGCTTTTGAAGTCTTGCTACAGAATGCTTCGCCTATTACTAAGTCAGTCCAACTCATGGTATCACGTTCTCCTTGGGCAGGAACTCCTTCAAAGGTAGATTGTTATCGTTATAGATGGAAAAACAAAACAATCTCACTTGCCAGTGGTGAGTCCATATCATACGGTTTTAGGGATTTAGGAAGCCATATTGATACCATGTTCGATGGTAAAATTAACACTGTAACAGTTATCACAGAAGATCGTATCGTTGCAACTTGGTTTGTATACAAATGGTAAAAAGTAATTTATATGCCCACCTATTACCAAATTCTAAAATTTAACCCCATATACTTTGCCCGCAATTGTCCTCGCTCTGATCAAACTGCTTCTCATGCTTTGAACCTACTCGAAGAGACTTATAATCGCTGGTGGGTTGATGCGTTGGGGCGGAGTGATATGGTCACTGTGACTAAGGTCATGTTTCAGCGAGAGACATGTTTTCCGACTGCTGTTCATTGACACCTGTGGAGAAGATACAATGCCCACCTATTACCAGATTCTACAGCTCCCCCCAACAGCTACCTCGGCTGAGATCGAGGCCGCTTACACAATCCGGTATAAGCAATGGCTGTCTCTGTCTACTCATCCTGACCCGGTGATGGTCGATAAAGCAACCCAGGCGTTGCAATGGTTGGAAAAAATCAGAATCACGCTTACTGACCAAGCCCGGCGACGAGTTTACGACATGAGCATTGGCTTAAATGGTCCAGAAAGTGGTCTGACGGATCCACAAATTATAGTCCAAACAGTTCATGCCCCGATATCACCTCCTCAATCAGTCGGACAGATTCAGTCTAATGTCAAATCTCAGCAGTCGAATTTCTGGGTCTGTCTTAACTGCCACACTACGAATTTGATCGGGACGAAGAATTGCTTGAAATGTGGTCATGCCTTAGGGTACGAATGTCCCCGCTGTGGCAATATGGTAGAACTGGATGCCAAGTTCTGTCGAGGATGTGGATTGAAGTTAGAAGGGCAGGTAAAACCGCTTAAATTAAAAACCGAATTAAAGGTTATTGACCAAAAATTGGCCTCAAAAATTTTTGATATCCGTCGAAATTTCTATAAGTCTCAGAGAGACCTATTAAACCTAATTGTCACCCCTCAATAGATCGTGTGGGGACTAAATAGTAAAACCTCAATAGATCAGGTAGTTCTTTAACAAACGAAACCTCAATAGATCGTGTAAGAGTGGCTTAATTCATCCATCTAACAAGCTATGGAGGATGGATGAAGATGATAATCAGTGATTTAGTTGCCGAGCGACAACAAGCTATACACTTACTTCGGTCGGGACGGACGGTCAAGGAAGTGGCGCAAAGCCTGAACCGACATGAGAATTGGGTGCGCAAGTGGTGGCAACGTTATCAAGTCGAAGGTTGGGCTGGGTTGCAGGATCGGTCTCGAATGCCCCACCAGCACGGGCGGAAACTGTCAGCCGAGGTGCAGCAAGCGATTTGTCAAGCGCGCAGTGAGTTGGAAGCGACTGCGGCAAGCGGGTCTGGGTTGAAATACGTGGGTCCGCTGGCGGTCAGGACGAAGTTGAAAGACAAAGGGGTATCACCGTTGCCCAGTCGAGCCAGTATTGAACGGGTGTTACAAGCGAATGGGCTGACCCGAACGAAAAAAGGGCAGTCAAAAAGCGCCATCAGCTACCCGCATTTGAAACCCAGCCAGGCCCAGCAACTCTATCAGGTCGATATTGTGCCGCACTTTCTGTTGGGCGGAGAACGGGTGGCCTGTTTCAATGCGATTGATGTCGTCTCCCGTTACCCGACGGGGCATCCCTTTGCCCAACGGCGCTCGCAAGAGGCGGCTGAATTCTTGGTGCAGGTCTGGCAGGAAATGGGGTTGCCGCATTACACCCAAGTGGATAATGAAGGTTGCTTCACGGGGGGTACGACCCACCCTTATGTGTTGGGCAAAGTGGTGCGCCTGGCTTTGCATGTCGGGACGGAGTTGGTCTTTTCCCCGGTGTATCACCCTGAAAGCAATGGCACGGTCGAACGATTTCATCAAGATTATGATCGCCACGTTTGGGAAGAGACTTACCTGCCCCACCGCCAAGATGTGCAAGACCGGGGCCAAAGCTTCTTTGATCTGTATCGCCACAGCCGCCATCATACCGCCTTGATGGAGCAGTCACCTTATGAAGTGCATCACCACCATCCGCCCACCTGCCTCGCGTCCGATTTTGTCTTGCCGACCACCAAACTGCCCTTGCGGGAAGGACGGCTCCACTTCATTCGCCGCATTGACCCGGATGGAACGGTGAAAGTCTTAAACTCAACCTGGGCTGTGCCCAAACCAGACTTCCAAAAAGGCGTGTGGGTAACGATTGAGTTTAAACTAACGGGGGCTACCTTGAGCATCTATGATGCCGCCCCCGATGTCCAGGAGCGACACTGCCTGGTAGCCTATCCCTTCCCGGTGACTGAACCCATTTTACCCTATCCAGCTCCAACCAGCGAGGAACCGATGCTCAACTCTGCCAATGAAATCACCGACACCTCCGCTGAGGCCAGTCAACCCACCCTCAAGTTGTTACCCCCACCGGCCAAACCAATGTCTGGTGGCCCTGAACACTTCTGGGTGTCCCTTGTCACTTCTGTCGTCCGCTTGGCTCATCGCGTCGTTAACACGATGCATTGAGGTTTATTCGTTTGTTAAGGTTCTCGCTTCACCACACGATGTATTGAGGGGTGACACCTAATAGATAAGCATGAGGAGATGGATAGGATATTATATCTTGGTATAGTAGATAATAAATTTACGACATCTTTCTTATTAGAAGTAGGAAAATCTAATCGTTTACCAGGACAGTTGGGATTTTCGACTGACAGTTCGTGGATTAAATTAAAGGAGGCGTCATGCGAATTAGAGAGGCTGCCTCGTGGATTCGAAATAATAATTGATGCTAGGGAACTAGAGGGTGGCCGCGCTTATGCGGGAAAAATAACTATTACAGCCCACACTAAGGATAATAGTTCTGCCTCCATAATTTACTACATCTTATTTGGAACCAAAAAAACATGGTTTTGGGACTCTCTTAGGGTTGAGCAGGAACTCGAAGCTATATTCTCATCCCTAATTAGCTCAGAAATTTTACACTCCCAATACAGTGATGATGTACTTGAACACGTTGAAGTAGCACAGGCTAAAGGTAACTTGGCTGGAGAGGCCGCAGCCTATACCCATATTGTCTGGGCCAAGCTCCATCCCGATTTTAACACCCAGATTGACTTACGTAGGCCCATGATTGACCCTGTTACATCCAGTCATCCGGCCTATCCTTATGTTCAACAGTGGCACCGAATTGTCCACCGATTACCCTATACTTCTGTTGAATCGCTGGGATTTGGTTGGGATAATTGGGATCCTCATATTCCGTTAGGTATCCATGAACCATTTCGAATGATCCCTTTGTGGGCCTTGAGTACCTCTAAAATACCACGACCAGTGGAAGAACTAAGAAACCAATCACGAGTGTTACTTCCGTTTAGTTCAGAGGTGGGAGTAGATGCGTTGACTGGAGTACCAGTAAAGATCATTCAGCCACCTCCCGCCTTGCCTCTAATTGGGGCCGGGCAGATAAGTTATTGGGGGCGTAAAGTCGTGACCGATGGATTTTTGACTGTACATGTGAATGGACGCCGCTTAATTGCCGAGGAAGCTGGAAATTCGCGTGTGCTGTGGAAGTCAACTAATGTTGGCGGAATATTGGATCTAGCCCATCAAGTCATTATGGGGAAAGAGCTAGTATATCTTCAATCTGGCAACAAGATAGCAGCTTTTGATAAATCAACCGGCTTATTAGCCTGGGAAGATAAGCTAAAAACTAATTTTGAGTGGGGATATGGAGTCCAATTTACTGAGTCAAATGGTCTGCTTATAGCTATTTATTTAATGAAAGGGAAGGACCAGATTGACCCAGTTGAACTAAATATGACGTGGTGGATTACCCGAACAGGAAAAGGGCAGACCAAAAATTTTAAACCTAGACGGGACCATCCGTTGTATCTATCGCAAAATCGAATTACCCCTAATGATTTATATTTCTGTTACGCCGTGGCACCTATTGGCGACATTCAAGGGACCAAGTACCTATCAGGCGAAAGTTCTGTGAAACCGAATACTGCTAGGGTCCTCATTGCTTATACAAACAAGTTGTATGATATAAGACTGGAAGAGGATAAAGCTAAAGAGACATATAGAAATCTTAACGAAGCTTATCCTGAACATCTCTACATGCATGTCTTCGGTGAGATCTGTTTTCTTGTTTCGCAAGGCCGAGATGGAATACTATTAACAGCAAAGGGATTGGGGCACCATCAACCTAATAACACCATTTCCGATTATCCGGCCTACTTTTCAAAAGAGGAAGATACGACATTTAGACTAGGGACTAATGTACAAAGGCGCAATGTTCTATTTGATTTTAGTATAATTGGAGGGGTGTTAATTTTGCGACCAAGATTTAAAGCCAAGGGCAGTCTCTTAGCCTTGATTTAACGTGGATATAATTTTATTTCTAGTGGAGAGATGAGGGTTATGCCTACCTACTACGAAATCTTAAGAGTAACTGCCACAGCTACCACTGCTGAAATTGAACAAGCTTATGAAACTCAGTACCACCATTGGAGGCGATTAGTAACCCATCATAATCCTGAAACAGCTAGTCGGGCTAATCAAGCCTTACAGTGGTTAGAGAAAATCCGGGGTACCTTGACGGACCCCACTAGAAGAGCATTATATGACACCAGTATTGGTGTAGTAGAAAAAGTTGGCCACTTGGCCGATCCTCTGGCAACCCTTCTCCCGCCTTCTGCCCAAGAAATCTCCTCTGATCCATCACTTCCTGGAAACAGTCCCATGGAATTAGCTTGGATTTGTTCACGTTGCCAGACACCTAATCCAATTGCTACCCTCTTCTGTAAAGAATGCGGGTATCAGATTGGGCAAGCCTGTGTAAAATGTGGTGCTATTATCGAAATTACTGCCTACTTTTGTCAAGGATGTGGAGTAAGGCTTAGTGACGCTGTACGGGAAAGTGAGATTGAACAGGCCCACCAAATTCAGGCAGAACGAGAGTTGGGACGGCAAATAGCGGAAGAGAGAGTTCGCCGAGAGGAAGAAAGAAGAAAATTCGAAGAGCTTAAGAAAAGTATGACAATTGCAGGTTGCCTAATTGGTGCAGTAACAGCCGGAATTGCCTGGTCTATTATCTGGCCTTACTCAATATCAATCCCCTGGTGCGCATTATTGCAATTAGCTTTAGGTGCTACTGGCGGAGGTATTGCCAGCAACTTGACTATGGAAGTGCTTAAATCGCCAAACTACTCGGATACACGGTTTATATTGGCCTTTCTAGCTTCAATCTTGGGAGGAATTCTAGCGCTACCAGTGCTTGTTTTAGGGGTATTTTTTGGTCCTGCCATTGCTGACCGCAGGAGCTGACGTGCTAATTGTAAACAACATGGACTCGATAATAAGTCATCCTCTTGAGGATGATACAGCAATTAATTTAAAAACTCTCAAACCCCAACCTACAGCACCAATATTTAGACAAAAAGTGCTTTTAAAGAGTAGCAGTGGGGCCAATGTGTCGTACACAATAATGAATTTTATAGTAGACGTGCTATCTTCTCACCTGATGGAAAGTTTCTGGCTACCACTAATGAGAATGGTCTTCAGTTATGGAGGGTAGGCACACTATAACTGAAAAGTTTAGACCAATAAGCTTCGTTGGGATGAAAATTGACTATGCCGACATACTACGGAATTCTGAAACTTCAATCTACAGCCAATACAGCCGAAATCGAAGCGGCTATTGAGGCGCAGTATAATCAATGCCGCCGCCTGATTACGCACCAAAATCCCGAGACCGTGAATAAGGCTAACCAGGCCCTGCTCTTATTAGAGAAAATTCGGACCACCCTGACGGACCCCGCCCAGCGAGCAGCCTATGACGCTAGTATTGGTTTGTCTAACGCTGTAGGTGGGCTAGCTGATCCACAAGTGAAATTGCAACTGGCTCCACCGCCACCCTTATCTAAGCTTCGGCCTGGGTCTCATGAATCCGTCACCTCTGTCGTCAATCTACGGGCGGATACATGGATTTGTCCAAAATGTCAGGCAAGTAGCTCAATTGGTACGCGGTTTTGCAAGCAATGTGGTCAAATGCTTGCACGCAACTGTCCTCGCTGTGACAGATTAATTGAGGCTGTAGCCTTATTTTGCTCCGAGTGTGGGGTGGATATTAAGAGATATCTGGAAGAGCAAACCCAATTGAGCTTGCAGCTTGCTCGAGAACAGACAGTTTATGTAGCTCAAGAGCAAAAACGCAAACGACAATCGAACAGCACAATGAAGTATGGAGTGATCTTCTTGCTCATTGTCATTATTCTCATTGTTGTTTGTGGGTTAGCTGGGGTTGCTGCGTATAATTTAGTTGGTGGCAGTTGAAGTCATTGTGGAGAAAAAGCATGCAAATCCCCTATATCTATACCTCCCCGCGCGTTATGGTTCGTCAGGCAGTTGACTTCGATAATGAACGCGGCGTGATCTATAAAGAAATCGGCGGCGAACATGCTATTTGGGCCGCCCGTGTTCCCTTCTTACCGGCCATGATGTCTGCCGATTTCACCCGGCTGGATAAGCAACGTATTTTGCTGGTTATGCAGCGCCAGTTTCGTTTTATCTATGACTTGGCCCATGCTCGCGAAAATCAGGCTACTTTTGAATTACGTTTCATTGCCACTCCTAATCCGGTACCCGGCCAACCTAACCTGATTGACATCATTTTCCTGGGTAAAGTCTTTGCTACTCGACAGCGAACCGGGCAGTTATTAGCCGAAAAATTATGGGATAAGTTTGTCTGCAACTTTCCACTTGAAGATCCCTTCAACTATCCTCTTGAGCCGGTAACCGATGAGCGAGAATTCTGGCGGTATTATGAACCCATCTCATTTAATGAATTGCAACCAACCAATGTCTTGGAGATTCGCAAATATGAGGATATACCCATTCGTAGCACCGCTCCATTAGGCCGAGTTGAGCGTAAGGGTGATTATATTGCTCATCCTTTTGTGCCCAATGTTGACTTCAGTCCTATGACCCGCTTTTTTACGGCGCTGGCTACTCAATCTCAAAAATGTTATGTCGGCATCAGTCTTCGACCTACGCGTATGTTCGATCAGGAAGTATTTAACGTCAGTTTTGCCATTGGGCAATTTAAGAAAACAGCCATAGAAGATGATGACATCACTGAGGAGTATATTCGCACCCGTTCTCGAATTGGTGTGTATGTTTATCAACCGCTGATGCAAGAGCGTGAACAATTGGTCATGGTGAGGGTATACGTGATAGGTGAACACGAAGCGCCACGTGGTTTGGCTGAAGCTCTTGGTTCGGAGATGATGGGCAACGCTGAAAATAAGTATCCTACTCAGTGGGCAGCCGCCCAACCCACGGATGAAGAAATGGCCGTTGCGCTTAATAACCTACGTTATCTGGAGCACGATTTTTGGGGTTATACCATCGCTTCGCCCCCGTTAGAACGATTGCGTTATTTGGCCTCGGCGCAAGAAGCTTACGGGGCATTCCGCCTACCTGTTCCACCGGAAAGTGGGTACGTGCCTGGGGTGCTGGTCAAAGAGGAACCTTTTGTCGCCTCGGCCGATGAGTTGGAATTACGTCGGCAAGCCCGGGCCAACTTGAATGATCCTTTAAAGAGTTCTCAGGAGCAAGAACACGAGAAAAAGATCGAACTAGGAATCGTATATCATCGGGGCAACCCCACACCCCAAAGTTTCCGGATCAATGTACGTGACCTGACCAGACACGCTTTAATTGCTGGTTCAACCGGAAGTGGCAAAAGTACTACAATCAAACATTTGTTAGCTCAACTCTGGTTGCAGCACGGTGTTCCCTTTTTAGTGCTATATCCTCTAGATAAGCCTGACTATCGTGAATTACGCGGTTTTGGTAGGTTAACTGATAACCTTCTCATTTTTACCTTGGGAGATGAGAGCACCTCCCCATTCCGGTTTAACCCTTTTGAAGTACCAGAAGGATTGCTATTAAAAACCCATCTAAGCCGATTAATGCGTGTTTTTACGGCAGCTTTTACTTTGCATGACCCACTCCCCATGATTTACCGCGAGGCGCTACGTCAAGTCTACCGTGAAAAGGGTTGGAACACGATCCTTGAGCGGGGTATGGCGGGTCGAGATTACCCTATTATGTCTGACTTTTATCAGGCTATACGTGATATTACCGATAGCCTCAATTATGGACGTGAGGTTCAGGATAATGTGCGGCAGGCTTCGGTCATCCGCATCGGGGATTTGCTTGAAAATGCTGGATATGTCGTTAATGTGCGCCAGTCAATGCCTTTCTCAACTATCCTAAACCAGCCAACGGTGATGGAAATTGGGCGTGTTGGCTCGATTCAAGATACCTCCCTCTTGATGGGTTTCTTACTCATGCGTTTTGCCGAAGAAGTGGAACGTCATCCCCGTCCGGCTGATTTGCCTCACATTACCGTGGTTGAAGAGGCTCATCGCCTGATGGCTGAAGTCAACCCTACTCTGGCAACAGCAGGGGACAGCCGCAGTGCGGCAGGTGAGGACTTTAGTAATATTTTGTCTGAAGTGCGTGGCTATGGTGAAGGTATAATTATTGCTGAACAGATCCCAACTCTATTAGTTAAGGGGGCTATTGGCAACACTTATATTAAGCTAATGCACTGGCTTGAGGATGCTCCCAGTTTCGATCTGTTCACTAATATCATGAATCTCAACGACCCCCAGCGGGAATATGCCCGCACACTTACTCCCGGTTTTGCTATCGTGCGTAGTCCATACGGGCGTCCTGTGCATGTCAAGGTTCCCGAATTTGGGGACCAGACCAGCTTTGACCCGATTGCCAGCCAAAATATAAGTGATGAGCAGATCAAAACTTATATGGAATTACAACGACAAAAGCTTGGCCTGGACGTTATGCCAGTAATTAAGTGGGAGGCAGGGTTGCAGGCGATTAGCCAAAAGACTCCACCATCGCCCGATTGGTCGGTTATCCAACAAGTGGCTAAACAGGTTCTACGAGCGCCAATGCGAACCTGTGCGTATTGTAAACCCTTGCAGTTGGAAAACAAGTGCCCCTATCAACAAGTTACCTTAGATCGCCTTCAAGACTCGACTTTCCAATCCACCGGTCAGGTTGACCTTATGGAAGCTTTGATCGAAGCGGATACAGACAAACGGTGGACAATAATCAGAGCTATAGGTCAACGGCTTGAGCCTGCCGCTGGTGATAAGACTTCCAATGACCAGCGCGATGCGTTCTATTGTTGCCTGGCTCATCTAGCCGAAATGACTCTAAGTCAAGCCACCAGCACCAATGCTGCTGATAATCATGTTCGCTATAGGTATCGCACCTTACTATATGAATTCCACTCTCAGTATGAAAGGAGCAAATAATGGGCGAAATTATGTGGCAACCTGACCGTAAAGACCAGGAATTTGAGCCGCCTAAAGAAAATCCTGTTAGCTTACCTAACGATGTGACAGGTGGTTCTAATAGCACAACCGATGACCCCGGTGATGATATTCAAGCGACAGATACTTCGTCCGGCTCGACAAATGCCAAAACTGCGCTTGAAACTAAAGATCAAAACAGTTCTGAAAATACTCAAGAAAAAATTGATATTGACTCCCCTACTAATAATGACGTTAGCGATGATCCCGGTACGGATATTGGTCGGCCAATGGATATAACACAGATCCAGCCAATAAATTCTCCATCCCCACTAGAGCCAGTTGATTCTAACGACAATGCTGGTACGAGTAATGAAAGTGAGATCGATACCTCATCACAGGATGGTACCAGTGACTCATCTTCATTACTGAATCAGCAGAAGGTTAGTACACTTTTGCCTGACTCCCCTTCCGAAGTAATTGAAGACAAATCCATCGCCAATCAAAGTCATCTGGTGCCAGCTACAGTTATCGAACAACTTGATACGCTCATTGATGAAAAGAAGGCCGCCGAAATTGCTAAAGCCGAGTATCCTCATAAATCTATCCAGAATTTGACTGATTCACATCTTCGTGGTGTAGCTCAAGAGGGTACAGTATATTGGCAGCTTGAAGATGAGTATGACTCGAAACACCTTGAAGATGAGAGTGGTCCCAAACACCACGTTATACTCCACCCAAAAGAGGTGAAATTACAAGATGGTCGTCCTATAGAGCCAGATTTTGCAGTAGTCGATGACTCCGGCAATATAAAAGAATTGGTTGATGCAAAAGGTTACATTCGTAAGGATACCCGCAACCCTGAAGCCTCAGCCTCCAGCTTGACCCATATGCAAAACTTGACGCATGCCAGCCGGTATGCCCAAGTTGATGAGTCATCTGTTGAAGCCGTGAAATTCTATGCGCCTTGGGAGACCGCAAATATGCCCCAAGTTCAAGAAGCAGTTTCAGAACTGAGCCAAGAAGGGCGGCCAATATCTATCGAGAAGGCCGGCACAGAGGCCGAACTTAAACAACGTATGACTGATCTTCGCACCGATCCGGCTGAAAGATTTAAATTACCCGACACAGTGCTGGCAGAGCTTAAGCAGATACAGGCCTTACCTGTTGAAGAAAGGCGCGCAGCAATGGGGAAATTTATGCTTTCCTCACAAGATCCTAAAGGCGACGAATCAACTGAGGGGAGAAATATTCGTTGGAACACACGTGTAGAACGCAATGGGGAGGGCATCACCATTATTGATAATGATGGGCAGGAACATACGATTTGGTATACCGAAATGGATCAAACTTCGATACCGTAGGTAGTTAGTTTTGTAATAAAACCCCGTTCAGATAAAGAGGTATTTTTGCGAAAATGAGTCTTGTCACCGATTATCTACGCAACACGATTATCAAGCACGTCGCCGAACACGGTCTGGTCGTCTGGTACGATCCTGACCGGCACTATGCCGCCGTTGTTGACAGCCTGACTATCTCGAATACGGCTGTGATCCGCTACGAGAATAGCTTTTTTGCCCTGCGCCGCGCGGTCGAGCCGCTGCTGGAGCAAACCGACCCACCCCGGCTAGTCGTCTATATCCCCCTGGATCAGGCCGGTACCCACCACGCCTTGATTGAATTGGAAAGCGCCGGGGTGATCCTCAAGCCCGGCGAGCAGCCACCCAGCCGTAATACCCGCCTGGCCGTCATCGCCCGCAACGCCTTGAAGCCGGTGCTCAGTAACGAAAAAGTAACAGAGATCGAGCAGCAGGTAGACGCCGGCAAGCTGACCCTGGCCGATCTGGACAATATCGCCACTAAAGGAGGCGACGTAGCCGGGGTTATCTCGGTTATCTTTAACACCAGCCAGCCCCTGGAAGTAGCCTTAACCTTCCTGACCAACCCGGCCCTTGACGCCGAGATTGCCGCCAAAGGCGCGGGTGATGAACTGGCCGGGCTGCTGCAAAATGCCTTCGAGGTGGATTTGTCCGGAGTGGATCAACTCGACCCTCTGCGTGACCGGCTGGCGCAGCACCTTCTCCTCACCGATCTGGTGGCAGCGCTGCCGGAGCCGCTGCCGCCCCAATTGAGTACGGTCAAAATAGCTAACCAACCCGCTGCCCATGAAGCCTGTCTCAAACTGGCCGGTCGCTGGCGACAGCAGCGTGATCTGCGGGATAGTTACCTTAACCGGGCGGCCCAAGTTGAAAAATCGTTAAAACTGGCCAAGTTTGAGTTTGATCCAGCCCACCTGAGCGCTCTGGCCCGGGTTGAAACTTTCCTGGCCGTCGAACAGAAGCTCCAGGATCGCGCCGCCGCTGCTTTGCTGACCCAGGCCAGCCCGGAACGGGTCGAGCTGGCTCGCCTGCGCCAATCCAGTTTCTGGTCCGAGGCCAGGCCCGACACCCAGGCCGAATGGGGTCTCATTGCCGTGGCCGGCCAGGTGCTGCTGGAAGCCGGCCGCATTGAACAGGAACTCAAGCAGCCTGGCCTCAACGCCAAAACTATCTTCGAAAAATATACCGGGATCGCCAGCGGCGAGGCCACTGCCTCCCCCTGGTGTTTGCTCGATACCTACCATCGTCACATGGAACGCCGCTGCCACCATTTTGATTTTGATCTGGGCGGTCGCCACGCCAACCTGGAAAAACTTATCGCTAAAGCCAGGGAAAGTTACATGGCCGTCGGCGCCAGCCTGACCAAAACCTTTCTGGAACAGTTTCAACAGGCTCACTTCAGCCTGTCCGGCATCGCCCGCCAGGTCGAAACCTTCGCGATGCAGATCAAACCGGCCCTGGCTCGGGGTAAAATCGCCTATATCTGGACCGACGCCCTGCGCTTCGAAATGGCCCGCGAGCTGGCCCAAACCCTGGGTAATGAATTCGATGTCCGGGTCCAGGCTGTCCTGGGTACCGCGCCGACTATCACCGAAATCGGCATGGCCGCCCTGCTGCCCAATGCCGACGCGGAGCCTACAGCTTCGGTTGTCTCGGTTGGAAGTGGTAAACTGGGGCTGAAGGTGGGTGGAACGATCATCAAAGATCGGAAAGGGCGCGTGGATTATCTGACCGCTCACGCCGGTGCCGCCGTTTTTGCTGCCCGGCTGGATGAGCTGCTGCCCAAGCCCAGCAAAAAGGTGCAGCAGGGCATCACCGGTGCCGATTTAATTCTGGTCACTTCCCAGGAAATTGACCAACTGTGCGAGGGCGATAACATCCACTTGGCCCGGCGCACCATGGACGAAATTCTGCACGAACTGCGGCGGGTCTTGCGCCTGCTGAGCGAGCTGGGCTTGCAAACCATCATCCTCACCGCCGACCACGGCTATCTCTTCGGCGAAGAGCCGGGCGAGGATATGAAGATTGATCCGCCCGGCGGCCACACCGTTGATCTGAAACGGCGGGTCTGGATCGGGCGTGGGGGCGACTCCCACCCGGCTTACCTCCGCACCGACCTGGCCAATCTGGGCCTCAGCAGTGAGTTTGAGCTGGTGACGCCCTGGAACTTCGCCATTTTCAAGGTCGCCGGTGGCGCCAGGGCTTATTTCCACGGCGGCCTTTCCCCCCAAGAATTGGTCATTCCTATCCTGACCCTTACCCCCAAGGGTGGCCCAGCCGGGAGCTTGACCAGCACCATCGCCTGGACTCTGCGGTTGGGTAGCAGTAGCATGAAAGTCAGCCGCTTCTGCTCGGTCCAAGTGGGCGGTCAGAGCCAGGGCCTGTTCGACCTGGTCCCACCCAAAGTGCGGGTGGAAGCTCGTGCTCAGGGCAAAGTCATCTCGGCTCCGGTCACCGCCTCCTATGGTTTTGAAGAAGGCACCGGTGACACCCAACTCGAACTCAAAGCCGACAATCCCCACGCCCTCGAACCCAACAGCATCGCCCTTCGCCTCACCGATGAGACTCCTCAGAAAAACGTCACCATTCATCTCCTCGATGCGGCTAGCGGCGTGGAACTGAAGCGGTTGGAGGGGGTCGAGGTGGTGAGTGGGATTTAATGGATGACTTATGATAATCTGGCAGGAAATTTTATGGTGACCAAGGCAAAACTCGAACAAGCTGAAGCTCTTCTAACGATCTTTCGAGAGTCACACTTAGGCGAGTCCTTCGATGATATGGATATGGCAAATAAACTAGAAGATGTTCAGCCAATGTTGAAGCTTTTTGAGGAGCGGCAACTGTGCCTCTTTGATATTTTTCGCAAAGCTGGTTTCTTTCCCAATGAGAATATGTTCAGTAATGCCGTTGCCGCTCTACTTGACCCCAAAGAGAGACATGGACTTGGAACTTTACCCTTGGAAAAACTACTTGATATGATTTCAGTCAAAGAACCCAAATCCGACGCAGCAGCAATCAAGAGCCGGCTGACCCAAAACTTGCCTTATATTTCAGTTCATCGGGAAAAATGGGAAGAGAAAACTATTCCGGATATCGCAATCATTGGTAATGATTTTGTGATTTTTATCGAAAATAAAATCCGGGGTGGCAAAGAGACTATTATTAATGGGCAAGCACAGACCGAGCGACAATGGCAAGCTTTGGAACAAAAATATAAACGACACAACATAGCAATATTGGCTATCTTTCTCACCCCCGAAGGCAAATTAGCTGTAGAGCCTCATTTTGTAGCTTTAGCTGTTAATGAACTGATCTCATGCTTGCGGGATAGCCTCATAGTAGCAATGGCCTGTCCAGCACGTCACTCAATTGAGGCATTTCTAGATTTTTATGCTTGGGAGTAGATTACTCGAGGAAGGCGACAATGGCTTCTATAACTGATAATAAATATATGCAATTTGTAATCAACCACTACCCAGAAATTAAGTCGTTGAATGATCTTGTTGAGTATACACGGAAAAATCTCCCTCCTTTAGTCAGCCGTGAGTTAGTTCAGGCCATTCTAGACCTTGAATATGATTATTTTCGCGAAAATGGACTGTATGTTGCCAATGAGAAGAGCCAACAGGCAGTGTGGTGGTGCGATCAAAAAATTTATGACATGGAAGCAGACATAGGACCATTTTTTGGCTTTCAGTATGATCTCGATTGGTTCGATATTGAAGCCAGAGATCCAGAAGATGCTATCGATCTATATCTTTACGTTGCTACTGAAGGCATCAAGAGTACCAAAGCAAAGTACGCTTACATTGACCAATGGATCGAAATATTGAGAGCAAATGAAATGAAGTTACGCAGGAGTGGTTTGATTCTTTGGTATAAGGATCAGTCACTTGACTATAGTGACCCCTATCTTGTAAGCTATCCCCTATATAAAGAGATGAGGCTTGAGACTATCTCAGAAAAGGAAAACCTTCGTCAACAATTCCAAGAATCGGTAAAAACCTTCACTACGACCATACTTCCTATCCTTCGCGAAACTAAGATATCTTAAAACACTTTAAATGAGAGATTACCCGGCTTCATTTTGGGTTGCCTTACTCATCAATTGTTGAGGTTCATTAATGACTGATCTTAACCAAAAAGCTGCCTCTATCTTTGCTGGCAAAGTTGTCCGCAAAGACCTGGTGCGGAAGATAAAAGTGGGGGCCAACGTCCCGGTCTACGTGCTAGAATATTTGCTGGGCAAATATTGTGCTACTGACGATCCCATGGCCATTGAGATGGGCTTGACGGTGGTCAAATCCATCCTGACCGACAATTTTGTCCGCCCTGACGAGTCCAACAAAGCTCAATCCTATGTGCGGGAGAAGGGCAAGCACACCCTCATTGATAAGATCAAAGTGCGTTACCTCTCCGACGACGACAAATACTGGGCTGAACTGGTCAACTTCGGCCACCAGTTTGTTCACATCCCGGAAAAATATATCCAGGAGTATGACCGGCTGCTGGTCGGCGGTATCTGGGCGCAAGTTGAACTAAAACATCTCTTTGACGAGACCGCCCGGGGCAAGCGCAGCCCCTTCTGGATTGAGGATATGCGTCCCATCCAGGTAGCGAATTTCGATCTGGCCGAGTATTGCACCGGACGGCGAGAATTCACTACTGAGGAGTGGATTGACCTGCTCGTGCGTAGCGTTGGCTTGGAGCCAACCCACTTTGACCGCCGGCTCAAGTTGCTCTTTCTGACCCGACTCATCCCTCTGTGCGAGCATAATTACAACCTGATTGAATTGGGGCCACGTGGTACCGGTAAATCGTATGTTTATCAGGAGGTCAGTCCTTACGTTATCCTCATGACCGGCCCCACCACCGTGGCCAATCTCTTCTACAATATGGCGAGCCGCACCATGGGCCTGGTTGGTCTGTGGGATGCTGTCGCCTTCGACGAGATTGCCGATTTGCAGAAAATGCCCCAGGAGGTCATTACAACCCTCAAAACTTACTGCGAGTCCGGTACCTTTGCCCGGGGCCGGGAAGCTCTGTCTGGCCAGGCCTCGATGGTGATGTTTGGCAACACCAACCAGCCGGTCGAGGTGATGGTGCGCTCCTCTCATCTTTTTACCCCGATGCCGGAGATCATTCGAGAAGATCTGGCCTTCCTCGACCGGCTGCATTTCTATGTACCTGGCTGGGAAGTACCCAAGATGCGGGTCGAGTACTTCACCGACCAGTACGGTTTTATCGTGGATTACCTGGCCGAAGCAATGCGCGAACTACGCCGGCACAACTTCACCGAGGCCATTGATCACTACTTCTCGCTCGGCTCGCATCTCAACGCCCGCGATGTGAAAGCCGTGCGCAAGACAGTTTCCGGTTTGATTAAATTACTTTACCCTGATGACGAAGTTTCCAGAGATGAACTGGCTGAATTGCTTGACCTAGCCCTCGAAGGGCGGCGGCGGGTCAAAGAGCAACTAAAAAAGATGGGCTCGTTTGAGTATTACCAGACCTCCTTCTCCTACATTGACGCCGACACCCGTGAAGAACGGTATGTCGGCGTGCCGGAAGAAGGGGGGCGCAATCTGATTGCCCCCGACCCACTCGCGCCTGGCTCGGTCTACATTACCTCTGTTGACGATGAAGGGAAAGTGGGCCTGTACCGCCTCGAAGTTGGCTGCTCACCGGGTACAGGCAAGTTGAAAGTAGCCGGCGGTATTGAAGGGAGCATGAAAGAATCTATCCAACGTGCATTCGCCTACATTCAGGGTCACAAAAGCGATATGGGGCTAGTCCAGATTTTTGATGCCACCGATTTTCACGTCGAGGCGATTGATTTACTGGCCAACCACATTCCCTGTGAAGCCGGTATCGGTTTGGTCGTAGCTATTTATTCGGCCCTCAAGAAACTTTCTACCGTGCCCGCCCTACTCATTCTGGGTGATCTCAGCATCCAGGGCAACCTCAAAGCAGTCCGCTCGTTGGTCGAGCCACTGCAAATTGCCATGGATAATGGGGCCCGTCGCACCCTCATCCCCATTGAAAACAAGCGCCACTTTCTCGACGTTCCCGCAGACATTATGGAACGAGTTGATCCTATTTTTTACGGTGATCCTCTGACCGCGGCGGTGAAAGCGTTGGGGATAAGTTAGGTGGAATTATTGCCATAACCGGCTGGCATTTATTGAAAGCACATCAGACAATGGAAATTAACCTATCAAATTACACCCTACCTGAAAGGTATCTGAGAAATGGTCAAGATTGTTTCTTATGCAGTGGCCGGAAAAAATTGATCAAGGTTACTGCAGAGGAAAAAGTTCGTCAGCGGTTGGTAAATTTTTTACGTAACGAGAAATCTGTTCCTTTGGAAGTCATCGAAGTTGAAGTTCCTCTTTCTCATTTCAAGAAAGGGGCCAAGGGGAGGGCTGACGTAATTGTGTATTGTCAAAATAAGGCTGTTTTACTGATTGAATGTAAAGAGCCTACTCGTGAGCTTACGTCTGATGTTTTTGAACAGGTATATCGTTACAATACGCATATTAAATCCAAAGTGGTTGCGGTCACAAATGGGAGAAAGCTTGTTGTTTGCAGTTGGGACGAACACGAACAGAATTACAAAGAGTTAGCTGTTCTGCCTGAATACCAGCAGCTTGTTCAAGGTCAAGGATTCATCTTTAAAGAGATTACTCCCCATATCTGGGACAGAGTTCCATACCCCCAATTATTCGACCAGCGCACGATTTCCCGCTTTAAACTAAAGAAGCAGGACGGCAAAAGGGCATACATATACTTCAACACAAGGAATCATCTGTGTCCGGCTATTATTCGGCTAATTGATCTTTTTATGGATGATTCCGAATTATTTCAAGGGCAACTTCCGCTTAACGCAGCCAAGTTTGTTAAAGATGGGGGCATACGATTTTTCCATTATGGTAATGCTTCGGGATATGGCTTTGATGAATACTATCGCTATTTTATAGTCGTAGATAGAAACGGTAATCATCAGATCATTAGCTTTGCCATATATGAGCAGTTCTCGCGAAATGGGGGTGGCACATATTTAATGGTGGCAATTGATGATCACGAGCAAAGTCATCATACGTTGGAAATCAAATTGGATAAATATCTGGCGGTGAGGGACAATACATTCGAGCTTTGGCATGATGGTATTTTGACCCTAAACAAGGGGCGGGTAAAAACTCGAGAGGTTTTGGATTTTATCAAAAGAAATGCCCCAGAATTGGTTAATGATCAGAGAATTCACCTGGGTAGCTTTGATTTGACCGCAGAATTGAGTTGGGAGCAGCCAGAGATCCAGAGTTTTATCAGTAAGCTAATGGATTACTGCTTTTTGAGAGATGAGTTCCGCAGGGAAAAGATAGCTAGTACAGCACGGTGGAAGTAAACCACATTCTGTAGCAGCCACTACAGCAGAAATCTTAGCTCCAAAATCAGCACACATATCGCGTTGAATACGCGCTGGTTACTCCACGTACGGCAAATGATTTGGATGAAGGTAGTGTAAATGAGGCCGCAGAGGTAGTATGAGGCTGGTTGTGGACATTAACTCGCCTCTTCACTGGTTACGATAGCCTGGAGTTCATCGGCCAGGCTTTGCAGATTAGTCCGAAATTGCGTCAAGCCTCCGCCCAACGGGATACTAAGTATATCCAATGTAGCCTTAGCCATCACTCGCCGATCTTTCAAGATCTTGTCATGGCTCGGGTAAAGCAATATCCCCCGGTTTAACCCCAGAGTATGGCAGTAAACAAACATCTGATTGAGGTCGTGACGAGCCGGACCATCCTGGTAAGTCTTGTACTTGGTATCCAGAGCCAGTACCGGCCTTCGATCTCGCATTAAGACCACGTCAACGGCGGCCCGCTCGAGGTGGTGCTGATCCAGCATGATGCGGTGTTGGGCTTTCGCGCTGAGGTTCAACTGGGGCAGCATCTCGTTGAGATAAGCGGCGATAAACCGCTCAAATAAGTCATTCAGGTCAAACAGATAGGTTGAAAACAGAACCTGGCCAGCCTCATTACGCAGGCCCAGATGCTGCCATAACAGCCGGGCGAGGGCCAGGGGACCGCGATAACGTTGATTTAGTTGATTGTAGCTGACCCCGTCAAAATCCTGCTGGCTGATAGTACGGTAAGTGACCTGGTCAAAAGCGGCATAAAGTTTACGCAATTTGTGATTTAGCTGATGCTGGTCGGAATAGCGAACCGAGGCCAGACGGAGCACAATATACTTGAGCAGTTGGTTTTCCGACACATCCGGCGTGTGCTCGGCCCAGCGGACGGCAAAGCGTTCTGGATGAATCAGGTTATCGCGTAGTTGTTGAGCAATTAATAACCGGCCACGAATACGGGTCTGGTTGGCCTGGCGATTTTGATAATTTCTAACGATACCTTGACGCACCAGTCGTTCGACCTGTCTGGCAAAGATAGCGACCAAAAACTCCAGCAGACTGTTCTGTGTTTGATAATTGGTCACCTCACTCCGGAATTCCGGCAGATCATAGGCATACGTTAACATCCAGAATAAATTGACCATGGAGGCCTTGTTGGACTGGATCCGAATATGGACATCAGCAACCACAATATCACCCACATACTGCTTGGCCGTTAACCAATAAGCATTGGGAGCGTGCCAGGCTGGGCTAATATCCAGGTATTTATGCAGCCGGGTACTGATAGTCTGAGCCACTTCATAGGGAAGAGGCACTGGACTGGTACAGCGGCTATACTCGATCAGGTTGATGTCCAACATTTAGTTTCCGGATTTCTTTTGACGTAAAGCCGTTAATTCCGGGCTGTCCCAACGTAATGGATTGCAGCGATCGGGTTCGTCAATGAAGTACGTTTCCAGGTAAGGCTCGATACTGCGCCGCCAGACCCGTCCTAGCCGTTCCTCTGTCAGGGCTTTGTCCATGAAATAGCTCACGCCGATTTGATAATCCGGCTCCTCTATTTCATCAAGCAGCTTCCGGTACAGCAGAAGTAGATAGGGCACTGCAGGCTGTATATTTTCAAACCAGCGAGCCAAAATATTTGGATCGGCCGGACAGCGGATAAAGTGAAAACGCCGGCGCAAAGCAAAATCCATGAGCGAGATTGAGCGATCGGCGGTATTCATCGTACCGATGATGCGAACATTCTTAGGAATGGTAAAAGGATCACCGGAATAGGGCAGAACGACCGGCGCCGATTGATCCCGATACTCCAGGGCATACATCAATTCGCCAAAGATGCTGGCAATATTACCCCGATTAATCTCGTCAATCACAAACACACAGGGGCCATTCTGCTTTTCGGCATTCTGGCAAAACTCCTTAAATACACCTCTACGCACCGGATAATCAACGATACGCCGCTTGACCTCTCCCTCATCTACCGTTCGACTTTCGGGTCGGATGCCTTCGATAAATTCCTCATAACTATAAGCCGGATGAAACTGAATTAGCTTATATCGCTCCGGACCAGGCTCACTGGTGCCGACCAGAGCTTTCGCCAATTCTCGAGCCATAAATGTTTTGCCCGTACCAGGCGGGCCATACAGGATAATCTGTCCTTTATCTCGCAGGAGTTCAGTTACTTCCAGGTACCAGCGGTCATCCGCTTGATAAGTATTGCGAACAAAATCTTCGACGGTATAGGCAACTTGTGGCTCGATCTGATCATCCCCGTCTTTTCCATCTTGAGTAATTACGTCATCGTAGAACTGCTTTACGTCTGCAAATTGGGCAGGTGAAAGGGTGACGATGGTGCGTTGACCAAAACGATTTTGGGTCTGTGGCGGCAGATTATCAACGGATATCTCTTGGGGATACCATTCAACCTTTATACGCCGGCGGAAATCCCCGTTCCAATAATCCTGTTCTAGGGATATATTCTCTACTGTGGTTGGGTCGTAAGGGGCTACAACGCGCCCGATACCACCAATCCGTTTCTCGCGCAGGAAAGCTACGACCCAATCGCCAGGTTTAATCGAGGCAAACATTTTTATCTGCGGGTCTGTATCGTCCTCGTGCCTGAAACCAATCACGGCCAGCCCTTTCTCCAGACACGTTTGCCATACCGGCCTATCTCCCTGAGCCGGCAGAGTAATCCGCCAGTAAGCTTCCTTGGCTACCTGCGGATCAACCCGCTTACCGCCCCCGTTCAAATCCAAATGGTAGACCTGGTTCAGAAACTGGTCGATTTCCAGGTTTAGAGGCAGATCTGATTGAAGATGACCTATAGCCTGTTCGTAAATCCTACGAAAATTGGCAAAGGCGGATACAAAGCTCTCATAATCTGGGCCTGGCTCAAACCCAAAATATCTGAGCCCAGCTTGGGCCGCCCGGCTGTTTAATGGATATGACTCAGGCTCAAACCAGGTCAGTAACTCTGCCTTGATCGCCGGACCGACATTACTGAGCTGAACCTGCTCTAATCGTTTATTCAGACTCTGTTCACTTTTAAAAAGAGCCAGCAGGGCCTGACGAATATCGTCCAAGCTGTTGTTGGCGAGGATGTGAGGTTTCTGGGGTGAAGCAAGATACATTGTATCCAGCACAGTCTGCCAGTTGGCGGCTGTAAATTCGTCAGGTGTTTCCACAAACAGTTGTAGCAGAGGCTGGATAGCCTTTAAACGCCGGCGCACGTCGGCAAAGTTGAACTGCTCTCCTTGTTCCTCATCCCCTTCTATACGCCAGCGCAGCAAGCGTTTGAGTTTATAGGACTCCAGTCCCGTAGAAGTGAGTAAATTATCGGGTGCATCAGCCAGTCCAACCAAGGCCCGGGTTAATCGAGTTAACTCGGAGGCAATTTGATATTGCTCTAGCGGCAGCGTGATCTGCCGAAAACGAAATCGGCCATTTTCAGAAATCAGATTCAAACTGTACTTTTTCCCCTGGTCAAGAGATGGCTCCAGTCCCACCTGTCGAACATAAGTTCGCAAAGCTTCTACTGGCACCCCAAACAGCCACAGCTTAGCCTCTTCTTCATCAGTGTAGGCAAAAACAATAAGATCAGTCGGGGCAAACTCTTGATTGATTTGTTCGGCATACGGAGAAAACCAGGGATTACCTGTTGCATAATAAAAGGCTAATTGTCGTCCGTCACTGAGCTTATAAACTTGTCGTCCAATTTCTTCCAGTGATATGTTTTCTTTAGCAAAATGCCGTCTGAGTAGATTATCGACTTCCAGAGCTTTTCGATTGCGAAATGCAAAATCAGGATTCATTCTCACGTTCCTTCTCAGTTATTCAGGAAATATTACGGCCACAGTGAGCACCTCATACGTTCCGGGCGAAAGGTCATCCAGGCCACGCAGCCACTCTGCTTCGTGCGCCGGGTCATTGCTACAATTGGGCCGCATGGCCACCAACTCTAGCCATCGCGCTTCCACCGCGTGGCTCAGGAGTTCAGGCAAAGACTTAACGGCCAGGGTCTCGGACAACGCCTCACGCACCTAACAGCAATCCGGGTTTGAGCGTTAGACTAGGTAAAGTGAAGCCTCTCCGGCATCGGAAGTGAAGTTCAATTTCGTCTCTACGTATAAGTCAATCAAGTGGAAGAAATATGGGTAGACCGTGTATTGCTCATGACGCACAAATTTCACTTCCATCGTAGGCATAAATATCTGGATATCGAACAAATCCTGGCCCATATAAACGTCAAACTTACGGATTAGATGAGCGCGTGGCTGCTTATCTTTCAACCCTTCAGGGCTACCAACCATAAAGCAATTCTCATTATCATACCAGATACGGCTGTACTGCTGCACATCTCCGCCCTTGTCGCTCAGAAACATCCCCAGAGTCTGGTATAACCCCTTAAATTTACCGCGATTGTACTTTCCCTTATTGTCCGGTTTGATGTCGAAAATCTGCGCAATTGTAGGCATGTTCGCCTCAGAAGTAAGCTCATTGAAGGAAATTTCAACTCGATGTCTAGCCAACTCATCAAGAAAGTCATCATAGGCTCTTAGCTGTTCCAAAAAGGCTTGCGATTGCTGCGCTTTTCGTGTGGTAAACTCAGCCAAACCAAGCAGTTTTTCTAGGGACAATCTAGTTGATCCTCTAAGGTCATTATACCGATGGGCTAATTTGAGGGCCTCAATAGGGCAAGGTGTATCCAGATCATGCTTGCGCCGTATAATTTCGTCATATTCATATAGAACCCGTTCTTGAATATCCTCAATTTCAATCACCTGCCCTGGCCCAATGATGAAATCATAGCGCTTGATATCACTATCCTTTTTCTTGAAGTACTTTCGCATAAACTTTTCGATAACATCATCCCAATCAATTCCAAATGCTTCTGCCAGTTCGTACAAAAGCTGCTTACCAGTTGGATTTCCCAAGTCAACAAATTGTAAGGTGTTATCTCTAAAGTAGATCATCACATGTTGAGAATTGCCTTCGTAGGTCTGCTTACGAATAAATGCATATTGAAGCAGGGGAGCTTCTACTGTATCCAAACAAGGTAACCGTCCAATTACATTTCGCTGGTTGAAGATTAAGTCTTTCAGGTAAAGCTGGTTCAGGCACACGGCAAAACGTAGGTCAAAACGTTTACCTTGACCCTGTTCAATATCTTTTTTCAGCGAAATGAGCGGGTAGTTCAAGTAGGCTGAAACCTCAGAAAAATCTGCCGCTTCATTGGGATTGACATTGATTGTCTGCTTCGGTGCATCGGAACAGGTATTATAAACAGCCGAACGTGGGTCTTGTTTCTCGGCTAAGATGCCTCCAACCTGAAAATCTTCTTTGTTATAGTCCTGCAAAATAAGGAGAGGCGACCGTTCATCAGCCTTTAACTCGTCAATCATAGCAAGGCTGAGGTACGGATAAGCACCTTGCAACAAATTCTGGTAGTCCCGAATCGGAACCGTGTTTGGATTTTGACGAATACAAACCAGCTTTACGGGTTCCAATTTTTCAAGTGGCAAATCGGCGTTATTCCCTTTTGGTTTATGCTCTGTAAATTCCCTGTTTTTCTGTCTGGCTATAATGCCATATCCTGCCAGGTATAGAGTGAAATTATCAATGAAATCATACAGAATTTTACCACGAGTGCGTTCAGGCCGGAGTTGAGAATGGTAGTCCAGAGTGGCTCGTTCATCGGGGTCAGTGTACAGACTGTAAATGTCACCTTCAAAATCGTCGATCTTATTAGGCGGAATGCGGGTAAAAAATGATTGTCCTTCTTTCGGCGAACGCTGCTGGAAATAATCGTAAAGTCGTTTGTAACTCTCGGTGATCTTACTTTTGTTTCGTTTCCCAAACCGGGTTGCGTGACCAATTACCTTGTATTCCTGTGCACCAGACAAATGGTCGTCCTTATTACGGGAGTCACCTTTAATTTCAATTTCCAGACAGACGACCTTACCACGTATAAGCTTGGCCTGAATATAATATTTGCTTTCACTAATAAACTCAGATGTTTTTCGAGCCTTGAAGTAGTTGGCTTGTAACAATTTCATAATGAGATGTAGTGGCAGTTGTTCAAATTGTGTCTCACACCAGGCCAGTTCATCGTCGCCGCTGACAAAATTTAGTTTAAGTGGGGTAATGGCTGCCTGGGGTTCATACAGGACATAAACGGCCAATGGACCGTTGATCTTATCGTGCGTGAAAAAGCGGTAGGGATATTTGAGTTGTTCTCGTAGCTGCACATGCAGACGCTTGAATTTGTTTTTATCGTTGATAAAATTGAATCGTTCCGGCACGGCATACCGAATAAGCCGGAAATTCTGGGCCAACCCCTCATAGGAAATAGGTGTTTCAATAATTAAAGTGGTCGTTCGCATTCTGGTGGGCATCATTGATTTCTCCCCTCAATACTCGACTTGAGATGGTGCATGAAGACATTAAACGGCTGATTGTACTCATTGGGTCTATCTCGATTGAGCACGCCTTGAATAACAACAATCTGCGCCGCTTCAAAATCGTCTACAGGATTGAATTCGGCATCGTAGTACCGCTTAATTCGGTTAGACATGCTGACCAGATTGATGTAAATGAGTTTACTATCTCTCCCGTGAAGGTTACAGATCTTAGCTAATTTTCGTTGGGCGGCTGGTTTAAAGTCCATTTCATTCAGGTTGGGTTGCCACCCCGGATCACTGGGAGAGAGGGGGAAGGCTTCAAGAGTTCTCTCGCTGAAATTTTTGCAGTCGATGTAAAACGGCAAACTGGCAACCTTCAGATCAGCTACTTCAAACAATTGATCTTCGATTTCTTCAAAGCTAATTCGTTCGTGTTGAAGGACGGCTTTAATCGCCTCTTCCCCAATAGCTCCAACTAAAATAGATTGATAACAATAAGGGGTGAAGAATTGACGCGTCAGATTGTTGAACCCTAATTCGTACCCTCGAGCTTCAAAATGTCGTCTTACAATGTCGTTTTCAGCAATGAGATAGTAAATGCTATTTAAATCCCAAATCCTAATATCACTATTCCATAGACTTTTAGGGAATAGTTCTAATTCATCATTGAGGTGTATCTTCCCATTGTCGTAATAATCGGTTTCAAATAGACAGTGATATTGTTTATTGAGCGTGGGGCAGAGAAAATCGTGCTTTAAAGCCGAGAGTCTAAGCTGGAGCCAATCCTCCTTTGCCTCCGTATCGCCATTGCCCTGCCTCAAATCAACCAGCCGGTTTAGCAGAATTTGGATTTTGTCTTTGCAAATTTGGTTGATAGTCGCCAGTCGTTCATCTTTAACTCGGCGCATTTGTTTGACACTGACATTACTTTGCTCGGTTATGTGGTCAAAAACTTGCTGCAAGTTGTTGGAGATTATTTTCTGGCGTGTTTCACGGAGGTGTTCATATTCAAGTCGAGTACAGAACACCTCGAACACTTGATATACTTCCCGTCGTAGCCTGACCGTCTGATCGTCCATGGCGCTCCACACGCGTTCAACCCGGCCCAACGCCTGAATGAAGGTAGCGAGTTGGTTAAGGATTGAGTCTCTCCCTGTTTCAGGTTGCGTACGGTAGTAGTTACTTAATTGATTATTGCGGATATTAGCTAAATGGTTTTTGAATTGCTGCTCGCTGATAATTTTGGCTTCGTACAACTTGGCCAGATACCAGATATTTTGCTTGATGATGGCATTGTTTTCCTGTTCAGTATTATTGAATTCAACTTTGCCGAAGTAAAAGTAAGGGCCATCAAGCAGATGTATATTCTTGAAATCCTTTTCTCTTTCCCGCGCTTTCTGCATCTCATCATCACGCTTGCTCTGCTCATCCGGGTAATATTGGAGATTAATTCCATTCCCAGCCGATGGGTAAGTGGTCACAAGTAGGACCGGCTTACCCTCCCAAAACAGGTGATGATATTGTTCCTTGGCCCTTGTTTCTGATTCGATCTGCTGCCCTTTAGCCGCATTATAAAAAATAACGATAAAATCAGTGTCGAGAATATTGATTTCGTAATATTGGAAGGCTGCTTCCTGTCCCATCTTTTTTATCAGGAACAAATCATCTTCCGGCTCCTGATGATGGGTAAAGATGTGTTCAATTTGAGTGTAAGAGTTAAAAAACAGGAGATGGGTGTCGGTAGCAAGTTGTTCCTTACTCCGATTGCTAATGACCCACAGCAAGGTGGCGAAGAAAAGTTCGGCCCGCTTGCGGCGCAACCCTCGCCGATCATCGCCTCCAAAACCATCCTCAATCGCAATCGCCTCAATGAATTTGAGCAGTTTTTGTTGAAATGAGTTGTGGAGATCCAGATCGTCTGCTTTTTCCAGGATAACGGAATTGGCTCGCCTTTGTTGCTTTTCTCGATTCAAAGCTTGAATAATAGCTATATCGTCTTCATCAACCTCATGCAAGATGAAGCCTTCCTGCCTTTGTAACCATTCTTCGCTAAAACTGCGGACTAGCCGGGGAATATCGGCAGTCGCCGAAAGGCCAAAAATCAAATTGTTACTGGCCACACTCAATAGAACTCGCTCCGGCGTGGTATAAAGGGCGTAGTGTCTAAATTCGACTTCATCTTTGTCAGTCTCCTGTTGTAAATCAAGAATCTCATACAGTCCATACCCACTATCTAATAGATTATCGAAGCGGGTCGCCTGCTTTCGTTTGCGATTAGGCAGCTGTCGAATTCTACCAATTTGCACTTTGAAGGTGGTATTTTCAAAACAGTGGCGCAATATTTCAGTGTATAGTATAGGATTGGCTTCAAGTTCTTTGAACAGGAATAAAATTTGCGAAGTGGCGCGTTGGATGGCATTGAATAGAATGATGGCATTGAGATTTTGGCCGCCATCACTGTTTGGCACAATTTCAAATGAGCGCTCGGCATCTTGCAGATAAAGTCGCTTGTTCAGAATACTGCGATTGGTTTGGAAAATCGCTTGCCCTTTTAATTCCGTGGACTTACAGGTAAACTGATTGATATCAGGGTATCGTAGACTATGCTCAGTCTTGAGTTCATCTACAAGCGCTACTATTTCTTCGATTTGCTGCCGAATACTTTCTTCAATCGGATAAATCGCTAGCGGCAGTTTGTGTCGCTTCATGGCCCCATAGAAAAATTCTACAAACTTAAACGGGGCATCGATTTGAGCATCCTGACAAATAAGGTCGATCAGGTTACTTTCCAGGAAGTCAAATTCATCCAGGAAGATGATGTTGTTGCCGTTTCGCCCTTGTAGTTTGGTTAGACTTATATCCTCCCACCCATCGAAGAAGCCGAAGAATGCTTTTTGGATTGTAACCAGTAATATCCTGACCCTCTCATCTTGCCGGAAAGTGATATAGGGAAATAATCCCCTGATAAACTGGTTGTCTAGCAGGAGTTGATGCTCTGGCTTGCCAGCTGCCTCTTTCAAAATGGCTTTGAAAAAGTTGAAAACTACCCGCACTTGAGCATTCAGAGCTTCTTCCAGAATAGCCAGATCTTTAACCTGCCGGCTTTTTTCTACATACTCACAAGCTCGTCTAACCTGATGAATATCGGCTGCGCCTTTACGTTTTATCCTCTCAGCATATTTTTTGACCAACGCTGACTCCAAGAATTGATAAAACGTTTCCCCCTGCCTTTGCAATACATCTTGCAGACAGTCAGGGTCTTTTTTCAGATGGACGTACTGCCCCTCGGGTAGCCGCTCTTTCATTTCATTCAAGAGTTGGATACGATTGGCGCAGTAGATAAATTTCCGCTCTGTATTGCTTTGGCTAACAACCTTAGCAATAATACTGGTTTTTCCTAATCCGGTGCCACCCATAACCTTCTTCAGGCCATTCTGATTATGTTGGATAGTTCGATCGTAGTAGTCAAAATATGATGCTGTCATCTCGTTTAGCCTTTAAATTCCTAGGATTTAGGATGGTTGCTCCTTGACCAGAGTTGATCATAAGCAGGTTATTCAAAACCAATTACAGTGATGTCAAAATAGAAAACACTACCCGTTTTGACCTGGTAGCGTTCCAATGATACTATATTGCCATAAGGCAATCCCATACTAAGGCCGGGTTATTTACCTGGTTTACGTCTCATTTGAAAGACCCTGATTGTTTGGCCGACGCAGGGTCTTTTGCTTTATTAGTTTTTAATACCAGACTTGAGGCAGACTAAGGGTCGCTTGGTGTCTGATAATAAAGGCGCATTTCCTTAATTCCTTTGCTCCTGATCAAAATGTGGTGCTCCAACCTTTACTTAAACCGAACCGTTTTCATTCCAGTTCCAGAAAAAGTAGTAGTATTGCAACCCCTTGGCCGAAACCTCATATTCTCTGCGCACCAGGCACCGATCAAATAATCGTTTCAAGCGGTTGCTGGCTGCGTTAATTTCTAAATCGAGCATTTCGGCTAACTCTGGCGCCGTCAAATGATCTCGTTTGGACAGAAGTTGCAGTACCTCCAACAGAGTGGGATCCAACTGCCCGATGCATTTCCACTGTCCATCTGCCTCAACCGCCAAAAATCCTAGCTTGAGGCGTCGGAAGCCAATGACCGCTTCGATATTTTTGATCGAGTCCTCGGTCAGATCCTGTAACAAAATAGCTCGATCTCCCAGTTTATCCTCAGTTAGCTCTTCTCCTAAGCGCACAATCGTTTCATCAGCGAAAGAAGCATCAATAAGTTGCCCCGGTGGAAAAACGAGAACCAAACCTCCACCTTCAGGTACTTGTCCTAATCTTGTTTTGAGTAGCGGGTAGGCTCGCTCACCATTTTCACGGGTCAAGAAAAAACCTTGTTGTAGGCCAAGTTCAGTACCGAGGCCCGCCATGTTGTAACATTTCATTTTCTTGCCACTACCCTCTTATATGTTTTCACAAGAGTTATTTAAGCGTTCACATAAGTTCCGTGAACCCACATCGCAAATATAACATATAAAGGATGGTATGTCAATCATGAAGCGGGGCATGTAATTCAACCGCAACTTGGGTGCCAGACATATAGACTAAATTACTATATTCCTGTACTTTACCTGGACCTTGGCTGAGGATAGCCGCCGTTTCAGAACGTAACCATAGATATCCACCCTCTGCCTCGACAATCTGTTCTACTCGTCTCAGCCCCATACCACCGCGTCCACTTGGCCGAGCGGACATGCCCTGCATGGCGGCTCGTAAATAATCGAGCGGTTCCGGCCCAATAGTTTCATGGCGAGCAGAGAGACTACCACGAATTCCCTGTCCCAGATCGCCCGCAGCCAATCGCACCTCGATCCTTCCACGCGTTCGGGACTTATATTTCTGAATGAGGATGCAGCCCTGGGAGTCGCCACTATGCTGATAAATGTTAGCACACAGTTCGCTAATAACGTTGAGTAAATTTCCCAGATTTGAAGTCAATAACCAACGCGCAAAAATACTTTTAGCCTGGGCAGCAATGGTTTCAACACTGGCTGGGTTTACCGCTATGGTCAGGTGAAGTTGATCAGGAGTAGCTGCGGGTTGCCAAATTTGTTTAAGCGGCTCCACGGTATGAATAAAATCAGCGCCAATTTCAAATAGTTTCATAAAATGCAAGTATGAATGCACATCAGCAAGGAGATTTTTGAGGAGGACCGGTTTGTTACAGAGAGCCGCCAATCTCCGAGCGACACAGATCAGAGCAATTACACCGTAAGGTCGCACAAAGTTAACGGTTAACATATCCAGTATATATTGGTCAGCGGGAGCCGTTTGCTCTAGCTGAGCATAAAGCAGTTCGACATCGTTAACCGTTCCACCTAAGATATTGGCATCTTGAATAGGAATTATAATCGACATAGGCTAGAATTTTGTTGATTCAGAATAAGCAATCGCTCTAAGGAAGCTTAGTAAACTTCAGCTGGTGAGGCTGTTTTATCTATCTAACTTGAATTTGAGCCTCTACGGCTATCTCTTGGATAAGGATACTGTCTCCAAAGTTCAACCAACACAATATCGCCTGGGGTGTCTGATCCAGCATGTGCTTGACCACCTCAGTGTAACGCTGCACCTGAGATAAGTAATCCAGCTCGGCTAGCAGCCGGTTCAACCCTACCTCATCCCAAACCCGGTCGGTTTTGAATTCAACCACTGTCCAAGTCCCGTTATTCCGGAAGAGTGCGTCAAGAATTCCGCTTTCCTGCCTGCCCTCAAGCTCCCAACTATAGGGTACTTCGTGCAGGCGTTGCTCGGCCTGGTTCATTTCACGGTACAGGTCACTGGTCTGAAAATGATGCAACAAGCGCTGGCTCTCCTGAACCGCATGAGCTAATTGTCGTTCGTCCACCAGACCGTAGTTACGCGCCTGGGCCAGCGCCCACGCTTCAAAACTCTCATCCGGGAAACGCCAGGCTGCCAAAGCAGCATGCACTAACTGGCCTACCACCCAGGCGGGGGCGCGAGGCCGGGCCACCGCCGGCACCACCCGCCAGACGCGCTGCGGCCGGTCGGTCGCCAGGGTATCTGGCTGCGGCTGGGCCGAAACGATAGGCGCGAGGAAATCTGGAGGCAAGGGCGTGGACCACTTCTTTTCGGCAGGTGCGGCCGGCTGGGCTGAGATAGACGGCTGATAAAGCGGTTCGTAGAAATGACAACCGACGACGCTCTGGCCAATTTGAAATTCCACCTGCCGGACAGCAGACCCTTGATCATTGTAATCAGGGGGTGGCTCAGTCAGGGCCAAACCTTCCGGCCCGGTCAGCCGTTTGAGCCAGCCATCCAAACTGCCCAGAGCTCCATCTTTGTTCAGGCTAACACACCCGCTGAGCAGCAACTTCTCAATGGCCCGGGTAGCGGCCACGTACAGCAGCCGGTCTGACTCGACCCCCTCCTGGTCGTCAGCTCGTAACTTGCCCAGGCGGTAACTGGCTGCCACTGCGCGATTTTCATCCTTTTGGGGTAAGAGTAAACCTAACTCGGGATCGAGCAACAAGCCATTGCGGCCGGATTGGCTATGTGTGATATCGCCCAGGACCACGATGGGGAACTCCAGGCCCTTGGCGGCGTGGACACTCATCACCTGGACCACGCCTTCGGCAGGAGCTTTGGCCTCCCCTTCCCGAGCCGTGGTGGCCCGTAGACCATTCACATACTCCAGGAAGGCGCCCACGCTGACCAGCCTGCTCGCGGCTGCATCAGCCAGCAGCTTGGCCACGTTACGGGCGGCGCGGCGCTGTCCGGCCCCAATCAAGGCAGCCCGATAGCCGGTCTGATCCAGGAATTCCTTTAGCAAATCGGCTACGGTAATCCGGGCTACTTGATTGTGGAGCGTTTCGATCAACCGGCGCGCTCGTTCCGCTCGTGAACCATCTTCACCGGGTAGATGCGGACCGATCTGGTTGAGCATGGCCCAGAGCGAAGTTTCCGGGGTAGGGCAAGACCGGCGCAGCCGGTAGAGAGCCGCATCGGAGAGGGCCAACGCCGGCGAACGCAGCAGTCCAGCCAGGGCCAGGTCATCGCTGGGATCGGCCAGAGCCTGCAACGCATTGAGTAAATCGCGGATTTCCGGCCGGTTATAAAAGCCGCGACCGGCTACGGTCAGGAAGGGTACGCCAGCCGCTTCGAGGGCATCTTCATAAGGGCCAAATGAGGTTGAAGCCCGGCACAGAATGGTGATATCGCCGTAGGTAAGCGGCCGTGCTTTGGGCCCGACCCCCACCTCCACCTGGTCGTTCTCCACTAACTCAACCAGGCGACCAACCACGGCCTCCGCAGTCCGCTTCAGGGCGCCATCCCCTTTCCGGCCAACCGTCAGGTGTAATTCGATGTGGGGGGTGGTAAAACCGGCTCCGGGCTGCTCCCGGTGCGGTTCCAGCCGGGCAAATGGTTCCAGCCAGGGCCGGTCAGAGTTTTCTTCCGTACCCAGCACCGGCCGCAATAAGTCATTTAAGCCTTCCAGTAGATCCCGATGGGCCCGGTACGAGGTCGCCAGGGTCAAAGGTGTTCCGCCATTTTGAGCAATAAGCTGCCGTTCCTGGCGAAAGACGGTGACATCCGCTCCCCGAAAGCGATAGATGGACTGTTTGGCGTCGCCCACGATAAATAACTTCCCCCCGGCCCCATTCAGCAATTTGAGCAGGTCACGCTGCCGGCTGTTTGTATCCTGGAACTCATCGACCAGTAGCGCCTGTACGGTCTGCTGCCAGCGTTCCTGGACCCCCGGGAAATTCTGCAGCAGGGATAAGGCCCGGTCTTCCAGGTCGTCAAAATCCAGGGCCTCCAGCTCTTCCTTAAGCGCAGCATAACGCCCGTCCATAAAATTAAAGAGGTCTTGCAGGGCCGGTATTATCGCGGCCATCTGTTCATCCAGCGGCGTCAGCGTCAAGGTGAGTAGGCTGGCCTGGTCACGCCACATGCTGCGCAGACAGCGCAGAGCGTCTTTAACCAGCTCGACTTGTGCTTTGCCATCCGGCCAGTTTTTGGCGCTGCCGCCCTGTAGATTAATCCGATCCAACTCGGCTAAGGCCACCACTTGTTCGGCCAGGGAGCCAACGGCCCGCGCCAAAGCCTGCGCCGCCAGTCGGCGCTGCTCTTCGAGCTTGTCCGTCTCCGCCACGGCAGTATTCTCCGCCAGACACGCCACGCTCTCCTGCCAGGCTGGCTCGCCCCGCAACCGGGCCAGAACTTGTTCCTGCCGGGCAGTCAGAGTCTGCCCCCAGACTGACAGCAGATCGGCCGGGAGATGAGCGAAACAGGTTCGTGCTTCCAGACGTTGGGCCAACAACTTGGCCAGGGTATCAGCTAGACCGCGCTCTCCCAGCAACTCAAAGAGGGGGACCAGGTACGGGCTTTCGGCCGCCCGGATCATCGCTTCGGCCAGGACCTGTTGCTGCTGCAGTCCAGCTTGCCCCTCGTCCAGGACGATAAAGTTCGGATCCAGCCCAGCCTCAGCCGGGTGCGCCCGCAGCAAGTCGGTACATAAGCTGTGAATCGTGCTGATCCGCGCCGCATCCAACTCACTGTAACGCTGCTGCCACACAGCCCGTTCAGCCTCAGCTAAATCGGGCTGAGTCACGTACTGCTGTAAGGCTTCGCGGATGCGATTACGCATTTCCCGGGCAGCCTTCTGGGTGAAGGTAATCGCCACGATCGAGCGCAGGGGCATCTCTTCACTGAGCAGAGCCAGGTAACGGGCGACCAGGGTGCGGGTCTTGCCGGCTCCCGCCCCGGCCGTGACCACCACATCGCAGTTACGGGTGGTAATGGCCGGCAGCTGCTCCCCATTTGGTTCCAGTTGTAAAACAATCGGGTGCAGGGATGACATCGCTTAACCTCCAAACCCAGGCCGATAGTGCCAGCAAAACGTGGCGGCCGAGCAGTAGGACGGACAGCCCCCGGTCGGTGGCTGCGGGCTAAAGGCACCCTGGCGCACCCCCTGCACCGCCTCCCAGGCTTTGGTCTGCACCAGACTCAGGGCGGCTGCGGGACCAGTCTGGCCTGTGTCATCCTCAAAACTGGCCAGATTGAACGTACTGGCTTTGGCCTGCTGGATATGCCAGTAGAAACCGTCAACCGGGCTGCCCAGGGTAAGTCCCTCCTGGGCAGCCAGTGCGTACAGAGGCAACTGCAGTTTCTTACCGTCGGTCACAGCCTTGTTAGTGAAGGCCGAAGCGCCGCCGGTTTTATAGTCAATGATCCGCACTGAGCCATCAGGGGCCAGGTCAATCCGGTCAATGACGCCGTGCAGGTAAAAGAAATCGGCAGCATCGGCCGGATGGGAGATGCGCACCTGGTCAAACCACGCCTCAAAAGCGCTGGGGGTAAAATTACCCGGCAGGGCAGCCAGACCTATCAGAGATAGTTCCACATTTTTAATAATCTCGGCCTGGGTTTGCTGCCACCAGGCCGTGGCCCGAAAGCCTAACTGCTGTGGCGCCTCATTGAAGATCGGCCCGGCAATGCCGGGCAAAGCTGCTTGGAGCTGCTCCAGGTTGGTTGGGTCGGGCACACTGCGATACAGCTTTTCCAGAATCTTGTGGTAGATAAAACCCAGTTGCCGGACATCCAGCCCTTCACTCGGTTCGGCGCGGGGTTCCAGGCCGAGCACCGCGCCCACAAAAAACATCAGGGGGCAGGTTCGATAACTCTCCAGCCGGCTGGCGCTCCAGGTATGGTCTGGGCCATACGCGGTGGCAAGTTCGGTGGCCAGGTCGGCCAGGTGGCCATCATAGGGGCAGGTGGCAGTGCTAAACCGCTGGTTGAAGAGATGAGCGGCAGCAGCCAGACCCGCCGCTCGTTCCGGCTGGACCTGCTTTACCCAGGCCCAAACCGGGGTATACCCAGGCCGGCTGATCAGACTCTCTAACAGTTCCGGCCAGGAGGCCACCCGATCCGGGGCCGGCGCACTCTCACTGGTCTGAACGTCCACCTCAACCTCGACCAGCTTGCGGACTTCCTCCCAGTAGGGTGAGGGCGGCCACAGCGCCCCGTTATCACTGAGGCGTGGCCGGGTCAGCAGGAGCTGTTCCCGGGCGCGGGTTAGCGTTTCGTAGAAGAACTCGATCTCCGCACTCTCGAGGGCAAGGTTCAGCGGTAAGCCTAACCGCTGCAAACACAGCCGGTCGGCATCGGGCAGGAGGGGGTCTTCGGCCAGGCGAGCCGGAAACTCCCCTTCAGCCAGACCGAGTACGGCCACAGCCTGGAAAGACAAACCCCGGGCCTGGGTCACCTCGGCTACCAGGATCTCATTTCCAGCCGGGTCTGGGGGTAGATTGTAGCTGGCGGCTTCAATCACGCCGGCCAGGTCAGTAAAAAAGCGGTAGAAATCAACCGGTTGATCGTTGGCGATAACTTCCTCAGCCCACACCAGACTGTGCAGCACTTCTTTCAATACTTGCAGGGCCGCCAAATCCCGGCCCGTCGTGGCTGGATTAGCCCGAATGCAGGTAACCATATTTAACCCGGCCGGTTCATCCACTTCGGCCTGAGGGCGACGGGCCGAGATAAAGGGGTCAGGGCCAATCAGGTCCTCCAGCCAGCCGACAAACTCCCGATAGGTAGTCGCTCCGGCGGGTGGGGTCAGCTGCTGCACGAAGCGCTCGAATTTAGCCAGTAACTGGATAATCCGGGTCGGCGTTAAACCGGCGTCCGACGCCAAAAGTTCCTCTTCCAGGTCTTTACCGGTCTCCGTTTGAGCCGCCAGGGCTGCCAGCGCCTCCCGCCACTGGCTCAGTCCGCCGATCACCCGGCTCTGCCGAGCCACTTCGGCCAGGGCCGTCGCTTCGCCGGGAAGGATGCCCACCGCTTCAGGACCAGCCGACCAATCAAAATAGGGCGAGGCCCAGGCTTCGACCACCAGGCGGCGAGGCAAGGCTGGCTCTGGCCGCTCCGGGGCAGTAGGCAGCATCAGCCGCAGCAAATCCAGCAGCGCCGCCACGGCCGGGTTGGTCGGCAGAGGTTGGCCGCCGATCAAGCGAAGCGGCAGGCCGAACTCGGCACCAATCTGGAGAATGAAAGGACGATAGGGTATGATGTCGCGGGCCAGCAAGGCGAACTCGCTGGGCCGCAAACCATCCTGGACCAGGCGCACTTTTAGCCAGCGTAGCGCTTCGCGAACCTCAGCTACTCGATTGGGTAGTTCGACCAGGCTGAGCGTGCCGGAGCCAGTCACTTTGGCCGGGCTGGGTTCGAACAGGCGCGCCTCTAGGTGGGCCAGCGCGGGCAGATGCTTGATCCAGGGGGCTGGCAAGGGTTCGGCCATTACCCCCAAAGCCTGCTCTAAACGCTCCCGAGTTTTGTTGAAGCGCCGGTGAACCAGGTTTCGGGTTGAGCTATTGGGCATACCGGTCACGGCAACGAGCAATGGCTCGGCCCGCCGGGCCAATGCCCGCAGCAGGTCAAGTTGAACAGTAGTCATGTTGTCAAAACCGTCTACTACCAGAGGCCGGCTATCCAGGGCGGGGATAACCTGGCCACTCTCGACCACCTCGACGGCCAGCCAGCCCAACCCGGCCCAATCAGCCCAATGGTGGTATTGTAACCGCTGCTGGTAGGCAGCATAGATGGCGGCCAACTCGACCAGGCGCAGCGGATTGCCCAGCTGAACGATGGCTTCGGCCAGCGTTTCTGGGTGGATGCGGGCCGCTTTCAATTCGCCGATGAGTCGCTGGAGCATCTGAATGAAGCCGGGCCGGCCGATCAGGGAACGGTAATAGTCTGGCTGGATGTTCTCAACGATGGCCTGGAGCAGCCGGTACTGCACTGGTTCGCTTAGGAGGGTGTAAGCTTGGCCGGCTGCGCTCAGACAGTCGGCGCAGAGTTGGTCAAAGGTTTCAACTCGCACCCCTAGGCTGCCACCCATCTCAGCCAGATGGTGCCGCCAGGTCCAGACCTGAAGCCGAGTGGGTACGCAGACCCGCACCAAGCCGGGTAAGCCTTGGGATGCCTGGCGGGTCCAGTCGGTAAGATAGGTCGTTTTGCCAGTCGCAGCCGGGGCTAGGTAGAGATGAACAGACATATCATGCTCCAACAGTTAGCTGTTCTTTCTAATCCAGTCATAATTTACAAAATCATTCTTTCAGCATTAATGTATACGGTGCATGTACGCACCTGATAGTTTGATATAGTCGCACCGTTACTAAGCAAAAACTGCTCCAATTTTAGCTTTTTTCAGGCTTTGAAACGACTATTACAAAACATCAACCCTCATTGATGCACTAACGAATGTTTTCTGGCACGATTAGGTGCTAAGTGACGGTCAGTTGCCTGAACCAGATCTACTGTATTCTTACCCATCATCGAAAAGGATAGGTTGGCGTGATGCTAAAGTAGTAACCACATAACCGCATTCTAATCTTCATCGCCTTCAACATTATCCGTCTCGGACGTATTTGGCCCGGCGATAGGCCACAAGATAGCCCATAACTCAAGCAGCGGTATCTTAAAAGGTAGGTCAAGCTGCTCAAGTTGGGATTCCAAGTGCATTCTAGCTCGTTCGGTTGTTTGGCTAATGAGATTTATATTCTCCGGTCGAGCCGAAAATTTGGCTCTTTTTATCCCTTTTCCTTCAGTCAGCTCATTTAACTTTTCCAGCAATTTCCAATCTGATAACAATGTAACCGTCTGTTCATCAGAAGAATCCATTTCAATTCCAGCGACCACCGTTCGCACAGTTCCACCTGTGCCAGTAATACGATCAGTTAGCCGAAAGATAAACAAAGGTCGAGCCAGTACATCAGCGGGTAAAGTAGCAACAGAGGCTGAGGAGGCTTTTGCCTGTTGGATTGCCTTGTCAATGACTTTATGACCTACTCCTAAAATTCGCTGCATGGCGTCCTTTGAACGAACTTTACGATCAAAAACCATGCTAGTGTAGCGTGTACGTATCCCCGGCTCACCTTTAAGCCAATCTTCAGGCGTGATGAATGACACCGCTCCTTCTGCTTCCTGCTGCACCTTGCGCCCACTCAGGTTAAGCACCGAAATCAGAAAGGGACGCAAAGCGGGTAGATCGAGTTGTGGAATTTGGCTGGATATTTGTTGGAAATCGAAGCGAGTACAGTGACCTACCAACGCCCGCACTGTTTCAATAGCATCTTGTCCGCCAAAGCGAGCTGTTTTCTGGTCAAACCAGCCAGCCAAGGACTCTCGAGGAACATCAGCTGCCTCAGTGAATACTTCCCGAAAGAGAGAAGATGATGTCATTCCAAGAATAAGTTGGAGCAAATCCTCTGGGTCATCCATTACTTGACCTAAGGCTAGGGTGATGTTGGCAATTTTGCTATTTAATTTATCCCAGATAATTGCCTCTACAGTATCAGGATTACGAAGCGTTATCACCTCTACCTGTCGGGTCTGGCCATATCGGTTAAGGCGGCCTACCCTCTGATGTAAACGCATTGGATTCCAGGGCAGGTCAACATGGATTAGAGTGTAACAATTCTCCTGCAAATCGATCCCTTCGCCTCCCGCCTCGGTGGACACCAGAAAACGAACCTCGCCAGAATTGAATTTTTCCGCCGCCGTGTCGCGGATTTCGTAAATTGTTCTAGATTGCCCCCTGCTATCTACTACATCATCAGCGCGATTGTCACCATTAATAAAAGTAACACACTCATCTCCAAATTTCTGAATCAGGGCTGACATCAAAAGAGACTGAGTAGCCTTATATTCAGTAAAAAACAAAACAGGCCGGCTGGCAAAGCGATTCTCAAGAATAGAAACAATCCTCGTAATCTTGGTCTCAACTATAACTAGTTCCGCAGCTGCGACTAATTCTCTTAACCTGGTTTCCTCGTCTTTCATCAGCCGCAACTCAGCCGATAACTCGGCAATTTGTTCTTCTAACTCGCTGATCCGATCAAAATCTTCCAGTTGCTCAAGTTCTTCATAACTCGATAGGCGAGCTTGCAATTCTTTTAGCTCACGCTGACTCTGACCTATTCTAGCCAGCCGACCTCGCAATGCCCGGCGAATGGCAGCAACAGAACTAGAAGCTAGTTTTTGCATCGTGGTTAGCACCAACATAACCGCACGACCATCATTGGAGGAGAGAGAGGAAGCATAAGCCTTACCAGTGAGAATAAACTCAGTCAACATGGCATAAAAGCGTTTCTCCGCCTCAGAGTAGCTATAGGTTTCTGGAGTAACATTTGGTTGAAAGAACAACTTCTTGCCAGTAAGATCGGTTACATTCTGTTTGTTGTTTCGGATCATCACCTGGCGGAGCCGAGGTAACTGGTCTCGCAACGACTTCTGAGGGTCGAATAGATCTGATCTTAGCAATTTAAGCAGGGCAAGGAAACCAAAGTTTTTGCCGCGATGAGGTGTACCGGTGAAAAACACTATAGATCTGACCAAATTTTGACCGACTAACTGCTCAATCAGGTGATAACCAAGCGTTGGGCCTCCCTTTTCATCCGCACCCAAATGATGAGCCTCATCTACGAGGAGAGCATCCCACGGTTCAGCCTCAAAGAAACGTCGATGGCGTTCTCGGGAATCTTTTCTCAATGTTTGTAATGAAACAATCACCTGATCATGCGTATTCCAAAAATCTGCTCTTGGAGCGTCTGCCTCAGTAGCGTATATGGTGAAACGCAAGTCAAACATCGTTCGGAGGCGATACTGCCACTGCTCCACCAGCGAGGCAGGGCAGATAATCAGAACTCGCCTGGCTGCACCACGGGCGATTACTGGCGAGAGAATCAGACCAGCCTCAATTGTTTTGCCTAAACCTACATCATCAGCTACCAACCAGCGAGTTGGCCAACTTGCCAGCACTTGACGACAAACCCATAATTGGTGGGGAAGCAATTGAATTCGCGACAGAGCGAACACACCCCAGGTATCGTTCACAGATTGGATCGCCTCTGCTTGAGCTCGGGTGATAACCTCCAAGGGTGAGTGCCACTCTGTTAGATTAATGGCCTGAAGCGGAGTAAAAACCTGACTCAAATCATCTTTGATACACTCTTCGATGCCGTGTTCAAAGCGTACCAGGACAGTGTCGCCATCATCCAGCCTGACCGAACCCAAGCCAAATCGCTCATGAAAAACCTGATCACCGGACGTAAAACTAGCTGAAGCACTCATCTACTACTCTCCTACCTAAAAATTTCTGGCAAATTCATCTATTGATCCCCAACCTTTGGTGATAAAGAGGAAAGGTAGATCAAATGAGTGGTCAAAGGTTACTTTTTTCTGATCCATGTGCTCGCGCAAGAACCTGAACATTATTTTTGAGTTGTTGACCTTGGTGTCATCTTCCAGATCGTCACACCCAAGTTCAAAGAAGCGATCTCTAACAGCATTGACAGGTGTATAGCAGTGTTCGTAAGCATGGGGTGACGTTATGAGCTCTTTCCGTACAAGTTCCCGCACGACGAAACAAGCTCCAGCCCCTAGAGTCCGGTCAATTCTGGAAGCGCTGTATCCTCCTCGACTAAATAATGGGCTCTGTTTTAATCTGGTGAACGCGTCCAAAGAGAATGAATCTCGAACCTCGCCAATCCTGGAAAATGCTCCCACGTATTCTGGCAACTCTCGAGCTAATTGATAGATACCGACAAATTGTCTCATCCAATGTTGGTAAGAGATGTCGGACTCAATTTTCTCATCCAGATATTTGTCTAGAACTCCTATCCAATCCTTAGCCGTTGAGCCAGGATTAGCAAAGGTATCAAGCCAACCTTTGTCTCGACATAAAGCCAAAAAATTGCGATCAGGGGACATTGGATCGAACCATCCCATTGTATGGGAACTGCCCAGAAGAAATAGAACCAGCCAATGCCGGCGTGCTTCGAGATTGTTCTTCAAGACGTTCTCATCAGCGAAGTGTAGCTTGGGAGGAAGATCATGATAGATCTTCTTTTCGTACCAAGAAATTAGCTTTTGTTTATTTCCTTTATCAACCCACCAATGATATATCTTTGCTAATAATTCTTTTGGATTGACATTAACTCGTTGGGGAGGCGATGGCCTTAGCTCCTGGTTTGTGTCACGATTGATCAACCGTAACCTGAGTAAGACTAACAGCTCGCTAATTTCACCCTCATCGAAGTTACGTACCAGTATCGAAGAGTTCTCGTTGAGTTGGGCTAACCAGCTCTCCTTAAATCGCAAGTCAGTCCGAATCTCTTCGGCAAGGTCTCGCTTCCCTAATAAATATCTTAATAGATTAACCTGCTTACTATCTTCCTTTGTGTTAAAGGCCCAATTGACTAACTCTTTCGATGAGGTTGAACGCTTCTGCCGACAGATTTTGAAAAAAGCTAAAGCGTCCCCTTTGTATTCATTAGCTAAAATTCGTCCGTTTGGAGCAAAACTGGCTATACTTTGCTCCTCTTTCAATTCGTGAACTGCCTGTTCATCTTCTTGCTCATTACTACTCTCAAAGCTATCAACTGCTATGAGTAACTCCGTGACTGGATAGTAATTCCCCTCCTGATTAAGAAATCGTGTTCCTTTGAGATGAACTCGAATTTCTCCTGCCTCTAAGTCATGTTGTTTCATGAATGGCGGAGTAATAAGCGTACCAAACTGTTCTGCAGACCCCCTATCTATATCGCCCTTTAGTCGGGCAATCCGTCCATCAATCACCTGATGTAAACGTAAACTTTGAATACTGAGATGATCTGCTTCATCACGATAGAGCGCCTTAGTTATCTGAGTCAGCTGTTCTCGCACACTCTTTGTTTTCTTTTCATCCTCACTACTCTCGCTTTGTAGTAACTTAATTATTACCTTTGCGGTACGCTCAGATATTAACGTTCCCAAAACCTTCTGATCTTTGTCTAAAATCCAGGAGGAAACCGTGTTAAAGACCTCTCTACTGTCCAGAACACCCTCAGTTATATATTTCACGTTATTAAGCTGCGTCAGTACCTGAAAATCTCCCCATAAGCCTGTTGGTAATGCGCAACACTCCATTATCAACTGGGTCATCGCTCGTGGCTGAGTTGAGTCACCCCAAAGCATGTTATGTAATAAGTGGAGAATATCCCTACTGTCCAATTTGCTTGAAAAATCATCAGCGAGCAGCCGCCACAAAGAATACCAAAAATCATATTCTCTAACATCCTTTGCTAGCAGCAAAGCCTCACGTAATTTGCTCCAATCTCTACTTGAGATATCAAAAAGCTGGCGAAGTGATTTACCAAATTCATCACCCATTATTCGGGCCAGATTGAAATTGCCCTTAATATTAGCTGTATCCAACCTGGCTCGACCGACATCCAGGTCAAATGAACCGTTTACGACAAAACCTGTTTCCAGTTTTTCTTGAGTAGGAGCAGTGGCCCAGATGGTTGGTATATTTTTAGGTAGACTACGAAAGCCACGTGAACCTAACTCTAGCAGTATTGCCCCAGTTTGAGGTTTTTGATCAATAACTATTTTCCCCGTTCGAAAGATCAGAGCGTTTGAGGGCTCACTGTTGTTTACCGGTCGTAACTCACCGATGAAAACTTTCTCCAGATCTAATAGCTTTTCTTCGTGCCAGGAAACCAGGTTTGATGAATTTAAGAAACAGCGCTTAATTCGATGGGCGAAAACGAGCATGATATGCACTAAGTCACTGAAGTCTTGCACTACATCGGGATTTACATTGATATCTTTAACGACTGGTAACTCTATAATCGTGGCTTTATGCCTTTGTAACTTGTCTTCCAGGTATCCCTGAAGCTGCTCCATTTCATCGGTTAGCAATCGCTTTGGATACATGCCGCCGATAACCTTAAAGCCTAACTGGCCACTAATAACCGTAGGACTGTCGCTGATCAGAAAGACACTCTTGAATCCTAAGCCGAACTTCCCCGTTACGGGTACCCCGTCAGCTTCCAATATCTTGTCCGAGTAAGACATCACCAACATCTTCTCTAGATCACGGTGATAACCACGTCGGCGTCCATCATCGAAGCCAACATCACGAAACTTATTGATTGGACGTCCCCAATGGATGAAGCATATTTTTTGCCCGTCCCACTTTAAAACGACATTTGTCGACAACGAGTCTAAGACTTCGGTCATTTCGTGCAGTTCTACCACGGCGTCATCGGCATTTTGAAATAATTCAAAAGGTATAGATTGTGTACGATAGCGATTTGCTTCCACTTTATCGCGAACAGACTTTAATAAGAGTAGGTGGGTATCCTGATCCTCTTCGAGAAGGTTTTGCAATTCTGTCCGAGTCTCTTGCATTTCTTTTTGCAAATCCGAACTCAATATTTCTTTTTGCCCTCTTGCCCGTGCACTCAAGTTGGATGCCTGTTTCTCCTCAGTTTGTCGGAAGCGCACATCATCCAGCCTTTTCAGAATTCGTCCAATCTTACTTTCCGAGGGTATACCCAACTGCTTAAGATAGAAAAAGGCTGCCTCTAGTAAAAGATCTTGGGCAATAAGAATATCAAGCTGTTCTTTGTGAGCCAGTTCCTCCCAACATTGATCAAATTTTCTAAGCCTTTGCAAAATCAAGGCTCTTAGCACCCTCTCAGGGCTTTGATCTACTATTCTGGACTGGTCAGGTAACGCGTCTCTCAAGCAAATCTTAAAAATCTCCCGAGCCGAATTTTGTAATAATTCCGACCGGCGCGCATCTGAATGAATTCTGATTAGGCGCAGTTGTCTAACTTTACAAGCCAAAGATAATCCAGCCAATGACTTTTCCGAGAAAGAGACGATAGCTCCAGCAAAAAGATGCTGGAATTCAGACTCTGGCTTACGACGTGCCTCAAAGTAAGAGCCAGTAATTGACTGGACCTTCAGAGTTAACCCTGCATCCTCCACAGTGACAATGTAACGGGTCTGTTCCATTACTTCGCGGATATTTTGGCTTTGTCCGGCCAACACCGCTCCAGTATTCGGTTCCCAATCCAGTATCTCGCGTGTCCCTGCTACGGTTCTTGGGTATAGATAAGTCTCCGCAAGCTGATGGAGGCTTTGGTGCTCGCCTAACAAACATAAAAAGCTACCTATTAATTGATCAGCAACAAGTCCACCCCACCCCTTAAAATATTCTTTCAGCAAATCAACACTAGCATTCAAGTGTTTATCTAAGTTTCCACCACTTATCTGAGGAGGCAATGAACCCTGAACTTCGATAACCTCAACTTCTTCATCAAGTTTATTTGGGTAAGCTTTTCTAATGATTTTTTCTTGTTTTTTATCCAATATGTCCCCAGCGTCGATGCCCTGCCCATATTTTTCAAAACATAACTGCTCCGTGGATTTCCATTCGGCTCGTTGATTTAATAACTTAATTTTTGGCAAAACAGAATTATGAAGATCTGAACTCTGGGATACAGAAGCTAGATACCAGGTATGAATTGCCATAAACTTGTTCTTATGTTGAGGTGTGTTTTGATGTTGCTCAGCCAAGTAGTTTAGCACTGCAATTATCCGATCTACTGATATCTCACGAATTAATTCTCGGAATAACCCCAAGCAATCATCCAGGGGAACTTTGTCCAAGATGGTCTTCAGAACTTGGCAAGCTGGCATTACGGTCGGATCGAAAACCTCTACAAAGTTTTGAAGCTTTTCTCCGGTAAGGTCGCTCGTCTCAAGAATTCCAACATGATATTTCGGATCATTTGCCATCATTTGGCCTAGCATTGCCAATGCCTCTGATTGAGACGGGAAGTAACTCCTCGCCAACAATTTCTTGGCGTCTTTATTCTCACTGATATCTTTGTGTAGCATTTGGATCTCAACAAAAACACCAGGAAGAGCGGACACTAACCGGGTTATCTCATCTTCCAACCCAGGAATGTATAGAACATCCTCAGGAGCAACAAAGTGATTATCGGTTGGAAGCCACTTAGCTTTACGCAGTTTATTCCTTAAGTCTTTATCTAAAGTTTGATCTTTCCTCACATCACTTAAGAGAACCGCCATAATCACACGCCAATGGTTTTCTGGCCGTGATTGTTTAAAGACGAGTTCAATAATGCTCTTTGCATCTAAAGGGGGGATAAGCTGTCTTTGTTTGGTAGCCAGTAGAGTCTGAGGATCTTGGCGAATAGGCTGGATTAAAACAAGCTGGGTTAAAAGCGAGTTATCCAGACAAGAACGCACGTCACTATCCAGAAATGTTTTACCATCTACTACCGCCACAAAATTATCGTCAATACTTCGGTGAATATGGAGTCCTTTTAGAATATCATTCGAGTCCTGGATTTCACGTAAAAGTGTATCACGGTCATCGTCATTGAAAGTTGAGCAATCTATTTGCCGAGGTCCGACTTCTTGAATATGCCGAATGACATTTGTAACATCTATCTCACTTATGTTTAGGATACGCCAATGTGGATCACGAGCTAGTTTGTTGGCCATTTGCTCGGGGATAACTCGCCATTTTGGCACAATTTGTTCAATAATTTTTGTCCAGACCGGCCGGCGGGCGCTGCCATTAACTAATAGAGAAGCAAAATTGTCTTCAGCCTGAGCGTGCAGCAAATAGCGGACAGCGTCGGCATAACCCGGTGTGCTTATCTGATTGTCAATAAATGATAAAAGTTCAAGACGTGCTTCTGGTTCAGCCAAGAGTGGTCTGCGCAGCAAGGTTTGTAGACAGGAACCAGGATTATATTGAGGTATCTGCAACTTACCAAACAATACCTCAGCCAACTTATAGTCTATTAATACTACGTGTTCGTTCTTTAATGCTTTTTGTAGGGTTTCAGGCTTTCCTGCTGCTCCAGAAAAAACAGTTCGACTATTTTTTAACTCTTCAAAGTTTCTCCAACATAATAGTGTATTTTCTCCTTTAGCTTGATAATCTTGCGCTTTGAAGAGTTTGAGATCGCTGCACTGCTGTAAGATAGGGAGTCTCTCCGCTTCATCAGTGGCTTCAAGCACTAACCTCGCGATGTCTGCACAAACATCGATGAAGTGTTTATTGCTCTGATCTACAAGTAAATCGGCTAGACGACACAAGATTTTGGAAACATCTTCGGGGTTGGTTAGGCGGTTGCCTTCCTTGGAGTCCAGGCCAGCCGGAACAATCAACACTTCGAGATCAAGTCGCAGGAGTTCTAATAAGGCAGTATCCCAGACAGAGGCCGTAGCTTGAGTAAAAACAAATCGTTGCTCTGGCAAAATAAGGTTGAGAAATCTTTGAACAAGTTCCCGAAAACCACGAAGCTGCTTCAATTCAATCTGAGTGAAGACCTGGCGAGCCAGGTAGCGAAGAATTTGTTGGAGTTGAGGGGTTAAAAGGATGACCTGCCTGGATTGCTCTAGAAACCTAACGAAATACTCCAAGCGATCCCTATTTTCAAAAATCTCCACTATATTGATATCCGAGAGCAGCTGGCTTAAAAGTTCAGTTGGCCAGTGGTTAGAAGGGCTTTTCCTGCCAAGAAATGGATAGGAATTAATAGTAATACAATACTGGGCGCTGAGATTAGCAAATGAGGGAAAAACCTGACCAGGAAAATCGGTAGCCGCCTTAGAAGCCAAAAGAGGAACTGTATATACTTCATTTTCAGCTCCAACCAATTCCCACCCTACCCCTGTTTCATGAATGCGATAAATCCATTGGTGCTGACTACAAATCTCCCAATGATCTTTGAATAAATCGGATTTCATCAACGCTTCGGTCAGAGCATATACTTTTTGTGTTGAGAGATTGGCGCTTTCCACAAACTGCTCTAACGCAGGCAAGACGAGGGGGAGCGTACCTATAGCTCGCAGCCGCCCATTCCATTTGAGCCGAACCGAACTTTCATCACTAGATTTATCAATCCCGATACTTCCATCGCCCTCAAATAAAGCTCGACCTGCATCAACAAAAAAATATCCGTGCAAGATCAGTAAATAATCGGTATCCCCTCGGCAAGATTGTGTTTCCTGCATCTTGCTCAGGGGCAAGAATACCGACCAAGATATATCCAGGTTACCATTTCCGGGTGATGAAGCAGGAAACTGAGCAAAACAGACGGCGCAATGAGGCTTGGCTTTATCTTGTAGGTTGTGTAATGTCTTATCGCTGATTGAATCAAAACCACTTGACTTGGGCCAATTCTCTTCTTCTTTTAGTTGCCACAAGGTTTTGTCGTCAAGCAGTTTATGTTTGCCGCCAAAAATGTGAACTGAGGGATTAGTTGCGTTGCTCGACCTTTCAATATTGACCTGGCCGGCCAGGGGAGCCTCCTGTCCACGCGTGATTTTGTCGTGATTGAGCCTATACCCAAAGTTATCGAGCTCGATCGTAAATATTTCTCGAAGACTCTGATTATTCTCGTCAGGAAACCACCCCTTGATCCTCGTCAAATTTTTAAGCATCGGGAACAGGTTGGCTAAATGCCTATCCACGTCAGGAAAGAAGATATACTTCCAATTATCAGGATAAAATGAACCAATTAGAGGGTCACTCATGTGATTTTTGTGCCGGAATGGTACCCACAGACAAAACCACTGTGGCATTTTATCCAGTATCGAGGCGACCTGTCTCTTAATCGCTACCTGTGATTTTGGAGAAAATTCGTCCCAATTTAAATCGTCGTAAATTCCTGACCAGGGATTCAGAAGATTATTGCGGGCAAATTCTTCTTTCGGTTCAGCGGTGGGTCCATCTGAGGCCAGATAAAAGAACATTTCACCCAAGTGGAACAAACTTTTTAGACCTAAGCCAAACTTGCCAATAGATTCTTCCTGCCCAACCTTATGCCCCAGACTCATGGTGCGAATCGATTTGGTATCTTGCTTTTTGAACTCCCCATTATTGATGACAAATAAGGCAGGCTCTGTTAGAAGTGGATGGTCAGCCTCAGGAATCCCTCTAGACCAACCTATATGCAGCTCCGTCGCGCTAGCATCATCGGCATTCTGGACCAACTCTTTGAGGATGGAGAAGCCTTTCCATTTTTGATCAAGTTTGTACTGATCAGTCAAAATAACTTTAAGCTGGTTAATATCCTGTCCAGGATCGTGATAAAAACCTCTTGTAGACATTTACTTGATTCTCCCTGGCCTAACTCAAAGAAAAATAAAAGTATGATCTAGCTAATGCCTGAAGCATTAGCCAATGAGTGCCACATCCCCAAAACTGCTGGAAGTTTCCATATTCGGTATCTGAAAGGTTTCGTGGTGAAAACTGGTTTGTATAGCTGGCTGGGAACGGCTTCCAATACCCCTTGAATAGCCTATTGCGCAAGCCTACGGTGTTTGCACCAAATAATCCGTAGGAATATTTGCCAGAAAACGTGATGGCTGTCCCCGTGAGTATGATAGGTAAAGCCGATCGCGAGCCCGAGTCATCGCTACAAAGAGCCGGCTGCGCTCACGCTGGAAATAATCCTCTAGTTCTGACCCCTCAAGCGACCAATCATCTCGAGGGACAAATTGGCCATCAGTAACCCCAACAATGAAAACGACCTTAAACTCTAACCCTTTCGCGCTGTCAAAAGTGGTATGCTTCAGAGTAGGACCAAAATAAGTGTGGGGATCATTACTTAACTCGACCATATTAAATCGACTTTGCAGATGCTGCTCAATTAAGTCCTTGTAAGGAGGCCGCATCCGATACAAAATAACAAAATCGCCATCCTTGTAATATTCTGTCTGTTTGAGGCGGGTAATTTCACCGGCAACCCAGGATAGTTCTTCTTCAGGAGTGGTAAATCCCCGCAACAAAGACGCTGGACCACGTCGTAGAGAATATTCTGGCTCTTCAACTGGCATCTCTTGATCTTCCAAGTCGTTAAAACGTGCTCTACCCATCATGCCAAAAGCAGCCCGCAAGATTTCCTGAGTGTTGCGATAGTTCTGACGTAGAATAGTACTACGCCCACTAATATCAATTCCCAATTGGTTTAAAACAAAGCCGCCTGGAAATAATCGTTGCAAGCCATCCCCAACAAGGAATAAATCATTAGGACCAGGTCGTACGATAGCCCGAATCAGGCGGATAGTCGCTTGAGTTAAATCCTGTACCTCATCTACGACCGCCGCTTGATATGGCCTGAGTATTGCGCCATTTTGGAGGAGTTGAAGAGCCCCAACGATGTAATCATCAAAATCCCAACCATTGTTCTGGTTCAGGTGTTCTTGGTAAGCTTCATATACAGTCCAAATAGCTCGGCGTTCAGTTTCAACCAATGCGGTGCCACGGCCACTCCGCTCCAGGCGAAGGTATTCGTCTAGACAGGTCAACGCCCGGCCCTTAATAGAATATTTGATTTCGTCAGCGAAGAAATTCCTGGGGTGCCGCCACAACTTAGCCAGACGTGGAAAGTCGTGCTGCCCCGTATTGATAGCCGATACCAATGCCTGCTCCACCAATTTATTATTCACATTAGGATAGTAGCCATTGGCACGCATAAAGTCGGAGCACCACTTATGAACAGTGACACACTCGATTGCCCGCAATTCGGGCGCACTAACACCAGCCAAGCGGGTAAGAAGATGCTGGTTAACTGCCGGTAGACGATTACCAAAAGTTAGGAAGAGGATGGTCTTATCACCGCCGATCTGTTGGGCTAGATGACGCACCCGATGGATTGCTACTACGGTCTTACCCGATCCAGCAACACCACGCAAACGAGCCGGTCCGGCATAAGAACGGCTCACCAATTGGCGCTGGTGGGGCGCTAAAAACAATAGCCAGCCCTCGATGTCACCATTGAGGACCTTCTGAAATTCTTCACTACTGATAAACAGGTATAAATCATCACCGCCCTGATTTTTTTCCAGGCTTTTGCGTAATTCACTATCAGGTACAATTGTTTGGTCAGGCTCTAAGCCAATCTCTGAACTAAGAAATGATTGTTGTTGGGGTTGTTTGCTATTTGGCTTGTCTTCTCCCAGGGCAATCTCTAAGAGTTTATTGTAAACGGCAACGGGCAATAACCTCTCCAGCAGTTCCAATTCATTAACATTGTCCAGGACTCTCACTCTGGGGAGTAAATCATTTGGAACGCCAAAAGCTTGCAATTCCCAATCATAATAGCTAAGGAATAACTTACCCATGGGCTTTGGTGTGCCACCCCAGATCGCGCCTTTATAGGGCTCATTTGCCATAGATCGTGTCTTGGTCTCCTGCACTTCGGCATATTTGATCACACCATCTTCAAGGGTGAACCGTCGACGAACAGCACGTTGATAGGCTGGATCATGTTTATCAATCAGACACAACACAATATGATTGGGCTTGATATGCTTCCAAATGACGCGATAATCCCGGTCTACCCGTGATGAGTGGATACCACCTTCAGCCTGATTGACTTTCTCTGATTGCAGTTCGGGTGTCCAGGGATTCTCAACTAAACGTTGGATAGCGCGTGTAGCTTTTGGATGAATAGCTGGGGGCAATTGCCCCAAATCTTGCAAACATCCCACGCTCATTGTCACTTGATATAGACTCATAATTGATCTCCTATGAGTTGATGTACCGGCCTATCTAAGGCACCTCGGGTAATGAAATTTTGGCATCAACGAGTTCGGGCAAGGATAATTGATCTGCTGGCAACCCCAATTGTTGAAAGCGTTGCAGCGAGGGTAACGCCTGTTTTTCCAACACGCGAACCGTCTCGTTATAACTGTTTACAGATTTCTTCAAATTATCGCCTAGTTTTTCTAGATGGTCAGTGAAGTTTGTCAGCCGCTTATGCAGCTCGCTCGCCTGTTGCACAATCTCGCGAGCATTGGCCGTAATCTGATATTGCTGCCAGCCGTAAGCCACACTTTTTAACAGGGCCAACAGTGTGACAGGTGTGGCAATCAAAACTCGCTGAGCTATAGCTTCTTCCAACAACTCTGGCTCAAGTTCAAAAGCCGCGCTCAGACAGGCCTCAATAGGGACAAACATGACAACAAAATCAGGGGCTTCTGTAAACTGCTCCCAGTACTTTTTCTGGCTGAGTTCACGGACCCGGCTACGAGTAGCCTTGGCATGATCCTTCATTTTGGTCTGGCGGATTTGATCATCAACAGTATCTATAGCGGCTAAATAAGCCGTTAGTGGAACCTTCGAGTCAACTGGTAAACAACCACCATTAGGCATTTTAACGACCATATCCGGCCGGAAGCCGTCACCACTAAATTGCTCCACGAAATCAACGTGGGCCGCCATCCCAGCCATTTCGACCAGCCGACGCAGTTGCAGCTCGCCCCAACGTCCGCGGGTGCCAGAGTTGCGTAAAGCCTCGGTCAATCGAATGGTCGAGTTTTGCAGCGTTTGATGGGTACGACCAAGCTGCTCTAACTGTGTTTGTAATCCCTGGTATGCCCCTTCACGTTTCTGCTCCAATTCACGCACATGCTCGTCAATAGAAGTCAACTGCTCACGAAGGGGATGAACTAAGCCAGTCAGGTCTGATTTGTGGGTATCCAACGTACCGCGCATCTGACCAAGTAAGTTTTCGACCTGACTACGGGCGTGCTTGAGAAACTCTTCGTTATTAGTCTGAAGAGCTTTGCTAGCCAATGACTCGAAGGCTTCGCGCAGATGGGTTTCAGCCTGCTCGGCCCAGCGTAATTTTTCTTCAGTTGCCTCTTTTTCCTTTTTTAGTTCGGCTACTTCTACTTTGAGGTTTGCCAACTGCTTTTGGCTCCAAGCCCAGATTATCAACGCTCCAATTAAAACACCGCCGAAAAGCGGCAGTAACCACGATAGAAATGAGGTGGTCATTGTTGTTGCTCCTTTGCAAGGGTGAAGCCGATTCCCTGCTCGCTGACTAACATCACTTTCGGCTGAAGCCATGGTTAAGCCGGGGTAAGTCAAAATCATCGGCTTTTAGACTGGGTACATCACAAAGTTGATTAGTTCTACTATATCAACAGGCGCTGGACACTCGGCGAGACGAAGGAAAAGGCTGAACATAGGCGAGATATTTACTACCTAAAATGGTATCTCTCTTATCCTTCGATGCGTCCCACTACACACGAATGAAACCTGGTACATTTGCGCGCCCGCAGGCCATCTTCTCCGGTGAATAATTCTTCAACGATAACTGGATCCATCTGAATCTGCGATCTGAATTCGGTCAAACCTTCGCTGACGCTTCGCAGAGCCACCCCTAATCCAGACCGTACCAGACCCCTTTCAATCTGAAGCATGGCTGCATATACCGTATCAAAATTCAGATCAGCAATGACAAAAATGCTACCAATGGGTAGCTGGCGGAAAAGCCACAGCAAATTATCTTGCAACTCGTCGAGCGTTTCTAACTGGTCATTTAGGCAATTTTGCATGACAAAGAGGCGGGAGGTATGAACAGCTTGGGCAATAACTCCATCCCAGTGCGATTGTAAATTAGAGAGGTCACAAGGGATGGATCGAGTTACAAGCTTCCCATCCGGCCAGTAATGTGGTGCCAAATGGTAGCGCGTAATTTCCCGGCTGGTACTCCATGAATCCGCGTATTTATCAAATAAATAAGCAAGCGCCTGCTTAGCCGCTGGAACATGCATATTAAGATACGAGATCCAACCCAGAACTTCGGGCGCCGGTCCAGCTCCAAAGAAACAGGCAGTCAGGTTTTGATAATTAAAAATCGGAATAACAAATTCTTCGGGCAAACCATCAAGAATATGATGCAGAATTTCGATGTAATGAGGATAATAAGCGAGTAGATAAGCGGCCCGATGATAGGGGCAAGAATAGTCAATGTGGCAGGGCGTGCTACGGTAGGCGCGTCGTAGATCTCTCACATAAGGTTGGGATTCGTGCAGGCTCGTTCGAAGCCGGTCCTTATCATTCAAATCGTTAATGGCGCACAATTCGGCTAACATAGGGCTGTAAGGGTCGTGTTGGGGTATCATAGGTCCTCCGCTGGCCAGAGTGTAATTTGGTAGAGTGGAGATTTAGGTTCTAGTTCGTACCAACCAATCAGTGAGGGAGCCCGAGGGTCATGCTGGTCGTAATGGTCCTTGGCTCGTTCAAAACTGGTAGTGGCATAACAATATTGGCAGCCAAATAAACAGGTGTCATATATGCCGATGTCGCGACTGACCACACAGCCACAAGCTTCCCGTTGGGTCGGATCTTTTTTGTGGACCACGTCTAGTCCAAAATTTTTCCGTATGTACTCGTCGTCTATGCATTTTCCTGGCTGAATACCATATGGCTGCAGGTCCAGGTTCTCAGCGCAGCTGACGATTTCCATATCATTTTCGCCAGCTAGCCAGGCCAATGAATACATCAGATTGTCAAAGCGCTCACTCGGTTGACCATCGTAGGCTATGAGCTCGACTCCTTGCTCCGACAATTCGCGCAGCCGCTTGCCGGCCTTACGATAGATATCGACGACGCTAATGACAGAATGGTGAGTGTACCCTTTCAGAGCCCGGGCAATGGTCTGGTAAGTTTGCCGATGGAACTCTGCCCCGGTGAGCTGGCTAAACACAATCGGATCATATCGCCAGATGACCCTGTTTGCCCCGAGACGATGGGATAATTCACAAAAGGTCTTGAGGGAAGCTTCCAGGGGCGGCGTTTTCGGGTCAATTTGGCGTGGATTATCCAAAACAGTATATTGAAAGTAGTAGCGGTAGTCCCGCTCATCCAACTCGACCAGATAGGGAAACAATGGACGCGGATTTCTTGTCCAAAAGACGATGACGTCCACATCTTCAGGTTTGAGTGAAATGGATGAAACCTGCTTATGATTGAAAGGATTTGGTACGGTGCAGTACCCGGCCCGAATGCGGTTCATGAACCATTCTGCGTAAAATGCGGGTATATCGGTGCGGCGGCTGGCGCTAATAATCATGACAGAGCAGCTCTATTTCCCGACCTATGGCCTTAAATTTAGAAGGAGAGCCTTAATTTCTCGTTCCTGTCCCCCATTTATTATTTCATCAGTGGTGGCGCTTTTTACCAGTACGGGTTGGTTTTTGTTCAGACTATAAAGCCACATGCGCTCCGGTGAAGCGACTACAAAGGAGGGTAGACCCAACAATAGGGCATAAGACTTGGCCTGCTCAACAGCCGGCAACAGATCTCGATCATTGAGAATCCGCAGCTTGTTCTCGAATAAAGTCAGCGGCCCGGCTTCATCGCTGACAAAAAAATCGATCCAGGTCTGATAATACTGGCTGCCGATGCGAAAGGGGCAAGGGTATTGAGGTTTGAAATGTAAATTCCAGTCTCTCAGAAGGGGAACAATTACTTTTTCCTCAAAGTCGGCTTCAGATGTGAACCGGCCTGAGGATGGTGTCGAAGCTACGGGCTGAGGGTTTAAGTTATACTTGGTTCGGATGGTGGCCGGAATTTGTTCAAGCAGTCGATTGTACACAACCGGTGGGACTGGTTCAGTCACGGTCCCGACAAAATTCCGACGAACAATACCCCATTGCCCGATGACCGAATCTTGCTTCATAGAGCGGAAAGGTATATCCGCAATCGCAACGATCTTTTCCAACTTGACCCAGAAGCCATCCCAGGCCCCCCAAGGATCAAGATAGGGATAATCTTTCACTTGTAAGATATTCGTAATTGCACTACGGGGCGCAGTTCTATAGATAAAGACTAAATCGCCAGGCAGAAGTTCTTTTCTGCCAGACCAAAGCACCTCTTTCTCGGCAGAGTCGAGTTCGTCAAAATATTCCCCCGAAGAAAGCATCACCCAACATCGGCTGTAGCCCCCCGTCTTCAGGAACAACGGGGCCAGACCCTCATACAAAAAATAAGCCAGCCTTAACTGCGGTTGTGCCAAGTCGGGCCAGAAGTTTCGGCTGAACTCCATCAGAGCTTTGTTTAAGTCAAGGTACTGCTCGAAGCCCGTTCGACCTATTTTCGGAAAAGGTAGAGCAAACTCAGGCACGATTTCCGACAAAAATTGAAAGCCGGCAAAGATTTCCGACTCGAATTTTGACACCCGATAAAAGAAATACTGCTCGGGAAAATAATGGCTTAATACCAAAGAAATCAGAGTGACATCATCGTTGAAATGTTTGCGAAGAACCGGAATCATTTGCTGGGGGGCTGGAGGTAAAGAGGGTGGAAGTGGCCTGTCTTGGCGATTATTTAATTCATATAAAAGGGCTTTCAAAGAGGTTGCTTGAAGCCCTTCGTAATATTCATCTGCGTATTGTTCAGCATCCCACAGAAGCCTGTCTAATAGCACATCTTTGTTCATTGGAATTATCCTTTCGTTTCTTGTTGAGGAGCGAAGTCCTAAATGGTGTTGTTACTTCAATTTAGCGGGCTGGGCCATGCTGACAGACGAGGTGTACATCACAGTGGCCGCATTTGTTTCGTTCCGGTTTGGGGTGAAATTTGGCGGATACGATGTCTTCGACTAGCCCGTTAGCCCGGTCTCTAACCCTAATCGTCTGATCCCCTCCAACAGGCACCGCCACACGATCACCCCTGGCCAGATCATGAAGATAGGCCGCTTTGATATCGATCCCTTCACCCCGGCCAGCAGTAGTGTAGATAGCGAGCTGAAAAGCATAAATATCGTCAGATTTTGGATCGGTGGCTGTCTTGTAATCGACCAAGGCCATCGAGTTAATCTGACCATTTTCCCGATCGAGAATGACATCTGCCCGACCGGTGATAATGGCTTTATCCAGATGAAGTTCGAAGGGACGCTCGGTTTCCCAGACCCGGAAGAGGTCCTGGCTGTACTTGTTGAGGTAACGATCAATGAGTTGCTGGGCTTCCTGTTTTAATCGTTCAAACGTGGCTTGTTGAGCAAACGGCAAGTAGAATTCCTGTTGCAACAGCGTAGCCACTTCTGTTGCGTTCGGTATCTTGCCGTGAGAGCGGACATAATCGGCCAACCGCCGCAAGACGTGGTGGATGCTTTTGCCATAGCCAAGTTCGGCGGCAAGTTGGGGTTGAAACCCCAGCAGGGCGCCCAGGCGATAACTGAAAGGGCAACTTTCATAAGCCGCAATTTCTGAAAAAGCCAGGCTGGGCTTTTCCTCATCGGCGTTCTGGTCAGGGGTAAATTGTGGGGGCAGAGGCAATCTCGCAGCCAGCTTAGGATCATTACCGGCGACCTGGACTAAAAAGGGTGAAGGTTGAAAGCGGTTCTTTTTTCGTTGAAACCGGGACAGGTAGAGCATGTCCTTGGCGCGGGTCATGGCCACGTAAAAAAGACGGCGCTCGTCGGTTTCACTGCCTTCATAGCGGCGACGCGTGGCAGCATCAAAGGCGCTGGATGATAATAGCCAATCCTGGCTTGAGCCTGCATATTTGGAGGGGAACCGGCCTTGCACCAGGCATGGCACAAAGACGACCGGCCATTCCAGACCCTTGGCCTGATGGATTGTCAGAATGTCAACCGCATTCAGGTCAAAACTGTCTTCCCCTTCGAAGTCCTCGTAAGCATCCAGGGCATAGTATTGAAGATAATTGAAGAGACGCCGATAAAACCATAAACCGCGATCCTGCCCACCCCGGAAGGTAGATTTTCTGCCCTCCTCAACCCAGCGGGCACGTCGAGTCACATGTTCAAAGTCAGCTAAAAGTTGAGAAAAGCGGGCCAAGCCGCCCATGCGAGCAGCGTCATCGGCATTGGCCAAATCCCACTCATGCACTCCCAGTAACCTGAGTAATTGATAGTAATCGCGGATCAGGTTGGCCGGCTCACCATCATCATGGGCTTTGTTATACCATTCCTCCAGATGACTGCTTATTTTCTTGACGCTGATGGAACCCAAGCCAAACACAGTCTCGTACTCCTCAAGGAGATCATCCAGTGAGACCGGCTCCGACTCCCCAAATCGTTCAGTTTTCCATTCATTATCGGCCAGCCAGGCATAGGTTTTTCCCAGGACCTGAGCTTCTGGTTGGAGGAAGAGTCCGGTGCGGCCGGCACAACGGATGGGAATTTTTCGCTTCCGGAAGACTTCGATGATTGGCGGCGACGAAGTCCGGACAGATCGCAGTAAAATGGCGATGTCACGATAGCGGTAGCCCCGTTTAATCAATTCCTCGATGGCATCTGCGATAAGAACCGCTTCCTGGGTTGCCGTTTCGGCGGACCAACAGTGAACCTCCGGACCGGCGGCGCTTCGATCTGCCTGCATCTTCTTTAGCAGGCGTGGAGAGATGGTCTTGGCAAAACTGTTGGCGGTGTCAATAATCGTCGGTCGGGAACGCCGGTTTGTCGAGAGCGGACGGGACTCGGCTTTGCCGTATCGTTCGGCAAAGGTTAGGATATTTTCCACATTAGACCCACGCCATTGATAGATCGCCTGGTCGTCGTCGCCGACCACACATAGATGGACCGGAGCCTGGGCCAACAATTCAATCAACCACTCCTGGGCAGGATTGATATCTTGATACTCATCTACAATCAGGTGTTTCAAAGCGCCGTGCACCCGCTCGTAAACCTTCGGATCTTCAAGGGCATGCACTGCCCTGGTAATCAATTGGCCGTAAGTGAGGAAGTGATACCGCTGCAACATCCGGCAGTACTCGTCGTAGCATTCGCCCAGAGGTGTTCCCTTAAGTTTGGCCGGATCGATTAACTCATTTTCGATTACATCGGCATGGCGGCGGAAATTATGGATCACGCCCCAATGGCCGGAACCAAGCTGTTCCAGACCGAGACGCTTATACTCCCGGCTCAACAGGCCGGCTTGGCGATGGTCATCCAAAACGTCGTAATTAGCGTACTGGGGGACATGCTCTTGTAGGAGCCGGAAACAATAGGAGTGGATGGTCCCGACATACATCGGACTCAAGCGGTCTAAAATGTCCGCTCCCATTTTTTCGGAAACCCGCCGGAGAATTCTTTCTTTGAGGCTGGCTGCAGCCCTCTCGGTGAAAGTAAAGGCAAGAATCTCTTTGGGTTGGACTCCACCGATAATGAGTTCCGCCACCCGGCGTGAGATGGCCTCTGTCTTGCCGGCGCCAGCACAGGCGATGACCTGGAGATGACCTTTGCGATAGTCGATCACTTGCTGCTGTTCATGAGAAGGTGTAATTTGCTTGGTTGTAGGTGTCGTAATAAGGGACATAACGAAGTAGTCTCCAGTTTGTTAAAGTTGGCTTAAATCTTTTTATTCGACCATTCTCAGCTTACAGGAGGTTGGATCAATAGCCACGAGCAAAGGCCGAGCCATACTAGCGGCCGAGACAATAGCTTGGCCAGGGGCCAGGTTTGGCAGCCGGTCCCACAACCCCTCGTCAATGCCGCCGATGGACCGCTTCAACCGGCTGATGACGTTGGCATCAGCAATTTTATGCAGGATGTAATTGTTGATCAGTCCCAGAACTTCATCCGGCAGATGCTGTGGCAATTGCGTTACAAACATCAGACCCAGCCAGCGTTTGCGTCCCCGCCGGGCAATCTGAGCCACCTGCTCGAACAAAACCGGCATCTGCTTGATCCGCCCATACGAGAGAAACTCGTGGGCTTCTTCGATGACGATGACCACTTTGCGAATGGGCTTACCCTGTTCACTGGCCTTGTAATTTTTCTCTTGTTGGGCCCGCAGTCCCCGCAAGATTTCGGCGATCACCAGATTATTCACCTGGGGCGAGTCGGTATCGCTCAGATCGATAATCGTGACGTAACCGGGATGGGTCATTGTCTCATAGTTGGGTAGAGGCGCAGCCTGATTGTCAAAAATTTCCAGGCGCAGCAACCGGCTTAAGCTGCCCTGGATCTTGCGCCAGCTCCAGACGTGACCGGGCAGGCTAGCCTCCTGGATAATCTGCATGACTTTATCGCGCTGCTCGAAAAAGGCTTTGGTTTTGAAGAAAGGATAATCGGGCTCATCAGCCACCTTATGGGCGCAGGCTCGCACAATGTCGTACATCATCTCCAGGGTCAGGCGGGGGTAACCGCGCTCCATCTCATCCAACTCAAGCAGATCCTGTTTATCCTGTTCGGTTGCCGGAAAGATTTTTAGGTCCAGCAGGGCTCGTTTGGCTAAATCGTAAGCTTTGAGAAAACGTTGTTCCTGGGCTTCGTTTAGATTGAGGATCTCCATAACGGCATAGGGCGATAGATTGCTAAATTCCAGACCGAATTCCCTCCGCCGCTTATGCGCCATATTGGTCGTTTCCCGACCGACCAAATGATAAATACCTACATTCGGCAGACCTTTTGGGGCGAGGTCCCGCCGCGCCAGGGTAGCCAGCATGATGGGATCTTCGGTCGGATGCATCATATGGGTATATTCCCCTTCGGTATCGAAGACTATCACCGCCACATCGCTGGCACTCAGTTTGCCGATCAAGCCAGAGACAGTCGTTGACTTACCGCCGCCGGTCGTACCCAGTATCCCCATATGGCGTGGGAAGACATCTTTGCGGCTGGTGGGTAATGAAACCGGCATATCTTCATAACCGACGGCCAATCCGAGGGTCACGTCCCCGGCCAATTTCAATTTGTCCAGGGTCTCTTCACGACTAAGCGGAAAAACAGGACTGTTTGGCAAGGGGCGAAACCGGGGCGGCACCAGCGTATTGTTGATTTCTTCCCCCAGAATTTCTACCTGGACGCGGCCGTGATACCGGGGGATAAACGTGGCGCCGCGGACTGTCGTCGTAACCACAATCGGCGCATCCGCCCGGAGCCCATCTGGTTCAGCAAAGGGTCCTTGCACGACGGCCCCCAGGTACTGCCGGCCATCCCCTCCCTGATCTTGCGGCCGGCTCTTGATTCGGATCAAAGATTGGGAGGGAAGACGACCAATTTGATCCGGCGGCAGTAAAACAGTGATGGTGTTGTCTCGACTGGCTGGTGTATCGAACATTGTCCGGCCAATCGCACCCTTGAACACTTCAGACTCCTGCCAATCGCCGCCGGCCAGATCAATCTCTTCTTCAAGATGGGTTGCAAAGTCTGCGGGTAAGGGTTGCAGAATTTCACCCGAATCACCCTCATTAACATTCGCTGTTTTTGCCGGGGAATTATTCATTGATGACACCTCCTACCAGTTCCGTGTCTCTCGTTCACCGAGAAAGCGGAAGGGTTGACCGGCATCGGCATAGGCCATCTGCACGGAAGACATAAAACTATCGACGCCAAAGGTGGTTCGACAAACTGTATCGGCCAGATCGATCAGCATTGGGAAGCCGCGATGCTCCTGCAAAATACTGTCAGCCATGGCAATGTGAGCGGCCAGATGCGCGTGGTCGATATGGGCATAAAACAGATAGGGAGGCGCTGCTTCCCAGACGCGGTAGACCCCGACGACTATCTTTGAGGCAACTTCCTGGCAAAAATTCTCCATCGCCTGGCGCACGCCATTTTCCTCGCGGTAACCGACATGACCGATGAGCCATTCCACATCGGGTTGGAGGGTTTGAACAATGGCAAACTCCAAGGGGTTTAAGGCGTTGCCAATCATCAACCAGTGGCGTTGGCGGGGAGCGCTGGGCACAAAGATAAATTTCTTGTGCTCTAAAACATACCAGCGGATCAAGTCCAAACTCACCTTCATCCGATCCAGTTGATCTGCCCACAAGCCGGTCAATAACGCATTGGGGACGGGGTGGCCATGGCCCATCCGCCACGGGGCCTTTGATCGTTCCCGTAAAATTGCCCGTTCAGCGTAAGTCATCAGTCCACGCCGGGCCCAGTCAGTCAGACCATCGCCGCCCTCTTGACCTTGACCTTCACGCTTTTCACGCCTTTCTAAAAGCGTCATTACTTCTTCCACGGGGTCGGGCATTTTGGCGCGCAGATCTCGACGGAACAGGCGATGCACCCAGGAGCCTTGCTCGCCATTATAGGAAACGAGGCAAATGCCAAGCTGAGTAATGGTTAGCGGAAGTGTATCATGGACCACGCTGGTACCGTCACAAGCCTCGACCCCACCATTGAATAACAGGCCAGTATGAATATGCTCCAGGTCTTTTCGTTTGGCCTGGTATACGCCCGCATTCGGCGGAGCCCCCGGTGCATCTTTCAACCTTGAAAAGACGGCTTGTCGAATAGTTTGGCGGTAATTATTTTCCTGAGTCAAGGCGTTGGCCACCTCTTGCTCGATTCGCTCAAACGCTGCGGCCAGATCCTCGCCTGCCATCCAGGTGTCCAGGTCAAGGGTCCTGGCAAACGGCTCCCCATAGGCAGCCTCGAATTCGGTTACTTTTATTTGGGGTTTGACCAGATCTTGCTCGTTGACAGCCGAGGTTGTTAACTGAAGTTGTTGATCCATAAGCCGACTCCTGAGTTTTATGCTTTCTAAATCTACTCCATGTTCCGCCAAAGACCGATAAAGTTCGACACGAGTTTTTTCATCGCCACTTGATCGACTCCACCCACGAGGGGCCTTTACCTAGCACGGTAAGCAGCGATCGACTATAAGCGGTAGCGACGCTTGACGGCAGGCCGAATTGCTCACAAAGTACAGCGGTTGTAGTTTCCTGACGTTGTTCAAACTTCGGCAATGACAAATCCAGTTGGAGCACTACTACCTCTGGCGGCGCCAGGAGTGCTAAGGCAATCCTATCGGCTCTGTTTTCGATAGCCCATATCTGTCCCATATTGATTACTTCACTACTTTCATCCCGATCCATCAAGTTGGTATGCACCCCCACCGGTATACTGGCCAATACGGCATGCACGCGCTCGTCCAGGCTAGCCGGTCGAAATCCGTCAATGACTTCGGCAATATATGGGCCGAATTTTTGGATCGCTTTTTGACGCGGCTGCCAGCAATCGATCATGAAGTGGGCAATTTCATGGGCCAGGGTAAAACGTTGTTCGTCATCTGGGTCTGCGCCGTCCACAAAAATCAACCCTTCACCGCCGAAAGCGACCAGGCAACCCCGTACAGCCCGACTTTGGCAATCAAATTGAAAGGCAATGCCGCGGCGCTGTAACCAGGCTTCGGCTTCTCGGAGCTTAAGGCGAGGCAGCTTGATCAGGGTCACCGGTAAAGCTAAGGCCATTGAGCGTTCAAGATTACGCGGGAAAGGCTCGATCTCACCGCAGAGTTGCCAAAACTGGCTAATTGTTTTCTGACTTTCTCCGTCTAACCACATGCTGCTCACTCTTCCTGAGGAGGTTCTGTATCTTCGGCTGAAGCCGGATCATCTTCGCTTGTCTTGGTTCGGTCACGGGCTGCTGCCATAAGTCCGTGATAGAGCTGCTTTCTTTGAGTCGTAACTTCCTCTGACTGACTAGCTTTCGGTTTTTGAACCAGTTTCATCAGGCTGTCCACACGGCGAACAATATGGGCCAGTTGCCCGGCGTCAGTGTTAGTGTAGGTGGCAATCTGGCGGGCCTGGTCGGCAAACTGGGGCGAACTGGCATCGGGTCGCTTACAGAGTGCCAGGCGTACGACCATTTCCGGCGTAGTCTGGAGTTGTGCTGCCAAAGCGTCATCACTCAAGCGCTCCTGTCGTTGATAGGTGGCTAATATGGAGGCCATAAAGGTTGGATTATCGCGGAGCCGTCGCGCCAGCTCCGCCAACTGCCTGTTTGCATGGGGTGACATTACAGTTTCAGTCATTTTTACTCAATTCAGAGCGTTGAATATTCCGTTGAAGCTTCTTCTTCAGCTGGTCTTTCTTACGCTTGACCACCGCGGCCTGCTCCTCAGGCAAGTGATCGGAAATCCCGAGCACCTCAGCGTAGGCGTCTGTCTCCCGAATTCCTTCTAGCATAAGCAAGACAATTTCCTGGTCAATCAGATCAGGGAGCAGTCGGGGTAACCATTCCCAAACCGGTGAGTATTGGTTTAAGGTGGTAGCTTCCAGGTCTACACCATCAGGTATTTCTACTTCATGTTCCGTTGTTGAGGCATCAAGTTCGACAATTTTGCCGGAGTGCAGTCCTTTGATTTCTTTTCGAGAGCGTTTCAGCAGGTTCAAGAGATCGCCATTGGCGGCCATGCGCAAAAAACCGACCAGGGTTAACTTGGTCGGGTCATATTGTTCGGGACGGGCAAAATAGTTAATAAGGGTATCTATGACAGCGGAATCAATCAGGTCAGGGTCATGCAGCTGGGGGTATCTACGCCGGAGGTGTTCAATAACCAGAGGCATGAAAATTTCGGCAATCTGAGCCGAGGCCGTTACATCGCCGTCAAGCAGGAGCTGATGGAGGGTGTAGCCAAGTTCTCGGAGTTGTTCTGGAGAATACCTTTCGGACATAAGCGAGTACGATCACATTGAGTATCAGCGCTGTCACTCGGCAAAGGTGAGAGGGACAGATGGAGTTAGTTTCAATTTAGGATTTTTGAGTTTTCCTCAGTTGAGATGTGGTATCCATAAGGGATATCATCACCAATCGCTAGGTTCAACGCTCACTAATACAAATCTTTTGATTCATCAATAAACCGTGATCAAGATTACTTATTCGCCAGCCAACCTTGCGATGTCCAAAAACAAAAGCGCTGCTTCGTCAAACCAAGCAGCGCAGGAGTGGTACGATATGTGTATCAGCCGGCTGGGTGCATTGCTTACCCGGTTCAGGAAACTTCTTTACCCTCAATGAGGGATTTAATCTACAGGCAAGACCCCAACCAGGATCAAACCTCACTAACGTGTATTATTAATTCCCCATAATAACTTAAAAATTCCTCAGAAGTAAGTAGCAAAAGTCACTGATTTTGCAGCCAAAGGTACTTTTATTAAGGAAGTCGGTTTCTTGCACAATACAATACCTCGTCGATTCTTTATCCAATTTTCGGATCCCTTGAGATTAACTTCCAAACACCATTTTTCTGTGTAAATACAAATCTTGGATCATCGGTTATTTGATCAAAGGGTATTTTATCTGATGATTTTACACGAACTTTTTTTGTTCTATCCAACGAGCAGAGGAAGACGTTATCCTCGAAGGTACGGGAATAAAGGGTATCCACGTCAATACGTTGCTTTAACCTAAAGGGGGCAAAACTAGGCACCGAGATTCTTTGTCTAGACTTTTCGGCCAATATGAGATTCAGCCACACGGCTGTTTCTGGAGATACCCGGGTGATCAAAGCCTTTGTGAAATCAGGGTTCCGCAAGTTGTCACTGACTAAAGAGAGACTAGAGCCAAATTCTACGCCAAGTCGTGCAAGTTCGACGGCTGCCGCACGTGAACGGATGCCTGCGAGGAAAATTCTTGCAGCCAATTCTGTAGGTACACCGATTTCCACAAGCAGAGCAATTAGTGAAAGAGCGCTAACGCGATCTACTTCCACTGCCTTATCGAACTTTTGTGATATTGCGTGAATAATCCAGGATAATTTATACCCGTACAAATCTTTACAGATAGAAGATGCATCAGCATCTTTTTCGATAAGCTCTCGGAGGCCAACTCCCTCTAACCATTGTTCACGTAAGTTGTCCAGCTTCGATTCCTCTGGCATTTCGTCTGTAACCGACGAAGCATTTGCCCTGGCCCATGATTCAATCTTTTGAACAGCAGTAGTTAGAGATGATAGCGACATATCCGATTGCAGATATTCATCCGCCAAAGTTCTGAAGAGGTCTAAGTCTCCATGCGCCTTTATAGCAACACTCAATGGTAGACTGGAAGCTACAACGGCCTTTCGAGTAGATGGGTCAGGGATTCTCTCTAGTATTGAAGCTGCTCTGGCCTGTAAAAAACGAATGACATCTTCTGTATTCGACTGAGCGCCATCATCACGTGCTTGAATCGCAGCAAGCGACTCTCGAAATGCTTGATCAACCCATTCTACCGAGGCATCATCCGAAAGATTTACTGACATGTCTTCATGTAATGCCAAAAGCTCATCATCAAGTAAATCTAAGATCGCCTCAAACAGCTCTTCTTGTTCGGCTAGCCTCCCAAAGTCATTGTTGGCAACCAATTCAATCAACACATCAAAAGATACGCCGGACCGATCAGCAATTTGTCGCAGGATATTGATAACATAAAGTAGGCCACTTTCGACACGGTCGGGAGACCCGGAATCGAAATATTGTTTTGCAAGGTTTTCATCCTTCGTAATATGCCAGTCAGTTCGACTCTTTGTCCGGACATCATCGATAGCATATAGTATCTTTCCTTCACCATCAACATAAGCTCGACCCGCTCGGCCACAAATATTCCAAAAGTCCCTCTTGTCGATCGGGTCCTTTCCGGTGTATGGTGTAGCAACAATGACCGAGGAAACTCCAATATTAACGCCTTGTCCCAATGTAGTCGTAGCGATAATAATTTTAGGAGGATACGACCTCATCAAGACTTCCATAGCCAAGCGGACTTGGGTGGTCAAACGATTACTATGGCAAATAACACCGACTCTAGCCGCTTCTAATTCAACTGCTTCCGGTTCAAGTTCCTCGGTGCAAGTAGACTCAAATACTTTCCATTCTTGTTCGGGCCAAGAGTGAGGCTCTGGCTTGGTTCCCAATGCAAGCATTACAGCTTCTGCGAGTGTTGGTACAGAATTCGCTCTACCAGTAAAAATTAAAACAGGCCCAATTGACATCAACCTTGCTGCAGTTGCGGCAACCGCCTCATTTTTGTTGTTCGGAAAGGGATTTCTTCTTTTACCAAACCCAAGAGGTTTGGCTTCTACGAAAGATGGGTTGAAGGACTCAACCTTACCAAGCCAATCAATACGAACTCTCTTGCCGTTCCATCTCAAGAGGCCGAAACGTTCGGCAGATGGTTTCCAAAGGGAAGTCACAACGGCGCCTGGATCCCCAGTTATCCATTCAGCGAGTTCCTGAGGATTAGGTAACACAGCAGACAGGAGTAGTATCCGCGCTCCAGTAGATTGAGAAAAAAGCCGAAGATGATCAATAAACAGCTCGTTTTTTACCAACCTTTCCGACGGTCCTATCAGGTGACCTTCATCAATTATAATAAGTTTGACATTCTCGAAGAGCTCAGGAAATGCCCTAAATAGGCTCCTCGCTTTTTCCGGTGTTGCTATGGTGATGGATGATTCAGATACCAATTCCGTGTCCACGGAACTCACTCGCGACCCACCATATAAGTGGGATACTTGGAATCCGAGCCACGAAAACGACGCTGACAGGGTCCTTTCTACTTCAAACGCAAGAGACCTAAACGGAGCGAGATAAACAACCTTGGCATGGGGATCAGAAGTAAGCGTTTGCAGTATGGCTAACTCCGCAACACGTGTCTTTCCCGCACTCGTTCTTAGGTTAATAACACCACCCCGATTTGTAGGATTCAGCGCGAGTTGCAAAGCCTCAAGTTGCGAAGCCCACAATTCGATGATGGGAGGCTTGGAAAAAGCTAACAATCGAATGTACCGACTCAATTGATTAGCCGCCTCAGGATCAAAAAATGGTGGTAGAGTCTTCCATAAGGATGCATCGCCGAGATTGCCAAACATTAACCTCAGCAATCGGACAATCCACCAATGAGCGGGGGAGAGTGCTGATGTCGCAATTAGTGAGGCGTCTTGGAGTGTTTGATCTGCTTCGTCTAGAAGATCCGGAGTTCCGGTAAAAACGTATTCGAGAACGGAGGCTATAGAGCGAGCGATTGCTACTGTAATGACCCATTCATCAAGATCGGCCTGATCCTCAAAATCAAGTCTATCCAGTAGCAAAATCTTGTTGAGTCCTTGTATTAGGTTAGTCGTATCTTTACGAATGAATGATGTGATTATACTAGCAGTCTCTGAAGTATCCTCTACTTGTTGAATAGAAACAAAGGCGCGGGAATATTGCCCCGCAGCGTAGAACGCCATAGCAGAGACTAGAGCATGGAAGCTACTTTCACGAGATTCCACAGCAAAAGGTTCGTGGGCGTTTTGCAGCAAAGATGCCGCCGTCTCTACTGCCGTAATCCCTTCCAAAATAGATTGTTGTTCCAACATACTACAACCAGCAGCAAGGAGTGCATAAGCCGTAAATGTGATCTTATCTTCCAGTTGGCTATCAAAAGAAGGAAAATTGTCAGGTAACTCATTTACCTCATATAGAACATACTTTGCGTGAGATTGTGCGAATAAGTTTTGAATCCGTCCAGATTCCCGGAGGAAAGCAACTACGGTTCGGGCCTGCTCAAGAGGAATTGTCATAACTGTTCCTCTAGATCGTTGTAACAAGGATCAATAATGGAGTCTGGTGAATCTAAACCAAACGAAATCACTGCAAGTCGATGTATAGAATTTTTTGTATACTGATTCAGTCTCTCAGTGCTTCGGATATCACTCATTAACAAGCCCACGTAGTCCAGTATCAGCTTCTCCAGGGCAAACAAGGTAGCACAATTTAGAACCTTTCGCCCAAGATCTTCATTCCCCGTCTCAAACAAACGATCTGCGACAAACTGAAGAGATGCCGGGATGCCACCACTATGAGATCGGAGCAGCCCCTCAACTATTTCGGTTACAGCAGCTTTTGATGAGATTGTCCGAAATTTCGCCTCCCCAACGATTATACGTACAGGATCAGAGTCCAAGTCAAAAGCGAGAACATCATCACCTTTCATCGACTGGTCAATGTTGGGGTTGTAACGGAGTCGATAAACAGGAAGGTTCACCCCGGTTGTTGATACGAGATATTCTGCTAGAACGATTTCTGCAAGATTCCCTTTTCGAGTTGAAGGATTAGTTGGGCACCGTTTCATACAATCTTGTTTACCGTCGAAACCTAATCGCTTCATAGCTTCGCGTCGTTTTTGGTCTCTTTCTAATGCTTCAGGGCTCACATGGTGACGCAATAGTATTTCTCGAATACATTTGATCATGGCGTCGCGTTGGCAAACAGCCTCAATAAGAGCCCGATGGGGAACTCCAGTTTCCGTGTAGGTATCAGAAGTTGAAAGAAACGCCCCTAACCCATCTTTTGGATGGCAGCCTAATATGTTTTCAACCGAGATTTCTTTTTGCATCTATGGTAGTACTAAATTTAGTTGATATAACGTAATTAAGAGATTAATGTAGCGTGGGATAGGCATTATAGGCCAAGCTGGGGCAGAGCGGTGACGGGACAGTAGGCCGTTAGGCCCAAAAGGAACCGCCACATAATCTCGATTGAACTAAGCCTTGGCGCAGAACAGCTTTGGAAATTGAATCGGCTCAGGGTCGCACCAAGGGTGGGTTTGCGCTGAGGCTGTCAAGACCAAAATTCCGCCTAAAATAATTTCCGTTAACTTTTATTGTAGTCTAAAAAGGTTTGTAATTGGTTTGAATTTACATTCGAAACGTTGCAATTCATCCGCCCTGCAACGAAATCGAAGCAGAGGAAGCTCACCAACGGCTTAATAATAACAAACAGCGGCGAGTTGAGTGAGTGGAGCAGAACAGGGGCGTTCCTCAATACCTCTGGCGGACTGGCGTGGCAGCCTTAACGACTCGCCCTCAAATCAAGGCCGGTCTGCCAGTCAGCCGGTTAGCGTCCCGGCTAAGAGTGGGGTTGAATCATTGACGTCTTACCATCAACGTTGTCATCATTGACACTAAAACGGGTCGTTCCAATGCCGGCTCAAATGGCTCTACTTGGTGCAACTGAGCCAGAGTTAGCCAGTCGGGCCTTGCGGTTCAAGTTGCCCTACCGATAGGCCTGTGCATTTCAAGTGAGCACCATCACATCTTGGGCTTGCGGACCTTTCTGCCCCTCGACAACCGCGAATTCCACCCGCTGACCTTCGGCTAACGAGCGATGGCCTTCCCCACGAATGGCGCTATAGTGCACGAAAATTTCGCCACCCTGGTCGCGTGTGATGAAGCCATAACCTTTGTCTTTATTAAACCATTTCACCATGCCGGTTTCCCGTTCAGTCATGCTTACTTTACCCTCTTGATCGGTTTCAACTTCAATATGAGGCAGCACGTTCCAAACCGGCCACACGATGAGGCTCTATCCCGGATTAGAAGGACTGCCAATCAGCTCTGAGCTTAGCATGGTTTCAGGTTACTGCCAAGTTGAAGAAAAATTCCTCTGCAGCGAGCAACTTTTATGACCGCCTGGCTTGAGTGCACAACAAAGGCGAATAAGGTATAATCGTTTGACAATGCGTGGCGATTGGCTGTGAGTTGGAATAGGAGTAATAAACTATTCATTCCGGCGATGGAGTCTGGTCATGACATTGGCGGGGCTTAATTCCCTACTGCCTCTGCGCCGGCGAAGTCGGTTGGGGAAGGGCCGGCCTGGTGGAGGGCGGTTCCAGCTTATCTCCAACGTTGGGCGGCGAAAGCACATGCAAAACCATGGGTGATACCGTAAACTCCAAAGCGAATGCCCTCCTGGATCGTCGTCAACGAGTGACCGAGCATGCAGGTTCTTGTTTACTAAGTGGGGGTAGGATGACTCATGACGAGCCAGCATAGACTGTCGTCAAACGCAATTGAGGAAGCTCTGGCTAAGAGTATGCTCGCCGCCTTCCCGGCTCCCTTGCGTGAAATCCTTATCCAGGAGGCCATCCCCCTTGATCTGCCTGCCGGCACGACCCTGTATTACGAAGAAGATGAGCCGCGCTGTGGCCTGGTCATCACCGGACTGATCCGGGCCTATATGACCTCCCCGGATGGCCGCCAGATTACGGTCCGCTACGCCCGTGCCGGCGATATGTTGGGCGTCGCCGCGCTCGTCGGCGGGCCGGCTCCCGTCAGCGTCCAAATTCTGACCGATGTAACGCTCTTGATACTCAATGTCCGGACGCTGCAGGTGAGCGGGCAGACTGACCCCCAGGTGGGCTGGCTGATGGCCCAGGAAGTGACCCGCCGGCTGTACGAAACCCTGGAAGCGCTGGCCGGTAACGCCTTTGGCTCGCTCCGGCAGCGGCTGGCCCGGCACCTGCTCGACCTGGCAGCCTCACGCCAGCAGGGACAGAGCCTGCTCGTCAAGGCGACCCAGCAAGAATTGGCCGATGCCGTCGGCTCGGTTCGGCCGGTCGTGGCCCGCCTCATCCGCGACTTGCGGGCCGAAGGCTTGATTACCACCTCGTCCGATGGGATCGTCATCCTCAAACCGGCCGAGCTGCACGCCGAAACGTGGTCGCGCGAGGTGTAACAAAAGTAACAGCGCAATGAACAAGAGTGACTGTCACGAGGTACCCAAGTAGCTGCACCGGCTGGTCGCATCGGTTATACTGATGATATGAGCGGGGACGACTGTCCCCAACCATTAAATCATCAAGGAGGTTAACGATGCGAATTCATATCATTCAAACCGGCACGGTGGCGATTAAACAGGTGCAGCAACAAGGGCGTGGGTCGGGCAATCCAGTCTTGAATATCCTGCTGGACCAGCACTGGACCGAGCCGCTGCCGATTTACGCTTTTGTCATCGAGCATCCCGAAGGCTTAATCGTGGTGGATACCGGCGAGACGGCCCAGGTGGCCGAGCCGGGTTATTTCCCCTGGTGGCACCCTTATTATCGTTTCGGCGTTCAGGAATGGGTGCAGCCGGAGGAGGAGATTGGCCCGCAGATGCGGGCGCTGGGCTTCGACCCCAACGAGGTCCACTGGGTCCTGCTGACCCATTTGCATACCGATCATGCCGGCGGGCTGGCCCACTTTCCCCAGGCAGAGCATCTTGTCTCGCGCCGCGAGTACGAAGATGCCGCGGGCGTGAGGGGACGGTTACGGGGCTATCCTTCGCACCGCTGGCCGGACTGGTTCCGCCCCACGCTGATCGAGCTGCAACCAGAACCGGTTGGGCCATTTCCCACCAGTTATCCGGTGACTCAGGCTGGGGATGTGCGCTTTGTGCCGACCCCCGGCCATACCGCCGGACACCTGTCTGTGCTGGTCACGACCCCTGACCTGACCTATTTCCTGGCCGGAGATGCCTCGTATACGCAGGAGTTGATGCTCCGGCAGCAGGTTGACGGGGTGTCCAATGATCGGGTGACTGCTCAGCAAACCCTGGAATGGGTCCATTGCTACTGTCACACCACCTCAACCGTCTATCTACCGAGCCACGACCCAGACGCCCTTGACCGTCTGGCGAACCGACAAGTGGTAGCGCCTACGCCGGCGCTTGCTGTTCCGATAACGGAGGCAGGCTAGCCAGCGCCGCCAGGCTCTGATCCCCAGGCAACCGGGAGATGAAGGATGCAGCCAAGCGAGTTTATTCAAGCCTTACCCAAAGCTGAATTGCACTTGCATCTTGAGGGCGCGCTCCCCTGGGAGATGGTTCAGGCCCAGGTCAAAGCCTGGCCCTCTCCCCCACCCTGGTGGGCGACCGATTATCGCTTTGATAATTTCAGCCATTTTGCCCAGATCATCCGCCGCTGTTACGAAAACACGCTCACCAGCGTCGAGAATTACAATTTAGCCGCTCAGGGCATCTTCAAGAACCTGGCCGCGCAAAATGTGCGCTATGTTGAACTCTCGTTCAGCCTGGGTCATGTGCTGTCTCAGCAGTTAACCTTAGCTGAAATCGTGGCCGCGATCAAACAAGCGGCGCCGGCCCCTTTGATCGTGCGGGTCTTTTGTGGCATCTCGCGCAGCCGGCCGCATCTGCTGCAAGGTAATTTACTCGAAGCGTTGCTCAATCTGTCCCAGTTAGACGGCCTGGATTTGCACGGCGATGAAAATGCCCGAGGGCCGGCTCCTTTCGCCCCGCTCTTTGCGCAAGCCAGGCAGCGCGGCCTGGCCATCAAGGCCCACGCGGGCGAACTGGCCGGACCCCGGTCAATGGAAAACATCATAGATACCCTGCAATTAACCCGGATCGAACACGGTGTTACTGCGATGGCAGATGAAGGGTTAATGTCGCGCCTGGTCAGCCAGGCCATCACCCTGGATATGTGCCCTACCTCCAATCTAAAGCTGCGGGTGGTAGACGATCTGGCGGCTTATCCGATCAGGCAATTTCATCAACGGGGCATTCGGGTGACGGTCAATACCGATAATCCGACTATCCTGGGTTGCAGTTTGACCGATGAACTGCACTTGTTGGTTGACTGTTTTGGCTTTTCCCTGCGCGACCTGGCTCAGTTGCAAAGCAATGCCTTTCAAGTCGCGCTCATCCCCGGCGCCACACGAACCCAGCTTTTGGCTGAAGTTGAGCATGTCCGGTCAATCGTTGAGGAGATATAAAAGGTCGGCTCTGCACTCATGCCTACGGCATGATCGGGTCAAACAGGAGGCACTGGATGGCCGTAAAAACTGAAAAAGAAAAAATGTTGGCCGGAGAAAGTTACAACTGCCTTGATGCTGACCTGGCAGCTGAACGCCAACAGACCCAGGCATTGCTCCCGCTTTACAATCTGACGGAAGCCACACTTGAACGATACACCTTCCTCTAGCAACTGTTTAGGGTCGTCTTAGGGTAATGTTTCACAAGCAACACCATCGCTATCTCCATCCAGTCGATGAGGATCATTCCCCGGACCACCAGCAGCCTCGAAAAATGCTTGTGCCTCTGCGTGGGTTGCAAAATCCCCACAATCTCTATCCGGTCCACTCGGGTCATAAGGGCCGGTGTAGCCAGATGTATTAGAAGGGTTTGGCGGCGGTTCAACCGGAATGGGTGTCGGTGCGGGTTGCTCCTCAAAAGGTTGGCTTGCCCACATTCCGACTCCGGCAGCTTGGGCCTGGCGTTGGACTTCAAGAAAGCGATCAACGTATTTTACATCAGGTGGAAACGTGGCGACTTGGGCCATGCCAAGCCGGAGCAATTCCTCATTAACCATTAAATCGCCAACATACACGTAGCGGAGCAACCTTCCATACCTATCTGTTTCACTCACATCCTTTTCCAGTCTAATAATTTGTCCTTCTACTAACTGCCTATTAGCCTCGGTGGCTTCTGGCCCAAATGGTTCAACTCCCTGATGTGTTTCGGGAGTGTCAACCAGAATGTATCTCACTGTAAATTCAGTCCCATCAATCAACACGTCTATGGTATCGCCATCCACGATGTTGATGACTTGCGCCTCTTGAAAGCCATCAGGTGCGGCGGCAATAGCGGTCGGTGTTGAAACTGGAACAGGTGTGGCGGTTACAGTTGGAGTGTCGGCCACAACTTGGGTGGCTCTTGGGGTTGGGGGTTGAACTGCTGGTGGTAATTCAATGGTTGGGAGAGAGGGGTCGGTTAATGCAGGCACATCTTCTGCCACAGGCGTGGCTTGTTGTGTGGAGTCAATAGGTTGGGCCAATGTTTCAATAGGAGCAGGTGCAGAGCGACTCGTAGCCGCAAGACTAAATACGCCACAAACTGAAGTACAGGCAAACAGCACGGCGCAGGGGAGGCCAATAAGCACAATTAGCTTTTGGACTAAAGAGAATCGTCTGAACTGCTCAAGCATAACTGGACTCCGATTTTCTAATTGTCCTCATATAATTATAAGCGATGATACCGATCAATGTCAGAGGCAAAGGTACTAATAGGATTGCTCGCTTTTTCGCCCTAAAGTGACCTAAAATCAAAAACCCTACCGTTTTGGCAGGGTTTTCGTTTGGTTCCGGCTATAATTGCCGGTTATTGCTTTATCAAGCAGTGATTGACGATTGAGTGGAACGACCTGTTGGGCGCGGTAGGGTGAGTGAAGTTAGGGCATTGTTGAAAACCATTGTTCAATAATCGTTTTGTTTTTTTACTGAAGGATGGATATTCACCTGATAGCCGTATGCCAGAGTTTGCACAACTGACCGGGGCGTCAGCACCTGCACCACTTGCACATTGGAGCGGCCCATCCGCTGACCGTAGCCTTCAGGATGCCAGGCGATTAGCTCATCTTCGAGCACCAGATAGGCTTGTTTCATCAAACCAAACGTGATGAAAGTGCCAGGGGGTAAATTTGTCAGGCGTTCTGGATACGTCACCTTCCGCCCGCTGGCAATTCGTTCCTGGTGGAGAATATCGTCCAGTTTGTCAGTAGAAATTTTCATCCCACTGGCCAACTCCGGGTTGGCCGCTACCCAAGCCGATACAAATTCGTTAAAACGAGGGCGTGAACACTCCGCACAGGATCTATGACCGGCTGCCAAAGCCGTCGCCTCATCCAAGAAGAATAGCTCGGTGTAATGGCCTGGGGTCATGATAGCTCGTTTCCGGTTCTTAAAATTGAGTTGGCAGATTATCCAGCGTTTGACCTGATATTGCCGTTTGATATGGCCCTGGTTATCGTGCAGACAGCCTCGGTTTCCCATCAGCGTGCCACGTGCTGAAGTTGCTATAATTTCGCCAAACGGGGTGACTCGATTCTGTTTTGGACTGTTGCTCATCATCCTCTATGCTTAACGATTCATCACATAAGCGATAAACTTATCTCGATGACGGCCGACCAGTACCCCATCACGGTAGAAATTACCACTCCCAATAAGCCAGAACAGGGCATCGATTTCGTATGGGGTTACACCGACATTCTTCGCAACTCGAAGAACTGTCTTAAAAACCTGATAATCATCTTCGGTCAGACACAAACCTAGTGCTACGAAGATTTTCTTGAGGTGTACATCCGGCTTGCCAAAGTGCGAGTAGCCCAGTTCTTTGATGAAATCGCAAGCCAGCGGAAAACCGATGCCATCAATTTCATAGCTCAACAACATTGGGAGAGCGGGTCGCGCTCTATCATCTTGGTCAAATATATCGGCCCACTTGTAAAAGTCAGTGGCGCTATTGAATTGGTTTAAGAATTTCGCCCCAGATACAACGGCTTTGCAGAATCGGGGCCATAAGCTTCTTGGTTCTCGACGGAGTTTTCCACGGGGTTTTAACTGAGCCTCGATGTCATCTAACACGGCTTTCCAATCATTACCATATTTTTCTACGATTACTGCCGGTTGAAATCCACTCAGCACACCCCCTAACTTATCTATTCCACCGATAGCTTGTCCTATGACTTGCGGCCCCATATTACCACTTTGAGCCGTTTCCAGGAGGCGTTTATAGATACCAGCGAGTGAGTCAGGTCGCTCCTCTTTTGAAACAGAGAGATGTCTATCGAGAATTTCTGGTGTTACATTATCTAAACTCAAAAGGTAGTCCCTTGCCAATTTGTAGATACTTTGGTCCAGTTGGGTTTGATGAGTGTCAGAGTACATCTGTTTTGCATCCATGTCATCAACTGTATTAGATAGTAAACATTACTCCCACTGAATAAAAAGTAAGAGCCTCATCAGTTGGCAAGCTTGGGAGTGTAGACGTGGCAGCAGGGTAGCTAATCCGATTGACTAATTGAGTGGCACAACTTGACCTTCATAAACAGGCTCAGGTAGGTCTGGGGAATAGGCTAGTTGATATTAAAATGAATCGTTTCAAATGCTGGCCCAAATGGCTCCACTCGGAGCAACTCAGCCAGCCTTAGCTAGTAGGGCTATCTGGTTAAAGTTGCTCGGCGGGCCTCTGCCTTTCAGGCGAGCACCATCACATCTTGGGCTTGAGGGCCTTTCTGTCCCTGAACAACCGTGAATTCCACCCGTTGACCCTCGGTTAACGAGCGATGGCCTTCCCCGCGAATGGCGCTATAATGCACAAAAATTTCACCACCCTCATCGCGAATGATGAAGCCATAACCTTTATCTTTGTTGAACCACTTGACCATACCGGTTTCTCGTTCAGCCATACCTACTTCACCCCCTTGACCGGTTTCAACTTCAATATGAGGCAGCGGTTTCAAACCGGCCTCACATTGTGAGGCTCTATCCCGGATTAGAAGGACTGCCAATCGACCCTGAGCTTAGCATGGTTTCAGGTTACTGCCAAGTTCAAGGAAATTTGCTCTACAGCGAAAACCCCTATGGCCGCCGGGCTGCGGTGCGGCCAATCTACCCTGCCTTCTGGCTTTCTTTTTCGTCCAGCAGCTCCGCCAACTGGAAGTGAACCCCAATTATCGCAGCAAAGGCCTTGAGGAATTCCAGGTCCTCCCCTCCAAACAGTTCCCCGGTGGTGTAACTGCAGGCATACAAAACGCCATTAGGAACATCACTCCTGGCCGGCTTGATGGGAGTAGCCATCACTGAGCGCAGGTCGAGCAAGACGACACTTTCCTTGGATTGGAACATCATATCATTCATAGCTTCGGGAATCAGGATATCTTGATTCTCCATCACTTTACTGCAGACCGAGCTCGAAACAGCCTGCCGATTGGGGTGGCCCACCTTACTCCATTCAGAGCGGATATGGAGTTCGCCCTGAGCATCCTGCAATAATAAAAAGATTTGATCGGCATCTACATAAGTACATACATCACAGGCAATCATTTCGATAAGATCATCCGAGCTGACAGCTCTGCCCAGCGACTGTGAAATCCTGATCAGGCTATCTAATCTTCCATTTTCCGGTCGAGAAGTAGCCTGAACTTTTTGGTGTTTGAGAGCCGCTATTCGAATTTTAACAGATTCCATTTTTTTCTGGTTTCCAAAATAATCTGAAACTGCCTATGTGCCAGTCAGGAAACCATTTGCTCCTTTCTTTTCTTCTCAATATTGTGGCACATAGATCAAGGCGAATGACTTGCCAGGTGTGTCTGGCTAGCAGAATGCTATCTATATAAGGAAGCGTTTCATTCAGTCGCCAACTCGATCTCTTCCACAGCAGCTGGTAGCGCGTCGGTAGAATCATCAACCAGATCAGCGACCGAGTTAATAACAAAATCGGGGCGATACGCATAACGGGTGAGATCCTCTTTCCGCATACTGCCTGAAAGCACCAGGACGGTGCGGCAGCCAAGCTGGACTCCACCCAAAATATCCGTTTCCATCGTATCGCCGATCACGACCACCTGTGAGGGTGGTAATTGCAAATCATCACAGGCAGCATGAAACATGATAGGACTGGGTTTGCCGACGCTAAAGGCTTGAACACCGGTGGCTTTTTCCAGCATAGATACAATCGCGCCACAGCCAGGTCGCAATCCATGCTCGGTCGGGCAATTGGGATCCATATTTGTCGCAATGAGTTTGGCCCCTTTCTGGATTAGCCGGACCGCCAATTCAATCGCCTCCACTGTCAGTGTGCGGTTTTCGCCCACTACCACATAGTCAGGAGCGGAATCGACAATGGCGTAACCGTAAAGGTGCAATGCTTGTAGAAGTCCGCCTTCACCGATGACATAAGCCGTGCCGAGAGAGTTTTGAGCCGCCAAAAAACGGGCTGTCGCCATCGCGCTGGTAAAAATATTCTTTTCCTTGACTTCAATCCCTAATTGTTTCAATTTCATCACTAAATCACGACGGGTGCGCTGGCTGTTATTGGTGCAAAAAAGAAAAGGGATATCATTCTGGATGAGACTATTCACAAAACGATCCGCTCCGGGAATCAAGCGCGAATTGTGATAGATAACCCCATCCATGTCAATTAGAAAACCACCTTCGAGCAGATATTCCTGAGGGCAAATTTGTTTTGCTTTTCCGTTTGGTGATAAAGCCATGGCTTCCTCCTATTTAGAACTAAGGGAATAGATAAAATTTAAGAAGATCAGATTTCTTTTATATTCAATCCGCTCCCCCTACTTCGGCCAGCGGTCTGGACGCAACTTCAATAGTGACCCTGATGATATGGGATCAGCATCGGTCGCCTTGCTCATCGAAGGTTGTCTGTCCGAAGAAGAGTCAGACGTCGTGTATCAACTTGTCTTCTAGAGGGGGAGGGGCAACGCTGTCATTTTTGTTGCCAGAAGCGTTGCTGTGAATTAGTAAGGTGCGCCTCCATGTTAGGAGGATTGATCATCTGTCTTAATTCGCTGATCGGCTAGGGGGATTACCGTAACTGATTCTAAGCAGGCAATCGAGTCAGCCGGGTCATTAAATTCACTTAAAGCGGTCCTACAGATTAATCCTGCAAGGCCGCTTCCAGATCATCGACCTTGCATATCGTGGACCAGTCTACCCACACCAACGATTCGTCCTTGCCGCCTTGATTTATCAGCGGGTCAGCGATGCCGACCAGATCACATTCTGGCAACAACCGGACCAGGGGGCCTTCTACGCAGCCGAAAGTAGGATGAAATCCCGTCACCGCTAGGTTGAGGCAATCCACCAATTCGTCATAAGATAGGGGGTCCATTTCGTATTCGCGGCAATTTCTTTCGAGTACGGCAAGATACTCACCGGGATTGATTTCCGTTACCTCAGCCACTATTCCTCTGCCCATGACGATAACCGCCTCGTGACTAGCCAATTGAGACGTCCCTAGTCGCCAGGTAATGACTTGACCAAACCGGGGTAGACGCCTTTGGTTTAAGGAGCAAGCTAATACCCAATTCGAAGAGGAATTCCCATTACCCGTCCTCGGTGACTGCCACCAGAAACTGACTTTAACCTGGTTTCTTTTCGAAGGTTGACAACTTTGTGTCATTTGTGTCTCCTTTATAGATCTTGCAAAATTCCCTTTTTTACGCTGAAATAAAAGCAACTTACGGGGTTCTCCCCTACTCAGGAGAAGCAATTGGAAGAAGTCCTGAACTAATGAAAAGAGCTTGCTAATGCCATCCCACATTTGGAGGTGTTTTTGAAACCAACCCTTTTTTGTTTTAGTATTGTGTAATTGGATAGCTTTATCACTATGCGAATAATCAATTTGGGACTGCTTCCGTTACTGTCCGGCTTGGGTGATGCCGTTGAAACACCAGCGCTTTACGCGCTGTGTCATGCGCAGCATCAAAAATCGCCGCCATAGCTCGCGGACCTATCGTCGCCACATTTACCGCCCTATGGGCCGGCGTCCCTCCTTCTCCCCCAGCGCTCTGGTAAATCATGGCGCGCTTGATCATCGTCCAGTTGGGATTGAGTTTCTCAACCGTCTCGATTCGCCCCAAATACCCGGGCAGTTTTTGGATATCATCCGTTTTCATTCCTCCAGTAGCAATCTTAACCGCGTCAGTATTGGATAGCTCTCCCTTGAAGTAAAATTCAGGGGTATCAAGCTGATTGGCTTTAAGGCAAGTAATCGTCCGACCGCCTTGAGCTTGGGCATGCTTCTGCCAATTAATTCCATTAGGGGTTTCGAAGACCGTCGTAGAGGGATCATTTTTCTTCGGCCACACGGATACCGCCTCTCCCCTGGGGCCAGGTACCTCTTCAACCGGACCGTTGTTCATATCAGCCCCCAGCCTGGTAGCATATCCCGCAGCACCAGCCGTAGCCACTATAGCAGCAGTCGTTGCAAGAGAAACAGGAAGCGAAGCAGCTGTGCCGGCACCGATTAGTCCGCCTACGACTGCGCCCTGGACGCCACGCACAACCCCGTAAGTCATACCACGTTGAACCATTATAAAGGGATTACTGGCAAGTTTATCTACTACCCCACCCCGGTCAATGGTATTCAGAATCCGGTTGGCTGCAGCCGTACTAACCGCGGCTGCCTTACTTTGGATTTTAGAAATGCCTCCCGACACGGCGGCTGAGGCGCTAGCTTTGTTTGAATTAGATTCGCACGACATGAATCGTCAACCTTTCTTCTATAATATCTACGACCGAAAGAGGGCGGCTTGCTCCTTCAATAGTTTTTCCTCTTCTATATCTACCCGATACCCAATTAAAGTTTTTTGAATGGCCTGAACTTCTTCTTTAGAGAATTCCTCCATCGGGCGGTTCCAATCAAAATTGGCCAGAAT
>JAHDWA010000029.1 GCA_023382535.1 Anaerolineae bacterium | reverse complement strand
GCTTGTTATCCTCAGCCAGTTTGTAGGTGAGAAGCTGCCCCCGTATCCCCTGGATATAAGGCCAGCGGATCAACTGGCGCTCGACCAGGCGCATGGCCGCGACGAGCATCCCCTTTTTGTCGCCGGAGAAGTTCATCCCGGCGGCGGCAATCCCCCGGTCGAGCAAGACCTGTTCATTCCAAAGTTTCTGCGTCCCGGTCGAATCTATCAAGCTGTCCAGGGGCCGGTACTTCCGGTAAGCGTACTCATACGCGGTCAGGAAGTTATCATAAGTACCGTGGCCATACACCCACTTGAAGTAAACCAGGGTAGCCCGCTGCCTGGGAAAGTCAGTAATGTCCAGCACCCAAATGACGCCGGCATTGCGACGCGGCGGGTTGTCTGAGCCGGGATCGCCGATCAGCAGGTAGTTGCGGCCTTTCCTGGCCTCGCTGGGCATCTCGAAGTGGACGCAACCTGCGCCGGGGTTCTCTTCATACACCCACTCAGGCGTAGGCACTTCCTTCTCCAGTAGATGGTACTGGGCGTGGCGGTTGAGGCTCCAATCCTCGCAGGCCGTGACTGAATTGACGTGAAAGTGTTCCCCGCTGCCTTCGGGTTTCTTCCCCTCCAGCATCATTTCCCACTGGTCCTTGGGGATGACCAGCTTGAACGAATCAATATCCTCTTTGCTCAGGTTGTCCTCGGACTTGATGACCATCGAGAGGAAATAGTCCGGCTGCTCAAACATCCGATCCATCCGTTCCCACAACCAGGGCGGCGCGACTTCGTAGTTGGCCGTGATGCAGGAGAGCCGACGCTGCCGGGGCCGCTCGCGGCCGTTCCGCATGTTGACGGTCCCCCGCAAGCGGGAGATTAACATTGTCAGCAGCCAACTTCCATCAATCAGCACCCCACATTCATCCACGTTAGCCGCATCGAGGCTGACTCCCTGAATCCGTTCGGCGTCATCGGCGGCGCTCATAAACCAGAGGGTTGATTCGCCGATGCCGTTGTGCTTCAAAATGATCCGGGGGTACGGTCGCTCGGCGTACTTGTAGATGAACTTCTCAAAGGGTTTGTCAGCCGCTTCGGCCAGGATAGCCCGATATTGGAGGGCTGATTGCCAGGCGGTGGGGGCAACGTTCATATACTCGTAGCCGGGGGTCATGGCGGCAAACGCCGCGTAGGACAGACCGGCACCGACAGTTTTGCCACTGCCCACGCCGCCGACACAACTTAATTGAGTTTGGCTCGCGTGATGCCAGTAGAATTGCCATTCGCGCAGCTCGCGCCCGCCAAAGTAATACTTGATGAACCAGTTGATCCCGATGCCATCGGCGGGATTACACGCACGTTTGAAGATTTCGATGTCAGCGGGAGTCAACTGGTAAGGTCGGGCCATAACTCACCTTTTCCCCAATTGGGGAATCCTAGAGGTAAAACCGCTGCCGGTCGGGCAGGAGGCCGGTGGTCGGGCCGAGGGGAGTGAAGGCAACCATCTGGTGCTCTCTTTTCCACTGGACGAGCTGGCTGACGAGCTGGTAAGCCAGCAGATCGGCCATCTGGCCCCAACGGGCCGGTCCAAGGGCCAGAACCTCGTTGGGGTCGTAATGACTTTCAAAGTGAAGCAGTTCCCGCCCGTACACATCGCCTTGACAGAACGAGGCGTAGACGACCAGGGCGCAGATGCATTCCGCCTCATCGGAGAGCAGCGCCGGAACCTGGGCGTCGAGGCAGAGCTTGCCGACTCCGGCCACTTCGATACCGTCGAACAGGCGCAAGGTGGCGTAGTGACGTATCTGCTCGCTGAGCATCTGGAGATAGCTCTGCATGGTGCGGGAAACGTTCGGTCTAGGCACTCTTGGCCGCCTTCTTCTTCGATGGTGCAGCCGGATCTGCTTCAGTCGAGACTTCCACCGCTTCGATCACCGCCGGGTACTTCTCTGGGGCGAGTTCGTGCAGCTTGGCCAGCAGCTCCCGGCGTCGTTCATCCAGCGGTCGCAGCACATCCTCGACCCGCGCCAGCTCCGCCAAGAGGACAGCTTCGGGATTGTCCCCCATAAACACCCGGCCATCGGTCAGCCGGTCGCCGGGCTTCAGGCGAGGGCGTTCCTTGTTCGGATCTCCCTGCGGTCCCCACATCGTCGCATCAGAGTAGTAGGGCAGCATTAGCGATCACCCCAAACCACAAAGGCCACCGAGCCGGTGCGGGTGTCGTCTTTGCTAATTTTGATCGTCTGCATCTCGGCCTGGGCGATGCACATATTCCCTTCGGCCATCTTGATCGACGTGGCCGCGCCATCAATGACGAGTTCCAGGTTGATCTCACTCTGCAGAGCAATACCGCGAATGGTGGTTAAACCCACCACAAACGGGTCCACGATAACGGGGGTAGCCACGTTGGTCCCCTTGACGCAGAGCGTAAAGCTGCTGCTGGAAGCATCCAGCCAATAATCGCCTTCCACCTTGCCGGTGATCTCATATTCCGAGACAAATTCCCGGTCCACGACGGTCACGCCGCCGTCCACGATCTTAACCCCAGAAGTAACAGTGATAGTAGTCGCCATAAAGCAGTTCCTTTCCTGAATGGAATAAGGGACGCTTTGCGCCCCTGTTTTAGAACCACTCTATGCCAAAAAACTTTGAAAATTAAGCACTCCATTGCCAAGCTCGCACTGGGCGCTTCGTAACGCGCCGCCGTGCCTTTACCGCCTCACTGGTCCGCACGTTAATCCTACCAGTAGAGAGCAACCCTATGCACCGAGGGCTAAAACTCAGGGCCGGGTTTGAGCTGGCCGCCCGTTGCCGAGAGCGGCATCCCTATTGGGAAAATTGCAGGCCAGCACTAAAAGCGGAGAAGGGTAGCCCCACCCCCAGGTTTTTCAGACACCCCCGGAGTGTGAGCGACTAACGGGTAAGGCAATGTTTACAGTTTAGGAACTACCCCCCTGTAGATTGTTTCTTTTGTGACCCCCGGTAGGGGGAGACCCCTCCCCCCTACCGTTGGTTTCAGTGAAGTTTTTCTTATAACCTTCAACCAAATTCACATTATTCCCACGAAGGAGATTTCCCAATGGCTACTCAAAAACCTACCAACGAAGTCGTTCTCAAATTCGGCAAAGACCACAACGATTGCATCATCATCACCGTGTTCGACGTTCACGGCGATGCAATGAAAGCCGAGTTTGCCAAAGCTTCTGGCCTGGCCGAGAGCAAGCTGCTTGGCAAAGAAGCGATCAAGCGCACCGGCGTCATCGGCACGGCGATCAAGGCGTTGAAACTCGTCCGCAAAGAGTTCATCGCCAATGGGCATCAATACTTCAGTTACACGATGCCTGAGCCGGCGCAGGCGTAAAGCCGGCGAGCCTAGTCCCCACAGCAGGGCTAGGCTTTTTTTTCGCCGCTTATCTGTCTCAAAGTGTCTCATTCTGTCTCACCGATGGCCGATGGCCGAGCCTTCGGGGCGAAGGATCGTTGAATTTTTTTCACGACTTCGTGTGAGAGGATGTCACTTTTCCCGGCGTTTCGACACATCCGATGTGACCAAATGCGGGGACCGAGGCCGATGCTCCCCTATAGAGCAGGCTTGTCCCCTTAGTGGGTTCTCTCTTAGTCTCGGCTTGCTCGCTCTCTCCGCTATCGGCTTAATCACTCTCTGATTCCCCAATTGGGGAAAAACAAAGGTTTTCTTATTCCATCGTTCCTAGTTCCCTGAAAGGAGTTTTATCCAATGCGTTACATCATCAATCTCATAGACGTGGACGGTACTCAGTTGGTGTTTTCCTCTGAGTTGGCCCTGAACCTAGCTGATGCCCTGCGCTGTGTTCTTCGGCTTCAGAGTAAGGCTATCACTGAGACGTGGTTCAAAGCTCGCATCACGGTCGAGGCTAAAGGTGTCTCCCTGTCCTATGAGCCTTTGGCTAAGGTGGATTATCTCTCTCTCCAGCACGATGTAGCAACCCAGCTTGAGGCTTCGATTGAGGCTGAGTTAGCTAAGCCCTGTCCCTCGGCCCCTGTTCTGCCCTATGGTTGGGATCAGATTGACGAGCCTGATCCTACCTGGGCTGAGGACTACGATGCTGATAGCCCATGTGTCGTAAGGGGCGAGGCTGAGATTACCGAGGCCGAAGCTGCGGACCTCAATGCCTGGTTCGCCAGCTTGCCAGAGGACTACGCTGCTGACTAATCCCCATTGCCCTGGCCCTATTCTTCCACGTGGAAATGGGTCAGGGTAGAAGTTTTCTTATTCAATCAAGCCGCCTCACGCGAGGCGGCTTTTTAATTTCTCACGGAAGGAATCCTCCTATGACCCGCAAGACCAAATTCTATCCAAACGATCCTCGCGACCTGCCTGGCGACAATTTCGCCTTTGTCCGCAAAGCCTTGACCCAAACGATCTACCACGTCGTCTCTGAACCGGCCCTGGTTGCACAACCCAACGCCCTGGCCGCGATGCTCGGCCTCACCCCTGAACAGGCCGAATCCTTCAAAGGGACCAACCGCTTGAACTTCTGGCGCAACGGCTGCCTCAACGTGCAAATCGAACACGGCTACCGGGCAACCAAGATCAAACTACCTAGCGCTGTTGTGACCGATGCCCAGCTTGATGACTTCTTCGCTGCCTGGGGCTGGCAGAAGCTCGGCAACAAGCCCTACTACAAGCCCACGGCCACCTCGCTGGTCCGAATCTAAGGTCGTATGCCCCAAGGCTCCTCGCTCCGAGGGGTCTTGGGGTGAGTAAGGTTTTTCTTATTTTATCAATTCACATTCCCAAAGGAGATTTTCCTATGCAACCCAAAACCGAATCCACCCGCGACGAAACTCGCAAATTGACCTTTGAAGCCGTCCTGCCCAAGCTGGATCGCACCGTCATCTTCTGGACCTGCGGCGTTTGCGGCGGCGGCAACCCCCTGAGCAGCGCCTACTGCCAGTGGTGTGGTGGTTGATCTATGAACCGCCCCCTCGGTAAACTGGTCTACAGCACCCGCTGGTTTGATGATGATGCGGATCGCAGCGATGCCCCGGCTAACCTGCTGACGATTGAGGTTGTCATTGTTCCTCAAGGAACCGATGAACGACACGAAGCTCTCTCCCGCCGGCCCAACCTATTCAACTTCCTCAAAAGCGAAGTGCGCTCGCACGTCGCAGCTTAAGTTTCAACTCAATCGGCCTTACCCTGAACTCACAGGGTAAGGCCACTTTTTTTTGGAGGCTTATCCCCCAAGGGGATACGAAGCGTTATCCGATGAGTCAGGCTCAAAAACTGGACCTAATTGACCGTGTAATCAATCAACTGGTCACCGACCAGCTCAAAGAAATGAAGGCCAAGCTCTTGGCCGCTCAGGCCCAAACCCAGGCCCTGGATCAACAGTATGGTAAATGCCGGCGTCCTTATGCCGGCGGGCAATAGGGTTACTGTAGGTTTTTTCTTATTTAATCAATTTATGCTCTCACGTGTTTGGAAACTCGTGAAGGGCCAACATCAGAAAGGATGTGTATCATGGCTTCCGGTTATCAAAAACTCGTCATCGTCGGCAATCTTGGGACCGATCCCGAATCCCGCTTCACCCCCAGCGGGCAGCAAGTGACCAACTTCAGCGTCGCGGTCAACAACAACTGGACCGATCAGAGCGGCCAGGCTCACGAAGAAACCACCTGGTTCCGCGTCAGCGTTTGGGGCGCTCAGGCTGAAACTTGCAACAAATACTTGACCAAAGGCCGCCAGGTCTTGGTCGAGGGCAAGCTGAGCATTGACAAAGAATCGGGCGGCCCGCGCATTTGGCAGGACCAGAACGGCAAACCCCGCGCCTCCTTTGAGATCAAGGCGTATGATGTCCGCTTCCTGGGCGGCACGAGCGGCAACGGCAGCGCCGGCAGCAGCAACCACGCCGATGTGGAAGAACTGACTGAGGACGAAATCCCGTTCTAAGCCTGTCCTGAGCTTGTCGAAGGGTCGAGGCTAACGAAAAAGGCGGGCAGGAGTGATCCTGCTCGCCTTTTTTTTGACCCCTTACGAAGTGGCCCGTAGAGGCCATCCCCCGCAGATTCACTAATTCCTTTTTTTTAAAGATCAACATCGTTCTCGATGCTCGATCCTGACTTTTCCCCAATTGGGGAATCTAAACGCCTGCTCCGGCCTGGCCGGGGTAGGCGTTTTCTTTTCGCCAAATTACATCACAAAGGAGATTTCTCATGTCCCTATCTACTATCATTCACACCGACGGCGGCGCTGCGCCCAATCCAGGCGAAGGCGCTTACGTTGCCATCTTACAGAACGGCGACCGCTGCGCAGCGGTGCGCGGCTACGCGCCTCACGCCACCAATCAGCAAATGGAGCTGGCCGCAGCCATCGCCGGCCTCCACGCGCTCAAATCCACGCGGATTCCGGTCCAAATCTACACCGACAGCCAGTATGTTCATGATGGCGCTTCGATGTGGATCAAGGGCTGGCGCAAAAACGGCTGGAAGAACTCCACCGGCAAGCCCCTGGCCAATGTCGAACTCTGGAAAGAACTCGACGAGATCATGGCTAAGTATGTCATCAGTTGGCACAAGGTTGAAGGTCATGCCGGTGTCCAGATGAACGTCAAGGCCGATCACCTGGTTGCCGACACCCGCCAAGCCAAAGGCGAGCCGACGCTCTATCAAATCGTGGATATCCCCACGATTGAAAGCGCCTGGAGCTTCACCCGCTTTCAGGTTGAATACACCAACCCGGTCGTCGCCCAGATGCGCAAAGAATTAGCCGGCCTGCTCACCCCCAAACCGCAGCAGCCCAAGACCGACTCGGAATTTATCCGCGAACTCGACGAACTGGCTGCTCGCTTAAAAGCCAATTTGAAAGGACTCCAAGAATGACAATCCAAATTCTGCCCCCTGAAACTCACGTTCACATCGCCGTGATCAACGGCCAAGGTGAAATCACATCCTGGCAGTTTATGCCCTTCTTTACCCTGGCCGATCTGTATCCGCAGCGGGTGAAGTGGATGCTCAACCGGACCACGCTGACCCGGCCCGACGCTGAAGAAACACTGCGCAATGTGCGCGTGTTCACCGGCGTGGTTTATCTCAAGCTCAGCGAAACCGAGGAACAGGAGCTGCAAGACGGCAAAACCGAGTTGATTGATGCGCCCATCTGCGTCACCTATCCCAACGGTGAACTCGAATCCTTCATCCTCAACTCGCTCTGGTCCTCAGCGACGAAGAATAAGACCCTGACCGGCTACAGCAAAGAGATCAATTCGGCCTTGCGCAAAATCTATAACTATGCCGAGGCCGGGGTCAGGGCTGGCCGGGGAACGCGCGGCGGCTTCTCCAACGGTAAGGTCAAGGAGTACCCGGTCCGCTTTATCCCGATGAACACCCCCCTCAAGCTGGCCCCAGATGTCGAGAAACCTATGGGTGATGGCGAGTTCATCATTCGCGCCAGTGATGCGGCGGTCCTGCGCCGGGCGCTGGTCTGCAAACCTTTCTCGCTGCAACAATGGCGCTTCAGCACCCAGATCGCCAGCCAAGTGAAGCATCCCTATGATAAAGAGGGTGTCATCTTGGAACTGCTGCCCCACGTGGCCGAAGGCATCGAGCGGATCAACGATCACTCCGAATTTGTGGCTCACGCTTTCAAATTCGGAATGAAAGAAGAATCCCGCGAGAAGCTGCTGGAACTGACCGATACCCTGTATGAACATCCTGACCTCAATCTCTCGCTCTCACCCGACAAGGCCCGCGCCATCTTCGATACCATCACCACCGGCAAGCCCAAGAGCATCCAGGGCTTTGTAGCAATAGCTGGCCCAACCGATGGATCGGCCTACTTCCCTTCGCAGGCCACTCGCTTTATCAAGAGTGAACTCTATCTCCTGGCTCGCTATCCGGTCAACAACAGCCGCTGCATTATGCCGGTCGTGGCCGTGCAGGAAGGCCCGATCTCCGAGTTTCTGAACCGGGTCGAGCAGTTTCAAGGCACCCTGTTTGGCACCGATGGAACTGGCCGCTTTATGGCCGCTGGGCAGTTCATCGTAGTGTCTGACGAGTGCTTCCCTGCCGGCTACGAAGATGTCAAAATCCTGGCCTGCTCCAAGAACATCAAAGCCTATTCCACGTGGAAGACTGCGGCTGATGTCAAAGCTACCCAGGATGGCGACCACACGATGAAGCTCACCGGCTACATCAGCGTCTGCCAGTGGGCGCACTTACTCAATGCGGTCATGGTTGATCCTGAAGTCTGGAAAGAAGCCAACGGTGACTTTGACTTCGATGAGGGTGAAGCGGTGCCTGAAACTGAGTTCCCGTTGACCTTCGATGCTTTCCGCAAGGAATGGCTCTGCACCGCCGGCCTGGCCGTGTCGAAGCTGCCCAAAATCTATACTTTCGACGAGCCAACCGCACCCCGCTCCAAAGTCCTGGTAGATACCGTGTCGGGCGCGGTGGCCGTGGGGATGGCTGCCAACGATAACCTCTTAATCCTCAATACCGACCTCCGAACGTGGAGTGATGTGGCTATCCGAATCGGGAGTGACGATTACTTCTACAGCCAGATGGTTGGCAAGGGTTACATTGTCGAGGACTACCCGGTTGAAATGGTCGAGTGGATACGGGAGATTTGCGAGTGTGACGAAGATCAGGCCCAGCAGGTTATTAGAATGTTCTACGTCCTGAGCTTCTTTATTCAGTGTGGCGTGGATGGCTTTAAGACCAACTTGGATAACATCGGCGGGATGAAAGCCTTGACTAAAGAAATTGGCCGGGTCTGGAAGCTGCTAACCGAGGAGCTGGCCCTCTCCGCTCGCTTGATCGCCTTCAACCCAAAGAAGTCCCCGACCGCCCTGCGCGACCGACAGAATCTACCGGCCTTCGACGAGGATGAAGAAACCTTTGGAGTCTCCGAAACCCTGATGAAGATGGCGATCAACGGCTTTGCCTGGGATGGCCTGCTGTGCAAGCTGGAACTGCCCGAATACCTGTACCTGGGCGCGCTGCCCGACAGCTTCAAATACTTCGCCATCGGTCCCCGCACCGGCGAAGAACTGGAAGCCTGCCGCTTGCTCAGGAGGATCTGCCGCGACGAGCTGGCCCGGCGCTCGATGATGACTCCCAGCGATTGGGCCATCTTCGCGGCGAAGGTCTGGACACCCCTGCTGGTAGACTTCCACGACAACGCCCGGATCGTCCTGCGCTACAACCGGACGATCAGCGAGGGCAAAATCATCTACTCAGTGGCCAAGGAACGCAAGTTCCCCACGCTCGCTGGCATTAGCTGGGAACGAATCGCCCACCTGTTATGGTTCGCCTTTCACGATACCGGCGGCAAATCCGTTGGTTCGGCTATACCTTTGTTCTGGGTTGAACCGCTCCGTGAGCATCTGTTCGACCTGCTGAAGTTCCAGCCGGGCCGGCTCGATCTGAAAGACGACTTTCGCCAGGTGGTGGTTGGGGTAGATAAAGCCGGCATCGAGCGCAATAAAGCCTACCTGGTGGATGTCCACATCGAGCACGTGAGCGAGGAGATCGTCGTCGGCAAGGACGAGGAAGGTAAGGACATCACGATGCTGGCCCAGCGCAGCCGGAACTATATAGAGTTCCCTGACGGCCGCTTCATTATGTTCCCGAAAGATGGCCCGCTCTTGGGTGGCGCACGCTTCAGCCTGATGGTTGAGCGCGATGGCTCCCGCGACATTGGCCATTTTGTGCGGGCGATTCCAGTCGAGGGCCTGAACCTGGCCGCGCGTCTGGAATCCCTCAAGACCCAATTCGAGCGCCGCTAGGGGCTGCTCACACGGAGCGAGGAGCAGTATGCTCGCTCCGTGTGGGTTATGGTGAGGTTTCTCTTATGCTTTTAGTTGGGGTCACTTTCGGCCCCCGGCGTAAGGGTTACTGTAGGTTTTTTCTTATGTTCTCAGGCCGGGTAGGGCTTCCACAGAGGCGGCCCCAGGTGCCTGAGAGCGTCAAATCAATTACTTTCACCCAAAGGAGATCTGTACTATGAAACGCACCGAAGAAGCCACAACCCAATCCCTACTCTCTGCCAAAGTAGCCGCCGCCAATGCCCGCCGCGAAGCACTCAAGGGCCGCGGAACCGCCAATGTCCTGCCGACCACCTACTACGCGCCGACCAAAGCGCAGGTTGAGGATATGCTGGTGGCCATGGTCGCCGACGCTGACTGGAACAACGAGATCGCCCAGGAAGAAGCCTCCGGCAACACCGTGTTCGTGTTCCGGAAACGCAATCTGACCGTTGGCGAGCAGCCGACCATTATCCGCTACGGCTACAGCGCCCAGGTCGAGGATATCGTCCTCACGATTACCGGCTCCGCCCTGCCCGCTGGCCATAGCCTCGAAGGCGTGAAGCTGCACGAAGTTGTTGCGGCTGAGAAAGCCAACGACAAGCGCAAAGCTGCGGTCAAAGCTGAGAACAAGCGCACCGCTGCCTTCGCTCGCTTGGGGTTCTAATCTATTTAGCCACAAAGCGGCCTTCCACGTGGAAGGCCGCTTTTTTTTCGCCGCTTATAGGCTTCCGTATCCCCCTTGGGGGGATAGATCAGGGGCTAACGCCCCTTTTTATGGCTCAGGGGTTAGGATTTAGATTTGGTCAGATGCAAAAGAGAGTTAAATGGGGTATAATCGGGAGTAGAGGAGTGTGTGTGAGATGGTAAAGGCGACTAGAGTCGTTACTAAATTTATAACCCACCTCCTCCGTAATAAAAACAAGTTAAGCGGGCTGAAGCGAGATTGTCTACCCTGCATGGTGATATTCGATGAAATTTTTTACAGGACCAAAACGAATAATTTGCTCAGTCTATGTAATTTTAAGTGTTCTTATGATATTAGTTATTGGCTGTGGCGGGATTTCCAGACCAGCCGAGCCTTATCCCACCCCTACCCCTGACCCACTAGATGCAGTTAGGCTTATAGCTGAGGAACGGTCAAAGGCGGAAGAATGGGCTAAAGTCTTAAAATCTGACTGGGAAAAGAATACAGTAGAATATGAAAAGGGAGAAACTCTTTATATTGACGCGAAAGCATCATTTGATGGTTGGTTAGACCAGCTAAAATTGGATATAGTAGCGGATAGAACGCCAGAAGCAGGTCAGTATGAGGCTTCTCTTAAAAAAGCTGTGGAAAAAAGTCAAACGTTTACCCAGTATGTGCAAACTTTGAAATATTCATCTGAAAAACCTATGCCGCAAATCAGGATAGGGATTGGCATAGATACTATTGTTGAAGCGATTGTGGGCGCAGGAGTAAAGATTTGGGAGGCATATCGTGATGCCGATGCGGAAAGGAAACAACAAATAATAAATGTGCTTAATGAACTCAAGTGGAAGTCATTTGAGGAGCTATAATTAAAAAGAGCTATCGTCCAAGCGCGTAAAGCTCGCCTAACAACAACCGTTGGGCGGCGAGATAGCGAAGCAAAATAACTTAGACGAGGAAAAAGAATATGAATCCTCCTCCAGTCAATGTCAAACTCCAAAATCCTACAACTGTTAATCAGCAAGAGTGGGCGCAGGAAGCCAAGAGATGGATAGACCTAAATACAGAAGTGAACGGGCATCCGGGTTTCTTCCCATTAACTATCAAAGCATCTTATGTATTTGGAGTCATTCATGATATATGTGAAAGCGCAGGCTGGTTGTTAAGACACCCTCAATCTTGGCCAGTTACGTATCCCTCTGCTTTTGGATTGTGTGCTGCTAGTATGGAGTTGCTTGGTCGTTGCCTAAGAGGTAATCAAGGCACTGGTGATAATACCAAAGATTTGAGGGAGGGTTTTGAATGGCTCAAATCTTCGTCGCCCAAAAATGGCATTTCACCAAACGCAATTGCTATAACAAGTTACAATCAGTATGATGTGGACCAACTGATAACCTTACGTCACTTCACTCTTCACGGACAGGCTACTAGACAGAAAGGCAAAGCGATTGCGCTAGATATCGAATTACTTGTAGGTTTTCCTTGGTTAATTGGCAACGCAATGGAGAGATATTGGGATCAACTGCTAAATTCCAATGATTATTGTGAAAAACTTGCATGTGCCAATGTCGTTCCACTCAGAAGTGATCCTATATCAAAGATGTGGCGTTTCTTCGGAAAATCAGGTACAAGTGCAGGAACTCCATTCTATGCTTTTAATTGGCAGGTTCGTCAATGACTGTCACTCCTCCAAATTCTGTGGCAAGCCGCCCACCAAGCAAATGTAGCCGACGCCACGGACTCTGCATTTTTTGAGGTTGATTTTGGCACTTTGAGGCCGTTTTTTAGTTAAGGCATCGTGGGCGCGGCTAATTTGCGGGCGTTAGCCAGGCAGGAGGCGTGGAGCACGTGAAACCAATCATCTTCTTGCTCGGTCCATCTGGGATTGGGAAGTCGCATCTGTCTAAGATGCTTGCGAAAAATAAGTTCCTGTACGTACACATTGATACGGATAGCATAAAAAGAACCTTCGCAGCGAATGGCTTCCCTTCAGAATGGGACGACGACTTCTACAAAGTAAACCTTGCTCACTTTGTGAGTGAGCTCCGAGATCGTCTTGACAATGAGCATGCAGGGGTTGTCGTATCGTTTCCGACCGTCCACGTGTTCACACCTGAGAAGCTCGTTGAGGCAGCGCAGCTTAGAGTAACCCCGGTGGTGCTGTGGGGCAAGCAAGAGCATTGCATACGGGCTGCTGAAAAGCGCATAGAGAAAAAAGGTGGAAAATTCAACTTGCCCCGCTATGAGCGACTGAACGGGCCTACCTTTCGGGCTTACGGTCGTCCAGAATACGACGCCTTTAGAGTGGAAGCATTCCACGAGGATGGCTCGCGATACCCAGACGAAAAGTGGCTGACACTAATCATGGAGCGTACGGCTGGCTAACAAGACAAATGCGCAGGACGCCTTCGGCGTGCGGTAATTTGCAGCGTTAGCTTACCAAGCAAATTACCTATAACTGGCTAAATTCTTAACGCGGAGACCCGAAAAGACTCTCCGCGTTTTTTATTTCCCCCTCCAGGTCCTCAATTTCAATAAGCAGCGCCGGCGGCGCATCCATCCCCAGCAGCGCCTGGCGTTCTTTGAGTTTGTTTAGCCGGCGTGTCTGGGCGATGAACTGGGCCTGACGGCCCTCGGTTTGGAGGGTTAGTTCAGCTTCGAGCTGGTGCGGCATCTGCATCGCCAGCAAGAGGCGCATCTGTCGGTAGAGCTTGGCTGTATTGACCGGCTTCTGAAAGAAGCCATCCGCACCCCGCTGGGCCGCTTCCTGCCGGGTGCGTTTGTCGCCATACGCGGAGACTACGATCACCGGGAGGCAAGAAGCGGTTTTGCGGATCGCGTCCAGGACCGCCAGCCCGCCGATACCAGGCAGGCGCAGGTCTAGCAAAACCAGATCGGGCAATGGCCCGGCCAGCACCTCAAGCGCGGCCAAGCCATCGCCGGCGATTTCAAACTCAAATTGCCCGTACAACTCCAGTAGTTCACGAAGCATAAAGGCGTTTTGATCTTCAACGATTAATATTTTCGCGGCCACATTGTACCCCTGTGGTATCGAGTACCGCTGTAAATTTGTTGATTTCCTGAATGGCCGCAGCGAGCTGGCCGCGCAGGTCTATGATTTCTTCTTTGAGCTTGAGGATTTCCTCGCTCAACCTTCGGTTTTCCTCGATCAGGGTGTGCCGTTCGGTGCGAAGTTCGGCCCGGTCGCGCCGGGCCTCCCAGGACAGAACCCAGGCCACGATGCCGCCACCGACATAGGCCGCGAGAAGAAGAAAGCCGAATACCAGGAATAGGGACATATCGGTGACGGGCATGATCCTACTCCTGCTTACGAGGCGCTCAGGACCAGGTTGCCCAAGGTCACGTGCGCTTTGTCGAGTTCAACCGGGCCGCTGGGTCCAAGCAGGTCCACGACGCTCAGGCCGTTGCCGGCACCCGAAATGTCGAAGAAACCGAAATTGGTCGCGGCGTACAGCGGTGCGGTCCCGGCGGTTTTGAACTGAAGGCCATAAGCCAGCGCGGCCAGGGTGGAACCGCTGAAGAACTCTTTGGTCCCCAGCGCGTCGTCCTCGACGATCAGGCCGCTGATCGTGTCCCATTCACGGCGGTAGTGGTTGGTCAGGTTTTCGAGAAACAGCACATCTTCATCCTCGACGATGCCCTCACCAGCAGTCGGGTCCAGGTCAATGATTTTCAGGTCGTTGGTAGCCAGTAAATTTTGAAACTTGCGCTCGCTGACCAGGCGGAACTGCTCCAACACGGCCACGGCAGCCACGTCGAAAGCCATCAAGGCGAAGATCAGGATGTGCCGCAGTTCGCCCATAAAGACCACATTCGTGTCTTTGGCCCAGGCGGTGGCAGCGGTCCGGCCGTTGGTCAAGGCCCCGATTTCGGTGGACGCGAAGCTGATATGATCCACCATCAGATAAAATTTGGATTGTAGTTTGCGGCGATCCATAGATGCCATAGTAAAACCTCCTGTGGGGGAATGAATTGATAAGTCCCCTCCATCATATCAAGAGAATTTTTCAAAACCCATAGCCCCAACAATAGTTTTTCAAAACTTTTCAGGTTACGATAAGCGTGGGTTTTGTGGGAGCATCATTGGGCGGTCGCGGTGGCCTTAACGGCCTATTTCAAGGGCGTTAGCCCCGCGACCAGACCCGAATACGTAAATTTTTCCCCAATTGGGGAATGAAACCTTGAGCGGCTCGTCTGAGCCGCTTTTTTTATTTCCCTCCCAAGGAGGTACGAAGCGTTTATCAAGAAAGGAAACCCAATGTCCCAACTCTCATTTTTCGACGCGCCCCCGGTCGAATTAGCTGCGCCCAATGGTAATGGCGGCGGCCGGTCGAACGGGATCGTCCTTAAACCCGATTTAGACTATCGCATTACTGTGCAGGACCCGATTGGCGCCGGCGGCCAGATGGCAAAAATCCGGCAGAACATCGAGATCATTCGCCTGCTCAAGCAGTTGAGCGAAGAAAAGCGCCAGGCCACGCCTGACGAGCAAAAGCAACTGGTCCTGTGGACCGGCTGGGGCCATTCCGGCCAGGCGTTCCACCCCAAGCCCAAGAGTAAATGGATTGACATCCAGGCTGAGTTAAAGCCGCTCCTGGACGACGCCGAATGGCGGGCGGCCAGCTTCTCAACGATCAACGCCCACTACACTTCGCCGGAGGTCATTCGTTGGCAATGGCAAGTGATCGAGCACCTGGGTTTCACCGGCGGGCATATCCTTGAGCCGGCTGCCGGCGCAGGCCATTACTTCGGCCTGATGCCGGAGGCGATCCGCACCAAGAGCCAGCTTTGGGCCTGCGAGTTAGACCTGCTCAGCGCGGCGGTGGTCAAACAGCTCTACCCCTCGGTCACGCTGCACGTGGGCGGTTACGAGACGACCACCTACGAACCTGATTTCTTCGACCTGGCGATCTCGAATGTGCCGTTCGCCGATCTGAGGGTTCACGATCCGGGAATCTATGAAAATGGCCGGAGTCACCTGGCCGATATTGGCCTGCACAATTACTTTTTCATCAAGGCCCTGGACCATGTGCGCCCGGGTGGGCTGATCAGCTTCATCACCAGCCGCTTCACCATGGATGCCCTGGAGTCGAAGGTGCGGGCCTATCTGGCCCAACACGCCTGGTTCCTGGGCGCGGTCCGGCTGCCGGTCAACACCTTTAAGAAGAACGCTCATACCGAAGTGACAACTGACGTCATCTTCCTGCTGAAACGAGGGGATCGGCCTAACGAAATCCCGGCCTATGACTTCGTGAATACGGTCAGCAAGGGTGAATACCGGCTCAATGAGTTCTATGACTTCGAGAACTACGGCCTGTTGGGGACGATGCAAAAAGAAGGCGGACGTTATGAGGATGCCTTCGAGTGTGTTGTGTCAAAGAATTTCGACCTGGCCGGCGAGCTAGAAAAACGGCTGCGCCTGTTCTCCGAGGACCTCTATCGCCCCGCGGTCCCCAAACTACGCCGGCAGTTGGTGGTTGAATCCTACTTCTTTGACAATCCCCCCACTGACCCCTGGCTGCGGACCGGCTCGTATGCGATGGATGACTACTATCGCATCTGGCAGAAAACCAAGCAAGGCGATTGGCACCGGGCCAAAGACCTCGAAGGCCGCCAGCTTCAGCGGGTGCGCGGCTTGATCGAGGTGCGTGACGCTTTCCACCGGACAATCCATGCCAACGTCAACTTTGTCTCCGACGAGCATTTGAAAAAGGCCCAGCAGGAGCTAAATGCCGCTTACCGGCGCTTCGTCGCCAAGTGGGGCTATCTCCACGAGCCGGCCAACATCGCCGCCTTCGGCGACGACGTGGACAGTGACAATATCCTGGCCTTGGAGCGCTGGGACCCCTTCGAGGGCAAAGCCGAAAAGGCGGCCATCTTCAGCGAGCGGCTGCTCGAACCCGAAACCCGGCCTGATAAGGCCGACAGTCCCATGGATGCGCTCATCATCGCCCTGCGGGAAACCGGGCAGGTCGCCCTGCCCCGCATGATGGAGCTGACCGGCCAGAGCGAGGCCCAGTTGATTGAGGCGTTGGAGGGTAAAATCTACTTCGACCCGGCCGAGAAGGTTTGGGTCACCGCTGACGAGTATCTCAGCGGAAACATTCGCCAGAAACTGGCCATAGCCGAGCATGAGGACAAGCTGCTCAAGGAAGGGCCTTGGGACCCCAACCCCAACCGCTACGAGCGCAACATCCTGGCTTTGAAAGAAGTGATGCCCCGCCCGGTCGGGCCGAAAGACATCTTTGTGCAGCTCGGTGCGCCGTGGGTCCCCAAGGATATCATCGAGGAGTTCATCATGCGCCGGCTTTTCGACGACCCGCATGGCACCACCGGCCGGATCAGGCCGACTTACCTCAAGACGCTGGGTTACTGGCGGCTGGACCTGAGCGAAGCCCAGCGGCTGCGCCAATCGCAAGAGAACCGGCAGACCTGGGGAACGACCCGCATCGAGGGCGTGGACCTGATCGAAAAATGCCTCAATCAGCAGCAGGCCACGATCCACGACGAGTGGGAGGATGATGACGGTAAGAAACACCGGACCGTCAACCAGGAGGATACCCTCGTCGCGCGGGCCAAGCAGGAAGAAATTCGGACCGCCTTCGACAAGTGGATTTGGGCCAACGAGGCTCGCGCGGATCGGCTGGTCCAGATTTACAACGAGAAATTCAACAGCACCCTGCCGCGCCGGTTCGACGGCACTCCCTTGCACTTCCCCGGCCTGAACCCCAAGGTTGTCCTGCGCCAGATTCAAAAGGATGTCATCTGGCGCGGCTTGCAGCAGCAGGCGTTGATGATCGCGCACTCGGTTGGCTTCGGCAAGACGTACAGCCTGACCGGGCTGACGATGCGCCTCCGGCAAACCCGGCTGCGCAAGCGGATTTGCATCGTGGTCAAACGAGCGACCTTCGGCCAGTTCGTGGCCTCCTTCCGCGAAGCGTACCCGCTGGCCGCCATCTCGCCTATCGCCTCCGGCCAGAGCGCCAGCCACCGCCGCCGGCAGTTGGCCCGGATCACAACCGAGGATTACGACGTCATCATCACCACCCACCCGGTTTTCTACCAAATCCCGCTCCGGCCGGCGACCAAAGCCAAGTTCTTGCGGGACCAGATTAGAGAACTGGAAGATGCGCTTTTTGAGGCGCGTGGAGATCGTGTCTCGACCAAGGAACTGGAAAAGGCCAAGAAACGGCTCGAACTGAAGCTGCGCAAAGCGATGGCCCAGGGCGCGGCCCACGACGAAAACGCGCTGTACTTTGAGGACCTGGGCCTGGTTGCTTTGCTGGTGGACGAGTCGGGGGCCTATAAAAACCTCTGGTTCCACTCCGTTATGACCCGCATTAGCGGGGTGGGCGGCTCTGAATCGGGCCGGGCCTTCGATATGTTTCTCAAAATCCGTCACCTCCAGCAGAAGGGCGGCTTTATCGCCTTCGCTACCGGCACGCCGGTTGAAAACTCGATCAGCGAGGTGTGGGTGATGATGAACTATCTCATGCCCGACCGGCTGCGCGAGCTGGGTCTGCACCACTTCGATGCCTGGGCGGCCACGTTTGGTAAGGTCGTCACCGGCGTCGAGATGAAACCCGACGGCAGCGGCTTCCGCATGGCCTCCCGCTTCGCCAGCTTCAACAACCTGGTCCAGCTCAAGCGGCTGTGGTGGGAAGTGGCCGACACTCAGATGGACGCGGACAAGGCGGGCATTGTCCGGCCGCCCCTGTTGACGGATAAACCCATCGGCATTGACGCCAAGCCCTACCCCGAGTTGCAGCGGATCATCGAGACGCTGGCGAACCGGGCTAACAACCTGGGTGGGGTGGACCCGCATGTAGACAACATCCTCAAAATTATGTCCGATGCGGACAAGGCCAGCCTTGACGCGCGACTCCTGGGCGAGTTCCCGGTGGTAGATGAGGACGGCAAAAAAACCGGAGAGATCATTCATATCACCGAGGATTACGTCGGCAGCAAGGCCAACCTGTGCGCGGCTCAGGTTGCCCAAATCTATCACGACACCCACGCGGCCGAACTGCCCGACCGGCCCGGCTTCTACCCCCTGACCCAACTTATCTTTCTCGACAGTTCAACTCCAAAGCCGGGCCAGTGGTCTGTCTATGAGGACCTGCGCCAGAAGTTGATCGCTCGCGGCGTCAAACCCGAACACATCGCCTTTGCCCAGGATTACAGCGACGACGACAAGAAAGCCAGGCTGGCCACAGCTCTCAATGCCGGCAAAATCAGAATCGCTATCGGACATACCGAAATCATGGGCATCGGCCTCAACTGCCAACGCCTACTCGTGGCCCTCCATCACCTCGACTGCCCCTGGAAACCGGCCTGGCTGGAACAACGGGATGGCCGCATCTGGCGGCAGGGCAATCTCTGCCCTCAAATCAGCATCTACCGCTATGTCATGGGCGGCAGCTTCGACGTGTATCGCTGGCAGACGGTCGAGCGTAAATACAACTTCATCGTCCAGTTCAACTCGGATGATCTGAGTGTGAACACCATCGAGGACCCGGGCATGGCTGTGCTCTCGGCACGGGAAATGACCGCCCTGGCCACCGGCAACCCGGCGATCATTCGCCAGGTGGAGTTGCAAACAAAGCTGCGCATCCTGACCGCTCAAAAGCGGGAGTACAACGACACCCTTTACCGGGCGCGCGGCCGCCTGTCCCGCTTGACCCGCGAGCTGGAAAGCGACCGGGGCAAGCTGGAACGCTACCAGGCGCTGCTACAGCCGGTGCAGGAGGGGGGCATCGAGGCGGCGGTGACGCTGGGCCAGCAGCTCTACGACCTGGCCGCGCCGCACTTCGAGACGCTGGACCAGAAAATAGAGATCGGGCAGCTTTACAATCTCAAGGTGTTCTATCTTGGCACCAAAGTTGAGGAGAAACCCGAGCCGGTCCGGGCTAAGGTGGACCGCAACTACTGGGGCGCGGCTGACGAAGTGGCCCGTAGAGGCCAACAGGCCCCCCTGGAGGGTGCAGAGGCCCAGCCTGCGGAGTGGCCCGCAGAGGCCAAAGGGCCACCACCGCCGCCCAAGATCAAGGTGGATAAGGAAATTCATCTTGAAAACGACGACCTGGATTTTTCGGTCAAGTTCGATCTGCGGATCGTCGAGGAAACCCGGGCCACCCTCAACGCCAACGTCCTCAAGCGGCTGTACGAGGAGGACCTGCCGGAGAAGGTCCGCGAGCGCCTGGCTGATATAGCTGACGACGAGCGCCAGATCGCCGAGACAGAGCGGATCATCGCCGCGCCTTTCGAGAAGGCCGACGAGCTGGCCGCCATCGAGGCCGAGCTATCCGGCGTCGAGCGGGAAATCCGCGAGACGCTGGGTGAGGCCGACGAGGCTGAAAATCGCCAGGCAGCGCGGGTAGCCTTGGAGATCGGGCAGGAAGCCGAGGAGATCATTCCTTCGGACGACGCCGATGAGGAAGAAGTAGACTAATTCAAATAAAGCCGGGTTGGAAATACCAACCCGGCTTTCCCCAATTGGGGAAAGAAAGGTTGATTTATGGCGAAGAAAAAACAAAAGACTGAGGGGCCGATCACGCCCCAACCCGAAGATGTTTGGCCGCCCTTCTCAGCCGGCGAACCGCTGGAGGGCTTCTTTGCCCGCTATCCAGGCTATCAAAGTCATCTGAATAATATCGAGCAGGCGGTTCGCTACGGCCATTTGGCCGGTATAGCCCTGCGTGACCGACAGACCCAGGCCCCGGTCCCGGTCGTCGTGGCAGTTGTCCCTGATGGTCAAGGCAATGTGGAATTTTTTCCGCTGGCCAGGCTGTTCACCGGCAATCCCTACGAGGAGTTGGTCGGGCCGGGTGAGGAGGACAAAGATGCCTGACAATGGTCACGTCAAGGTTGACCAGAATCTGATCAAGATTCTGGAAGAAATCCCACCAGGCGAGTCCCGGCTGGTAATCTTCGGCTGCGCCAGCCAACTGTTCAAGGCCAGATTCGGGCAATTCTCCACAATGCTGTACCTGTGGACTTCGGAAGGCTGGCAGGTGTTCTACCGGGCCGACCGGGTGATCCCGGAGGCGGATATTTACGACCTCGCGGCCCGATCTGCGGCGGCACTCGCTACTCTGAATCTATAATCTCGTCCCCGCCTTGAAGCTGCCCAAACTGCGGCTGGCCGTTGCCCTGGTAGATAAAGTTCATATCGCCCTTGACGAAAATCTGCTTGAACTGCGCCCCCTCTAAATAATCCTCGGCGTCTTTGTCGCCGTGGTCTGCCGGCGCGGCCAGGGGTTGGACCGGGACAACGGTCGCCAGCAGTTTGATCGCTTTGATCATATCGCCGGCTTTGACTTCCATGCCCGGATCGGCATTGGTTGGCCGCTGGCCAAGCGCCAGGCTGACCAGGCCCTCGTAAATCTCCCGGTAGCGAGGAATGACGACTTCCTGAATGGCGCTCGACATCTGGACGGCTAACGCCGCTTTGTATGGCTCTAAAGCGCCGTCTTTGCACCAGCGATACCAGGTAGCTTTAGCGATGCCCACCTCGCGGCAGGCGCTTTCAATACTGTGGGCGCGGCCGCCGGCATCCTTGCCGTGAAACAGCAGTTCCAAGACCTGGCTGACTAGGTACTCGTCCTGGCAGACTTGCAAACCATCGGGAGTTAAGGCGAGATCGTCCATGCTGCTCATGTTATGGCCCTTAATTTTGAAAGTGAAGGGTGTCATAATCGAGTTTGAAAGGATGATCACCTATGGAAACGATTCTCAACCCCGTTAATGTTCCCGGCTGGGAGGAGTTGCTCCGCGAACACCCGACCAAGGCGCGCGTCCTGCAAGCCCTAACCAATCTCGAACTCGCCTTTTACTTCAAGGGTCTGGCCCAACGACCAACGCGCAAAACCATCCTTCAGGAAGCGATCTTGCTGGGCGCAAAGCTGTCTCCCACTTCCGGCCAGGCGGTGCAGCGCCACCTGGATGAGTTGGTCGAGGCCGGCCACGCCATCAAGCTGGAGCGCGGCCGCTCCCCCTGGCACAGCCGCTACGTCCTGCCAGTGGCAAAGGAATAAACCCATGTTTTTTTCAATGCCTTATCTGCCTGAAGTCTCGGTCAATCACTCCCACACCCGCAACCGCCACACCGGCCGGCCGGTCCTCAAACACGAGGCGGCTGCCTGGAAGAACGTGCTGCGGCAAAAGGTCGCCTACTGGATTGACGAGCAGGGCATCCGGCTTCAGCCGGAGCAGATCGTCACTATTCGCCTGACGGCTCGCTTCCCCAAGCGGACGGGCCAGAAGCCCGACGGCGACAACTTCTTAAAACTAGCCCAGGATGCCATTGCTGATGCCTTCGGCGTGGGCCAGCGCGGCGATTACCGCTTTCTGGCTCAGGTCGTGAACGTTAGCCACGACGATCCGGAGGGCGAACTGATTTACGAGGTTCTCATCAATGCCCAAGAAACAGAAACAACCCGAGCTGCCTAAACATTACCTGTGTTTCAACGGCGACGGCACGGAGTCCGTCGCGGCGGCCAAATCGGACACACTCAAAGCCGCCAAGCAGTACGTCAACTATTTCCATGCGGAAGAAATTCCCGACGACCCCCACAAGAAAGCCGGCCTGATCTACGGCACGGCGCTCATGCTCAACCAGAAGCACAAGGAAATCTTGGACTCGGTGGAAGCGGCCTTGATGCTCGACGTGGCCAATAATGCCCTGTTCAGCGACTTTCAGACCATCGAGCAATGGATGAGCGCCCACAATATTCGCCACTCGGCGGCGGCCATCTCCCGCTGCCGGACGCTGGCCGAGGTCATCATCCCCTGGTGCGTCGAGAATGAGGTCTTTGAAAATGTCAGCCAGCGCCAGGTGGAAAAGTGGTTCCTCAGCCTCAATGCCGAGGCCCGCACGACCGTCAACCGCGTCGGTCACGTGGCGCCCATCATCAAGAAGATCGCCGTGAATGAGGACATGGAGCCGGAGCAGAAGGTCGCCGAAGTGCGTAACATCCTCGGCATGGTCGCCAACCCCAAGGTCGAAAACGAGGAGCTGATGCTCTTTACCCGCAAGTTCTATTGGGATAAGGTCGTCGGCTTCTGGAAGCGCTTGGAGGATGGTCGGGTCGAGGTCCGGCTGCTGATGGAAAGTGAAGATCAATTTGAATATCTCAAGGGCAAACGGCTCAAGTCGTTCGTCGCCTGGGAATAGGAGAGAGTATGCCGCCAATTGAACCCAAAAAGAAAGTTATGCACCCGACCACGCCGAGACGATTGGCCGAGCGAATCACGTCTCTTGAGAAAGAGATGAAACGGCTAAGAGAGGAACCCATCGTAGATAGTATCTTGCTCGGCTGCGGCTGTAAGGTCGTGATCCACAACTTCAACGGCATCATGATCAAATATTGTGATCGCCACGTCACCTTTCACTATTCACCCTACCACGAAGAAGGCGACGTCCTCTACTTCGTGACGGAGGATAATCGCCCATGATCAGGGTTCAGGACCCTCACAATGTTGAGGCTGAACAGGCGTTTTTAGGGGCTATCTTGCAAGAACCCAAAACCATCAGCCGGGCCAGCCGCTTGGTGCGCCCGGCTGATTTTTTCGAGGAACGCCACGCTTTCATCTTGCAGGCCATGCTCGACATCGAGAAAGCGGGTCTGCCGCTCGACCTGGTGACACTCAGCGATCGTTTAAACGGCAACCTGGCCGATGTCGGTGGGTTCGCCTATTTGGTCGAGATGGAACATACCCCGATGATCTCGGCTGAGAACCTGGATACCTACGCGGCCATCATTCGCAAGTATGCTCGGCTGCGGCGCTTGATCAACGGTTGCGGCCGGGTCGTGCGCCTGGCGCATCGCGCTGGCGCCAATGTGGATGTCTTGGACGAGGCTCTGGCCCTGGCCGAATCTACCCTGCTGGCCCTGCTCAAAGAGGACCGGCTGGGGCCGGTTGCCCCGCTCAGCGTCCTGCTCCGGCGCTACTTCGATCGGGCTAAAGCCCAACCCGCAAGCCTCGGCCTTTCGACGGGGCTGCCGACGCTCGATGCGCTCAGCGGCCGCCTACAGGCGGGTGATCTGGTGCTGCTGGCCGGCGAGCCGGGAACGTTCAAAACGAAACTGGCCCTCCGGATCGCCAGGGGCGCGGGCCTGGCCGGGCATAAAGTGGCCCTGTTTTCCCTGGAGTCGTCGAGCGACCAGGTGGTACAGCGGCTGCTGGCCGATGAAACCGGCCTCGACGCCCAGCGCCTGCGGACCGGCGATATCGAACTGGAAGGGGCAGAAGTGCTCACGGCTAAAACGCGCCTGGCCGAACTGGGGATTTACGTAGACGACACACCGGGCCTGCTGGTGGCGGAGCTGCGCAGCAAAGCGCGCTGGCTCCACTACCTGTGGGGCCTGGATTTGATCATCGTCAATTATCTCCAGCTTCTGCGTAACGAGCAGCGCTATGACAGCCGGGCCGAGGAATTGGCTTCGGCCTGCCGCGCCTTGAAGGCGTTAGCCCGCGAGCTGAAGCTGCCGCTCATCGCCGTGTTCCGCTTCGATCCCCTGACGGATAACCGGGTAGTGGAGGTTGAGTCTGATCTGATCTGGTTGTGTGAAAAGAAAGGGGATCGGTTATTACTGACCCAAACCCGCTGGCGGGATGGTCCCGCCGGCGCAACTATCGAAGTGGAGATGTATGAACGAGCTGACCAAGGAGCTGCTGGAAGTGGCCTGGAAGGACATGCCGGCCAAGGATCGCACCCTGGACCGGCTCAAATGCGAGGTGCGAACAAGCTGGATCATCTGGCGCAACCACCAGGTTGAAGATTGGGGAGCGCAGGTGCTGGAGGAAGTCCAGCGCCGCCCGGCGACGGATTACTACCCTGATGCCTTCCTAGGCGCGAGCTGCATAGATTGGCTGGATAATCACGGCTTTTATAGCTGGGAGTTCCCGGCCTACGACGGCGAGGATGACGACTTTGTGTACCACTTCATCGCCCACTGGCTGGCGGTTATGGCCTGGCTGGCTTTCGAGCCAGATGGTTCAGGCCGCGCCGCCGCGTGGACTGACCTCGACTACACCGAGGCCGAAATCGAAGAATTTTTTAATTTCAAAATGGATTACGCTCCCCGGCCCAAGCCGAAATATGAACGGCAGTTGAAGAAGGTCGAGGGGAGCCAACTCACAATGTTCTAGGAGGCCCTATGCAGTTCCCCAAAATAATTTTGATGTTATCGAGCAAGCAAGCGTGGTTTTTGTACTATCTGCTGAAGGTGATCCCCGGTGGGACCGCTAAAGGGCTGCGGACCAGCCTGGGCAATCTGCTCCAGGCGCTGCCCCAGGAGAAGGCCAAGATAGTCGGAAAGTGAGGTTTAGGATGTTTCCAACGGATGAGTGGTTAGAGACACTCCAATTCTACTTGATCGTCGCCAGCGGCGGCCGGCTGACCCTGGATAATTTCAGTGACGCCCGGCTGCTGACGGCCTGGCAGGAACAGCCGGGTACAACCTACCCGGCCCTGGTCCCGATCGCCGAAAAATTGGTACTGGAGTTTCAAGCGAAAGAGCAAGATACTGAGGCTAAAATCTTTTCCCCAATTGGGGACGAAGTGGCCCGTAGAGGCCAAAACGAGGAGTTTTTACCCAATGGCCCTGTATCAGTACCAATGCTCGGAGTGCCAGGAGACTTTTGAGAAGTTCGTCAGTGCCGAAAAGCGCGACCAGGTGCAAATCTGCCCTAACGGCCACCTGAAGGGACGCCGGCTGTTTCAGAGTCCGGCTATTACCCAGGCCGACCAGCGCAAGAGCTTTCGGCAGAATATGAGCAAGACCCGATACAAATTCTTTACTTAATTTCCCGTGGAAACTTATGGCTCACACCACAACTCCCCCTGCTATCATTATCAAGGTCGTCCGTGAGCAGCATGGCTATCCGCCTTCAAAAGCAATCTGCCCTTGGTGTGGTAAGCCGGGGGCAAATCAGCCCCATCACTGGCTACTGAAGCGCAGCGCCGCGGTGCCGCCAAAAGTGTTGCACGACCCGCGCAACATTGTCTTACTTCATTATCGCTGCCACGATCTTTACGGCCAAACCGAGGCAATGGTACAGCGATGCTACCATCACAAAATCAAAAAGCTGTTCTACCAAGAAGGCCAGCCCACTTTATCGGGCCGGCCTTATGATATTCGCGGCTGGATTGAACAGTTGCCGGCAAGTAGCCTACTTGTCCATGTCCCAATCCTGCCCGTTTTAGATGAACAGGAGGAAAAACACTATAAAACCAGCTAACGCCCCGCTTGTGCCGCCATTGGTGTGCCCCAATCAAAATCAAGCCCCGCGATAACAACGCAGCTTGGGCGGTCAGCACAAAGCGGATTGTTGGGCTGCCTCATAATTTCCAAGACCCAGGGCTTAATTCAAAAACTCCCAATTACCATCCGATTTGATTAAAATGCTTCCTAAGCCATACCATCCTTTTAGATCAACCTCGACACCAAGTGAAGTTAGCTTGAATACTTCACCTTCAATTGATCCTCCCTCACTAACGGGATTACCTAATTTGAAACCACGGTCTTGGAAACGACAATAAGCAACATTAAAACCCCATCTAACTTGAGAATCAACATCGGATTTGGTAGTACAATTAAAATGTTCGAGAGCTTGCGCCTCTTCATCAGACACATGTTCAACAAGCCATTGCCGCGAGTTGAAGAGCCCAAAAATTTCCCCATGATTAGATATTAAAAGACCACCTGTAAAACCTTGAATTTGACACTTGTTGGGCAAACAGATTTCTGAAACCTCTGATAGATTAGAGATTTTTGTAGGAGTTGTAGATATCGAAGTTGAGGTAGAAGTAGGTGTATTAGTAGCCGTGGAGGTATCACTTATGGGCATATCTGTATTCGTTGGAGGGGGCAAATTAGGAGTTGGAGCAAATCTACCTTCTTGGACAATTGAAGCAAGGATGATACCTCCAACAATAGTAATTATTATTCCTGCTAATATACTCCTAAAAGATAGAGGATTATTTGATGAGCCAAGGTCTTGTGTAGGTCTTATCGGTGGTGGCTTAGTAGTGGGGAAAAGGCTAAACGTGTCTGAAGTTTTTAAATCAGCTAATTCTAATCGCAATCTTTCCAACTCTGCTTGAATATCCTCAATCTCTGTTAGAATATGAGGTGGAGTATGAGCTCCAAATCTAGCATTTTGCTCTCGTAATATTTGTAGACGGCGATTATGCTCTCTGATTAATTTTCGTATATCATCTTTATTTGTCATAATCTCTACGAATTACAGGGTAATTTTGCCAATTATCTGATCTAAAAATAGACGTCCAGCAGCCCAACAATGTTTAGACCGCAGATACGGCTTTTAAGTGATCGTCTAAACCCAAATCATCCTTGACCAACCCGCCCACTTCTGCTAATATATTGCTATAATAGAATGTGGCCGGGATTTGCGCCTGGTCATAAGAAATCAGTAAAGACCCCCGCGAGTTTGGCGACTGCCGGGGGTCTTTCCGTTTGTTCCATTTTATCACAAATCCCCCTTAGTTTCAACCGGCAAAAATTAAAAGTAGCTGCAACTAATAGCTGCCATTCAGCCAACATCATCAAAAGTTAGCCTCCCTTCCAGGTGGAAGGGAGGCTTTTTATTTTTCCAAGAGAAAGGAGACTTTATGCCACTTCTGATTGAGTACCCGGCCTGGCTAAAGAAGGTCAACGAAGAACTGTCCCGGCTCAGCGCCGGTCTGTTCAACGCCGAAGATTTTGACTACCCCTGGATCGAGAAATACCAGGCGAATCTGCCGGCAGAGGAAGCGGCTGAAGAAGCCATCAAAGCCGACGGCTTCATTGTCGGCCAACTGGCTGGGGCGGTGATCCGCGCCCGAGGAGGTGCCCTATGCCCCGCGTAGCCGAGATCACCCTCCCTTACGAGTACCGCCCGGCGGTCCGCATCGAGCGGACACCGCTGCCCGAGCTCTCCGAGCAGGAGCTGCTGGCTCTGGTCATCGGCGGCGGCTACGCCTCCGCGGACGCTGGACTGCTGCTGGAATCTTATGGCGGCAACCTGGCCCACATCTATAACGCGACCCTGGAGGAGCTGGCCCAAAACTATGCCGGCATCGGTCAGAATATGGCCAAGCGCATCAAGGCCGCCCTAGAGTTGGGCCGCCGCCTGGCTACCCCGCTCACGCGGGACCAACTGACCTGCCCCCAGGACTGCGCCGACTACTTCACCCGCATGGGGCTGCCCCTGTGCGAGCAGGAAGAAGTCTGGACGGCGGCCCTGGATACCAAGAACCGGGTCCTGAATCTGGCAAAGGTCTACCGGGGCAACGTCAACAGCTCGATTATCCGGCCCGGTGAGATCCTGCGCGATGCCGTCCGGCTCAATGCCACGGCGGTTATCCTGGCTCATAACCATCCTTCCGCCGATCCGACCCCCTCCCCCGAAGATGTACAAGTGACCCGCTCCTTGCGCCAGGCGGCCGGTCTGCTGGGAATTGACCTGCTGGATCATCTGATTATCTGCCCTGGTCGCTGGGTGTCGCTCAAGGAGCGCGGCCTGGGTTTCGACAAATGATCTTTTTGAATGTCTAGGATAATCATACCAAAAATTAGTGACATAAGTCACTGACATCTTCCTGACATTTCAATTATAATAGCCGCTGTGATACACGGATGCTGCGACAAGATCATTGTCGAGTTAGAAGAAGATGAAGCCATTCTGTTGTTTGGAATGTTGGCCGAAAAAACACGAGGGCTGCCGACGGGCATCCCGGTCCGTGGCCAATGGCTCAACCTCTGGCGACGGCTGGCCGACAGCATCCTGCATTGGTATGGGCTTTACACCCTAGAATAGCGGGGTTGGATGGACGACTTTCAGGCGCTGCTGACCGAAATCGGCCGGCGCCAGGCAGCCTCCACCGGCTGCGAACCACCTTCAAATTACGAGCTGTTTCTTGAGGCGCTGCTCCACGGGAAGCACCCGCCCTTCTGTGAGTTGGTGTGGAATGGCGAGGCCTTTCACATCGTCTTGCAGCTTCATTTCCAGAGAGCCCCGGAAATCGCGCGGGTGATCGGTCAGGACGGCCAGGTGTATCGCCGGGAAGCCTGGAAACGCTTCAGGAAGGTCAATCCGACCTACCAGAAGATGATGCACATTCGGGTCATCATCAAGAATTATCTGCCGGTGACCGCCGAGATCGCGGTCAGGCCGGAAGTGGCGGGAATTTTTCGGATGGGGACCTCGCAGCTCCTTGACTTTCAAAACCCCTAACTTTTGGGGTGGTAAAATTCCCCAATTGGGGAAATAATACAATCAACCGAACTCAGAACACCGACTTGTTCTATTTGACTTAGCTCCAGAGCGAAGAACGCGCGGAGTAGCCTTAGTGGCTGCTTCGCGCGTTTTGTTTCGCGCTTGGCCTCTACGGGCCACTTCGTCGCGCACCCGAAGGGGTGTACTCAATTCCAACCAGGAGATGACCTAATGACCCCGATCACGACCACTCTCACCATCCGGCGCTGCGAGCGCTGCCAGGCGACCGACAATCTTCGGCTCAAAGATTCCGTCACCCTCTGGAACGAGGGTATGACTGTCCCCAAACAGGTCAATATCTACGTCTGTGTGGACCGCAAAGCCTGCTCGGAGCGCGTGAACGAGGCCAGCCATTTCGTCAAGGAGGCTGATTTGTGGAGTAACTACCGCCGCGAGTGCCGACCCCGCCGCTACACCCCTCGCAAATACTGGAATGACGGCCACCGCCTGACCTTTGCCATCGCTCAGGCTCTCTTTCAACAGGCCGGGATGAAACTGGAGCGGGGTCGAAAAGATTTCCCTGAAGGACTCAAGAGTGGTTTCATCATCAACCGCGAGTGGCGTTTTACCTCGCTGCTCGAAGCGATCAAACTGATCGAGGAGCAAAAGCCGAAGAAGGCCAAGAAACCTTGCCGGCGTTATCAATTCAAGTCAAAGTAAATTAAGGAGTTCCAATGATCATCAAAACCCTCGAAGTCTCCCTGTCCAAGGAGGAGCGGCGCGTTGTGGACGAACATGGCAACACCGCTTCGACCTGGGCGCGGATCGGCTTCACCGTCGAACTGGAACAGGGCGATATCCCCGATATGTGCATTAAGCAGCTTAAGGACGAAATCCAGCCGGAAGTAGACGCCTGGCTCTTGAACCAGGGCGGCTACATCGCCCCACCGCGGGAAGATGGCCCGGCTGGCGAAGAATACTCGCCTCATGCCGACATTCCCGAGCTGGGGGAGCGAGAAATTCTTGACGTGTTCCAAGACGTTGAAATTGAACTCAGCGAAGTGCCGGGCGAACCCGCTGCTGCCGCTGATGATGAAGTTGATGAAATTCCACTATAACCCTTAGAAGGAGCAAAACCCAATGGCTAGACAAGTCCAAGCCCTGCCTATCGCGGGCAAATACCCCAAACCTATCGTGCATTGCACGGGCCGGCCCGAAACTGGCAAAACCCAGTTGGCGATCTCGTTCGCCCTCTGGCTGGCCGAGCTGACCGGCAAAAAGAAGGTATACGTGTGGCCCACGGACGGCCGGGAACACGAGTATGCCCAGATCGTCGGGACTGAAAACACCCTGGCCCCTAATGCCAACCCGCTCGACGTGTCGGCGGTGCAGGATGAAATCAACAAGGACCTGCGGAGCAAGGTCTTTGATCCGGTGGGCTTTTTCAGCGTGGATACCGTGACCCACATCTACCGCCAGGCCTCCCTGAGCAATCAGCTCAAGGGCATGACCGGCCAGGGCAGCAGCGGCCACGCGCTCAAAGCGGTCACGATGATGAATGTCGTCACCATCGTCATGGCGGTCAACCTACCGGCCTTTGTCATCACCCACGTCTACGACAAGAGCGATCACCAGAACCTCGAAAAGAAGGACCAGCGGGAATCCATCTCCGAGACAGAAGAAGCGCGCTGGAAGCTGGCCTATAACCTCAAGATCGAAACCGGCAAGGACGCCAGGGGCTACTACGTCATCGTCCGCGAGTGCCGCGAGCGGCCGGGCCTGAAACCCTTCAAGCTGCGCGACCCCGAAGGTGGGATGTTCCGGACGATGCCGGAGCGGATCATGCATGCCCTCTACGAGAAAGAGCGCCCGGCTGAAGAACCCCAAGGCTGGAAGGATTTTGGCCTGAACAAACCGTTCCCCGACACCGGCGAACAGTTCAAGCAGAACGCGGTCCGCGAGATGATGAATTTCTTCATTATGGTGGATGGCATCCGATTCTACGCCTTCGGCGATCCGGCCAAGCGCCCGACCAAGAAAAACGGCGATGCCGGCGTCAACGGCGCGCCCAATTATGCCTTGAACACCTACAGCAAGGTGGCCCAGACTTACAGCGAGGAAAAAGGCGGCAAGAATCTGAAGCTGGGCGAGCTGACCGAACGGCTGAAGCAGGCCACGGAGGAACGGGCGCAGGCTGTGGTGCAGAAGTACCTGACCCAAAAAGCCGAGGAAGCCAGTGAGCTAATCCCCCCGCCGGTGGATGGACCCGACGAAGTGGCCCAACGAGGCCAGCCGGCCCCGGTTCAGCAGGGGCTGGAGGGGATGCCCGAATCGGGCAACGGTTACGGCGGTGGCGCGCTTTAAATTCAATTAGACTAAAACAAAACTCGAATAGACCTGATCGAGTTTTGTATGAGTATCCATTGAAAAGCCCCTTCCGCGTGGAAGGGGCTTGTTGTAATAATGATTGTTAATTCACCCAGATTGAATGAATTGCTGTTGACCGTGCGCACAGTTGGTGATATACTGGGATCATGAGACTTTCAAAAGCCCCACAGTTCCTCAACCGATTGGGTGACCTAATTCGCCCCAGGGATGAGCAGGAGAAGCAGTTTGCTAATTTAGCTGCTTCGGTGGCGGCCATCGCGGCTTTTGTCGCTTTGCTGCTGTATTACCTGGCTTAATCCCAAAATCCCAGTAAACGCGCAATCCACCAGACAATGCCGGCGGCGGCGCAGATGCCAGGCAGGACAATGAGCATGCCCATGAGTGGGCCTGATTCGTCTTGGCCAATGGCAGTGAGCAGCCGGTAAGCCAGCAGGGCCAGGAGCATAGCGATCAGGCCAGCGGGGTAGGCCCATTCTGGTAGGAGGGCGGCCACGGCGAAGTAGGTGCTAACAAAGTAGGCGGCGGCCAGGGTGAGAATGTAGAGCAGGATTCTGAGATAGCGCACGACAGGTCACTCGTTGAGGGAATAGCCAGGCCGAATTTTGGCAGGAGTGGAGTGGTTTGGCAAATTGACCTGACGTGTTTTGTGCTGGTGGTAAACGGATTGTAAGCCTGACAAATTTATGTTATACTGAACCCAATAAAAAGCCCCGCGCCAACGGGGCTTGGCCCGGATCAGGTGTTTGTGCCACCAGCCCGGTTTATTTGTGCATGGTAGCATATTCGCGCCGCCTGGTCAAAGGGCGGCGCTTTTTGTTTAAAGATCGTAGATGAGGAGCTTTCGGCCATAAGACTTAGAGCGGAAAGTTCCGAGTAAGATTTCAGACGGAAGCAGCAATCTACAAGTAGTTAGCTTGCCAAATTGAAGGCATCTTTCAACATACAAACAGTAATTAAACAAATTACTCCTCTAAAAAAATCAATTACTGCTAATAGGATAATTTATCTATGGATGAGTGGGTTGCTCTTTGGAGTATTTTGGGAGGAATTGCGACAGTCTTGGCTCTTGTATATACCGTACTCAAAGATGGGGTTGATGCAGGAGGCTGTCGCACAATTTGGGAGGTAGGAGGTACAATTGGAGCAATTGTATTTTGGATAGTGCTTCTTGGAGCAGTTGTTTACGGAATAGTTGTCTTTGGGGGGCCGACTTTTAAATCTGGTTCAGATACATCCTCGAAAACTATTGAGGCAGTTAGTCATACAATTAGTAGTACTATTAAGGGAGCATTGAGTGGTGGAATAGGTGGAGGAATTATTATAACCCTTGGAGGAATAATTTTTTGGGGTGTAAAGATTATCAATAATGTTACCTCCAAAAAGATGGCTTATGATTACTGGCCTCTTCGTCCGTCAAAGGGCGAAATATTTTTTCTTAACAGCTTAGAGATTATCTACAAAGCCGGCTATACAATGTTAATGGTAGTAATTGGGATAATAAGTGGAGCAATTGTAGGGGGAATTGGTGGAGCGATTGGATGGATAGTTGGGTGGACGGGTGGATATGCAATTGATGGAGCTATTTATGGAATTATTGGTGGGGGTATAATCGGAGGGATTGGTGGAGTAACTATAGGGTCTATTTTAGGAAAACAGTCTAATATAGCTATTATTGTATCTCCACCGTTAGCAATCATTGGGGGTATTATTGGTGGAATTATCGGGGCAATTACGGTAGCGGCGGGATGGTTAGTAATTGGGTTAGTTAGTTAAGAGTTTAAAAGTCAGCCTATCGTATCAGTACATTTAAGTAAAAAGGACTTTAAATACCATAATTATGGAGAAACGGCAAGCTAACAACAACGGCTTGCACCCGACGCCACCAGCTCGGTTTTTATTGAAGCAGCCTTATGCATTTTGGGGCTGTCTGTTAGTGGGGGTTTCGTGGGCGCGGGTGAAGCCGAGGCGTTGGGCGGCAATAAAATATTTTCAGGTGTCGTGGAACAATACTCAGAAACTTATGGAGCTAGCATGTCAGAGACAGGGAAATACAAAAAAGAGAAACCCCTAAATATATCAAAGGAATCAAGCTCGGAGCAACAATCATTATCGGGTAATAAGGAAAGTATCGGTGAACTAGGTCTTGCTCCTCCTCTTCATTCATCGGTTCACGTAGAACCAGTAATGCTACAGCCTTTATCATTGTTTAGAACAGATAATATTCGCGTTTTACTAACGGAAGGATTCTCTGACGTAGAACTTCGTCTCTGTTATGCTGACTTTAGACCTGTTCATGATCATTTGCCTCCAAATACTGGCAGACCTGAAATCGTTGATCGTCTCATTCAATACGCTGAACAAGAGGGGCAAATCGGCATCCTTCTTGATCGTGCTAAGAAGCATAACCCTGACACATATGAGAAACATCAGCCTTATTACAGTGCATCTACCTCCCCGGAAGCTCATCAACAATCACATTCCGAAGCTTCCTATTCTGTAGCCGACCAAACGAAAAATGAAATAATGGTAGTAGAGCAAGACGTGGCAACTCTTCCAGGTGTCCATGCCACTTTAAATGCTATTCCACGTTCTGCTTTAGATGAAGCCAATTTAATTGATTTATTTAAACATCACAGCGTAGAAATATCTCTTAATGGAGACTTTGCCAAATTTACTCCTGAAGCAAAAGCTGCTGCTATTAGAGCTTTGGCTAGTTTACTGAATATATCCGAAAAAGAAATACTTATTTTGGATGTGGAAGAGGGTAGTATAATTATAAAACTTGTACTACCTGCCGAAGCTGCTTATCAATTGATGAAACTATACAAGACTGGCACTCCAATAGTGATAGATTTGGGAAACCAAGAAGTTGAGGTTAGTGAAGTCAGAAATAACATCATGTTAGATGTAGAATCTCTCAAACGGCAATTAGTTCAAAGGTTGAAAAACCTTTCATTTTTAGAAGAACAGGCCGCTAATTATTCTGTTGCACAGCTACCCCTAGACCTTCATACTCAAATCGAAAAAGAGAAGGAAGCTATTGAAGAGCTTAACGACAAAATACAAGCATGGGAGATCGAGGTAAACCGACCACAAATGCCAAGCCATCATGCGCCCGCTTCGTTGTTAAACACGACATCCTTACCCCAGATTAGCTTCAATTCGTAAACTGATATGAACTATATGGCAGCGTCGGCTACAAATTCGGAGTTGCCTTCAATCCGTAAAAGCCGCCCAACAATTCGTTGTACCCGACTTGCTACCTTGGCATTTTTTCAACCATTCTTTGCTGGCAAAGTTGCTGTATATTGAAAGTATCCTTGCCCACCCGCAAGCGGGTAAACTCATGGGCGTTATGTGGCTGAGATAGATTGCAAGGCTTATCCAGGCTAGTAAATTGTAGTAATTCAACTTAGAAGTAGACGTAAAAATTGCTTCTAACATTTTGATTGATGTCTCCTCGATGTGTTTAGAGAATATTGCTATGTACGATCCCATGCGATCTGGGCAGCACGAACCCGATACACCCTTCAGCAAACTTGTAAAGGAAATCCAAGATATTAAAGCTCTAATTGGTGCAGAAAGCGATTCTTCAACATCCGACCCAGGCCATGTTCCAGCCCTTGATCCATTTGCTCCACTACATCAAAAACGCCCCAAAACTCTTTTAGAACGAATCCAAGATATTGATGAGAAAGTTTCCAGATTTGAAAAGCAGATTACTAACATTGACAATACGTTGACACAACAGAGTTATCCCTCTAATCAACAAGTTGAAACCATATCACAAGAAATTAAAGTTGTTAAGAAGGAAATTTCTGCATCTAACCAACAAGTCAAAGCTATTGCGGAACAAGTCAAAGCACTTGATAACAGTGTCGCTGGGGTTAAAGGGTATATTAGTAGTATTGAGTACCAGTTAACTCAGACACTTGAACAACACTTGGATGTGATCTCGAAACAAATTGATGCTCAGGAAACTGCCTGGAAGCAACGAGATGAGTCAATACATACTGCACTTGAAAAGTATGTGGAAAATATTCAAGATAGGGTTTCTAAGGCAGTTAAAAACTTTGAGCAAGCGATACAGTCGCTAAGAGAAGGTCCACAATTAGCTACAGAAAGGGTATTTAACGTCTTACGTTTCGCAAAGTCGCTGAATATTGAAACTAAACTTCCTGTCAAAGAGACAAACAAGGCGAAAGATTTGAAGAGTCTAACCGCTGACTTGGTAAAAGGTATGAATAGAATACAGTTATTACTTGATAAAGCCATAATAGATCATGAAAATGAGGCGAAATATTACCATGAAGCGGCAAAACTCGCATGCAAAATGTTGCAAGAAACATTAGGTAATCAGCATTATCGGGAAGGTATTAGAAATCTAGCTAAGGCACAAGAGCAAAATACCCAAGAGTTTACAGAAATTATGACTTTCGACAAGAGGTTTGAAGCTTTCCTAGAAGAGGAGCGCAAATTACTTAAATCCGCAGGAGTGCATATTGCAGACGACCTAATTGCAGATTATCATAAGATTCGTGAAATGGCGCTCAGAGGAGAAGCACGTGATTGGGACATGTATCAGTCTATTGGACGACTCCAGGGAGTAATGTGTAATTTAGAAAAAGATTTGGAGAGACGAATCCCACAGACACAAAACAGAGAGCGAAATAGGGAAATCATAGAAGGAGCGACTACAGCAATTGCCGGGGTTGTTGTGGTAGGTACTAACGCTAGTGCTACTTCACTTGATCCAGCCATGCAGGCTGTATCGGGAGCATTGGGGGGCTTCATGATTGAAATGGGTGCTGGAAAAGTTCTCAGGAAATGAGATTTTGGTTTTGACTCAATCGGGTGTTACATTCAGCCAAAACGCCACATAACAACCGCATCAAACCGACTTGCTACCCGTAGGATTTTCAACCACAGCTTGCCTGCAACGTTGTTGGTAAGTGGGTCACACCTTGTTGGCCCGCAAGCGGCTAAGCTCATGGGCGTTAGACGACTAAACACATAGCCTCCTTCCACGCGGAAGGAGACTTCTTAACTGAAGAACAGGGTTTCGTTGGCCCGCACCTGGTCACCCTCTACCTCCACCAGCCCATTCCGGCGCAGCGTTCCCAGGTACGTCCCAAACGTACCTCCACTCGCTGTAAATCCCGCCCGCGTTCCCAGCTCCTCACGGGAAAGCGGACTGGGATAAACCGCTACCAACTCATCCAGCATTTTACGCTCCCCAGCCCGCAAGGCTTCCCGCCACATGGCCAGAATCTCCTCGGTTGTTTGTGGTGCTGGCGGCGTGGTATAACCCAGGTAATCCAGCCCTGCCTGAGTGACCTGGATTTCCCCACTACTTTCCTCAATCAATCCGGCTCGCTTGAGCGTGCCAAAATAGGTTCCGAAAGTCCCACCGGAAGGGGTAAACCCGGCCAGGGTTCCAAGTTGAGCGCGGGTCACGCGCAGTGGATAACGCCGGGCCAGCGTTTCCAACATTCGCCGTTCCCCAGCGCGAAGCTGGGGTATGTCGGGGTCAGTCCTCTTGGGCGCTGGTGGTGGATTGATGGGCCGAGATGGGGGCCGGACCCCCGGAGGTGAAACGGGCCGAATCGGAACAGGCGGGGGAGTGGGGCCAGCTACTACCCTGGCCAGCGCCGTCCCAAGGTCTTGCGCCACGTTGACCAACTGCTGCCCCATCTCGGCTAAACTGTTTATTGCCTGCTGCAACTGCGCGATCTGTTCGTCTTTCAGCACCGGTACTTCCACTCGCTCGACCTTGATTTCAGCCTGGCGAGTCCTCAACTCTTTCTCCAGCTCGGCGATGCGCCGGCGTAAGGCCGCTGGGTCTCGGGCCTCAGCTTGCTTGACCACCTGCTGCATCGCCTCGCGCAATGCCTCTAGGTCGGTTCGCGCCAGTGGACGAGGAGGCATCGCGGCTGTGTCGAAGGTGGGAGTGGCCGAAGCGTTATAGGTCAGCTTGCGCCCGATCTTGACTTTGCCAAAGAATTTGAGCCATTGCGGGCTCCAGACGTAAGCCTCGCCAATCTCAAGCTGGGGCAGTTCATCCACCGCCGCTCCGGCGTCAATGCCCTGCGTGTCAATCCAATCGCGAACGGCTTTGCGCTCCTGAGCCGCGTTCATTTGCAAGACAAACAGCGCCTCGACCTGGTTGAGCACATCCTTATTGACCGCCTGCGGGCGTTGGCTAATCAGGGTCAGGCCAATGCCGTAGTTGCGCCCCACCTTGCCGATGTCCTCAAACGCGCCCAACATTCGTTCTTCCCCCTTGAAAACCTTTTGGGGAATGAAGAACTGGGCCTCTTCTAAAAAGATGTGCATGGGCGAGCGGGCTGTTTTCTTGCGGTGAAAGAGTTGTTCGGCAAAAGCGGTCACAAACTCTTTGCGCTGGGCTTTGCGGAAATGGCTCACATCCAGGACGAGCGAGATACCCCGCTCGACCACGAGATCGGCCACCAAAGCGCCTGCCCCCGACTCTAGAGGAATGTCGCCGTACTCACCGCCAAAAACCGGGATGGATAGGCCCGCACCTTTGCCGTTGGCAGACAGACGCAAGCCATACCAAACCCCAACCGGATCAAGGGCGACAATTTGAACGCCCAACTTGTAAAGCAGTTCAGCCAGCCTGGTCGCGGCGTAAGTTTTTCCGGCCCCTGAGCGAGCCAGAAAGGCAATCTTTTGCGTGGCTGCATCAGGCGGCAGGGTGAACGGCTTGCCGTCGGCGGACTGGCCGACCATTAGGAGATCGTCGGCTCTGGACATCATAGGTCCTCCCCTTGGCGTAAATAAGGTTCAACCAGTTCTATCCAGGGCGGCGGCAGCCCCTTGTCTTTCCAGTATTCCACCGAAGCTACGAGGGCCACATGTCCCGCCGGCTCCTCTGCCAACGCCTTAAAGACAGCCTCGGCGCGGACCTCGGCCGCCAGCGCCTGGCACAGCTCGCCGTAAGCGACTTCAAGCGAAATGCCTCTCTCGGCGATCTGCCGGGCCACGGACAGCTCGGCGCCATCGAAGCCCAGCGCCGCGCCGATAGCCGAGGTGGCCATTCCAAAAGGCAGAGTAGACAGCTTCTCTTGAAATTCGGCATAGGCGCTTACCTCCTGTTGCAGCCGGTCCATAACCGCGTTATGGATCTGCTCCAGCTCCTGGTCGCTCAGCGGCTTCAGGTTCATCGGGACGAGCGCTTGTAGCTCGACGTTGTTCCAGGCGCAAAATTTACAGAAGCTCAATTTGTAATGGACCGTTGCTCGGGGGACCGGGCTGGGAAAATTTTCGATTTCGCGCACGGTCACGACGCTTTCGCACTCCGGACAGGTCCCCTCCTGTCGGTCGGGATGTTGAATCACCGGCGGCCGCCGGTTCTGGCTGCGAGCCTTGCGGGTTGGCTTTTTCTTTTTCTTGCTCATCGGGTTCTCCTGCGACTCGGTCCCCCTGCGGGGACCCGCAAGGCTTGTAGCCGCGTTTAATTTTACGCCGGATCAGGGCCTCGGCCAACTTCTCGGCCTCGGCCGCCGATCCGCACGGGTCAATTTTGCTGCGCTGCGCTCCACCAATCCGGCCCCACACCCGCCACACGGCGATGGAATCAAGGAGGGTGGGTGCAACGATAACCAGATAAAACCTGGCCTCATTTTTTTCGGGGTTGATTCGGTGCAGCAGCATAGGCTTGGCCTCTCCGGGCCACTTCGTCCGTATCCCCTTTAGGGGGATGGGCCGCTCTTTTAGTGGCCTGTGCCATTTTGAGCCAGCCCGACCGGCTCTATAAGCTGGCTTGAGCCAGGACAATGCGCCTGGTGTGCGTTGAGAGCGGCCTGAGTGCGGAATGGCTGCCCGCTCTTGCCGCTCGTAGCGCCGCACTTTTCGCACTTGAGCGACACGAGAGCCGGGGGTGCTGGCGCTGGTTGGCTCTGAGCCGATTCTTGAGCCAGCTCTCGCCGCTCTTGTCGCTTGCGAGCCAGTTCCTCCTGATGCCGTCGCCAGGTTCGATCTTCCTGTTCCAACTGGAAGCGACGCAGCGACTCGGCTTCCTGCCGCTCCCGTTCCTTGTCTTGGATGCGTTCCAACCGCGCGGCCAGTTCTGCCTTTTCTCGTTCTTCTCGCGCTTCGGCTTCCTGCCGGCGGGCTTCGATCCAGTCGGCCCGGTCCGCCTGCCATTTTTCCAGCCGGCGCTGGTACTCGGCCAATTCATAGCCCAGCGTCAGCGAGACGAAGGCCAGGGCCGACAGCGGCCCCAAAGCCAGGGTCCCGAGCTGCCAGGGGTTGAAGCCGGGCGCGGCCAGCGCCGCCTGGATGTAATTGTAGGTCCCGCTGACTGCCAGGGAGATAGCGACCGCCAGCCAGATGTACCAGAGCTGCGGGCGCTTGACCAGGGCCAGCGATTCGATCACCAGGCCGGCCTCGATGAGCGTCGCGGCAAAGAACGCTTGCGGGCCGCTCGCCACCTGGAGGAAAGCGTGGAAGGCGGCCAGCCAGAGCGCGGCCAGGCCAAAGACGACCAGGCCGCTAAGTAGATAGAGCTGCACCGGCATCTGCGGCCGGGCGTGTGGATAGCTAGTCATTCGATAACCGCTCCTTTCGGCGGTCGAGATCACTCATAAACGTTCCCATTTCGTCTACGACCTGCGGCTGCTCGCCGAGCAGCTTCTTGGGCGCCGGCAGGGCCATTTTGTCCAGGCCCTCCATAACCTCGCTGCGGGTCACCGGCGGGATATTGTCGCGCACGTCATAGCCCAACCTGGCCCCGGCCATAAAGACCGATTTCTCCACGTTGGCCTGGTTGCTCCAGGCCCCGCTGACGACATTGCTGATGGCGCTGACCAGGTTATTGAGGTGGCTGGCGACAAGCTTCTCCTGCACCTTGTAAATAGTCCGGCTGGACAGCCAGGCCGAAACCACGGCGGTTGCCAGCAGCATGGCCAGGGTCGCGGCGACGTGGATAATCACCCCGTCCCGGTAGCCGGCTTTGGTCAGGGCCTGGGGGATCACGCCAAATTCGATATAGCAGGTCAGGGCCAACAACATCACCAGCAGGAACAACCCGCTCGTGATCAGGATGATTTTGAAGATAGACATAGTTGCACCCCTTTCGCGCGCAGCGCTTTGTAAACTTGAACCAGGTAAGGCTGGTCATTGAGTTTATACAACTCCGGATTGCGGCCCAACTCCTTGACCCGCCTGGGCGGCAGGATGAAGTAGGCCCGGCCGCGCATATCCTGGCGGTAGGTCGGGTCATCCATCTGGCGCTGGAGCGAGATCAGGCTTTCGCACAGCAGTTCCGGCGAGATCGGTTTGGTCTGCGCTATCGCCTTCGCCAGAGACGGTGAAGGCGGTGCTGGCGGCGGCCCTGACGCACCTTCGAGCGGCAGCCGGTTGACGAACGGCGCTTTAGGCAGGACCTCCAACTCCTGGCGGGTGGTGAAAATGCCGGCGAAGCGGTTGGCTCCATCCACCGAGTTCAGTTTTAGGTCGCCCCGGCCGACCAGCTCATCGGCATGCAGGCCGCTTTTGTTGCCCAGCACGTAAGACAGTTGGACATTGCCCGCTTTGCCCAGCACGACGCTGTGGATCTGCTTGAAGATGGCCTTGCCTTCCCCAAGGGTGTCACGGTCGCTGAGCTGGGTCGCCAGCAGGTTGACCACGTTCTGCGAGCGGCCTTGACTGACCAGGGTCATCAGGTAGCCAATTGTGTCCGGCCGGGCCTTGATCAGCGCGGCCACCTCGTCCACGGTCACAAACAATTTGTAGGGCAGGACGCCCTGGCTGATCGAGTCCACCAGAAACTTGAGCGCCTGGGCAGCCTCATCCGGGTCGGTGATGACCGGGTGGACCAGGTGCGGGAGCTGGCCGAAGATGCGCAGGTCAATCCCGTTCTTGGCGACTTCGATCATCAGAAACTTCACATCATCTGGCGTATTGTTGCGAGCCAGGGTGACGATGCTCCGGCGCATAGCGACCGATTTGCCACTGCCAGGCACCCCCAGGAACGAGAGATTGGTGCTCATGTGATCGGCGAAGTTGAAGCTGACCGGCTCGTTCAGGATGTCCAGCCCCAGCGGGACCCGCAGGGCCGCGCCGCGCGGCACATTGGCCGAGGTCAGCACGGTCTTGCCGCGCTCCTCAGCCGGCAGCGGGATCTGGATGCAGACAAAGCCGCGGTGGACATCAATGACCACGTGCTCGCTCGACTCCAGACCGGCCTCCAGCTTGATGTCGCCCATCAGCTTATTATTAACGAATTGAGTGTTGCTGACGGCGATGGGTTTGAGCGTGATCACGAACAGGAACGGCGTCACATAGACATCATTGATCATGTAATCTCCGGCTTGCCCCTGCACCGCGTTCACGGGCAGCAGGCCCGTGGTGTCATAGATTCTCAGGATAATTTTCTGTAGCAGGCTCATTTTTGGCTCCGGTGGTGCGGTAACGCGTGGTTACGCCTGGTAACGCGTGTTTAGATAGGTGTGTTTTTGGCCCAAAATCGGCCAAAATGACATATAAAGAGTAACGCACGGGATCACGTAACCGCCCACGTAACCGCGACAATAACAATTGCGGCCACGGCCAAGACAATTTGCCACCTGGACGGAGGGAGCACGCGCCACGCATGACGAGGTAAGTCAATGATTTCATACATCTGCCTTACCTCCATTCGCGGCCGCCTCGATTTCGGCCTGGATCGCCGCCAAAATATCGTCACTCACCCGCTCCCACGGGCTGCGGCTGGTCAGGTCAACGTTGAATTGAACCAGGATGGCCCGCCACCGCTCCAGGCTCATGCCCGGCGCAACGTGCGCCTGGGCTATGTGTAGAATTTTTTGTGCGCGTTGGGTGGAACGGAGGGGGTCCGCTTTTTTCAAAACGGGCTTTTTGGGTATCATCTTGTTTGCCATCGTTGTCTCCTTGGTAGATAACTTTGGTAGAACCGGCCAGCAGCGCCCTACGCTCTGGCCGGTTCGCTTTTTAATAGCCAGCGAAGAAGAAAAAGAATCTCTTCTCTTCCTTATTAAAGAGATAAATATATTTAGATTCTTTATTCTTTATGCCCAGCATTGCCCTTGAACGGAACAATACGGTCCCGTTCAGCCGGCGATTGTATCCATGATGTACTTTCATGGAGCCAATAACCGGCAAAAAAAATTTATCGTCACCTGTTTGTATCCATGAAGCCCCTTCATGGATACAACAGCGGCGGATTGTATCCATGAGACCCCTTCATGGATACAATCCGCCTTCCCCGGCCGTAAATTCCAGGCTCGGCCGGTACGACCCGGTTAACTGCCGGCCCTCGGCGTAGCCGGGTAAATCTCGCAGCAGGCTGGGCCGGGTTTCAGCTTCCCACACCGCCTGGATGTCCGCCGGAAAGAGCGACGCATACCGCTCCAGCCAGCGGCCGTGTTTTTCCTGATCCGCCTCGGCCAGCGTCGCCACCTGGAGGGGCGTCAGCAGACAAAAGCGGGACCACACCTGAAGCCGCAGTTCGTGCGACCGGGCCCGGCCCGGCGCTTTCGTTTCCTGTACCGCCACCCAACCTTCCTCAAAAAGAACCTCCAACGTCCCTTTGCGCCAGTGGTAGCAATCGGGCAGTTTGCCCGGCTCCACCTGCCAGCAGTGTCGGCCAAACCGCTCACAGCATTCGATGAAGGGCTTTTCCTCTTTGATGGACAGGCGCAGTTGGTAACAATTCTCTAACCCACCCCGGACCGTATTGACCCCCATGGTCAGAGCGCGGGCCAACTCGCGCAGCCGATACCGTTTGACCGGCATCCAACCCTGCTGCGCCTGCTCTCGTGAAATGGGATGCCCCTGGAGGTAAATCAGCAGGTCAAAGGCCCGGCCCAGAAAAGGCCGCCAGAAGATGTTGACGTAGTGCGGCAGCTTCAGGAAGCCCGAATTTGTCCAGACTTCCTGGTAATCAATGTCCGTCAGAAAATTGACCGGAGGCGTGGAGGCAGCCGCACCTATACCGGCCTTTGGCTCGACTACCCCAAAACTCAGCTCCAGTTGGTTTACCGGACAATCCAGCACACCGGCCAGGCTGCGAGCGATGGTGGACTTCAGCCGGTTTTCTTGCCACTCTTTCGCCATCTCGCTGGGGGCCAGCACCCGATACGTCCCGTTGCCCAGCCCAACCAATTCGCTACCCCTGATCGCAAAGTCAAAGGTGGAGCGGGTGAGCTGGCGCGCAATAATGGTTAAGGTTTCGGCCCAGACATCCGTTTGGTCGGTCATAGCCAATCCAACTTCTTCAACAGACATTGTCCTTCAAAAACTTCCGTTGGTCTTGCACCAATAATTTGATCTTCTGCGCCCGCAGCAGCAGTTCCCGCACCATTTCCATCGTTTCCGGGGTATCCACTTTTTCGGCCAACGTTAAACATAGATACTCCTGTGTCCCGGCTACCGCCATCAATTCCTCCAAAAATTCAGTGTCCACATTACTGATTGCCCTGGTCATTGATTATCTCCCGAATATTTTGACGAATAGGTTCCGACCCCCCCGTTTCCTGATGAATATCCAGAAAGACCGTCATCGCTCCGGCTACCCCAAAGCCGATGAAGATAATGATCCAGGTGTACAAATCAACGACCCTGAACCAGACCAAAGGCAGGGCCGGCAGCAGGACGACCAACACCCCGATCGTGGTCCGCGCCCGTTCCCGGCGAATCCAGGGTTGATGAAATCTGCGGTAGGCCAGCCAGTCCAGCCCGGCCACGGCGATCAGATAAATAAGAAAGACAAGCAAAGTGGTTCCTGATTCAAACATGTTTATCTCCCTTTTGTCACAACGTATAGTTTTTTTGCTAAAATAAAAATCGGCACCTTAACAGACGCAAAGGCTGCCCGGTTGAGTGTTATGGGGACATCAGCACGCCGTAAGCCATCTTCAACTAAATTCATTTTATTTATAGGGGGATCCTTATGACGCTGAATCTTGTTTTTGTTGTTGTCGAACCCACTCTTGATTATCACATTGAGCTATTTCTCAATGCCAAGGGGCTAACAAAGAAACCGGCCACGATTACCTGGTACAAAAATGTGCTTGGTTATTATCGAGAGGCCATCCAACTATATCCGCCCACCTGGCCACCTACCGTAACTCATTGCGTCGCCTTCATGGAAACTTTCGAAGTGAAACGCTTGAAAGATTACTCGCGCAATAATTACTATCGCGCTCTACGTTCCTGGCTCAATTGGCTAAGAAAATTCCGCTACATCGACCAAAACCCGCTCGATTTTTTGGATAAAATTCCAAACCCCAAACCCCTACCGAAAGCGCCGCCAGAAGAAGCTATGTTCTCCCTGCTAGAGACGATTGAACAAAGTGGAGATAGCTGGCACGATGTCCGCGATCTGGCCTTGTTTTTTGTTGCGCTGGATACCGGGGCCCGGCCCGGTGAATTGGCAGCGATGCAAGTAAACGATGTTGATCTAAAAAGTCGCACGATTCGAGTCCACAGCAACAAGGATTACGAAGACCGCGAGCTCGTGTTTACTGATGATGTCGTAAGTATCCTGGCTCTTTGGAAGAAGCAGCGCCAGAAACTTAATGTAGCCGATGAATTACGCTGCCTTTGGATCAGCAATTATCAACACCAGGGTTTTCGTTCCTTCACTTCATCCGGCATCCGGCAGCGGTTGCATTTCTGGCAAGAAAAAACTGGGATTGACCATTTTACGCCCTACGCCATTCGCCATGCCTACGCCATCTACTCCCTGCGCAACCTGGCCGACCTGCTCGACATCCGGGACCAGATGGGTCACGCTTCGATCACCACAACGGCTAAGTACACCAAGGTAGTGAATAAGGGCCGGGAGGAGCGCCACCGGGCTACCAGTCCGCTCGGAAATTTGTTAAAGAAGAATAAGACTGAGTCTTGACAGGACCCCGGTTTTCTGTTATTCTGTTTGTCGCAAAATCAAAAAAAGCCACCGCTAAGCGGTGGCCTTGATCCCAACACTCACATTCGTGAGCCGTTAGCTCAGTCGGAAGAGCAATTGCCTTTTAAGCAATGGGTCGTGGGTTCGAGTCCCACACGGCTCATTTTTCAATAGTGACGCTGAAACTCTAAAAGTCTTCAAGATCTTTAAGGCTGAACTAAGGATAGTAGGAATTATGTATTCTCGTTGCGAAATCTTATTTCCCCATTCTCGTGTGAGCGGCTTAAAAAAACTCAAAGGTGAGGATTGGCGCAAATTAACGGAACGGATTGCCCTGTTACCCGAAACCCATGAAGATGCTCTCTCCTTTTCCCATATGATGATTAGACTCTGCGACTGTCTGAACTGTGATTTAGGCAGCTACAAAGCCGCCCTTGGCTGCTCTGCCTGCTCCCAGCGAACCATCAACGCCCTGCGCGATACCGACCAACAACTGCTGCGCCGCTTTGAAAAATCGCGCAAAGAAGTCCTCAACTATCTCGATCAAATTGGGGCGGGCGAAGAAAAGGCTGCTTAAGCTTATTATAAGCCAAGGGGCGGACATCCTTCAGCGGGTGTCCGCTTTTTTGTTTAATTTCAGGAGTAAAACTTGAGTCACACCGACATTTTAAAGCAGGCTTTTAGAATCACCTGGCGTTATCGCCCGCTGTGGCTTTTTGGTTTTCTACTGGCACTGTGCGGCGGTGGGGGAGGCGGGGGTGGAGGGGGTAACTTTAACTTTCCCAGCGGGGGTGGTGAGGGTGATTTTGGCAATCTTCCCAACATGCCGGAGATTGACCCCAACCTCATTATTGCCGTGGTGGTCGGTTTCATCTGCCTGATTTTATTACTTGCCGTTATCGGGGTAGTGGTGCAGCAGGTAACCCGGACCGCTTTGATCGGCATGGTCCGCCAAATCAAGGACACGGAGGCTGTTACTGTACGTGATGGCTGGCGCTTTGGTTGGTCCAATCGGGCCTGGCGAATTTTTCTCCTCAGTTTACTCATCGGTATTCCGGCCACTATTCTGACCATCGGCTTGATCTTGCTGGCTTTATCTCCCCTCTTACTGCTGTTTCTTGACAACACGGCCTCAACCGTCCTCAGCATTATCCTGACCGTTTTTGCCTGCATCTTTGTCTTTATTTTGCTCATTATCGTTGGGGTCATCATTGCGCCCATTCAAGAACTGGCCTGGCGGCGGATTGCCCTGGGCCAACGGGGCGTGATTGAGGGCCTGCGCGAGGCTGTGACCCTGATCAGACAGCGGTTAAAGGATGTAGCGGTTATTTGGCTACTAATGTTTGGAGTGGGCCTGGTCTGGGGTATCGGCTCTTTGATCGTCGTATTGCCGGTGGCGCTGATTGCGGCGGCTCTGCTGGGCGGCATTCCGGCCGGGCTGGTTTATTTGCTTTCCCAATCAGGCTGGGGAGCGGCGATTGCCGGCGTGCCGTTGGCGTTACTGGCCCTGATCGTGGTCAGCAGCGCCGGCAACGGACTCTACCTCATTTACCAATCGGCCGTCTGGACGTTGGCCTATCTTGAATTAGAGAAGCCAGTAGCCAGTAGCCAGATGTTAGATAACCCACCTGACACCCCATCCCTAACCCCTGACCCCTTATGATTGAAGCCACCGCTCCCGGCAAAATTATCCTATTTGGCGAGCACGCCGTTGTTTACGGCCGGCCAGCGATTGCCGTGCCTGTCGCCGAGGTTCAGGCCAGAGCCGCGCTCCACCCGGCTGGCAGCGGCGGCGCTGGCTTCCGCATTACTGCCCCTGACTTGGGTAAAGATTATGACCTGGCCGAGGCCGGTCCCAACGATCCGCTGGCGGCCATCATCCAGACCACGCTGCAATACCTTGGCCAGGCTGCTCCGCCGGAGGCAACTTTACACATCAGTTCAACCATTCCCCTGGGCCGGGGTCTGGGTAGCGGAGCGGCCATTTCAACCGCCGTCGTCCGGGCGCTGGCTCAATTTCTCCACCGTCTCTTGGCTCCGGCGGAAGTGTCTTCTTTAGTCTATGAAGTTGAAAAACTTTATCATGGCACACCTTCCGGAATTGACAACACGGTTATCTCCTTTGAGCAGCCCGTCTATTTTATCAGAGGCCGGCCGATCCAGCGGATGCGCGTCAAACACCCTTTGACCCTCATCGTCGGCGATACGGGGATTGTCGCGCCAACCCATACAGTGGTAGGCGATTTGCGCCGGCGCTGGCAGGTCGAGCCAGACCGGTACGAGGGTTATTTTGACGAAGTGGGCGTCATTGTCAACCAGGCCCGCGTCGCCATCGAGGAAGGCCGGCTGGGTCTCATGGCAATTGGCGAGTTGATGAACGAAAATCAGGAACTGTTAGAGAGCCTGGGCGTGTCGTCGCCGGAGCTGGAGGGGTTAATCCAGGCCGCCCGCCAGGCAGGGGCGCTGGGAGCCAAATTATCCGGGGCGGGCTGGGGCGGCAACATGATCGCCCTCGCCGAGCCACCAGTCGTGGCGGCCGTAGCCCAGGCATTGACCCGGGCCGGAGCGGTTAAGGTGATTATAACCGAGGTAGCGAGAAGTATCTGACGACCCGTCTTAAGCTTTACATTTCCTCTAAAATGCGGTACTTCGCATTAGAACTTGGTATAACAGAGTTTTCTCCCAAGATACAGTTTACGTCAGCGTAAAAAATCCCATCAACCTGACGTAAACTGATTTTCACTCTTAGCAGTTCGACAATCTCCCGCTTGATCCGAAAGATATTAGTGGCAATGTCCCAACCTCGCCGGACTTTGGCGGCCAATTCGTGAATATGAGTTATCTCGCCATCGGTCAAAATGTTGGGCCTGAGTTCATCCTGTAAAGCCTCGATTGCTTTTTTCAATTCCCCTATCTGGCGGTCAAGATCAACTTTTTGAGTTGCAATCTCATCTAAGCTGAGTACCCCTGCTGAATAGGCAGTAATAAGCCGGGCCTTTTGTGCTTCCAGGTCGGCCAGCTTTGCCTTATTGCTTTCCAGTAATGGAATTAACGGGTGTGGTTTGGATTGTTGGACTTGATATTCTTCTAAATACTTCTGCAAGGTGTCAGGGTCAAGTAGAATTGATCTAAGCCAGTTCCATATGGCATTATCTAACAAATCAGTTCGGATATTTCCAAGTTTTTCACACTTGAAACCAGTCTGCTTAACTTTGCGCCTGGCGTTACACCCGTAGTAACTGTGACGAGTAGTAAAACCGCTTACAGCGTAGCCACAATAAAAGCACTTCACCATGCCCCCGAACAAGTACTCATGATTACAGGCTCTTTTTGTTCGTTTGTTTTGCTGTTTTTGGGTTTGTACAATCTGGAAAATATCAGGTTCAATAATCGCCGGTATCTTAACTATCTGCCATTCTTCCTTAGGCCGTGGTACCATTTTTCTTTTGCCGGTTGTTGTATCTTTGACGCATTTTGTTTTGTTGTAATACCACCTCCCAGCATAAGTCTCATTTGTTAAAATATTGTTAACCTTTACGGGACTCCAATTAGGAGTAACTCCTTTACCCCGGCCAACATTACGCTTGTGATTTTTGCCCTTCCCAGGTCTAGGGGTACATAGTTCATTGAGATAATCTGCAATCTGTCCAAGAGTTTTATTTTGGTTTAGATAAAGGTCGAAGATAAGCCGGATAGTTGAAGCTTCAACTTCATTGATAACTAATGTGCGTCTATCGTCCAATTTAACAATATCGTAACCATAAGGTGTTACACTAGTAAAAATGTTCCCGCTTTTTACTGTCTTATCTATCCCTCGGATAATACGTTCTCTGATTTTGCTGCCTTCGTATTCGGCAAACTCACCCATAACTCCTTTCAGTAATCGGCCTTCTAAGTTATCTTCAAAGTGGTGAATAACATATTCAACCCTTATCCCCAATGCCTCTAGTCCGTTCTCAATTGATATTTGCTTAAAGCGGTTTCGGGCCAGCCGATCAATTTCTCTGACAATTAGCACATCAAAAGCCCTTTGCTCAGCCAACTCTAGCACCTTCTCTAATTCTGGCAGCCAGTCACTGCCGGAAGTGTGTTTGTTGGGCTGCTCAAAAAACTCACCCACGATTTGATACCCCTTTTCGCGAGCATATTTCCGGCAATCGTTTAACTGACCCTCAATTCCAGATGTAGCATATTTGCGGTCATCCCCTGATACACGCGCATAAAGCATGGCTCGCTCTACCAGGGTAAAATATTTTAAGATTGATTTTGTATCTGTTTTTGTGCTCACTTTTCAATCTCCTCGAAAATACCTTCCTCAATCAGCAGGCTGTCAACCGGGTTAGACTGCGGCGCCGGCAATTTGGCTACAATCCCGAGCTGTTGCAACAAAGTCTGATTCTGTTGGTTCTGAATCCGCTGCAAAGCGGCCATAATAGTTAGATTCTCCTGGGCATTGTCTATAAAGGACCGCTGGGCTTTGTCGGCCATCATCCTGGTGATAGCCAGGGCAATGCCGGCCCCTATACCAACCAGCAGAATCGTGAAGAGAACTACCAGGGTAACAATAGCGGCAATAACCCCCAGTGAGGCGAAATAAATCAGGCCGGCCAGCGTCGCCAAGCTGATCAAAGCAAAGGTAAAATTGTAACCATTCATCGATTAAGCTCCCTTCTTGTGGCGTAATCTCAACAATTCCTGTCCAAAGGCAAGGCAAAAATCACGATGCAGTGTGTGGCCGGTTCGAGCCAGCCCAAATAGTTCAGCCGCCACCTTGTAGGTGATGCGTCTGGGGTCATAGTGCCAGTAAGCTGCCAAAATGCACGGGTCGAGCTCGACCCGTGGCCGGCCGGGTGGAGCTGAATCGAGTAGAATCGGGGGCAAGTCTGCCAGATAATCCTTCACAAGTGGTACAGGTGTCTCTCTTCTCGACAATCGTTCAAAATCCTGCCGTGTCGCCTGGGCCACCTGAAACCGGACCACATTCGGGCCGGTCACGTGCAAAAAGTCGCCCTTGCCAGTCAATTTGTGGGCCTGAAGGCCAGCCTGTCCTGTAACGGTGGCGCTCACCCTGGCGTCTGTCACCCGGCCGATAAAGCGATTGTCCAGGCTGTCCAGAATCTTTGGCAGATCGCCGTGGAGGGGCTTCTGGGTGCCGATAATCAGGTGCATTCTATACTTTCGCCCCTGAGCCAACATCTGAGCCAGGATCAGATTCTTGCCATCTGCCAGAACTTCCTGGGCCTCGTCAATGACGATAACCAGCCGCCGGCCATCTCTCAGGTTGTTTGCTTTGCGGTGAGCCAACTCGGAAACAAAGTGCGCTAGCACCTTTTGAAACGCTTTTGGCTCCTGGGCGAGGGGCATTACCAGGTGAGCGGCGTTATGGAAGTCGCCATAGTCGCCGTGGGGATCAACGACCGACAGGCCCAGGCTGTCCGGCCCATTGGTGATGAGGAGTGCGGCCAAGGCACTCTTGATGGCTTCGGTTTTGCCGCTGCCACTTGTGCCGGCAACCAGGGTGTGGGGCGGGTCAAACGAGTAGACAACCGGGCGGCGGGTTTCGGCCAGACCAATCGCCTCAACGATGGGCAGGTCGGCGCGGGTGTAATATTCCCAGAAGCCCTGGGCTAACTCAAACTGGTAGAAGATCAGGCCCGCGTCTCGGTGAGCCAAAACAGCCTGGGCGCCGGCGTGAAGGGCTAAAGGTTCGGCCAGCTTCAGGGCTGCGTCCAGTTTGGTCGGATCGGCCAGCCGGATTCCCAAGGAGAGATGCCTTGCCCCTCGATGGACAGTTGTCAGCTTTCCGGCCAGTCCCTGGCGAGCGAACAGCAGGGCAATGACCGTGGCGTAGCGTCGAGCGCGGCTGGTTAAATTTGGCTGCTGAATATTCGTGGTCATTGTCAAATACCCCTCTGAATGGCCCAAAATGCGCTTCCCGAATTTTTCATAAGAGTTTTTGACAAGGGTTTTTGACAAGCCCAGCCGATGGCCCAAGCCAGAATCAGAGCCAGGGTCAGGCTAAGGGTTAGTCCCATCCATGCCGATTCGAGGCTGAACACGGCGCGGGCGGCTACCCTGGCCGCTGCCACTACCAGCCCGTCTAACCACTGCCAGAATGACCAGAGGGCCAGCAGAATCGGCGTCAAGGAAACCAGGGGGAGGGGAATGATCTGCGGGCCAGTGTCGCTGACGGTAATAATGTTCAGTGACAGAACAACGGCAATTTGAGTATGGGTCATCAGGGTCCGGGTCATTGAGTCACCTTGGCCTTTCCGTTCAGCACGGAAATGTCCCGCTTGATTGTCTTGATTGTCACAGCCAGCTCGTTGGCAATGTCAGCCGGAGTTAATCCCTCGGACAAAAGTAAGCGAACTGAAGCGCGGCGCTGGTCAATCTTGGCCTGCCGGGCAGCGTTCAAGTCGTGGACATTTGCGGAAATTTCCCGATTTGTCTCGGCCTTGATTTCCTCCAAGCGACGCTGCGCTCGTTCAATTTGTCCACTCAATCGGTCAAACTCCCCCTGCTTCTGGTTCAATAGTTCCGCTAACTCCTGGCGCTTTTGGTCAACCTGATTCACAAGATCGGCTAAGCTGGACAAAAGCTCCCGGCGAGTAATATCACGGGTAATGACCCGCTTAACTAAGTGGGTGACGAGGGCAACCGATAAAGGGAAAAGCGACGTGGCAAAGATGGCAATGACAACCTGTAGCTGATCAATCTTGCCGGTTAGGTAGGCAGTGGTAGCATGGCCAATGTTGGCCACAATTCCCAGAATTGTGAACAAGATGACCATCCGCCAGGCGAACTTGTCATCCTCCCCCTGCAACTTGGCATTGAATACACTAACAGCCGCAGTAATTTCCGCCAGGTCAAAGAGGAGGGGAAAGAAGATGCCCAGCCAGGAAGAGAACAGGCCGATGGACACAAACAGGTCATACAAGGCCGTGTAACCGAGTATCCCGGCAGACAGGATGACCAGAGCGGCGGTCACGACAGCAAGGCGGGTAGTCCAGGTGATGGCGCTCATTGTGGCTTCCCTATTGGATTATCAGGGTATTGGATAAAAAGACCCACAGAAAACGGCAGCCGATTCTGTAGAATCGGGCGGGGCTGGTCCTTTAGGGACCGGGGCAGATTGTCGAATTGTCGGGGGTGGGTTAAAATTTTGTTAGCCATTGCAGTAAGCTCCTTTTACTGTATTTATGGTTAGAGGCGCGTTGCCGGTTACGACGGCAGCGCGTCTCGTTTTTAATAGATTGGTTGAGTAACCGGCTTTGCTTCTGTGGGTTCGACCTGCCTACGGCGTTCGGCTTCCTTGGTAAGGATTTGACGCATCACATAAGACACACTCCGATCATCCGCTTTGGCCCATTGTTCAAGCATCGCTTTTAATTCGGTAGTCCCCACAAAAGATATAGTCGTTGGTTCTGACATTAGCAGCTCCTTTTGTGACAATTAGTCATAATTATAATGACTAATTGTCAATTATTCTATCGCAAAATATATTGATTGTCAATAGCGAATATTGAACTTTCGCCCCCCTGTACTTTTAGGGTAAAATGGGCTTATGAGCGATGAGTTAAAGGCTTGGCTCTCTCAAGAGTTAGAGCGGAGAAAATGGTCACATACCGAATTAGCGAGACAAGCCGGGCTCTCGCAAGCAATGGTATCGCGCATACTCTCAGGTGAGAGAAACGCCAGTATTAATTTTTGCCACAAAATCGCTGCGGTTCTGGGAGAACCTCCAGAAAAGATATTAAGATTGGCCGGAATTCTCCCTTCATCCCCAACCCCGGAAGAAGATCCTACTCTAACAGAGCTTCAAGACCTTATAAGGAATCTACCCCCAGCTAAGCGACGGGAAGTGCTACGTTACGTTCGCTTTTTGTATCAAAGTGAGGATGAAAAGTGAGCGGCTTCTTCCGGAGCGACAGCGATGGTCAAGAGGATTTTGCAGCTATCCTCTTTCTCGCCTCCCGGTACGCGAGCCGGCTGAGCGAATCGGCAGCCGTATTTTGTTCGCGCGGCATCCAAAAAAAGTGTAGTTCACACCCCATCTCAACTAATCCCTCGATCAGGGTAGTAGCCCTTTGGTAAAGTGGGATGATATTGGGACTTCGGACGGCCCATTCCCCATTCACCTGGTTGATTACCAGCTGGCTGTCCCCTTTGACGGTAACCGGGCCGCTGATTTTCCGTTGCGTCAATGCCTCAAGGCCAGCGATCAGAGCCGAATACTCGGCCAGATTGTTGGTGGCTCCAGGGCCGGAAGCGGCTACACCTTGGCCCTTGATCAGGACCGTGCCATCACGGGTAATGAGCCAACCATAGCAGGCGATACCGCCAGGATTCTTGGGTTCACACAGGCCGTCAAAGTAAAGTTGCATCATCCTTTCCTTCCTTACGCAAGTTCTTACTTCCCCCTACTTCCCCTTTTTGCATCCCAATGGAACTTTCTACATCTCCTCCCTATATGTATATATGGAGAGGGGTATTTTCTTAGCGCGCGTATAGAAAAGGGGAAGTAAGCAGAAGTTTTTGAACTAAAAATCTATCTCCTCGATACTGGCAAGCTGATACTGTGGTTTGCCGGTATCGCTAGATAACGTTTCGTGCTGGATGATGCGATAACCGCCAAAAACCTTGTCACACTTCTTCCTCAGTAACATCCCCAATTTGGTCTGACGGGATTGGTCACTGCCTCCTTGAATAAGTTCACCCAATAGGTTTTGACCCGCCCCAGCCTTGCTTGGATCATCATAGTAACTTGCCAGCGGAAAGAGTTGCTTGCTGCTAACAGGTGCAAATTCGTAAGTCTTGAACCAGGCTTGTACGAAGGGTAACCAGTTGGCTCGCTCAGTGTCGGCCCGCTCCTGTAATTTATACCGATTGGCTAAGAAACCGGCTATTTCAAAAGTTTTTAAAATCCCACTCATCACTCTGGCATAGCTCATATAACTGCCCATTCGGGCATCACCTGAAGGACGACCTTCGTTTATCCAACCGCTAAGTAGGGTCAGAATTGCAGTCACAATCTGACTACGATTCATCTTCATCCAGTCAAGCAGATCTTCGTGTTTGAATCCTTCCCGGTCTGCGGGCTTTTCTACCTGTGCGTCAATCCGAATCAGTACAGCTCGACGAGCATGTTCACTGTTCACCAAAATATTATTACCGGTAGTTATCCACAAATTTTGGATTGGCAGAGCCACATTTTTACTCATCCCTAAAATCCGGTCATCCCAGAGAGAGCTGGTTAAAGCATTAGCCAGAACTCCCGAATCAATTTGCCGGTTGACATTGTCAATTAAGATATGACTGGGAGATGATAGTAATTTGGCCGTAATCCTCTTACGCCATTCTTCATCATCGCGACACTCCGTCATTAGGGGGGATTGAGTCGGTGCCAGCATAGGGGTACGTCACGGTCATTGCTAACAAAGTCTTACCCGTCCCCTCAGTGGGTGCTTCAATAATGTGGTTAGGCGTAGGGCCATCAATATAGGGCCGGACAAACGGCAGCAGCATCAGAGCCAAGGCATTGGCCTTGGCAGCCTCGTCCACGAACGGAAAATCGCCTAAAATATCATCCAGCAATAAATTCTTGGCGGCCTCAATGTTTCTGTCAGTAGGAGTGATGTCTCCGATTACCAGGTCTTTTTGCGGGAGGTAACAAAGCCTAGATTTGGACTGATAGCCGGGCTGTAAATCAAGTGTTCCCGCTTTGGTGACGACTGGTGCAGCGGCTATACCCTCCAAGGGAGGGATGGACTCCCACTCACTCAGATTCAAGATGTCGTTTATTATATCCATCGGCGGGGGCATTGGGATTTGCACTAACTCATCACCCTGCATCTTGACATTGACAAAATCGGCGCATCTTGCCAGGATACCTCGCAACGAGTAGTCGGTCAGCGGTTCAGTAGTAGCCCGTTCCTTTTCGTCAACTCTGATGCGGGTAAGCAGGTTGCCGCGCTGAAAAATGAAAGGATCAACATTGTTCTTGGCCCATAATGCACTCATCGAATCTGCGACAATCTCTCGTAGATGACGCCCATTACAAACTATACAAGGAAAACCGGACCCGGAGTGAGTAGAAAAAGAAGCAGCTTTTGTAGCATTCTCGCGTTTCTGCTGTTGGCGCAATTCTTCAGTACGCTGCCACACTGTACCGTTCCAGGTCTTTAACCATGTTCTTGTCAAGCCAACCGCATGTAGAGCATCTTTAAAGCGACCATAATCTGCCCTAGCAAGTTGAGCGGCATCGTCAACAATCGTCCAGACCCACTCTTGGATAATCTCAGTGTTAGAAGTTTTCAAGTCTGTAAGTTTGGCCATGAGGGTTTCAAAATTTTTAAAGTTATTACTGGGTTCATCTAGCTCGGCTTCCCGATCCTTTTGGGTAAAATGTCGTCCAGACTCGTAACTACTACTATATGCTGGTATGTGACGGGGTTTCTTCAGCCCGGCTTCAATTCCGCTGCGGATTGTCCGGCGAGTTTCTTGCTCATCCAAGCCAATAGCAAGAGCCGTCCGTTCAAGTTCCCATTCAACCTCTGAGCGAGTAAGATGGTCGGCTCCAATTAATTGACCTAAAGCGAAGGCGGATTTATTTAACTGACTATTACGATTCCTTTCATTGGTGTGTGCCAAGATTTCGATCTCATCCTTGAAAGCAGCTTTAGCATAAGCACTATGGTTGCCGTTAGTGTGAATCGAAAGCAGTGGGATGGAGTTACCGGTCCTTTGAGGACCACTACCCTTTTTGGTGATTCCGACAGCTTCCAACGATTCCACCTCCGCAATGCCATCGCAGGGAGGACGAATCCACTCATAGTGGTGTCCACTCCCATGAATAGACGGGGGCACTACGATATATCCTCCTTGGCCTCGTGTCTCCCCTAGCGGCTCATTTTGAAAATAAGCGGGCGCATAATTGCCAGGTGGGGGTGACTTCAACCGTAGCAGGACATGGTAGCCTTTATTGGTCTTGGCAGTGGCTGTGAATTCGGCAATCTTGGGATAGAAGGTGGTCCACCGTTCAATAGCTTCCGGGTACGTCAAAATCTAAAGCAACAACGTTGCCAGAGACGTAGCCAGTGATAAGGGCCAGGTTGCGTGGTCTGTTGTCGTTGCCAAACCAGCCATCCAACTCCTCGGGGATTGGTAGTCGATTCTGGTACTCTTTCCAACTGGAGATCGCTGGCTGTTTGGATCGTTTAGTATCACCAGGAACCTGCCATAGTGGGATGACTGAAAATCCGGATTGAACGTAGCACCTGGCCTCATCTAAAGTGGCGGTCATTTTGACCTGCGCTTCCTATCTTTTGGTCTAGCATAAGTCTGGTTTTTATCCTGCGAGTGGGAGGGTAACTCAGTTACCGGATCTGTGTTTTCCGTCGTCTCTGGCACAGTGGCTTTTTTCTCCGCCCCTTGCTTGGAAACGTGTTGTTGATCGGCGCAATCAGTATCCTCGGCTTCGTCGGCCAGAGTCAACAAAAGCTTGTAAGCTAAAAAAAGGCGGCTACTGGTTGTTGACATTAAAGGACTCCTCCTCTGTGCGTATGTTAGTCGGGTGAAGTTCACCAGTTAGAGAGGATGGCAGAAGCCCCAGCCGTTCAAGCCCCTGTCGAATCAAAAGTGCAGCCTGTTGGCGAGGATCACGTTTTTCTCTCTTAGAATATTTGACAAGCGCATTACGCTCATCTAATCTAAGCCGAACATAGATTCTGTGCATCGTAACCTCCATTTTTCCCAGAATCAAAAATCGCCTACATTTCATAAAATCAATGTAAGCGATTTTGGCTTGACGTGAGTCAGACGAAACTTGACAAATTACGACGAGGAGAGATGGTATCTAACTTGCTCCATGGTTAGCCCAATTGATACTCTATCTTTGCCAGATAGCCACTTACTGACAGTTGACTTCTCTAACGTTAATTCATTTTCAATCTCGTACTGGTTACATCCTGCTTTAATCATGGTCAAAATCTTTTCTAGGTCCTCTTTTCGTTTGTCGCCTTGACCGAGCCAGCCCTCTATAAATCCTGGGCGGGCAAAGGGCATTAGACGGGTCGTATTAGGATATAAATCAGCCAGGGCCGGGGGTAACTCTGGTTTTGTCAGTTGCGCCTTATCGTTACCCTTCGCCGAAGCTGAGTCACTAGAGGTCGGAGCGATAGCCTCAATCAACGCGAATACGATTGGCCGAAGTTCCTTGATTTCTAACGTTTCCGGCTCGTCTGGCGTGAGTCTTCCTTCCGGCCATTGATTATCTCGGAAGCAGACGGTGAGCACACCCGGCGCCCTCTCGGATGCCTCGACGCCGATTTCCAACGTGGCCGCCTTTAACTTAGGCTTAAACTCGTTACGCGCTGTCCAAAACGGTCTTAGCATTCTCTCTCGATTTTCCGGACTCAACTTCGCCTTTTTCGCCGCTGCACTTTGGACAACAACTGAATCTACCAAACTTTGCCACCGACAGTAGATGTCCCACGGAGTGATAAGAATTACATATCGAATGAAGTTGCCAACATAGGTTGGTCCTCTGAAGCAGACAAATTCTTCATATTGCTCCATGAGAGCACTAATGTCGCCATCACTCTGAAGTCCAGTTACATGCGTCGAAAAAGTATCTAAATTGCCCGGCATCGTCGCCTTACATACTAAGTCCATAAAGAACCGCCTCTCTTGACAAAGGCGGCGGGCCGGTGTACGCTAAAATTGTCAGCCCGTCGCCCCACAACTGGGTTGATCGCTTGCCCGGCTGATCCAGCAGCGCGGGCAATTTTTGTTTTTACTATAACTCGGAGTGTATTCTTACAGAAAAGTTGGTCTTGCCACATCTCCCACTATAACCGCCCCGTCATCACATCGGCGTACAGTGTGTCAATCTCGACCCTCTTACCATCTGTAAATGCCTGCCGAAACATTGGCAGTTTCCGCCACCTCCATAGTGTAACCCGACTGACACCAGTTGCAGCAGCCGCATCATTGAAAGTGCGTTCACGCAGCAATGCCCGTAGCGCGCGGATCTGTAGTGGACTCAAATTTTGACCCAAGATATTTGTATCACTCGTCATTAGACTACCTCCTTAACTTAATTCCGCCTCAGTCGTGACCAGGCAACTTTGAAGACTGCGTTTTCTGTCCCTAAAGACCCATCGCCACCCGGCCCAATCAACGATACCCCTGTTCTATCCATCCCATCTTATCCTACGAACCAAACGCGAGTCAAGGTTTTTGCCGCTCGAGGTTAAATTTGGTAAAAAGCTACGTAACAAAATGTAACATCACCCAAAATCTCTTGGGTGTGCGGCAGTGGATGTCATTATGTATGACATCTATCTATATGGAACTAGGGAGATGACTTTTTAAAAAACAGGCACCCCCTCTCCCTCCCCCAGGAGGCCTCCCCATAGCCGGTCCACCGGTTGGCTGCTCCGACATGAATACCACCGGTCCCCGTAATTACCTGGCCTGCTCCACCGGCGCCGATACCTCAAGCCGGGCCATCTTCCTGGTAGATAATAAACGGAATCGGCCCGCTCTTGACATCCAGAAACTTACAGAGCTTATCCAATACCTCCAAGTCTACTCTTTGTGATTTGCCATTCAGGAGGCGGTCCAGCGTCCCATCGGCAATCCCGGTTGCTCGTTTAATGTCAGCCCAAGTGAGATCACACTGGTGAGCTGCTTCATATTCTCGAATGAATTGCTTAAGGGTCACTTTTACCGTCATCTTTGCTTTCTCCTCAATCAGGGGGTTGTGCTGTTTTAGTCACATTTTTAACATACTATCATCGTGAGGAGTCAAAGTCAACGCATCAGCAGTATTACTGCTGAAATGTCAACCAGATAGTTGACGTACAATGCTTATATAAGCTATAATACTATCTTAAACTAGAGTAAGGAGATGAAACAATGAGCAACATCATCAAAGCCTCTATCACCATTAGAGGCACTCGCGCCTTTCTCTGGAACGCCTTTACGCCAGAGGCGATCCCTCTGGCCAAGCAGGAGAAATCCGGCGTGGCCGGCAACGACCCCGACGAGTGGCGCAAGTCGGTCCTGATGACCCAGGAGCGCCAGCTCTACATCGAGCCGACCTACATCTTCGGCTGTCTGCGCGATGGGGCGAAATACACCAAAAAGGGACGCGGCTCGCTCCAGCCGAAGCTGGTGGCGACCCTCCAGGTTTTGGACGAGCGGTCCCTGATGGACCGCTTCCTGCCACCTGACGACCAACTGTCATCCGACCCGGCGCAGCCGGTCTATCTTGACATCCGCAGTGTTAAGAATCCGGCGACCCGGGCCAGGAATGTGCGCTACCGGATCGCGGCTTCCCCCGGCTGGCGCTTGAGTTTCAACATCGAATGGGATAAGACCCTCATTTCCCGGCCGGAGATGCAGGCGATTGCCAACGACGCCGGCCAATTCTGCGGCTTGGGGGATGGCCGGACGGTGGGCTTTGGACGTTTCGCCGTCGAGGCGTTCACGCTTTCCGGCGAAAGCTGAGCGGCTTTTACACGGCTTGGCCCGGCCCGGCTACGCTTGGCGTGGTAAGGCTGGGTATGGCGTTGGTATGGTCTGGTCGGGTGTGGCTCGGTGTGGTTAGGTCTGGTCGGGTCTGGCACGGCACGGATAAAATCCCTCTCCCCGCCGCGAGCGCGGCTCTCCTTCCCTAATGGGAGGAGAGTTGGAGTGAGGGCAATTTATGAAAGAGACAAAAATGCCCAGACATCGGCCGCCGCGAGAAGTTTGGCTGGCCCTGCGCCGGCAGGTCTGGCTGCGGGATGGCGGGTACTGCCAGGGTCCCTACTGCCAGGGCAAACCGCCTCTCCCTCTAAATCGCTGCCAGATTGATCATATACAATCCGGCAAAGGGGCCGGCAATGCCCTCAGCAATCTGCGCGTCCTCTGCCGGAGTTGCCACGCTTTGCGAACCGACCCGCGCCATCGCGGCCTCATCGGCGCGGCCCTGAAAGCCAGGCTGATTCCCTCCGATTGGCGGCGCTTCGTCTGGGATAACGACGACTGGCCCAGCGAGATGACCATTCAGAATCTGCTGGCCTGGGAAGCGACAACCCCTGACCAGGCCGGGAAATAGCCTCACAAGTGTAGGCCGGTCCTTTAGGGACCGGCCTCTCTCTAAAAATTTTCGGCGGCCCGGCTACCGCCGGGATTCAGGGGGTCTGATAGTCACCGCTTTTCCCAACCCCCAACCTCTAACCCCCAGCCCCCGATTCAGAGGGTCAGAGGTCAGAGGGTTCAGAGATCAGAGTCAAGAGGATGGGGACACCCCGACTACACATACCCGAAAACCGTAGTCCCTGCTCCTGTAGAACGGATCGCTGCCGCTGCGCGCGGCACAGCGGACGAGCCTAGCATAACTGAAGAACGCCCCGCCCCGCACCACCCGCGGGGCATCCCCCTCAAGGGCATTGTCATCCCGGTAATTTTCATAACTCTTCTCAAATTTGGTCCGGCACCACTCCCAGATGTTCCCACTCATTTCCTCCACCCCATAGACGCTGGCGCCGCCCGGAAAGCAGCCTACCACACTGGTTGCGCCGATGCCGGTCTCGCCGTAATTAGCCCGCTCCGGGTCAGCCTCATTGCCCCAGGGATAAACGCGCCCATTCGGGCCGCGCGCGGCCTTCTCCCACTGGCTTTCACTGGGCAGGCTCACTTCTTTACCTTCCCCCAATTTCCCTGCTGCTCGCAGCCGCTCCGTCAGCCAGTGGCAAAATGCCACGGCTTCATACCAACTCACCATCACGACCGGATGGTTGGCCAGGTCAAAAACACCTCCGAACTTGTCCGGTCCGGTCCTCTTCTCTTTCCACCGCCAGCCGGCCTTGGTCCAGCAGCGCCGCCATTTGTCAGTATAACCGCCATCCTCCACAAAAACCGTGTACTGAATGTTGGTGATGGGGTAGCGGCCGATTCTGAAAGTCGGGAGGGTAATGGTTTGCTGGGGCGTTTCTTTACCAACGAATGACAATCTATCATCCACACTCCCCCGTACAAACGGCCCGGCAGGAATGTCACACCAGGCAATGTCCGGTAGACCGTCAGCCCGAAGCCCCTGGCCGGGCCGGTCATCGCCCAACACGGCCAGAGTCTGTCCGGCCAGGGCGCGCTCGCGGGCAGGCAAGGCGGCCTGGGCCAGGATATAGTTCAGCCAGGCCTTGATCCGCGCCAGGGTTTGCCGGTCATCCTCGTCCACGTCGGCCAGGTTGGCCGTTTCGACCAGGGCCTGGCCGGCCAGGTGCGCCCCCCAGACCTGCTCTGGGGCGGCCCCGGCCCGGGGCGGCTCGGCCCAGCATAATTTGCGGGCCAGGCTCCAGATGGCCGATTGGGACCCGCGGGCGGCCTTGGCCCCGGCCAGCAAGAGCACTTCCCGCCAGCGATCCGGGTCGGTCCGGGCCAGCCGGGCTATCTCGCCGGGATATTTATAATCGGTCAGGTGGCAGGCGGCCAGGTACTCCTGGAAAGTCCGGTGCGGGAAGGTGTAAACTTCTACTCCCCGTGGCAGCAGCAGCCCGGCCCGCTGGCTCAGGTAGCGCCGCAATTCAAGCGGATTCAGTCCGGCTTTGTCACTCAGCCGGAGCAGGCCGCCGGCCAGTCGGTCTTCGGCAATATCGGCAGTGCCAAGCAGATCAGACTGTCCAGCATGAGCGTCATAGGCCAGTTCGTTCAGGAAGCGACGCACCCTTTCCCGATCCACCTCCAGCCACTCCACCAATCCCGGCTCGGCAGCTACCGCTGGCCGTCCCGGCTGGCCGCGCCGGACCTTGGGCCGCTCCCACCAGTACAACAGTAAATCCACGGCCTGGTCATACAGTTCTTCCCGGCGCTCCGGCAGGCTGCCGCTGCGCCAGGCGTGCAGGCTGGCCATCAAGGTCAGCAGCAGCGGTCGCTCGGCCAATTGGCTCAGTCGGGCGTTGCCCAGGATGGCCTGCTTGAGCCGCTCGGCCTGGGCGTGGGCGGTATCCGAAGTGAAGCGCTGCAGGTAGGCCATATGGCGATACCAGCCGTCCACAAAACGACGAATCTGCCCCTGGCTAAACGGAGCTAACACCGTCTCGCGGAAACCTTTCAAGCGCCAGTTCTGCTCCTGATAAGCGTAGGTCCGGCTGGTCACCAGCAAGCGGCAGCGCGGAAAGGCGCTTTTGAAATCTTCCACGGCCTGTTTGAGCTGCTCCCGGCACTGCCCGGCTTCGGGTACCTCGTCTAACCCGTCCAGCAGCAGCAAGCCTCCTTTCTGGCGCAATATTTTTTCAAGGGGTTTGAGAAATTCACCCAATTGAGCCGCCTGTAAATCGGCGCTGATAAATTCCCACAGATGGTGAGCGGTAGCGGGCTGGCCTACCGGCGGCAGCCCCTGCGCGGCAAAATCACGCAGGATGATCCGCACCGGCAGTAGCGCCCCATGCTGCCAGGGCTGGCGTTCGGCCTGATCTTGACCCTTATCATCCGGCAGGGGCGCAGTGAGGCGAACCAGGTTGGCCTCCTCCCGCTCCAGTTCTTCTCCGGCCAGGCACATAATCACAAAATTAACAAAGGTACTTTTGCCGCTGCCCGGATCGCCCAACAGCACCAGGTAGGGCTGACGGTCCAGTTGGGCCAGGGCCGACAGGCGCTTCGGCTCGGCCGCCACAGCCCGGCGTCCCGGCTCCTCGCTGCCAATGGTCAGCAGGGCGGTATAGATGGTGCTGAGATTCAGTTCCGTTTCCAGCTTACCAGCCACGGCCCGATCAACCCCGGCCAGGGGCAAGTAGCTGCACTGCTCAAACAGACGGTTCAGGTAAGACCGGCGCAAATCGGCGCTGGTCGCAGCCTCCGCTGCTGGATCGCTGCCCAGAATTAATGTGACCTGGTTGCCATCGCCGGTGATGATGACCTGGGCCTGGCTGGCCAGCACGCTGCGGTCGCCGCCCTGTAATCGGCTGCCCTGGATAATCAAGCCTGGGCCTACCAGCCGGGCGTTGTCCGCACGCAGCGCGCCCAGCTCTGCTAACTCGCGGGCCAGAGTCGCCACAAACCAGGCCCGGTCCGTTTCACCTAAACTTTGCGCCGTCTGTGGGATGACCGCCAGAGCTTCCAATACCTGGTCAAGCTCTTGCCGTAGCTCCGGCTGTTGCGGGATTTCAGCCATTACCTTTTCGGTCAGCGTACTTTCGGTTAATACTGCGGCCTGATTGGCCCACTCTTGCACTTTATTGGCCAGCAAACTGCCGCCGAGGCCGCCAAACACGCCGCCAATGGTTACGGCCACCTGCATCAGATCGCCGCTTTTGGCCGCCAGGGCCGGCGGCAGCAAGGCAAAGCCACTCAGGTAGCCGTACAGCAGCAGGGGCGTATCTTGCTGTTTCAGGTGGGCCAGATCTCGCCCTACCTGGGGCAGCAGGGCCTGAGTTTTCTCTTTCCAGATTTGCAGATTGAAACTCATCGTTCATCCTCCCGGTCAAGTAGAGGTGCTTTCAGGATCATTTTACTCAACACCGCCTTGCGCAGCCCGATTGTGTTGCCATAACGGACGTGGTTCACCCAGCCCTGCACGCTGGCTGTGACCGCATCCAGCGGAATTTCCCCGGCTTCATAAGCGGCCAGCAGCCGGGCCAGCTTGCGCCGGTAGTGCAGCCCCTTGCGCTGTTTAAGCCGTCGCCGCTCAGGAAAGATGACAAAGCCCAGAAATGACACACCTTCGCTGACAGGCCGGGGCTGAGCCGACGGGTGCAGGGTCAGCCGCAGTTGGGCCAGCCGCGCCACCACGGCTTCACGCCAGCGCCACAACTCTGCCTTATCATCGCCGAAAAGGGCCAGATCGTCAACGTAACGCACATAACCTGAGCAGCGCAGCTCGCGCTTGACAAAATGATCCAATGAGTTGAGGTAACAGTTGGCCCAGAACTGGCTGGTCAGGTTGCCTATCGGCAGGCCGCGGGGACGCAGGGCGGCGCACAGGTCGTCGCCGGGAAACCATCTCATTTCGTACACCTCGGCCAGCACCCCGACCCCGCTGGCCAGAATCCGGTCAACCAGCCACAACACCCGCTCGTCGTTGATTTTACGGGCCAGGATGTCACCTAAAATGGCATGATCCACCGCCGGAAAGAATTGCTCTACGTCGCACTGTAACACGTAGCGATAGCGCCGGGCCAACGCCTGGCACTGAGCCAGGGCGCGATGGGTGCCTTTACCCAGGCGGTTGGCGTAGCTGTCGGCGATAAAGCTGCGCTCAAAGATCGGCTCGATTAGGTTGCACAGGGCATGGTGCACCACCCGGTCGCGGAAAGGCGCAGCCGAGATCAGCCGGCGTTTGGGTTCGTGAATGTAAAAGCTGGCGTAAGGGCCGGGCCGGTAGCTCTGAGCCAGCAACTCGGCCTGTAATTGGAGCAGGTTATCCTCCAGGCCGTGCTCAAAGACGGCGACATTGGCCTGGCCGCGCTTGCCCCGGCTGGCCCGGCGGTAAGCCAGCAGTAAGTTGTCCCAGGAACAGAGTTGCTGGTAGATTCGACCCCCTCCCCGACCCTCCCCCTAAGAGGGGGAGGGAGATAAGCCGTTGTCCCGCCCCAGGGACACGCGACGCGCCGAGGGGGCGGGACGGTTGTTATATGCCCGGCCCGGATTAGGTCCCTTAGGGACCGGCGGGCACGGCCAGGAACAGGCTCCGCCATTTTTTAGATGCCTCGGCCCGGAAGGGGGTTAGCCCCGCCGGGCATTTCCGGCAGAAAACGACATCTCTGATAAAAAACGTGGACACCCCGACTACACATACCCGAAAACCGTTGTTCCTGTTCCTGTTGTTCGGATTGTTGTTGTTGCGCGCGGCGCAGCGGACGTTCCTATCATTATTGTTGAACGCCCCGCCCCGCACCACCCGCGGGGTGGTTATGAGCCTGCCCCCGCAACAGCGATTCGTGAGAACCGCAAGCTGCCGGTTTAAGACGATTGCAGCCTTCGATACGCACTACTCAGGCTGCTAATTGGCCACCTTATCCGTTACTTTCCGCCAGCCGCCCAGCAAGCGTCCAATCTCGGCCACCATTTGGACCACGTGTTCGTACTGCCCGTCCGACAGCCAGCCCCAGCGAGCCGCCAGCCGCAGGTAGAGCCGCACTTTGGCCAGGGCCTCGTCGGCCTGGCCCAGACGCTCCAGCCGGGCCGGTCCCTGCCGCAGGTTGGCTTCCTCCAGCCGCTCCCGCAGGTCAAAGGCGGCGTCCAGCAGCCGTTGGGTGAAGCTGTGGCGATGGACGCGCGGAAAATGATTAGTAGCGGGCAGCAGCCAGGTGAGAAAATCAAAGGTCCGCGTAAAAATCGGCATTTCTTGACCGGACAAGGCGATACTCCTTTTAAAAATTTTAAATCGGCCCGGCTACCGCCGGGATTCCGGTGAGTCTGATGGTCGCCGCTTTTCCCAACCCCCAACCCCTAACCCCCGTCCCCCGATTCAGATTCAGAGGGTCAGAGTTCAGAGGATTCAGAGTTCAGAGTGAGGATGGGGACACCCCGACTACACATACCCGAAAACCGTAGCCCCCGTCCCTGCTGAACGGATCGGTGCTGACGCGCGCGGCGCAGCGGACGAACCCACCATCACTGTAGAACGCCCCGCCCCGCACCACCCGCGGGGAACCCCCTTCAAGATCATTATCATCCTGGTAATTTTTGTAATTCGCCTGCCACTTCGTCCGGCACCACTCCCAGACGTTCCCACTCATTTCCTCCACCCCATAGACGCTGGCGCCGCCCGGAAAGCAGCCCACCGCGCTGGTCGCCTCAATACCGGCAGCGGCATAGTTGGCCCGCTCCGGGTCAGCCTCGTTCCCCCAGGGATAGATCGGCCCATCCGGTCCCCGGGCTGCTTTTTCCCAGTGGTTTTCGGTCGGCAAGGTTACGGCTTCATCGGAGTCAAGCTCACCCACTGATCGCAATTGTTGAGTCAGCCAGTGGCAGAAGGCTACGGCTTCGTACCAACTTACCCCCACTGCCGGATGGTTCGGCAGGTTGAAAGGCGTGCCAAAATCATAAGGTTGGCTACGCGCTTCCTTATCAAGAAGACCCTTGAATTGGCCTTCCTGCCAGTAGCCAGCCTGGTGGGCCTCCCGCCAGTATGATTTTAACTTGTAACCACCGGCTTCCACAAAAGCAGTGTATTGGGCATTGGTAATGGGATAACGGCTGATTTTGAAGGCTGACACGTTAATTGTTTGTTGCGGTAATTCATCGTCATAAGCCATAGGGTCCGCCTTTTTGTTACTCCCCCGCACAAACGGCCCGGCTGGCACGTCGCACCAGGCAATATCAGGCAGACCATCCGGGCGTAAGCCTATGCCGGGCCGGTCGTCCCCTAAAACCGCCAGAGCGTTTCCGGCCTCGGCCCGTTCGATGGCTTTCAGGCCGGCCTGCCGCAGCGCCCCTTTGAGCCGTTCGATTAGGCGGCGCAGATACCTGGCCCCGCCTTCGCGGCCCCCGGTATCGGCGGCAATCTCGGCCTGCCCGCGCGTTACCGCCATCTGGCCCGACCAGACCACCGCCCGCCACTCGGCCGGTGTAGCCGGTTCGTCGGAAGGGCAGAGAGCATAGGCCAGATCCAGCATCTCTTCCGGGTCGCGCCGGTTGTAGAGCAGCTCTTCCGCCCCCAACTGCCCGGCCAGGTACCAGAAGTCGCCCTCGGCCAGCCGCTGCCAGTATTCCTGGACCACCTGCCGCTGGCGGCCGGTGACCATATAACAGCCGGCCAAGTATTCTTGAAAGGTACGGTGGGGAAAAGTATAGGCCGTCGCCTGGCGGCCCTCTTCACCGCCGCGCCCTTGCAGCAGCCCGGCCCGCTGGTCGGCGTAATCCAGAAACTCGTGAGCCAGGCCGATGTCGCCCAGGTAGCGGCTGTCTTCCAGCAGCCCCAGCGCCTCCAGCCGGGGCAGGTCGCCCTGGCCGGTGGTGTTAACAGCCTGGCTCTGGCTCTGCCGCCGGTGCACTTCGTAGGCCAGCCGTTCCATAATCTGGCGCAGCTTGAGCTGGTCATTCAAAACGTCTTGCAGCCGTTCGGAAACAGCAATTTCTTTGCGCTTTTGCCAGCGGGTCAGCAGCACCTTGACCGCCTCCTCGTACAGCCGCACTCGCTCGCGCGGCAGGCCCACCTCGCGCTGGTGAATCAGGGCCATCGTGGTCAGCAGCATCGGGTTTTGAGCCAGTTCGCGCAGGTGAGAGGACACGGCTGCACCTTGCAAATCGTCCGTGCGCTCGGCGGCCTGAGCGGCCGTGAGCCGGTGAAGCCGGGCTTGGGTGTTGTACCAGGCTTTGACAAAGGTGCGGATTTGGTCAGTGGTAAACGGAGCCAGGGTGTGGCTCGTAAAATCGGGCAGCAGGGCCGGGCCGGTGTAGGAACGGATGCGGCAGGTGATGATAACCTGTTGGATGGCCGGGTAGGCGCGCAGAGCGGACTGCACGGCCAGGCGCACGTGGCGGCGGGCGGCTTCGGGCACTTCGTCCAATCCATCAAAGATGAGCACAACCGGTTCGTTGGTCAACAAATTAGGCAGATCGGCGGCCAGACCGGCCGCGTCGAGTTGGGCCAGGTCGGCCTGCCATTGGGCCAGCATGGCCGCGACCAGGGCCTCTTCCTGCGATTCGGTCAGCGGGTCGGCCAGGGCAATGGCGGCCAGACGCGGCGACAGGTCGCGCAGCAGGGTCAGCATCGGCCAGGCCCGGGCCGGCCAGCCGGGCAGTGGGTCCACCTCGCCCAGGCGAGCCAGAGCCAGGTGCGCGGCCAACTGCTGCACAAAGGTGCTCTTGCCGCTGCCAGGCTCGCCCAGTAGAACCAGGCGGGGCTGTTGGGTGGCTGCTTCAAGCACTGTCAAGGGGCGGTCGTCCTGGCCAGCGGGGCGCTCCTTTTTCTCGGCCTTCGTCAGCGGCACCCGTGTTTTGGTATCCAGATTCACGTAAACATCGGCCAGGCTGACTTCGGCTTTGGCGCTCTCCTCACCGCCCAGCGCGGCCAGGGGCAGAATATTGCAGCGATGGGCCAGCCGCCGCAGGCACTGCTGCCGCAAGTTGGCCTGACGGGACTCTGCCGGGTCGGCGGCCTGGAGAATTGTTTGATTTTGGATCAGGTCGCCCGTGACAATGTCTCGCCCGGCGCTGCTGCCGACAACGCCGCGCTCACCGGCCTCAATCAAGCTGTCCTGGATCGCGATATTGCCGAAGCCGGTCAGCGCCGCTTCAATCTGGGCAGGGGTGAGACCCTGGCCGGTAAGCAGCATACGGAACATTGTCTCGTCAATATCACCCCGTTGCAACAGCTCTTTCAGCCGATTGACGGTTTTGTTCAGGTCATCGCTCATGGGCTTGCCTCCTGGTCTTTGAATTTTTAGGGAGCCAGCGCCTGCACCGCTTCAGAAAGTTACGATTTTCGGGCGGCTTTGATCTCGCGGGCTTTAGCTACAATCTTATCCCACACGCCCTTGATGCCGGCCACCGGGTTGGCCGCCGTGGTGGCAATGGTATCAATAATGTCCGGGGCCATCTGCTCAATGCTGCGCAGCCGCCGGCGCAGAAAGGACTCGTCCGGCTCCGCTCCGGCTTCAGCCTTCGCTGTGGCGTCTTGCTCAAGTTCTTTGACTTCTGCGGTCACATCCGCCTTATCAGAATCGGGCAAGGCAGTGTTCGCCTGAATCCGCTTATAAAGCGGGGCAAACAGGTCGGCCAGCGTGCTTCCTTCGAGTCCGCTAGCCGTGTCCCCGGTGTTGATACTACCACCAGCCGCCGCGCCGATCACACTGCGCTCGCCCGCATAAATGGTGCTGCCCTGAATGAAGACATTGCCGCTGCCGGATAGAGTCGTGGTCGGGCCAACCACATCTCGCCCGGCAATAGTGCTGTTGTGGATGCCGCCGCTGACGTTACCGATAGATACCCCGCTGCTGGCCGGCGGCGATGAAGGCGTGGCAGCAGTTGGATCGCCGGTCAGTTGGGCCTGCAGTCGAGCCACTTCAGCCTCGATGTCTTCAATTTCAAGGGTGATATGGGGGTCGGTATTGGACCCCTGGCGGGCCTGGCGCAGCTTGAGCTGATCCAAACGGCGGGTATGTTCCCTGATCAATTTTTGCAGGTTATTTGGGTCTGTCATGAATTGCCTCCAGTTTTTTGTTTACAGTGAGAAGGTTATGATTTCCGGGCGGCTATGATCTCGCCGGCTTGGGCCACAATCTTGACCCACACCGGCTCGACATCACTCGCGGGGCTAACTGTTGTGGCGGCGATGGCCTCAATCAGGTCGGGAGCCATCTGCTCGATGCTGCGCAGCCGCCGGCGTACCAACGAGTCGTCCGGTTCAGCCCCGGCTTTTGCCTTCGCTTTTGCTTCCTTTTCAATCTCCTCAACGTCTGCCTTCAAGTCGGCTTTATCGTCAGCAGACAGGCGGCTGTTTGCTTCAATCTGGCGATAAAGCGGGCCAAATAAGCCGGCCCACGGGTCTCCAGACCTACCGGTGGTCACGTCCCCGGTGTTGATGTCGCCGCGAGCGGTCGCGCCAATGACACTGTGGGATCCGGCAGTAATGTGACTGCCCTGGATGAGGACATTGCCGCTGCCTGAAATGTCAGTGGTAGAGCCAACCACATCCCCCCCGGCAATGATGCTGCTGCGAATGTCCCCCCTAACATCGCCGATGGACACCCCCCGGCTGGCAGCCAGTTGCTCTACTTTCTGGCTCAGCCCGGCTAGACTCTGCTGGATGGCCGCATAGGGCAATCCCAGGGTACGAATCAGGTCGGCCTCTGTGCCGGGTTGGTCCCTTAGGGACTCCAACGAAGCTGACTTTGCCTGCGCCGGGTTGGTTTTGAGGGCATAGCGCAGCAGACTTTCTTCCAGGTCGGTCAGCTCCCCTTTGGTCAGAAAAGCCTCTAAATTTTCTGGCCCGGCCACAGTGTCCACCACCTGGCTCAGAGTTTGGCTCACGCTTAACGCGCCTCTCGTCGTGCCCTCCTTAACCCCCGCAGCCTCACCGGTAGGCGGCCGCTCCCAGACCAGCCAGGCCCCTTCGCCCCAAAGCCGGTCGGCCACTTGCGCGGCCAGGCTGCCGGCGGGCACTAATTCCGGGCTGGCGGCGCTGGCCTGGACGATCTGCCGCCAACTGCTGCGCAGCATGGGCGGGGATGCAAAGCCGGAAACCGTTTCACCCAGGCGCAGGGCCAGGGCCTCCACATCGGGATGCTCGCCGACGAGATGGCGCAGGTTGGTCACGACGGTGCCCAGCACTGCCAGGTCCGGTTCAGCCCCCAGCAGCAGCAAGTGCGCCCCAAAGATACCGAACATCGGATTCTGAAATTTCCCCCAAAGCAACTGGTTTAATTCGGCCGCGGAGACCACCGCCCGGCGGTTGACCAGGCCCTGGCGCGCCAGGTCTGTGGTCCGCAGATCATCCCGATTCGGGTCAAACCCTAACCCGATGCGGGCCATCAAAAGCGAGGCGTCGGCCAGATCTACCCGGCGCACCGGCCGGCCCGGCCCGTAGTCACGCCGCAGCCAGAACACCTGGGTCTGCCAGTTCAGGCTGGCAACCAGAATCTGCTCCAGGGTCATATCTTCGCCTGCTTGCAGCCGCAGGCGGTAGATCCCGGGATCAACCTCGACGGTGCAGCCGGCCCAACTCTGCTCGGCGTTGTGAACACTTTGCCGGGCGAGGTCAACCAGGGTTTCGCCGGCCAGGCTGCACAGGCTCAGGCCCGTCGCCACATTTTTGGGCGCTTGCTGTGGCTCCAGATCACGTCCGAAGAAGAAGAACTGGCTGCCGTGCCCTAACCGGCGGTGGACTTCCCGGCTGAGCTGGACAGCCGGTCCCTGGTGAAATTCGTGGCTGGTGCTCGTTTGACTGAGTGGAGCCGAGGTGGGAAAAGATATTTCCGGCCCAGTCACTCGGATCGGACTGCTGCCCGGCGTAACAACCTGGTGCTGCTCTTTAATTGTCGAGCCGCTTTTGAATTTGATTTTGTAGAGACCGGGCGACAGTCGGGTTTCCAGGTGGTCCAAACCCTGCTCAACCAGCCCAAAATTGCCGTCTATAATAGAAATCTCGGTGGCCGGGTTGCCGGCCTTGATCGTCACACTGACCTTGTCGGCCTCAGTCCAGGTTGACATTGATTGCCTCCTCGCCAATGACATCAAACACCTTTTCGTGAGCGGTGCCGGGTACGCGGGCCTGGTAGATTCCCGCCTCCAGATTCACCGTCCAATTATCGGCCACAGCTTCGGTTTCGGCCACAGGTTCAAAACGGTGGTTTAGAATCTCAACCCGCTGTCCGACAATCGCCGGGGCCGGCTGTAAATGGACAGGGATCGTCGCAGGAGAGGAGACGGCATCCAGGGCGTTTATTGGCCGGGGCTCAACCAGGATAATGTCGCGCTGCGGCTCATACTCAAAACGAGGCTCTTGATATTCATTCTCCGCCACCAGCCGTTTGAGTTCGTTAAAAACGTAGCCGGCCACAATAGTACCGGTAACACGGCCCTGCTCGTCGGGCGGCGCTTTTTCCAGGGCGGCTAACAGGGCGCGGGTGAACAAACCCCGCACCGGACCGCCGGGTGTAACCTCTTTCTCCCGGGCTTTGCGCGACCATTTGGTGGCGAACCCATAGAAGTAGCGCACATCAGCGGCGGCGGGTCGAGACTCTAACTCCCAGAGGGGGAGATATTTGGGGATGTAGGGATAATCATCACGGCAGCAGTCCATAAACAGGACAATTTCTTTGAAGAGAGCAGAGGTTCGTAACAAAGTAGCCACGCTGCGACCGGGAAGGTGATACTTGCTCCTAACGCCGGCGTTAGCCATCAGTAAAGCCACTTCTTCAATATCCACCCCAATCCCATGCCCGGCCAGAAAGATATAAAGCCGCCGCCCCAAAGTTCCGCTATCTCCGGCCTGATTAATCAGCTCGACGAAAGCGGCTTCAACCTGATCGCGCAGAGGTTGGGTCAGGAGCGCGCCGGCAGCAGAGTTATCATATTTACTGGAGACAATCAAGGTGATGTGCGATTCTTTGACATTACCGCCTTGAGGCGAGCGCAGCCAGTCGTAAAAAGCCTGGGCGTCGTTCTCCGGCCCTTGCAGGTCCCCAATTTCGGGGTACTTGGTGATACCCACGACAACGGCATAATCGTCAGCGGCCATCTCAGAAACCCTCCTGAATGATATATTGAAGGCTGGTCAGTGTGTCGGCATCTTCATCGTCAAATTTGCCGTGGCTGCTGGCTTTGGAAGCTAAGCCGGGGCCGTTATTAGCTTCAGACCAGACGGTGCGTCCTGGCGTCGCCTCGAGAAAACGGCGGACAATTTCGATCTCCGGGTAAGCGGTCTCGTCAAAAGGCGGCTGGCCGGAGTAGAAACGCTGCATGCCCACAATGGGCTTGTCGGCCTCGGCTTCCAACACGCCGGAAACAAAGTAGAGCAGCGAGCGCGGGTAGATGGGCAGCGGCGGCACCAGGTTATCTCTCGCTTCCAGGCTGTCCTGCATCCCGAACAGCCGGAAGGCTTTGACCCTATCGCCGTAGAGGGTCAGGGTATCGGCCAGCAGCCGGAAATCGCAGGCCGGAGCCAGAAAGATGATTTCAAACTGCGCTTCCGGCGGCAGCACCGCCGCGGCGTGCTTGAGGAGATGGCAGATATAGACCGCGCCGGTACTGTGGCCGACCAGAATCAGGCGGGGCTGCTGGCCGCCAGTCCACTGCTGCTGCCGCAGGCACTCCAGAAAGGCCGTACCGCCGTAGCGCTGGGCGTCGGGCTTAAAGGCGTCCGCGGTGTCGCCCTTCATCCAGTCCCAGACCAGCTTGCCGGCATTGGCCAGGTAGAATTCGCGCAGAATCTCTTCAACCACGGTGCAGTAAACCCCATGATCGCGCTTTTTGGCCAGGCGTTGAATGACACGGGCCAGCGTGGCGATCGTGCCTTTCACAATGGCAGCCGTAGAAAACAGGCCGCGCTCCTCCGGGCTGGGCGCTTCACGCCGGATCTCTTCCAGCACTTCGGGGGACATCAGCGTGTGACGGGAAGCCTGCACCGTGCCGCCCCGAGCAGAGCGCTGCTGTTCAATCTCCTCCGGCGAGCGCAGACCGTTAGCAATCGCCTCGGCCTCTCTTTTCAAAATGGGGTCTCGCTCTAGAAGCTTCTTAATCTGATCGGCTTCAATTGGACGGAGCGTTTCATCGTCAGGCAACTGGAGCGGGTCCAACTCGGTAAAAGGTTCACCGCTTCCTTCTGGCCGGTCCAGCTCGGCTTCGATTTCTGCGGGGTCTTTGAGTTCCAGCAGGCCACCCCGTTCCTGCTCACTCTGCCGGAGCTTGGCCTCGACAAACTGCATCACTCTGGTCCGCAAACGCTGAAAGATTTTTTCCTGCCAGATTTCGGCCAGGTTATGGGTAATGACCTCCTTCGCCCCAGATTCCCAGACAAAAAAGACCGGGTACGCTCCCGCGACCTGGTAGGCTGCCAGGAGAGTCTTTTCAATGGTGGTCATAGCCGATTGGCTGGAAACCAACCCGCCGTGAAAATGGACCACCAATCGGTCGCAGCCGGTACAGCTCTGGAAGAGCCGGTCCAGATTAGCCCGGCTGGTGGTGTCAAACACCCCATTTTTGAGACCCAGATAATAGTCTGTACTGACAGTCATAACTCCCTCCTGCTTGGATTGGCTAAAATTTTAAATCGGCCCGGCTACCGCCGGGATTCGGGAAATCCTTACCACTACCCTTCTTTCCAACCCCTAGCCCCTGACCCCCAGCCCCCGATTCAGGGCCTGTCCTGAGCGCAATCGAAGGGGTTCAGAGTGAAGAGGATGGGGGCACCCCAACTACACAAACCCGAAAACTGAAGTGCCTGTCCCAGTAGTTCGGAGGGTCGACGTAGTTGCGCGCGGCGCAGCGGACGACCCTACCACTACTGCCGAACGCCCCGCCCCGCAACACCCGCGGGGAATTCCTCTTAAGATCGTTGTCATCCCGGTAGTTTTCGTAATTCTCCTGCCACTTCGTCCGGCACCACTCCCAGACGTTCCCGCTCAGCTCCTCCACCCCGTAGACACTGGCCCCCTGCGGGAAGCAGCCGACGGCGCTGGTTGTACCGATGCCGCTGGCCCCGTAATTGGCCCGGTTAGGGTCGGCATCATCGCCCCAGGGGTAACGGCGACGCGGGTGGGAATTGGGCTGCAGAGCAGGTTGGAGCAATTGGCCCATCCCCCCGACCGTAGCGATCATCGGCTGCACCGGTATCTCCAACCCGCCGCGAGCGGCTTTTTCCCACTCCATTTCGCTGGGCAGGGTCACCTGCCAGCCCGGCGGCAATTTCCCCCGCCAGCGCCGGGTCAGCCAGCGGCAGAATTCCAGCGCTTCATGCCAGGTCACAGAGGTTACCGGATGGGTGGGCAGGCCGGCCAGGCTATCTTTGTCCTTTGGTTTATAGCCGCTGGCCTCGACAAAAGCCCGGAATTGGGCCACCGTGACCGGGTAGCGCCCCAGCCAGTAGCCGTAGCGCAGGTTGACCTTACGCAAAGGTTTTTCGTTGTCATACGCCAGATCATCCTCGTCCGGGCTGCCCCGCAGAAACGAGCCGGGAGGAACACAGCAAAATTGCATATCATCCACGCCTACCACCCCCAGCCGGGGGTCGCCCAGGCGGGCCAGGGTATCGCCGGCGGCGGCCCGGAGGGTTGGCCTCGTTTCGTCCAACCGGGCTGGGCTGGTGAAAAAGCCGGCCAGCGGCCCAGCCAGCTCCTGCTGCAAGGCGGCAGGGATGGCCGGCCACTCCAAAGCGGCCGCCCCGGCCAGTTCCGCCGCAGCCAGGGCTACCCCGGACAGCAGGATTGCTGCCGGACCGTCCAGCCGGGCCAGGCGGCGCAGAAACTTCTGGGCGGCGGTCGGCTTGTCAATGCTGTAGTAGCCGGCAATCAGCAGGATTGGCTCGCGCCACCAGCTATCGAGCAGCGGGCCGCTCTCCAGAAAGGCGGCAATGGCGTTGTATCCGCCCTCGCCGCCCCGCACGTCCGCCAGATAGCTGGCCGCCAGGAACTCCTGGAAGGCCAGGTGGATAAAGCGGTACTGACCGCCCCGTTCTTCCAGCAGGGTGTTGCGGCTGCGGGCCAGGTTAATGAAAGCGGCGGCCAGATGGGGATAGGTGGGATGCTTTTTGAGGATGGTTCGCAGCTCGAACTCTTCCAACTCCCGGCCCTGTTTAGCGCCCCGTTGGTGCATTTCAAAGGCCAGGTGTTGGGCCAGCTCGCGGTGGATGCTCTGGCTGCCGCCGACCAGCCCGCCGATTTCGTTGGCCACTTCCTGGTCGGGGTGGAATTCCGGCAGCAGCAGGTTGTCGGTCGCTTTTTTGTACAGCTCGGCCCGCTGGTCGGGCAGGCGGCGGTCGCTGACGTGGACGATGATCAGCATACGCACCAGCAGCGGGCTGGTGATTAGCCGCTCGGTCTCCTGGCCGTAAATCCGGCGGCGCTGTGCTTCCAGGTTGGCAATGGCCTGTAACAGCTCCTCGGCCTTGAGGCCGGCGGCGGCCGGGTCGTCGCCAAAGAGGCCGGGCACGGCGTAAGCCTGCCGCACCAGCCGGGCGATGTGTTCCTCGGCCAGGGGCAGGACCACCACCTCGCGGAAATCGCGGCCCAGTACGGCCCGGCCGCCGTAGGCGGCGGTGCGGCAGGTCACCACAAGCTGCAAATCGGGCCGGCCGTCCAGCAGCCCTTCGATGGCCTCGCGGACCTCGACCCGCTCATTCTCGTCGGGCACCTCGTCCAGGCCATCCAGCAGAACCATCACCTGCCGGCCGGTGCGCAGCAACTGCTGGAAAAAGTCGGGCGGCAGATCAAAGCTGCCCTGCTGGCGGCGGATGAGGTAGGAGGAGATAAAGGCAGCCAGGGTGTAATCGGCGGCAAGGCTGCCCGGGGGCAGGCGGCGCCGGTAGCGGGCGTAACTGCTGAGAGGGATAAAGACAGGCAGGGGCAGGCCCGTCTCTTCTTGATCCTCTTTCTTCTTTTTAGGCAGGGACAGGCCCACTCTTTCGGCGGCCAGGGCCGGGTTATCGCTGCCCAGGGCCAGGGCCAGGGTCGAGGCCAGGTGCAGCAGCACCGTCGTTTTGCCGCAGCCAGGCCCGCCGGTGATGACCACGTGGCGGCCCTGCTGCAAGACCCGATCCAGCTTGATGGCGGTTCCCTGGCCCCGTGTTTTGGCGGCCAGCGGAACATAAACCTGGTCCAGCTCCAGTTGGATAACCTGCTCGCCCTCGCGCTTGATCCCGCGCAGTTCCAGGCGGCTGTAACGGTTGACCAGCCCGCGCAGATAATCGGCAATCTGGCGGCGCAGGGTGGCCTCATTCTGCTCGGCCGGCTGGCCCTGGCGATAAAGATTGATGATGGTCGTGATCTGGCGGTTGTTGTCGCCGGTGATGATGTCGCGCCCGGCGCTGCTGCCGGGAACGCCGCGCTCGCCAGTGGTCAGTTGGCTCGCCTGGGTGATAACTCCCTGGCCAAGTTGGGCCTGGAGAGCGGCCAGCTCCCCCCGCAGGGATTGGAGGGCGGTTTCAATCGCCGGGCTGGGGGATAAACTCTCCAGATTGGCAATACTTTGCTGCAATTGGACTATTTTGGCTGGCAATTCGGAATCGGTCATCGGTTGGAGTCCTTTAGGGACCGCTGCTCTTTAATGCGACGATCTGTCGGCCAAACTGTTTTCTCAACCATAAAAATCTCCCTCGGCCAATATTACCTCACTTCACTCCATTTTCCCTCAATTTCACGCGAAATGTCCTAATGGTTAGGAGAAAGTGGAGTTAAGCATAGTGGTCTCTGTACAGGCACTTGTGGCCTTCACATTGGCAAAAAATTGTTGATCATCTGATTATGCGACGTATTAGCAGAGTAGCAGAGTCGCAACGTGTGTGCTTGCCACCTACAGCCCTGTCCCCAAATCCGGACTTTCGAGTGTGACTAAGGCAATTCCAACCCTAAAAATGGTTCAAATCTCAAAATGAACGTGTTTTTGCCGCCAAAATCCGTATTTCGTCACAATCCGTTAAGACTTGTTGCAACTGTCGCGCTATCAAATCACCGGTAAGAGCCTCGAATTCGGCCCGTTGAGCAACTTAGCTCTGGTCCCGAAAGGACCTATCCCCCAAATTTTTAAACCGACGCGCTTATGCGGGATTCCGGCGAACCCTACCGCCGCCGATCTTTGCCCTACTCGTGCCTCCTTACTCCCAGATTCAGAGTTTCAGGGGCCAGAGTTAAGAAAATGGGGACACCACCACCCGAAATCCAAGGTCGCTGCGCGTGAGGTTCGGAAGGAGCACGCTGCGAGCCGCGCAGCGGGCGACTCGGACCTTAAAGGAGAACGCCCCACCCCGCAACACCCGACTCACATTATCACCCCCCTTTAGATTCTCCCGGCCATCACCAGGATCATACGGATAGCCTTTATAGTGACTCCGCGTCCATTCCCAGACATTGCCGCTCAAATCGTCGCAGCCATAGAGGCTTTGACCCCTGGGAAAGCAGCCGACGGCACAGATATCACCGATTCCGGTAGCATCATAATTGGCCCGACTTAAGTCGGCCTCATCTCCCCACGGATACCGGCGCTGAGGCAGCTTATTTTGCACCAATGACACCTTTTCCGGTAAACGAAAACCCTGGCGGCTGGTAGTGACGAGGAGTTTTACCTGTAACCCACCCCGAGCGGCCTTTTCCCACTCGATCTCGCTGGGCAGGCGCACTGCCCAGTCGGAGGGTATGATTGCTTCAACCTGCCACTTTTCGGTCAGCCACTCACAAAAGGCGATAGCCTCGCACCAGGTAAAAAAGCGCACCGGGTGGTTGGGTAGGTCGCGCAGAGTGTTCTCGTTGGCTACTTGATAGCCGGTAGCTGTAACAAAGGCTTGAAACTGGGCTACGGTAACTGGGTACCGGGCCAGCCAGTAGTCGTAATCCAGATCAACCCGTTGCGTGGGCTTTTCGTCACCTTCGGCCATATTGTCCTCATCCGGGCTGCCAAGCCAGAATGGGCCAGCCGGAATATAGCAGAAAGCCATCTGCTCGACCGTCATCACTTCGGGGCGAGGATCGCCCAGCCTGGCCAGCACATCCCCAGCTTCGGCCCGTTCACGGGGGGTTAGATAGCCTCCCTTGATGAGGTCAACTAGCCGCTCACACACCCGTTCCAGTAAATCGCGGCCCAGGGCGCTGTCCTGCACCCGCTTGAGGCCAATCTCCAGCAGCACCTCGCCGGCCAGCCAGACTTTGCCCCAGGCAATTTCATCCTGCCCCATCTGGTTGGGACATAATTCGCCGACCAGGGCCAACGGTTTATCGGTGTCGCCGGACAGGTAAACCAGCCGGCCTACGGCCAAAAGAATGACCTCGCGCCACAAGGCCCCTGCTTCAGCTCGCAAGCAGGCCTGGCGGGCAAATTCCCCCTGGCTGGCCAGCCAGGCCCCGGCCAGGAATTCCTGAAAGGTCCGGTGGGGGAAATTAAACACTTCCGGGGCGCGTTCCAGCAGCAGGCCGGCTCGCAGCTTGATCGTCTCGATCACCTGCCGCGCCCAGTTGAGGTCATTCTCTTTCAAGGCGGCCAGGGCCTTTTGCAAACGCAGTTCACCAATGTCGGCCAGCCGATCGGGTTCATCGCCGGCGCTGCCCTGGGCGTGAGCTTCAAAGGCCAGCTCCCACAGCACCTTCTTGAGGTCCATATCGGAGCGCTCGGCTTGCTGGAGGAGCTGGCGCAGGCGGGGGGTCTGGACCTGGCCGCCGGCCTTGACCTGTTCCCAGCGCCACAGCAGAATGTCCACCGTTTCTTCGTACAAAAGCGCCCGAGCGTCGGGCAAGCGCCCTTTGTGGGTGTGGACCAGGGCCATCACCGTCAGCAGGAGGGGATTAGCGGCCAGCCCTCTCAGGCTAGGTCGTCGCACCACCTGCTGCAACTGTCGGGTCAGCCCAGCCTGGTCCTCGCTGCGGACGGTCCCCAGGCGGGCCAGTTCGGCGTGCCAGGCGGTGATGAAGCGATCTATTTTAGCCTCGTCAAAGCGGGCCAGTTCAAAGCTGGTCACGGCAGAAGGCAGGCGCAAATCCGGTACTTTAGCCGAAGCCGGGGGCTGGTAAGACAGGGTGCGGCAGGTAATGAGATAACGGTTGGTCGGGTAGCGGTTCATAAATTTGTTGACCGCATCGCGCACAAAAACCCGAAGAGGCAAGGAGGGCACTTCGTCCAGGCCATCCAGCAGCACCAGCGCCCGGCCTTGTTCCAGCCGCTCTTGGAGTGGCTCAGCCGCAAAGGTCAGATTCTGGTCGGCCAGACGGGCGGCGACGAAGTCCCACAGGTGGTGCGGCTCGGCCTGCCGGGGCAAAGGATCGGGCAGGCTCTGGGCAAAGTCGCGCAAGATGACCAGCACCGGCAGGAGGTCGGCTTCTCCCGCTGGCCAGCCCGGCAGGTGGTCCAGCCAGCCGGCCGCGGGGTCCAGAGGATGAACGGCCAGGCAGTGGGCCAGGTGGTTGACAAAGGTGGATTTACCCCCGCCCGGATCGCCCAGCAGCACGAGCCGCCGGTAGCCGACAACGACTTCCAGCGCACTCAACGGCCGGGTTTCCTGGCCTCGCTCCGTTTGCTTGCGGTGGGCTGCTTTTTCGGCCTCGGTCAGCGGGACCTGGCTGGTTGTGTCCAGCTCCACGTAGACATTGGCCAGGCCGAGGCTGCTTTGAGCCGCAGTTGGGTCGCTGGCGCCAACGTCAATACCCCGCATCGGCAAAAAGGCGCAGCTTTGGCCCACTACCCGCCGATAAATGGCCAGTGCCTGCTCCAGATTCTGCGGCTTCGGCCCGAAGTAGACATTCCCCTCCACCCGGCCAATGGCGGTGCTGCCTTCAGTGGCGGTCACGGCGATGTTGTCTTTACCCTGGACAATGTTGCCGGTCCCACTCAAGGTGATGGACGAATCGGAGCGGGATCTCAGAATCTGTTCGTACCGGGTCAGCAGCGCATCCAGCCGGGTGGCCAGCCCTCGATCCACCTCCAGCAACTCTTTCAAAGCATCACGCAGAGGGTCGGCGTAACCCATAGGATTCTGCGGGTACCGCTGGGCGGTGCGCGGGTCAATCGCGCTCACCTGCTTTAGCACCAGGTCCTTTAGGGACCGAATGAAAGGTTCCGGCTCATCGCCCGAATCGGGAACGACTTGGCCTAACAGGTTGACAATACTGACAGTGATCTGATTGACATCCCGGCCGGCAATGAGACTGTCCTGAAACGAGCCGCCGATATCGCCGAGAGTGACACCGCTGGCAGCTTCGCCGGTCCGGGCTTGAATGGCAATCAGGAGAGGCTGAAGGGCCTCACGCCACTCCGATTCGGTGAGTTCGCCGGCAAGGGCCTGTTCGGTCAGGGCGATAGCTTCCCGGTGGTCGGTGATCTGGTTGACCAGTTCGAGGGGCGTGTTGCCGCCGTATTTAGCCTCGCGTTCGCGGAGAGTGTTGAGATTTTGGTGGAGCTTGATAAGAGTCTGTTTGAAATTGGTCATTAGGGCAGGTCTCCCATTGGCAGGATTATGCCGACAAGTTTAGCGAAAGTTACGTCTTGGAAGAGACAGGCACTTCAAGCTTTTGCCTGTACAAATACATCATCACGCCCAGCGGCGCGACTAGTAGGGTTAAGACCTGATTGAGCCGATACCTGCCGTTATAGTGCGAGGTGCTGCGATAAATGTGCTGTCCTACAAACAGATCAACTACCAGGTAGTGGGTCCACCCGGCGTACAGGCCGCTGGGGAGAGCAAAGAACGTTTCCAGCGACAGAGCCGACGCCGGCTGCGTTGCCAGCGTGTAAACCAGGTTGACCAGGTAATAGATGGTTAGAATGACGAACGGCCACACGGCCGAAGCGGTCCGCCGGGTAAGGTGGGCCTTTGGCGCAAAAATGAGCAAGGCCCACACCAACAGAGCCAGCAGGTTAGCGGCGTAAAAAAGCCAGATCATACCTCTCTCAATGGCCGCGCAGCGAGGTCGGCGTCACCTGCAGCACCACCGAGTAGGCGGCGGCAAAGGCTTCGGCCGTCATTCCAATGCGCTCAAAACCGGGTTGGTACTTGGTAACGTACTCCGGCACTTGATGGGCTGGCGGTGCGGTGGGATCAAGCCGAATCTGACCGGTAAATACGACGATGTTGCCACCCAACCCGTCGCCATCCAGGTTGAGGGCAACATGAGGACTGGCGGCGATATGCTCCAGCTTGAAAGTGCCCGGTTGGCTGTAAATCAGAAAAGTCTCGCCATCCCAGAGGAACCAGACCGGCCGAGGGTGGGGTACTCCCTTGGGGCTGACAGTAGTCAGCCAGATGATGCGTTCCTCGGCCAGACGCCGAGCCACGCGCTGGCCGAAGGGTGTGGTTAGATCAATCATTAGAGTCTCCTTGGGTTATCACTAATCTCTATTCACGCTTCCTGCAAGATCCCAGGCGTCGTTGTAGGCAAGGGATGAGGCCGATATTGCAGGAGCGGCCAAAGCAGGGTAGATAGAATCGCCAGGATCAGTAGCAGCGTAATCAGCACTGTTACCAGGCCAGGCTTACGATTTCGCGGCGCATCATCTTCTTCCATTAGTTGCTGTTCCGGCCCCATGGTCAGCCTCAGCTATCTTTGATTCCTGTTCCAGCTCCAGGGAGGCAAAATGCTCCAACAGCAGCCGATGGATAAAGATGTAGCCTCCGCCCACTTTTTGCAGGAAGATGCGCCCGGCGGCGTAGTCGAGAAAGTGGGCGTAGAGGCGGGGAGTGTGGCCGTTAAACCACAGAATGAGGCGCAGGGTGTAGTGTTGGATGACATTGAGACCACCGTACCACAGAGTAGCTATCACTCCAATGCCTAATCCTAGACCTGGACTGATAGTTAATCCAAAAGGCAACCCAAAAAACAGACCAATTATAACAGCATTTATTATCGATAGATGTATACCTTGATTGGGAGCAGTCTTTGTATCTAAAATGCTGCTATTTAATCCCCCAAACATTACCCCAACTATCCCCAAAATTAAGCCAATAATAAGTCCAAAAATTGAGGCATCAACTATTAGGTTAGGTATCTTAGCAATTGTCCCAGCGAATAACCAGAATATTAGCCCCGCAATGATTCCAAAAACTAACCAGAAACTTCCAGTTCTTAGAGCTTTCTGCCAAGACCAACTCAAGGCCTCCACAGTCTGAATATCTTCATTTAGACTCTGACGATTACTTCTTAACCCAAGAATCAGTCCCCCAATAAATCCCCCCAGAGATAAAAATGCTAACTTAATATTGAGCCAAGGTGTTGCTCCTACAATCAGTTTATTAAGTACAGCTCCAGTCATCCAGAAGATCATCCCAAAGATCAATCCATCAATTAAGGATTTAATGACTAAGCTCCAGAATGTAGGAAACTTTTTGATTTTAAGGTTCTCATTGTTAATACTTCGCCTGAACCAAATTCTATCAATGAGACCGATGCACAAACCACTGATTGTTCCACCAAAACCACCAATCAATCCATAATTTAATCCAAGTCCTAATCCACCGATCCGCCATAAAACAAAATCACTGGTCAGTCTAACTATAAATTCAATAACTAGCCCCATAATTAATCCGCTAATTGATCGAGATCCAAGTACATATACCCATTGCCAGCTTGTATTCACCAGCCAGCTCGGTTGCAACTGCTCGATCAAAAAAATACCTTGACTATGCCGCATCATCTCTAGTGCCAACCACGACAGCCAGACTTTGGTCTGTTCGTCCGGGTATGGGCGGCTTTGCCCCTTGCGCCTAAACATCCGCTCGACATAGGTATCTAGCAACTGTTTGCGGCTGGCTTCAAGGGTCGGGTGTGCCTGACCGATCAACTTTTCAACGGGTATATCCTGATAGGCCACGATCATAATCCCCAACGTGAGGGGGGATTGGGCTAAGGTCTGCAAGTCAGTATCCACTTGCAGGGCAGTGCGCAACACATTCAACTTGGCCCCTGCCGCCTCAAGGTAGTCGTACACCTGCTCCAGGGTCAGCGGTTGCAGGCGAATTGCCCCATTCAGCTTGAGCCGCACCGGCAGGCTGATGTATTCCTCCAGCCGGCTGCAAACCACCAACCCCGACAGACCAAACTCCATTCCAAACTGATTGATTGCCTTCACACAGTCATCACGGTCGGCGAGCCTGACCTCATCCAGCCCGTCCAGAAGGGGTAATAAGCGGTTATTCTCTAACCAGGGCCGGCCAATCCGCTGCGGGATTTGATACTTGGCGGATAGCTCCGCTGCCAACCAGTTAATTAATACTTGTCCCTTCGTCCAGGTGGACAGGTTAAAGACGACCGGCACCGGTTGGCTGAAGCTCTCGTCCTGTTCAGTCTGATGTATCAGGTCGAGGGCCAGTTGCAGTAAGGTAATCGTCTTGCCCGAACCGGGTGCGCCCAGGATGAGCAAGGCCCGATTCATCTCGTCAAAAATCTGGCTGATCTTCTTATCGGGCGGTAAGGTTTGGCGGTTCTGATCAGGCAGTTCCAACACCTGTTCCCAGGCGTGAGCTACCGCTTCAAGTTGGGTCTCTTTGCCCAGGTCTATCAAGAAGATCGTGTGGACTGATTTTTCCAGCACGCCTTCAATCCAGAACTGCTTGACCTTACCCAGCAAAATCCCCAAATCACGCCGTTCTTTCGCTTCGGCCGGGGGAAGAGGGGGCGGTGGAGCTTCGTAAATCTGGGTGATGATCTTGTCGCCAAAAACTTGATCGCCCTTAACAAGATCACCTCTAATATCGCCAGCAATGAAAGTCTCTGCTTGCAAGTTAATTACTTGTCCGTTATTGACGGCCAGGAGAAGGGGTTTCAATGCCTCTTCCCACTCAGTTTCACCCAGTTCTCCGTTTAAGGCTTGCTCGGTTAAGACCATAGCCTTTTGGTGGTCCTCAATCTGGTTGACCAGTTCTAATGGGACATTGCCCCCATATTTGGCCTCACGCTCACGGAGAGTATTTAGATTTTGTTGAAGCTTGATCAAAAAGGCTTTATAATCGGTCATTGCCTCAGTTCCAATTCCTTAAGTCTCTTCTCCAGGGACATCTTTAGCTTCTGCCCGGGTTTCACCGATGACCACCTCAATAGTTAGCTATGCCGAGGATCCAGGAAAGGAGCAAATTGTTGTAGGTCGAGTGGAAGGCTACTCATGGGCAACCAACCGCTAAAGTGGCAAAGTGAGTCGCGTAAAGTCCCTTGATTGTCCCGTAGCTCTGCCTTATCTCCCTCGTTATTCCAAACAAAAGCAAATGACCACACTTGATCATTGGGCTGGCTTTTTTGTTTTTAATTCTCTCAGTCAGTGAAAACCCCCAATTTTTGGTCTTCACCTCCAGTAAGAATTGGGATAAAATAAGATTATTCAACGCTCCGCTCTTCCGATGACGAACCTGCGGGTAATTCTACCAGGACAAAGGTTTACCCATGATAGAACAAGACTCCCAGAAATTAAAAAAGTTGCAACCCAGAGACCAGACTCGTAAGCCTATCCATATCCTTTATGTTGAAGATACTGAAGTGATGCGTGATACGATTGGACAGTTGTTAGAAATTTATGGTTACGAAATGGCCTATGCTAAAAACGGTAAAGAAGGGGTCGAAATGACCTTACAGTTGAGACCTGACCTGGTGCTGATGGATCTACGCATGCCGGTCATGGATGGCTTTCAAGCCATGCACGAAATACGATTCAATCCTCAGACCCATCATATTCCTATTTTTGTGGTTTCAGCCTGGAGTAGTCGAAAAGAGCGAGATAAGGCTCGATTAGTCGGGGCTGATGAGTTTTTTGTAAAACCCCTGGATTTGAAACGGCTTGACGACACGATCAAAAGGACCCTGGCCGCTTCCACCCAAAAGCCCCAATAAGTTTGCCTTCCAACCTTCCTCAAGGAAATCTCCGGCAGGGCAGTTACTCCTCTTTTAGAGCTAGACGAACTAAGGGCCAGGGATAAGAGTGCTGATTGGCCTCATACCCCACCCAAAAGTGACCCTGCTTTTTGATAATACTAGTCACTTCAACGGTCTTTTCTTCTCCGGCCTCGCGGACAACCACCTTGTCGCCAACTTTGATTGTCTTCCCCTGATGGCTCACCTTATCAAAGTATTCTTCTTGAGACAGGGGTAATAGATCGGCCATTTAGCTCTCCGTAAACGGTCGCATTCCTCGGCAGCGGGGATAATCCTTGCAGCCCCAGAATTTGTTACCCTTGTGCGGGCCTTCCTTTTGGACTGTCCTGAGTACCATTAATTCACCACACTGAGGACAACGAGGTGTTCCATTTTCCGTCAGAGAGAGGGCGGCAACACTACTCTCAAATTTTTGACTGCTTCGAGTTGGGGCCGCAGCCTCTACAACTGGCATTTTCGCTTGTGGAGTTTCGGGTGTCGTCCGCCTGCCGGTCTCCGCTTCATTGCTATCGGTCAGTTGTTTTAAGACAACAGCCAGTTCCCCAACATTATAAGTGGAGCGAACTGATTGTCTGAACAAGGGGAGCCCGGCTGCAGCAAAGACTTTCTCGACAAAGCGATCCCGTTCCTGCCGAGAAGACTTCTGATGACTGGCATCATCTAACTCGATTCCGAGCAGCGGGCGCATTGTCCGAGGGTGACACAACAGGAAGTCCACGTGCTTGCGGTCAATCTTATTGGTATAAGCCTGGTTGCTGCCCCGCTGACCACTCTTGGCATAGAATAGATCATCCAGGGAAATCTTGGGGCAGACTACGGCCCAATCGCTTACAGCCTGCTGGAGGACATGATAGAAACTCAGTTCGGCATAGGAGAGAAAATCATCACGCAGCCGGTAGGGGAATATTTCTTCTTTGACGGGTCCGGTACTGGACGGTGCCTTAAAAAGCTGTAAGATAGCTCCCAGACAACCTTGTTTTTTAGCAGCAGACATTTTAGGTGGATTCTCCTGTAGGTGAACGAGTAAAACGTGATGGATGGAGACTGGCAAGAAGTCTTATCCCTCTTCAAACCCATAATGCTCGAACTTCAGGGTGCGGCTGTTCTCATTGATGGTGCGAACAGTGCTCTCGTCAAAGCCCTCCGGCCGCCTGGCGCTGATCTCGACCGTGATCTCAACCTCACAGCCGATTTGGCTGGTCAATCGCTCGATGATTTCTTCCACAATTAAACCGACATCTTTATTGACCCGCCGGGCGTCAAGCCCGACCCGGCCATAATAGCGTGACAGTACTTTTTTGGCCTGTTCGGTCTTTTCACCCGGTTTCTTGCCGCCGACAACATAATCCTCGCCACCGTTGCGGATGATTACCTCAGGTTTGGATACGGGCGGCTCAGCCACATGATCAGGATGGACCAGGAGACTTTTGTCATCGAAGTAGATCTGCCCCAATTGCCGTAGAACCAGCCCGGTATGGTAGCCTTGCTCGTTTTTGCCGGTGGCGTAGGCAAAGGGAGCGTCCAGGCGGCTCACTCCATCTCTGACTGCCTTAATCAGCACCTCCTGGTCGAACAAGCGGGGCAGGTAGCAGTATTGGGCCAGGTATTCCCAAAGCTGCTTCAACCGCACTTCCCAGCCGCGCTCGGCGCTCCAGATGTAGCGATCCAGTTCCATCCGCAGGATGTCGGGGGACCAGTCGTAGATAAGTAAACCATCATTACGCAGCTTCCGGGCAGCCCGGTCGTAAAAGTTATCGTCGCCGCTGATTTTGCTCGCCTGAAACTCGATTTTGCCCAGGGGATCGGGCTGCACCGGAACCAGCAGCCAGTTATAGGCCGAGCGCAAGCGCAAGTCAACCGTCTCATCCGCTTTTTGCAGGCTGGTGGCGACCTGGCGGCGCTGCTGGGCATCCAGGTTCAGTTCTTCCCGCTCCTCGTGAATGGAGCGCCAGGCCAGAAAGTCGCGCACGGCCAGCCGGAGCGCCTCGGCGTCATTTTCGTCGGCAGCGATGAAGAGCAGCATATTTTTGTAGAGGCGCTGGCCGTTGCCCCGGCTCTCTAGGAAGCGCTGGGCCTCCTTGCCGGCGCTGGACTCACCGTTGCTGCGCTTGTGGACGGCGCGGGGATGGAGCACAACCACCCTGGCCCGGGCTTCGTCCAGCACATCCGAGGTTTCGGGTGGGGCGACGTGGAAGGCGGCGAAATCGCGGTTCTTGGGGACTTTGCGCAGCCGCTCGACGAGCTGGGCGTCAAGCTCGTCCTCGCTAAAGCTCTGGGCGCGGTCGCGGGCCAGCTTGTTGACCGTAGGGCGGGAGTCGTACCAGTAGCGGCTGCCATCGGTGTAGAGGTAGGTGAGCTGCCCGCTCAAGCGGCGTAGGGCGTCGCCAAAGACGGCCGCCGGTTCGCCGGGCTGGGCGCAGCCAAAGCGAATCCGCACTTCTTCCAGCCCTCGCACCCGCTGCTCGGCCACCGAAGGCGCGCTGCCGACGAAGATAGTCCGGGCGACCCGCCGGGCGGCGCTGTACCGGCCCAAAGCCGGCACCTGGCCGTCAAGCGCCAGGGGACGTGAGTCAGACCCATCTATGTCCGTTTCGTACACAGCGGCCCAGGTATCGGGCAGGTAACGCAGGAGTTCGTTGCGCACCGGCGTGGTATCGAGGGGCAACGTACCCGGCATGATCAGCAGCGATTGGTCGCCGCGTGTCCAGAGTTGATGGATGACGGCGGCCATCAGCCGCAGCACGCCACGGGTGCGCTGGAAACGTTCCAGGGTGGACCAATCCTGGTAGAGCCGATCAAACAGCTCAGGATGGATGGGATAGGCGGCCCGCATCCGCTCCAGGTAGTCGCGCTCGGCCACCCCAGCCGGGAACTCGCCGGAGGTGTTGCGGTACATGTCGCCAAAGGCGTTGACCACGACATCGCGGCTGGCGTAATCAATATCGCTGGCAAAGAGCCGCCGCCGTACAATTTCAAAGCTCTCGGTGGCGGTGACCGGCTTCCAGATGGACTCAATCCGCCCGACGATGTGCGACAGCGTTTCCAGAGCGGCCCGGCCCGCCTGGCCACCCACCTCAATATCAGACTCCGGCAGCGAGATGAGCAGCATCGCCTCCGGCGAGCCTTTGACGGCCTCGGTCAGCGACTGCATAAAGGTCATAATCGCCTCAAAGGTGCCTGCCGGCAGCCGCTCCACGCCGTACAGGTTGCGGGCGTAGGCCACGAATTCGTCAATGATGATCAAACATGGTCCAAACTGGAAAAGCAGCTCTTTGAGGGTGTTGGAGCCGGGGCTGACCCCGCTCCGGTCGGCCTGCTCGACCAGTTTGTAGCCGGGCAGTTTTCCCAATTGGTAGGCCAGTTCGCCCCACAGAGTGTGGACGGTGACCTCCGGGTATGGGCGCGGCCGGGCAGGATCGAGGGCGGTGCCGACCAGGACAGCGATGTTGGCTTCGGGCAGATCAGCGTGATTGATCTCCGCGGCGATGCGCTCGCCGCCGGGGAAGTCGGCTAGCTTAATTTTGCCGCCAGCCAGGTGGTACAGGGCCAGCATGCTGTGGGTTTTACCGCCGCCAAAAGTGGTTTGGAGCTGCACAACCGGGTCGCCGCCCTGGGCAGTCAGGCGCTTGACGCCCGTGACCAACAGGCTCAGCAGCCCTTCGGTTAGATAGGTGCGGCGGAAAAATTCTACGGGGTCCTGGTATTCCGGCTCGGCGGTTCCGGCCACGACCTGTGACAGGTCGGCGGCAAACTCGGCTTGGATGTAGCGGCCAGTGGCCACGTCGGGGTGGGGCTGGACCACTTCGCGCCAGGGTTTGAGGCCGGCCAGGGTGGTGACTTGGGTCAAGGCCAGCGGCCCGGTATCTTTCTTCGCCTTCTTGGCCTCGGCCTCGAAACGCAGCCGCAGCAGCTCCTTACCAGTTTCCTCGACAACTGCTGCTTCTTTGGCCGCACTGACCATTTTCAGCAGGCGGGCGGCGGTGTCAGCGATGCGGTAGGCTTCGTCGTTGCCGAAGGCGCTCTGGTGCGCCCAGGCGTTGCGGGCTTCGAGCATCTCACTGGTGTAGGAGCGGCCGGTGTGGCCCAATTTGTCCTGAAAGACGTCGTTCCAGCGCCGGATCATCAGGTTCAGGCAGCCCTGGGTATCCAGTGCCTTTAAGAGCGCAGTATCATTGGAGCGGGCATCGAGAGGCAATTCCGGATGGCTGGCGGTGCCCAGGGTGGTGTCTATGATGTCTACATAGCGGTTTTTGTAGACCTGGCGATATTCGCGCAGGATGAACGGCCCCAGGCCCTCCTTCAAGGCTTCCAGAACTCGTCCGACTCGTTCGGTGTTACTCAGTGCCATGTCTATCTCCTGATTCCATACGTCATTGCGAGCCGCAGGCGAAGCAATCTCCCTCCTCCGTAACCAGGGACTGCTTCGGGCTACGCCCTCGCAGTGACATGTGTTGGGGTCATTGCGAGCCGCAGGCGAAGCAATCCCCACGTCCGGCCTGAGGGATTGCTTCGGGCTACGCCCTCGCAATGACAGATTCACAGCGTTTCATACAAATCTTTCCACTCACCATTCATTCCGTTAATCAAGTCAATCTTCTTCTGCCTTGAACCTGCTTTGATTTGCTTCTCTCTAGCAATAGCTGAGTTCACATCCTGGCCCACTTCATAATAAACCAACTTGGTGACATTGTATCGGCTGGTGAAGCCGCCCCCTGACCCGGTTTTATGTTCGTAAGCTCGTCGTTTTAGATCGTTGGTTACACCCGTGTAGAGGACGGTGTGGTATTTGTTGGTCATGATGTAGACGTAGTATTGTTTGCTCACGAGTGCTATCCTTGTCATTGCGAGCCAAGCGTCACTGCGAGCCATAGGCGAAGCAGTCTCCGCGTCCGTAGCCGGGGATTGCTTCGGGCTGTGCCCTCGCAGTGACATGCCACTGTCATTGCGAGCCGCCCTTAGGGGCGAAGCAGTCTCCGTATCCGTAGCTGGGGATTGCTTCGGTCGCTGTGCTCCCTCGCAGTGACATGCCACTGTCATTGCGAGCCGCCCTTAGGGGCGAAGCAGTCTCCGTATCCGTAGCTGGGGATTGCTTCGGTCGCTGTGCTCCCTCGCAGTGACATGCCACTGTCATTGCGAGCCGCCCTTAGGGGCGAAGCAATCTCCGTATCCGTAGCCGGGGATTGCTTCGGTCGCTGCGCTCCCTCGCAATGACATTAGCCGAATAACCGCCCTTGCTGATACTGCTCCCTAAACTGGGCAGCCTGCTCCTGGCTGGCCCCCCAGGAGATGACCAGGGCGTTGTAATCGCGGGCGTGATCGGCCCAGCCTTTGCGCTCGCAGATGCTGTAGAGGCGATAGGCCAACTGGCGGGCCTCGGCCGCCATATCCGGCGACAACTTAGCCAGCAGCCGGGCCGCGCCTTCTTCACCGTAGGTGTTGAGCCGCTCGATCAGGTGGTGGGCGGCTTCCCAGGCGGTCAGGCGGCGATCCGTGGCCGGGTCCCAGCCCGGCTCCAGCTCCGACCAGTGGTAGAGGCGGACCTTACCCGCACCCGATTCCAGCAGCCCGGCGTTGGCCAGGCCATCCACGCTGGTGTTTTTGGCCCGGGCCAGCACATCCGCCTGGCCGAAACCGCCGGCCTTGAAACCGAACTGCTCAAACCAAGCCACAGCAAAGCGGGAGTCCTGATCCATCTCGCCTTCCTGCTCGGCCAGGTAATTATCCAGTTCGTGGTTGATAAGCTGCAAGGCAGTGCGCACGCTCAAGCGCTGGCCGTCCGGCTCCAACACTTTGCTGTATCGGCTGTAAACGGCCATGCCCGGCCCGATGCTGGCCTGGGCCAGGTCCACCGGGGCAATGTTACCCGACTGCATCTCGCGCAGGGCAGCGGGGAGTTCGCGCCGCAGGGAGTTGACAAAGTCTCGCCGCGAGGTGACGGGTGCGTTTTCGGGACGGGGGCGGCAGACGAGGACAATGGAGGAGGCAAGGGCGTTTACACTTTTCTTTATATTTGCGGTGGACTCAGTCCGAACAGGCCAAGTACCGTTGATAGTAAACCCTGATTTTATCAGGCCTTGCAGCATAGTTTCCCAGCCAGTACTGCTGATTACTTGTGCATTTCCATTTCTTTTTTCGTTATTTTCTTCAGCTTGTTTGAAAGCGTAGAAAACAGTAACAGGATAACCTAATGCCGCTAAACGTGACACATTTGTAAAGACTTTTTCTAATCCTTCTTCAAAGTGACGATTTGCTGCATTTTTATCCCCATTAAAACGGAAAGGAGTTGCTATCAACTCTTGGGTTTTCGGAACTAAAAGGGTACCAAATATCTCAGGATAAACTTCTCGCAAACTTAAACGCATCCAAATATAAAAATAATCGGAGAGATCTGCATAACCAATATTATCGTAATAGGGAGGATCTGTAGAAATTATATGCGGAGTTGTCTCTTGTATATTGGCAGCGTCAGTCTGCTTAGCGATTCCTCGAATTTGAGTTGGCTGAATAAATTCAATTGCCTTGGCAATAAAATCTATATTTCCTAACCAATTTCCCCCTGAATTACTGAATGGATTCGCTTCTGCAAAGTCCCATACCATTGCTAGAGCTTGTCTCGCAAATACCATTTTCACCAGTTCATCTTTTGGATGACTACTCCAAAAGGATAGAGATCCCCAAAACATTGAGCTTCGATCAACGGCACATGAAAGATACACACTTACTGCTTCTGCATACGCCTTTGCTGACTTTTCTACATCAGCCACAGCACTATTGTCATTTAGTAAGCCTGCCTCTATCGCATCGGCTTGTATTCTCTTTCGTACTTCTTTTACTAAATCAACAAAAGTTGTAAGTGCAACTAGTTGACGCGGAGAAAACAGATCCTGATGCCTATTCATACCATAAAGCTGAACCCTAAATCCCAAGGCCTGTTCGGGCAATTCTGTTTTGGGTGTATTCTCTGGAATCTCTACCTTAGCGGCTAATTCGTGTTCTGGATTAGAGGTATAGTATTTACGGTAATCACGGCCTTCTGTTGCAATAGCCAATAATTGATTACCCATTTGACCAGCTTTACCTTCTGCACGTACGTAATCAAATGGAACGGGTGTTTGACAGGCTGGACAAATTATTCCTTGGCGATTTACAGTTCCTTCTGGGGCTGTACCCTCTTCTTTTCGAATTACAAATGACATTGATCGGTTGTGGGGATTCACTTTTAGTTCTACCCAAGTTTTTCGTCCTACTTTCTTACTTAAGTGAAAATCACGAACTAAAGGTATATGAGTCCCACAAGCTGGATTCGGGCACTTGACCGTCCGCGCCCACAGCCAGGCGATCACGGTCTCACCATTATAGTCTGGATACAGGTTACCAATCCGTTCCCATGCCCACTCGCGCATCCACTCGCCATAGTAGCGTACATCGGCAGCCAGGCCAGCGGCTCCCTTCCAGCCGCCCGTACCGGCGGTACCCCGCCGGTCGCGGGGGTTTACCGGTGACTGGTTAGCAAATTTGGGTGGGATTTCAATCAAGGCTTTGTTGATTATCACCGCTACGGGGTTGAGGTCGCTGGCGTGGGCCTCTAAGCCGAGTCGCTGCGCTTCCAGGGGAATCGAGCCGCCCCCGGCAAAGGGGTCGAGCAGCGGCGGGGGATTGCCATTGGTCGCCAGGCGGATCAGATCGCGGGCGGTGGTCAGCACCTTTTCGTCGGTGGTGCTTTCCCACTGCACCAGCAGCTCGATGAAGTCGAAGAGGCGCTGGCGGGGGGTGTCGTTGGCAATCGCGTTTTTGCCCTTGGGCAGCTTGCGGCAGGCGGCTACGAAGTCGGGCGGCGCGGCGGGGTCGTCGGGGTCGTCCACCAGCGAAGCGAAGATGACGGCTCGGCAGGCGGCCAGGGGTCGCCGCGCCCACCACAGGTGCAGGGTGCTGGGGTGGCCGTGCCGGATGGATTTCTCGCGGGCGCTGGCTTCGTTGATAGCTTCCAGCGGCAGGGCGACTTCGATGAGTTTTTTGCGATAGGTCATAAAAGTTCCATTTACGATTTTAGATTTTGGATTTACGACTGGGGCCTGATTATTCCTCTTGCTTCAGCGTCGAAACACAGGCCATGAACACTACGCAGGGATATAATTCGGACCAGTCATCGTAGGAATAGGGTATCTGAAGGTCCTGATGGAGATGCCAAATACTGCTCCAATTTGGCTTGGGCCCGTCAAGTTCGCCCCGGATCAAGTCGTAGATCTCAGTCGTTGTGAGCCGGTCGTGGGGTTGGAGTTTAGCCTCATCTTGAGAACTCTGGAAACAAGGGACAATTAGCAAAGCTATCGTCAACGGATGTTTTGATAACGTGTATTCTTTTGCTCCAGGGGGCAACGAATCGAGCTGGTCGGTCAGGTCCTGCCAGCCATTGTGGGTGTCCGTGTTGACTTTATTAGCCCTGACTGCATGCCAGCGATGTTTAACTTCAATAAAGAAATCAACATCTTGAAAACAGGCCCAGTAGTCAACCCAGCCGTAGCTATCCTGACGGTTGACTCTCCGAGTAACCGGTGTTTCAACCAAAACTGCATCAGCGACCTTGGCAACAGCCGGTAGCAGCACTGAATGGGTCTGGCGTTCACGGTAGATGAAGGGGAGTTCGTTGGCCAATTCAAAATACCGGCGCGAAGCGCGAGCAAATTCCTCGACGACTCCCTCCAGGAATTCAGCCGCTGCCGCATTAGGCCGGTTTCGAGGTAAAGTAGCCTCACTGGCGATATAACCTGCATTGCGCACAGTTTTCCATTTCATTGAAAAATTATCCTTTCCTTGATGAGAGAAATTCTAAACCCAACCAAGCCAGAAGGGCAGGATGCACAGAGTCAAAATCTGTCCGGTCACAATCAGCCAAAAAGGCAGGATAAAGGACATTTTTTGAACCTTGTGGCGTTCCCGGAAGTGGTAAAGGGCAAAATAGGCCGCCGGGCTGCCGCCAAAAAAGGCCAATGCCAGCAGAATCGTTTCAGGCACGCGGATGGATTCACCGCCGGCAATGGCTTTATCATAGCGGTACAGGGCCAGGGTAATCCCGTTGACGGCCACGACAACGACAATTAACACCAACCACCAGGGCAGACCGGTCCACAGCGCCGCCGCTCCGGCCAATAGGACAACGGCCAGACTGATCAGGCCAAACCGGGCATAGGGATTGGTCCACCAGTTGAGCGAGCGCTTTGATCCGGATCGCGGCTGGCTCGACTTGTGGGCCGTACTCTGGTCGGAAAAGTCGGCTGGCCAGCGGCGGGAGCTGGTCTCTGGCCGAGAGGGTGATCCCGAAAAACCCATATTGCCGGAGTCGCGTTCGCGCCGGCGCTGGCTGCGGCAATCCTCGCAGCGTTTGGGTAGCGGCCAGCCTTTCTCCTGGTACCAACGCTGTTCTTCATGGCTCAGGGTGAAGCCCCGACCGCAGTCAATACAGGTGTAGTGTTGGCTCATTACCCTTGTCTTTTCAACGCTTAGCCATTTACCTCGCTTTGGGCAGGCTGTAAGATAATATATCCATCCACGGCTACTTCTGGTGCAAGTAAAGCCATCTTACCTTCAAACTCGGAAGGTGTTACGTTATGCTCCTCCAACAACTTGTATTGGGTGATATATCCTTCTAAAACTTTGTTTCGGGCGACAAGTTTTTGAAATGAAGGAATAATCATTTCTCTTTCTCTGTCCAAATCTCTAGTTTTAGCGCTACCACTGTATCTGGAAACGACCCCCCACAGCGAAGAGGTAACCTTGGCCGCTCCTTTACTAACCTCATTGTAATCATCGTCAGCGTACCAAGGGCTAGTCTTGCTTCTTAATTCATCAATCCAGGCATATCCCTTTTCTTCGCTTCGGATGAAGTCTAGCCATTCAACCAATATAGAAACGGGCACATCCTGAGCAAAATCACTAAACAAAAATCGCTCCGGATATTTGCCTAACAAAAACTCATTGGCTATGCGTCGTGCCTGCTCTTTCCAAAAATTATTTGCTTCGTCCAAATCCCGATGGGCCATCTCCAGCATTCCTAATTCAGCCAAGCAACGCGCATGGGCCAGGGAGGTCAGGCAAAAGTATTCTTCGTAAGCCATTGCTGTTTCTATGGTTTCTGCTCTAGCTAATAACTCCTTATATTTGAGACTAATCGGGGCCAGTACATTTTTTGAGTTAAACAGCATCGTATGACGATTATCTGGATTTTTGACATTAACAATATTGAGCAAGTCACGTAAAGCCGCTCCTAGTCTCGCCCGTTCTTCAAGCTCCAGTAGAGCACGGATTGCCTTAACTTCTTTTTGGAGCTCGTTTAGTTTACCATCCAAGATTTTGAGTTTATCATTAAGGACTGCAAAACCAACAGCGCTTACCGCTAGATTTAAACCAGACAAAATCATTGTGCCAGTTGCTATTTGTAGAACTTGCTGGGTGGTTGCAGAAAGGGCATTTACCTGTCCTGTTAATTTATGCAATTGATAGGTATTGACTGCTTCTAATACCCCAGGAACAGGGGCGAATAAAGATGCACCCAGGGTTGATCCAGCTACAGGCACAAGATGGCGCACTATTTGCCCCGCATACTCTGTGCCGTTTGCCCAGCGAATGACTCCACCATATAGTTTATACTGCCCAGTCATAAGCCCCATTAGAACTTCTGGAGGAATAGCTCTTGTAATGGTTAAGCCTAAAAGTGACTCAGACATAGTAAGTTTTCCTTTCCACGGAGTTACGCAGCATAACGATTATCATGAAGACAGATAAATTTTTGTCTGCCTATGAAATTGAAACTACAAACTCAACGACCAATGTGCCCTCATCCTCTGATATATCGCTCACGAGAATCGTGTACCTGTTCTTACCTTTATAGAAGACTGCTTCATCAAGGTAAATCCCCTCAAACGTTTGACGGGCTGATTTTAAGCTCCTGACAGAAAACGTAACACTTGAACAAACAACAGGACAACTGTATCCCTCCAGGGTAACACTCAACTCCTGATCGAATAAATCAACCGACTCGCCTTCCTTTACCTTACGTGTTACAGGCGCTTGTGCGGTTGTAGTAGCCGCCATAATCGTTGCTGTAGCGGCCAAAGAGTTAAAGCTATCAGCCATTGCTGTTGCTTCTTTAGAGATAACAGCGGTCCTATTTGCGAGTGACGTATAGTCGTTTGTCATCGAAGTGGCTGTAACGCCAGTCCGCTCGGCTACCTGCGTTACTTCATTCTGAAGGGTACCAATATTTTCTTTTAGCTCTTTTATCTCACTATTAACAGCCTCAGGAACAAGATAGACCCCTAAATACAGGATGAGAATAACCATAACCGCTATAGCCAGAATTATGAAAAATATTATTCGTCTTTCCATCACTTTTCCGGAATAATAAATGACAAAGATTTAATTTGACGAAAAGAGTTCGGCTAGGAGGCTGTATCACTCCGCGCCAGTAATTCAGCCAAATCATAATTACTGCTGGTCACCCCAAAATCCGGCTCACGGCTGAAGGGCTGGCGGACATAGCGCGGCGCTTTGGCCTGCCCGTTTTCCACCTCGACGATGGCCAGGATATACTGCTCCGGCGAATTGATGGCAGTCAAAATCTCATTACGGGTCACGGTCACGGTCTCCGCGCCGGCCCGGCGGCCCTTGGCTTCGATGAAGCGCAGCCGGCCGGTGCGGGGGTCCAGGCTCTCGATGTCGTAGCCCAGGTTCTCTTTGTGCACGTCGCGAGGGTGATAACCCAGCCCCGCCTCAGTTTGGAGGACTGCCTGCATAGCGATGGCTTCGGTAATGCGCCGGTCCATCAATTCGGGTGGCGTCTTATCTCCCAACAGCAGCCCCAGCGGGATAATCACCGCCCCACCGATGATGATGGGTGGGGTTGCCGAGATTTGCCGCTCCAGGGCCAGTTCCTCTTTGCGCCGTTCCAGCCGGGCGGCCAGTTCGTCGGCCCGCTGCTGGGCCTTGGCGGCATTGAGCCGGTTATTGGCCTTACCCGATTTTTCCTGCTGGCGCAGTTCGGCCGCCCGCTTGTCCCAATAGTTGATCTCCTTGGTCAGCCGCTCGTGGACGGCGGCCAGGGTTTTATCCACCTGGGCCTCGCGCCGCTGCCGGACCTGCTGGAGATGGCGCGGCACCAGCTTTTCGATGGCGTAGGCCATTACCTGGCTTTCCAGTGCTTCTCCGGCGAGCCAATCAGCCGTTAGAGCCGATTCGAGCTGGGCTAACTCCTCAGTTGTAGCCGGCCGGTAATCCAGGTAGGGCGCATAGCCGCCCGCCCGAATCTGTCCCCCGGCGTCAATTTCGACAAAGTGAACCTCACGGGAAATCACTCGCTTGGCCCCGCTTGAGGAGGTCCCCGCATCCTGGATATTCTGCTCCAGGAAAAATAAGACGCGCGGCTCGCGGCCAGGATCGGTTTCATCCACCAGCACCGCCCCGGAGCGCAGTGTCTCGCGGTATTTGTCCAGGGTGAGGCTGATGACAGTATCCAGCAAAGGATGGCCCGGACAAACAAAGTCGGCCTGCACCTGCCCGGCGTGGGTCAACTGCTCCTTGTCAAAGCAAACCCGGTCATACTTTTCCCATACCGGCACGGTCGTGCCCAACTCTTTGGCCTGGTGGCGGATTCGGGCCGGAACGTGGCTGATGCGGTAGCGCCCAGGCTCCCGTTCCCGCAGCGAACCGCCCAGCCGCTCGAAGGCTTGCAGAAAGAAGGACTTGATGTAGTGGGGCTGCAAGCGCCGGGCGGCGTAACGTTCCATCTCCTCGCGGATGCGCATGATCTGGCTGGTATCCATCCGTTCGGTGACCAGGGAGCGAGTCTCCAGTAACTCCCGCACCCGTTCCTGGTCCACGGCATTATCCACCTTCTGTTCCAATTTGGCCCGCACCTCGGGCTGATCGCCGTAGCGGATCGCCTCAACTAGCAGCTTGCTCAGCGGGGTCTGCTCGAATAACGCGCCCAAGACATCAAAGACCTTGCCCTGCAAGGCTTTGCTCTCTGTTTCCAGCTTGTGGAGCAGCCGGGCGTAGACCTGGCCTTCCCGTGTCTCTCCGGCCACCAGGTTCCAGAGGTGGCAGACCTCGGTCTGGCCGATGCGGTGGATGCGGCCAAAACGCTGCTCCAGCCGGTTAGGATTCCAGGGCAAATCATAGTTGATCATCAGGTGAGCGCGCTGCAGGTTGATACCCTCGCCGGCAGCATCGGTCGCCAGCAAAATGTAGACCTCGGGGTCATTGCGAAAGCGGTCCTCGGTAGCCCGGCGCTGCTCGCGCGGTACGCTGCCGTCAATGCTGACCAGAATATCCTCGCGGCCAAAGAGGATGCTAATGCGCTCCCACAGATAGGTCAGTGTATCGCGGTGCTCGGTAAAGATGACCAACTTGCGGCGTTGCCCGTTGCCGTCAAGCATGCGCTGCTCATCCTGGAGAATCGAGGTTAACTCTTCCCATTTGCGGTCCGTACCGCTGTGCCGGACCCGGTAGGCCATTGTCTCCAGCTTTTTGAGCGTTTCGATCTCAGCCTGCAGTTCGGCGATGGTCAGCGCGGCGGTGGCGCTGTCGCTGACCTGTTCCTCAATCGCTTCGACCTCATCGGCCGGAGCGTCGTCCAAATCCTCCAGGTAGCCCTGGTCATAGTAGCGGGTATCATCGGTTGCAGCAGCCTGTTGGCCTCCTTTGACTTCTTGCAGCCGTTTGTCCAGCCGCTGGTGGCGTCGTTTTAGGGATTGGTAAATGGCCTCGGGCGATGAGGCCAGGCGGCGCTGGAGAATGGTCAGGGCAAAGCCGACCGTGCCCTTGCGCTTGTCATCGCCCAGTTGGTCGGCCCGGTTGAACTCCTCGCGCACGTAATCGGTGACGACGTTGTAAAGTTGGATTTCGCCCGGCGAGAGAGCATAACTGGCGGTGTAAGCGATTCGCTCCGGGAAGAGGGGCCGGCCATCAAAACGGCGCAGGTCTTCCTTGATCATCCGGCGCATGATGTCGGAGATGTCCACCTGGTGAGTCCCTTCACGGAAACGACCTTCAAAGCGGTCGGGATCGAGCAAAGCCAGAAACAACTGGAAATCTTCTTCTTTGCCGTTATGGGGAGTCGCTGTCATCAGCATAAAGTGGCGGGCGATGGAACTTAAGAGCTTACCCAGCTTGTAGCGCTTGGTCTCTTCCAGTTCCCCCACCCAAAAGTGGGCCGACATCTTGTGGGCTTCGTCAATGATAGCCAGGTCCCACTCGGTCCGGCGTAGTTTTTCCTGCAACTCGTCGTCGCGGGCCACCTGGTCCAAGCGAATAATGAGCAAATCTTTGTCCTGAAACGGGTTGCCGCTAACCGAGGTTTCAATGGTCTCGCGGCTCATAATGTCGAAGCGAAGCTGGAACTTAAACCACAGTTCATCCTGCCATTGGGCAGCTAATCCCCCAGGGACGCAGATCAGGCAGCGCCGCACATCGCCTCTGACGATCACCTCTTTGATGAGCAGGCCGGCCATAATGGTCTTGCCCGCGCCGGGATCGTCGGCCAGCAAGAAGCGCAGCGGCTGGCGGGTGAGCATCTCGCCGTAAACGCCGGTAATCTGGTGGGGCAGCGGTTCAATGACCGAGGTATGCACAGCTAACACCGGGTCGAAGAGATGGGCCAGGTGGATGCGATAAGCTTCGGCGACCAGCCGGAATAATTCGCCGTCGGCGCTGAACTGCCAGGTTCGTTGGGGCTGCCCCACTTCCAGGCCGGCTTCATCTGTGCGGTAGAGCAGTTGGGTCCCCGGCTGACCATCGACCCGTTTGTAGAACAGCTCCACGGCCGTGGAGCCGTGCCACTTGGCATCTACAATGGAGACGGTTTGTCCGGGAACAATCCCTTTGACCTTAACGCCGGGTTTCAGGTCTTCGAGTTTGACCATATCGGGTGCCCCAGTTAAGAGATGGTAAAACAAAAAAGCGCTGCCCTTGACCGGACCGCGCCTCTGTGCTAAGATATGCTCAACAACACACGGCCAGGCCGCTTTACCTGGTCACAGGAAATAGATAAAGACCCCTATAGGTTTGGCAGCCGAGGGGTCTTTTGCTTTTCGTTTATTTTATCATGACTCGCGTCTTACTACAATCCCCAAGTAAAAACGCCAGCCTAATAAAATACAAACCAGTTATTTGTTTGACTTTATGCTATGACCCCCCGACTAATGCTCCACATACACAAAGGAATAGAAACAGCAAAGCAATAACGCCAAGTATTCCGAGCAGCCCACCACCACCGCCTCTAATTTGTTTATAGGGATCGCCGCCGGCAGCATCAAAAATGCATATAAAATGTAAAATTAAGCCTGGAATAATGAAGAAGCCATAGCCAACCAGAACGAAAATTAACCACAGTATACCACCGCCTACTTGCCCTTTATACATTTGGCCAACGCCTGGAATAAAGAAACTGAGAATCGCAGCAACGCCTGGACTCCATAAACGCTGCGGCGGTGCTTGTATTACGATGGGAGTTTGAGGCTGTTGTACAATCGCTTTAGATTGTGGACCAGTTCTTAAATCCGTACCACAGAACCGGCAAACAACGGCCTCCACTTTAATCGTCTCAGCACAATAAGGGCATTTCTTAGTGGTCTCTTGTTTAATGGCTTTCAATGGACGAATGAGCCGGGGATTACTTGGAGGCGTCATTCGTTCCAACCGCTCTATAAGGGGTAATACGCCAATAGGCTCCAATTTATTAGCCGGCAGGGCTAGTTCTTGTTTGGATGGCGGTTCTTCGATGGGTTGAGGAAGCACTTTTTTGGTTGGCTGGTCAATAGGCTCACTTGCTTGTCGCTGTTGGATCATAGCCAATCCCCGCTTGGCGACCTTGTTGTTAGGATTAAGTTTCAAGACATTTTGCAAGCATTTTCGCCGTTCTTCATCAGCACTTACAACCTGGCCCATCCATAGCCAAGCTACCTCGTTGTGTGGATTGGCCTTTATGACCTCGATCAGTAATTGCTTGCCGCCCGCTTTATCACCTGCCTTAATGACAGTAATGGCTTGTTGTAAGTCTCCCATTTTTATCTGACTTTCCGGTTTAAAGAATAACAACCCACCTCGAAACACTGGTGGGTTGCTCCCAAGCATAAATCTATTTCTATATCAACATAATTCAGCATCAGGTACTATCACCATAATACAATAAAATTGATCTTGATAACAGCCCAAAAATTGGGGGTTTTTATGCTCCTTGGAGCATTGGATTGGTAGGTAGAGGAGTCATTCGCTCGGCTAATAGATTCGTCACGCCACCCTGGTGCTGAACCTGCCCCTCTACGATTAGCAGAGAAGTTGTCCGGATCAGACCCCGATAGCGAGCGTAAACCTGTGGGCGGACAATCACATCCACCAGCCCTTCCGAGTCTTCAAGCGTTAGAAAATAAAATCCTTTCGCGGTCGGCGGACTCTGATGGACAACTAGCAACCCGGCCACCTGTACTTGTTGCTCTGAAGAACACCCGGCCAATTCCCGGCTGCTCAGGATACCGTGTTTGGTAATCCAGGCTCCAAAATGGCTCATAACGTGATCCCCGGTAGATAGACCCAGCACTTCTTGTTCCGCCAGCATCTCTTCTATAGCTGAAAAGGGGGGCAGAGTTACGCCCTCATCAGGAAAGACCCAATCCAATTCCGCCTCGGCATAGCGCAACTGACCCAACTCCCACAGCAGCTTCCGGCGGGGGATACCCCAGCCATCCATCGCCCCCACCAGAATCAGATTCTGTACCATCCGCCGGGGGAGTTGCGTGCGCCGGCAGAAGTCGGCCAGATTGGTAAAGGAACGGACCCGACGAGCCTCTTCCAGCCGGGTGATCCCCCCTTCCCCCAAACCGGCAATGTAATTGAAGCCGAGTCGAATACCTTCCTGCTCAACCGTACACCGATTCCGGCTGCGCTGGATATCCACCGGCAGGACAGGGATACCTCGCCGCTGGGCATCCCCCACCAAAACAGCCGGATTCCAAAACCCCATTGGCTGGTTATTCATAATCGCCGCCAGGAATTCGGCCGGATAATAGCGCTTCAACCAGGCCGACTGGTAGACCAGTACGGCAAATGCCGCTGCGTGGCTCTTGGCAAAGGCATAGCCCCCAAAAGCCCGGAGCTGCTCAAAGACCGCTTCGGCCACGGCCAACGACACTCCATTCGCCTGAGCACCGCTCAGAAATGCCTCCCGAAAACGTTGAATTTTTATACCCCCTTGCCTGGCTCCCAAAGCCCGGCGCAGTTGTTCACCCTGCCCGGCAGTGAAACCGGCCAGGTCGCGGGCCACTTTCAAGACCTGTTCCTGGAATAAGATAACCCCTAACGTCTCTGCCAAAGCAGATTCTAAACGGGGATGCAGGTAAGTGACCGGCTCCAGCCCGGTGCGGCGGCGGAGGTAAGGATGGACCATATTGCCCTGGATTGGGCCGGGGCGAATGAGGGAAATCGCCACAATCAAATCATTGAAACAGCGGGGCTGCAAGCAGGGTAACATCTGCGATTGGGCGCGCGACTCTACCTGGAATACCCCCAGGGTATCGGCGGCTGCAATCAACTCGTACACAGCCGGGTCCTTAAAGGACCGCTCCTCCAGGTCGGGGGCAATCCCACGGGTCCGCTCGACGAGCTGCACCGTTTCTGAGATGGCCGAGAGCATCCGCAAACCCAAAAGATCAATCTTGATCAGCCCGGCTGCTTCCAGGCTCTCCTTGTCCCACTGGACCACAAAACGATTCGCCATCGTCGCCGGCTCGGTCGGCAGGCGGGTGGTCAAGGGCGGGCCGGTGAGGATCATCCCGCCGTTATGAATCCCCAGGTGGCGCGGGTAGTTATGGATTTGCCGGCTCAGGTCAAGTAGCAGCCCCAGCGGCCCATTCTCAGCAGGAAGTGAAGTCATTTCCGAATCGGCTAACTGATCGGCCGCCTGCTTCACCGCTGCCTCCGCCAATCCCAATACTTTGGCGATATCGCGCATGGCGCTACGCTTTTGAAAGGTGACAAAGGTGCAGGCCATGGCCGCGTGGTCCAGACCATACCGCTCGTAAACGTACTGGATGACCGCTTCCCGGGGGTCCAGCGCCTCGAAGTCCAGATCAATATCCGGAGCGATGGCTCTTTCGGCTGACAGGAAGCGTTCAAAGACCAGGTGGTGCTCCAGGGGATCAATCGGGCTAAGATTCAGGAGATAGGCCGCAATCGAGTTGGCCGCCGACCCCCGGCCCTGGCAGCGGATGCCCTGCTCGCGGGCAAAGCGGACAATGTCCCAGACAATCAGGAAATAATTGGCCAACCCGGCTCCCTCAATAATCGCCAGTTCGTGGGCCAGTTGTTCGGCTGCTCGGACTGCTGAATCGGGATAGCGTTGGGGCAGAGCCGCCTCGCACAGGTGGTGAAGGTATGCCTCCGCAGTCAGATTCGGCGGGGTCGGGAAGCGGGGTAAATCCTGCAAGCCGTACTGCAAGGTGAAGTCACAGCGTTCGGCAATGCGGCCGGTGTTGGTCAGGGCTTCAGGGTAGGCTGTAAAGAGAGGCGCAAGCTGTTGGGCCGATTTGAGATAAAACTCGGAGTTGGGCCGCAGAATCGGCCCAGCTTCATCCAGGCTGAGCTGGTGGCGGATGCAGACCAGCACATCCTGCAAGCGGCAGCCAGGACGGGTGGCATAGTGGACGTTGTTGGTCGCCACATAACCAATTCCCAGATGGCGAGCCAGCTCCACCGATGCTCTAATTAGATTCCCATCTTCGGGTCGGAGATGGTGCTGTAGTTCGATCCAGAATCGGGCCGGGCTGAAGAGATCGCGATAACGCCGGGCGGCGTTCAAAGCTGCCTCCCGGTCGCGGCGTAATAGCGCCACCGCTATCTCACCCTGGCGACAACCCGATAAAGCAATCAATCCCTCGGTATGATTCGGCAGAGCAGTTGGGGGCAGAGCCGCCTGGCCTTTGGGAGCGTTATGCTGCGCTTGGCTAATCAGCCAGCACAGGTTGCGCCAGCCGGCTTCATTTTCAACCAGCACGGTGAGATGATGCCCACCGGCCAGGGTCGGTTCAGCACCCAAAATCGGCTTGATGCCGACAGCCTGGGCGGCTTGGGCAAAGCGCACTGCCCCATAGACATTATCATGGTCGGTCAGGGCCAGGGCCGGCATCCCTAACTCTGCGGCTCGGCTCATCAAATCTTCGGGAGGGGAGGCTCCGTCGAGCAAGCTGAAATTGGAGTGGCAGTGAAGTTCTATGTAATCCATTGGGGTCGGGGGCCACGGGTCAAGGATTGGAAACCGATCTCCGATCCCCAACACCTAATCATAAAGGCGCTGCAGGTACCAGGCCCCGGTTTGTACCTCCCGAAAAATGATGACTAACATACCCGTCTGGGTGGTCAGTTTGAAATACTCCCGCCAGACTCGCTTGCGCCACCAGCCCTGGTCCACCCGCCAGCGTTTAGCAATCGCCTGGACCGGATGCACCTGGCCCTGCCAGGTAAAAACCAGGGGTGTGGCCAGCGCATCGCTCTTTACGGTAATGGCTTCGCCTTTTGGCCAGAGGTAGGTCATAGATTACGGGTCGGCTGAAGCTGAAAACGTGCTTCCGGCAGGGTGGCCAACGGACTGGTGACCAGGGCCTGATAAAAGCGATGTTCTCCATACCGGGCCACCAGGTGGGGCAGCACCTCACCCAAACGGCGCTCCTGCTCACCCCCAAAGGTAAACAACTCCAGCTGTTCCCCGCTCACCGGGCTGAGTTCACCCAGGCTGACAGTGATCGCAACCACCCCGCAGCTTATCCTGGCCTGATCCAGCAGCAGGGTGAGACTCTCACTCAACCGCTCGGCCTGGCCGGTTGCCTGGCGCAGCAAGCGCACTCGGGTCCACGTCGTCTCATTTTCCAGGTGCAGAGTGAGCCGTAGTTCCCGGCCGATCTGTCGCAGAATCTGCAGCCGCTGGGCTAACTCGGCGGCCAGATTCTGACACTGAGCGTTCAGGATCAGCCGGTTCGCAATGGCGTCGTCAAAGCGGCGGGTAATCTGCTCGGTGGTAGGGAGAGGTTGGGGTTTAACCGGCCGGTCGTCGTACCCCCTGGCTAACTGGTGCAGCCAGCGTCCCTGCACTCCAAACTGGGTCAGCATCGCGCCGGCTGGCAGGGCCGCCAGTTGGCCTAACGTCCGCAGCCCCAACAGGTGAAAGCGGTAGGCTAATTCCTGATCAAGCGGGAGAAGCGTCACGGCGCGCGGGGCTAAAAAGATCGCTTCCTGGCCGGGGCTGACAATCGAGGCACGATTCGGCTTGACCGAACTCGCCGCCACGTGAGCGGGAAACTTGCCTTTGGCTAAGCCCACGGCCGGAGCCAGACCGCTCTTTTCCCGGATGGCCTGACCCAGCGCTTTCACCAACTCCACCGGTTTTTTGAGGGGCAGTGTACCCAGGTCGAGATAAAGGCGGGCGCTGGCCCCAATCTGCTCGGGTTCAATGACCGGGGTAAACTGGTCCAGGACGGCCAGCAGTTCAGTGTAGCCACTGTGGTAATGATGAGGCTGGTTTGGCACCAGGTGTATGCCCGGACAGAGGACTTGGGCTTGTCGCACTGGCATACCGGGTCTGATGCCAATCTCAACAGCTTCGGGGGAAACAGCGTAGACTCGTTCAGGCGCCTGGGGTGGCTCACCGATGATGAAGGGAAGTGTGGCCAGCAGAGGATTCCCTTGCCGGAGGATGCCGGCAGCAAAATAGGGGATATTCACCGCCGCGATCATGTGCTGTCCCCTTTAACCACTCCGTTGAAGGTGATGGCGATCCGGGTACTCTTGTTGGCTGCGCCCAGCTTGTTTTTGATGACCTGCACCTGAGCTTCGTAGCCGCGCACATCATCGCCGCGATAGAGCCAGCGTTCCTTGGTCAACCGCAGCCGGACGGTGGCGTAATCGGGCAGGGCAAAACTGCCGGGGTAAACCAATTCTTGATTAGCTGAGAGCGGGGTCAGGAAGATGGGGGCGCAAGGGGAGTGGGCCAACACTTGGGGCAGTTGTCGTAAAATGGGCGAGAGCGTTTCGGTCCCTAAAGGACCGGCCCGGAGTTGGGCCACCGAGTCAAAAATCAGGACACCCAGCCCGCGACTGTTGATCAGAGAGTGAGCAATCTCCAGTGCCTCGGCTCCGCTGTGGGGCCGGACCAGCAAGAGCTTGGAGAGATTAACGTGGCAACGGGCGGCATAGTCGGGGTCAAAGGTTGCCCCGAGATCGAGGTAAGCGGCGACATCTTTGACGGCCTGGGCTTCAGCGACAATCTTGAGGGCCAGGGTGGCCATACCGGATGTTGGGGTACCAAGGAGTTCAGTTAAGCGGCCACGGGGGATGCCGCCAATGCCGGTCAGAATCTGATCCAGATTCTGAAAACCGGTGGGGATGTGCGGAAACTCGGCCGTCAGGCCCCGGCTCGCCCCCTGCCGGATGACCTGCAGGCCCCACTTCTGCTGGATGGCAGACACAGCCGAATCGAGTCGTTTCCGCTTCTTTGAAGACACTGCGCCTCCCAACGCCCTGCATCAAAGACTGTCGCTCTGGTAAGGTACTAGAACAGATGTTCAGCTCGCATTTTATCGGATTTTGAGGGACTGTCAAATTACAGAGAGGAAGTTGTCCCTTATTTCCTCAGTCTCTATAGGACAACCCGTTACAATGCATGGACTTTCTGTGACGTAGTAATTTTTTGCGCAATATTCAGTTTGCCCAATTCTGTTCACTTTAAATATGCCCGGAAGGCATGAGGAGAATCACCTTTCCTTATGTCCTCAGATCGAGTATAATAGGTCATTCGGCGCTAACTTGACAACTGAAGATGAGGCACTTGTGCCAGGAGAGAATGATGTCTCCTCCAGTGCGCAGGTGGGGCTAGGTACTAGAACAAGGGGGTAACAGGTATGAGTGATCTCACCGGTCAAACGGTCGGACCGTATAGCTTGGTTGAGAAGCTGGGCGAGGGAGGTATGGCCAACGTGTACAAGGCTTATCAACCTCGCCTGGAACGCTATGTGGCGCTCAAATTTATCCGCCCCGAACTAGCCGCTGCCGAGGGTTTTCGACCTCGTTTTGAACAAGAGGCCAAACTACTAGCCAGGCTCAACCATCCCAATATTGTTCACATTTATGATTTTGGCGAACAAGATTATCAACCAGAAGTGGGGGACTCACTCTGGGGCGGGCAGCCAAGCTTGTGCTACCTGGTCATGGAGTATGTAGCTGGGGGAACGCTGAAAGAATGGCTGCGTTCGCTCAGGCGGGTCGAGCAAGCGTTGATGCCAGAACAGACCCTGGTCATTCTCCAACAAATCAGCGCTGCTCTGGATTACGCCCACCAACAGGGCATTATCCATCGTGACATCAAACCGGCCAATATAATGCTCGCCCCGGATGGGCGAGCGTTGTTGAGCGATTTTGGCATTGCCAAGCTCATTTCGGGAGCGGGAGATGTTACCCAAACCGGCTCGCCAACAGGCACGCCGGCCTATATGTCACCCGAACGGATTAGTGGTGGTGTGGATAAAATCGGGCCGACCAGCGATGTCTACTCACTGGGCATGGTGCTGTATGAGATGCTGACCGGTCAGCTTCCCTTCACTAGCGATACCCCGATGGGCATGATGATAAAACAGCTACATGAGTTGCCCCCACCTCCCCGAAGTCTAAACCCCATCCTACCCCAAGCGGTAGATTCGGTAATTCTCAGAGCTATAGCTAAAGAGCCGGCGGCTCGCTATCAAAGCGGCAGCGAATTGACCCAGGCCTTTCAGTCTGCTCTCGCTGTACCATCTCTCACCCAGGAGGCAGAAGTCACGCACCTGCGCGGCTCATGGTGGCCGCAGTGGTCCGATGAAAGTCCCACTCCCGGCGAACCACCCTTCAAAGGCTTGCAATATTTCGATGAAGCCGACGCCGATCTTTTCTTTGGCCGGGAATTGTTGACGGCTAAGTTAGTCGCACGGCTTTCTCCCGCCTCCTTGCAGGGGGAAGGTGGGGGAGGCGGTCATTTCCTTGCCATTGTTGGTGCATCGGGTAGCGGTAAATCCTCGTTGGTACGAGCGGGATTGCTTCCCGCCCTGCGGCGCGGCGAGCCATTGGCAGATGGTAGCTTGCCACCGGAAGGTAGCGCTCATTGGCCTATCCACATTATTACTCCTACCGCTCATCCCTTAGAAAACCTCGCCACCAGCCTCACCCAAGACTCGGAGTCGGTCACTGCCATCACCACTTTGATGGATGACCTGGCCCGCGACCCGCGCAGTCTCCACCTCTACGTACGCAGACTATTGAATAAGAAAGTAGAGAAAAACTTACCTTTACCTCCTCGCCTCCTTCTCGTCGTGGATCAGTTCGAGGAACTCTTCACCCTGTGCCGTGACGAAGCCGAGCGCCGCGCCTTTGTGGATAACTTACTCACAGTCAGCCTTCCAACCCTTCATTCTTCCACCCTCGTCGTCATCACCCTCCGGGCCGACTTTTACGCCCACTGCGCCCAATACGATCACCTGCGCGAGGCCCTGGCCAGGCAGCAAGAATATATCGGCCCGATGAACACCACCGAACTGCGTCGGGCCATCGAGGAACCAGCCCGGCAGGGGGGTTGGACCTTTGAGCCAGGCCTGGTAGATTTTCTTCTGGAAGAAGTTGGGGACGAGCCGGGCGCACTGCCTCTGCTCTCTCACGCCCTGCTCGAAACCTGGCAACGGCGGCGCAGTCGCACCCTGACCTTCGGCGGCTACCGCGAGTCCGGAGGAGTACGCGGCGCCATCGCCAAAACAGCCGACCGGGTCTGGAAGAAGTTGGAGCCGGAAGAGCAATTTGCCGCCCGCAACATCTTCCTCCGTCTGACTGAGCTGGGTGAGGGGACGCAGGATACGAGGCGACGGGTGGTGCGCGCTGAGCTGGAAGCCTTGACGACCGTTGACCAACTAGCGCGGCTCACCGGTTACTCACCGTCAGACTCCACAGCGGTTGGCGGTTCGCCGACTGTCGTAGAATCTGTATTGCACACCCTGGCCGACGCCCGGCTTATCACCACTGGCGAGGATTCGGTTGAGGTAGCCCACGAAGCTCTCATCCGTGAGTGGCCGTTATTGCGGCAATGGCTGGACGAGAACCGGGAAGGCTTGTACCTGCACCGCCATCTGACCGAGGCGGCCCAGGCCTGGGAAAAATTGAACCGCGACCCCGGCGAGTTGTATCGTGGGGCGCGGCTGGGCCATGCGAGCGAGTGGGCGCAAAGTCACGCCGAGGAGATGAATGTCCTGGAACGGGATTTTTTGGCCGCCTCTCAGGAATTGGCTCGCCAGCATGAAGCCGAGCGCGAAGCGCAGCGGCAGCGGGAACTCGAAGCCGCCCAGAAATTGGCCGAGGCCGAACAGCGCCGGGCCGAAGAACAGGGGCAAGCCAACCGGCGCTTGCGCCAACGGGCCATATTCCTGGCCGGGGCGTTGGTGATTGCCGGGTTTTTGGCGGTTGCAGCCGTGATTTTTGGGCGGCAGGCCAGCCAAAACGAACAGCAAGCCCTGGCCGAGCGAGCCACCGCCGAAGCCGAAGCCCACAGCCGGGCCACTACTCAGGCCCAGGCCGAGACGCAACAAAAAGAGGCTGAAAAGCAAGCCCGCCTAGCTACCTCCCGCGAGTTGGCCGCCGCATCCGTTAAAAATTTAGAGGTAGACCCCGAACTCAGCATCTTGCTGGCCTTGCAAGCAGTGACCACTACGTACGTGGTGGATCAGCTAGCTTTGCCGGAAGCCCTCGATGCGCTGCACCAAGCCCTACCCGCTTCACGAGTCCGGCTCACGCTGACCGGTCATACCGATTGGGTTTACTGGGGCACCTTCAGCCCGGATGACACGCGCCTGGCCACCTCCGACGAAAGTGGCGTTTCCAAAGTTTGGGACGCGGCCACCGGCCAGGAGTTGTTTACTGTTCCGGGCTATGACGCCACGTTTAGCTTGGACGATGGCGGGAAACGCCTGGTTACTATGAGCAGTGGGCAGGTCACTACAATTACTACCTGGAGCGTTGCCAATGGTCAGGCGATTGACACGGCGCCGGTTCAAGTTGATACCGAGGGGAAGAGTTACTGGTTAACTCCGGATTGGGCACGCCTGACCGTATGGGACGCGGATGGAACCGGAGGCGTCTGGGATGGCACCACGAACGCGGCCCAGCCGAAACCCTTGTTCCGGCTGGTAGGGCATACAGATGAGATCCGTGATATGGCTTTTAGCCCGAATGGTACCCGCTGGGCCACGGCCAGTAACGATGGAACGGCCAGGATATGGGAGGCCAGCACCGGCAAGCTGTTGTTCACCTTGACCGGCCACACCAACAATGTTAGAAGCGTCACCTTCAGCCCTGATGGGCGCTACTTGGCAACATTCGGCGATGATGCCAGCGTCAAGATTTGGGAGACGGCTACCGGCCGGGAATGGTTTAGTTTCGTGGCTGGTGGAGATGGGGAAGTTACGTTTAGTTCGGATGGTTTACATCTGGCGACAAGGCAAGATACTGCGGTCAAGGTTTGGGATCTGACGGCGGTACTTCAAGCAGATGTTCCCCCTACGCTCAATGCAGCTGTGGCAGCTGATATCACCAACAAGGTACTGTGGCTTAAGGGTCATCAGGGGGGAGTTATTTTTTCAATCGCCTTCAATTCCGATGGAACGCGCCTTCTCAGTACCGGTTTTGATAAAACAGCCAGAGTATGGGATGTCAGCCCGGCCGGGGCTAAAGAGTGGCTGACCCTGGCCGGTCACCGGAATGACCAGGAAATCCGGGATGTCGAGTTCAGTCCCGATGGATTACGGTTAGCTACCGCCAGTCTCGATTCGACCGCCAAAGTCTGGGATGCTGACACCGGCCAGGAACTTTTAGCCCTGGCCGGTCACACCGGCTACGTACAGGATGTCACCTTCAGTTCCGACGGCCAGCGCCTGGCTACCGCCAGCGCCGACCACACCGCTAAAATTTGGGATGCCTTCACCGGCCAAGAACTGTTCACTCTAGCCGGTCACACCGATCTGGTTACCAAATTGGCGTTCAGTCCTGATGGCGCCCACTTGGCGACGGTTAGCTATGACCGCACCGCTAAAATTTGGGATACCCTCACCGGCCGGGAACTCCTGACGCTGCCAGAATATAAAGATGATGCTGATGCTGCGAGTGTGGCTTTCACTCCCGATGGTACTCGTTTAGTAACAGGTTACGGGTATGGCACGGCTAAAATTTGGGATGCCTTCACCGGACAGGAGATCTTTACTCTGACCGGCCAGACTATTGATCTGCCGGATGTAGCTTTTAGTCCCGACGGCACGCGCTTGGCTACGGCCAGTTATGATGGCAGCGTGAAGATTTGGCAGACAGCGACTGGCCAGGAATTATTTACCCTGACCCGCGACCACCAGCCTGTCAATGGAGTGGCCTTCAGTCCGGATGGAACCCGTCTGGCAGCAGCCAGTTTGGGATTGAGAGTGATCGTATGGGACATTTCAGATGGGCCTGAGACGGGTACAACTCGAGGTCAAGAATTACTGACTCTACCCAGCCAAGGCTATACTGTCGCTTTCAGCCCTGATGGACGGCTGTTGGCCACAGACGGCGAAGGGAACACAGTGCGGATCTATATTCTACCTACTGATGAGTTACTCCCCCTCGCCCGCTCCCGTCTGACCCGCACCTGGACGCCGGAAGAGTGCCGGCAGTATCTCCACCAGGAAACATGCCCGGCCTGGCCGTGAAAGTGTGGAACAAGTTGTTAGCCAGTAGTCCGAGTATGCGATTCGCCGGTCCAAAGATTCGCTGAACTGAGGTTGGTCCCTTGGGGACCAAGTAGCAGCTAAAAGGGGATAAAGTCACTGACCGTAATCTTCAGATCCAAATCCAGATTCAGATACCGTTGGGTCGTGGCCACATTGGCGTGTCCCAACAACTTGCTGATTTGAGTGATGGCTACCCCTGCTTCGTAGCCGAGTTGGGCATAGGTTCGGCGGAAATCGTGCGGCGCAAGCTCCGGTTTGCCGATCTCCTCACCCGCCCCCCTGACAATCTGAAAGACGCCAATCGCCGAAAGGCTTTCGCCGACAGCCCCGCCTTTGCTAATGGCCCGAGCAATGTAGCCGCCGCCGACCATTGCCTGCCATTCCTCTAGCGCTGCAGCTAACCTATCGTTGATCGGCACCACCCGATCCTTGGCCCCTTTTCCTTCGACGTTTAATACGGTGCGGATTCGGTTAGCAATCGGTTGGACCAGAATCTGCGCAAAGGTGAGATGAACCAGCTCCTCTCGGCGTAGCCCTGCCCCCACCAGCAATCCTAACACAATTTTATCCCGCTTGCCTTGAATGGTCCTGGTATTGCACGAATCCAGCAGGTTCTTTACTTCACTTTGGGTCAGCCAGGTATGTGCCTTTTGTTCTTTAGGGACCTCAACCTTGATCGCTTCATTGAGCGCCTCGATCCGGTAGACGGTCGCCTGCACCGCCGCGATATTCTCAGGAGACGCCTGGCCTTTCGCTTTTAGGGCCACATCATCCCCCCATAATCGCACCGCTGCTTTGAGAAAGGCGCGGCTGGACTTACTCAAACGCTGGGCATAGCGGGCCAGAGCCTCGGCATCAGTCAGGCTATATCCTGCATCCAGGTATTGACTAATCGCCTTGGTGTACTGCTTTTTAGTGCTGGGAGCCAACTTCGGATTGTTCTCAATCAAGGTGATAATGCTGTGTTGTAAGGTGTGATCGGTCGTCAAAGCGTTCATTGTGCCCCCCTGATTCGACATAGTTCGTTGACGTATATGCGGGTTTACGTAGGTAACATTCAGTCGGCGGAAGTCGGCCAGAGCCTGGCTTAGGTCAACCATTGTTAAATCCTGGTTATTGGTTACTGTAATAGCGTTCACTGCTCATCCCCCTTGACTTTATGTCTTGTTGTTGCTCTTTGCCTTTTTGTGTGGCATAATGGTTAAAGTAGTGTTAATGTTGTAACTTTTTCTAGTGCAGAACACTACATAAAGTTATAACCTGCTTAATGGGAGAAGACACGATGAGTCAATACCAAAAATTGACCCGTAGAGGTAGCGTCCCAGTCATTCTGCTGAGCTTGAGTGTAGTGTTGCTGCTGACCGGCTGCGAAATTTCTCGGCCCGGCGGCGGCGCTGGCGATGTATCTGGCTTAACCACACCCGCCGCGGTGGTCTCACCCCAACCGGCCACTGTTACCCCACCGGCTGTTACCGGCGAGCCACCTGCTACCACCGAAACCGTGCCGGCCACTGTACCTGCCGCCGGCACGCCAGGGGGAGAACTGCCTGAAGTCGGCCCGCCTGCCGCTGTAGCTCCTCCCGCTGAGGCGGTGGAACAGGGTGTCGTGTTGATCAAGTTAAACCCCCAAGCTTCCATCCAGGCCCGTGGAGCCGAAATTGGCGGTGACGGTATTGTCGAAGCGGATATTCCCAGTTTAGATCAACGACTGCGCGAGATCGGGGCCAGCGACCTGCAGCCGGTGCTTGAGCCAGTGGCCGATGCTATTCCCGATGAGAGTATTGAGAGCCTCTCGGTTCAGGCGGTCGAGATGGGACAACTCTACAGCGTCAGCTTCTCCGCCGAACAGAACCCACAAGAGGTGGCGGCCAAACTGGCCCAGGACCCGACCGTTGAATACGCCGAGCCAAATTTCATCGCCGGGATCACGGCCGAGCCGGTAATGCCGGTTAACCTGCCGCCAGCGCTTGACTCCGGCCGGGGTGCTTTCCTCACCCCCAATGACCCGTTGTACAGTTTTCAGTGGAATTTCCAGGCGATCCAAATGCCGGCGGCCTGGGATACCTCATCCGGCCAGCAAGTCATCGTGGCGATAGTGGATACCGGGGTTGATTTCAGAGCATCCGACCTGGCCAGTACGGTCCGTCTGCCCGGCTATGATTTTGTCAACAGCGATACAGACCCCACGGACGACCAGGGTCACGGCACGCATGTGGCTGGCACCGTTGCCCAGAGCACTAACAATGGGATCGGTGTGGCCGGGGTCGCCTACAATGCCCGTATCCTGCCGGTCAAAGTCCTGGGGGCCAATGGCCAGGGCACGTATGAAAATATCATCAAGGGGATTGTCTACGCCGTTGACCAGGGCGCAAAGGTCATCAACCTGAGCCTGGCCGGGCGGAGCGGCTCTCAGGCGCTACAAGACGCCGTCCAGTATGCCAACAGTAAGGGTGTAGTGGTTGTCGCTGCTGCCGGTAACAGCGGCGGCGCGGTTGAATTTCCGGCGGCCTATGATGAGTATGTGATCGGCGTTGGCGCGGTGCGCTACGATTCGCAGCGGCCAAGTTACAGCAACTTTGGCCCGCAGGTTGATCTGATGGCTCCGGGCGGCGATATTAGCGTAGATTTGAATAACGATGGTTATGCTGATGGCATTCTCCAGCAAACCTTTAAAACCCCGGGGACCTTTACCTATCTCTTCTACGAGGGCACTTCAATGGCCTCGCCGCACGTGGCGGGCCTGGCTGCGCTCATCCTGGCCCGCAGCGCCAATCTCACCCCGGCTATGGTGGAAAATATCATGGTCCAAACAGCCAAGCCGGCCGGACCGAGCGATCAAAACGGAGCTGGGGTGATTCAAGCAGCGGCGGCCCTGGCGGCGCTAGGCGGACAGGTTCCGGTGACGGCAACTTTCACGCCAACGCCGGTTCCTGTGGCCCAGGTGACCGACACACCCACCCCGACTTTGACTCCTACCCCCACCTCTACCCCCTCGCCAACCACAGAAATGCCGAATGAACACGGCGGGGATTTGCCTACCGATACACCGACCGCAACTGCTACCACGCCGGCTCCTTCGATAACCGATACACCCACCCCGACCCTAACTCCGACGACTCCGGCCCCCGGTCCAACCACTCCGGCTCCTGTCCCCACGACCCCGGTTCCCACTACTCCCGCACCGCCGCCCGCTGGCGAGCTACTGTTGAACGGCGGCTTTGAAACCGATGAGGGCTGGATCTTTGGCGACACCCCCATTCGCGGCAGTTATGATACGGATGTAAAGCTGGGCGGTGGGCGCTCGGCTCGGCTGGGCAATATCTCCGGGAGGGATATTTTTAGCTTCAGCTCGGTCTGGCAGCGGGTGACCATCCCAGCCCAGGCCAACCAGGTCACGCTGCGGGCGAATGTCTACCCGGTCAGCCAGGACGGCCCCGGCAGCGGCGATGTCCAGAATATCATGATCCTCGATGATCGCTTCCAGGTGCTCAAGACTTTATCCAAGGGTTTGAGCAACAACGCCGCCTGGCAGAATCTTTCCTTTGACCTGCCGGATTTGAAAGGGCGAACGGTTTATATCTACTTCAGCGTGGTCAACCTGGGCCGGACAGGCCGGCCTACGGCTATGTACGTAGATGATGTTTCGCTGACCTGGTCAAATTGAATAAGAAAGAGTGACCGGCAGCGGATTGCGCTCGACAAAGCCGCGCTGATGCCAATAGGGGTAAATCGGCCTCATTTCACTGGCGGCATCCAGTCTCGCTACCTGTTCCCCGGTCAGATTCCATCCAAAGGCGCCCAGATTTTGCCGGAGCTGCGCCTCGTTGCGGGCGCCGATGATCACACTGGCTACGGTAGGCCGCTGCAACAGCCAGTTCAAAGCAATCTGGGCGGGCGTCTTGCCGGTTTCTCCGGCCACTTCCTCCAGGGCATCCACAATATTGTAGAGCACCTCCTCGACAATAGGGGGTTCCTGGCCTTTCAGCAGGTGCTGCCGGCTGCCGGCGGGCGGCGGCTGGTTGCGGCGAACTTTCCCGGTCAGGTAGCCCCCGGCCAGAGGACTCCAGACAATCGTGCCGACCTTCTGATCGAGCGCCAGCGGCATCAGTTCCCATTCGTACTCCCGCCCGATGAGGGAGTAATAGGCCTGATGGGCCACGTAGCGCGACCAGCCGTATTTTTCAGAGACAG
>JAHDWA010000028.1:110979-117043 GCA_023382535.1 Anaerolineae bacterium | reverse complement strand
GAGGGGTAAGTTTTTAAAGAGCAAATCGAGGTATAACTCTACGATCAACTACACTTGCTACTCTGCTATCTTTTTAGCTGTTAACCTCGTTGATGACTCGTTGGGCCAGGGTCGCGGCCACCTGGCGGCGGTAGGCGCTGGAACCCCGAAAATCGCCGGTTGGATTGATAGCATTTTTGACATTATTGGGATCAATCAGGACCGGCGTTTGGGCTACGCCGCACAGGGCCAGGTAGAGGGTTCCATGGGGGGCCAGGCGGGCGGCAGCGGCCACAATCGGCTGGTCGGCGGGGGTGCGGCCCACACGGGCGCTGGCTGTTTTGCCGGTTGTCGCCAGGGAAACAGCCGTGACAAGGCCGCCAGCGAGGGCGGTGGATACGTCGCGCAGAAAATCTGCCAGGGACAGACGTTTGATTCCCTGCCTGGATTGGATTTGCACTTCCGCTTCAAAGACGAGCAGCGCGGCCAGCAGTTCACTCTCTTTGCTCGCTCCGGCGACGACCCCGCCGAGGGTAGCGGCGTTGCGGAAGGTATTGGGGCCTTCGCGGTGAGCGGCCTCGCGCAGCAACGCCGGGGCCTGGCTGTCTTCGACAAGGGTCTGCAGGCGAACCATCGCGCCCAGCGTGAGACGGTCGCCACTGTAACTGACCTCGGTCAGCCCAAGCTCCTGTAAATCAACGACTTCATCTACCAGCTCGTTCATGTGGGCCGTAATATAGGTGCCGCCGCCCACAACGGCCGTATTGACGCCGGAGCGCGAGAGCATGCTCAACGCTTCATCTAGATTCACCGGACGATGGTATGCCTTGATATTGGGCATGGTTGGAGATCCTTCCTGAAATTAGATTTTAGTAGCAAAACAGCAGAATTCGTGGTGCGTAATCTTAACGGAACACGCAATACGCAACAAAAAAATTATAACAGCATTAATGCAAACGGCCGTTCAACCAACTGTTTGATACGCTGTAAAAATTTGGCGGCGGGCGCGCCGTCAATGGCGCGGTGGTCGAAGCTAAGGCTGAGGGCCATTATCTGCCGGATGACCACCTCGTTCTGGTAGACGACGGGTTTGGCCACAATCCGCCCGACCCCCAAAATAGCGAGTTGGGGTGGATTGATGATCGGGGTGAAGCCGTCAACTTCAAACGCGCCTAGATTAGTCAGGGTGAAGGTACCGCCGGCCAGATCCTCAGGACGCAACTGGCCATCCGCAGCCCGTTCAACCAGGGCGGCATAACCCTGCTGAATCGCCGTTAAACTCAAGGTGTCCACCCGGGCCAGCACCGGGGTGGTCAAACCGCGTTCGGTGTCAACGGCCAGCGCAATATTGATCTCCGGCTGTAAGCGAATCCCGTTGGCCGCCTGGTCGAAGATCGCATTGAACTGGGGCTGCTCGCGCAGTGTTTTGGCGCAGATGGCGACCAGCAGGGTATTGTAGCTGATCTTTTGCTCCGGGGGTAATTCGGCGTTGAGCTGCATCCTGGCTTCAACCAGGTAAGTCGCCTCTGCCTCGGTGAAAAGCGTGACATGCGGCGCGGTAAAAGCACTTTGACTGAGCCGCTGGGCAATTACCTGGCGGGTTGTACTCAATGGGATTAATTCGCCTGGTAGAGCCGGTGAAACGGTCTGGGAGGCCCGGACTACATCCTCTTTGGTAATGCGGCCCACATGCGCGCCGCCGACCACCGCAGCCGGGTCAAGCTGCTGTTCCGCCGCCATACGCCGGGCAACGGGAGTCAGCTTGGGCGCAGGCGCTTCTTTAGGTTGGCCGGCCCACCACTGCTCGACGTCAACCAGTTGAATCCGCCCGTCAGGGCCGCTGCCCTGAAGTTGGGGCAAATCCACGTGCAGCTCGTGAGCGCGGGCTTTGGCCCGAGGCGTTGCGGGCAGGCGATTGGCCTGGTTTTCGACCGAAAGCGGGGAAGTGGTTTGAGGGACGGCTGGTTTTTGAAACGCAGGCGCAGCAGAAGCACGGGCAGGTTGGCCTCCCTCCCCCACCCGGCACACGGGCGTGCCACAGGGCACCGTCTGGCCGGCTGCGACCAGGATTTCGCTCAATATTCCGGCGGTGGGGGACTCAAACTCCAGCGCTGACTTTTCGCTTTCAAATTCAAACAAAATCTCGCCTGGCTCAACCGGGTCGCCTTCGGCTTTGCGCCAGCGGGTCAGGGTTCCCTCGGTCATGGTCAGGCCCAATTTTGGCATGATAATCTGCATTGATTCATCCCGATCTATGTCTAGAGTTAACTGGCTGTGGAAAAGCGCGCGGAGGCATGATAATCAAAGATACCGATTAAGTCAATTAAAAAGAGCGGTCAGGTTTTTAAAAACCTGCCACCTCTGCCCAAAATTTGAGACATACCCCGGCATTGACACCTGTTGCCGGATGCGTATAATAGGGGAGAGTTGCTGCAAGTAACAGGCTGCAAGCGGCCAGTGGGTCATCGCAACTGACAATTCATAACTTGCAACCTGTGAAACCTGCTCTATAAATCTCAATGAGGAAGGGAATGTGCTATGAATGAAGGTCTTATCGTCACGCTGCTCATCATCAATATCGCTCTGAGTGCTGCTGCCCTGTTGGGTGTTTTTGTCGCCCTCGGCATGATGAGTCGAGGTAAAGGGGAGTAATTTACTTTGTTCTCGAAACACTGAAAGGGTTGCCGGGGGGCAGCCCTTTTTGTTTTGGGCTGACTGCTCTGTTGAAGCTTGTGCCAGGCCCAGTTTCTATGTAAAATAGTATTATGTAGAAATTTCCCTCCAGGATAAAAGCTATGGACTTAAAGATCAAAGATGTGCGGGCAGAGATGCCAAACTACGCAAATTATAAAGACTGGCAGCGCACCGGCCCAATTCTGGGCATTGCCGTTCATCATTCCGCCACGGCTGATCGAACAAGCGGCGCGCCCCTTGGCGATGCCCACACCTTCTTTGATTATCACGTAAATCAGCGCGGTTGGGCGCACGGCGGATACAATTATGTTATCACCGGCAGCGGCGACGTTGAATATGCCCTGGACGAAAAAATCGCCGCCTACCACGCCGGTTTTGCCGACCCGGATAATTCCGAAGGTTTGGAACAGGGCCAGTATTGGAACAATCACTACCTGGCCGTCTGCCTGGCCGGCTGGTTCAGCCAGGGGCGCACCTATCGTGATGACGCCGGGCGCACTCAGCCCATCCCTAACAATTTCACCAGCCCCGGCGAGGTTCAAATGCAATCGCTGCTGGCCTTGCTGCAGCAACTACGGAAAAAGTATAACATCCCGGTCGAGAATGTGCGGGGCCACCGCGAGTTGGCTGGCAATGCGACCACCTGCCCCGGCTCTAATCTTGACCCGGCCCAAATTCGAGCGGCGCTGCGTACTGCCGACGAGACTGAACCGGGGCCACAACCTGATATTCCCTCCAGCGTGGCTCCCGGTGAGCATGTCCTCTTATTGCCTGACACCGACAAATATTTCAACGCGGCGATGGCCTATATCTGGAAATTTCAACCTGACGTCAGCTTTGCGGTTGACGAAGCACGGGGGCGCTGGCCCTATGTGACGGTGGTTGGTAATCCCGAAACGATTAGCGACGACCAACTGGCCCGGCTGCGTGTCGGTGGGGCTAAACTGGTCCAACGTATTGACGGCGACCCACCCGCCGCCCAGACAACGTTGGATAAATTGGCTGAAGCCGGCCTGCGTTTTTTAACCAAACCCGGCCAACCTGCACCGCCGCCGGGTTCATGGCGAACTTACACCGTTCAGCCGGGCGATACTCTGTCGTTGATTGCCCGCCAATTGTACGGCGATGCCCAATTATGGCCGGTTATCTTTGAAGCCAACCAGGATATCCTGAGCGACCCCAGCCGCCTGCGCCCCGGGCAGGTCCTAAAAATTCCACCCAAATCATAATAGGGAGTAGGAAGTAGGGGCTGCCGTTCGGCGAGGAGTAAGAATTTTCTTCCCCCCTACTTCCTACTTCTTACTCCCTACTCCCTGTACTATGGCTAAACGTAGATCACAACTCTTAGAAATACTCTATTCCAAAGGGCCGGCGGCGGCGGTTATGAAAGCGGTTAAAGACCGCGACCGGGGATTAGCCGGCAACCTGCGCTATCCATTCCTGGCGATCGTCGGTCAGTCGGAGATGAAGATGGCGTTGATCCTGGCCCTCATCAACCGGGCGATGGGCGGCGTCTTGCTGATTGGGGCGCGAGGCACGGCCAAGACTACGGCGGTACGCGGCCTGGTTGATTTGATGCCGGTCGTCGAGCGCAGTACGTGTGAATACGGCTGCGAGCCGGAAGACTTGTATCGTTATGGTATAGACGGAGTGTGCAGCGAGTGCGCCCAAAAACTGGGCATGGGCGACCCGATTACCACCCCTGAGCTAATGCGGCTGGTTGAACTGCCGCTCAATGCGCGCCTGGATGACGTGGTCGGCGGCATCAGCGAGCGGGTTGCTTTGGAGCAGCAGCGGGTTTTACTGGAGCGGGGTATTTTATCGCAGGCTGACCAAAATCTGCTCTATATTGACGAAGTCAATTTGTTGGACGACATGATTATTGACGCGATCCTGGATGCTGCTGCCCAGGGCCAGTACACTGTTCGCCGGGGGCCGCTGGCCGCCACCTATCGCTCGCGCTTGACCCTGGTTGGTTCGATGAACCCGGAAGAGGGCAATTTGCGCCCGCAAATTCAGGATCGTTTTGGCCTGCGGGTGCTGGTGCGGGGGGCCGGTGATGTTGCCGAGCGATTGGAGATTTATCACCGGGCCAAAGCCTATAAGGAAAAACCTTACAAATTTGTACTGGATTGGGCGGCGGAAACCGATGCGGCGGCTTTTGAAGTGGTCGAGGCCCGCAAGCGGCTGCCGCATGTGGTCTTTGGCGAAGGAGTCGAAGCTGAAGGTCTGCGCTGGATTGAACAGCTAAAAATTGACAGCCACCGCGCCGAGATGACCCTGTTGGAAGCAGCGCGCGCTTTGGCCGCCGCCGACGATCGCCTGGAGGTGACCCTGGATGATCTGCGGCTGGTCGCCCCCTTGGCCCTGCGCCAGCGCCAAACCGACTTTGCCGGCAAATATTTTGCTGCTCAACAGGAGGAAGATGCCAAAATCCAGGCCGTGATCAAGGGCAGCAAAAAGAGGAGCAGCCCCAGGGCGCGCGCCAAATCCTCCCCTTCGGCCAAGGAAACGGCTTCGCCTAATGGCCAAAGCGCCCAGGATGAAACGCCTGCTGAAGCGGCAGCCTCGCCCAAAGTAGAGCCGTAATGAGATTTAATTGAAACGGCGTGCTTTGTTCTTGTCCGCCAGGCTGAGGCCAATCAGGCGGTATTCGGGCAAAAGTTGTTCTAAAATCGAGAAGTCGGAAATTGCGGAGGAAGGGAGGGAGGTGGAGGACGGTCGGGCGGTGCGATCGAAGATCAGGCGCCAGGTGTTGGCCATAATATGATCGCGATCACTGCTCATAATCCCGTCATAACTATTCATGGCTTAGCTCCTTCTACGAGCCAACTATATCACAAGTACTGAAGCTCTTCTTGATGGGTTGGTAACGAATACCTTGTCTTTAACCGTCTGGTAACCGTCGCTTGGCTAACTGCTGGTGGGGCTTGCTCTCACAAGGACAGTCTCTCAGGACTTTAGTATACCCCAGTTTTGTTTGTTCGGCGGTTACAGTCTGATTACAAATTGATAACCCTATGCTCCCACAAAGTCACATAACTTATACGCTGGCCGCCTGTGATTTGCTCAGAGAGCGAGTTCCGGCCCTGCAAAAAATTGACTACCGCTTGCTGACCGTGGCTGCCACCGGGCCGGATTTAATTGACAAACCCCTGGCAGCGCTCTACTTTTACCCGCGCTACCGGGCCGCCGTGTTGTTTGCCCATACCCTGCTGGTTCATCTGGCGGTGCTGGGGGTCGCTCTCTGGCGGCGGCCGGCCGGATGGCCCTACCTGCTGGCTTTTAATGGGCATGCCCTGCTGGACCGGCTCTGGCTGTTTCACGATACCTGGTACTGGCCTTTCCGCGGCTGGCGGTTCCACGTTTGGCGCAAAACCGGCAGCGAGCA
>JAHDWA010000028.1:0-110879 GCA_023382535.1 Anaerolineae bacterium | reverse complement strand
ACTGGCCTTTCCGCGGCTGGCGGTTCCACGTTTGGCGCAAAACCGGCAGCGAGCAAGCCGATATGGGCCTGGCCTACTGGTACGCCTTCACCCGCCGGCCTGAATTGTGGATTTGGGAAGTGGGCGGAATTTTAGCCGGCCTCTGGTTCATTTTTCGGCATCGCTTGTATCGCCTGAACCGGTTGTGGTACTTGCTGCGCACTGGACGGCTGCCCAGTTAAACCGCTCATTGGGCGGCTCACGGTATGAATACTATATGGGGAGAAGACTGTTAATGCTATGATAACTATCTACAGAACCAATTATGACTTCTATGGATCCACATATGTCCTATGCTTTTCACTGTCAGAGAATATTGAAAAACAGATAGAGAATTGGCAAGCTGCTTTGGATAAGATAGTTTTTGATGAACAAATGAGGCTAGGCAGTTTTCGTGGCCGCTTTCCGATTGACGATACTCTACGCTCCCTTATGGAGAGGTTACAAGAAAAAGGAATTATACAACCTTATTATGGAACCACTGATGCCCGTGCCTGCATCTATACTCTACAAGTTACATCGCCAACCTGTATTATTGGTGTTGAACATGTGGTAGTGGGAGAGACAGCATCATTTGAAGCTACAGTTACAGTACTTCAAGCAGAGGCATCGGAAGTAGCACAGAATCACAAACGGGGATTTATGATAAAGGAAAAAGAGTATCAGTCCCTACAAAAATGGGAATTCTGGAATAAGGATGATGAATTTACCTCTCGGTACATCTATACATTTTCGCCAAGTACAGTCGGGTTGGGAATTAGGGTTACGGATACACAAACTAAAGAGCAAATTGACATCAGCGATTACAGTGATTGGTAGTGTAAAGATAAAGTACAGATCGATTACCCTTTATCTTAGACCCTGTATCTATCACTTAAGAGATGAATCCAAAGGGGGTGTTCTCCACCCCCCCTTTTGTTACCTGAGTCGTACTTCTTACAAATTCTGAATAATCGCGTCGGCAAATTCGCTCGTTTTGACCTCGGTTGCGCCTTCCATCTGCCGGGCAAAGTCGTAGGTGACTACTTTCTGCAAGACCGTTTTCTCAAAAGCCCGGTGAATTAAGCCTGACGCTTCGCGCCAGCCGATATAATCAAGCATCATGCAGCCAGAGAAGAGCAAGCTGCCCGGGTTGACCTTGTCCTGATTGGTGTATTTGGGCGCAGTGCCGTGGGTAGCTTCAAAGAGCGCTACAAAGTCGGCAATGTTAGCGCCGGGGGCAATCCCCAACCCCCCGACTTCGGCGGCCAGGGCATCGCTGAGATAATCACCGTTCAGATTTGGGGCGGCCAGCACACCAAACTCTTGCGGGCGCAGCAGCGCCAGTTGGAACATGATGTCGGCAATACGGTCCTTGATGACAATTTTACCTTCAGGCTGCTTGCCGTTGTACTGGCTCCACAGCTCGTCCTCGGTGATGGTCACATCGCCAAACTCTTCTTTGGCTACCTCGTAACCCCACTTGCGGAAAGCGCCCTCGGTGAATTTTTGGATATTGCCCTTGTGAACGAGGGTCACGCTGTCGAAGCCTTCACTCAAGGCATGCTGGATCGCCTTGCGCACCAGCCGCTTGCTGCCAAAGGCACTGATCGGCTTGACGCCCAGGCCGGCCCCTTCAAAGAAAGTGGCCCCCATCTCTTCGCGTAAAAACCTGGCCAGTTTCTCATTTTCCGGCGTGCCGGCTTCATACTCGATGCCCGCGTAAACGTCTTCGGTGTTTTCCCGAAAGATGACGATATTCACATCCTCAGGGTGCTTAACCGGGCTGGGAACGCCCTGGTACCAGCGCACCGGGCGGACGCAGGCGTACAGGTCGAGCACCTGGCGCAAGGTGACATTCAGGCTGCGGAAGCCCCCGCCGACCGGGGTGGTCAGCGGCCCTTTGATGCCGACAATGAATTCGCGCAGCGCGTCAAACGTTTCTTCCGGCATATAATTGCCATTGTAAAGCCGGCTCGCTTTTTCGCCGGCGTAGATTTCCATCCAGGCCACTTTGCGCTGGCCGCCATAAGCAGCCTGAACTGCGGCATCCCAGATGCGCAGGCTGGCCCGGGTAATGTCGGGGCCAATGCCATCGCCTTCAATAAAAGCCAGAATCGGATGATCCGGCACATTTAATTTGTCGCCTTGAATAGTAACTTTTTGGCCGTCTTTGGGAACGACAATCTTATCGTATGCCATAGGTTATTGACTCCTGAGTTAAATTGAGTGGGTAGTGTACTTTCAGACAGAGTTTTTGTCAATGGCAGAGGAAGGCAGGAAGAATTTGCTACCCTACACTTGGCTGAAGCTTACAGTGTTAGCAGCCTGAGTAGCGCGAAACGCAGTGGAGCGCGTATCGAAGGCTGCGGTGGAGGCAAGGAGTCTTGGCTAACCCGCACCTTTCGATACGGCCTTCGCTCCGCTCCGGCCTACTCAGGGTGCTAGTGTAGGGTATGGAAGGCTGGTAAATGACCGCTTTTCCAATCTTCCAGTTCTCCATTTCTTATTCCCCCAGGTCCGTGTTCACTTGCTGCTGGAAAGCCGGGTCACTCATCTCGAATAGCTGGCCGTTGCAGTCTTGCGCAAAACGGCTGGCCAACCAGACGATGGCCCGGGCCGGCTCAGCGGGTGGGCGCAGTTGCCCTTCCTGCTGGTACTTTTCCCAGATAGTCACTTTCGGAAAGAGGTGAGCCGGGGTGCGGCGAATGTCGGCCTGCATGGGGGTGTCAACGAGACCGGGCCTGAGGATTGTCACAACCACGCCCGTATGCTTTATCTCAACAGCCAATGTTCCACTAAAACGTTCCAGCGCCGCTTTGCTGGCATTATAGGCACTGGCCCCTTCTAAATTCAGTTCAGCCGCCGCAGACGAAAGGTTGATAATGCGGCCGCTGCCACGTTCCAGCATTTGGGGGAGAACGGCGCGCGCGCATAAATAAGGACCGATGACATTGACGGCAATCAGCTTTTGCCAGGCAGTGGGAGCTGTTTCCCAGACCTTGCCCAGCGGTTGAACGAGAGCGGCATTGTTGACCAGGATATCAATCCGGCCAAAAGCGCGGAGGGCCAGGACCAGCAGGTAATCCACCTGCGAAGCATCACTGACATCAATGGGAATAGCCAGAGCTTTGCCGTCCTGGTGTTTGATTTCGTCGGCCACGCTGTGCAGCTCGTCTGCCGAGCGGGATGCCAGCACCACCGCCGCGCCAGCTTGAGCAAGAGCCAGCGCCGCGGACCGACCAATTCCTCGACCTGCCCCGGTGACGAGAGCCACCTGGCCGGCGAGCAGTTCTGAACGCAACATAATTCTTCTCCTCTTCTGTAAAGCCCGGAAGGCTGGGGGAGAGGCAGGCTGATCATTGTTAACCAACCCCCGCAGCCCATCCGTGGTTGAGCATGTAGAAATTATAGTGGAAGGGGATAGCCGCAACAAATCAAGAGGAGAAAATCACCGTTATGAAAGGCCCGTTACCCTTGACAATAGGGAATAACATCCTAACCTTGCCTACGAGCCTGAGGCTGAAGCCATCAGGCTGAAAAGGCAAAGCATCCTGAAGGATGCTCAATTTTAGGGCGCTTTAGCGTCCTTTGCCCTCTCAGCTTGGGGTTTCAACCCCAAGCGACTTGGCTGCAAATCGAGTCTGATTGCCCTACTTCTTGCGGCGCATCAAGAAGATGCCGGCCACTAGTAGGACCAGGAAAAGTAATCCACCCAGGCAAACCAGGCAGAGACCCAGCCCAACAATCAACGTGAGGGCGCTGCTTTCCTCCTGGCTAACCGGAGTTTGGGAGGGTAGACCGGTTTGGCCGGGTAAGCCAACTTCAAGCGGCGGGCGCGGGGTGGAGGTAGGCTGCAATTCGGCTACTTCGGTCGCTTCTGGAGTGGGTTCGGCTTCGGTGGAGACCGGCGTTTCGGCGGGTTCAGCTTCGGCGGGCGCGTCGCCCAGAGCTAACCGGCCTGCGCCGAAGGCATCATCCGGTCCGGCGGGTCCCAGGTCCTTGGAGCGTTCCTGCAAAAAGACGGCCAGGTCGTCCGGCGAATATTCGGGGAAGGCTTCCAGGAGCAAGGCGGCAGCTCCGGCCACATGCGGCGCAGCGGCTGAGGTGCCATCAAAGGCTTCGGGCGTGTAGGAGGCGCTGTCTACCACCGAGGGGGCCGACAAATCCGGTTTGGTCCGGCCATCAGCGGTCGGACCTTGGGAGCTGTACGGCTCCAAAACATCGTCGGCCCAATTGACCGCGCCGACAGCAAAAGCGCCGCGAGCATCCGAGGGACTGCTCAGACTGCGCTCGGCCACTACCAGGTCGGGGTGCATTATCCCGCCGTGGATGAACAGGTCAAAGGTGGCATTACCGCTGGCCTCGTTGTTATAGTTTTGAATAGCCAAGAGATAAACGGCATTATCTTCAAATTCATAGAGAAAACCCTCGGCGGGAAGCTGGCCGGGTTGGCCGTCTTGCGGTTCCTCCGACTTGGCGATCAAGTTGCCATCTTTGTCCAGCAGGGCCAGATCGTAATCCTGGTTAACATTCTGCCAGTCGTCCCAACTCAGGATAATTTGGGTTTGGACGCCCGGCCCAAAAGGAATAAAGGGCAGCACGTCAGTATCAGATGTAAACTCGTGAATAGAGTCGCCGTTGCCGTCACTAAACTGGCCCCGCCAATGCACGTCGGCCTCGTTGCCGGCCGCGTTGACCCAAAAAATCCCGGCATCGTAGGCCTGGTTGACCAGATCGGCGGCAAAGCCGGTGCCGTCCATGGGGGTCAGGCCGTTGCTGCCGGTTGAGTTGGAAATAATGTCAACGCCCTGGCTCATCAGCCACTCGACGGCCAGGCCCATAGCCACATCACTGCCATCGTAGTAAGCCAGGTAAAGCTCGGCATCGGGAGCCATCTCATGGACAATTTCAGCGCAGGCTGTGCCGTGAACTTCGGTATCAAAATTGTAGGGATCGCCAAAGGCCTCGGCGGTAACATTCTCCGGTAGCTCTCGGCCTAACAATTCCTCGTAGCCGCCAAACCCCAAATCCAAAATGCCTACCTTGACCCCTTCGCCGGTCAGTCCCCCGTCTTGCCACTTGTTCGCTTCGGTCACGTTGACACCTTGGCCCAGGATCAAACCGCGCTGCTTGATGGTGGCCTTGGTGGGCACTTCCAGCCGGATAACGTGGTCAAGGTTGGAGATGCGCTCCAAAATCAGGTCCGGTTCTTCGGCCTTGATTTGCTCCTCGATTAAGGCGATAGGAATCAGGATGTTGATCTTATTTTTATAAGCGCCCTGGACAATCACACCTTCGGCCTCAAGTTCTGTAACTAAAGGGGCGGTATCTTCGGTGTCCAGCACCAGAGTCATTACAACCCGGTCTTGATCGTTGAGGATGCCGCGCTGGCGCGCCAGGGCAATGGCAGTTTCCTCGCCGCCCTTTTGATAGGCCAGGTAAAAATCTTTGTAAACCGAGCCGAGTTCGGGATTCTCTAGCAAATCGGCCAGTTCGGGGTAGTCGGCGCGAATCTCTTCGGCCAGGGTGTCGAGGGAGGCTGGAGGGGTGACTTTGACCTCAGGAATGGTGAACTCTGTCGTTGGCACTGCGGTTGGCGCCTGGCCAAGGCCGGGAATCTGGCCACCTTGAGACAGGCCATAGATCACGGTTCCCAACCCGGCCAGTAACAGGATGGCAGCGGCGACAACAGCGACGATGAGGGTTTGGCGATTCATACGATAATTGGTTCCTTTCTCAAAATGGGTAGACAGTAGAGGGTAGAGGGGGAATTTATACCATCTGCTGTCTGTTGTTAATGCTTTCAACAAGACGGTATATCTACCTATATTTCGTCTTTTCGCTTGATCAACCACACGGCCAATGCGCTCCAGAGCAGGGTGTGAGCCCAGAGAAAAATCCAGCGAGAGAACAGCCCCAGGGCGCTGTGGCTGTAGTTGACAAAAAAATCTACCGGCGCGGATACGTCCTCGACCACTTTTTGGGTGCCCCGGCCCAGGTCAACCTCCCGTTCAACCCGGATTTGGGCCAGGTTATTCAGCGTTTCCATATCGGTGCTGGCGCCCAGCGCCTCCAGCGACCAGCGGGTGATGGTCAGGTAGGAGAGGGGGCGGGTCAACGGGCCGAGTTCAAAAATGGCGCCGGAGAAAACAATTTGCAGAAACAGGGCAATCAGCACCAGATAGATGACCATGTCCCTGGAGGTCGCCAGGGCCGAGAGGAACAGCCCCAGGGCAACGCTGGCCAGGGCGGTAAAGATTAGGGTAAAGTAATATTCCAGCGGCGCCCAAAGAATTGCCCCGGAGCCGGGATAGTTGATTTTGAAAGCCAGAACAATCAGCAGCAGCAGGCATTGCAGGAGCATAAACGCTCCCAGCACGATAAATTTGGAGGCAAAGTAAGGGGAGATACGCAGGTTAATCATCCGCTCGCGGCGGTAAACGGCTTCTTCTTTGATGATTTCAAACGACGCGGCAAAGACGCCCAGCAGGTTGGCCGAGAGAGCCATGATAAACAATAACTCCTGAGCATGGTAGGCGATATTGTAAGCGCCGTCGGTTTCAAGGATAGCGCTGATTTCCTCGGCGTTATTGCCGACCAGAGCAGCGCCGTCGGAAATGAGCAGCAGAAACAGGCCGATGATCGGCATCACGGCCAGCAGCACCCACAAGCTGATTTTGTCGTGGCGAATCAAATCCAGGTAGCGGCGGGTCAGAACGCCAAACTGCTTCACCTGGTCCGCCAAGCCGCCGGCAGCAGCTTTAGCGGCACTGGTGATGGGGCGGGCCATCTCGCCGGTTTGGCGGTTGGCAATGTAAGTCTGGTAGATGGACGATTGGCGGTAGTGTTCGGCCCAGAGGGAAGCGGCGGCAATATCTGAGACCTTTGAGGTCTTGGAGACTTCAGAGGTCTGGCGGCGGGCCTCATACTCTGGTTTGATTTCCGGCGGCACGGTCGGATTTGCGGCGGGTTTGAAAGTTTGAGCCAAGCGGGTGTAGACGTCGGCAAAGTTATCGACCTTGAAAAAGTCGGCTACCTGGTCGGGCGGGCCGTAATAAGCCAGCTCGCCGCCGCGGGCCATAAAGGCAACCTGATCGCAGTTGTTGGCGATATTGCTGGTAGCGTGAGTGACTAACACTATTGTGCGGCCCTCGTCGGCCAGTTGGCGCAAAGTATCCATCATCAACTTTTCCAGGCCGGGGTCGAGGCCGGAGGTCGGCTCGTCCAGAAAGAAGATCCACGGTTCGGCCAGCAGTTCGGCGGCAATACTGACCCGCTTACGCTGACCGCCGCTCAGGTCGCGGACCATCGTTTGGGCCTGACCGGCCATCCCCACCCTGACCAGCACGTCGGCAATGCGCTGCCTGATTTCGGTGGGAGTCGCATCGGGCAGGCGCAGCCGGGCGGCATAATTAAGCGCGCTCTGCACGTCAAGGTTCTGGTGGATGATGTCGTCTTGAGGTACATAGCCCATCAGGTTGCGGTAGAGGTTGAAATTGGCGTACAGGTTGTCGCCGTTGACCAGGACCGCGCCGGTAGTGGCCCGGCTGAGGCCGCTCAACGCTTTGAGCAGGGTGCTTTTGCCTGCGCCGCTGCCGCCGACCAGGGCCACAAACTCGCGCGGGTTGATAACCAGATTGAGGCGCTGCAGGATGGTCAGCGGCCGGTTTTTGTTGGGGATGCCCAGCAGGTTGGTCGGGTAGACAATTTTTTCAATATTGACCGCCTCCAGCCGGAAGTTGCGCTCGGCGGAGTAGGGGGCAAACACGCCCGCACCCTGGTAGACCAGGTTAAAGGGACCGATCTGAACGACGTCACCCCGTTCGAGAGGCCGGTCGCCTTTCAACTGCGTCCCGTTGAGGAAGGTGCCGTTGTTGCTGCTCAAATCCTGGATGGTGAAACGGCTGTCGTCGCGCCTGACCACACGGGCGTGGTTCCAGGAAACTGCCGGATGGTCGAGCGAAATATCGGCTTTTGGATTGCGGCCAATGTAGGAGATTTGCCCTGGCAGGGTGAAGGTTTTTTGGGCGATATCGGCCTGCTGCACGCCGACAAAGCCGGATGGGGCAATATAGGTCAGGCTGGCCGAGTTGCCGAGGGCATCGTTGAAGCGGATGATGTCATGAGAGGCCAGCAAATGGGACTGGCCCGGAGCCAAACGCTTGCCGTTGATGTAAGTCCCGTTGGTGCTGTTGAGGTCGGTGACGGTGTGACCCTGGCGGGTCAGCTCGATCTTGAGGTGCTCGCCGGAGACAATGGGTGACATGATCTGGATCATGTTACTGCTGCGCCGGCCCAGAGTGGTGACGGCTTTGGACAGGAACTCTTCGCGCGATTCCTCGCCGGGAATATGCACAATTATCTTGGCCAATGAGCCGCCGTGAACGGTGTCCACGACCTGAGCCGCTTCGCCTTTGAGCGGTGTGCCGCAGTTAGGGCAGAAGGCCGCGTCGGGCCGGGTCAGTTTTTTGCCGCAGTGGGGGCAGTTGCTGAGGGATTCGGTCATAATCTCCCGTTTAAGGTTGAAGGTTTTGAACGTCAGTATAAGGCTGGTGCCGCTTATAGCGGGCCGGATTGCGTTCTTTGGCCCAGGCCAGGAGCACATCGAACAAGAGATTTTGGTCGGCGTGTTCCATCAATAAGCTGATTATCTCCTCTTTGCCGGTCTGTTCAGCCAGTTGCTCGTAAACCTCCCGGAACTCAGGCTGGTCGAAACAGAAACTGCGCAGGTCCGTATCGCTGAAACCTTTGGTCAACAACTCACGGATATTGGCCAGGCGGTACTCGATGATGGGCAGCAGTACTTCTGGCTCGGTAACATAGGCCGGTTCGGTCTCCCCCTCGGCAGGTTCAGCGAAGACATCGGCCAGGTCGAGCGATTTCACAGCCTGTCGCCAGTCGTACTCACTCATGAGGCTGTCGAGATGCTGCCGGGTCAGAAAGATTGCCTTTTCGTGATTCTCAATCTGCTCAAGCAGGGTTACGGGTACACGAGCGCGATTTCTATACCTGGCCTCGCGCTCCTTGAGGATGAGCAGGTTTCGATAAATTTGCTGGTAAAAGGTTTCCGGATCGGTCATCGGTGAGTTCAGTATAGCACAGTTAGGATTTGGTTACAATCAGGATTTAAATCCTTTTCTTGCCGTGTCCCGGCCAAAAATTACTTGACCTTGACTCTGTTTGAAAATATAATGAACTGTCAACCTTTGAATAAACAGCAGGTATATATTCTAATCCGAAATCTAAAATCTAAAATCCAAAATCCAAATGTTATATCCTGGCTGGGTGGATTGCTGTTTATCGCCGTGCTGGCGGTCTTATGGCTGCCGCTGTCACATATAGGAACTAATCCGGCGGCAATTCGAGCCTGGCTGGAGCAATTAGGGCCGCTGGCCCCGCTGGCCGTTTTTTTGCTGAACGTGATCCAGATTGTGGTCGCGCCGATTCCTGGCTACCCGGTGCAGGTACTGGCGGGCATTTTGTTTGGCTTCATTCCCGGCACAATTTACACCCTCGCCGGGATGGTAGCGGGGGGAACCCTGGCTGCCTGGTTAGGCCGCCGCCTGGGGCGACCGTGGCTGGAACGGCGACTGGGGAGCGATACCCTGGCTCATTGGAGCGACATCGCCCACATCGACTCCTTTTGGGCCTGGTGGTTGATCCTGCTGATTCCGATTGGGGATTTACCGTACTTTTTTGCCGGGTTGACCAAGATTCGGCTGCGCACCTTTGCTTTGGCTATTTTAGTCAGCCGGGGCCCATTTACCGCCCTGCTGGTCTGGACGGGCAGCAGCGTAGTTGACCTGCCGCTGTCATGGCTGGCGGTGCTGATGGTGGGGATCGGAGTGGTTGTTATCGTGGGGTTCAGCCAGCGGGCCAGAATCGAAGCCTGGGCGCGGGCGTTTGTAACTTATCAGGCAAGGAGGCGAGGCGGTGAAGAAGGATGAGGTGAGTCGAGGGAATTTTTTTCCTCACCTTGTCGCCTCATGTCTCTTTGTTTCCCCTCTTCGCATCACCCGACGTAAGCCAGTATCCCCTTAACGACAATTCCCAACCCTAATATGGTAACAACAACAGCGCTGGTCAGGGGCAGCCACTTCTGCCAGCGCCCGCCCAGTCCGCTCAGCCGGTCGAGCAGCGCTTTTGAGCGGACCAGTAAAATACCGATGACGATCAGCACTGCCGCCAGTCCAAAACTGAAGGCAACGATGAGGCCCAGACCCAGTAAAACGCGGTTGAGGCCGATGGCAAGCAACATCACCCCGAGCGCTTCCGGGCAAGGTACCAATCCGCCCGAGATGCCCAGAGTCAGCAAGTCACTCAGGGTAACTTGCTCCGGCAAGTGGTGATGGTCGTGAACGTGGGTATGAGAATGGTCATGGGAATGGTGGGGAGCATCCTCGTTTCGGAAGCGCCAGCGGTTCCGCAGGAGCCGGAGGCCAAGTATGACTACCAGGAAGCCGGATATTACTTCCAGCGCAGGCACGAGAATATTGGGCACCATAAACTGGCTGGCCAGCAGCGCCAGCAGCCCAATGACGATGACTGAGGCCGTGTGAGTGAAGGTGACAATACTGCCCAGAGCAATCGCTTGGCCGGTTGTGCCCTGGCTACCAATCAGATAGGCCGCCACCAGGGTTTTGCCATGACCAGGGGTGAGGGCGTGCAGCCCGCCTAGCAGCGCTGCCAAACCCAGGGCAGCGGTAAGCAGCAACGGCGACAGGGTAGCATCGTACAGGTAGCTGGTGAGCTGCTCCTGTCCGGCAAGAACGCCGCCCGGCATTTCGATTCTGACCGGGGTTGCCTCGGGGCTGATGGCAACAGGCGCGCCAGGCTCAACGGAGTATTTGAGGCGCAGACTGCTCTGGAATACATCCTGCTCCTGGTTGGTAATATTGACCCAGCCAGATGCATCGCTGATGGCATTGGCCAGATAAACACTAATGTCGGGCAAGAAACTGTTTTTATAGTAAAACTGGTGACTGCCGCGATGATCGGGCGGCAGGTCGGCGGAGAGGTTGATGCGAATAACCCCAACTCCGGCGCGCAGGTCTAAGGGAGTGGAGAAATCAAGGTTAGCGGGTGTAAGAGGTGTAGGCTGGTTGTCAAGCTCAAGGGTGATGTCTTTGAGGAAAAGGTTGACGTAAGCCTGACTCTCGGCTGTGGAGATAAAATCATCCTGATCGGTATCAATAAGTTTTAACACTTGCGGGGCAATCAGTACGCCGGTGTACTGCTCAATTTGCAGGGTAATCCGGTTGGCAGCCACCGTTATGTAGGTAACCTGGTAAAATTCATCGAGTGGATGGGCGGCGCTTGTCTGAGGAAAGATCAGCCAGAGGCTGATGAAACCAATGAACCACAGCCATTTAAAAGAATGATGCATGGTCAGGGTTTTCACAGAGATGGATTGTATGGATAAAAGGGATTGCCGTCAATTGTGAGCGGACTTCAATGATGGGCCTCATGAAAATCTTCAAGGTCTCAAAATTGGTCAAATTTACCTTAAAAAACCCTTGACACTGCCTATTCGTTTGTGCTATTCTTCCTCTGTTCCATATTTCACTTTTTTGGAGGCTTTCGGGTGCGACGCGAGCGCGTATCTGATGATATTTACGTTTTCACCAGCGACTTGTATGCGCAGGTGACGGCTTCAGCCGTGGTGACTAGAGAGGGCATCGTGGTCATAGACACCCTGCCGTTCCCGGTTGAAACGCGGGAAATGATTGAGTATTTGCGGGCCTTGGGCCAGGGTCCGATCAAATACTTGGTCAACACCCATTGGCACGGCGACCACACCAATGGCAATTATCTCTTTGACGATATGGTTGAGCTGGTTTGTCATAAACGATGCCAGCAGTTGATGGTGGAATTGGGTGAGAGCGCCCTGGACGAATCACGGGATAACACCCCTTTGTTGGATGACGTTATCATCCGTGTCCCCGACGTTGTTTTTGACGAAGGCGATCTGGTCTTGCACGTCGGCAATAAGTCTATTGAGATGACGCTGACCCCGGGCCACACCCTCGACTCAACCGTGGCCTATGTGCGGGAGGACAAGGTGCTGCTCGCCGCCGACACGGTGATGCCCGTGCCTTATTTTGTCTGGGGGGATCGTCACGAGTTCAAAAATTCGCTCAAGGTTTTGAAGGATTACAACCTAGAGAGTATCGTGCAGGGTCATGGGGAAGTGCTGCTGCGCGGTGAAATTCCCGGATCTCTGGAGTCCAGCATCCGTTATCTGGATGTTTTGGAGCAAAAAGTTGGCGAGGTGATTGAAAAAGGCAAAGGCAGAGATGCGCTCGACAAGCTGACCATTGATCGCTGTGGAAAGAGCCGGATTCCGCTCAACGGTTTGGTCCAGGATTTACACCGGGCCAATGTTTACGCTGTTTACGATGAGCTGACGCGGACGAATGAGACAGAATAGGTGAACGGCGAAAAAGCTAATTGTCTGTTTGCCATTCGCTAATCTGTTCAGTCACCCACTCGCTTGACCTTGGCCCCCAGTTCTAACAACTTGCCCTCGATATTTTCATAGCCCCGGTCTATCTGACCAATATTGTGCATAACCGTTTGGCCTTCGGCGCAGAGGGCGGCAATGAGCAGGGCAATGCCGGCGCGGATATCCGGGCTGGAAATTCCCTGGCGGTCGCCGCGAAGCGTGCTCGGACCCTGCACCAGTGCCCGGTGCGGGTCACACAACACAATGCGCGCGCCCATGCTGATGAGCCGGTCTACAAAGTAGAGCCGGCTCTCGTACATTTTTTCGTGAAAGAGGACCGTGCCGGTAGCCTGGGTGGCCGCCACCAGGGTAACGCTCATCATATCGGCGGGGAAGGCCGGCCAGGGGGCGTCGTCAATTTTGGGAATAGCATTGCCAATATCGGGCATGACGACCAGCAATTGCTTGTCGGGTAAAAAGAGATCATTGCCCCGAATCTCGGGCACAATTCCCAGCCGCTCGTAGACCATCAGGGTCATTCGCAGATGTTCCGGGGCGGCATTTTTGATCAGGATTTCGCCCTCGGTCACCGCGGAGAGGGCGATAAAACTGCCAATCTCCAGATAGTCCGGCCCCAGGGTATACTCCACCCCATCCAGCGACTTGACCCCCTCAATGGTCAGCGTATTAGAGCCAATGCCACGAATGCATGCGCCCATTTTATTGAGCATGTGGCCCAAATCTTGCACGTGCGGCTCGGAGGCAGCATTACGAATAACGGTAGTGCCCTCAGCGAGAACGGCGGCCAGCATGGCATTTTCGGTCGCGGTGACGCTGGCTTCATCCAGCAGAATATCCTGGCCGCGCAGGTGATCGGCCGTGAAGACAAAATTGCTGTTGTATTTGAACTTGGCCCCCAGCGCCTGCAACGCCATGATATGCGTATCTACCCGCCGCCGGCCAATCTGGTCGCCGCCGGGTTGGGCCAGCCTGACCTCGCCCTCACGGGCCAACAGCGATCCCATAAGCACCAGCGCCCCTCTGATTTTGGCAAAGCGGGTCGGGTCGGGGGTAGTTGTCCGCAGACTCTTAGCATGAAGCGTGGCATTGTGAGCGTCGTGCCGGGTAACTTCTACCCCTAAATCCTCCACAATGTTAAGCATGGTGCGCACATCGCCAATATCCGGCAAATTATGTAAGATCACCGGTTGGTCGGTGAGCAGCGCGGCGGAAATGAGGGGAAAGGCTGCATTCTTGTTTCCACTGGGGGTGACCACCCCTTTCAAAGGCGCTTTTCCTTCGATAATAAACGATTCCATAAGTTTCCAAGTTTCTGTTATGATAGAGTGTTAGTTGAGAACTGGAGGCGAGATGGGTCAGCCTGATGACCCTTTTGCATGGTAACACAGTCCAACTGCCTAAAGTGGATTGCCAGCCGTCACCTGACCCACTACCAGGCTACCTTAAAACCGTCGCCCGGCTGACGAGATTACCCCATAGTTACCCGGATCAAATCTCCAACTTTTAATCCCAAAGTTTGCGCGGCATTGCCATTACGGACAGCAATTTCAACATGGTCACGGCTGCTGCCGGTATAAGCTAATAATTGACCTTCCTCTACATCGGCAAAGGTGGCGCTCAACGAGGTGATGACCCGCTGGCCAACAGTAAAGGTGACTTGCTCTGGATCAACTACATCATGGCGGGTTAGACTCAGAATCAAGTTGCCGAAGTGATCAATGTGGATGATCCGGCACTCATCTTTTTGGGTTCTGGTTCCAAAATCCAGACGAACCAGATTGATTGCCCGCGGACCGAATTGACTTAAGGGCACACCATTAGCCAGATGCGCTGCCGTAGGGGCAAATATATCGCGGCCATGAAATGTAGCGCTAACCCCGGATAATTGATAATCGGCATTGGTCAGCGTGACTGCTTCCAGAACGTTCACCGGTTCTGCGGTCAGGACGAGGCTGAAAATGCCATTATCCGGGCCGACAAAAATGCCGTGACTGGTCCGGATAGCAATGGCTCGCCGGTTACTGCCTACGCCGGGATCAACGACGACACAGTGGATGGTGTGGGCGGGATAATAACTAAAAGCCTGGTATAACACAAAAGCGGCTGCCCTAATATCCTGGGGAGGAATGTCGTGCGAGATGGCGGCGAGCATGACTGTGGGACAGATGCTCAAAATGACTCCCTGCATCGCGCCGACATAACCATCTTTTTGGCCGAAATCGGTGGTTAAGGTGATAATGGGCGTAGGGTCACGCCGTAGTGGAGTGGACATAGCCAGAAATCCTTCCTTCGGCTGGCTATTGTACGCCAGCCCCAAGGAAGCGTCAACTGGGGAATTTTGGATTTTGTTAAAGCACTACTTGGCCTGGTGGAAGACTGCCTCAGGAATTGTTACCTCCTGCTGGCAGTGGGGGCACACCAGTCTGACCTCTTCCTGATCGGCTGGTTGGGTAGCTGCCGGCGATAGCCGCTGTCCACACGGACAGACAAAACCGGTCAAACGAGCGGGATTACCATAGGCCAATCCATAATCGGGGATATTGCGGGTGACAACAGCGCCGGAGCCGATGATCGCCCATTTGCCAACGCTAACGCCGGGCAAGATAACCGCTCCACCCCCAACGCCGGCCCCATAACCAATATGGGTTGGACTAACCTGCCAATCCGCATCAGATTTGAGAGCGCCGTCGGGGTTAATCGCCCGGGGATTCTTGTCGTTGAGCAGCATGACGCCCGGCCCTAGAAAGACGCCATCCTCAAGCGTAGCTCCGTGGTAAACATAGACCCCGTTCTGCAATTTACAACGGCTGCCAATCACCACGTCGAAATCAATATAGACGCCTTTACCGATAATGCATTCGCTGCCAATCCGCGCTCCCTGGCGAACCTGAGCTTGATGCCAGATGCGTGTACCTGCGCCAATTGTTGCTTCGGCCGATACCTCGGCGCTGGGATGAACATAAAAACTCATAGCTGTGTCGCTCCAAAAATAGAAGTGCAGAGCAAGCCCTGCACTCCCATAAGATCTTTAGGGGTTGTTGGCCCAAAAATTTTAGTTGACCCGTGGCCGGGGGTTAGTGTGCGCCTTTACCAAAAATGACGGAAGTGATGGTCCACCATATAATCTGAAGATCCAGCTTTACGCTTTGCTTTTCAACGTATTCGATATCGTATTCGACAATCTCATCAAAGGTGATACAACTTCGACCCCGAACCTGGGCCAGCCCGGTGATACCAGGCAAAACTTCTAACCGTTCTTTATGCCAGCCATGATACTCTTCGACTTCCCACAAAACGTTAGGACGAGGGCCGATGAAGCTCATCTCTCCTCTCAGAACATTAATCAATTGAGGCAACTCATCCAAACTGGTTTTGCGCAGAACGCGGCCAACAAAAGTCACCTCGGTTGAACTGAAAGGTTTAAAAACTTTGGCTTCTACTTTATCCTTTCCCATTCCATTGACAAAGGCTTTCATAAACCGTTGGTGGGCCTCTTTATTAACGTTATGGTGCATCGTGCGAAATTTGATCATTTTGAAGATGCGTCCGCCTTTGCCTACCCGTTCCTGGACGAAGAAAATTGGGCCTGGAGAGTCAAGCCGAATGGCAATCGCAGTTAGAAGAGCAACAGGTACTATTATCGGAATTAAGGCTAAACACAAAATTACTTCTGCAACTCGCTTGATGGTTCGATAATACGGTTTGTAAAGTTTTACGCCGGGCCGTTCCAGTACCGTCCAACTCATAACCTTATATCTCCTAAATTTGGGGTCGCAACTTGTTTGGAAGTCGTATAAGTTCCGACAGGTTGTCGTTGAGCATTTTCCAGGGCTAAATCTACCAAACTCTCAAAAGTCATGGCTTCTTGAGGGAAATTAGCTGTGCCAACCTGTAATTTTACTTTCAACTTTTCCTTAACTACATCTGCCAACTTCTGCGCGATCTGGTCAGCTTCTTCGCCGCTAATTTCCGGCAGCACTAAAATAAAGTTATTGTCTCGTAAGGCAATGGTATCGAAATCGTGTTTGTTCTCATTTAGGATGCGAGCAATGCCAGCAAACACATACTGTTTCATCATCGCCTGTTGCACTTCCTTAACCATTTTGGGTAGGACAACTTGTATATCAGCTTCGTTGACTTTAAGCGCAACTATGGCTAGGGGACGATGAAAACGACGCGCCCGCTTTACTTCCCGGTAAATTGCCCCCTGGCCTTCGGAAAAGGGTTTGGGTAGCTTGCCGATATAGCCAAAAGTAATATTGGCGATGACATCCTCAAACTCTCGTAGCCCATAATGGATTTGCCGGGCAAGTAAGCCTGTTAGTAAAATAGCACTCACTTGGGTTACAGTAATTGGCAGAGCGTAACCAGTTAAAAGATTATTATACCAGTGGCCTCGCTCCATAAACGCTCTCAAAACCAGAAAAATTGGGACGGGCATAACCAGCAAAATTAGAAAAGGAAGCCGTTGTAACTTGGGCAACGCTAGCGTCAGCGCAACGACAATGGCCACAAAGACGTAAGTGTAAGACCGAATATTGACGGGTGAATTAATGCGTTCAATATTAAAGAAAAATATCAGCCAAAGAATTAGCAGCGTTATCCAGAGTCGTAGACTTTTCATGACCTTTCTGTACGAGCGATGAACAACAGGATGAATTGTAAGTTGTGGCAAGAATTGGGACTGGGCTTTGATAACTGTGGAGAATTCCCCAGGAGTCTGATGTTGATGTTCACAGTTATCTCCATTTAACAGTAAAACACTAAGAAATTAATAGGAAAAAAATATGAAAAAAGTTAGAAAACACGGCTTACCTATCCGCTTCTCGAGGATCAACCTTTAAAACTGTTCTCTTAAAAAGCATCATACCATGCAGAAGTTTGAATCTTGTTTGAATCTTTTCGGAAGTAGTAACATGAATTGCTTGTTACTTCAAACAAGAAAGAAGCGCAACGTTAATCGTTGCGCTTCTTTCTTGTAACACCTGAACAAATTTTGGTCCGGCTTAGTCCAAAACTTGCCGCAACCTCTCCGATGCAGCTTTTTACCCCTTACATCAGCATGTCCGGCAGTTCCTCTAATGCCTCGGCAAAGGCCGGAGAGTCGAGCAGGGGTAGGCCCTTAGCCTCGCGGACCCGGTTCTCAATAGTGAACATGAGTTGGGGATTAGCCTCTAGATAAGTTTTAGCATTTTCCCGGCCCTGAGCCAGGCGATGTTCCCCGTAGGAGTAAAAGGCGCCCCGTTTTTCGACAATATTTTCCTCTGTCGCGATGTCTAAGATATCCCCTGCTTTCGAGATACCCTGATTATACATAATATCAAATTCACAGATGCGGAAGGGAGGAGCCACTTTGTTCTTTTTGATAGTTACCTTGGTCCGGTTGCCAATCACCTCGCCGCTGTCTTTGATTGCCTCCGTGCGCCGGATATCAATCCGTACCGAGGCATAAAATCGCAGAGCCATTCCCCCCGTAGTAGTTTCAGGATTGCCAAACATTACCCCGATTTTTTGGCGAAGTTGGTTGGTAAATATTAGCGAGCAATTGCTCTGTTTGACAATACCGGCGAGTTTGCGCAGGGCTTGGCTCATGAGGCGAGCCTGTAACCCCATATGCGAGTCACCCATTTCACCTTCAATTTCCGCCCGTGGGACCAGGGCCGCCACACTGTCAACTACAACCACATCTACAGCCCCGGAACGGACCAGGGCCTCGGTAATTTCCAACGCCTGCTCGCCGGTATCAGGCTGCGAGACATACAAGTCATCAATATTCACCCCACACTTTTCAGCATAGCTGGGATCAAGGGCATGCTCTACGTCCACAAAGGCACAGACGCCGCCCATCTTTTGAGCTTCGGCAATGATGTGTTGGCACAGCGTTGTTTTCCCCGAACTCTCCGGCCCGTAAATTTCGATGACCCGGCCCCGAGGTACTCCCCCCACACCCAGTGCAATATCGAGCGACAGACAGCCGGTTGGAATTGTTTCAATATTTAATTCATTTCGCTCCCCCAGGCGCATGACCGCTCCATCGCCAAAGCGCTTTTTCAAGTCACCCAAGGCGGCCTCCAATGCTTTTGCTTTACCTTCATTTTCTTTAACCTTGGCTACCACAGTTTGTCCTCCATTGAAAATAAATATAATAGAACCTTTGTTCTATTTGAGAATGTGCCCATTATAGCACAAACGTTCTAAGGTGTCAATAAGAATTGGCAAAAATTTAATATTTCTGGCCTATTTGACAAGCCCTGATTTTTGTGTTACTCTTGCCCCTTAAAGAAGCAACCGGTTGCGTAACCGCTTGCCTAAGTTTTAATATAAATAGTTCTTCAGATACTCCTCTTTCAGAACATAACTTACGGAGCAACCATGTCTTTACTAGCACCTGATAACAAAGCTGTCATCGTCGCGATGGATCACGCCCGCACCCACGGTTTTATTGAAGGCCTGGAAGATCCGGGCAAAGTCATTGACGATGTGATTGCCGGCGGCGCTGATGGAATTATGACTACCTTTGGGGTCATTAAGCGCTATCGCGACAAGCTCATTGGCCGTATCCCCACTATTTTAAGATTAGATGGCGGCCCCAGTCTGTATAACCAGGATTGGCTGGCCTATACCGAGTGGAGCCTATTGCATACTGTTGAAGACGCCCTTTTTCTCGGCGTAGATGGCGTCATTTTGATGGCCTTTGTCGGTATTCCGGTTGAATTGGAAACATATCGGCTGGTCTCAAAAATATCAGTTGAATGTCTGCGGGCCAAATTGCCGCTGATGGTTGAGGCCCTGCCTTGTCCCAGCCCACGCATCCCCGATGCTAAATCGCCGGAAGCGATGGCCGCAGCAGCCCGCCTGGGCTTTGAGCACGGCGCTGATTTTGTGAAAAGTTACTACACCGGCACGCCGGAGGGCTTTCGCCAGGTTGTGGCTAACTGCCCGGTTCCGGTCTTGATTGCCGGCGGTCCCAAAGTGGATACCGATCAGGAAATGTTACAACAGGTGGCCGGAGCTATGGCCGCCGGGGCCGCTGGAGTGGTCTTTGGTCGCTACGTCTGGCAAAGTAGACAACCCCGGGCTGTACTCGGGGCGCTCCGGCATATTATCCACGAGAATGGCACAGCCGGCGAAGCAGTGCGCCAACTCAAGGGTTAAATGAACTGGTTTCAAATCCCACTTGTATCTAAAACTGCTTTGGAAAGAGATGGGATACAAAATAAAATATCACTGGCTTATTTTCTGAAAGGAGGTGATCGAAAACAGCGTGCCTCACTTGGTCTTAGCTAAGTAAAGAGTAGTTTTTTATTGGTCCCTTTATTATCTCATTGCGGAGGAGAAAACTATGTTGTTCCGTAAAAAGTTTACTCTTTTAATAACCTTGGTTGTTGTAGCCTTTGTGATAGCGGCCTGCGGTGGTGGCGCTCAGCCCGCCGCTGCTCCAACCGAAGCACCTGCCGCTGCGCCGACTGAAGCAGCTCCAGCCGCTACGGAAGAAGCGGCAGCCACTGAAGCACCGGCCGCCACGGAAGAAGCGGCTCCAGCCGCTACTGAAGAAGCCCCGGCTACACCCGTTGGCGGGAATCAAGGTCAGGCCGCCGAAAGTGTGGTAGCAGGAGATTTAGTTCCCCCTGTTGTCGCTACACCCTGTGGCAGTGACTGCCCCTTTGCCGGTCAAACGGTTAGTGTTATTGTTAATACCGCCGGCGAGAAAGGCCCCATCTCCGGCCCCTTCTACGAAGTGCGCGATGAGTTTGAAGCCGCTACCGGCGCTACCCTCGAAATTGTCGAGGTTCCTGAGGCCGAACATTTTCCCAAATTAATGACCGACGTAACCACTGAAACCGGTGCATATGACACCTCAATTGCCGGGGCATGGTGGCTGGGCGATTTGGTCGCCGGTGACTTTATCTTACCATATGATGATTTCTACACCGACCCGCGCTTCCCCAAGTGGGACATTGAAGATGTCCAGCCCGGTCCCCGCGCCCTCTTGGAGTACGGCGGTAAGAAGTACATGGTTGCTAACGACCATGACGGCCAGGTGATGTACTATCGCCGTGACCTGCTGGAAGACGCCGAACATCAAGCAGCTTTCAAGGAAAAGTATGGTTATGACTTAGGTGTCCCCCAAACCCTGGATCAATTCCGGGATGTAGCCGAATATTTCGACGGCAAAGACCTGAACGGCGATGGCACGCCCGACTCCGGTTTGACCATGCACCTGAAGGTCGGCGGCCAGGGTATGTTCCACTTTATGTCTTATTCGGCCCCGTTCGTGATTGGGCCGGACAACCCCAAACTCTACTGGTTTGATCCCGAAACGATGAAACCCCTCATGGACAGCCCTGGTCACGTCCGGGCGATGGAAAGCCTGGTAGATTTGATCCAGTTCGGCCCTGAAGCGATGATGGGCTGGAGCCTGGGCGAAAGCTGGGACTACTTCCTGCGCGGGCAGGCCGCCCTGACCTTCACCTGGGGCGACTTGGGCGCTCTGGCCCAACAAGAAGGCAGCCAGGTGAGAGGCAAAACCGGTGCTGCCCCCATCCCCGGCACCACCGAATATTACAACATTGCTACGGGTGAGTGGGTCAAGACCGACCAGCCTAATATAGTCGGGAATACTACTGGCGGCTCCTGGGCCGGCGTTATCAACAAATTCTCCGACGCGCCGGAAGCCACCTACTACCTCTTGGCCTTGATGGCGACCAAAGAGAAATCCTCGGTTTATGCAGCGCGCGGTTGGGACGGCGCCGACCCGGGCCGCTTCAGCCACTACCTGCCGCCCGATGGTACGGCCAGTCTTGACGAGTACCTGGCCGCCGGTTGGGACGAGAAGGATATCACGGATTATACCAAGGCTTACTTCGACAACTTCAGCGCGCCGCAGCAGTTCCCTTACCTGCGCATCCCCGGCACCTTTGAATACTGGACGGCTTTGGATATTCATCTGTCCGAAGCGGCTACCGGCCAGGCTACCCCTGAAGAAGCTTTGAAGGCCACGGTGGCTGATTTTGAACAGATCACCGACCGCCTGGGGCGAGACCAACAATTGGAAGTGTACAAGGCTTCACTCGGCTTCTAATAATTTACGTTTCACTAGCAATGTGCTAAACTTACGGAGTGCAGACTTTAGTCCGCGCTCCGTAAGTTACTGTTTTTAGGTTGAGAGTGTGAGGTGGGCTTTCCAGCCTGTCAGTAAAACTTTGATACTCTGGCAGACTGGTCACTCTGCCTCATTGATGAAGTAGCAGGAGGGTTCCACAGTGGCGTCTATACCCGACCAGCTAAAATTACAAAACACGTCGGATCAGAAACGTAATGAGATCAGGCGCGGCGACCGTGAAGATAACACCAAGTATGTCTTTTTACTTCCGGCTGTTGTCTGGATCCTTGTTTTCACCATCTTTCCCCTGCTTTATGCTATTTACACCAGCTTTTTCAGTTTCCGCTATGGTAAAATTAATCAGTTTGTTGGCCTGACTAACTTTGGCCGTCTTTTTACGGATGATAATTTACACGGCGCATTGTGGATTACGCTGAGGTTTGTCGCCATTACTGTTACCGTCGAGATGCTGTTGGGTTTTGGTCTGGCCCTTGTCTTTAGCCGCGAGATTTATGGCAAAAATGTATGGCGGGCCATCATGACGTTGCCCCTGTTCGCTACCCCGGTAGCCGTAGGCTTCTTGGGTATCACCATGTTCTATGAAACCAATGGGCCGATCAATTCACTGATTACGGCCCTGGGCGCACCTCCTCCGCCCTGGCTGTCAAACCCCACTTGGGCACCCATCGCCGTGATGCTTATTGACATCTGGCAGTGGACGCCCTTTGTGTTTCTGGTCGCGCTGGCCGGGCTACAGGGTTTGCCTGAAGATGTCTACGAGGCGGCCAGAGTAGATGGCAGCTCCGGTTTTCAACTCTTTCGTCACATTACCCTCCCTCTGATGGCGCCCATCCTCTGGCTTATTTTGTTGCTCCGCCTCGTTGAAGCCTTCAAGGTGTTTGATATTCCGGCCAGTTTAACTCTGGGCGGTCCTGGCCGGGCCACCGAGGTTTACAGCCTCTTTACCTACCGCACGGCTCTCCGCTTTTTCGATCATGGCTATGCAGCGGTTCAGGGTTTTCTACTCCTGGTTATTGTTAGTATTATCATTTCCCTGTTGTTTGGTCGTATTCGCGATTTGTATGAGGTGTCGAGGTAGAATTTATGACACGTAGACAGATTAGCCTGCCCGGCAAGATTATTTATGGCATTATCGTTGTTGTCGCTCTGTTTTGGGTGATATTTCCCTTCTACTGGGCTTTTATCAACTCTATTAAAGAGCAGGCCGAAACGTTTCGTCCCACCTGGATCCCTGTCCTGCAATTTACGCCTACTTGGAAACATTGGACCTCCGAGTTAGCCATTCCTGAAACCCGGCGTGCCCTCCTCAACAGTACCATGATCGCCGTCGGCGCGGCTACCCTGTCTACCCTTTTGGGTACACTCGCCGCTTACGCTCTGGCCCGTTTCCGTTTCACCCGGCCTAATAATGGCTTTTTTACCACCTGGTTTCTCTCCCAGCGGATTATGCCGCCGGTTTTGTTTGTCATTCCCTTCTTCTTACTCATGCGCCAGGTTAATCTGCTGGATACGGTCTTGGGTTTGATTTTGTTGAATGCCACCTTCACGCTGCCCCTGCCAGTGATTATCCTGAGCCAGATGTTCCGCGAATTACCTTCGGAATTAGAGGAAGCCGCTCGTGTAGACGGAGCTTCCCGCATTCAAGCCTTTCTCCAGGTGGCGCTGCCCCTGGTTGCGCCCGGACTGGTCGCCGCCTGGATTCTGTGCCTGGCCTTCAGCTGGAACGAGTTTTTGTTCGGCTTGTCGCTGACCAGTAAATCGGCCATGCCTATGCCGGTCATTATTGCCGGGGCTGAACACACGCGGGGTGTACAATTTCACTACGTCGGCGTGCGCAGCTTGCTGACCATGCTCCCGCCGACCATTCTGGCCCTGCTGGCTCAGCGTTACATCGTGCGCGGCTTGACCCTGGGCGCGGTAAAGGGGTAGACTTTCCCTGCAATTTTGAATAGAACCGCATCTTTTCGCCGGGATTGGGGGACATTTGCGCCTGCACGCAAGTGCAGGTGTTAGGGGATAAAAGATTCTGTTAAGAATTCCCCAATCTCCTCATCCCGGCTTAAATTTTTATGAACAAGTGAGTGCAGAGTAGAAATTATGACAGTTTCTAGTGACCCGCTCCTGGCTGGTCTCGACGTTGGCACCACCAATATCAAGGCCGTTATTTTTGATGTTTCTGGGCAGTCGGTGGCCGAAGCCAGCGTGCCCACGCCGACCTATTATCCTCAGCCAACCTGGGCCTACTATAAAGCAGAGGAATTGTGGCAGTGTACGGTTAAAGTGCTCCGCCAGGCTACGGCCCAATTGGATGATCCTCAGCGCATTGCCAGTATTGCCGTAGCCAGTATGGGCGAGGCGGCTGCCCCTTTAGACGCTCACGGCCAGCCAACCTTTGATGTGATTGCCTGGTTCGATCAGCGGACCCAGCCGCAAGTGGATTGGCTGGACCGGACCATCGGCAAAGACCGCCTGTTTGATATTTCCGGCCTCTCCTTACAGCCAATTTTTGGGCTGGCTAAGCTGCTCTGGTTTAAGGAGAATCAGCCCGACGCCTTTGCCCGGACTGTCCGCTGGCTCAATATGGCCGATTATATCGCCTATCGCCTCTCCGGCATCCAGGCCACCGACTACTCGCTCGCCTCGCGCACCCTGGCGCTCGATTTGCGCCGCCTGGAATGGGCCACCGGCCTGCTGCACGAAGTCGGTATTCCCTCCCAAATTTTGGGGCCGCTTTGCCCCAGCGGGACTCATCTAGGACCAATCACTGCGGAAGCTGCGACGGTCACCGGCCTGCCGGCCACGACCCAGGTTGCCAGCGGGGGGCATGATCATGTCTGCGGGGCGCTCGCCGTTGGTGTCACTAAACCCGGGGTCATGCTCAATTCTATCGGTACGGGCGAAACGATCTTTGTCTCCCTGAGCCAACCGCTGACCGACCCGGAAATGGGCCGTCAAGGTTATACCCAGGGCGCGCACGTAGTGGCCAATCATTACTATGTGTTCGGAGCCGCCTATGCCACGGGGGCCAGTGTTGAGTGGCTGCGCCAGGTTTTGGGCAAAGAGTTGGATTATGCCACTCTCATTGCCGAGGCGGAGCAAACGCCGCCCGGCAGCCTGGGTGTCTTTTTCTTACCCCATTTGCGTTTTGCTAACCCTCCCTATGACGATCCCAGGGGGCGCGGTGCGTTTATCGGCCTGAGTACCGATGTTAAGCGCGGCGCCCTCTTCCGGGCCATTTTGGAAGGTCTGTCTTACGAGTCGCGCCACATCCTGGAGTCGCTGCAAACGTTTCCCGGCATGGCCGCGCTGCACCAGATTATTGCGATTGGCGGTAACACCCGCAACCCGCTTTTGATGCGCCTCAAGGCGACGATCTTTAACCAGCCGGTGACGGTGGCCACCGTCGCCGAGTCGACCAGCCTGGGCGCGGCTATCCTCAGCGGGCTGGGCGCGGGCGTTTATGCCGATGTTCCTTCAGCGTTGGCCCAACTCCGGCGCAACGAAGTGGTGGTCGAACCGGCGGCGGATCAGGTCGCCCTATATGAGGCTTGCTTCCGCCAGGTTTACCAGCAGCTCTACCTTTCGCTGCGTTCTCTTCATCACACCATTTACCAGCTCCAAAATTGATAACCGGCCGTGCTGGGGAAATTGTGAATGGTGAATAGCCAACCCACTGCGCCCTTGCTGGCTGGCATAGATGTTGGGACAACCAATATCAAGGCCGTTATTTTTGATCTCGCCGGGCAGCCGGTGGCTCAGGCTAGTGTCCCCACGCCAATTTATTACCCTCAGCCGGGCTGGGCCTATTTTCAGGCGGAAGAGTTGTGGCAGGGTACAGTGGCGGCTTTACGCCAGGCGACCTGTCAACTGGACGATCCCGGCCGGATTGCCGGCTTGGCTGTTAGCAGTCTGGCCGAAACAGCCATTCCGCTTGATCGGCATAACCAGCCGACTTACCACGCCATTGCCTGGTTCGACCGCCGCACCCAGCCCCAGGTTGAGTGGCTGGAGCGGACCTTTGGCCAGGATTACCTGTATCAGCTCTTCGGCATGCCCCTGCAGCCCATCTTTGGCTTGTGCAAGCTGCTCTGGTTCAAAGAGAACGAGCCTGACGCTTTCAAGCGGACCGTCCGCTGGCTCAACGTGGCCGATTATATTGCTTACCGTCTGAGCGGCGTCCAGGCGACCGATTATTCGCTGGCCTGCCGGATCATGGCTTTGAACTTGCGCACTTTAGAATGGGATACTGCCCTGCTGCACGAAGTGGGTGTTTCACCCCGGTTGTTTGCTCCCCTCTGTCACAGCGGAACCCGGCTGGGACCGGTCACACCGGAAGCGGCAGCCTTGACCGGCCTGCCGGTCAGCGCCCAGGTTGCTGCCGGAGGCCACGATCACATTTGCGGGGCCTTGGCCATTGGGGTGATTCAACCGGGCGACATTATGGACTCGATGGGCACATCCGAACCGGTCTTTATCCCGCTCAGTCAACCGATTGCTGACCCGGCGGCAGGTCGCCAGGGTTATGCTCAGGGGGTGCATGCGGTTGCCGGTTATTATTATGTCACTACAATGGGATTTACCTCAGGGGCCAGTATCGAATGGTTCAGGGACATTGTGGGGCGTGATCTGGATTATGCCGCGCTCATTGCCGAGGCGGAGTCAGTTCCGCCGGGCAGCCGGGGGGTTTACTTTTTGCCTCACTTACGCCTGGCCAATACACCCCACTATGACCCCCGGGGCCGGGGCGCGTTTATCGGCCTCAGTACCGACGCCAAACGGGCGGTGCTCTTTCGGGCGGTGTTGGAAGGGCTGGCCTACGATTGTCGCTGTGGCCTGGAACCCTTGTTGGCTTATCCGGGGGTAGTGGCCCCGAACCGCATTTATGCTATTGGCGGCAGCACCCGTAATCGTCTGCTAATGCGGATCAAGGCGGCCGTGCTCAACCGGCCGATCACCGTCGCCACCGTTGCTGAGGCCACGAGCCTGGGCGCGGCTGTCCTGGGCGGGCTGGGCGCAGGGATATACCCGGATCTGCCCTCGGCCTTGCAGCAGCTCTGTCAGGAACATACTGTGGTCGAGCCGGTTGCCGAAGAAGCGGCCCTGTACGATACCTGCTTCCGCCAGGTCTACCGGCATCTCTACTTGACTCTGCGTCCCCTCCACCATACAATTCATCAGATTTAATTTTAAGATTATCTAATGAAGAAAATTCTGATTGTCGAAGATGTTGAGTTAAACCTTGATCTGTTGACCCAACTCCTGGAAGATGAGTACGAGTTAGTGGCCGCCGAAGATGGCGCCCAGGGGGTGGCTCTGGCCGAACAGGAACAGCCTGACCTCATTCTGATGGATATATCTCTGCCGGTGTTGGATGGTTACGAAGCCACGCGGCAGATCAAAGCCAATCCGGCCCTGACCCATATTCCGGTTATCGCTTTAACCGCCCATGCCATGAGCGGCGACCTGGAAAGAGCTTTGGCCGCAGGCTGCGACGACTATTTAACCAAGCCGTTGAATGACAGCTTATTGTTTGAAAAGCTGGACCACTTTTTGACCGGATAATCTACGCCCGCCGCAGTTTGCGATAGGTGATGCGGTGAGGCCGGTCGGCGGCTTTGCCGAGCCGTTTGTGGCGGTCCTCTTCGTACTCGCTGTAGTTGCCGGGGAACCAGAAGGCCTGGCTCTCCCCCTCAAAGGCCAAGATGTGGGTGGCGATTCTATCAAGAAACCAACGGTCGTGGGAGATGATGACCGCGCAGCCGGCAAAATTCTCCAGCCCCTCTTCTAACGCCCGCAGCGTATTAACGTCCAAATCGTTCGTCGGCTCGTCGAGCAGCAGCAGGTTAGCGCCGGACTTGAGCATCTTGGCCAAATGGACTCGATTCCGTTCGCCGCCGGATAAGGCGCCCACTTTCTTCTGCTGGTCGGCCCCGGAGAAATTGAAGCGAGCGACATAGGCGCGGGAGTTGACCGTGCGGCCGCCCAGTGCAACCTGATCCTGCCCCCCCGAAATCTCTTCCCAGACCGTTTTATCGGGGTTCAGCGTCTCCCGGCTCTGGTCCACATAGCCGAGTTTAACGGTGCTGCCAACCGCCAGCTCGCCGGAGTCCGGTTTCTCCTGGCCCACCACCATGCGGAACAAGGTTGTCTTACCCGCCCCGTTTGGCCCAATGACGCCGACAATCCCGCCGGGCGGCAGATCGAAATTCAGGTCTTCATAAAGCAGGTTATCACCAAAGCCTTTAGTCACGTGCCTGGCGCTGACGACCACATCGCCCAGGCGCGGGCCAGGGGGGATGTAGATTTCCAGGTCACGCTCGGCCTTTTCCATGCTCTGGTCGAGCAGCTTTTCGTAGGCCGACAGCCGGGCCTTACCTTTGGCCTGGCGGGCTTTGGGCGTCATATGGATCCACTCCAGTTCCCGTTCCAGCGTTTTTTGCCGCTGCGATTCCTGCTTTTCTTCTTTGGCCAGGCGCTGCTGTTTCTGCTCCAGCCAGGAGGAATAGTTGCCTTCCCAGGGAATACCGTGGCCGCGGTCCAGCTCCAAAATCCAGCCGGCCACATTGTCCAGAAAGTAGCGGTCGTGGGTAACGGCAATGACCGTGCCAGCATATTGGCGCAGGTGCTGCTCCAGCCAGGCGACCGATTCGGCGTCGAGGTGGTTGGTCGGCTCGTCCAGCAGCAGGATGTCCGGCTCCTTGAGTAACAAGCGGCACAGGGCTACCCGCCGCCGCTCGCCGCCGGAGAGGACCGACACCGGCGTGTCGCCAGGCGGGCAGCGCAGCGCGTCCATGGCCAGGTCGAGGCGGCTGTCCAGGTCCCAGGCATTGAGATGGTCCAGCTTCTCCTGGACCTCGCCCTGCCGCTCGATCAGCGCCTCCATCTCGTCCGGGGTTAATTCCTCGCCAAACCTGGCGTTGATTTCGTCGAACTCGCGCAGGGTATCCACCACCTCCTGCACCCCCTCCTCGACCACCTGCCGCACCGTTTTGCTCTCGTCCAGCACCGGCTCCTGCTCCAGATAGCCGACACTGTAGCCGGGCGACATGACGACCTCGCCCAGATAATCTTTTTCCACTCCGGCGATGATGCGCAGGAGCGTGCTTTTGCCGGCTCCGTTCAGCCCCAGCACGCCAATCTTGGCCCCGTAGTAAAAGCCCAGGTAGATGTCACGCAGGACTTGTTTGTTCGGCGGGTACACCTTACCCACCCCCACCATTGAAAAAATAATCTTAGTGTCCATACACTTTCTCCTCTTTCAAACCTAAGAGTTTACCCTATGACCGCCGCCGGTACAAATCTCTGGTAACGTAGGACAGGTTGTCAACTTGTCCTATAAGTCTACCCTTAACGATTCGACAGAAATACAGGCTGGCATAATAATACACGTCGGGGAATGTTTCGCAATATCGCCTTGATTCTAAAAATCCGCCATCTCTACCCTAACCCTGTCCTGCCCGCAGCGGGCCTTCATTCAGTGAAGTCGAAGGACCGGGTTAGGAAATGAGCTGGCCCGATAAAGTGGTGCTGTATCTAGACAGTGAATATCCAATTACTGCTTACATTTGCCATTCTCTTTCTATCCATTGTCTTATTCCTGAGTGACCGGCTGCGGGCCGACCTGGTCGCCCTGTTGACCGTCATTGCCCTGGGCTTGACCGGCATTCTCTCGCCCCAGGAAGCCTTCTCCGGTTTCAGCCGTTCGGCCGTTATTACTATCCTGGCTATCTTTATCCTGGCCGAAGGTCTGCAGCGGACCGGGGTGACCGAGCAGGTCGGCCACCTGCTGCTGCGGGTCGCCGGAACACGGGAAAGCTGGCTGGTTGTGGTCGTGATGCTGGCGGGGGCGTTTCTCTCTTTGTTTATGAATAATATCGCCGCTGCCTCAGTGCTGTTACCGGCCGTGGCCGGGGCAGGGCGTAAGGCCGGGGTGAATCCGGCCCGGATTTTGATGCCGCTGGCCTTTGCCACCATCCTGGGCGGCATGGCTACCTTGCTGACCACGACCAATATCGTCGTCAGCACCCTGCTGCGCGACGAAGGCGAGGCCGGCTATGGCCTGCTGGATTTCGCGCCCCTGGGCCTGCCGATTATTGTCGTTGGAGTGGCTTATATGGCCCTGATTGGCCGGCGCCTTCTGCCGGCTCACTGGCCCGCCGAGTATCTGGAAGCGGCTCGTCAGGCCGAAGAAGATCTGGTAGGCGTGTACCGCCTGGGGGAGCATTTATTTCGCATCCGGGTGCCGCTTGGCTCGGCCTTCAACGGCAAAACGCTGGCTCAGAGCGCCTTTCGGGAACGCTACAATCTGACCGCGGTGGCCATAGAGCGTAATGGGCAGCTTACCCTTTCTCCGGCCCCGGATAAGACCGTGCAAGAGGGTGATATTATCCTTTTTGCCGGAAATTTGGAGGAGTTACGCCAGCATGATGTCGAACCTTACTTTGAAGTTCTGCCGTCTCGTGACTGGCGTGAACAAGATTTGGAGTCGCCGGCCATTGTCGTCGCCGAAGCGGTGCTGGCGCCCCGCGCCGGGCTGATTGGGCAGACTCTCCGGCAGGCGCACTTTCGGGAAAAGTATGGCATGACCGTGCTGGCTATCTGGCGGGCCGGACAGCAAATTCGCACCGAGCTGCCCGATCTCCCCCTTCAGTTTGGGGATGCGCTCCTCCTGCAAGGGCCGCGCGAGCGCTTGCGCGTGCTCCAGGCCGAACCGGATCTTATCGTGCTGAGCAATGAGCAGGAAGAATCCAAACTTGTGCCGGGTAAGGGCCGCCTGGCCCTGGCGATCATGATCGTGACGTTGGCCCTGGCGGCCGTAAACTCGGCCTTAGTGGCTGAAGTGATGCTTGGCGGGGCGCTGGCCATGGTGCTGGCCAGGGTGCTGACCATGGACCACGCTTACCAGTCCATTGAGTGGAAGAGTATTTTTCTGATTGCCGGCATGCTGCCGATGGGTATTGCCATTACCAAAACCGGGGCCGCCGCGCTGCTGGCAAACTGGCTCATCACGTTCCTGGGACCGGCCGGGCCGCTGGCGCTGCTGGCCGGGTTGTTTATCCTGGCTACCCTGCTGACTCAGACCATGAACGGCGCCGCCGTAGCCACGGTCATGGCCCCCATCGCTATCGAAACCGCGCAGAATATCGGGGTTGATCCCCACTCCCTGGCCATGGGCGTCGCTCTGGCCACGTCTATGGCCTTTTTGACTCCGCTGGGACACCCGGTCAACATTCTGGTGATGGGGCCGGGGGGCTACCGTTTTCAAGATTACTTCAAGGTTGGCCTGCCGTTGACCGTGCTGCTCACTCTCCTCATTATCATTTTGCTGCCCCATGTTTGGTCGTTGACTCCCTAAAGAGAGATGGTTTTCGTGCATTTTTCACTTTCGTGAGGTTCGTGTTTCTAAACCTGCCCTTTGGCCAGAGTGTGTTCCATTTTTCTGAAAACTTGCCCTCAAATCTGAATGCACCTGTTTGGCCGGGAGGATTGTCAGAAAATTAAGGGCGGGGTAGAATAATACGGGAAAGATGATGACTTGCGGAGATACTCAAGTTGTCCCACACGCTTATCTCGGCCTCATACACCCTCAAAGCCGCCGATTTTGAGCCGGCTTACCTGGCCCTGCACCGCAGCGGCGAACTCAAACGCCGGGCGCTCGCAGCCCTGGCCGGGCTGGCCGACTGCCGCGTCTGCCCGCGCGACTGCGGCGTGGACCGGCTGGCGGACAAAACGGCAGCCTGCAAAACCGGGCGCTACGCCCAGGTCGCCAGTTGTTTTCCCCATTTTGGCGAGGAGGACTGCCTGCGCGGCTGGAACGGCAGCGGCACGATTTTCTTCTCCATGTGCAATCTGCGCTGCGTCTTTTGCCAGAACTTCGACATCAGCCAGGCCAACCGGGGCCAGGAAGTGAACGCCGTCGAACTGGCCGCCCTCATGCTCGAATTGCAGGAGAGCGGCTGCCATAATATCAACTTTGTCACCCCGGAGCATGTGGTGCCCCAGGTGTTGGAGGGATTGGTGGTGGCGGTGGAAGCCGGCCTGCGCCTGCCGCTGGTCTACAATACTTCGGCTTACGACTCAATGGAAAGCTTACGCTGGCTCGACGGGGTGGTAGATATTTACATGCCGGATTTCAAGTTCTGGGATTCGGCCCTGTCGCTGCGCTACCTCAAGGCCAAAGATTACGCCGGGGCCGCCTGCCGCACGATCAAAGAGATGCACCGCCAGGTGGGTCCGCTCAAGTTTGATGAAAAGGGGCTGGCCAAACGGGGGGTGCTGGTCCGCCACCTGGTCATGCCCGGCTGTCTGGACGAGACCCGGCGCATCCTCCGCTTCCTGGCCGAGGAAATCGGCCCGGGTACTTACGTCAATGTGATGGCCCAATACTACCCGGCGGGAAAAGTGTCCAAAGAGAAGTATACCGAGATCAACCGCCCCGTGACCACCCCCGAATACGAGGCCGCCGTCCAACTGGCCCGCGACCTGGGTCTAAGGCTGGACGAGCGCCAAGGAGTCGGTAGGGGACCGCTCTAACGCCTGGCGCATTAGCCGCGCCCACGAAAGCCTGAATAAAAGGTAGCCTTAAAGTGCAGGGGACTCCCTAAAAAAACGCCAAGGTTGTGGCGTCAGCTTGACGCGCTGGTTAGCGGGCTTCTTCAGGTGAGTGGCACTTAACCCCAGTTAGGGTGAAGTTGAAGGCGCTGAGGCCCAAATAAAAGGTCAACAGCTTAATCCAGCACCAGTGCTTTTTCCATTTGTATTTCCGGTATGGCAATGCCGTTCAAATCGTGCTCAAAGCGTTTCACGATCTTATAGCCCAATTTTTCATAAAATCCACAAGCTGATAGGGCCGCCATCAGATATATCTTCTTTAGATGTTGCGCCTGAGCAAAAGCTTCAATCACCGTCATCAGTTTTCTGCCAATTCCTCTTCGATGCCTCGCTACATCGACAAAGACATTTCTGACCCGATCATCATCCAGAGCTGCGATGCCAACCAACTCATCGTCAAGCAGGCCCACCAGCATAAACTGCTGTTTTGAATCTTCTATTAGTTTTTCAGGGGTGAAAAAGGGCATCAAAGCCTCGATGGCCTCATTGGAATAGTCTTTAATGAGCACCTGTTGCAAATTCTGAACGATTAATTGGCTTAATTCCTCTGCATCTTCAGGCTCAAAGTTTCTCACTTCCATATTTCTTGATGGCCTTCCCATATCTTCAATGCACCCGCTAACTATTGATTCTGTTGTAGGAGGTATATACGCATCTATATTTATATACCTTTGGGGAATGGTATCTATAAGTAGATGCCTATATGCTTTTCTCATTCCCTACGGCCGCCCTCCACCCCATAGTCATGCTCGTTCCAATTTTACCATACTTTCTGCCCCGTTGAAAAGCCCCGGTTAAGCTGGGGAGCATTTCACTTTTGGGATGAACTTGTCCTCTGCCGTAATCCGCTCGGCGATGAACTCGCCGAGCTAGTAAGCAGCGCCTCGTGAACGAGGCTAGCTGGATTCATCCAGCGCTTTAATCTAGCCCGGAAATTCATTTCCGGGCGGTTTGGTTGAAAATCTATCCCAAAATAGAAGTACGCTCGAATTTTGTCAAAATTCCCCTGACTACCACATTAAGCTTTATTATGTTATAATCTCCTTAAACTGATCTTGGGGAAATGATAACGTATGCACGTTTTGCACGCTCACTGGCACCCGCCGACCCGGCCCAGTGACATGGAGACGGCGGGCGTCCTCTTCTGGGCCGAAAGTTCGGAGGGACAGCCGCCGCTTAAGCTTAAATCCAAAAAAGGGGCGGTCCAACCGCATCCCTTCTGCGCTGCGCCGGAGGCCCTCAAGCCCCTGTTGGCCGCAGTTGATCCCGACATCACGGCGGCTGAGAAAAAGCTGGTGGTGCTGTTACTGCCGACAACCAGCTTCGGCCCGCAGCCGTCGCCGCAGTTATCGTACGATTGGGAAATTCTGGACAGCTCGCCGCCGGGCCTGGCGCCCTGGCTGGTGGCCGGGCTGTGGCTGCCCCCGGCCTCCGCTTTTACCCTGTTGACGCGCCTCTTTAGCTCCGAAACCCTACCGCCGCACCTGGCCCTGGGGGCCGATGCTCACTACTGGCACACTGCCGCCAGCCTGGTACTGGAAACGCTGGCCCAGCAGAAGCTCCTGCCGGTGCTGGCCCAGGCCGATGCCAGCGGCAAAACATTTCACGCCCGCTGGCTGCCGGTGCTGGACGGCCCGCACGATGGTCCCCGCCTGGCCCGGTTGCTGGAAGCGATGCCGCCGCTGTGCCGGGCCGAAACAGACCGGCCGGAAAATGCGCCCACCCCGCGCACTGTGTTAGATACCTTCCTCAATACGATGACCGATGCCCTGGCCCGCCGCTGGGGTGCTCCCGCCGCTTCCTTTTTGTCAAAGGGGGGCATCAGCGGGGGCGGAGATACCGCCCGTGACTGGTTAGCCTCGCTCTTTAATGCCAGGCCTGCGGTCCGCGGCTCAGCCGCCCAGTTGAGCCACCTCAACCAAAATTACCGGCTCTGGCAGCGCAACCTGCACGTGGCGGGGGATAAAACGTTCCGGGTGGCCTTCCGGCTGGAAGCGCCCTTGCAGCAGGCCGAGTCGGCGGCCAGGAAGAACTGGAATCTGCATTTTATGCTGCAAGCCCGCGAAGACCCCAGCCTGTTGGTCCAGGCCCAGCAGGTCTGGCAGACCAAAGGCAACGTCCTCAATGCCCTCAATCACCGCTTTGAGCAGCCGCAGGAGAAGCTCCTGGCCGGCCTGGGCTATGCTTCGCGCCTGTTTGAGCCGCTGCGGGCGGGGCTGAAAACCGCCAAACCGGCGGCGCTGCCGCTTTCTACGGATGACGCTTTTAAATTTCTGCGTGAAAGCGCGCCGCTGCTGGAGGCCAGCGGCTTCGGGGTGCTGGTGCCGCCGTGGTGGAACAAACCGGGGACGCGGCTGGGCGTCCGCCTTAAGCTGGCCTCCAAAAAAGGAACAAAGACCGAGGTCAGCGCCGGTCGCATGGCCCTGGAGAATTTAATCACTTACAAGTGGGAGTTGGCCCTGGGCGACACGACATTGACCCGCGAAGAGTTCGACGCCCTGGTCGCGCTCAAGTCGCCGCTGGTGCAAATCCGGGGGCAGTGGGTGCAGTTGGACCCGGAGCAGATCGAGGCGGCTATTCGCTTTTGGGAGAAACAAAACCTGGAAGCCGAGGTCGGCTTGAACGAGGCCGTGCGGTTGGGATTGGGGGCCACGGATCAGGTCGAGGGCTTGCCCGTTGAAAAGGTAGAGTATGAAGGCTGGCTGGCAGATTGGATGGAGCGCTTCACCGGCAGCGAGAAGCTGACCACGCTGCCGCAGCCGCAGGGCTTGCAGGGCCAGTTGCGCCCCTACCAGCAGTACGGCTACTCCTGGCTGGATTTTCTGCGGCGCTGGGGCATGGGCGCCTGCCTGGCCGACGACATGGGTCTAGGCAAAACCATCCAGACCCTGGCCATGCTGCTGCGCGAAAAGGAGCAAAGCGGGGCGCTGCCCGGCCCAACCCTGTTGATTTGCCCGACCTCAGTGGTGTTCAACTGGTTCAAAGAAGTCCAGCGCTTCGCCCCCGCCCTGACCACCCACATCCACCAGGGACCGGCGCGGCTGCGCGGCGGCGAATTGAAGCAGCAGGCCGCCGAAACGGATATCATTTTGACCAGCTACGCCATCGCCCGCCGGGATGCCGAGACTCTCAAGGCGATTGATTGGTTTGGGGTCATTCTGGATGAAGCCCAGAACATCAAGAACGCGGAGACCAAGCAAACGCGCGCTATTCGCCAACTGCCGGCCCAGTTTCGCCTAGCCCTGACCGGCACGCCGGTGGAGAACCGGTTGTCGGAATTGTGGTCTATTATGCATTTTCTCAACCCCGGCTATCTGGGGGCGCGCGAATATTTCCGCCAGAATTTTGCCCTGCCCATCGAGCGCTACGGCGAAGAAGAAGCCATTGGCCGCCTGAAAAAGATGGCCTCGCCCTTTATCCTGCGCCGGGTCAAAACCGATCCGCGGGTGATCCAGGATTTGCCGGAAAAGCAGGAAATGAAGGTCTACTGCAACCTGACCGAGGAGCAGGCCACTCTGTACGAGTCAGTCGTGCAAAAGGTGATGGAGCGGCTGGCCGAAGCGGAAGGCATCGAGCGCAAGGGGCTGGTGCTGGGCATGCTCATGCAGCTCAAACAGGTCTGCAACCATCCGGCCCAATTTTTGCACCAGATCGGCGACGGCCAAAAAGTTGAGCTGGAAAGTGACGCCCCGCGCAGCGGCAAGCTGCTCCGCCTGACTGAAATGCTGGAGGAGGCGGTCTCGGTCGGGGACCGAACCCTCATTTTTACCCAATTCGCCGAAATGGGCCACCTGCTCAAAGAGCATTTGCAGGAGACGTTGGGCGTATCCGCCCTGTTTTTATACGGCGGTACGCCGGTCAAAAACCGCGAGGTCATGGTCAAACGTTTTCAGGAAGAAGACAATGGTCCGCCCATCTTCATCTTATCGCTCAAAGCCGGCGGCACCGGTTTGAATTTAACCCGAGCCAACCATGTGTTTCATTTCGACCGCTGGTGGAACCCGGCGGTAGAGAATCAGGCCACCGACCGGGCCTTTAGAATCGGGCAGACCCGCAACGTGCAGGTGCATAAATTTATCTGCGTCGGCACGCTGGAAGAAATGATTGACGAGATGATCGAGAGCAAAAAGGCCCTGGCCCAGAGCATCGTCGGCAGCGGCGAGACCTGGCTGACCGAACTGTCCACCGATGAACTGCGCGATCTGGTTGCGCTGCGCCGGGAGGCGGTGCAATAATGTAGGACAAACTTTAGTTTGTCCGGGGGTGGACAAGCTAACAGCTTGTCCTACTGGAGAGTGAGCAATGAGCCGCTACGATTATTACGATTATTACTATGAACCCACCCAGCCCATCAAAACCGATGAGGGCATTAAAGCCAGGAGCAAGCGTGGAGAGTTTGCCAAAAACTGGTGGGCAACGCGCTGGATTGCCGCCCTGGAACGGCTGCTGGATCGAGGCCGCCTGACCCGGGGACGCACCTATGCCCGCCAGGGACAGGTCCTCTCCATCAAAGAAACCAAGAGCGGCATTGAGGCCAAGGTGCAGGGATCGCGCCGGACGCCTTACAAAGTAACGGTGAATATTGCTACCCTGACCAACGAGCAGTGGGAAAAAGTCATTGACGCGCTGGCCGGGCAAGCTATTTTCACGGCTCAACTTCTGGCCGGGGAGATGCCCCAGGAGATCGAGCAGGCGTTCCAGGCGGCGGGAGTCAGTCTCTTCCCGGAAAAACAGGGGCAGTTAATCACCGCTTGTAGCTGTCCCGATCCGTCCAACCCATGCAAACACATCGCCGCCGTGCATTACATCCTGGGCGAGCAGTTTGACGAAGACCCCTTTTTGCTCTTCCGGCTGCGGGGCCGGACCCAGGAACAGATTCTGGCGGCGCTGCGTGAGCGCCGGGCAGAGGGCGGAGTCGCCGATGAGGGGGAAGAGGAAATTGAAGAAATTGCCCCACCCCTGGCTGAGACAATTGCTCATTTTTGGGAGTTGGGCCAACCCTTGACGCACTTCAAGACCACGATCAAGCCGCCGCTGGCCGAGTTTCCCATCCTGAAGCGGCTGGGCCAGCCCTCTTTTCTTGGTGAGGACATTGAGCAACTCCTCGGCCCGGCCTACCGAGCCATTTCTGAGGCAGCCATTGCTACTGCTTTTGCCGATGAACCAGAAAAAGGTGACGATGGAACTGGCGGAGATACTTTACCAACAAACAAATGATACCTTGAAGGGGCTGGCCGGTCTGTGCGGCTGTTCCGGGCAAACGCGCAAGGATGACCTGGTGCGCTGCATTCACAAAGCGGTCATGACTCCGGCCTCGCTGGCCCAGTTGTGGGGCCGGTTGGACGACGTGTCGAAAAAGGCAGTCGCTTCGGCCTATCACAACGGAGGGGAGTTCAACGCGACCGCATTTCTGGCCCAATACGGCTCCCTGCCCCAACGTCCCCAGAGCAAGTGGTCGTGGACAGTCAAACCAATTTTGCTGGACCTGTTTCTCCATTCCCCGCTGCCGTATTATACCCGGAGTGTCTACAACCCTATTCTGCCCTCTGATTTGATGCCCCTGCTCGAAAATTTGGTGCCGCCGCCGGATAAATTCCGGCTGGAGGGCCGGCCCGATGCGCCCAAAACGGTCATGGGTCGTTACCGTAAAACCGTGGAACTGATTCGGGCCGAGACGGAACAGGCCGGACTGCATGATTTGACCGCCTATCTGCGGCTGGTCCACGAAGGCAAAATCAGCAGTGATTATTCCTCCGGCCGGGCGACGATTGCCGGCATCAAGCAGATCATGGCAAGTTTGCTGCAGGAAGATTTCTTGCCCCTGCCCCCCGGTGAGAAGTATCGGGCTAATCAAACCATCCGGCCTTTTGGCCTGGATGTGTTCGCCCGCGAGTCGGGCCTGGCAAAAGTAGGGACAGGCAGTAAAGTACAATTGACGCCGGCAGGGCAGCGATTTTACCAAACCCAGGATGTCGAAGTTTTGCTGGAGGCCTTTGAAACCTGGACGCGGGAGGGTCGCTTTGACGAATTGAGCCGGATTTCGGCAATCAAAGGACAAAAGACGCGCAATACCTCTCTCACCCCGCCCGCTTCCCGGCGAGAGCCGATTATCGAAGCGCTGTCGTGGTGCCCGGTCGGTGTTTGGATTGACCTGGAGGAGTTCTTCCGGGCGGTTAAAATTTGGCACTTTGACTTTGAGGTGGAGAAAACGCCTTACAGCAACCTTTACGTGGGTGATAAGGAGTATGGGGCGCTCTATGGCGAAATCTATTGGCCGGTGGTCAAAGGTTCGTATATTAAAGTGGTATTGTGGGAGTATCTGGGCGGCATTGGCGCGTTAGATTTACTCTACACTTACCCCGAAGATGCCAGGTCCAGGGTCAGTTCCCCTTTTTCAGATGAAATTTTTAGCCTGTATGATGGGCTGAGTTATTTCCGCATCAACCCCTTGGGGGCTTATCTGCTGGGGCAGGCGGGTGAGTATATTCCCTCCAAGCCGCTGCACCAGCCACTTTTTACTATTTCCGCTGACTTGGCCGTGACGCTAGCCAACCCCGCCGAATTAACCCCCAACCAGCGCAGCATTTTGGAGCAACTGGCCATCTCGAAGGGCAACGGCCACTACCGGCTCGATACCCAGCGTCTCTTAACGTCTCTCGAAGAGGGCCAGAGTCTGGACCACCTGGTGGATTTTCTGCAAAAACAGCACACCGGGCCGTTACCGCCAAACGTATCAGTCTGGCTGGAGCAAATTCAAGAAAACAGTCAGGCGTTTAAAAGGGGAGAGCCGGCTTTATTTATCAAAGCCAAATCGGCCGACCTGGCCCAGTTAGCTCTGGCCGACCCCGTTTTGCAGAAATATTGCAGTTTGATAGATAAAAGAACGTTAGTCATCCCGGCCAGTAAAGAGAAAGCGGTCCGAGCCAGGTTGAAGGAATTAGAGTATTTACTCCAATAAATAAGGCCGGGATTAACCAATCATACACTTTCCGCCTCGCCGAAATTGTTTTCGACAAGTTCAGTCAGGCTGTTGATGGCGGCTTCGGCGTCAGGGCCATCGGCGGTGAGGGTAATGGTGTGATTTTGGGCCACGCCGATGGTCAACACACCCAGGATACTTTTGGCGTCGGCGGTTTTTTTCTGGCGGGTCACATTTGTCACGCTAATTTTGGAGACAAATCTGCTGGCTGTTTGGACAAACAGGGCGGCGGGCCGGGCGTGAAGCCCAAGTTTATGTTTGACCGTCAGCGTCGTTTCGATCATACGTTTCCTACCTCTATGCCTGCCGGTATCAATAGCGGTTAATTTAGACCAAAGCCCCAGGGTGTTCGAGGACATGCTTTAAATCGGCCAGGAATTGGGCAGCTTTCGCTCCGTCAATAACCCGGTGATCGGCGGTAAGGGTGAGATCGGACATCGGCCTGGCTACAATCTGCTCATCCTCGGTGACAATGGGCCGCTTGACGATGCGCCCTACGGCCAGAATGGCGGCCTGGGGCGGATTGATGATGGCGGTAAAGTGCTCCACCCCGAACATCCCCAAATTAGAAATGGTAAAGGTGCCGCCGCGCAGCTCTTCGGGTCGCAGCTTGCCTTCTCGGGCGCGGGCGCCCAGATCGTTCAGTTGCATGGAAATTTCGCCCAGGTTCAAGCGGTCGGCCTGGCAAATTACCGGAACGATCAGCCCGGCCTCAACGGCCGCGGCCACGCCGATATTTATTTCAGCCCACTCCAGAATGCTGTCCTGGTTGAACGAGGCATTGACTGCCGGATGCCGGGCCAGGGTCCAGGCGCAAGCTTTAACCAGCAAAGCGGTTAAGGTGACCCGCGATCCGTCCGGGATCGTCCGCGCCTCGTCAACGATTTGCTGCGCCCGGCTCATCTCAACTTCAAGGCTGACCGTGAACTGTGGAATATCGCGGGCAGCAGCGGTCAGCCGCTCGGCAATGGTGCGGCGCATCGTGGTCAGAGGCACTGCGCGGCGAATGGCCGGTTGGCCGGCTTCGGCCGTAGGGATTGACGCAAGCGGCGCTGCTGGCGCAGGAGTGGCGGCCCTCTGCCGGGCGGCCTGCTGCACATCTGCCGATTGAATGCGCCCGGCCGGCCCGCTGCCACTGACGGCGGCCAGATCAACCCCCAATTCGTGAGCCAGCCGCCGCGCTGCCGGAACGGCTTTGAGTTTATCCGGTGAGACCGTTGAGGTTCCCAAAACCTCAAAAGTCTGAGTTTCCTGAGTGGCCAGAAAACTCTCCACATCGGCTTTAGTCAGCCGCCCTGCCGAGCGGGGCAGGGCCTGCACATCCAGGCCGTGCGCCTGAGCCAGCCGTTCGGCTACGGGAGTGGCTCGTTCTGCGGGGTGGTCGGCAGGCACAGGAGCCGCTGCTTCTATCGGGGTAGGCGCACTTGGTTGTGGCAGCGTCTCGCCGGGTTTAAGAATATAGGCAATGGCCTGGCCGATGGGGATGACTGCGCCGGGGCCGGCTGAAATTCCCCCCAAGATGCCGCTGGCCGGCGACTCCACTTCCATGTTAATCTTATCTGTCTCGACTTCTAAAATCGGCTCACCTTTTTCGACCGGGTCGCCTTCTTGTTTCAGCCACTTGGAGACCGTGCCGGTTTCCTGGGCCATCTCAAACTTGGGCATAATGATGGGCGTAGGCATGTCAAATCTCCAGCCGGTGCAGCCGCCGGGTGGCGGTGATAATATCTTCGACCTGGGGCACGGCCGCCTTTTCCAGATTGCGATTGTAAGGAATGGGTACATCTGCGCCGCCCAGCCGGACAATGGGCGCTTCCAGGTAAGCAAAAGCTTCACTCTGGGCAATCATGGCCGCAATTTCGCCGCCGTAACCGCCGATGAGCGGCGCTTCGTGGACGACCAACAGTCGCCCGGTCTTTTTGACCGAGCTGATAAGGGTGGCGGCGTCGTAGGGCTTCAGGGTGCGCAGGTCAACCACCTCGGCCTCGATTCCTTCCTGGGCTAACTTCTCGGCCGCTTCCAGGGCGCGCAGGGTCATGAGCGAGGCCGCGACGATGGTCACATGCTGGCCGGAGCGCTTGATGTCGGCTTTGCCCAGCGGGATCATGTACGGCTCTTCGGGGACCGGCCCCTTGGTTTTGTACAACAATTTGTGCTCGACAAACATGATGGGGTTGCTGTCGGCGATGGCCGCCAGTAAAAGCCCTTTGGCTTCGTAAGGGGTGCTGGGAGCAACCACCTTTAACCCCGGCACGTTGACAAACCACGACTCCAGGCTCTCGGAGTGCTGGGCCGCAGCACCGGTGCCGCAGCCGCCCGGCAGCCGCAGAACCATATTGACCGAAGCTTTGCCACCAAACATATAACGAATTTTGGCGCCCTGCAAAACCGTTTGCTCCATAGCCAGGGTCACAAAATCCATAAACTGCATCTCGGCCACCGCCCGCATACCGGTCATCCCGGCCCCGATGGCTGTGCCGGCGATGCAGTTTTCCGAAATGGGCGTGTCACGCACGCGTTCCGAACCAAAGCGGTGAATCAAGTCGCCGGTCACGCCAAAGGCCCCGCCATAGGCGCCAATGTCTTCGCCAATCAGGAAGACGCGCTCATCGCGTTCCATAGCCTGGTCCATCGCTTCACGCAGGGCCTCGGAAAAAGTGATCTCTCGTGAGCCTTTAGGGGGCGAAATCGGGGTGGCCGGGCCAAAGGTGCGCTGCATCCAGCCGGGTAAAACCTGCTCCGGGTTGGCCTTGACGTCCGGTTCTTCGGTGTAAACATCGCGCAGCAGATTTTCTACTTTTGGTTCTTCACTGGCCTCGGCAAAGGCGATCGAGTCGGCGATGTCGGCCTGCACTTTAGCCACAATTTCGTCGGCCTCGGCCTGGGTCAAATGACCCTGAGCAATCAGCCAGTTTTGGAAATTGGGGATGGGATCATAGCCTTTCCATTCCTCCACTTCTTCTTTGGTGCGATAAACCTGTTTGTCGCTGCGGGAGTGGCCGGTGTAACGATAGGTGACTGCCTCGACGAGGGTGGGGCCTTCGCCGGCGCGGGCGCGGGCCGCAGCCCGTTTAACCGCCTGGTATACTTCCAGGGGATTCATTCCGTCCACTGTTTCGCCGGGCATGCTGTAAGCGATGGCCCGGTCGGAGATGCTGGCCGCCGAGACAGCCCGGTAGGCGGGCATTGACATGGCGTACTGGTTGTTTTCACACAAAAAAATGACGGGCAGCTTCCAGATCGAGGCCATATTCAGACTTTCGTGGAAGTTGGCGTTGTTAGAAGCGCCATCGCCAAAGAAGCAGACAACCACCCGGTCGGTACCCTGCATGCGGGCGCTCAGGCCGGCTCCGACGGAGAGAGGAATACTGCCGGCCACAATGCCGTTGGCCCCCAGGCTGCCCAGACCGAGGTCGGCCATGTGCATGGAACCGCCCCGGCCCCGGCAGACGCCGCTAGATTTGCCCAGCAATTCGGCCATCATGCCGCGCACATCCTGCCCTTTGGCAATGGCGTGACCGTGACCGCGATGGGTCGAGGTAATTTGATCGTCGGGGCGCAGGGCTGCGCAAGCGCCGACGGCTACGGCTTCTTCGCCGATGAAGAGGTGCATAGTGCCGTGAACTTTACCAGCGTAATACTGCTGCTGCGCTGCTTCTTCAAAGTCGCGGATCAGATACATCTGATATAACATCTCCCGCAGCTTTTCTACCGAAAGATCAATTTCTGTGGTCGAATCCTGTTGAATAGCTCTATCCATTCTAATTCCTCACAATGTTCTAAAGTTAAGAGATGGGTTACAAAATGTCACTGCGCAAAAACTCACGTACACGCTGGAGGTTAGGCAGGCGCAGGCATTGGTGGGCGATATTTTGAGCCTGTTCCCGCGTTAATTTACGCAGGAGGGCTTTAACTGAGGGTATGGCCGTGGCTGCCATACTAAATTCGTCCAGCCCTAACCCCAGCAGTAAGGGTACGGCAACCGGGTCGCCGGCCATCTCACCGCACAGGCCCACCCATTTACCATGCTGGTGGGCGGCCTGAATCACCTGCTGGATGAGCCGGATCACGGCCGGGTGAAGCGGGTCGGCCAGATGGGCGACCTGTTCATTGGTCCGGTCTACGGCCAGGGTGTACTGGGCCAGGTCGTTGGTGCCAATGCTAAAGAAATCCACCTGCGGAGCCAGTACATCGGCCAGGACCGCCGCAGAGGGGATTTCAATCATAATGCCTACTTCAAGGTTGGCGGCGTAGGGGACGCCGCGGGCCTGTAAATCAGCTTTGGCTTGGGCCAACTGGGCTAAAGCTTGCTGTAACTCATCCTCGGAGCCGATCATAGGAAACATAATTTTTACGTTTCGCTCATAGCCGGCGCGCAAAATAGCCCGCAGTTGAACTTGAAATAATTCGGGGCGGGCCAGGCACAAGCGGATCGCCCGCAGGCCCAAAAAGGGGTTTTGCTCCCTGGGTAGATCAATACTGGGCAGTTCCTTATCGCCGCCCACGTCCAGGGTGCGCACAATCAGGGGTAGTTGCTGAAAGACATCGGCAATAGCGCGATAGATGCGGTACTGCTCCTCCTCTGAGGGCAGCGTGTCCCCCTGCAAAAAAAGAAACTCGGTTCGCAGCAGGCCCACCCCTTTGGCGCCCATCTGGATGGCCTGCTCAGCGTCGGCAACGCTGCCAATATTCGCCACGACCTCAACCTCGTAGCCATCGGCGGTGAGGGCTGGCTCTTGGGCCTGAGCAATCTCCAGGGCGCGAGCCTGCTGGTGAACCTTTTGTTTGGCCTGATATTCGGACAGGGTTCCCTCATCAGGGTCAATCAGTAAGTGGCCGGTACTGCCATCAATAATGACCTGGACCCCGGACGAGATTTCGATCTGGCCCACCCCCACCACTGCGGGGATATCCAGGCTGCGTGACAGAATGGCCGTGTGGGAAGTGCTGCTGCCAATTTCGGTACACAGCCCCAGAGCCATTTTGCGGTTGAGTGAAGCCGTGTCGGAAGGGGTCAGATCGTGGGCAATAATGATGGCCGGTTGGGTCAGGGCGCTTAAGGTTGTTTCTTCCAACCCCAGGAGCTGGCGGAGCAGCCGTTGGGCCACGTCTTTGATGTCGCCTTTGCGCTGCCGGAAGTAGTCATCATCAATCGCTTCAAATTCGACGATCAGTTGGTTGGAAACCCGTTCAACCGCCGCTTCTGCGTTAATGTGTTCTTCTTGGATAATCTGCTTGATCTCGTCGGCAAAAACAGGGTCGGTTAAAAACATCCGGTGCGCTTCAAATATCTGCGCCTCTTCCTTGCCAATCGTCTCCTGGGTATGTTCTTGAAGCGCCACCAGCATGCCTTGCACGGCCTCGATGGCCTGGATCAGGCGGTCAACTTCGGCCAAGGGGGTTTGAATCATGCGGCGCTCAAAGGTAAGCGGTTCGGGCCGGTAGACAAAAGCCGGGCCGATGGCAATGCCCTGGCTGGCGGCTATCCCGGTCAGGCGGATCATACGGCCTCGCCAAAATTATCGGCAATCAACTGAGTCAGGGTGTCTACTGCTGCTTGAGCGTCGTCACCGTCGGCCGTCAAGCGAATGGTATGACCCTGGGCCACGGCGGCTTTGACGACGCTGACAATACTCTTGGCGTTGACTTCGGCGCTGTTACGGGTGAGGTTTGTCAGCATGATTTTTGATTGGAACTTACTGGCAGTTTGCACAAAAGTAACAGCGGGTCTGGCATGCAGGCCGACCGGATGGTTGATGGTAATTGTTGTTTCTACCATTTTTTATGCTCCCTTGGTTTATTGATTTTTTGTAGAAAGTGCCGGCATCAGACCTGTTTGGTAGGTAATGGTGGTGAGTTGGCTAACAAATTCAAGAGCATCGGCCCGGGCCAAAGCATTGACCATTGAATTGGCCCAATGCTCATGGACCCGCTATTGGCCCATAGCAGCGGCCACCTGCTGATCTTGCAGCCGCCGCAAATGAACAATGGTCAGCGATTCATCCAGCTTAACGTCGGCATAGGTGACTGGATCGCCTTGTGACACATCGCGCAACAGTTGGCTCCCTGGGGCCAGGCCCAGCGGCAGCAATCCCTCTTTACGGGCAGTATTGGCCCGCTCAATCAGCCCATAGACACAGAAGCCGCCCAGGCCGTCAACAGTTTCGCCGGCCTTCAAATCTTTTTTGGCAACCGTAATAGTTTCGGCCACAGGCAGGCGATCCGTAGCGGCGGTCGTTTCGCCCTTCAACACGGCGCGGGCGATGGAAATGGGCGTTTCCAGGCTGGTCAGGTGGTAGGGACGGTAAAGCGCCCAGTAAGGGCCGCTGCCCATGCTCAGGTATTGCAGGTCACGGATAATCTTGGGGTGATCGGTGGTAAAGACCACAAAGACACCGGGAGAAACCCCCAAGCCATATTCCACCACCCCGGTCTGGTTCAAAATCCCCCCGGCTTCTTTGGGGACATACACCTTTGAAAGCGTGGCGGCGGTAACCGCAGGACCATGCATCCCGCGTACATCCGGCACAAAACCGATAGCGTTGCCCAGCGAAGTCATTTCGACCATCGTTTTGGTGCCATCCTCAAACGAGGCCAGCATTTTGGGATTCATCTGTCTCATTTTGGCCTTTTCGGCCACGGTGGCGGGATTAGAGGTCCGGTCAAGAGGATTATTTTTACCTTTACCGGCGCAGACAACCTCAAAACCCAGGCTGCTGGCAAAGTCAAAGAGTTCCATCGTAGTGCCGGGTTCATCGCCGGCGGTGAGGGTATAGACCACCTGGGCGGCCCTGGCCATTTTTCGCAAGAGATAGCCGACCGTGGCATCCGTTTCTACGTTCATTTGCAGCACATGCTTGCGGTTGAGAATGGCATCGAGGGCGACCTGCGCTCCAATTTCTGGAATGCCGGTAGCTTCAACAACGATGTCTATATTAGGGATTTGGGCCAGGAGGGCGGAGTCGTTGGTGGCTAACCGGCGCCCCTCCTCAATCGCAGTCACGGCCAGGTCCAGGTGATTTGTTTCAACAATCTGGTCATCAGACAGACTGGCAGATTGCAGCGCCTGGACGGCTCGACCCGGGACTACATCGGCCACGGCAAAAGCACGCATCCCATACATCTTTTCCATCTGGCAAATCAACCCTTCACCCATCTGGCCGGCCCCAACGAGGCCAACTTTTATAAGCTTGCCGGCCTGCTGGTACTCCCGAAGCAAGTTTTGTAGAGTCATTTTTTAGCCTTTCAAGGGTTAAATCTCAAACAGGGCATCGGTCTCCGAACGGAACCGATCGAATTAATTTTCACCAACAATCTTGACAATTGTGCCTGGGGCAATAGGCGGTATCGGGGCATCACTGGGCACAGAGATGTCACCGGGCATTTCTGGCTGGGTCAAGCCGTTAAATTTGACCACAAAGTGCCCCAAATTGGCTAGATTTTCATTGGCCACCTCACCCACACATAAGATTGTCAAGGGCTGGTCATCAATGATAAGCTTATCGCCGGCTGTAACCTCTTGCTGAAGTTTGTTATGGGTGTGTAAAATGGCAATTTCGGCCAGCTCATCCGGGACAGTATTTTGAAAGAAAACCAGGATGCCCTCTGCCATAAAATCTTGGGTAACCGGGCCGAGTTTAGTTACTGTCGTTTCATACTTGGTAATACTCATCTGCTGGTCCTTCGGATTCAATAAACAATAAGGTCCTAACCGGAGGAATTAGGGATAAATCCTCCACGTTTCGTTTTGTCGAGCGTCAAGAATTCTGCACAGAGGACTCAAGCTAAATCCTCTAATTTTGGTTTTGTTGAGGGTCAAGAATCTATCCAGGCAGTCTTATTCATCCAACAAAACGATGTTGTCAACCGTAACCCCGGACACAAAGTTGGTTTCTTTGATGTACTTCATCAGCGGGCCGGAAGGCGACGTGGCATGAATATCCACCGTGAGCACTCCTTTCATAGGGTATACCCCTACGCGGGCTGTGCCGCCGCAGTCAATAACGGCTACGGCAATCTGCTCAAAATCGGCCTTGGAGCGAAATCCGTCAAATGTCTGGCCGCCGGTTAGCTCAGCGATCCGTTGAGCCACCGGGTGAATCCCGCCCCCGGTAACGCAGTAAATCAAATTTTTGTCGGGTTTTGGCTCTATAACCAGGGGGCCACCCCAGCCACGCGCGCCGTGCTCAATTTTAACGCGCCGATAGGGGCTGTCACCTGCTGGTGCAGATGTAGCCGGCGCTTCGGGTTGGGTTTCAACCGCTACTGCTGGAGCCGCTTTTTCTTCTGGTTTGGGCGCTTCGCCGATCATAATTTTCTTGAAACTATCCCAGAATCCCATATTTTTCCTCCATTATTTTGATTACTGTGATGCTGCGGCTAGGGTTCTGGCTAACCGCAGCATCAAACTTTGAGAAAGCTTTACTTAACAAGTCTAACTATATAAGCCAAAGCTGGCCAACCAGGCCAGAACCACCGCAATTGGCCCCGTAATCATGCGCGAAAACAGGATGGCCGGCACGCCTACCTCAACGGTTTCCGGTTCGGCTTCGCCCAGGGCCAGGCCAACGGGGATAAAGTCAGCGCCGACTTGTGGATTGATGGCAAACAGGGCCGGCAGAGCCATACTGGGATGAACAGACCCGTTGGCAATCAAAGTGCTGCCTAACAGGGTGGCCGTCACCTGGGCAATCACGGCGCCTGGACCTAACAGCGGCGACCAGAACGGAATGGAGCAGATAACGGAAATGATGATTAGCCCAATCAGGCTGCCTGCCAACGGCGACAGCACACTGGCCACGGCATTGTTGAGGCCGGTATAGACGACGATGCCGATCACCAGCGAAATGAAAGCCATGAACGGGAGAATATTCTTCAGCACCTGATCAATCGACTCGCGTCCCGCTTGATACAAAGTGCCGACAATTTTACCAACACCACGTCCGAAACTAGCCAAGAACTTTTCCATGATTATTTACCTCTCTTAGATTTATTTATTTATTTAGCAGCCGCGGCGGCCATCTCTTTTTCGCCCTTACGCGCCCACATGATCGCCGTAATCCGTTCGGTGACAATACCGCGAATGAAAATGACGACCATGCCGATCAGTAAATAGCGGATGGCCAGCGGCACCGGCGAAAGCCCCAAAGCCTCAATACCGGCCGCAATGCCCAGCCAGACAAACAGTTCGCCTGGGTTGATGTGGGGAAAAATACCTACCGGTGGATGCACATAAGAGACAGCCGCATCATAGAAGGCCGGCTTATACCGCTCCGGCAAGAAACGACCCATGGTATAAGCCATCGGGTTGGTTAGGAAGAAGACCGATACGACGGGTAAGACCAGGTAACGGATCGGGTAGAAAACCAGCCCCGGGCGCGCGGCCCATTCTCCTACCTTGTTAATTCGCTCAACGCCGATTAAGGCAATCAGGGCATTGACCGCTGTCAACAAGATAATTAACAGCGGAACAATGCCTGTCACCAGACCGACGAATACGTCGCCACCTTGCTTAAACATGCCGATGAAATGTTCGGCTAACCAAACCAACGAATCCATAGTGTAAGTCTCCTCATTTTTACATTTTTAAAGATTTTTACCACAAAATGTTTCCCAAACCTTCTCAGCTATGGCATTGTCTTATTAGCACCTCCTACCCAATTACATCGTTGTAACTTGCTTCTACGGTGAGTAAATCTGTGGCAATACTGTGAGGAGTTCAGATTTGAAGTTAACGTTACAAACTTATCCGATAATCAAGCAATCCCCAGGTTGGCTTGAGAAAAGGTATTAACTTTCCCTTTATCTCTTGCGGCTTGCAGATCGCGGGCGGCATTCGCAAAGGCAGGTCGCAGCTTTTTAGATACGGGGAGGCCTGCCTCGTTGTTTAACAATTCCTGCAAAGACATACCGATCAATTGAGGTATGGGTTTTAACTGGGCAAATACCGTCCAACCAGAAAACTGCTCAGCGTGGATGATCCGGTCATCTTCGTCAATCGTGAGCACCGCGTAGGCTCTTCCCTTGTAACGATTCCCACTCAGCCCAACAGCGGTCAAGCCGCTCCGGCGCAGGGTAATCATCCGTTGGTAAAAATGGCGCATTTGCCGGTAAGCTAGGCCAAATTGAATGAGCCAGAGTGCCACCAAAACCAAGAAGATGAAGCCAAGATTGTTGGTAATTATATCCATTGCTTTTATCCTCCGTGTAAGGCCAAAATCTGGGCGGTTGTGAGGCTGTCGGTAACTAATACTTTAATAAAACCGCCCCGTAAAGCTGCCAAAATTGCCGGAGCTTTGATGGCATTGCCGGCTACGGCGATAACAGTGGGAATAGAGCGGATGGTGGCTAAATCTAAACTGATCGCACGGCGATTGGCCGGAAGGTCAACCGGTTTCCCTTGCCGATCAAAGTGGCGAGACAAAATATCGCCGACGGCCCCAATTTGATGTAAGGCAGCCAAATCTGTCTCGTTAAGATATCCGACTCGTTGTAAGCTGGAAAGGGCGGGGTCAAGCGTGCCAATCCCAATCAAGGCCAGGTCCACCTGGCTGGCCTGGGTTAAGGTATCAGCAATGGTCGGATCTTGCAGCAAAGACTCGGCCAGGGCTTCGTCTTTAACAACCAGAGGGGCATAAAGCACATGATAAGTAGCCGATAACTTCTCGGACAGCCAACGCGTAAGCTCGGAACCATCGAACGCCGGGCTGCCGCTGCCAATAGCGCCGGAAATTTGAATGACTTGGACATTTTTCAACTCCATAACCGGCATGGCTCGAACGACCTGGTGAACGGTTGTTCCCGAACCAAGGCCAATTTTAATACCATCACGAAGGTGATCTTGAAGGCAGCGTGCTCCCAAACTCCCTAAGCGCTGCCGGAGAAGCTGCTCATCATCAGGGGGATTAGCGAGGATATAGGCGTGAGCAAGGTTAAATGTTTGGCAGAGGCGGGCTTCTAAGTCGCTGTCTCTTTTGAGGGGAAAGATTACTTTAATTTCTACCAGGCCCGCTTCACGGGCCTCCTGTAAGATCCTGGAAACCATGGAACGCGATTTTCCAATCCGCTCGGCAATAACAGATTGGTCCATATTGTCCTCATAGTACCAAGATGCTACTTGCCCTAGTAGTTCCAATCGGTCATCTTCCATGATGATACCTTAGTAGAAAATGTGAATTTTTATTAGCAGGTGTGAATTTATTATAAATCTCTTTTGTAACTTTGTCAAGAGGAAAATTCAATAATGTGAAGAGTTTTTGGCAAGTGTGAATAGCCTTCTGTTTCAACAAAAAAACCTCGAACTCATTCGAGGTTTTTGGACACTTTTGCCTCGAGGGCAACTATTTTGATGACGTAAGTTTCTATCAGGCGCTTAATTTACTCGTTGGGAATATTGCCGACATAGAGGTTGTTGCTGTCCAGAACATAGAGCCGGCCGCCAATTTCGTCCACAAAAATATCTTGGAGGTCGGCAAAAGATACCCCTTCCCCTTCGCGCGGTTTGAATTGGCGGACAAAAGCGCCATCTTTATTAAGCTGGACCACCCGCCGGTTGCCGGCATCGGCGACATAGATATGCTGGACCAACTCATTAGGGGCGGTGAAGATTGCCACCGGATTGCTCAAGGGCTTATCCAGCCCGGTCAGGTTAAATCCGGCCTGCTGACCCCCTTCGAACTTGCTGATTCGGCCATCCTTGTAAAGGATATAAACCGCTCCATCAATAGCCAGATCAACGCTGCCCGTCAAATCAATAGGCTGGTTGGCGGGAAAATAACTTTCCGGGGCGGCGCTGTAGCCATCGGCGGTGGGGATATAGCGCCACAGCTTGTTGGCCGGAGGGTCCAGGATGTAAAAGTTGCCAAAAAAGCTGTCTACCGCCGCCGGCAGCCCAAACGGAGTGGCAGGCGTGGCCAGGGTAGAGGTGGTAATGCCCCAACTGGAGTTGTACTCCAACAAGCCGGTGCTGTTCAGCACAATCAAATCGCTGGTTTGGCGGTTGCCGCCTGCCGGCATCCAGGTCATCCCCAGTAAATCGCCTACCGTTACACTATCCACGGCCTGCCCGCGTGAGACCACCAGGAGCGATTGGTCATCCGGCAGCAGCGCCTCGCCCAGATCGTCCAGGCGGTGATGGAAAATGCGGTCAGTCCCGGCGTCGAGTACATACAATTCAACTCCCTGGACCAAAAGGCCTTTGAGCTGGGTGCCCTCGTCGGTGTACTGGCGCAGTTGCGGCAAGTAATACAGCCGCTGCACATTGCCGACATGATCGGTTTGCTCGGCCATTTTTTGGCGCAGCTCGGTAATTTCTGGCTGACCGGCTTTAATTTTTTCGGCTTCAAGCAGCAAGGTTTCAGCCTCGGCCATAAAGCCCAGGGCGGCGCTGGGGTCAGCGGTTTGCGCTTGTTGAAATTTGTTTTGAGCGCCGGTCACAAATTCAGTGTACTCCGCCTCACGCTGCCGGCCCTTTTGCCAGTAAATAATGCCGACAATCAGCCCAACCAGGAGGGGAATGGCCAGAGATATAACAAGCAACAACTTCCACGAGAGGAGCGGCGCTGCCGCCGGCTGCTGCCGATAAGCCTGCGCCCCGGCCAGGCGCTGACCATGACCCTCTGCCTCTCCTGAACCCAGCTTGAACATGGCGCTCACCCCCCGCCCCAGCAGGGCCAGGGGCAGCAAAACAATCATACTTAACCAGCGAAAAATCCCGCCGGGCGAGACCGCCGGTCGTTCAGCAGGATGCATCCGCCGTAGTTCCGGCTCAAAGTTTGAACCGTGCGCCACCGAGGCCATAACTTTGGCTTCACGCGCCGTTTTCTCCTCGGCGTAGTAACTTTCTCTGGGTGCAGCACTCCGCCCAGATGCCCGAACTTTTGGAGGTGGCGAGCTGTCTTCCTCCTGGGAAAAATTATCCTCAACGCCTTCGTCTTCTTCTGTTTCACCGGCTGGCGCAGGTTTTTTAGAGAAGACTCCCAGCCATTGGACTTGGGGGGATGAGCTGGACCGGGTCTTGCCTGTCGGCCTGCCTCCAAAAGCCGGCTGCGTCTCGGCCATCGCTTCGACTGCCGCTTCGGCTTCGGCAGCCGTTCCCCTGCGCGAAGCTGGCGGTGCATTCTTTTTCAAAAAAGAGCCAAGAGTTGAAGGCGTTTCTTCGACAACCATCAAGGCCAGGGCTGAGCAGTTGCTGGCCTGGGCTACCTGCCCCAGGTTTTTGATGGCTGCTTTGATGTTTTGTCCCGCTACCGCCCTGGCCACATCGCTGAGGGGCAGTTGGCCGGCCAGGCCGCTGTCGGCCAGAACCAGGACATCCTGCGGACTGACCCGCAAGTGGTAAAGATTCGGCTCGACAATCGCCTGGATGCCTAAAGCCGACTCGTTGACGTCGTCGGCGCTGCGCTGTCCTTTTGCCGGGCGCGGCGGCAGAGCTTCATCCAGCCAGACGGATTGGGCCGGGTAGCGCTGGACACGGTCGCCTAATACCCCAAACAGGGCTGCCGGCCCGATTTGGGCTGCAAAGGCATCCTCGCCGCTCATCACCACGGCGACCGCTCCGGCAATCACGCGCTCATCTACCCCGACCTGGAGATTGCGCTCATAAAGTTGGTCGCCCGCTGCCTGGAGCGCGCGGCGCAGGCTGGCAGTTACCGAACCCTGATCCAAATAATAGGTGTCACGGATCAGGCCGGCCAGTTTTTGCTCCAGCGTCCTGTAATCTGATTTGGCTCCGCGCACCTCGACCAGGATAAACAAATCACCCTTGCCCGCGCCGGGCGTTCCCGCCGATTTTGGCTCGCGCACGGCCACCTGGTTGGGCGCATCGCCGCGCCAATTGCCTCCCACAATGTTAAGCTGGCCAATGACGGTTGTAATTTCGGCGGTCATAGAACCTCCTATTTTGGATTTTAGATTTTGGATTGGAAACTGACATCCGGACTTTAATCCAAAATCTAAAATCGTTAATCGTTACTCCCACTCAATCGTCGCCGGTGGTTTGCTGCTGATGTCGTACACCACCCGGTTGACCCCCGGCACTTCGTTAACAATCCGATTGCTGAGGCGCGCCAGTAAATCGGCGGGCAGGCGGGCCCAGTCGGCAGTCATAAAATCGTCGGTAGTCACCGCTCGCAGGGCGATAACATCGGCATAGGTCCGGTAGTCGCCCATCACGCCCACGCTCTGCACCGGCAGCAGCACGGCGAAAGCCTGGGCCGTTTGCTCATACCAACCGCTCGCGTGCAGTTCCTCAATCAAAATGGCGTCGGCGGCGCGCAGTGTTTCCAGCCGTTCCCAGGTGACTTCGCCCAGCACCCGTACCGCCAGGCCCGGTCCGGGGAAGGGATGGCGCCAGACCATCTGCCGGGGCACGCCCAGCGCCTCGCCCACGGCCCGGACCTCATCCTTGAAGAGATAGCGCAGCGGCTCGACCAGCTCAAACTGCATATCCTCCGGCAGTCCGCCGACATTGTGATGGGTCTTAATTTTGGCTGCCACGGCCTGCTGGCTGCGGCTGGCGCTTTCAATCACATCCGGGTAAAGCGTTCCCTGAGCCAAAAAATCCACATGGCCGAGCCGGCAAGCTTCGGCCTCAAAAATGCGGATGAATTTCTCGCCGATGATTTTGCGCTTGGCTTCCGGGTCGGTTATACCGGCCAGGGCGCTGAGAAAATCTTCGGTAGCGTCCACGGCGACCAGGCGGGCATGCATCTCTTTTTCAAAGGTCTGGACGACCTGCTCCGGCTCGTTTTTACGCAGCAGGCCATTGTTGACAAAGATGCAGGTCAATTGGCTGCCAATAGCCCGATGCAGTAAAGCGGCTGTCACCGACGAGTCCACCCCGCCCGATAACCCGCAGACTACTTTTCCCGGCCCAACTTGGGCCTGGATCTGGCTGATGCTTTCCTCAATAAAGTTGCCGGGCGTCCAGCCGCCCTGGCAGCCGCAGACCCCGTACAAAAAGGCTCGCAGCAGCTCTTTGCCTTGCGGCGTGTGGGTGACTTCGGGATGAAACTGGAGGCCATACAGCCCGCGCGCCGGGTTGCCAATAGCCGTGTGAGGCGAATTTTCGGATTCGGCCAGACTGTGAAACCCCGCCGGCAGGCGAGTCACCCGGTCGCCGTGGCTCATCCAGACGGAGAGCGTCGAGCGTGACCTGTAGAGCGGGGCAAAAAGGGGATTGTCCAGGCCGACCAGCTTGATTTCAGCCGGGCCGTATTCCCGTTCCTGACCCGGGTCAACCTGGCCGCCCAGGTGATAGGCCAATAATTGCATCCCGTAGCAGATGCCCAGGATTGGTTTTTGGGTTGTTAAAACAAAATCCGGCAGGTGCGGCGCGTCTTTAGCGTAGACACTGGCCGGCCCGCCCGATAAGATAAAACCGAGAGGATTGAGCCGGCTGATTTCGGCGGCGGGAGCGTTATACGGGATCAACTCACAGTACACCTCCAGTTCGCGCACCCGGCGGGCAATGAGCTGGCTGTACTGCGAGCCAAAATCAAGGATCACTACGGCCTCACGCGGCGCTGTGGTCACGGGGATGTCCCTTCGGCAAAGATAATTTCATCGTCGGTCATTTTGGCGATGACGGCCAGAGAGCGGACCCGCAGGCCCAGCGCTTCCAGCTTGGCGCGACCGCCTTCGAAAGATTTTTCGATGACCGCGCCCACGCCGATAACCTCGGCGCCAGCCCGTTGGGCCAGCCGCACCAGGGCCAGAATCGTGTCGCCGGTGGCCAGAAAATCGTCAATGATCAGAACTTTATCGCGGCTGGTCAAAAATTCAGGGGAGACCATCAGTTGGACTTCCTGGCCTTTGGTGTGAGAAGGAGCGCTGGCTACGTAGACCTCCTCCGGCATGGTAATCGGCTTGGTTTTCCGGCCATAAACCACCGGCACGCCCAGGGCCAGGGCGGTCGTCAGGGCCGGCGCAATGCCAGAAATTTCGGCGGTGAGGACTTTGGTGATACCCAGCGCCCCAAAATGAGCCGCCAGAGCGCCCCCTGCGGCCAGCATCAAGGCCGGGTCAACCTGGTGATTAATAAAACTATCCACCTTGAGAATGCCCCGTCCCAGATTTTTGCCCTCGCGCCGGATACGTTCTTTTAAAGCTTCCATAAACCTCCCGACATTATGACAATTTAATTTTACCACAGAGGTCCAGCAGATTCAAATATTATGACAACTATTTTGGGAGAGATACTTCAATATATTGTGGTCAAATAACATTATAACACAATATCTAGTAGAAGCCAGAATGAATTTTTGAGATTCTTATTCTTCACGACCAATAAAAAACCTGGACAGAAGCTCCAGGCTTTGGGGAAATTTACAGAGGAGTGTTCACGAACCTGTGGTACGCCACCAAGGATGAACATGGAGTCCAAAGTTTGCTTTGATTTATTGGCAAACCAAGGTTTGCACTCCAGGTTTATTTTCTAAGGAGTGATTATTTAAACCGGCATGGTTGCGGGAGGCCAATCACTCGTTCTTCAGTGCTGTAGCTGATAATATTCTCGCAGGAGCCTTTACCGATGCTGCCTGACCAGACAATACAGCGCATATCTTGAGCTTTGGCCACCCGAAACACGTTGGCCTCGATGGCAATAGCCGGTTCCTTACTCCCGGTGGGAGGGAAACTCCAATTCTCGGTATTGGTTTGGTCAAACCCTCTCAGGGTGTTCACGCAGTATAACTCATCGTAGGCTAAATCCACAGTGCCAAATTCAAAAACTACGGCTCCATCCAGCCAGACCATATTATTGGTCGGTCCTACAATCCTGGGCGCCGGTCTAAGGGTTGGGGCTGCGGTAGGCGTGTCTGTGGGCGCTGTTTCAGTCGTTGTCGTCGGACGTGGGGTATGGGTGGGGGTAGGCGTTGGGGTAGAGGTGGGGGTGGCCGAGGGAATGGGGGTAGCCGTATCGGGAATAATCAGGATAACCGCCGGGGCGGTGAAAGTAGCGGTAGGCCCTAACGAAGCTGTTTCTGGCGGTGGGGCAAAGAGGCCGCCCGCGCTGAGAATAACCCCCACAAGGATCAGCAGCAGCAGCATAGCCAGCCCGATCAAGAGCCGGTTCCTGGTTTGACGGGTAGATCCCGGCGGACTCCACGTTCGACCTGCCCCGGCTGCTTTGTTTTGGGCCACTTTTCGAGCATAGCGGACGCTGCGGATAGCCACCCCGGCATCAGGATGATTATAATGAGAGGCGCTCTTGTAAAGCTTGATGGCCTTATCGTAATCCCCGCTGAGCTCAGCTTCAAAAGCTTCACGATAAAACTGGCGAGCCGGAGTTTTAATCGTCTCGTCATTAAGGGTCAGGAGTTCATCTTCAACCGCCCTGATCTCCTGGCGCAGTTCAGTAATCTGGCGGACCAGGAACTCCGGCAGACCAGCCGAGGCCTCGATATACGTGGCTTCTTGCTTTCTCAAATTGGCCAGGTTGAGAAGAAGCGATTGTAATTCGGCTTGTTTGCGCAGCCGCTGTTCGCGAGCATGTACATCAGTAGCCATACTGATCTTTTAGTTAAACAACCTCTCTCTCCACTCCTATTATGAAGGATTTATTGAGACAGGCAAATTTAAACCCCTAAAAATGAAAATTAAGGCAGATTGGTGAGAATTTAACCCTTTTCGTCCCCCAAAGTGGGGATTTTCCCTGGACTTTTCCCCCCTGAGGAGGGTTTTGGGGACTTTCTACTCCGCTAATTTGGCAGATCAAAATGGTAGGCATGAACAAACTTGGACCAAACGGATGCTTGACAGCGCCTCTATCATCAGGTATGCTGGAGCTACTTGCCACATTCACCACCTCATTCGCTGCAAACAAAATCTATAATCCAAAATTGAGAAGGGGGCCTTATCAATGACGCAAGCCTGGTATAAAGTAGCCGAAATCGGGGACCTACCGGCGGGGCGGGTTACGACTGTGACCGCGGGAGTGACCGCCGTCTGCCTTATTCACACTGCCGACCATACGTTCACGGCGTTGGACAACCGCTGCCCGCATCAAGGCGGGCCGTTGGGAGAGGGGCAGCTCGATGGGGCCTGGCTGATCTGCCCCTGGCACGGGTACGAGTATGACCCCAGGACCGGTGATCCCCCCTCCGGTTATGGGGATCACGCCACCGCTCTCCCGCTGGAGGTGCGCGAGGATGGCATCTACGTGGCGGTGGAGGAGCCGGAACACCGGCCGACGGTGTCGGATCAGATGGTTCAGGTGATGACCGACTGGGGGGTAGACGCGGTTTTTGGCATGGTCGGCCACAGCAACCTGGGCTTTGCCGACGCCCTGCGCCGGGCCGAGGTGGACGGGCAGTTGCGTTTCTTTGGCGTACGCCACGAGGGCGCGGCCTCTTTTGCCGCTGCCGCCTACGGCAAGCTGACCGGGCGGCCGGCTGCCTGCTTTGCCATTGCCGGACCCGGCAGTACCAACATGCTGACCGGCCTGTGGGATGCTAAAATGGACCGCGCCCCGGTGCTGGCTTTGAGCGGCCAGGTGGACACCCAGGTCCTGGGTCCCGGCGCCTTTCAGGAAGTTGATTTGTATGCGGCTTTCGATGCGGTCCGCACCTGGGGCCAGACGGTTTTAACGGCTAAAAATGCCAGCAATTTGATGGCCCTGGCCTTGAAACACGCCGTCGTCGAGCAGGGTGTGGCCCATCTGATTTTGCCCAACGAGGTGCAGGTCGCTCCGGCGCTGGCTCCCCTCCCGGCTACGCCCCGGCAGGGACGCGTCTCCACCGTCAAAATTAGCCCGCCGGAAGCGGAATTGAACGAGGCGGTTGACCTGATCAAAGAAGCGAAACGCCCGGCCATCATCGTCGGCCACGGAGCGCGCTTTCACCGGGAGGCAATAGTTGAATTTGCTGAAAAGATTGATGCGGCGGTCATTACCACCTTCAAGGGTAAGGGCCTTATCTCCGACCAGCATCCTCTGGGCTGCGGCGTCTTGGGTCGCAGCGGCACGCCGGTAGGCAGCAGCGTAATGGGCCAGAGTGATCTGCTGATAGTGCTGGGTGCGTCGTTCTCTAACCACACCGGCATTTCGCTGAAAAAGAAAACCATTCAGGTGGATATTGACCGCATGACCCTGGGCAAATTCCACCCGGTAACGGTGCCGCTGTGGGGCGAGATTGGCACAACCTTGAAGCTGTTCAACGAGCGGCTGGACCCAATCGAGCGTCCCCAAGTGCGGGCCGATATTGCCCGGCGTTGGGCCTATTGGCGCGGCGAAAAGGAGAAGCACCTGGTCCAGCTTGACAGCCGTGGACGGCTGCATCCAGCCCTGGTGTTTCATCACCTCGCCCGGCTTGTGCCGGACGATGCCGTACTATGCGTGGATGTGGGGAACAACACCTACAGCTTTGGCCGCTATTTTGAGTGTAAAAATCAAGATGTGCTGATGTCCGGCTATCTCGGCAGCATTGGCTTTAGCTTTCCGGCGGCGATGGGGGCCTGGGCCGCGGTCGGCGACCGGCGAAAAATCGTCTCTGTTTCGGGCGACGGCGGCTTTGGCCAATACCTGGCCGAATTTACGACGGCGGTGAAGTACAACATGCCCATCTGCCATATCCTCTTGAACAACGAGGAACTGGGTAAAATCTCCAAAGAGCAGCGAGCCGCCCAGTTGCATGTCTGGCAGACCAGCCTGCATAACCCAAATTTTGCCGAATACGCCAAATTGTGTGGTGGTCGCGGTTTCCGGGCGGCTACCCCTGATGAAGTTGCCCCGGCAATTGAGGCCGGTCTCACCGGCAGCGGCCCGGCGATTGTGGAAATTCTGACTGATCCGGCGCAGACGTAAGAGAGGAAGGCTGGAGGGTTGGAAGATTGGAAAGATGGAAAAATCCAGCCTTCCAGTCTTCCAAATTTGCCACTCCTACAGTCCCAGAATTATCCCGGCGATGGTGAAATAAATAAACAGGCCGGTCGCATCTACCAGGGTGCTCATGGCCGGCCCGGAAACGACGGTTGGATCAATATTGAATTTGGCGGCCAGCAGCGGCAGCAGCGAGCCGAGCGTGTTGGCCCAGAGGACAATGGCAAAAATGGCAATCGAGACGGTCAGGGCCAGCGGCTGGCCGGTTCCCCAGGAGAGCGCGCGCAGATAGGCGACCACGCCCATACACAGGCCCAGCAGCGCGCCGGTGCGCAGTTCGTGCCAGAAGGCCCGCCAGGCATCGCGCAGGTCAATATCGCCGACGGCCAGGGCGCGAATGACGGTGCTGGTGGTTTGTGAGCCGGCATTACCGCCGGTGCCGATGAGCAGCGGCACAAAAAAGGCCAGGGCCACGGCGGATTGCAGTTCGTTCTCAAAATGGCGCAGCACCGTGCCGGTCAGGCTTTCGGTGATAAAGAGGAGGAGCAGCCAACTGATCCGCTTGCGGGTAATGGTCAAAACACCGGTGCTCAAATAAGACCCCTCCAACGGTTCCGCGCCGCCCAGGCGTTGAATGTCCTCCGTGGCCTCCTCTTCCAGGACATCAATCACATCGTCTATGGTAATTACCCCCAGCAGCGTGTTGTGTTCATCCACCACAGGCAGCGTTTCCAGGTCGTAGCGGGCCATCAGCCGGGCGCATTCCTCCTGGTCGGTCCCAACTAGCACGGAAATAACCTCGACATTCATAATGTCCATGATGATGGCATGAGGAGCTGCCACAATCAATTGGCGCATGTTGACCACTCCGGCCAGGCGCAGGTCCCGATCCACCACATACAGGTAGTAACTGGTTTCCTTGTCGGGCTGCCAATCGTGGATAGCTTCCAGGGCTTCGGCGGCGGTCATGCGGCGGCGCAGGGCCAGAAATTCGGAGGTCATCAGGCCGCCGGCGCTGTCGTCGGGGTGAAGGAGCAGAGGGTGGATTTCGTCGGGATCGTCCAGGCCGGCCAGCACGGCCCGAGCGTGTTCCGGTTCCAGGTCGCCGAGCAAGTCGGCAGCTTCATCCGGCTCCATCTCGTCCACAATGCGGATAGCGGTCGCGGTCGGCAAAGCGGCGACCAGTTCGGCAGCGTCCTCGTCGTCCAACTCTTCCAGAATGTCGGCCGAGTCGGCCGGGTCGAGCTGGGGCAGCAGGGCGACCTGGTCCTCTTCGTCCAGTTCAGCAAAAAGCTCGGCCTGGTCGGGTGGGTGCAGGCTCTCGATGATGTTGGCCGCGCCGACAAGGTCGTCACGCTCCAGGGCGGCCTGTAACTGAATTAAAACATGGTTTAAAATAGGGGTTTCCATCGGGCGCCTCCGAGTATAGCATACGCTCCCGGAGGCGGGAGAGAACCTGCCGGCGGGGGCTAATTTATTTCTTTGGCAGGCGTAGAGCGGGACAGTTGTCCCCACCTACGCGCCGCAGGTCCGTCTTCCACTGTTTGAGTCACCATAGCTGTGAGTATCGTCACGAATGTGATTATAGGCTCGATAAACGGGGTGTCAATTAGCATTATGGCTTAAGTATCAGCGGCAGGTAGGCGCGGGGAGGCGAACTGGAAGGAGCCGCTAAAGCAGCCCACAAGCTGAAGTGGTCAGGACTGGCCGTGATAGTATTCGCTGATGTGTCTACCACACTGCTTGGCTCTTTGACCCAGGTGGAGCCGTTCCAGTAGTAAAGGGCCAAATCCGCTTCATTTATCCCAACTAGCACATCTTCTTGCCGGTATGTCACCTTAATGGTGTAATGCTGTCCCAGCTGCGGCTGTGCCGGCAGGCCGTTCGACAGGTAAGTGGCGTCTAATTTGAAGAAAAGGCCGACGTTGCTTAGAGACCCTGTTGAAGTAATTGGCTGGGCTGTGCAGGTAATTGCCACAGTTTGGCTAAAGACGCCACTGTTTGCAGTGATAGTAACGCCTTGAGCAGGGCTAACCGTTCCACCGGAGGGAGGTATTAGGATTAGGTTGCTTGGCTCGCCCAGGTAGCGGGCTAAGGCAAAGCCACCAGAACTGCCGCCAGCAGTCAGGATTTTGCCATCGGGCTGAAGGGTAACAACAAAATTTCCGGCACTGCTACCAATGGGGGTAGTAATAACTCCCCCATTTCCAAACGCACTATCTAGACTGCCGGTGATGGTGTAGCGAGCCAGGGCAAATTCACCGGTGCCATTGCAGACAATGATAATTTTACCATTGGGCTGAATAGCAACGTCTGCACCCGCCACATTGCTGCCGATAGAAGTAGTGATAATCCCGTTACTGCCAAAATTGTTATCTAAAGTACCATCATCATTGTACCTCAATAGAGCACATGCAAATTGAATCCAATCACCGCTGCCACCGGTAACCACAATCTTTCCATCGCTTTGCAAAGCGATCTCCCCGCCCAGAGTGGCAATATCGATGGAAGTCGTGACGATGCCACTGCTACCGAATCCAGTATCCAGGCTGCCATTACTATTGTAGCGGGCTAAAGCAAGAACATTCCAGCCTTCTTCAGGGACATAAGGACCAACAACAACAATCTTGTTATCAGGTTGGATGGCGATGTCTTTTATACCCGCCGCGCCGCTCGTGAATGGAGTTGTGACGACGCCGCTACTGCCGAAACTGGCATCTAAGCTGCCATTACTGTTATAACGAGCCAGGGTAAAACCATTACCATCGGTACTGCTCCCACCTACAACAAGCTTGCCGTCGGGCTGAATGAGGATAGCTTCACTATGTGCTGTATTGCCAATGGCAGTAGTAACAATACCGTTATTACCAAATCCGCTATCTAGACTGCCATTGCTATTGTAACGAGCCAATTTAAAGACAGCGGGGCCGATGGTAGAAATTTGGCCGACAACAACAATTTTTTTGTCTGGCTGAATGACAATAGCTTCGCCTTGAGAATCATTTCCAATCGAGGTGGTAATGCTCCCTCCATTACCGAAACTGCTGTCAAGGCTGCCATTATCGTGGTAACGAGCTAAGGCAAAACTATTTCGACCATTATTAGAACTATAACCAGCGACGACGATTTTATCATCAGGTTGGAGGGCAATAGCATGACCAATAGAAAATCCGCTCCCAATAGTCGTAGTAACTATTCCGCCGTTGCCAAAAGTGGAGTCCAGATCGCCGGGGTTGGCGGCCAGGATTGGTAGAGTCAGGCTGAGAAAAGCGGCGGCGCAGAGGAGTACGGGCGCCAGCCGAACCAACAGACGTGAGCACTGAGGATAGGCCATAGGATTCCTCCTTGAGTTGACCGCAAATACCCTTTTTGTTAGTGAATTATCTCTCAAATGGCAGTATAACCGAACTTGAACGGGGAAACAAGGGGCGCTTCATAGGAAAACGGTTAGAAAATTAATGAAAAGGAGAGCATTTGGTATTACAAAATCACCTCAGCCACGCCGGTCGCCGAGCGTTGAAACGCCCGGCTACTATGGATGGAAGCCCGCTGAAGCAGGCTGCTGAACCGTTTTTAAGCGGTTTTCACCTATTGTAGCCGGGGGCTTCTAGCCCTCGGCGGGCAGCGATAAATTATAGAATACTCTCAAAAGTGTTCAAACTCTTGTGGAAAGAGTTAATTGCGGAGTGAAAAAGTGCACTTTTTCACTCCGCAGCGTCAGGCCAGGCAGCGTGCCATAAAGCTCAGCGTCAGGCTGGTTACCTGCTCGATCTCGTGGTCGAGCATCACCAAATGGCCGGTGTGCTCCAGCCAGTGCAGCTCTTTGAGCGGGGAGCCAATCTCGCGGTAAAGCATGCCGACGCCGCGCAGGTCAATGACCGTATCCAGGCGGCCCTGCACAATCAGCAGCGGCTGGCGAAGGTGGGCCAGGCGGCGGCGCACCTGGCGCTGCAGGTGGGTCAATTGGAGAAAGGCCGGGATGGAATTGACCTTGTAGCCCTGCCACTTGCCGTCGGCGTCGTAATGGAGGGTGCGTTTAGGCGAAGTCCGGATGAACGGCGCGGCCAGCCGGGCTTTGAGCGTGGTTATGCGGGGGACGGCCAGGGCCGGGGCATAGGCGAGAATGCCGGCAACCTCCGGCTGCTCGCCGGCCAGATACAGCGCCAGCAGCGCGCCCATTGATTCCCCGCCGACAAAGACGCGCTCACAACGGGCGGTGAGATGGTGATAGGCGTCACTGAGCGCCTTGGCCCAATCCTGCCAGCGGCAGCGATTCAACGCTTGGGGATCAAGCCCATGGCCGGGCAATAACGGCCCGGAGACGGTATAGCCCTGCCGGTGGAGATGGCCGGCCAGCAGGCGCACCTCGGCGGTGGTCGCCGTGTAACCGTGCGAAAGCAGCACCCCCACCGGCCCGCCCGGCCAGAAGAAGGCGGCGCCGGGCAGATGGGGATTGTGGAGGGCAGGGTTTGAATTCATCTCCATGTTAAACCTACTGTCTAGGGCGTGGTGCGTGTTGCGTAGTGCGTAAATCAACTTAGGCACCACGCATCACGCATCACATTTCACGCATTACGTTATTGCCTCCGCCACGATTTCCGCCACATCCTTGACCTTCATCGGCGCGCCGGCTTCGGTGTTGGCGTCGTTGAGCATGCGGGCGCAGAAAGGACAGCCCACGGCCAGGGTGTCGGCGCCGGTGGCTTTGGCCTCGGCGTAGCGGTTGGCATTGACCGCCTGAGTACCTTTTTCCTCTTCTTTCCACATTTGCGCCCCACCCGCGCCGCAGCAGAAGGAGTTATTTTTCTGGCGGCCCATCTCCAGGAGGGTCAGCCCGGCCTGCGCCAGCGCCTCACGGGGAGCGTCGTAGATGCTGTTATGGCGGCCCAGGTAGCAGGGATCGTGGAAGGTTACTTTTTCCAGCCGGTGGCCGTTGAGTTTCAGCTTGCCGCTGCCGATGAGTTCGGTTAGGAGTTGGGTGTGATGGAGCACGCGATAATTGCCGCCGTAGTCGGCATACTCTTTGCCGATAGTATGCAGGCAGTGGGGACAACTGGCCAGGATGCGCTTCTGGTCCGCGCCGACCGAGTTGAGCAGTTCAATATTGGCCTGGGCCATTTCAAAAAAGAGGTACTCGTTCCCGGCCCGGCGGGCGACGTCGCCGGTGCAGGCTTCGTTGTTGCCCAGCACGGCAAAGTTGACTCCGGCGGCGTTGAGCACGGTGGCGATAGCCCGGGCAATGGCTTGGGCGTTGGGGTCGAACGCCCCGGCGCAGCCAACCCAGTACAGCAGCTCAAAATCGGGATTTTCGTCCACCGTCGGCACTTTGAAGGGCAGGGGCCTGGCCCATTCCAGCCGGTCGGAGGCCATTTGCCAGGGGTTGGCGTTGCGCTCCATACCGGTAAAGGCCCCTTTGAGTTCGTGGGGAAAGGTGCTGTTCATCAAAACCTGGTCGCGGCGAATACCCATAATGTCAAACATCGGCTCGTTACCGACCGGGCAAACCTCGACACACGCGCCGCAAGCCGTACAGGCCCAGACGGCGCTCTCGCTGATGGCGTACTCCAGCAGGGCCAGCGGGTCCTCCTTGCCGGCGGCCAGGTCGTTCATGTGATCCCAGATGTAGTAGCGTTTGTTAATTTCCAGGGTGGAAGGGGATAGCTCCTTGCCGGTCACGTAGGCCGGGCAGGCGTCCTGGCAGCGGTTGCACATGATACAGGCAAAAGCATCTACGAGGTGGGTTTGGGGCAGGTCGGTCAGGCGGGCTACGCCGAACTGCTCGATGCTCTCGTTGTTGAAGTCAATCGGATCGAGCGCGCCCAGAGCGCGGCGCTGGGGACGGGTCATAAAATTGAAGGGGCCGACAAACAGGTGCGCGTGCTTGGTGTAGGGGAAGTAAGGCAGAAAGGCTAGGATCAGGCCCAGGGCAATCCACCAACTGACGTGCCAGCCAACGGTTTGCGCTCCCGGCGACATGCCGGCCCACAGCCGGGCGACCGCGCTGGCAAACGGTTGCCAGGCGTCGCCGCCTTCCAGAGCCGCCAGAAAAGATGCCCCCAGAAAGCGGAAGCCGACATGGCTCAGGATGAAGCCGCCGACGATGAGCGAGTCGGTGGGGATGCCGCTCAATATTTTGGGATACAGTTTAACATTGTCGTGATAGCGCAGCACGGGTGGCTTGACCACAAAGCGGCGCACCAAAAAGTAGATCATGCCGCTCAGCACGCCGACGCTGAAAACATCGGCCAGGAGGCGGTACAGGTCCCCTGCCTGAGTATCGCCCAGAAAGCGAAAGCCGGGAATGTAGCCTTCGATGATATCTACGGCGTTGACCAAAAAGTAGAAGAGAAAGCCCCAGGCGATGGCAAAGTGAAACAGTGAGGTCAAAGGGCGGTGGCGGATGATGCGGCCCTGGTTGATCAGGGCGGCAAAGCCGGTCCATAAACGCTGCGGCAGGTGGTCGAAATTGAGACGGCCCTGGCCGCGCAGCACCACCCGGGCCATGCGGCCAAAGGTGACGTAGGTCATATAAAGGGAGACTAAAACGGCGAGAGCGAATAGGATTTTTTCAATTAAGGTCAGCATTGACTCCTCGAATAACACGATTTAATGTTCATGGACTGAAGCTGGGAGAGGGACAGCAGTCGCATTATACCAGCACTTTGGCCTGTGGACCAAACAAAAAGCCCACAACCAGTTAAAGGCGATGGTTGCGGGTTTGAAACGAAATCAAAAACAATTAGAGTGCAAAAATGCATTTTTGCACTCCTGCGGAGACTTTTACCTTTACAAATCTTAGAACAAGGGCTGATTAGGCAGCTTTTTTCAACTCGTCACCGCCGGATTGTTCAATAAACGAATTGCGGGCATGTTCGTAGCGTTTGATGAGCTGCTTGTCGCTGCCCTTAAAGCTGATAACTGTCTGCTGGGCGCAGATGGCACAGCCGCGTTGGGCGCGATAGCTGTCCATTTCGCAGCTCAAGCAACTGCCCAGTTGGATCATCATGAGACAAAAAGCCAGAGCATCAGAATGGGTTTCGGGCAAAGTTGATAGCGAGTCTATAAACTTGGCCCATTCTTCACCGCGCAAATTACGCAAGCGGGGAATTAGACGAGGCGTAAAGAGTAAATCATACTTGCCATAAACCTGCGGAAGATCATTCATAGTTTCCCAATCCTGCCTTGGCCCCGGTAAAACCGAGCTATTTAGTTTAAATAATTGCAAAAAAAATAAACATAACTATTATAATCGGGCCATGTCCGCATGTCAATAGCTTAATTTTTATGAATTTCACTATAAATATTGACAAAAAGCCACGCCCTAAGTAAAATAGCCTTAATCTACAGCAAGATAATCTATCAATCTGGCTTAAAACCTTAGGAGGCATGAATGATTACACTAACGACGTCGGCGGCGGAAAAGCTGCAAGGCATCATGAATGAAAAAGGCTTGACTCATCACGCCCTGCGCGTGTTTGTTTCCGGCGGCGGCTGCTCGGGCTTGTCGTATGGCATGACTTTTGCCGAAGGCGCCGAATTCGGTGATCAGGAGTTTGACATAAATGGAGTTAAGGTAGTGGTGGATATGGGCAGTATTCAATACCTGGATGGCGCCGAGATTGACTACATTGATAGCTTAATGGGCGGCGGCTTCCGCATTGAGAACCCCAATGCGGTCCAGTCTTGCGCTTGTGGCAGTTCCTTCCGCACTGCCGCGGGTGAACAAGGCACGCCTTGCGGTCACTAATTTTTTAACTAATCTATCGCCCTCACGAAAAACTTTGTGGGGGCGATTTTTTTTGAGTAGAAGCCATGACCAAACTCTTCACCGTTGCCGAGGCCAATGCTTTGCTGCCTCGAATCAGAGTTATTATGGAGGGGATGCAGGCCATTCGGCAGGAAGCGATGGCCCTGCGTCCGGACGTGTGGCCGGTCCTGGAAAAAGCTGTGGGCAATGGCGGCAGCCGCAAGGCAGGGGAACTGTTGGCATTGTTCAAACAGTTTGAAAAACTGCTGACTGAGTTACGAGGCTATGGCTGCGAGTTGAAAGGGCTGGAGCAAGGTTTGGTTGACTTTCCCGCGCTCATGCACGGCCGGACCGTCTATTTGTGCTGGCAATATAACGAGCCGGAAATCAAATTCTGGCACGATATAGACGCCGGTTTTGCCGGCCGGCAGCCGTTGAGCGGCGATGAGGCATGAGGTAAGGAGACGACGATAAGGCTCAAAATCGTCGTCTCCTCGTCTTGTTTTTTCCATACCAGGAGAGCCAGTTCAGTTTTGAGCTGGCTTTTTTGTTTTATGGGGATAATCAAAATCAGGCAGGCTCACTCAGCCCACTTTTTCGGTTGCCCAAACGGTCGTGGACCCTGCCCGCGCCACCGGCCGATGCGTTGCGAAAAGTGATATTGGGGGGCTAAGTTTTGTGGGTTTGACCCAATCTTCGTTCCGTCTTCTTAATGATAGTGACCCAAAAAAACAAATACAAAAGGTTAAAGATAATGCTGGCGGTTGAATCTCCCATGTCGTGACTCCAGTAGAGGTATGAGATGTGATGTCCAGATTTCTGGTGATCTTTGCATAGTTTACCACTAAACTTCTTGAAATTCCATCAATTGGCCGTAAAGGTAGAGTGAAAGTAGGGTAAAAGTAGGAAGAGGCGAGAATACAAGGGTGCCAAACCCGCTAAATTTTTCGGCGGATTTTTGTGCATCTTATTAGGCTGAATAGCGTACCCCCATTAAGCTTATCCTCGGTTGTTACAAAGCTGGATATAGATTATAGTGGAGTGGTTTTTGGATGGGAGGGTAGGCTGAAAGGGTGGAAGGTTAGAATATGGGTAGATTTAGTTGAACCGGCCTTCCAACCCTCTAATCCTGTATCCTTCCAGTTTTTGCCTTGCATTCGGTAATGTTGTAAAATTCTCAAAATTATTATAGTCAGTTTTGTAAAAATTCGGTACGACCTCAGACCCTAAAGGTTTTCAACAGCTTTAGGATCTAAAAAGGTACAAGTGGAGACAGGCAATGTTCAAGTTTTGGCCCCAGAAGCGCCAGCCATCAAAAATCCTGTGGTTGGATTTAGGTGATTTGGGCGATCTGGTCCGTCCGCATGGCCCGCACGAGCAGTGGCAGGATCACGGCCTGGGCTTGCTGAGAACTATTTTGCATCAGAATGGAATTATGACCGATCTCCTCTCAACCCGTGCGGTCACCTCGTGGCCGGAGCTGCAAAAACAGCTCAAAGGGTACGAGACGATGATCATGAATGTGCGCAGTTATACCTTCCCCGTAGCGCGCAAGTCGGCCCAGCTTTTTAAGGAAGTGAACCCGAACGGCATGGTCTTAACCGGCGGAATGCACGCTACTGTCGCCGTGGACGAGATGACCGAGGTGGCTGAGTTTGACCGGGTCTGCCAGGGGCCGGGTGAAAATACCATTGTAGAGTTGGTCAGAGACCCGCACGCTTTCCCCCGTGTCATTGTCGGAATTGGAGCCAAAACGATGGCCGACTGGCCGATGATTGACCGCACCCTTTGGCCCAAACCGCACCGGCGCATTGCCAAAAAGTTCAACTGGCCGCTGGAGCCGGAGTGCGGCTGGGGACCGGCCCCGGTGGCAACCCTTTTGACCAACCGTGTCTGTCCCTGGCAGTGCGTTTTTTGCAATGAAAATTCCTACATCCCCAATATGGGCCGCAAGCCGGTTGAGGCGGTAATTGACGAACTTAACTATCTGGACCGCAAGCACGGCGTTGGCTCAATCGTGATTCATGACTCCATGTTTTTCCAGAATCCAGGCTGGCTGCAAGAGTGGATCGAGAAATACCCCCGTAAAGCCAACAAGGTCTGGCCCTATTGGGCGGCCGGCCGCTCCGACACGGTGCGGCAGTGGCCTGACCTGTTTGAGGCGCTGGTGCGCGAAACCAACTGGAACACCATCTCCATTGGCTTCGAATCGGGCAGCGACCGGATTTTACGGCTGCTCAACAAGGAATGTACCGAGGAAGACAATTACTTTGCCATTGAACTGCTCAACAGACTCGGTGACGAGTTCAAGCGCCAGGGCAAACAGCCGCCCATGTTCTGGGCGAACATTATGCTGGGTATCCCCGGCGAGAGTGAGGAAGACGCTTTCAAAACCATCCGTATGCTCAAAGCGATGCGCTATGTCTACCCCTCGATTTCTTACTACGCACCCTATCCGGGGTCGGCCCTGGGTTACCAGCTCATTGCCGAGGGCAAAAGTATGATGTCAAAGGACAATTATCATCGCTACCCCGGCGACGAAAAGGTCAGGGGCGTCAACTACCAATTCTACCGCGAGCTGCTAGCCGGCAAGTTTGATACGGAAATCAACCAGGGACTTGACGCCGCTGCCCGCCATCGCTCCGGGGTGTTTGAGGAAGCGTTGATCAAAGCATGAGCAGCTTTAGCAACCCGCACTATATGTATTTGTTTGAAATGAAGAACGGCAAGCAAAAGCTGGCCTACGGCCAGTCGCCGGAAGACGCTCTGGATATCTTACGGATCCGTCTCAGCGAGGAGGAGATGCAAGAGATTATCCAGGACAACTACATCAAAATCTCCCAGCGCAAATTGCAGCAGTATGTCCACAATTTGGGGTAGAAAAAGAAATAAGAAGTGAGAAAAATCTCTATGGTAAATTCTTTTCTTATTTTCAAGTATGGTCAAACCGTCAAAAGCTGAAATCGAAATTCTTTGCACCCTAGCGAGTGGGTCCACCCTGAAATCTCATCGTTACCTTGATGGTACCAAAGTTTACCAGCTCCATTCTCTAGAAGGCCGGACGAAACCCATTCAGCAGCGGCATGTCGAGGCTTTACAAAGGCGGGGTTTCATTATTAGCAATCAAAAGTTTCCGGTAGCCACTTACTCTCTTACCGAACAGGGCCGCATCTGGACAGCGGTTTTAGAAAAAAATTCCCACTCACAGTAGAGTTGCTTTTCTAAATGTTCAACTCTTAAGTTGATTCTTGCGCCGAAGTTGATTGCAGACTAGAATAGGAAAATTGTTATAGTAGTAATTATAAAAATTATGCTTCTTACCTGGGGGCACCTCGAAGCATAATTGACTTGAGGAGGTAACTTAGCTATGCGTGTCATGATTGTCAATCCTCGGTTTCACCTGCCCATTGATACCCGCACCACCCCCCATTTGGGGTTAGCTTACCTGGCCGCTGTTTCCGAACAGCGGGGTGACGAGGTCATGGTCTTTGATTCTGACGTTGAGGATGAGCCAATTACCGAGGCTGTCCGCCGCTTCCAGCCGGAAATTGTCGGCATTACCGCCAACACGCCGCAGGTCAAATCGGCCTGGCGGACGGCCCAGGCCATCAAGTCCGTTGCCGATATTCCCGTTGTGTTAGGGGGACCGCACGTTTCGGTGCTGCCGGCCGAAAGCGCCAGGCGGCCCGAGGTGGATGTCGTGGTGCGAGGTGAAGGCGAAGCGGTTTGGGTGAAGCTGTGCGAGATTATCGAACGGGCCGAGAAAGGCAACCCGAATTTTGTCGCTCGTGATTTGCTCGACCCGCAGCATAACCTGCTGGACTCACTGCTGGGGATCAGCTACACCACCAGCGACGGTCAGGAACGCCACAACCCCGATCACCCGGCCATCGCCGACCTGGATACGCTGCCCTTCCCGGCCTATCACTTCTTTAAAATGGACCGTTACACCAATCTCCAGCCGGCCACCGACGCGATTGACGGCTCCAAATCCTTCTCGGTGATGACCTCGCGCGGCTGTCCCTATCGCTGTACCTTCTGCTCTCAAAGCATTATGCCGATTAAATGGCGCGCTCGCAGCCCTGAAAGCGTGCTGAAGGAGTGGCAGCACCTGGTCCACAATCTGGGGGCGCAAGAAATCGGCGTGCTGGACGACTCGGCCAATATCCAGGTGGACCGCCTGGAGCGCATGGCCGACCTGTTCATCGAAAATAAAGTCAATCACGTGCCCTGGATTTTTGTCAACGGCATCCGGGCCAATCTGGCGACCAAAGAACTGCTGGGTAAGTTGAAAAAAGCCGGGTTGAAACGGGTCGCTTTTGGCGTGGAAAGCGGCGATCCCGATGTGCTGCTGTCCATTGACAAGAAGATTGACCACGATACCATCCGCCAGGCCTTCAAAAACGCCAAAGCGGTCAACCTGGAAACCATCGGCTTCTTCATCATCGGTCTGCCAGGCGATACCGCCGAGTCCATGGACCGCACCATTAAATTTGCCTGTGAAGTGGACCCGCTCATTGCCAACTTCTCCATGATGACGCCCTACCCTGGCACCAAGGTTTATGAGATCGCCAAGCGGCAGGGGCGGCTCCTGCTCGAAGATTGGGAAGATTATGTTTTCTTCGATGGCCGCGCCCGTTACGAGCTGGGGGATATGACCGCCGAACTGGTCCAGCGCAAGTGGAAAGAAGCTTATCGCCGCTTTTATCTGCGCCCGCATCGCATTGCCATGACCTTGCGCCGCAAGGATTTCTGGATCAATTGGCGGCGCACTTTTAAGGTGGCCTATAACACCATCTTCCCCAAGAAGGAGAAAACCGAACTGCGGCAGGCGGTGGAGAGCGCCCAGGTTATTTAAGTTAAATCCTTCAACTCGAAACTTGGTTTAGATGATTTCAGTTTTTATTGGGCCAAACTATGTGGCGTGCTGCGTATTGCGTGTTGCGTAAAGCTAAGCAAGACACCACGCGCATCATCCACCTCTCATCGCGCCACTGGCTATATTTATATTTGAGCTTGTTGCTGGCCTGGAGTGTCTCCGGCTGTAGCAGCTTAAGTTTTGGCCCGACCTCCACTCCAACCCCTGACTTGAGCGCCACAGAGATCATTAATCGCTCCAGCCGGGCCATGCTGGCTGCCAAGACGCTGCATTTCACTATAGATTTAACCGGCGCCCTTGATTACATTGACCGGCCTCCCACCACCGCCCTCAAACATGTCGAAGGCGATTTGCTCCGGCCCGACAAAGTGCGGGGGCTGGTCAAGGTGAGCAGTTTGGGACTGGTCAGTGAGATTGGCTTGATTAGTATTGAAGGCCAATCGTATGTGACCAATCCGCTCAACCAGCGCTGGCAGGTCTTGCCTGCGGAGTGGGGCTGGTATTTCGATCCGCGCCTGCCTTTTGACGAGCAGTATGGCATCCCGGCGGTGGCGCCAACGATCCCCATGCGAAAAGTCGGCGTTGAGCAGGTGGAGGATAGGTATCAGTACCACCTCGAAGGGGTGGCGCAGGGCGAGCAGATTACCTGGTGGACTGCCGGCCTGATTGCTTCTGGCGACGTGCCGATTGGGGTCTGGATTGACACCGAGACGTTTCTGATCCACCGCGTCCATCTGATCGAACTGGCCAGCGATCCCGAACGGCCTACCGAATGGGATATTCAGTTTTCTAATTTTGACCAACCCTTGGAGATAGAAGCGCCGCCGCTGGCCAATTAAATGAACACCCACACCCCGACGAGAGAAGACACGACTTACGCCTACCTGGTTTTAGCCCTGGTTGCTTTTGGGGTCTTCATTGCCGCCGATGATCTGACTGTCATCTCGACGATGCTGCCCCAGATGATTTTTGATTTTGAAATTCCACTGCCGTCGGGCCTGGACGATGCGGCGTGGATTGTGTCCAGTTATTTGATCACCCATGTGGTGGCGATGCCGCTGCTGGGGCGAGTGTCTGACATTTACGGGCGGCGGTTCATCTTTATCAGTTGCATGCTCCTCTTTGCCATCGGCTCGCTGATGGCGCCCCTGGCCGGGAACTTGCGCTGGTTGATTATCGCCCGGGTCGTCCAGGCGATTGGCGGTGGCGGGGTAGTGCCGGTGGCGATGGCCGTAGTGGGTGATGTTTTTCCGGCAGAGCGGCGTGCTTTTGCCCTGGGCTTGCTGGGAGCGGTGGATACTTTCGGCTGGATTATCGGACCGTTGTACGGGGCGTTCTGGGTGCGTTACTTTACCTGGCACTGGCAGTTTTACATCAACATTCCGATCAGCCTGCTGACGGCGCTGGCTGCCTGGTTTTTGCTGCGCCGTCTCTCGATGAGAGAACACGGGCCAAAGATGTCGCTGGATTGGCTGGGGGCGCTTTTCTTGAGCGCGGCGCTGGTCTTGATAAATGTTGGTCTGGCCAACAGCGGGGGACAGGCCGCGGCTGGCCCGGTGTTTGATTTTTCGACGGGTGCTGCGGTAGTCCCAACCTGGCAAAAGAATCTCCCTTATTTTGCGGGAGGCGGGCTGGCGCTGCTCGTTTTTATCTGGCTGGAGCGCCGTACCATTCATCCACTACTGGACCTGCACATGTTTGGCACGGCCAATTTCACTGTTGCCTGCACGATCAATTTTGTGGTCGGTTTTGTTTTGATCATCGCTATGGTCGCCGTGCCGTTGTTTGTCAATGCCGTGCTGGCCCGAGGAGCGACATTGGATGAATTTATCAAATCGGCGGCGCTGGAGAGCGGGCAGGTTCTGTCGGCCCTGACGGTGGCTATGGCGGTTATGTCGGTGGTGGGGGGGTGGTTGTGCGCCCGTTTTACCTACCGCCTGCCGACAGTGGCCGGCCTCCTTTTAATGAGCCTTGGTTTTTACCTGATGAACACCTGGTCGGCGGCGGTGACTTATGGGCAGATGGCCTTCCATTTGATGATCGCCGGTTTGGGATTTGGGCTGGTGATTGCGCCGGTCGGCACGGCAGTGATCAACGCGGTGCAGCCGCATCTGCGTGGGGTCGCTTCCGGTGTTGTCCTGATTTTTCGGTTAATGGGGATGAGCGTAGGGCTGTCCTGCCTGACTGCCTGGGGATTGTATCGTTTTGATGTGTTGAGCCTGCCCTACACCATTACCGAAATCGGCCAGCATATTGGGGCCATCACTGCTCAAATCTTGAATGAGACATTTCTGGCCTCGGCCATTTTCGCGCTGCTGACGGTGATCCTGGCCTTTCGTTTGCGTCCGGAGGTGCGCCAATTAGAAACGCGGTGAGCTAAAAAGCTCATTGACGCCTGGCGGCAAGTCGAGTTATAATGAGGACAAGTTCATAGCTCTTCCTGTCGTTGGCTTGAAGGGCGTAGTCGGCCTAAAATAAATTCAATATCCTGTTACTGGAGATGCCAAATGAACAAGAAAACGACCCTCATCATCGGTATTGCTGCGCTGTTCTTGTGCCTCGTGTGTGTTGTTGTGGCCGGAATCGGGGGCTACGTTTATCAGGAGAAGGTCCTGGCCTTGCTGGGTCTGGCCCCCGCCCAGAAAGTCGCAACGATGCTGCCGGCTGAAACTCAATTTTATATGTCGTTTACGCCCAATATTCAGAATATAGCCGGCTACCAGAATTTGAAGAAGTTGTACTTTGACAATCCAGATGTCCAGGCGTTGTTTGACGAAGTTGAAACAGAGATGAGCGATGAGGCCGGGATTACTTACGAAAACGATATTAAGCCCTGGCTGGGTACGGAAGTGGTTATCGCCGCGCCTGATTTTACCAAGGGGATCAAAGCCCAAAGTCAAGACCCATTTGCCAGCGCCCCGACCCCGGATTTTGTGCTTGCCGCCGAAACAAGTAATAAGGAAGCCTCAGATAACTTTATCAGCAAAGTTCTGGCTGAGGCAGTTAAAAAAGACAATCCTTACACTGACGAAGTCTATCAAGATGTAACGCTGCACCATCAAAAGAATGGGAATGATACCGCAACGCTGGCCACCTTTAGTAACTTTGTTGTCGCTTCCAATAGCGACGCTTTGATTAAAAGCATGATTGACCAGGCGCAGGGCAAAGATGCACCGGTGCTGGCCGACAGCGAGCGTTTCAAAAAGATTACGGGGGAACTGCCGGCCAATGCAATTGGCACCCTTTATATGGAATTTGCCGGCCTGTTTGAGGCGGCGCTGGCCGAAAGCGCAGTGGAACTGCCGGAAAGTCAGGTGAAAGATTTACAGGCTTTTAACGGTTTTGGTATGGCCGGCACGCTCCAACCGGATGGGATCCAAATGGATATGGTGGTCAGCTATGATTTGACCAAGATGAGCGAGACCATGAAAGCCTCGCTCCAGCGCCCGGCTTCGCCCAATGCCATTCTGGCCGATATTCCGGCGGAGGCGCTCTTGGCGGTGAATGGGTTCAATCTTAACTTGATCTGGCAATCCATCAAGCAGAGCCTGGAGTCGAACCCGGATTTTAGCCAACAAATGGCCGACCTGGAAAAGGAGTTGGGCTTCAGTGTGGAAGAGGATATCTTCGGCTGGATGACCGGCGAGTATGCGCTAGTGTTGGTCGAAGCCACTCCGGCCGATGAATTTTCGCCGCCGATGGGTGGCTATGTGCTAATTGGCGCAAACGATGTGAACCAGGCCAAAACACATGTAGAAAAAATCCTCGGTGCGCTGGAGGAGAGTGGCGGCAGCCCGCCGCTTGAGTCTCAAACGGTGCAAGGTATTGAAATGAAAGTGATGACCGATTTCGATGGCGCTTTTATGGGCGGTTACGGCTTTCACAAAGATTATTTTCTGGTGGCTTATCACGAGGATGCGCTGAAGTCGCTTGCTGCCTCGGGTGAGAATTCGCTCTCCAATAGCGCCAATTTCAAGGCCGTGCAGAGCCGGCTGCCGGGCAGCAATTATGGGTATGTCTACGCCGATCTGGATCAGGTGCAGCAGGTCATCGAGGCTCAGTTGAGCGATTTTGAAAAGGAAGATTACCAGAAGAAGGTTCGGCCCTTCCTGGAGCCGATGCATGCCCTCGGCGCATCCGCCAGCACGGGCGGGGTTGACCAGGGGATGAGCAAAGGGACATTTTTTGTCCTGATTTCTGAGTAAACCCGGTTGTTGCTACTTTTGAGATGACTGAAATGGAGAATATATGAGAGTTCTATTAGCCAGTCCAGAGTCAGATGTCTGGAACAGCCGCAAACATATCCATATGGGCCTGGGCTACCTGGCCGGCTCGCTGCTGGCGCACGGGTACGAGTGTGAAATCTGGGATGCCTCGGTCGAGTCGGATCTTGAGTCGCTGGACGAGAAGCTGGCCCGCGACCCGTTTGACGTCGTCTGCCTGTCCGCTCCGACGCCGCTGATTGTGCAGGCCTGGGAGTCGGCGCGGACGGCCAAAAAGCATGGCGCGCTGACTATTCTCGGCGGGCCGCACCTGACCCTCATGCCCCACGAGTCGATGGAGAAACCCGAAGTGGACCTGGTGGTGCGCGGCGAAGGCGAGTATACGATCATTGAGATCATGCGGGCGCTGGAAAAAGAGCTATCAATAGTCAATAATCAACCGCTCACCCCAGATCCCCGCCCCCTGGCCCCCCGTCTTTTCGATCCAGAAGCCGGGTGGGGACGTATTCTCGGCCTGTCGTGGCGGAACAAAGAGGGTAAAATCCAGCATAACCTTGACCGTCCGCTGCCCGATGACATTGACGCCATTCCTTTCCCGGCCTTCCATCTGTTCAAGATTGATCGCTACACCAATCTCAACCCATTGACGGATGGTTTGGATATGAACGCCCGCGCCTATACCATCGTTACCTCGCGCGGCTGTCCGTATAAATGTACCTACTGCTCCAAGCCGATCACCGGCGATACCTGGCGCGGCCGCAGCGTGGCGAATGTCATTGCCGAGTGGGAGTGGCTGGTCAAAGATTTGGGGGCGACGGAGATCGGTATCACCGACGACATCTGGAACCTGGACAAAAACCGGGCCAAGGAGTTATGCCAGGCGCTCATCAAAGCCAAGCTGAATCACGTCCCCTGGGTGACGATTCACGGCATGAAGGTCAATAATACCGACGCCGAGCTTTTTAAGTTGATGAAGCAGGCCGGCTGCAAGCGGGTCGGCTTTGGCGTGGAGAACGGCGACGACTGGATGCTGCGCCACGTGATCAAAAAGGGCCAAACCGTGGATATGGTCCGCCAGGCATTCAAGTGGTCAAAAGAAGCCAAACTGCAAACAATGGGCTTTTTCATCTTTGGTATGCCCGGCGAAACCGAGGAGTCGATGGAAAAAACCATCCGGCTGGCCCTGGAACTTGATCCTGACCTGGCTCACTTTATGATGGCTGCGCCCTTCCCCGGCACGGAGATGTGGGAAACTCTAAAAAAGCACGGCGATGTCTTTTCTGACCAAATGGATTGGTCCCAGATTGCTATTCAGGATGATAAGGCCCACTTTGCCTTTGATGGCCTGACTAAAGAAGTCGTCGAGCGCAAGTGGCATGAGGCCCATCGCCGCTTTTATTTGCGGCCCAAGCGTATCGCCCGTATTGCCGCGCGCAAAGACACCTGGCAGCGCTTCCCCTATTACCTCAAAACCGCCGCCAACATGCTGCTGGGCATGGGTGAACGAGAAACAGCGGCAGCGTAGCTCCTTTTTTCTCAAGATTGATAGCATGGATAACATTAGGCCGAAAAAAGTTCGGCCTAATTTATGATTGGAAAACAGATGCCGACAAATTACGATCCCCAATGGCTCCAGTGGGCCAAGCAGTTGCAGGCCACAGCCCAAATAGGCTTGACCTACGCCCAAAACCCCTATGATGTCGAGCGGTACGAGGCTATCCGCCACATTGCTGCCGAGATGATGGCGGCTGCTTCAGCCACCGCTTTAAGCCGTGTGCTCGATTTGTTTGCCGGAGAATTTGGCTACGCCACCCCCAAAATTGATACTCGGGGGGTGGTCTTCCGGGATGGGGCCTTGCTGTTGGTCAAGGAGGCTGCGGATGGCGGCTGGACCTTACCCGGCGGCTGGGCCGATGTAAATGACTCGCCGAGCGAGGCGGTGGTTCGGGAGATTTTCGAAGAGTCCGGTTTTCACACGCGGGCGGTCAAACTGCTGGCGGTGTACGATCGCAGCAAGCACCCGCACACGCCGCCGTTTCCTTACCATATCTATAAGCTGTTTTTTCGGTGCGAAATTACGGGCGGGACGGCAACCCGGAGTATGGAAACGGTGGACATCGGCTTTTTCCGCGAGCACGAAATCCCCGAACTCTCTATCTCGCGGGTAACGCCCGGCCAAATCACCCGCCTGTTTGAGCACTACCGCCATCCTGATTGGCCAACAGATTTTGATTGAATGGGACGATAATGTTAAATTTATTACCCAAGCTCCCGCTGTATTGGGCCTATCGCCGTTTTGGCTGGCCAACGATGCTGCCTTTCTCAATCGTCGTCAGCATCAGTTATCGCTGCAACAGCAAGTGCAAAACCTGCGATGTCTGGCGCAAGCCCAACGACGATATGACCTTGGCAGAGTGGGATAAGACCTTTGCCAGCATCGGCCGCGGCCCGCTCTACTTCACGTTTACCGGTGGCGAGCCGTTTATGCGCAAGGATACCGCCGAGATGGCGCTCTCGGCCTACCGGCACTGTCGGCCCTCGGTTATTACCATTCCGACCAACGGCATTTTGACCAAACAGATCATCAGCCAGGTGGACCGCCTGTGCGCTGGCGCGCCCAAGACCAATATTGGGATCAACCTGTCGCTGGACGAGGTAGGCGAGCGCCACGACGAAATCCGCATGGTTCCTGGCAACTGGGCCAAAGCGATGAAGACGTGGGAGGAACTCAAGGCGCTGCAAAAGCAGCACAAGAACCTGGTGCTGACCAACCATACCGTCATCTCCAATTACAACATAGACCGCTTTTTTGAGATCTACGCTGGGCTGGAATTTTTAGAGCCGGACAGCTATATCACCGAAATCGCCGAAGAGCGGGTGGAATTAGATACGATTGATTGGGAAATTACCCCTGTGGCCGAAAAATACGGTCCTATTGCCGATTTTCTCAGCGAGAAAGCTCGCCAGCGCCATGTCAAAGGCTTTGCCAAAATTACGCAAGCCTTCCGCGCCGAATATTACCAACTGGCGAAACGTATTCTGTACGAGCATCGCCAGGTCATCCCCTGTTATGCCGGCTGGGCCAGTTGCCAGCTTGCCCCCAATGGCGACGTTTGGAGCTGCTGCATCCGGGCCGAAAATGTCGGCAACCTGCGCGAACACAATTATGATTTGCGCCCCATCTGGCGGAGCGAGGCTATGGCCAGCATGCGGCGCAGCATCTACCAGGGTGAATGCCAGTGCCCGATGGCTAACGCGTCGTATGCCAACATGGTGCTGCACCCACCTACCCTGGCCAAGGTGCTTTCGACCGTCATTACATCTTAAGTTAGCCAAACTTGCCTCATTTTGAAAAATCCCGTACCATTCAAACCTCTTATTAACCTTTGCATTTCCTGGGGTCAATTTAACCTTGACCGGGCAAACTGCCAAGGTTTTTTATCTTGGTGAGTATATATCTTTATTAATGGAAGGCTGGAAGATTGAAAATGACCATCATTAATCTTCCGGCCTGCCAATCTTCCAACACCTTAATGTGAGGGGAACAGAATGTCCGAAAACTTTGAAAAGCAGTACGAGGATGATCACTTTTTAGATCACATCGTGGTGCGTCATCCCAACGGCCAATCCGATAAGGTGACTATCCCCGCCGATGAAGGAGCGGTGCTGCGGATAGGCCGCGAACTCGATAACGAGGTCGTGCTGGTTGACCCGCGTGCCTCGCGCTATCACGCCGAGATGCGGCGCAGTGCAAGCGGGGTTGAAATTAAGGATTTGCACAGCGCCAACGGAACGCTCATCGGCACAACCCGGATTGAGCCGGAAACCTGGACGGAGCTAGCGTCGGGTCAGATGGTTCAACTGGCGGAAACCCGCCTGTTTTGGGAAAAAGCGGCATCGGCGCAATCAACCGTAGCGATGAGTCCGGCTCAGAAACAGGCTGCTGCCGCTGCCAGTGCTGCTCCGGCTGCGGTGGCTGTTCCGCCCCCGGTTGCGGCTGCTGCGGCGGCATCGCAGCGCCCGACCATTGCGCCGTGGATGATTGGTGTGGCGGTAGCTTTATTGCTCCTGATTGGCATCGGTGCCTTTCTGGCCTTTTCTGGCTGGGGCAGGCAGCAGGAGACAGGCGGCCCGGCGGTCATCGAAGGCCAGCCTGTGACCTCCCCCACCACTGCCGGCAGCCTGGCGCAGCAGACGCCGAGCGGTGGTCCGGCCAACACGCCCACCCCCAGCGGCCCGCAGTTGGCCATCCCCGTCGTCGAAATCGTCTCGGCCCAGGTGCAGCCGATTCTACTGGGAGCGCTGCCCAGCACCGACAAAGCTTTGCTCCTGGTTAAGGTGCGGGTACAGAACGTCGGTAACGCCCCCTTCAAGATTTCCACCGATGATTTTTCAGTCCGCACGCGCGATGGTAAGACGATTCTGCGTGAAGCTGGCGGCACCACCAGCCCCGAGGGCTTGCTGCGGCTGGGCGCGATTGACCGCTTTAACGATCTGAATTTAACCCCCGGTGGTAGTGTCCCCGAAAGCTTGATTTTCGAGGTCAAACCTCAAACTTATGATGTTGAGTTGGTTTTTGAACCAACCGATCTGAACCCGATCGTATTGGGTTTGGGTACTATTCGCGCGGACGACGAGTTAGCTCTGGCCTTAGGGACTCCGGTGGTCGAGGAAACTGAAGCGGCGATTGCTGCTGTTGACACTTCCACCCCCACCCCTGAGCCTACGCCGACTGCGACCCGCCCACCCGTCATTCCTGCCCCTCAAGTGGTGCCCAAATCGGCCCTGGTTGGTACGATCGCTTATGCGGTCTTTAATGGCAATGATTACGATCTCTACCTAGGTCAGGCTGATGGTTCGGGTACAAAGTTTTTCCGCGCCGGGGCCAGCCAGCCCGCCTTCAGCCCCGATGGTTCGCGCATTGCCTTTCACTCGTGGAAGGGCGACTCGCGGGGTTTGGTGGCGATGGATGTTTCGGGGGCGAACGGTAATTTGATTTCCAACTTTATCGAAGATCAGTTGCCAACCTGGATGGCCGATGGCGAAAATATCATTTTTCTGAGCCGCCGTACTGGAGGACGTCAGTCACAGTTGTACAAAACCAATGGCTCGACAGAGCTGGGAGAAGCTGTTCTCGTCGGTGAAGGGGAGTACCCCAGCATCAACGCGCAGGGCAAACTTGTTTTCAAGGGTTGGGGGACCACGGCCTACGGCCTGCGCACGGCTACCAGTAACATGGAGGACCTCCAAACCATCACCAATGTGGACGAGGACACGGCCCCGGCCCTCTCGCCGAATGGTCAGCAAGTCGCCTTTATGTCCCGGCGCGAGGGTAACTGGGAAGTTTACATCATCAACACCGATGGGTCCGGTCTGCAACGTCTCACCAATGACCCCGCCGATGACGGCCTGCCCACCTGGTCGCCCGATGGTAATGCTATTGCTTTTGTCAGCAGTCGGGGCGGCCCCTGGGCCGTCTGGGCAATGACTCCCGATGGCAGCGGCCAGCGCCAGCTTTTCACCATGGAAGGTTCACCTGATGGTCAGGTTGGCACAGATACCTTTGCCAGTCGAGGTTGGGCGGAAGAGCGGATAAGTTGGACAAAATGAAATATGACCGCTGACGGCAGACCACAGACCGCCGCAAGAGAGGTCATCTTTGTCGGTGGTCATAATAATTATAATATTTAGTAAAAAAATTATAAAATTGACAAAAAAAATTCCCTCCCCTATAATCAAGCCACTTATTTCAACTCCTACGACTTGCAGCAGGAGTCGGAAATATCCCCTTTATAGAGGAGGTTGTCCGTGACGCGCGTTTTGTGGGTAGAAAAACAAATTGACTACGAGCCGCAGGGGATTATGTCCATGGCGGCGGTGCTCAAGCAAGCTGGTCACGAGGTGGGCCTAGCAATTTGTGCCCAGGAAGATCCGGTTCAGGTGGCCAAGGATTTCCAGCCCGACATCGTCGGCTACAGTATGATGACCGGCTCCCAGCATTATTACTTTAAAGTTAATCGACACATCCGGGAAGGGCTGGGTAATAAGCCGGTGATGTCTGTTTTCGGTGGGCCGCACCCCACCTTTTTCCCGGATATGATTCACGAAGAGGGCGTGGATGGAGTCTGTGTGGGTGAAGGCGAAGGGCCGCTGGTGGATTTGGCCAACGCCCTCGGAAACGGCGGCTTTCACCCCGATATTCCCAATTGGTGGTTCAAGGTAGACGGCGAAATTGTGAAGAATCCGGTTCGCCCCCTGATTCGCAAATTGGGCGATTTGCCCATGCCGGACCGTGACCTCATCTACAGCAAGCATGCCCCCACCCGTAACAGCCCGATCAAGCACTTTATGGCCAGCCGGGGTTGTCCTTACAATTGCACCTACTGCTTTAACCACGCCTGGTACGAAATTTATACCCGCGAAAAGCGCGGCTACCAGCGTAGTGTTGACTCAGTTATCGAAGAGGTGTTGTGGGTGCGCGACCGCTACCCGTTGGAACAGGTTGTCTTCCTCGATGACCTATTCATTATCTACGTGGATTGGCTGGAAGAGTTTGCCGAAAAGTTCCCCAAAGCAGTCGGGCTGCCTTTCTTCTGCAATGTCCGTTCCAACCTGATCACCCCGGAGAAAGTAGCCTTGCTCAAGAAGGCCGGGGCCAACACGGTCAGCATGGGCATCGAAGCCGGCAACGATCGCCTGCGCAATGATTTGCTGAAGCGCAAGATGTCCCGTGAGACAATTATTGAGTCAGGCCGCATGCTGCATGAAGCCGGGATTAACCTGACTGCCACCAACATCCTGGCTCTGCCGACCGGCACCCTGGACGACGATTTTGAGACCATGCGGCTCAACGCCCAGGCGAAAGTCAAGTATGCTCACGCCTTCCTGTTTCAGCCCTATCCTGCCACCGAACTGGGCGAATTTACCAAGAAGAACGGTCATATGGCCGGCAGTTTTGATGACATCGGGGCCATCGCCTGGGACAGCTCGATTCTGACCCGCGACGAGAAAGAGAAAAACCGGATGGAAAACTTGCAGCGCTGGTTTGCCCTGGGCGTCGAGTTTCCCTGGCTAGAGCCGGTTATCCGCCTGCTTGTCAAAGCGCCCCGCAATCAGTTCACGGATACGCTCTATTGGTGGATTCATAAGTTATGGAAAGGGTGGGCGATTACGCATCGAGTTCACCCGATCAAAATCACGCCCAAGGTCATTTGGAATAATGCCCGGCACTTTATGCAGATGGAGGCGTGATCGTTCAAGATCGGGTTGTCAATGATCCATTATTGCTCCAAGTAGATAAGTAGGCAGGAAAAAAGAGGGCACAGCCAAGGTCGTGCCCTCTTTCTATTATAGATTGAAAAACTGCACTACGGGACCCAGATGAGCCACATATCCGTTGCCTTGACCTCTATGTCGTAAAGGTCCCGATATTGAATTGTTACAGTCTTTCCAGCAAGCTGCTGTATAAGAGTTCGAGGCATTTCGACAAGAGCGGCTTTAGCGGAGCCGCTTGTGGAGAAGTCATAGGCAAAAACCTGGAACTTATTTAATAAAACAATTACTTGATCATCAACTAATACCTTGGTCACAAGATCTGGTCGAGTGGAAAAGTAGAAATGGCCTCCAGAAGGCAATTGATCAGGTAGCTGGATTGTCTGGCTATAAAAGATTTCCCCCTTCTGATGAACCGGACGTCTGGGAATAGCATCGCCGATATGAATGGGGAAAGTAACTGGAGGCCATTTGGAGATGATTGCTGGTAAATAGGCGTAAGCTCGTAAGGTAGCTGTACGAGTGACTGAGCTTGTGGCTGAGGCGGCATTGTTAGAGGTATCGGTTTCAATTGCGGTGGTCGTAATTGTGGCAATATTAGTGAAGTTAATCCCACTGTTCCAGGTAGGAGTAACTTTGGCAGTAATGGTGATTACACCATTGATCCCAGGAGGCAAGTTTTGAACCCTCCAGACGTAACGGAGCAGAGAACCAGTATCAGTAATAGCAACATTGCTGTTGACTACTGGGTTAGTCAAGGCTGAGGGCAGGATGTCGGTCAGGACTACGCCAGAGGCCGTATCAGGACCGGTATTGCTAAAGGTAAGGGTGTAGGTCAGGACATCGCCGGGATGGACGGTAGTAGGGGTAACGGATTTGGTCAGAGTCAGTTCCGATCTATGGATAGGGCGGGTTACAGCAATGTGACTGCTGATGCAGTAAGGATTAGCCACTTGAGTACAATAAGTAAGATAGAACCAATCCTCACCCCCTACATCAACCACATCAAAATCGTCTAAAGAAAGACTAGTTATAGGTAGTGTTTGAGAGATGTCAAGCAGATTAGAAATTTGAGTTGTAAACGTAATACCGTTGGTACCAGTAGCCAATTTGATATAGCTACCCTCTCTGTAAAAAAGCTCATAAGTACCGTCTGAGAATCGCCGGACGCGATTTCGCTGATCTACTTCTTTAATATTAGTTCCATCTATTACTTTTACAATAATGCCACCCGTTTGCCAATTTCCCCAACCGCTGCCAGGAGTACTGCTGGTACGATAGCGTAATGCCCTACTACCATTATAGAAGCTGGAGTCAGCATCAGGTCTTATCCACATTTCGTACATACTCTTATCGTTAACTACACTTACCAAGGCGCTGCCAACTAAAGCCGGTTGGTTGACTACTGTCCAACTAATCCCATTGGTACTGGTAACATAGCGTATAGCTTGCCCCCAGCCAGCGCTTACCTCATATAGATATTCCTCCCAGCCTTCGTAGGTATTACCATTTTTAATAATACTGCGTAAGCCCCACATATATTTATACGCACCACTTATGGAGAGATTGGTATTAGTCCGATTACACCAGACCAAGCCATTGAGACTTTCAAAACGCTGTTCGATAGAGGAAGGATTAGCAGAGTAGTTGCTATCTTTATGGACATTGCTGCCAATCCACAAATAGTAGATATCTCCTTCTTTCAAAATTTTGAAGGGACCGAATTTGTTTTGGAAAGTACTAGGGATAGCGGCATAGGCAGGCAATAACTCAATCGCAGAACCTCCCACCTCTTCTAATAAAGGGATTGCCCTGCCATAATATTGACCGGCTGGAATGACAGGGGGAGCAAGCGTAGGATCGTCACATCGAGGATTCGCCGTGTTCGTAATAACATGAAGTTGCATGTCTGGAGCTGCAAAATCAATTGTCACATCACCTCTTTCCGTGGGAGGATATCGCATTTCGCTGCCTTGGGCTGGGGTAGGTGAGTGGGTTATAGTAAGTAAAACCCCACTTAGAATAACTAGAGGTAAAGTAATAACAAAGTGTAGCCTGATAAACAGGTTAAGTTTCATGGGGTGGTTTTCCTTTAAAGACATGAATGGGTAGTGGATTAGCCGATAAGCATGTCACAATTGACCAAATGAGAGAACTGAGGGGCAATTAGGTTAATCTCGCTTTGGCACTTTAAGAGCGTGCGGAAACTGCAAGAGCAACATTTAACTCCTAATAAATTAGACTACCTTGAGTCTAATATAGATCAGCGACCTAAGGCAGTGTCAAGACTCATATTTCTTAGTGACATTTATCACTAAACCACTTACAATTATACTAAAGTTAGATTTGAATTTGGTTTGAAGGTTCTTTGACACCCCCCCTGATTCCACTATAATGAGCGCATCGCCAAACTTTGATCATCAGGATACCTTTATGACCGTCGTTGTTTTTGGCAGTATCAACATGGATTTAGTCGTGCGTACCCCGCGCCTGCCTGCCCCCGCAGAAACCCTCACCGGTCACGAGTTTTTTACCGCGCCCGGCGGCAAGGGGGCTAACCAGGCCGTTGCCGCTGCCCGGCTGGGTGTGCCGACGCAAATGGTCGGCCGGGTGGGGGGAGATGCTTTTGGCCAGGAACTGCGTCAGAACTTGACCAGCGCCGGGGCCGATGTCTCAGCCGTTTTCACCGATCCTGCGGTCAGTTCCGGCGTGGCCGTGATTGCCGTAGACGACAACGCCCAGAATAATATCATCATCGTGCCCGGTGCAAATGGACGGGTGGGGCAGGATGATCTGGATCGGCTCGAAGCCAGCCTGGCAGGAGCTAAAGTCCTCCTGCTTCAGCTTGAAGTTCCGCTGGAAGCAGTTGTCGCCGCCGCGCGCCTGGCCCACAAGCGTGGCCTTACCATCGTGCTTGATCCCGCTCCGGCCCAGGAGTTGCCCGCCGAGCTGTATACCCTGGTTGATATTATCACCCCCAACGAAGTTGAAGCAGGGCAATTGGTCGGGGTGGCTATCAAAAATCACAATGATGCTGCCGGTGCAGCCAGGATGCTGCTTAGCCTGGGGGTCAAAACAGTTATCGTGAAAATGGGCGCATTGGGTGTTTTGTACGCTCAAGCCGAAAGTGAACCCATCCTGGTGCCCGCTTTTGACGTACAAGCGGTAGACACAGTCGCTGCCGGCGATGCTTTCAACGGTGGTCTGGCCGCTGCTTGGGTTGAAGGCAAGCCGCTGCCGGAGGCTGTTCGTTGGGGGGCAGCCGCTGGCGCCCTTTCCGCCACCAGAATGGGGGCTCAGCCTTCCATGCCCACCCGAGCCGAATTTGATGCCTTTTTAACCGTCCGGACGAAATCAGCTTAATCACCAGTGATTCTGATCGCTGCAAGGGTAGTTGTTAGACCGGCGATGACGGTTGCCGGTCAGACGTCGGTAGCCTGCGACCTCACAGTCAACTATAATAAGGGATAAGCCGCTCAATGTATGACCTGATTATCCACGATTGCCATATCTTGACCCCAACTAACAACATCCAGCGCAACTATGACCTGGTGATTGACGCCGGCAAGATCGTTGATCTCCAACCGACGGGCCAAGTTGATCTTGGCCAGGCTCACGAGCTGCTTGAAGGCCGGGCGATGCTGGCCATGCCCGGCCTGATCAATACTCATGCCCATGTGCCGATGGTTATTTTTCGGGGCCTGGCTGAAGATGTCTCGATTGAGCGCTGGTTCAATGAGTTTATGTGGCCGCTGGAAAGCAACCTGGTCGAAGAAGATGTTTACTGGGGGATGCTGCTTGGCCTGGTGGAGATGATCGAAGCCGGTATAACTACGGTTGCCGACCACTACTTTTACATGGATCAGGCTGCCAAAGCGGTCGAACAGGCCGGGGCGCGGGCAGTGCTGGGCTGGGCTGTGTTTGGCAGCCAGGGCTATGGAGCTCTGGATCAAACGGCTGCATTTGTCGAACGCTGGCAAGGTCAGGCCGGTGGCCGGATTACGACCTGGATGGCCCCCCATGCGCCATATACTTGTGATGATGATTTTCTTCGGGCAACTGTGGCTCACGCCGAGCGCCTGGGTGTCGGGATTCACCTTCACGCCGCCGAAGAGATGGGCCAGACGCAGGCCAGCTTGCAGAAGCGTGGCCTCACGCCCATTCAAGTTTTGGCCCAAACCGGCGTGTTGGATGTGCCGCTCATCATTGCCCACGGCTGCGGTCTCCTTCCCCAAGACATTGACCTGCTCAGACAAGCCGCCGCTCCGGTCGGAATTGCTCACGCCCCCAAAACTTATCTCAAGCTGGGGATGGGCCTGACCCCCATCCTGCCGCTGCGCGAGGCCGGCATCCCGGTCGGCCTGGCCACCGATGGTGCAGTTAGTAACAACACGCTCGATATTTTTGAGAGCCTGCGTTTAATGGCTATGCTCCAAAAGCACGAAGCCCGCAATCCGGAAATTATGACGATTCCCCAGGCCCTGGAGATTGCCACCCGCAGTAGCGCCGCTGTGGTGGGTCTGGCCGATAAGATTGGACAAATCACTCCCGGTTACCTGGCCGATGTGATTTTGGTGGACTTGAGCGCAGCGCATCACCAACCGTTACACAGCCTGACCGCCAGCCTGGTTTACAACACCCGGGCCAGTGATGTTCAGACGGTTATCGTCAATGGTGAAATTATTATGCGCGACCGTCGTATCTTAACCCTGGATAAAGCTGAAATCATTCGCCGGGTTAACCGCAGTATGGAACGGTTGGCCCAACGCGTGCCGGATAAGCGGATTCAGGTTTATAATCCGTAAGAACAAGAGAGTCGGACAAGCTTTAGTTTGTCCCCTCAGGCAGCAAGGAACAACAGCATGCCTCCACAGTTACGTTTTCACCCAGAAGTAAAAATCGCGCTGGACCAGGGCAAAGCGGTCGTGGCGTTGGAGTCAACAGTCATTACACACGGTCTGCCCGCCCCGGAAAATATCGAAGTTGCCCGCGCCATCGAAGCGGCGGTGCGCGAGCAGGGCGCAGTGCCGGCCACTATTGCAATTCTGGGGGGTGAAATCACTGTAGGCTTGACCCCGGAACAGTTGGCCTATTTGGGATCGGCCAGGAATGTACATAAATGCTCGCGCCGAGATTTTCCCATCGTGGTGGCTCGCCGTGAAGATGGGGCCACTACCGTAGCCGGAACGATGATGGTGGCTCACTGGGCCGGGATTCGGGTGTTTGCTACCGGTGGTATCGGCGGCGTCCATCGCGGTCACCCCTTTGACGAGTCGGCTGATTTATTAGAATTGGGTCGTACGCCCGTAGCGGTGGTCTGCGCTGGAGCAAAGGCAATTTTGGATTTGCCCCTCACGCTGGAAGTGCTTGAGACGCAAGGTGTACTGGTGATAGGCTATCAAACCAACGAATTTCCAGCCTTTTACTCTCGCAGCAGCGGTTTGCCACTTGAGTTACGGGTCGAAACCGTGTCGGAAATTGCTGCGATCCTCAAAGCGCATGATCAGATGGGTTTAACGATGGGTACGCTTATTACCAATCCAGTCCCTAGCGCCGATGAGTGGCCCGCCGTCGAGGCTCAAAATGTCATTGAGCAGGCGCTGCGTGATGCCGAAACCGACCGCATCAGCGGTAAAGCCGTTACCCCCTATCTGCTTCAACGCGTCAGTGACCTTTCCGGCGAGCGTAGCAAAAAAGCTAACATCGCCCTGTTGTTGAATAATGCCCGGCTGGCCGCCCAAATCGCCTTAGCTCTGACCGCCGACCATTGATGGCTGACCGCCGCACTTAAGAGTGAAATTTCAATCCAAAGTCCAAAATCTAAAATCCCTGATGTCTAAAAAAGTTATCATTGATACCGACCCCGGTGTGGACGATGCCATGGCCATCCTCCTGGCTTTAAAATCGCCGGAAATTGAACTGGTAGGATTGACAACCATCTACGGCAATGTTTACACCGATTTGGCGACTCAAAACGCCCTCCGTCTGGTGGAGTTTGCCGGTCGTCCTGATATCCCGGTAGCGTATGGGGCCGAAGCGCCTCTGCTCGCACCGCTGGGACCGCCCGCCGATTTTGTCCACGGCCGGGATGGGTTGGGTAACATTAATCTGCCGTTGCCGCAAGGGCACGCCGTTGACCGGCCTGCGGCCCGGTTTATTGTAGAAACGGTCATGGCCCATCCGGGTGAAATTATCCTGGCGCCGATTGGCCCGCTGACTAACCTGGCCCTGGCTTTGGCTCTGGAGCCCCGTTTAGTCGAGAATGTGGCCGAAGTGGTGGTCATGGGCGGCGCGGCGGCCGTTAATGGTAATGTTACTCCTGCCGCTGAGGCCAACATCATCAACGATCCGCATGCCGCCGATAAGGTTTTTACTGCCGCCTGGCCGGTAACGATGGTCGGCCTGGATGTCACCATGCAGGCTATCATGACCGATCATTACATGGCCGACCTCAAAGCCTCCGGTTCACCTACCGCTGAATTCATTTACACAATCAGCCGCTTTTATCGTGATTTTCACTATGACACCCACGGCTTGGCTGGCATGCATACCCACGATCCTTCAGCCATTGCTTATCTGCTCGACCCCACCTTGTTCACGACTGTCCGTGGCCCCCTCCGTGTAATCACAGAGGGGATTGCTGTCGGGCAGACCCTCCTGGACCGCCGCCAAAACTGGCGCCAGCCTAACGCCTGGACCGACCAATCTGCCGTCAACGTCTGCCTGGGCGTTGACTCGGAGCGGCTGTTGGCGCTGTACCGGGAGCGTATCACGGCGTAGTTTAAGGCTGGAAGACCGGATAGTTGCCAACCTCCCAGCCTTCCCATCCTCCAGTCTCCCAGGAAAACCATGGATTTTGTCGCCTTCTCCCTCATCATTGACGATATTGTTTTTCCCGACGGCCAAACGGCCATGGGTATCCTGGGCGGCGGCGGCCCCCAAACTGCGTTTGGTCTTAAACTGTGGGCCGAGCGGGTAGGTTTGATCGGGGGTGTCGGCAGCGATCTGCCCCCGGCCGTCCTGGCCTGGCTGGAGGCCAGCGGTGTTGATACCCAGGGCCTGCGCCATTCTGCCCAATGGCCGACCCCTCGCGCCTGGCAAATTTTGGAGGCCGATGGCCGCCGGACGCAGGTCTGGCGTATTCCTGGCCCGGCCATCGGCGCGCAGTTGGGACGCGGGATGGAGGACCTACCGCCCACCTATCGCCGGGCGCGCGGCTTTCACCTGGGCCTTCACGCCGAGGAGCCGGGCCTGGATTTTATTAAAGCTTTGCGAAGCGCCGGTGGGGTGGTCAGTATTGAACCGTTCCGGCCCTCCACTCGTCCCCTCAGTGAGATTGAACTGCGGGCGCTTGTCACTGCCGGGCAGATTTTCTCCCCCAACGAAGCGGAAGCGGCGTCCCTGGTCGGTCCTGGCGAGCCGTTGGAGTTAATCCGGCGGCTGGTGGCAGCCGGGGCTGAAATCGTGGCCCTGCGGCAGGGGGAAAAGGGAGCTGCCGTCCACCGGGCAGATGGCGGTGAAACCTGGCACATTCCGGCCTTTGCCACTGCGGTGGTTGACCCAACCGGCGCAGGCAATGCGTTTTGCGGCGGTTTTCTGGCCGGCTGGGTTCAGACCGGCGATCTGCGCCTGGCCGGGCTGTACGGTGCTGTCGCTGCCAGCTTCCTGGTAGAGCAGGTCGGCCTGCCTGCGGCGGGGCGAAGAGACGAAGAGGCAAAGAGGCGATTGGCAGTTTTAGAAACCAAAACCACCCGGCTCAATTAATTCATTCGTCGTTCGCTATTCGCCATTCGCTCTTTTGACACCTCCCTTTAGCTGCGTTACACTGGCGGCATGCTTGCCCTCAAGTTGAACCAATCTCTGCTGGTTCCTATCGTGCTGCTGTTCCTCCTGGCGGCCTGCGTTCCGCCCACCCCGCCGCCGTCGCCCACGCCCTGGCCGACGGCGACCGCTACTCGAACTTCCACCCCTGCCGGAGCAGCCGCCACCCCTCGGCCTACGGCAACGCCTACCCGTACCCCGGCTCCCAGCCCAACTCCGCCCGTGATAAATCTCCTGATTTGGGAGAGTTTGCCGGAAGCTCAGACTCAAGCCCTGGTCATGGATGTCGAGGCTTTTGAAAAAGAGTTCCCCTACTATACGGTCACACTGCGTCATTACGACAGTCCGGAGAATTTTATGACCCCACTCATGGCCGGCGAAACGCAGTTCGACGTGGTTTTGGTTTCGCCGGTGCTGCTGGGCAGCTTGTGGAAGGCCGGGCAAATAGCGCCTATGTCTGATTTTTTCTCGTCAACTTTTTTAGACAGTTTTGCCTCGATCACTTTGACCGGAGCCACTCAAGAAGATGAGGTGTGGGGTCTCTCCGATACGGCTGGCTTTCATCTGCTGCTGTTTTACAACCGGGATCTGGTGGATGTCCCACCGGTGAATACCGAGGAACTGGCCAAGCTGGCCAAGCAAGCAGGGAGACCCGTCCTGGGTGTCAACAGCTACGACCCGCTTTGGCTGCTGCCCTGGCTGTCGGCTTATGGCGGCCGGCTCACCAACCCGGCCGGCCGGCCGACGCTGGACACCCCGGCGATGCAGCAGGCCCTGGCTCTCTATTTGGGCTGGCAGCAAGGTGACAACAGTCTGGCCCCGCTGGCGACCTATGATGAGGTGCGCGCCCAGTTTTTGGCCGGTAAACTGGCTCTGCTTATTGATGGCGAGTGGGCCATTGGGGAACTGGCCCGCGCTGCTAACATTAATTGGGGCGTCGCACCCTTGCCCAGTGTAGTTGAGGAGGGGGAGAATCTCCCGGCGGCCCCATTAGTATTGGTGCGCTACTGGGCGGTCAGCCGCAAAGCCAGCGGCGACCGAGCTTTGGCCGCCGCTACCTTTCTGGAGTTCGTCACTCGCCCGAAGCGCCAATTGGATCGAGCGGTCAATTTTGGCCTGCTGCCGACACGCCGCGAGGCCCTGGATGACCCCCTCATTGTCAATGACTCGGCCCTGCGCCTTAGCTCCGAGCAACTGCTGTCCGGTCGCACCGTCCCTTTAGGCGTCAATGCAGATGCTCTGCTGAACGCTATGCGTGAGCCACTGCGCCAGGCTCTTGAGGGCAAGTTGACCCCGGAGGAGGCGGCAGAGCTGATGCAGATGAATGTGGAAAGATAGCGAATGGCGAATGATAAATTATCCATCTGCTATCTGCTGTGTCTAGCAATTGTTCCCTCGGCCAAATTTTCAAATCCCGTCTCAGTGGTTTTATAGACGACAATCTGGATAGCCTCCGGGGTGAGATCCTCCGGCAGCGAAAGCGCGTAAACATCTCGGACCACTTCGCCGGGATGCCAGCGGCTGGTTGGATAGACACCCCACACCGGCTGGTGATCCTGAATCACGGCTGTCTCACTTACGTTAATTAACTGACCCCCCCTTAAGGGCCGCACGGAAACGGTATAATCTTCGCGTAACGGCTGTGAGGTTTGCCAGTAAAGGGCAATTTGCCAGTTGGCTCGTGGCAACCGTCCGGTGACCTCTAGGGGCAGGGGGTAAGCCGTCTCCACTTGCTCCCAGCCAACCAATTTAAGGGTGTCGCCAAAGGCCAGGTCAAGAGGCACGGCATTGGCAGGGAGTTCAGTACGCGGTGCGGGCCAGAGGGCAACGAGCTGTTCCCCGGCTGCTTGAGGATATGCTTCTTCTAATCGAACCGCTTCCGGGGCGGCCGCTACCGCCTGGCGGGTAATGTAGTAGGACAAATTGCTAATTTGTCCTTTTGGTGGGCTAAAGTCGCCAGGATGGGCCGGGTAAACAGCCGAAGTTGCGCCCCAAACATGGGTTAAATATTGCAGCGCCACTTGCTCAGGAAAGACACTGGAAATGACGGCCGGTGTCGCGGGTAGGTCGGCCAGGATCGCCCAGCCGGGATCGAGGCCGGTATCGTCGGGTAGATGGCTCTGGTCGGCGCGCGGGAGGTTGGTGGAGAAGCGGTAGAAGAGCAGGATCGCGAGGAGGGTTAGGAGAGCGTAAAACGTGGTGCGTGAGGCGTGATGTGCAGCTTCGCCTCTTCGCCTCTTCGCCTCTTCGCCATCAGCTATCTGCCCTTCGCCCTTCGCGATTCGCCATTCACCGATTCGCTTCATTCCCGCCGCAACACCGATGATAAAAATAGGGTAGGCCGGAATAATCACCTGGAACCAATTGCCGAAGCGATAGAGCCAGCAGAAGACAAAATAAATCAGCAGGGTGCTGTACAAAAAGATAGCGCGCCGTTTGCCCAAAAAGGCCAGCCCGACGAGTCCGCCCACAAAAATAGGCCAGGTTAGCTCTTGCCACATCAGCGCCGGAAATTCGGCGGTAAAGAAGCTGTGCAGGGCCAGGCCGGGAGCGAGTTCATCGCGGCCCTGGGGGATGGTCAGGAAGTCCACAAACCAGGCCCAGGCTGTGGGCCACTCGCCCACGCCGCGCCACTCGGGGTGGAGCGCGCCGCTGATAAACACGTAGGCATAACTGAGCAGGGGCAAACAGACCAGGCCAAGCGCCTGCAAAATGAGTTTGGGTCTCTGGAAAAAATTTGACGGATTTTGTTTGGTGAAGATAAACCCCAGCAGGGGCGGCAAGATGAAGAGGGTTGTGACCATATTTGCCAGCATCGTCCCAATGAGGAACGCCAGCCAGAGCAGGGTTGAGTCGCGGGGCCGGTCATCCCAGCGAAAAGCCAGCCAGATGACCAGCAGGGTTTGCAGCACCGCGCTGGTGTACTGCTCGGTGGTGACGCTGTAATACCAGAAAAAAAAGGTGACGGCATAAAAGGCGGTCAAGAGGCAGGCAGTGAGCCGCTGTCGGCGCGTCACCTGGAGCAAAATGAGGTACAGTACCAGCAAGGAAACCAGTCCCCACAGCGTCGAATACAGCGAGAGGATCTGGATGGGATTGAGCGCCCAACTCAACAGAGCGCGTCCCAGTCGAAACCACAGCCAGCCGCCGATCGTATAGAGCGGGTAGCCCGGAGCATTACCGGGCCGGCCTTCCGCCTGAGCATACTGGTGGGTAATCAGGTCGCCGCCGGTCAACTCGTCGGGGCGGAGGCCGTTATCCAGCGTCAAGAGGTACAACAGGGCGGCGGCTATCAGCAGCACGCCCGCTCCGTAACCTGCCGCCCCTCTATTTTTGGCAATCATGGACAATAATCTCAGGGATGATTAATGAAGCGGCAGTACTATATCAAAGGGCAGAGGCTTTGTCAAAAGAGTTTTGGCCCAGGTTCTCTTGACAGATTAACCTGACAAAGTTACCATGTCTGTCTATCTAACCTGGTGAATCCAGAACCGGTCTTTAGGAGCCAGATGATACGGTGAGTGACAATCTATCCACCCAATTCCCCACCCCCCCTGAGTTGCAGCCTCTGGCTGGCCCTCCGGCCAGGGGCCGGCAAATTTTTAGCCTGGTTTTGATTGCTGCCGGATTTTTGCTGCTGGTGACTGGCAGTTGGATGTTTGTCCAGTACCAGATGGAGGTCCACAAGCCCCCGCCCGCGCGAATCATTGAGGTGTCTTTGGCCGATTTGACCCCGACGGCGACGCCCACACCAACACCACCTCCAACACCAACACCTCGGCCCAGCCCCACCAAGGTAATCTTTGTCACCGCATCGCCTACGGCTGTTCATAAGCTGGGGGATGCTTTAATCGTTGAGCCAACCAACACCCGTAAAGCAACAGCTACCCCGGCAAATACACCGACCCCAGAACCAACAAGTACCCCTACCCTGGCAAGTACCCCTACGCCGGAAGCCGCCGCCAGCGAGATGCTTTCCATGGAAGATAATCCCCTGGTGGTCGAGGAACCGGCTGAGGCCGCTGCAGCGCCGGAGGCTTCCCCTGTCCCCGGAGATACCGAGACTACCTCGCCGATTACCCGGATTGTCGCCGAGAGTATTGGGCTGGACGCTCCGGTGATTGGCGTCGGCTGGATCACCGAAATGCGGAGCGGCGTGCCGACCAATATCTGGACGGTGGCCGATTACGCCGCCGGCTGGCACAAAAACTCTGCTTTGCCCGGCCAGGGCGGCAATATTGTCCTCTCCGGGCACCATAATATCAAGGGGGAAGTTTTTCGCTACACCATTGACTTAAATGTCGGCGATATCGTTACCGTGTATATGGGCGACCAGCCCTACCAGTACGCCGTCGTGGATAAATTTATCGTCAAAGACAAGGGCGAGCCTGACGCCATCCGCCGCGAGAATGCCAAGTGGATCGGCCCGTTCAACGAGGAGCGCCTGACTCTAGTGACATGCTGGCCGTACACCAATAATACCCACCGCGCTATCGTCATCGCCAAGCCGGTGCAGTAAAGACTGCCGCCAGCCCACATTGACCGCCGATCACTAAATACCTGTCGTATATCGCACCCTGAGTAGCCTGGAACGCAGTGAAAGGCGTATCGAAGGGTGCAGTTAATAAGAATTCAACTTCAGGTTAACTATGTATTTTTGCCATTCTGCTGCAATCTGGCAGCAATTTCCCCAACTGGTGCCGGGCCTGTTGGTCGTCGAGGGGATTCAGCCGCAGGTTGAGGCCGGGAGTTTGCTCCAGCCCTGGTTTGAGCGGGCGCGGGAGCGGTTAGGCCAGGGCGTGGAATCTGACCTGCCGGAAATTTCGGCCTGGCGGCGGGCCTATGCTCAGATGGGCTTAAAGCCGACGCAGTACCGCTCGGCCGGCGAAGCCCTGCTGCGCCGTTTCCGCAAGGAAGGTGACCTGCCCCGCCTGCATCCCCTGGTTGATTTGTGCAATGCCGTCTCGCTGGCCTTTGCCCTGCCGGTGGCTGTCTTTGACCTGGCCGGCGTGACCGGCTATTTGGAAGTGCGCCATGCCCGCGGCGACGAGCAGTACCTGGCCTTTAGCGGCGAGATTGAAACCCCCGAACCCGGCGAAGTTATTTTTGCCGACGCCGCCAACCAGGTCCATGCCCGCCGCTGGACCTTTCGCCAGAGCCGCCGTTCGACGATTGGGCCGGAAACCCAGAGTGCGCTCATCGTCAGCGAAGGTTTGCACCCGACTGCCGGTGACGACGTTCCTGCGTTGATTGATGCGTTAGCTCAGGGCATCACCACTCTCTGGTCAGCGCCCCGGTATAGGGCTGTTCTCACCGCCTCGGAACCCCGGTTAGAGTTTTAGTTGGACCCGAGCTGAAGCTCAGGTCTGACAGCTAAAGTATGCTGAAGCATACTGAAAACTGAACAAGTAAGCACAGAGACCGAGTCGGCTTCAGCCAACTTGAGTTGTCAGCCTGAGATTTCAATCTCAGGCGCAATGCTGCAAAACAGTTACTCCCAATCCAACTCTTGAGCCAGGTCCAGCAGCGACCGCTGGCCGACCGGCTTCTTCTTGGAGGTCATTTTTTCGGCCCCCTTTTTGGCGACGATGCGCTTGGCGATCATATCGGCCATGACCTTGTCAGGCAGTTGTTTGGGTTGGGACTTCTGCCACTCGATGGCCTGCTTTCCCGGCTCGCAGATATCCAAATAGGCGCAGTAACCGTGGGCCCAGTGATCCGGCGGCAGCACATCGTCTTCCGGTAACTGGTCCATTTCTAACAAGTTCAGCATGCGCTTGATTCGAGCCAGCAGGTCGGCCATCATGTCCGGGTCGGGATAGACTTCGAAGGCGAGGTGGTCGAGAGTATCGCGGTTTTCGTAGTAAATGATAGCGCCGTTGAGCGGGACAGCTCCCTGGTAGTATTTCTCGATTCCCCACAGGTAAATTTGAGCCTGACGCACGTGTTCTTCCTTCGGGATTTTGGCAGCTTTGATTTTGTCAAACTCACTGGCCGCGCTGGTTTTGTATTCCAGCGCCCAGAAGCCGGTGGCGGCCTCGTCCACATTCACCCCAGGTGGAATGTAAAGAATCCCGTCACAAAAGCCGTGAATCCGGTACTCCGGTATCTCAAAAAAGACTTCCTGGGCTAAGCAGGCCCGGCTCATTGCCCGCTGCAAGCGGCGGTGGCTGTCGGTCCCCACCGAAAGAATCCGGCCCACCCGGGCATCGAAGGGCGGCTTGGGTTTGCCCTGCAGTTCAAAGGCCACGTACAGCAAACAGCCCTTGGCCAGCGACGAGGGCTTGATATACTCTTTCTGGCTCTTATGTTCTTCCTGGAGCCATTCTACCGTATACTCGGCGGCTCCACGCAACTTTTTCATGGGTGACTCCTATTCTGTGGGGATACCCCGTTGGAAGAAGAAGCGCGTCTCCCCGGCGGTATTGATCCCGGCCAGCCGGTCCACTCTGAAGATGAGAGGATATTGGGCGGTCACATTGCCGATGACCAGGGCGTGGTGCTGCCGCAGCCGGCGGACAAAGGCGGCCATCGTTTCGTAGTCGGTTGCCGCGCCACGCGAGACGTGACGCACGTCATCCTCAAAGGGGACGCGCAGCAAAAACAGGTTGTCGGCCTGGCGCAGGATGGTCTCATCCAGCCCGTGGATCATATTGGTCACAAAGAAACTGGTGATGCCCAGGTGGCGTGCCCGGGTCACGATGTAATCAATACTATGGCGCGACACGTACAGATGGGCTTCTTCAAAGAAGATGAAGGGGAAGCGGTGGGTGCCGTTTTCAATCTCCCACAAGCACAAGTCTTTGATCAGTTCGATGATGGCCTGGACAAAGCCTTCGCGGGCCAGGTTCGACAGGGCTGAGATGTCAATCACCAGTGCCCCGCCTTGCCGGATGCGGCGGTAGGACTCGCTCAACGAGGCCGCCTCCTGCGGATTGCGGGCAAAAATATTGGTATTTTTGAGCGCCTCCAGCCGCGAGCGAATGGCTTGATTGACCACCATGGCATTCGAGCCGCCGCCAAACTCGTTGTTCTCGGCCATTTGCATGATTTGCTCCAGGCCGACATACGGCACGCGGCCCCGCTCCCGTTCGATGGCCTCGGCTTCGGCCCACAGCCGGGCCAGCCGGTTCTCAAAGTAAAGGGCCGACACTTCCGGCAGGCCGAAACGCTGCAAGAGGGTCATCATGGGGGCCAGGCCGAACTGCCGGACCCCCAGGCGAAAGTTGCCACCCGCTTCCAGGTGGATAATGCCCCGCTGGGTCACTTTGCCCGTCTCCGGGTCAAGCTCGACCTTGGGCAGGTGGATATACTCTTTGTTAATATCAAAGACGACGCACGGCGCGCCGCTGGCAATGAGCTGGAGTAAGAGGACTTTGGAAAGGTGGCTTTTGCCGCTGCCCTTGACCCCGGTCACTACGTTGACTTTTTCCAGGTCTTGCCCTTCAACCAAAAAAGGGTGCCCGGCCAGGGTATGGCCCAACTGGAGGGGATGGCCCAGGTTGCGGGTAGCATTGGCAAAAACCTCCTCATCGGTGGTGCGCTCGATGGTTACATCGCGGGTAGGAATCCAGCCATCCCACTGCTCCCACCGATTCAAGCCCTCTTCATCCCCGAATCTTAGGCGGCGGCCATTGGTGCCCATTGGACAACCTTTCTGATTTTGGCAATAGCCAGCTTGAGATTACTCTTTTCGGATAAGCCGTCCGGTTCAGGAGCGGAATTAGGCGTTGGCCCCTCTTCGGCGATCAGTTGCAGCATTTCTTGCACCAACGAAGGGTAGGTAACAGTACGAAACTCGATCACCTGCACAATCAAGCCCCGGCTGCTGCCGTTTTCGCGCAGGGTTAAATTCTCGCCCACGCGCAGATCTTCCTCTCTAGGATTAAACAGCAACTCGACAATGTCACCCTTAATTTGCTTGATCTGGATCTTCATGGACTAACACTCCTTTTGTTAAAACAAATTATCCACTTTGAGTTGAAATATTTTCCTAAATGAGTATAATAATTACGGTAAATATAGCATAAAAAAGTAACTTGTCAACATTATTGGTAAAATCTTATCCTGAAACAGGAAAGTCATTATAATCAATGAACCTTTTTGAGCACGTAGGGCAGCGTATTCGCGATTTGCGCCTAAACTACGGGGATGGGCAAGGGCTGTCCCAGGAGGCGCTGGCTAAAGCTCTGGGTGTGGCCACCAATACCATCTCGCGCTGGGAGACGGCCACCTACCGGCCCAGCCTGGAAGACCTGGATCAACTGGCTCGTTTCTTCGGAGTGTCTATTCTGGAGTTCTTCCCGCCGGAGGAAACCCCGGCCAATGAGCCGATGACCGCCTTGCTGCGCGCCGCCCGGCAGCTTAAGCCGGAAGACCTGGAAGAGCTGCGGCGTTACGCCGAGTTTCGCCGGGCGCGCGGCCTGTATGGGGGCCAGGAGCGTCCCCGCGCCGGGCGGAAGAGGAAAAGCGTCGCGTGAGCCATTTTTATTATGATGAAATGAGGGCTTTGGCCCGGCAGGTCCGCCAGGAGCATGGACTGGCTGGCCCGCGCGTGCTTCGCTCGGACCTGCGCCGGGTCTACCGGGCTTACGGTATCAAAATTGATCTGTGGCCGCACAAGCTCAAGGCCCTGCGCGGCGCTTATTTTGACGACGAGTTGGGACCGACGGTTATGCTGGCCCGTCACCTGCCGCCGGAGCCGCTGATTTTTACCATGGCCCACGAACTAAAGCACCACCTGGTGGATCGCGGCCAGCCTATCTCCTACTGTGATGCCTCCAACCAGCGCGAACCGGTCGAGATTGGGGCGGAAATCTTTGCCGCCGAATTGATTTTCCCGGAGCAGGAGTTCTTTGCTCAACTCCGCCAGATGGGCATCGGCCCCCGCCAGTGCAGCCCCGAAGTGCTGGTTCGCCTCAAGCACGAAACGCAGACCACATTGAGCTACGCCGGCCTGGCCAAGCGGGCTGAGTTTCTGGGTCTGGCCGCTCCCGGCTCATTGGTCAGAGTACCCTGGAAAAAGCTGGAAGAGCAGCTTTACGGCGAGCCGTTTTACAAGCAGCTCCTGCGGGACCGCCAGGCCGCCAAGGCCAACCGCTTAACTTAAGCCTTTGCTCAATGCCCGTGCTCGCGGGCTGGCCCTGGTTGCGTTTGGGTAAAGGTTAGCTCCCATAAATAGTAAACCAGTTTCCACGTTTCGGCTTCATTAAAAATGGGGCCGAAAGAGGGCATGGAGGTGCCCATTCCGCCCCGGCGGAGCTTGGCGTAATAAATGTCCGTTGTCGCGGCCATGGTTTGGGGCGAGGGAGCAAAGGAGGCCACCTGATGGGTCATGCTGACCATTGGGCTGGACTGGAGTTGGGCATTAATCGCGGCGGCAGCCGGACCATCTCCCCGGCCGGTTTCACCGTGGCAGGCGGCGCAGTTTTTGGCGTATTGCTGACCTGCCCAGGCCCGGTCATCTTCCGTTAGAGGAGCCGTCCAGAGATAAGCGATAAGATCCCATCGTTGGACCTCGGTTAGCTGAGGTAATTTCTCCTGAAGCAAAAGATAAGCCTCGGCCGGGCTGTGCTGCCGCAGCCAGTCGCTCTCAAAAAGTTGGGCGGGCAAAGCAGGGCGGTACTGCTCAACCAGGGCTTGGCCGGCGGCGGATGAAGGCGTCTCAGTTGGAACAATCAGGGCCTGGCGGGGGGCGTCAATATCAACCTGGCGGGCGATGAGAGATTGGATGACCGGGTCGGGGCCGGAACTGGCCTGCAAGTGAGCCTGGGGGTCGGCGGGATCTATCACCGTAACCGTACCGCGCATGCGCCAGTGGTTGGGGCTGCACCAGGTGTTGCAGTAAAAGGTAACGACGCCCGCTTCATCGAACATAACTTCGACTTCTTTGACCTGGCCCGGGTCAATCTGGCCGAGGTCTACCCCCAACCCGGCCACGGCGACGCCGTGAGTGACATCCGGTACGCTGAAGCGCAGGCGGACTTTTTCGCCTTTTTGGACCTCGATGCTAGCGGGCTGGAAACCGCCGGCTTCCGGGGCTGCCGCAATAATGTCTATGGTTCGCATGCCGCTCCAAGCCGGGCGCAGCCCGTACTGGTAGCCGAAAACAGCGAGGGGTAGGCCGACCAGGATGATGGCCAGGACGGTCAGGGCGAGACGTTCAAGGTTACGTTCATTCATCACAAGAAGCAGCAGGGGAGCAGGGGTGCGGAGGAGCGGAGGAGATGTATAATTGACTCTCTCCTACTCCCTTGCACCTTTCATCCCAGATACAATCTGAAAAACACCAGGGTAACGGCTGACAAAAAAGCAGCCACCGGCAACGTTCCACGCCAGGCCAGGGCGTCACTTTTAGCATGTTGGCGACCCAGGCGGAAGGCGGTGGTAATAGAGAAAGCCAGGCCCAGCAGTAAGACGAGCACTTGCAGGGCGGCGGCAAAATCGGGCAGGAACGGTGTCCAGGGAATATCTTTGGTTCCAAACAGGTTCCAGCCCCAGCCAAAGGGGTCCGACAGAACCGGCAGAGCATAGCTGCCGTTGACAAAGACAAAGGCCAGGCTGAAAGCAATCCAGCCCATTAACCCCATCGGTACCAGCGCGTAAGCGTAATCCACAAAAGCCTGCCGGGGCGAAATTTCCAACCGGGCCAGTTTTCGCGCGGCCATTGCAGCCAGCCAGAACAGGCCGGGAACGACCAGTAAATTGACACTTAAGAAGCCAGCGGCGTAGATGGCCCACTGCCCCCAGGTGTCCATGTTGGCCCAGCCCTTCAGCCAGCCCCATGGCCCCAGCAGCACGGCTGAGTAGAGCAGAGCACAGGTGAGCATAATGAAGGCTTTATAGGCTTCGTCCAGGCTGCGACCCTTGGCGACCAGCAGATCGCTGCCAAAGGGTCTGAGGTTAAGCGCAATGTTATCCTTTGGACAGCTTTTGAGACACTCGGTACACAAGCCGCAGTAGGTGTTACGCTCCAGGTTGCCGGGAAAGACCAGCCAGGGACAGCCGTAGCTGGTGGCCGTGCCGACCACGCAATCTTTCGTCGTATGGTCCTTGCACACCTGGGCATCCTTAACCCGTAGTTCAACCGTAGAGGTCAAGGAATAAAGGCCAATAAAACCCCCGACCGGGCAGACATAGCGGCAAAAGACCCGGTTCTCGTAGAAAATGCTGAGAATAACCCCTAGCAGAAGAAAGCTCAGCAGCACCCAGGCGGTCACCGAAGGCCGGGTCAGGATGATGGCGCTGAACAGGGCCACCCCCAGAAAGCCAAAGTTTTGCAGCCAGATATTTTTGAAGCGGCGGGGCCAGCGCCGGCGCAGGCTCATTAACTGCGGAAAACGCTTGTAGATGATACTGCGCCGCTGCAGCCACTCACCGGGGCCGGGAATAGGGCAGACGGTACACCACAAGCGCCCGAAGAACGGCACCAGGACGATAATCAGCACCGCCCACCAAACGATCCAGATGTAGATGATGCTGAAGTTTTTAGCCCCCGCCGGCGTCCCGAACAGGCCCGTCAAGATGGCGAAGACAAAGAAGGCTAAGGTCACCAGCATCAAGATCGGCTGGAACAGGCGCGATTTGAGTAAGGCTTTGAGCAGGGGAATTGTGGTTAAAAGATCGAGTCGATTTTGCTGCATTAGGGTAACATCGCTTCGCCCGGCTGGGCCAGGGGAAAACGCCAGAGATAGATTAACATCCCTCCCACCACCAGCGCCAGCAGGGCGACCGCCCGGTCAAAGGTAGTGTTGGGACCAACAATGAGTTCGCCGATCATAAAGGGATGCAGCGTGCCGCAGCTCACCGAGCAGCGATAGCGGAATTTGCCCGGCTTATCGGCCACAAACTGAATAGTTTGCGACTGGCCCGGCTCGACGCGCGTTTTCAGGCCGTAGCCGTCCAGGTACAACCCGTGAACCACGTCCGAGGCCGTCAGCGAAATGATTACAGTGTCACCCTGGTTGACCTGCAACGTGCCTGGCTCATAGGCAAACTGGCGGCTATCCAGGGTAAAATGGCGCGTTGTCGGGGCCGGGCGAAAAGGCCAGGGTATCACCAGGATAGCAGCACCGAGGGCGACAAAAATGAGCAAAAGCAGGTTTTGAGCAAAAACAGGTGAGCGCATAATTAGCTGCCGGAAAGGTCGCGAGTTGATAAGTTTACTCCACAGGCGGGGTGTTAGTAGATGGACCGTATTGACTGTACTGTTTGTCAATGTAAGTACGAATGGTCTTTAAATCCTGTCCCTCTCGGCTTAAGCGCATGACATCTTGGGTAATATCCACACAGATGGTGCAGCCGGTGGCATGGTTATCAAACTCAATCGAGCCATCGGGCCGGAACTCTTTGACATAGCAGCCCAGATTATCCTGATGTCCCATCGCCCCACAGCCGCAGTAGCAGGGAATTTGGTGCATTACCTCGGGGTTGGCCACAGCAAAACGATAAGCTTCCTGGACTGATGGAGGGGCCTCTTGCACAAACGCCGGCATCGCCGACAGCGAGGCCAGGGGGAGTTCTATTGGAGATGCCGCCTGCATGCCGGTAGCGGCTCCACTGGTACAGCCGGCCGCTCCCAGCAGGACCAGCAGTAGGAATGGCCCAAAAAGAAGATAGATATTTGCTTTCACCATAATTGCTGTCTCACTTGCTCATTGAAGTTTTATATTCTATTTTAAGGGAGCCAATTAAAGTTTTGACGAAGGTTTTATGAAGATTGTGTAAAGGATAACCTATGGCCCGTCGTCACTACCTGCGCACATCCGAAATAAGTAAAGCCGTAGGCGTCCATCCCAACACCGTCCGGCTCTACGAGCAGTGGGGCTTTCTGTCGCCGGTTTCGCGCAGCCCCAGTGGTTATCGCCAGTTCACCGAAACCCATCTCGACCAGATGCGCCTGGCCCGGCTGGCCTTGCACGGCGGCTGGCCGGGACAAGCTATCCGCCGGTCGGCGCTGGCACTGGTCAGACAGACCGCTTCCGGAGACTTGGAGGGCGCCTTGGCCCAGGCGCAGCTTCACCTGACCCTGGTGCAAGCCGAGCGCGCCCAGGCGGAGGAAGCAGCGGCCTTCCTCGAGCGCTGGGCGCGTGGCGGTATTGTCGAGGCGGCGGCTAAGCCTTTATCCATCGGCCAGACTGCCCAACTGCTGGCTGTGACCATTGATATCTTGCGCAATTGGGAGCGCAACGGCTTGCTGACCGTGCCGCGTGACCCTACGACCGGCTACCGGCGCTACGGCCCGGCTGAAATCGGTCGCCTGCGAGTCATCCGGCTGCTGCTGCGCGCCGGGTACAGCATGATGGCCGTCCTGCGGATGCTGCTGCAGCTTGACCAGGGCCGGCGGGAGGGACTGCGCGAGGCCCTTGACACCCCGCGCCCCGACGAAGACATCCTCACCGCCGCCGACCAGTGGCTGACCACCCTGGCCGAACAGGAGCAGCGGGCGAGAGAGATAATCGCCCAATTGGAGGGGATGATCGCCAAAAGGGGGTCAAGATGACCTGCCGGACCCTCTGCTCAACTACCTATTAAAAAGAGCCAACCTGAATTGACAGGTTAAACTAAACAAACAGGTCCCCCTGGAACAAGATTGAGGTGACCCACCGGAACTTGTACCAAGGAGACCCGAGGATGACTAATGTAGCCGTGGGGTTTTCTGTTGTCAAACCCTCCATTAGCCCACCAGGGCCATATAATAGTGATAGAATAAGAATTCGGAGCAAACGACTAAAGATGGAGGTACAAATAAGCAAAATGACCGAAGCGCGAATTGCGGTGCACAATCTCTCCAAAACCTACCGCGTGCCGGAGCGCGATCCCGGCCTGGTCGCCTCGCTTAAAAGTGTGGTGAAGCGCACTTATCGCGAGGTTGCGGCGGTCAGAGAGGTTAACTTTATGATCGAAGCAGGAGAAATGGTTGGCTTTATCGGCCCCAACGGCGCGGGTAAAACGACGACCCTGAAGATACTCTCCGGCCTGTTGTATCCGACCAGGGGAGAGGTCTCCGTGCTGGGTTTTATCCCCTGGCAGCGCCGGGCCGATTACCTGCGGCGCATCAGCATGGTGCTGGGCAACAAGAGCCAGATGTTGTGGGACATCCCGCCGCTGGATACGTTTCGGGTGCTGGGTGAAATGTATCATGTGCCGCCCGGTGAATTTAAGCAGACGCTGGCGGAGCTGGTCGAACTGCTGGCTATGCAGGAACTGCTGACCCGGCCGGTGCGCAACCTCTCGCTGGGCGAGCGGATGAAGTGCGAGCTGGTGGCCGGGCTGCTCCACCGGCCCCAGGTCATGTTCCTCGATGAGCCGACATTGGGGTTGGATGTGACCATGCAGGGCCAATTACGGCGCTTTCTGGCCGAGTATAACCGCCGCAGCGGTGTAACGATTATCCTGACCAGCCACTACATGGCCGACGTGGCTGCGCTCTGCCCGCGCGTGATCCTGATCCATCGGGGCGCGCTGCTCTACGACGGCCCTCTCAATGAATTGGCGCAGCGGCTGGCCCCCTTTAAGCTGATTCAGGTCAGCCTGGGCAACGGCTCCTCCGGGCAGATGTCTGGCCTGCCCCTGCCCCCCTGCGCCGAAGTCATCGCTGAGGAAAACAGCCGCCTAACCCTGCGGGTGGGCCGGTCGGAAGCGCCTGCGCTGACCGCTCACCTGCTGCAAACGCTGCCCGTCGTTGATCTAGCCGTTGAAGACCCGCCCCTGGAAGCGGTCATTGACCAAATTTACCAGGAGGGCGAACTATGAATCGGCGGGGAGGTTGGGCGCTCATCCAGAGCACATGGCTGTCATGGTTGCAGTATCGCAGCTTTTTCTTCCTGTTGGCGTTTATGTGGATGATCCCGCCGCTGATTTATCTCCTGGTCTGGTCAACCGCTGCCGGCGGGCAGACCATCAGCGGATTGAGCCGGGGCGAGTTTGTGGCCTACTACCTGGCTTTGATCCTGGTCAACCAACTGACCTACGCCCAAACTAACTGGACGGTGGGTGACATGATCCGGGACGGCAAAATGAATAGCCTGCTCCTGCGACCCTTGTCGCCGTTGTTTGATGCCCTGGCTACGGAAGTGGCCGGCAAAGTGGTCTACATGATCTTTGTGATTCCTGCCGTGGGTATCCTGGCCCTGCTCTTGCAGCCCGAGTATCACCTTACCTGGGGCAACAGCCTGGCCTTTATTCCGGCCTTAGTCCTGGCCTGGGCGCTCCGCTTCTTTTGGGGCTACGGGTTGGCTTTGCTGGTCTTCTGGTCTACACGGGCCGATGGACTGCTGGCCGTGCAGGATACGCTTATTTTTCTCCTGGCGGGACAGGTCGCCCCGGTTATTCTGCTGCCCGGCTTGATGAGGCAGGCGGCCACGATGCTGCCTTTTCGTTACATGATCGGTTTCCCCGTCGAGGTGCTGACCGGGCAGTTAGACATGATGGAGGTGTGGCTGGGCTTTGCCCTCCAGGCGGCCTGGCTGGTCATGACCCTGGCTCTGTTTCGGACGATCTGGCGGGCCGGGGTCAAACGTTACGCGGCGATTGGAGGCTGAAGATGACTTATCTGAGACTGGTGCGTCTCTTTGCCGGGGCTTCTATCCAAAACGAGCTGGCCTACTCCGCCAATTTCTGGCTCAGTCTGTTACATTCGCTGCTGAATTTGGCTACTGGCGTGCTGGGGGTGGTGGTAATATTTGGGCAGGTAGAGGCAGTCCACGGTTGGGATTTTGCCTCTACCCTGGCCCTGCTGGGCGTTTACCTGAGTCTCAACGCCCTGCGCGGGCTGGTGTTGGGGCCGAGCCTGGAGGCGCTGGCCGGCATGGACGGCGAGGTGTGGAGCGGCCGGCTCGACTTCACCCTGCTGCGGCCGGTAGATATCCAATTCCTGGCCAGCCTGCGCTACTGGCGGCCGCTGGCCCTGGTGGACCTGGCCCTGGGTCTGGTCGTGCTCGGCCTGGCCCTGAACCAATTAGGGCTAACCCTGAGCTTGATGCAACTACTCACCTTTAGCCTCGCTCTGCTGGCGGCGGTGGCTATCCTGTACGCCATCTTGCTGGCTTTTACCGGCCTGGTTTTTTGGAGTCCCGGTTTCTTGTTCACCTGGGTCTTCGATGCCTTCTTCCAAATGGCCCGTTATCCGGTCGGCCTGTATCCGGGTTGGCTGCGACTCATGCTGACCTGGATCATCCCGGTCGGACTGATGACCACTGTTCCGGCGCAAGCTCTAACCGGCGCGCTGGCCTGGCAGATGTTACTCGGCAGTCTAGCCCTGGCCGGGGTGTTACTGTGCGGGGCGTCGGCCCTATTCCGCTCCGGGCTGCGGCGCTATAGCAGCGCCTCGAGTTGAAAAGAGTCTAAACTGAGCTTATAACTACCCGGAGAACTTTGAGGCGAATAGTGCTTTCCTCCACCTCCAGCCCAGCCAGCCCAACAAACCCAACGAGGTTACCCCGCTGACCGCCACACCCACCTTCCAAATCACCGGATCAAAAACAAACTGAACCGTATGCTGCCCGGCCGCGACGTAAACTGCGCGGAAAGCATAATTGGCCCGCCAGATGGGCGTGGGCTGAGAGTCAAGGGTGGCCTGCCAGCCAGGGTAGTAGGCATCGGCCAGGACCAGGTAGCCGGGTTGATCGGTTTCGACGGCGAGGGTGATGCTGTGGAGGCCGTAGTTAAGGATGGAGAGAGTGGCGCTAGGTTGAGGCAGGGGGGCAGGGGAGCGGGGGGGCAGAGGAGCAGCCGAATCTTCTTCTAAAATAACGGTGGTGGCGGGGTTGAAGTCGTCGGCGCGGAGGGCCTGCCAGGCGGCGTCGTGATTGGGAACGATAGTGGCCTGGCTGACAAACAGGGCGCGGGCCAGGGCGTCCTGGTTGAGGTAAATATTGATGTCCGGGTCGCCATCGAAGACCGGGACGATGGCGCCGTCGGCGGGTGCGCCGGCTTTGCCGGCAATGATGTACTTGATCCCTAAAAAGTTGTACCGGCCGGTATGGCGTGGGGGCGCACCTTCCCAATAAAGCGTGGTATCGGCTAAGGTGAGGGGATTGTACAGGCCCCAGACATCGTACAGGCCGTGAAGCAGGGCGGTATTGGGCTGCCAGGCATGCCACACATCGGTTGTTACTTCGAGGCGGTATAAACTGGGGTCACTCTGCAAAAAGGCCAGGGCCGCCGGGTGGTCAAATCCTTTGACCGGGCTGGTGTGGCCGATGTCTACGTTGTAACCCAGGGTAAACAAATCCAGGGCAATCAAGGCAACAGCCGCGAACCCTGCTTGTTTTTCGCGTAACCAACGATTATAAATTAAATAAAGGACAACCAGGGCCGCTATAACAAAAAAAGCGAATGTTGTTACGCCTGTCGCTGCGCCGGCGGCCCGGTTGAAGATGGCCGGATTGCGGTCCTGAGTAACAAGCAGGGCAAAGTAGCTGAGCGGGGCAGCGACAACGATCAATCCGCCCAGGCTCCAGGCCAGAATTTTGAGCAGTTTACCCAGGCCGGTCCGGGTATTTTCGCCGAGAGGCTGCAAGAGGGTGTTTAACCCAAACGCGGCCAACCCCGCCAGACTGAAGTCCAACAAGAGGATGAAGCGAGCCGGGGCGCGGAGCTGGTCAAAGCCGGGCAGTGTGGCGTAAAGCCAGCCGTGCAGCAGCGTATAGCCGCCCATGGCTAATAATAAGGCAATCAGGCCCAGACCGATAAAGAAACGTTTCAGACGGCCGGGATAAAAGAGCGCGCCAATCAGGGCTAATAACAGGGTCATGATGCCGATGTAACCTGTCTCGACCCGCGCCCAGGGGCCCCAGTGCAGGGCCGGGTCACGGCCAAAGTAATTAGGGACAAGCAGGCCGATCAATTGTGCCGGGTGGAGCGAGTACTGGGCTGCCTCGGCATAGGGGAGTTCCGCGCGGGGGGTGTAGCGGCTGAATTCGTAAGCCGGAAAGAGGAGCAGGGCAGGGAGGCCAATGGTGACGAGAAGGGTCAGGAGGAGGGAGAATAGAGGATGGAGGATGGAGGATAGGGGATGGGCCGTAATGTTTGTTGGCTTTGTTGAGGGTAGGTCTTCAGTGATGTGACCTCCCCTGTGCCCAATCCAAAATCGCAAATCGTAAATCGTAAATCGTAAATGCCAGAGGGTGTACAGGCCCAGGGTGAGCAGGATGAACAGGGTAATTTGAATGTGTCCAGCCAGGGTGGCGATAGCCAGCACAGCCCCACTGGCAGCAGCCAAGCCGAGACTTTTTTGGCTCAGGCTGTGGTGAAAGAGGAGAAAAATGAGCGGCAGCCAGGCAGCCACGGCAATCATATTTAAATTGCCAAAGTGAACGATGAAAAGATCGCTGAACTCAAAGGCCAAAGCCCCGGCAAAGGCGGCGAGAGGGGAGAGGGGGAGGACGTGATGCGTGATGCGTGTTGTACTGGCTCCCGGTCTTTGGTCGGCGGTCGGCGGTCGTAATAGCCGCAGGCACACATACATTGTTGTCCCGGCCAGCCAAAAATGAAAGATAGCCAGGTACTCCAGCCATTCGTAAGTTAAATGGGGAACGAGTAAAAAAATCAGCAGGTTGACCGGGTAAAACAGGCCAGACTGTATGTCGGCGGCGAAGGGAGTACCGCTGTAAAGATGCGGGTTCCAGAGGGGAATAATCCCCTGGTGCAGCGATTGCGCGGCAAAGGTGTAGTTGGGATAAAGGAAAGGGGCCAAGTCGCCGCCGCCAGCCGGCTGCCAGGTAGCCGGGGTGAACAATATTTGCCAGAAAAAGCCAACAGTAGCCAAGGCCAGCAGCAGCGCGGCTACAATAAATTCGAGCACCAACGAACGATACTGGCGGGAGGATTGGGAATAACCGTTGAATAATGACATCTACCAACCTTCCAGCCTTCCAATCCTCCACTTACCCCCCAAACGCGCGTCCCGTCCGAATTCGCTCGTTGAGTTTGGCTTCAATCGTATAGGGGTCGCCGGATAGCACTTCAATTTGGGTTCCAGAACTTTGAATGGCCTGCTGGTCGGCGGGGCTGATGCCTTCGCCAATTATTGTCACCTGGCGGGCCTGTTTGGCCTCGGCCACGCTGAAACCCACGGTTGGGGAGAAAGTTAGAATGTAGTTGGCGGCCAGCAGCAAGTTGGTTTGCCGGCCCCGGCTGCCAGTGGGGCCCAGGAGAAGATAGTGGTTAATGCTCTTCATCGTCGTCCCGGGCTGGGGTGGAATTTGGGGTTGTGGCGGCGGCGATGGTGGGGGTGGCGGCGGTGGTGGCGCCGGCTTTGGCGGAGCTGGAGGCGGGGGCGGGGGAGGCGACGGCGTTGTTGAGACAGGTGTGGCGCCGGTGGAAGCCCCTTGGGCTTGCTTGCGGGTGCGCTGGAAAACCAGATAAAAGGAATGATGGCCCAGGGTGTTGAATAGCCGGCCATCGGGGAGCGGTTCATCGGGGTGGGCAGTATGCAGATTCTCGACCCGGTCGCTTTTATCATTGGCATCCCGGCCAGGCCCTTTGATCCAAACGCTGGCTTTTTGCCCAAAATGAATGGCAATATCGCCGGCTGTTTCATTATCAGGTTTGTCCAGTGGCACGGGATCGGCGCGCTCGTTGGGCCGCCGTCCCTCCCAGGTCCAGCCGGCCCAGGCAATCGGATTCCTGAGGCGTTTGCCCTGCTCATCCAAAGCCTCAATGTAAATGTTATGCTTGCTTACATTTTCATCGGGCAGCAGGTGATGCACCCCAACCAGCCGCCAATAGGTTTCCCCCTCGGCTGCATCGGCTTTAACCACCCGGACCCCATATTTAGCTTCTGGAGTGAGCGGCTCGCCGCTTTTTTGGGCGTTCTCGATAAAGCGTTCATTATAGCGTTGATGAATCAGGGGCATGGTTCAACTCCTCTAAAAATAGTAGACGGTAGACAGGAGGGATGATACGACTCTGCTACCT
>JAHDWA010000027.1 GCA_023382535.1 Anaerolineae bacterium | reverse complement strand
CCTATTGCCCTGAGTTCCTTTATCCTCAGGCAAGTAGACCAGCCTGAGTAGTTACAATGGTTGTATTTCAAAATCAAAATTGCGGTGATAGCTTCAAAACAAGGGGTAAATAGGTCTTGTAAAATATACCCTCATTCGGAATGTCATTTTGCCGATAAAGCCAGATTTCAAGCTGGTCTGTGGGTATTCCCTGGCCGAGGAAATCAGATAAACTGTTAAAAGCAATCGTTGTGCCGTCGGCGCTCAGGCTGGCGGTAGAACTGTCTCGTAACGGTGCCGAGGCGGTAGTAATGCGGGTCAGGGTCATGGTAGCCGTATTGTAGAGCCAGATTTCCTCCTGGCTATCAGGGATGCCCTGGCCAAAAAAATCCGAGTCGCTGGTAATGGCTATCTTTGTGCCATCGGCATTGATGCTACTTATGTAACTATCTCGATTTTCGTCCGATGCTGTCGTAATACGAGTCAACGCCTTGGTTGCCATATCATACAGCCAGATTTCAGTTTGATTATCAGGGATACCTTGGCCTAAAAAATCCGAGTCACTCTGGAAGGCTATCTTCTTTCCATCAGCGCTTATATTAGTATTGTAACTAGAACGATTAGGATGTGAGGCTGTGGTAATCCGGGTCAGGCTCATCGTTCCTGTATCATACAGCCAAACTTCGGATTGTCCAGCGGGAATTCCAGACCCCAGAAAGTCGGAGTCGCTGCTGAAGGTAATTTTTGTGCCGTCAGCAGTGAGATTAGGATTATTGCTGCGGCGATTAGGGTGCGAAGCGGTGGTGAGGCGGGTAAAAGTCATGGTTTGGGTGTCGTACAGCCAGATTTCGTCCTGATATGGCTGAATACCTTGCCCGAAAAAGTCCGAATCACTTTGAAAGACAATTTTTCTGCCATCGGCGCTAATTTTTGGAACGAAAATGTCCAATTGACGGTCAGGTGAGGTAGTAACACGAGTGAAAACCATCGTAGTTGTACCATATAACCAGACTTCCTGATTTAAGGATTGAATCCCCTGGCCCAAGAAATCGGAGTCGCTCTGGAAGACAACTTTACTGCCAGCGGCGCTGATGCTCGGCAACAGACTCTGCCGAAAACCATCCCCCGCTTTTGTGGTCAGACGCGTGAGGGTTAGGGTTTTCGTATCGTACAGCCAGATTTCGGTCTCAAGCGTCCCAATACCTTGGTTAAAAAAATCGGAGTCGCTCATAAAGACAACTTTACTGCCATCGGCGTTTACACTGGGGAAGCCGCTGTCCCGGTTAGCGGGCGAGGCGGTGGTGACGCGGGTCAGGCTGCCTGCTCCCTGCACCATGCCAAGAGCTAATCCCAGCAGTCCAATCGCCAGCAGCATGCTGCCCGCGCACCTCAAAAGACGATGGTATTCAAATTTCATGGGGTTCCTCTTTGAACCTAATGGTTGAGATTTTGAAAATCTTTCCCCCACTCCATTATACCACAAAGAAGTTTGAATTTTGTTGGCAATTATCCGCTAACTCCACCCCCTGAGGTGGAGTGAAGCTTCTCAGCCTAGCCGAGTATAAAGAATAGACCAGATCAGAACAATTTTTTGGAGGGGAATCATGCCTTATTCGTTGAAAGCCGTTTTGGGAGGGCTGGCTCTCATCGTGGGAATCTATTTCAGCGTTCCAGCCGTAGCCCTGGCCCAGGAAGGCGACGGCCAGGCTTACATCATCCAGGCCGATGACACCCTGTGGAAAGTGGCCGAGAAATACCTGGGGGATGGCAACCGCTTTACCGAGATTATAACGGCAACCAATGCCAAACACGCGGACGATGCCGGTTTTCTGCTGATTCAAGATCCCAACATCATCGTTTCGGGGGCTAAGTTGTGGATTCCGGCAGCGGGAGCGCTGCCAGCGGAGACGCAACCCTCTGCGCCGGTAGTAGCGGCTGCGGCCCAGCAGACCCCTGTCTCCGCGACCAATCCGAGCGGCCACATCGCTTTTAGCTTCTGGAACAATTCGCCGGAGCGCTGCACTTACGAAATCAACGTTATTGATGTGCCCGCCTGTCTCAAGGATGGAGCGGCCTGCCAGGCCAACCGGCGCGTCTTTGTCCTGAACAACGTCAGCGAACCGGCCCTCTCGCCCGATGGGACGCGGCTGGCTTTCCGCGGCTGGGGCGAGCCAACCCGCGAGGACAGCCCTTATGCAGACTGCGCCGAGCCTGTCCCCGCCCGCTACCTGGCCAATACCACCCTCGACGGGACCGAGCTGCGCGGCACCGGCGGCTTTTGGGAAGACTCCCACCCCGACTGGTCGCCGGATAGCAAGCGGCTGTTGTTTGATACCGGCCGCAACGGCGACGGCATCATCCGCATTTTGGTTATCAATGCCGACGGTTCCGGCGAGGAAGATTTGCGTATCGCCGGCCAGCAGCCTTCCTGGGCGCCCGACAACGACCGCTTTGTCTATCGCGGCTGTGATGTGACCGGCAACCGCTGCGGCCTGTGGCTGGCCCGGGCCATCCCGGCCAAGCCGTGGGAGACCGGCTTCAATATGCTGGGGCCGGTGGTCCAGGAGGCTGAAGCCGCCCACCCCGATTGGTCGCCGATAGGAAATCAAATTGCCTACCAGAGTCCGGCCGGCGGCAGTTGGGACCTCTACATCATTAATGCCGATGGCGCCGGTAAGCGCCAACTGACCAGCGATGGCAGCATTGAAGGGCTGCCCGCCTGGTCGCCGGATGGGCAGTGGATTGCTTACCTGTCGGACGCCGGGGGGAATTGGGGCATCTGGCTCGTCCGCGCCGACGGCAGCGAGCGCCGGCAGCTTTTTGCCTACGATGGGGGTATTTACAAAATCCCCAAAGTGGTCGAGCCTTACTTTACACGGGACTGGCTGGACGAGCAGATTTCCTGGTCCAAATAAAAATCGTCTCACAGGGACGTTGCACGCAACGTCCCTGTGAGACGAAAATGAGATGGGAATTCTCTCTCTTACTGATAGGCCAAACTCTCCCGCACGCTGACACGAGTCGCGCCCTGCGCGGGCAGCCAACTGGCGACAAGGGCCAATAGGGTAATAATGCCCAGCCAATAGAGCGCCCCAGCCGGGGTGTAATGAAAGACGATTTCGCTGTTTACGGCTGCGCCGATAGCCTGGGTCATCAAGTAGCCTGCCGGGAGGCTTAAGGGCAGAGCAATGAGCCAACTGAGCAGGCCCAAAACTAACCCCTCGCCGATGAACAGCCCGGCCACCGACCACGACGACGCGCCGATGGCCCGCATCACCCCGATTTCGCGGGTGCGCTCCCGCACGTTGAGTGAAAGCACCCCGCTCAGGGCAATACTGCCAACCAGGGCAATAATGATCGCCATAGCCGCCAGCATTTTGACGATGATCCCAAAATTGTTAAGAATTTGGGCGGTAATCTGGCTGGCGGTATCTTTACCGGCAAAGGGGCCTTCTGGATTTAACTTTAGCTCATGGGCGTCATAGTAGGTGCGCAGCCCGAGGGCCACGTTGGCTTCGCTGGCTGCGTCGGTTTGATGGGTTTGAATCCAGACGGTACCGGCCTTATTGACGCTGTCAAGTTCGCGCAGCAGGGTTTCACGCGGTGCGTGGACCGAAGCGGTAATAATCGGATCAAACAGCAGGCCGACGACCAGCCACCTGGATTCACCGTGGCTGCCGCTGTCTAAAGTAACCCAATCTCCCACCTTCACCCCAATTTCCTCGGCCAGCTTCTGGTTGAGCACAACCGCATGGCGGTCTCCTGGCTGCAGCCAGCGCCCGGCCCGTAACTGCGGCCCATAGAGGATAGTAGGCAAGGGTACGCCAAATGTATCTGCCGTTTTATCGGCGTTTGACTCTGGCTGGCCCGCCGGCCGGATTTTGATAGTGGTCAGGCCCCAGATCTCTATATTTTTGACCCCCGGATAAGTGCGGGTCAGGCTTTCAACTTCCTTAATCCGTTCAGGATGCTCAAATTGCAGGCTAACGTTGAACCTGAGGATGGAGAATAAAACGTCGCCGAAGGTATAAGCCACCGAGTCCTGCACGCTCATGATCATCATAAAGATCAAGCCGCTGCCGACCAGGGTCAGTTGGGTCAGGATTACCCGGCCCTTGTTGCGAAACGTATTGCTGAGGGTCAACAGGACCAGCCGGGAGAGACGCTGGACCCTGGCCAGCAGGCGTTCCAGGCGGCCCTCACCGCCGCCACCCAGGCCGTAGGTGCTAATCGCCTCGCGCACGGTGATCCGCGCTCCCCCAAAAATCGGCCCAAGCGAAGCCAGCAATGGGGCCAGCAAGGCGATGACCACCTGAGCCACCACCGCCGCAGGCGAAACAGTGAAGGGGCCAGGTTCGATATTAAAGAAGTATAGCAGGAAGTTCGTCAACTGCTGCGCGCCGATAGCCCCCAACGGAACAGCTACCAGCAAGGCCAGGAAACCATAAATAAAAATGCTGCTGAAATAAACCAGTAAGATCTGGCCGGTACTGGCTCCAATCGCCTTCATCACCCCGATTTGGCTAACTTGCTGGCTGACAATAGCCGTAATCGTATTGTAGACCAGCAGCAAGCCTAAAATCAAGGCCAGGCCGCTCATCACGCCCAGGATCAAAAAGATGGCGTCAAGGGTATTTTGTAAAAAGTGTTTTTCTGGATCAATCATCCGCCGGTCGCCGTCAACGGGCGCGGCCCCGCCGCTGTCTATATCCTGTTTTTCCAACTGGCGCTGCAGGCGCTCGACCACATCTGTCACTGTGGCCGGCTCGTAGACCGGAGCAGAGGCCAGAATTTGATTAAAGTCTTCTTCGCCGGTCAAATTCGTGTACTCATCACGGCTGGCGTAAAACTGAGCCTTGCCCCCGAACCCGGGTGGATTGACCATGGGATTGTAAACGGTGCCCTCAATCCGCCGGGTGTATTCGTGATCATTGATGCGAATATAGAGCTGCTGGCCCTGGTAAATCTTAAAATAAGTATCCGCACTTTTTTCGACGGCCAACCCTTTGCGTGTCGGCCAGCGGCCGCTGAGCAGTTCCAATTTATTAAACGTCTGGTCTTTGTAATCATCACGGGCGATCAAGCCTCCCGGCTGCCAGGGTTGATCGGGACTCAAGCGCCACTCAATGGTGGTGGATAGATAACCTTCAATATCTTCGATCCCTTTGACGCTTTTTAGCGCTGTCAATTCGTTGTCGTCAATCCGGGGATCTACCCAGAGATTAATCATGGACGGCGCTGAAGCCTGCCAGATCTGGCCCATGCGGATACCAACAGCGCTGCTGCCGCCAATGATCATGCCAATGGCAAAAGCGCCCATGGCAATAATCAGCACGACCTGCAAGGTGCGGCCTTTGTTGTTCCACAAATCGCTCCAAATTTTATACCGAATGACGCCCATAGTAGCCCCTCCTTGTTTTTAATGGCTTCATTCTAGCATTGATTGTTTTGGCTGACACCCCTCTTAAAGTGTATCTTTCAGGCTTCACCTTACATCAAAAGTGGTAGGTTGATTGGCGAATTAAACAATCTCGGCTATGATGAAGAGATACAGCCGATTACCTCTGGCCGAGATGCTTTCAGGAAACTTTATGGCTAACGCCGCTCATATAACCTATGTCGGTCATGCAACCGTCCTGATTGAGCTGGACGGGCAGTGTATTTTGACCGATCCGATCCTGCGGGATCAGATTACTTTTCTACGGCGGCGCGGCCTGCCGGTTGATCCGGCGGTGTTTCAAGATGTTGACGCCGTGCTCATCTCGCACTTGCACTACGACCATTTGGATTTTCCCTCGCTGCGCTTGTTGGGGCACGACCGGCGGCTGATTGTGCCGGGCGGGGCAGCCAGGTTGTTTCACCGGCACGGGTTTCGCTGGGTGGAAGAGATCCGGGTCGGCGAGGTAACGACGGTCGGCGAACTGGCGGTCAGGGCCACCTATGCCGACCACAGCGACTCCCGCCATCCTTTTGGGTTGAGAACGCAGGCCCTGGGGTTTCTCATTGCCGGTTCCTATGAGATTTATTTTCCCGGCGATACCGACCTTTTTCCCGAAATGGCAGAGCTGTCCCAGAACCTCGACGTGGCCCTGCTGCCGGTCTGGGGCTGGGGACCAACCTTAGGCCCCGGCCACATGGACCCGCTTCAGGCGGCCAAAGCACTGTCCCTGCTGCGGCCTCGTCTGGCGATTCCGATCCATTGGGGTAGTCTCCATCCGTGGGGCCTGGGCCGGTTAAATTCGGGACGCTTTTTAACCGATCCACCCCACGTTTTTACGCACCATGCGGCCACCCTTGCCCCGGAAGTCAAGACCCATATCGTCGCGCCGGGGCAGGCAGTCTCACTGGAAGCAGTTCTTGATGGAAAGGGGAGAGGGTTGTGAAACGTCTGCATATTGCCTTTTTTACCAATACCTATTATCCCACGATGAGCGGGGTAGTTCGCTCGGTGAGTACTTTTCGCCGGCAGTTGACCGAAATGGGCCACAATGTTTTTGTTTTTGCCCAGTATACCAGCGCTTATGAAGATGCAGAGCCGTTTATCTTTCGCTACCCGGCCATAGAAGTCCCTATTAATGACTATGCCCTGCCCATTCCGGTCTCGCCTTTTATTTCTGAAGTTCTGCCCATTCTCAAGCTGGATGTCATTCACAGCCACCACCCCTTTTTGTTGGGTCAGGTAGCAGCTAACAAAGCTAAAGAGCTTCACTTACCCCATATTTTTACCTTCCATACGCGCTATGAGGAGTACAGTCACTATGTTCCGTTTAGCCAGGAACTGACCAAGCGCGTAATCCTTGACTGGGTGCTAAGCTACATGGAACAGTGCCAGCATATTATCACCCCCAGCGAGAGCATGAAACAGATTTTGGAAGAGAGCGGGGTTGTGGGTCATTACATCACCGCCATTCCCACTGGTATTGACGTTGAACCCTTCCGCCAGGCAGATGGCGAAGTTGTACGCCATCAGCACGAGTGGGGCAATGACCTGATTTTGATTTCGGTGGGCCGGCTGGCCAAAGAGAAAAACTTTGAAACATTACTGATTGCTGCGGCTGAGGTCATGCGGGAAAGGAACCACATACGGCTGGTGCTTATTGGCGACGGGCCAGAACGGAAAGCGCTGGAGGAGTTGGCCGGAAATCTGGGAATTACGTCTCGGGTTGAATTTACCGGCCGGGTTGAGTTTGCCGATATTCCCAGCTACTTGAGAGCCGCCGACGTTTTCTGCTTTGCCTCAGTGACCGAAACCCAGGGACTGGTTACGATGGAGGCTATGGCCGCCGGTTTGCCTATTGTCGCGGTAGATGGGACCGGCACCAGTGATGCCGTTACGCACGGCCAGGAGGGACTGCTGACGGAGAATGACAGCGCCGCCCTGGCCCAGGCCATTCAACGGGTGGTTGACGACGCGACCTTACGCCAGCAATTCAAAGCGGCCGCAGCAAAAAAAGTGACCTGGTTTGATATTAAAGCTCAAACCAGGAAAGTGCTCGACGTTTACGAGCGAGCGATTGAAGACAAAAAAGCTGACCGCTATGTGGAAATAAAGCATAGTTGAAGGGAAATAAATTTTTACAATTCAAGAAGGACAGCACGAATGGGCATTATTCATCATTTTGCGGGACAAAACGGTAGTTGGGATTGGGAGGGCGTTGCCGTTGAAGATTATACCCACAAACTACCAGGGGTGACCACCCGCCGCTTCATCAGCCGGCAGGACGGTTCTCATAATTTAGAGCTGCGTTACTTTGAGTTAGCGCCGGGCGCCAGCAGTAACCTTGAGCAGCACGTCCACGAACACGCCGTTTTGATTCTGCGGGGGCAGGGCCAGGTGCTCCTGGGTGACGAGTGGCATCCGATCAAATTTGGCGATGCGATTTTTATCCCCACCGATGAGATTCACCAGTTCCGGGCGGCTGAGGATGACACCCTGGGCTTTCTGTGCGCGGTTCTGGGCCGGCATCTGCGGGCTGTGGCTCATGAGTTAGTGCAGACCGCCACGACCCGTTGAGTTAGACTCAAAAAGTTGTTACACAGAGGGACGCGGAGAAGTCACCGAGTTTCACAGAGGAATTTTTGAACTTCTCTGCGTGTCTCGGTGGAGTCTCTGCGTAACTCTGCGTTCCTTCTTGGCTCTGGCTTGTCCCGATTAGAAGTATCTTACATCGTCTCAACCAGACCACGAAAATAGCGGCAGTTCTCGACCAAATCGGGGCCGCGCTGGTGCAGCCCTCCCCCGATCAAGAAAATAACCTCGCGGCCGTACAAATCCAGAATATCAGAAATACGAGCCAGGGTCATGCCGCCGCCCGGTGCGGGGAAGATTGGCTGGATGTGAGCCAGGGGCGCGGCGGTGGCCTGGGCAATTTCGGCGCACTCCGCGCGGCTGAAGGCGAAACGACCGCCATAGTTGGGGAAGATCGTGCCGTCGCCGCCGGCCAGGCGGACCAACAAGCCAAAAAGAACGCCGTGGGCAATCCCCTGGTCGGGGCTGGTGACAAAGATGCCCTGCACGGTGGGATGGCTGAGGATAGGCAGGGCCAAATTGTCATCGTCGGCAAGCTGGCGCATTGCCCCCAGGCCGACCAGGCCAGGCGCGACCATGACGGCTCCGGCGCCGGCCTGTTTAGCAAAAAAAGCCCGTTCAAACAGACCGGGGGGAGCCGCGCTGATGTTAGGCATGTAAACACAGCGATAGCCCGTTTCCCGGTTGGCCCGCTCAATCGCCGCCACACATCGCTCAACCCTTTCGCGGTAGGGAGCGAAGGGTTGATTGGCCAGGCCGTGATCGTCTTTAATCAGGTCAATGCCACCCAGGGCTATCTGGTAAGCTTGCTCGGCCAGGGCCTCGGCGGATAGTCCCATCGGTTTGAGGGCGGTGCTGAGAAGGGGGCGATCAGCGATGTTCAGCCGGGCGCGCCAACCCTCCCGGCCAAAGCGCGGCCCGCGAAAGGTTTGCAGCAGGCTATCGGGCAGAAAAACTTGCTCTACTCGGATGCCCGGTTTGAGACTGATATTGCCAAAAATGACGTTGACGAGCTGGGTCAGTTCAAAGCCTGAAGTTTCGATGGCAAAGCTGATATGGGCCTCGTAATGATCTGGCTCTGCCGGCTGCAATGATTCGATCCGGCCAAAGACATGCTCGCGGATCATCTCATCGCGGATCAACTCCGCCGGAAATTCCACGGTCTGTTCAATGCAAATATGTTCGGCCTTGGCCCTGGCCTCGGCCTCATTCCCGGTCAGGCGGTAAAGCACGGTAAAGCGCTCGCCGGATGGATAAAAAGAGCTTTGTTCAGTCATTGATCTTCCTCAATCGGTTATAATCAGATCATTTTGGCTTGCGCCGCTGGGCGATACCCTCGTCAACGGTTTTACGGGCAATGACTTCATAAAGGATCGCTTGCGTGTTACCCTGTTTGCGCAGCACCCGGCCCAGCCGCTGCACGTACTCGCGCGCGCTGGCGCTGCCGCCCAGCACCACGGCAATTTTAGCCTCCGGCACATCCACACCTTCATTCAAAACTTTCGAGGTTACAATCGCCCGGTAAGTTCCGGCGCGAAAGCCATCCAGAATTGCTTTTCGCTCCGCGGCGGTGGTCTGGTGGGTAATCGCTGGGATGAGATGCCGCCGGGCAATCTGGTAAGCAAAGCGATTGTGGGCGGTAAAAATGAGCATCTGCTGGTCGCGGTGTTCGCGCAGCAGTTGATCGAGCGCCATTAATTTCCCCTGGGCCTGGTGGACGATCTCTTTCAGCTTTAACTCGGCGACTTTGGCCCGGCGGGCCTGGTGATCGTGGGCGCTGCGCCGGGTTAATTCAAACCACCAGCCGTGGCCGTGGCTCTCCCTCAGCCGGGCCTCGCGGACATAGCCGGTGTAGGCCCCCAAGGCGACATCATAAGCGCTGCGCTCGGCCGGAGTCAGGTCTACCCGCAGCCGGAGCGTGCGGTATTCGGCCAGTTGCTCGCCGGCCAGGTCGTCGATTTGTTTTTCGTAAAGAACCGGGCCGACCAGCTCCTCTAGTAAGGCTGAAGGCTGAAGGCTGAAGGATGAAACTTCGTCCTCTCCTTTCATCCTTCCGCCCTCATCCTTCCGCCTTTCAGGATACGTGGCGGTCAGCCCCAGGCGGTAGGGCGCGGCGCACATCAGGGCAATTTCGTGCCAGGACGGGGCAGGCAGGTGATGGATTTCATCAAAAATAATGAACTTGAACTGGTCGCCCAGGGCTTCGGCGCGAGCGTAGGCGCTGGGGTAGGTCGTCACCGTGATCGGCTCTAGCTTTTTCTCCTGCCCATACCAGACGCCGATGGTAATGCCAAAAGCGTTTTCAAGAACGGCATACCACTGGTGCAGCAGATCAAGCGTGGGGACCACCACCAGCGTGCTGACCGGCGTGGCAGCGATAGCCCGAAGCGCCAGCAAGGTTTTACCTGCGCCGGTAGGCAGGACGATGCTGCCCCAGCGGTTGCCCTCGAGCCAGGCTTGGAGCGCCTCAGCCTGGTAGGGGTGCGGCTCACGGTCGTCATGGAGAGTCAGTGTTAGATCGCGCCAGCGGGGAACAGCATTCCGAATGCCTTGCTCCCTGAGCCAGGGGCGGATGGTCCGATAATGCACCGCCGGACAGCGCCACCTGGCGTTGAGCCATTGAAAGGGCGCGGGAGGTCTAACCGTCCGCTCCACGCCTTCCAGAACGAGAGTGCCGCCCAGGAAGTAGGCGTAGGGAGGGGTAGGCTGGAGGGCTGGAGAACCAGAGGAAATGTCCTGTCTATCCGTACTCATCGGTCTTAACTGTGGACGCTTGCCCGCGCCACTACCTCGTCTACGCCGGGGAGAGACATTTGCAGGAGCTGTTCTGCTTTGCTGATGTTTAGCCGTAAATCGAGAGGAATAGTCTCAGAAACATCCGCAGCCCGCCCCGATTGCAGTAAGCCGCGAGGATCAACCCGCCACCAGGCCAGCATGCGCCGGCCAAATTCCTCCCGCGTCAGGGCTTGACGGCCGGCTATGTTCAGTAATCCGCCAAAATCTATCGTAACCAATTTCAGCAGGGCCTCGGCCAGGGAATCAACCCAAACCGGCTGCCGGATCACGTCGCTGAACAAGACCAAAGGCTGCCCGGCTTCCAATTTTTTGACGAAACCCTCCGTGCCGCGATCCATTTCGCTTAAGCCATAAATTAACGAGGTGCGAACGATGGCTGCCTGCGGCGTAATTTTGGCTACAACCGCCTCGGCAGCGGCTTTGGAGCGGCCATATTCGTTGAGGGGAGTGGGGTGAGCCTCGTCGGCATAGGGGGCGCGGCGGCCATCGTGGACAACATCGGTTGAAACGTGGACCAGGCGAGCGCCCGCCGCTGCTGCCGCTTCGGCCACGGAGCGCGAGCCATCTACGTTGACCCGCCGCATGGCTTCATCACCGCCCCTACCCGGGTTGAGCGCCGCGGTGTGGATAATGGCCTGGGGAGCCAAATCGGCAATGAGGTGCAGGACTGCCTCATGATCGGTCAGGTCAAGCGGCAGAGGATGTCCGGCTTTGATTTGACCTGGATGCGTACTGTAAGTGGTGAATACCTCGAATGCTTCGACAGCCCTGGCCGTCAGGCACCGTCCCAGGTAGCCGCTGCCGCCGGTAATAAGAAGAGTTTTTTTCTGCATTTTGCATTGTCAACTGACAATTGAGTCTGTTGACCGTTGACCATTATCAACAGTCAATAATTAATTGTCAATTGTCAATCACTAATGATAGATTAGAGCATGGCTTCAATTTCAGCGCGCAGGCGCCCCTGGGTCTGTTGGGCTTCAGCCAGTTCGGCCTGGGTTTGCTGGCTTTTGGCCTGCTCGGCCCGGACAAAGCGGGTGTAAGGCGCGACCGCATCGTTGATGCGCTGTAAACTACGGCTGAGTTCTTTCTCAAACTGGCCGGTTATGGCGCTGATGAGCTGCTGGCGCAAAGCGGCGATTCGGGCCGACATGTCTTTTTTAGCCGTTTGCCGCCGCGCCGGGATGACAAACAGCCCCAGAGCGGCTACTACGCTGGCGGCCAGAATGCCGGTCACATCGGCGGCGGCAGTGGTGGCGAGAGAGATGATCAGCGCGCCCAGGCCAACCGCTCCAATTTCGGCCAGGGCTGTGCCGGCTACGGCCAACTGGGCGCCTTCGGCGATTTTTTCGGCTTCAAGGGATTTATTGTAGGTTTCCACAACCCGCTGGGCCGACTTGCCGACCGAGTCAATTAAATGCTCCCGGTCATAACGAAAGGTGCCGCCCACTTCGCCAATCAGCCGGTCCTCGTACTCGCGTTTGCGCTGGTCGAGATAATTCATCACGCCCTGCCATTGGTGCAAATCGGAGTTAACCAGCCAGTCAATCAGTTCCATGACTTTTCGCTCAATGGCCTGGGGGGCGTCGGCCACAACCTGTTCCTCAAAGCCGCGCTGGATGCGCTCTTTGTTGAGCAAATCAAAGATGCGGGCCAGGCGCAAGGTTTCGTCAAAGTAGGCGTTGCCGCGCTTCTCCATTTCGTACAAAATATTTTCGATGTCGGCGATGCGAAACTGGAAATCGCGCTGCATATCCTGGCGGTACAGCTCGAGCTGCCGCTCCAGATTAGCCAGGGTCTCCACGTCGCCGGCCAGCAGGTCCAGACGATTGCGGGTGATGTCTACATATTGGTTAATCAGCCGGTCGCCCACGCCGAGGGGGTTCAAAAATTTCAGCCGCAGCCGGCTGGTTTCGTCGAGGGTATCGTGAATGTAGCGCTCCAGCGGTTCAAACCGGCTGGCGGTCCACTGCGCCGGGTCGCCCTGCTTTGCTCGCAGCGCCCGCCTGGCGCTGACCGGAAAAACTTCGGGGACGGCGCCGACACCCAACAAAATCGCTCCGTTCTCCCGCACAAAATTGAGTACCTGATCTAATTCTTCTTCCGTTTCCAGGATGTCAATTTTGTTGATGACGATGACCACTTTTTTGCCCCAGGCCTTGATCTGGCTCATAAAATTACGTTCACTCTCGGTAAAAGGCCGGTCGGCGGAGGTGATGAACAATACCAGGTCGGCGCGGGGCACAAACTCCTCGGTAATGGCCTGGTGCTCCTGAATGATGGCGTTGGTGCCGGGCGTGTCCACAATATTGATCTGGCGCAGGATCTCTACCGGCTCGATCAAGATGTGCAGATGCGCTTCCTGGACTCGCCGCTGGCTAACCTCGCCATGTTTCAGCACGTTGATTTGAGAAGTCGTCGGCGTGACCCCCTCTTTCAGGACATGCTGCCCCAGTAAGGCGTTGATAAAGGCGCTTTTACCTGCGTTAAACTCGCCGACAATCACCAGCAGGAACAACTCATCCAATTGCTGGATGGAGCGGCTGAGGGTGGTCTGGTCTTCATTGGATGCGCCCAGGCGAGCCAGAATGACCTGCAAATCGGCCAGCCATTGGCGCTCTTCTTTGAGCAATTCTTCTTGAGAAGCGGTCAGGATTGATTTAAGCATGGTAATAATTTACGATTTTAGATTTTGGATTTACGAAGGTCATAACTCTATTTATTTGACAAATCTTATTTTGACAGGCAAAATTTAAAATGTCTTTCAGGAACAGATTTATCAGTTAAGTAGAGGAGGCAGGTATGGTAATCAGTAAAGTTGGACGGCGTGGGCAGATTACGCTGCCTCGGTCGGTACGGCACTGGTTAAGTATCGAGGAAGGAGACCGAATTGCCTTTATCCGCCGAGGTGATGAGATTGTGCTGCAACCTGTCACTCGTACCTTACTTGATTTACGAGGGAGCGTGCCGGTTACTGCTCCCCAAGATTTTAATGCCATTCGCCAGCAAGTGATTGAAAATCATGCCCGCCAGATAATGACTGATGAAAACTGAAACCATTTTTGCCGATACTAACCTGTTTCTCCGCTACCTCACCAACGATATGCCGGAGCAAGCCGATGCAGTGGAACAGTTGCTCCAACGTGCTGCTGCCGGAGAGATAAGTTTGGTGGCCAATAATCTGGTGATGGCTGAAATCATCTGGACGCTGGAGTCATTTTATCAATTGACCCGAAACGACATTCAAGAAAAAATTATGGCTATATTAAATACCCCTGGCCTTGAAATTATAGAGGGTGATCTGGTCTGGCAGGCCATTATCTGGTACGCGGAACAGAATGTTGACTTTATTGATGCTTACAACGCTGCCTGGCTGCTGGCCCAGGGGATGACAGCGGCGTACACGTTTGATCGCAAGCATTTTTCCCGTCTATCCGGAGTAACGGTCCGAGTGCCGGGAAAATGATCGAACGCGAGCCGAATACCTTAGGACATTCTCCCCTTCACCTGTGTGGGTCAGCAAATCGAGCTTTATTTAAGCATTAAAGGACGTTTCTTCTGACAATGCTAGTTTGAAACAGTATAACCTTTTCCTTGTTCATCAACTCTGACTTTAATCGTTTCTCCAGTAAAGAAACTTTCTCTTTTGTCGAATTCTCCTATCGGTTCTAGCTCCTCTTCTCCAAAGCCCCAGCATATTCCATCACGATATATGTAGACACTATAGGACCAATTATTCCGTTCGTCTAAGGCGTGGCCAAGTACAGCCGCAAGCTCCCCATACACCTTTTTTGCCTTTGGAGCAGTAGATATGATTTTTACCTTTTCGTAAAACTTAAATTTAGGTTTCATACTCATTTTAACTCCCTTACTTTATCTTTTCTGCTTTGCTCAAAGCAAGGGTACACGTGTTTATTCCTCCACCTAACGGCAGTTACAACTCCATATACTCCATAAACCCATCCAGAGGCACAACTTCTGCCTTGGCCTCGCTGCGCCGCTTGACTTCGACGCCGCCGTTTTGCAGGCTGCGGCTGCTGACCGTGACCCGCCAGGGGATGCCGATCAGGTCGGCGTCGGCGAATTTAACGCCGGGACTTTCTTTGCGGTCGTCGTACAAAACCTCGACGCCGGCGGCTTGCAGGGTTTGGTAAATCGCTTCGGCCTGCTGCCCGATCTCATCCTCCCGGTTTTTGGCCAGCGAAACGAGATGGACCTCAAAGGGGGCCACCGACTCCGGCCAGATAATGCCATGCTCGTCGTGATGCTGCTCGACAATGGCGGCCATCAGGCGGCCCACGCCGATGCCGTAGCTGCCCATAATCGGCACCGTGGCCTTGCCATTTTCGTCCAGAAAGGTGACGCCCATCGGCTCGCTGTAACGCTTGCCCAGCTTGAAGCAGTGACCGACCTCGATGCCGCGCCGCAGTTGCAGGGTTGCTTCACTGCCAACGCACTTGTCGCCGTCGCGGGCCAGGGCAATATCGGCCACAATGTCCGGCTGGTAATCGCGCCCGGCGTTGGTATTTTTGAAGTGATACTCCACCTTGTTAGCCCCGCTGACCAGGTTGGGGAAATGGACCGCCGAGTCGTCGGCGACGACAATCAGTTTGCGCCCGCCCCCCAAATCTTTCTCCAAGCCGATCGGCGTGGCGTAGCCCGGCACCGCGCCGATGGCTTCAATCTCTGCCTCGGTGGCCGGGCGGAAGCGCAGTCCCCCCAACACATTGCTCAGTTTGACTTCGTTCACCGGCAGGTCGCCCCGAATGACCACAAACAGGAAATCCTGGGTCTCGTTTTCGGCGATATAAAAGACCGCCTTGACCGTGCGTGTTTGGGGCACCCCCAGGTAGTCGGCCACCTGGGCAATGGTTTTGCAGTTGGGGGTGTAGACCTCTTCAAGTTGGCCCAACTCTTCCGACAGCGGCGTGCCTTTATCGAAAACAGCCCGTTCGGCGTTAGCCGCATACGCGCCATCGCTGCTGATAAAAACGGTGTCTTCGCCGCTGTCACTCAAAACCATAAATTCATGAGAGTCGCTGCCGCCCATCATGCCGGAGTCGGCTTCGACTTCGACGACGGTCAGGTCACAGGTGGCGTAAATGTTGCGATAGGCCTGGACCATATCGGGGTAGAAGCGGTCAATATCGGCCTGATCGGCGTGGACCGAATAGGCGTCTTTCATAATAAATTCGCGAACCCGGATAAGGCCCGCGCGCGGGCGAGGCTCGTCACGGACCTTAGTTTGGATGTGGTAAACCAGGATGGGGAGCTGTTTGTAGGACTCCAGTTCCGTTTTGAGGATGTCGGTCAGAGTTTCTTCGTGGGTCATCGCCAGGGCCATGTCGCGCTGGTTGCGGTCTTTCCACTTGACCAGGGCCGGGCCGACCCCATCCCAGCGGCCGGTTTGCTGCCAGATTTCCGCCGGGTTGAGTACGGGCATAGCCATTTCCTGGCAGCCCAGGTCGTCCATTTCACGGCGGAAAATATCCATAATCTTTTTTGAGACGCGCCAGCCGAGCGGCATTTGGGTATAGATACCCGAAGCCAGCGGTTTGATAAAACCAGCCCGCTGCAACAGGCGGTGGCTGATGATCTCAGCTTCGGCCGGGTCTTCGCGCAGAGTGCGCCCGAAGAGTTGGGAGAAACGCATGGATTGACCTCTTAACAAAAATGCCGCCCGGAGCGGGTCGGCAAAAATTCGCTTACCTGGGGCGAAGTATAGCATGGGCAGGCAAGGGTGTCAACGCGCTCAAGAAGTTGCTCAACTATTTTCACTTTTCCCTCAAAGCGAATTATAATGGAAGGGGCAGAACACAAAAGAATTTAAGCAGCGCTTTAGCTGCACCCGTTCCACTTTAACAATAAAGGAGAATTTTAGATGGCAGACTTAAGGAATACTATTTTTGATAACCTCAGCGGCTTTGAGGCCTTAATGAGTAAAATTCCCGGTTACAAAGGGTACAAGGAAAAGGAAGTTCGCCGTGAGGCCGATGCCCTGCTGCGGCAGCACCTGGCCGCTCAGTATGAGGCCCAACTGCGCCGCGCCACCGATGTGGCCTCCCAAATGTTGACCGGTCCTGGCATGAGCCAATTAGCAGAACTGGATAAGGGCAATACCCGGCTGCAAACCTTTATTGACAAAATAAAGACGGCCGGCCAGGGGTACGCGGGCTTGTTTGATGCCATCAAGGTTAAAGAAGACGAGCTGGACAGGCTGTATGAATTTGATAACCAGATGCTGCTCCAGGCCGACAGCGTCGCTGTGGCGATTGATGCCATCCAAACAGCCCTGGATGGCGGCGACGCCAGCGCTGTTGCTCCGGCAGTGCGGGGCTATGTCAAAGCGGTTACGGATGCTTCGGCTCAATTTGACCAGCGGCGGGACGTGCTGACGGGCCTGGCGTGACGCGTGATACGGAAAACATGAGGTGTGATGAGTGAATTCATTACGCATCACGTTTAGGAACTCATTTTCACATTTACAGTAAGTCACTATAAGGAGAAAATCTGATGGCCTTATCAGAAATGATTCAATTGACCCAGGAGCTGCGGGAGCGGATTGTCCAGCGTATTCCTGAATCGGGTGAAGCTAATATTAAGTTTGGAGCGCAATTGGTGGTCGGCCAGGGGCAGGCGGCGGTGTTCTACCGTGATGGCAAGTCGCTGGATGTGTTTGGGCCGGGTCGCCATACCCTGACCACGGCGAATGTGCCCCTGCTGACCAGCCTTTTGGGCAACCTGGTTTTTGGCAAAGGCAGTTTTCCGGCGGTTGTTTATTATGTGGCCATGCGCGAGTTCCCCCAGGAGGGCTGGGGCACGCGCCAGCCGATTGCCATGCAGACGCCCGCCCAGGGCCTCGGCTGGCTGCTGCTGGGCGCGCACGGCACGTTTGGCTTTGAGGTCAAAGATCCCAAGCGGGTCGTAGATACGCTGGTCGGTGGCGGCCAGGCCTACCTGGAGCTGCGCGACCTGAAGACACGCCTGACCAACGTGATTGTGCAAGGGGCGACAGATTGGTTTGCCGAAGTCAACCCCGGCAATCTGATGAAAGCCCAATCTATGATGGACGAGATGGCCATGGCCATCAAAGTGAAGGCCCAGGATCAGTTTGAGGCACTGGGCTTGCTGCTGAAGAGCATCACTATTGGCGGTCTCAGCCCGCTGGAAACCTCCGCCGAGAAATTGCAGCAGATGGGTCTGCTGGATGCGCAGATGTACATGCAATTGCAGGCGATGAACACCATTAAGGAAGCTTCGCAGGGCGGCGGCCAGGCTGGAACGGGCGTCGGCCTGGGGGCTGGGATGGGCGCGGGCATGGGCCTGGGCCAGATGATGGCCGGGATGTTCGGTGGACAGCAACAGCAGCAAGCGGCGCAGCCGGCGGGAGCCCCTGCGGCAGCCCCGGCCGGAGGCGGTGTGCCCCCCGATATTATGGGCGTCACCGAGGCCGCAGCTTATTTGGGTGTATCGGTGGAAGATGTGGTGGAGTTATGCAATTCCGGCCAGTTGAAGGCCAAAAAGATTGGCAGCCAGTACCGGATCAGTAGAGCGGCGATTGACGAGTTCATGAAGAGTTGACCGTACTCCCACCTTAACCCTCCCCCTAAGAGGGGAGGGGAGGGAGGGGGGCGGTCGTCTAGAGCGTGGCTTTGGCGGTGGCCACGTTCTCAGTAATGTGGAAAATCTGGTCGAACATGGTCAACTCAAATAACAGTCTGGGTTGATCTTGGGGTGCGGCCAGCCGCAGTTTTTCGCCGTCGTCAAAGATTTTCAGGCCGACCACCAGCGCGGCCAGGCCGTGGCTGTCAATAAAAGGTACTTTCTCCAGATTAACAATCACTTTTTCTGCCCCTTGCTGGGACATGTCCCGGAAAAGCTGCATCGTCTCCCGGGCCTGGCTGGCATGCAGGGGCTGCTCCAAATTGACCAGGTGCACGCCGTTGTCCAGAATGGTATGTGAAATCATCGGTTTTCTCCCTTTTTATGGTAAATCTTATCAATCAACTCCGTAACCCTATACGTCCCAATGCTGCAAAAGTTTCAATTAAATAAAGGTAGGAACGAGAATGCCCCGAATAGATCACCGTCTCAACGACCAGCTCCGCCCCCTCAAGTTAACCCCCCATTTTACCACTTACGCCGAAGGCAGCGTGCTGGTTGAAACCGGCAACACGCGGGTGTTGTGCAATACGACCATCGAAGACAAGGTACCGTCCTGGCGCGAGGAGTCCGGCGGGGGCTGGCTGACCGCCGAATATGCCATGCTGCCGCGCTCGACCCACCAGCGCATCTCGCGGCGGCAGGGCAGCGAGGATGCCCGCTCTCAGGAAATCCGGCGGCTGATTGGCCGCGCCTTGCGGGCCGTGGTGGATGTGGATAAGCTGGGCGCACGCACCCTGACCCTTGACTGCGATGTCATTCAGGCCGACGGCGGCACGCGCACCGCGAGTATTACCGGCGGTTACGTCGCCGTGGCCATCGCCCTGCAAAAGCTGATCAAGGCGTATCAGGTTCCGGCCAGCGTGCTGGTTACACCGGTGGCGGCGGTCAGTGTGGGGGTGGTTGGCAGCGAGTTGCTGCTGGATTTGTGCTATGAGGAAGACTCGGCGGCTGAAGTTGATTTCAACGTAGTGATGACCGGCGCCGGCAAATTTGTCGAAATTCAGGGCACGGCAGAGAAAACTCCGTTTGACCAGGAAACGCTGCTGGGTTTGGTTGCCCTGGCCCGGCAGGGGATTGAGCAGCTCCTGGCGCAACAAGCTGAACTTTTAACCCAATTATAACTTCCACTGCGAGTTTATGTGTCTAACTTCAAAAACATCCGCTTTACTCCCTTTCAGTTCATTGTTTTGGGCCTTCTGACCTGTATTCTGTGCGGCATTTGTGCCGGGACCGGGCTGGTTGCCAGCACGCTTGATTATAATTTACAGCCGCAAGCCGTCGCGGTCGTACCGCCTGCGGCAAGTCCCTCCCCGGAGGCCACCTCTCCCCCGCCTCCCCCGACCAGCACCCCGCCGGCAGCCAATACCCCCAGCCCAACCACCCCCCCGAGCGCAACAGCTCCCCTGGCTGCGCCCTCGCCAACAGCCACTTACGTGGTTGCTCCGGCCTTCATCAATAAGGATAAGATTGGGCAGATTGTCCGGTTTGTGGAGTTGTATCGCCAGCTTGCTTTACCCACGGCTGTACCCATCGAGTTTTTAACCCGCCGCCAGTTGCGGGACCAGTGGCGCGACAGCTCTTTTGACGTGGCTGCCCTGGAGGCGGTGCAGACCCAGCAGGAGTTTTATCGGGCGCTGAACTTGATTGAGCCGGAGGTGGATCTGGTGCAGGCAGCTTTTGACTCACAGACCGATCTGCTGCTGGGTTATTACACCCCCAAAGAAAAGATCATGTATATTATCGCCGAGTCGGTTAACATGTTTGCTGAGGAGGAGATGACCTTTGCCCACGAATATGTGCATGCCCTCCAGGATTACCATTTTGATCTGAATCATGTTTTTGCGGAGCAGCTTTCGGGCGATGCCCTGCTGGCGGCTCGCTCGCTGCCCGAGGGGGACGCCCGGCTGGTCGAAGATTTGTTTACCCGGCAGAATATCGGCCAAGATGAGATTGAGTATAATATTTACCGCTACCTCTTTCGCGAGCATCCCCAAATCGAAGGAGTCTCGCCGGCTTTAGGTATTTTTACCTATTTCCCCTATACTGCCGGCGAGTACTTTGTAGTTTATCTTTTTATTCAGGGCGGCTTTTCATGGGATTTGGTCAATCAAGCTTACCAGAAGCTGCCGGTCTCTTCGGAACAGGTAATGCACCCGGAGAAGTATCTGGCGGGTGAATTGCCGACGCCGGTCACTTTGCCTGATTTGGGGCCAGCTTTAGGCAGCGGCTGGCGCGAAATTGACCGGGATGTGCTGGGCGAGGCCGGTTTTCTGGTCTGGCTGGTTGATCGGGTGGACCAGCCGACAGCCATCAACGGCGCGGCGGGTTGGGATGGCGACGCCTATACCCTCTGGGTCAACGAGGCTGGCCAGCGCTTGCTGGCTGAGTCTTCTATCTGGGCAACAGAGGCCGAGGCGGCTGAATTTGTGGACGCCTTTGCCGCCTTGATGAAACTGCGCGGCGGGCAGTTGGAGCCGCACTCCGGCGGCAGCGCTACTTTGTGGACAGATACAGGCAGTATAACCCTACTCAGCCGGGTTGGGCGGCAGGTAGTGCTGCTTATAGCTCCCGATAGGGCTACTCTTGACCAAGTGCGCGGCCAATTTGCCGGTTTTTAATTTGAAGGGGTGAAATTGGTAACTGCAATCCTGATAATTATTTTGCTGACGATAGCGAATGGGATATTTGCCATGTCTGAGGCGGCGGTCATTTCGGCGCGTAAAGCCAAGCTGCAACAGCAGGCCAACATGGGCGATGCGCGGGCGCGGGCGGCGCTGGCCTTAGCCGATAACCCCAACCGCTTTCTCTCCACGGTGCAGGTCGGCATTACCCTCATCGGCATCCTGGCCGGCGCGTTTGGCGAGGCAACGCTGGCCGATGACCTGGAAACCTTGTTGGAGCGGGTACCCTGGCTGGCGCCGTACAGCCGGGCGATTAGCCTGGTTATCATGGTCGTCGTCCTGACCTATCTCTCGCTCATCATCGGCGAACTGGTGCCAAAACGCCTGGCTCTGCGTAACCCTGAAGCCATTGCCGGACTGGTAGCGGCGCCGATGAATTTCTTGTCTGCCGTGGTTAGTCCGGCAGTCTCTGTTTTAAGCGTTTCGACCGATACTATCTTGCGCCTGCTGGGGGTCAAGCCTTCAACCGAACCACCGGTAACGGAAGAAGAGATCAGGGTTTTGATCCAGCAGGGTACGCAGGCGGGGGTATTTGAAGTGGCCGAACAGGACATGGTTGAGGCGGTATTCCGGCTCAATGATCAGCGGGCCTTTGATTTGATGACCCCGCGCCCGGAAATTATCTGGCTTGACCTGAAAGACTCGTCCCAGGAGATGGTAGCCAAAGTAACTGAGAGTGGTTATTCGCGGTTTCCAGTTTGTCAGGGCAGTCTTGACAACGTTGTGGGCGTAGTTCGAGCCAAAGATCTGTTGGCGCGGAGTCTGGCCGGTCAGCCGCTTGATTTAAGGGCAGCGATGCGCTCACCCATCTTTGTACCCGAAAGCGTTCTGGCTTTCCAGGTGCTGGAGTTATTCAGGGGCAGCCAACCCCATTTGGCCCTGGTCATTGATGAATACGGCGGCACGCAGGGCCTGGTCACACTCCACGATATTTTGGAGGCGATCGTCGGTGAGGTCGAGGTGAGCGAGCCGCAAGCGGTTCAGCGCCAGGATGGCTCATGGCTGCTGGATGGGGCGCTGGCAGTGGAGGAATTCAAGGAAATTTTTGAGCTTAAGATCTTGCCGGAAGAGGAACATGATTATTATCAAACGCTGGGAGGCTTTGTCATGATGCTGCTGGGGCGGGTGCCGACGGCCGGCGACCATTTTCACTGGGCCGGCCTGCGCTTTGAAGTGATGGATATGGACGGTAAGCGCGTAGATAAAGTATTGGTTGTACCTGCCAGTGAGCAAACTTTGCCTGAAAAATTATAAACTGAGGAAATTAATATATGGAAGCAAATTACAACATCTCTTACGAAACTCTGATCAGCGAACACGATTTGCAAAACCGCATCAAAGAATTAGGACAACAAATTTCAACCGATTACGCCGGCCAGGATTTGTTATTACTGTGCATTTTGAAGGGGGGCGTCTTGTTTCTGACCGATTTGATGCGCCAGCTTTCAATCCCCCACGAGATTGATTTCCTGGCCGTGTCCAGCTACGGCAAAGAAATCCGCGAGTCAACCGGGGTGGTGCGCATTTTGAAAGATTTGGATCAACCGATCGCCGGGCGTCACGTCCTGATTGTGGAAGATATTGTGGATACCGGCCACACCCTCACTTACATCACCAATATTCTGCGGGCCAGGCAGCCGGGCAGCTTAAAAATCTGCACGCTTCTCGACAAAAAAGAGCGCCGCCGGGTGGATATTCCGGTGGATTACATCGGGTTCACTATCCCTGACAAGTTTGTTTTCGGCTATGGCCTGGATTTGGATGAGAAGCTGAGAAATTTACCTTTTATTGCCGTGGCGATCCAATAGCGCTGCTCCGAAGCTATGGCGTTTTTTACGGCCAGGCCGACTCATAAGCCGCAATAATCCGATCCGCCAATTGATCGAAGGCCTGGTCAACTTGCTGTCTGGCTGGGTCGGCGTCATACCAGCCGATGACTTCCTCAGCGCCGCGAATGTAGGGGATGGGCGCCGCAAAGTCCGGTACAACCCGTTTTATCTTGGTGTTGTCGAAAATTACGCTGTGGCTTTTGTCGCCCAAAAGACCCGCCCCCCAATTCGCATCGAAAGCGGCGATAAAATCCGAGGGAATGTGGACCAGGCGGGCTTCAGCGCCGGCAGCCCTGGCCACGATTTCAAAAATCTGGTTCCAGGTCAGTAACTCGTCTGAGGTGATATGGAAAGCCTCGCCAATGGCGTGACTGTTCCCCAACAGGCCGACGAACCCTTTGGCAAAATCGCGGTGATGGGTTAAGGTCCACAACGACGTACCATCGCCATGCACAATGACCTTTTTACCTTTACGCATGCGATCAACTACGGTATAGCCCCCGGTAAAGGGCAGCATGGTTTTATCGTAGGTATGCGAGGGGCGGACGATGGTCATGGGGAATTTTTCCTGGCGGTAAGCCTGGACCAATCTGTCTTCGCAGGCAATCTTGGCCCGTGAGTATTCCCAGAAAGGGTTGTCCAGCGGGGTAGATTCGGTGATGGGCAAGTTGACCGGCGGCGTCTGGTAGACGGAAGCTGAACTGATAAAGATGTATTGGCGGGTGCGACCGCGGAAGAGATCGAGGTCCAGCTCGATGTGCTCAGGCGTGAAAGCAATCCAATTAACCACCGCATCAAAGGTCAAATCTCCCAAAGCCCGGCTGGCTGACCCTTTGTCGCGAATGTCGCCCTGTAAGATGCGGGCCGCCGCGGGCGCCGGCCTGGCCGAAGTTTGGCCGCGATTTAACAGGTAAAGTTCGATGCCGCGCTCCACGGCCAACTGGGCGCAGGCCGAGCTAATCTTACCTGTGCCGCCAATGAATAAAACTTTCATGGTTTTCTCCCTCTAAAGCTAAAAGTTCAGTATTTACCCGTTATCGCTGGGGTAACAGGTCATTTTGTTGGCTCCGGCACGGAGCAAGAGGCAGCACCACCGTAAAAGTACTCCCTTGCCCAATTTCGCTCTCCAGGATAACCTGACCGCCCAGGAGGTCGGTCAGATGCTTGACAATGGACAGCCCCAGGCCGGTGCCGCCATGTTCACGCGTGATTGAGCCATCTACCTGCCGGAAGGGTTCAAAGATATACTGTTGGGCCTCTTTGGGGATGCCGGGACCCGTATCGGCAACTTCCATGGCCCAGTGCTCGGCATCGCGACAGTAGAGGCGGGTGCGGATCGTGCCGGTCCGGGTGAATTTGATCGCGTTGCCGATAAGGTTAATGAGAATCTGGCGTAAGCGGGTTTCGTCGCCGGATAAAGTGGCAGGCAGGTCGGGGGCAAGGGTGGTGATAAAGTCTAACCCTTTGTTGTGAGCTAATACGGCCATCTGCGCTTCAACCTTGCGCAGCAGCTCCTGCGGCGCAAAGGGTTCAATTTGCAACTTAACAGCGCGGGCATCAAGCTGAATCTGGTCCAGCAGCTCATTAACCAATCCAGTCAGGCCGTTCGTGCTAGCAATGATTTCGCCCAGGGCTTTGTGCTGCCACTCATCTAGCTGGCTATTGGAGCCATAGCGCAGCATTTCCGCAAAGCCCAGGATGATCCCCAGCGGCGTCCGTAATTCGTGGCTAACCCGCGACATTAGCTCACTTTTTAGACGGCTGGCTTCTAAAGCCTGATCGCGGGCCAGCGCCAGCGCCGTCTCAGTTTGTTTACGTTCGGTAACATTTCTGAGGATAATGACCCGGCCAATAATATTGCCTCGCCGATTTTTTAAAGGCGAGAGCTGCAGTTCGTAATACTCTCCATCCGCCTCGACCTCGTCCCGGGCCTCGGTCACGTGGCGATAGCGCTCCACCAGATCCGGTCTGGCCCCAAAAACCTCGGCGGCCTTCCGGCCAATGACCTGTGACGCTGGCATCCCAATCATCTGCAGGGCGGCCGGGTTAATATCAACGACCTGGGCCTGCATGTCAAGCACAATCATGCCGTCACTCATGCTCTCCACAACGGTTTCACGAGCTACGGGTGCAAGATCGAGCAAACGGAAGCGAAAAAGGCTCCAGGCCAGCATCAGGCCGGTAACGGTAAAGGCCAAAGGAGTTAAATCAAGGTCGGGAATAGGGTTGAAGCCAAAGATGGAAATGGCATTGCCCAGCCAGGGAGCAGCCATCCCCAGCAGCAGACCGGTCATCTGCCCCTGGTAGAGGTGCGGCCGGTGGAGCAGTGCCTGGACAAGCAGGATTACGCCCAGCAAAAGGAGCAGGTAGGAGTAGGCCGTGTGAACCCAAAACCAGGGTCCAAAAGTAACCCTCAGGGCCAGGAACGGGCCGGCTGCCACCACGTGCTCCTGACTCCAGACCAGGATGTGGACGCTATTGGTCATGGCCAGGATGAAGGTGAGCAAGGGGACGATGGATAGTAAGGCCAGCCGCCGTGGTGTAAGCCATGTTTCCCGGCCCGTATATTCGAGGGCGAAGGTGAACCATGCCAGCGGTGCAAGCACAACCCCCAGATATTTTCCGCTCGCCCAGAAAACTTTGAGGGGTAGGTTGGCCCCGCTTAACAGTTCCAGGGTATAACCCACACTCCAGATGCACAGGGCCACCATCATGAGCGCAAATGATTTAGCGCCCGGGGTCCGGCGATGCCGCCAGGCGTAAAAAGCCAGGATGCCTTGAGTCAAAACGGCGATGATCAGGGGGAGTAGGTAAGGCAGGTACTGAAAAGGCGGCACAGGTCCTCCAGCGAGATTTATATTTCCGGCACTTTACTCTGAGACATCCGCTCTTTCACCACCGCAGTCAAACCGATGACCTCCCCTTTCTGGGCCAATTCCTTCCAGCGGGGGTTGCGGATGGGAGGACACTCCCAGGCTTGCGGGGGCGTGTTGGCCCGCAGGCCCTTGAAGGCGGTCAAAATGCCGCAGTGATAGCAGTGCTCGCGGCAGTCCACCTTGGTTTCGCCGCGCTGGGCCGAATACCAATCCATGAGCAGCCAGCGTTTTTCCACCCCGGCGTTGATGTGATCCCAGGGAAAGATTTCGTCGGCCAGGCGGGGCCGGTGGGCGTACCACCAGGGGTCGAGGCCGTGTTCGGCAAAGGCTTCGCGCCAGGCGGTTGGGCTGTGCCAGTCGCCCCAGGCGTCGAATTTGGCCCCCTTCTCCCAGGCAGTCCGGATAACCGCTCCCAGGCGGCGGTCCCCACGGGAGAGAAAAGCTTCCATCAGGCTTTCTTCCGGCTCGTTCCAGTTGAAAATAATACCATGCGCCCGGCCGAACTCGTCGCGCATTAAATCCTGCTTGCGGCGGATGTCGTCCAAATTGGCCAGGCTGGCCCACTGGAAGGGGGTGTGCGGTTTGGGCACAAAGGTGCTGACCCCCACCCGGACCTTGGCCTTGCCGCCGTGATACTTGCGGCCAATCGCCAGGACGCGCTTGGCTAACTTGGCAATCGCAATCACATCTTCGTCTGTTTCGGTGGGCTGGCCGATCATAAAGTAGAGCTTGATCAGCCGCCAGCCCCGACTGTAAACCTCCTCGGCCGTTTGCAGCAAATCTTCGGTGCTGATGTATTTGTTGATGACGTCACGCATGCGGTCGGTGGCGGCTTCGGGGGCAAAGGTAAAACTGCTCTTGCGGCTGCCCTGCAGCATCTCCATCAAATCGGCAGAAAAAGATTCGATGCGCAGGCTGGGCAGCGAGATGTTCAGCGCCCGTTCGTCATATTTCTCGGCAATGGTTTTGACCAGCGGGCCGATCTGGGTGTAATCGCTGCTGCTCAGCGAGAGCAGGCCGATCTCTTCGTGGCCGGTTTCGGTCATGATCTTGTCTACCGTTTCAACCAACTCCTGGAGCGAACGCTCGCGCACCGGGCGAAAGATCATCCCGGCCTGGCAGAAACGACAACCCCGGGTGCAGCCGCGTTGAATTTCAATCGAGGCCCGGTTAAAGGTGACATCCACAAAGGGCACCACAAAGCGGGTAACCGGCGGCGGCATCAGGGGAACGATGCGTTTGACAATATGCGACTCGGCTTCTTCGACCAGCGGCTCGATGTTGGACAGCGTCCCGTCTGTCTCGTAGTAGCTTGGCGCGTAAAAGCGGGGCACGTACACGCCGGGGATGCGGGCCAAACGGCGCAGTTGGGTCTCCCGGTCAAGCTGCTGGGCCTCGCGCAGGGCCAGGATAATTTCGATGATGACATCCTCGCCTTCGCCCATCACGAAGAAGTCAATAAAATCGGCCATCGGCTCAGGATTGAACACGGCATTACCGCCGGCGCAGACGAGAGGATAGCTGGCGTCACGGTCTTTGCTGCGTAAGGGCATGCGGCCCATATCCAGCAGAGTTAAGACATTGGTGTAAAGCTGCTCGTAGGGCAGGCTGATGCCGATCAGGTCGAAGTCGCGCACTTCGTGTTTGCTTTCCAGGGCATAAATCGGCAAGCCAGCGGCCCGCATTTTGGCTTCCATATCGGGCCAGGGCACGTAGACCCGCTCGGCCAGGACGTCGTCCCGTTTGTTGAGTAAATCATACAGGATGGCCAGGCCAAGATTGCTCATGCCCAAATCGTACACGTCGGGAAAAGCCAGGGCGACTTTGGTCAGAATTTTTGGATCGGACCAGTCTTTGGCAACGCTGTTATATTCCCCGCCGATATAGCGGGCGGGCTTTTGAACAGCGGCTAAAATTCGATCAAGTTTGCGTTCGTCAATTTGCATTAATCATTCCCCCTCGGTAAAAGATGACGCCCGGCAACGAGGGGCGTCGCGTTGGATATGATAGCACAAAGGAACGTGGTCTCAAACTCCGGGCAGGTCCAACAGGCTGCTAACACCTGCCGGGTCTTTACTTGTCTAGGTTATCATGAGGTGTTATTATCAGTGGAGTTTGTGTTTGGTTGTATCAATGATTACTTCATCAGTAAAACCAAAAATTGGTAGATGACCTGGCCCAATTTTTACCCAAAAAAGCAGACCCTGGTAAAACGGTTGATTAATCCCAATTTAAGATTCTGGATTATTATTCCGTTGTTGATGTTGTTTGTCCTCATTGTTTTAGCTTTAGGGTTTTCTTATCTAAGCACGGGCCAGATCCCCCCGGCTTTGCTCATCATTTCTATTATCTCCTTTGCCGCTTTCATTGGGCCGGGACTCTTCGTTGCTCGGCATGTCGTCCGGCGGATTGAGCAAATTATAAGGGCCGCCGAACAGGTGGCTCAGGGGAATTTAGCCGTTCAGATTGACGACCAGAGCGAGGATGAAATTGGCCAATTAGCGCAATCTTTTAACACCATGGTTAAAAATTTGGATCATCTTCAGCGGAGTTGGGACCTGTTAAGCCGCACAATGTCGCCGGCGGTGCGGCAATCCCTGTTGGAAAAGGGTTTAGATTTTCGGGGTATTACCCAGGTGGTTAGTGTGCTCTTTATTGATATCCGGGACTTTACCCGGATTACCGAAAGCCATCACAACACGGAACAGCTTATCTTTTTCTTAAATGATTACTACACCACCATCGCTAACCAGGTCCACAGCGGCGGTGGGATTATCGGCAAATATGCCGGCGATTCTATTCTGGCCTTTTTTGGCGCACCTACACCTGAACCAGCCTCAAAGTCCTCAACCGCCGCGCTCTTGACGGCGCTGGCTTTAGAAGATGCAATGGAAGAAATGAGTGAACGGTGGGGTGTTTTGGGAATGCCGTCAATTCAAGTGGGTATGGGCTTGAGTATTGGCCCTGTGGTCGCCGGACCTATTGGCACGGAACAGCAATTCGAGTACACAATTATCGGCGATGCCGTTAACCTGGCGGCTCGGCTGCAAGCCTTAACCCGCAACGTAGACGGCTACGATATTATTTTGAGCCTGGAGGTATACGAGGCGTTGGAGCAAAGGGTCAAGAATCAAATCCAGGTGATGAGTTCGACGCTTTATGAGGAGCTGGACGAGAAAGAACGGGCCAGAAGGCCGGTTCTGTTTGTGGATTTGGGCGAAGTGTTGGTCAAGGGTAAACGCGGCCCCGTCCATGTGTATGGCATCCCTGATTATCGCCATGAGCCGGAGAGCCGGCCGACGAGCGGGCGAGTCGGGCAGCCGGCCAGCCAACGGCGCGAGCGGATCCCCAACTAACTGTCTAGCCAGGCCCTGTTTCACCCCCGCTTGAACGTGCCCCACAAAAAGGCCAGCAGGGCCAAAATCATTAACCAGTATCCAGGGTTATCGCTACTGCTGCCCGTTTGCCAATTAACCCCGGCAATCAGCAAACCAACGGCCACCACAGCCCAGGTAAGGCGATGAAGGGCTTGCTCCAGGCGTTGAATGGTTTTCCGGGCGTCGGGGGCCAGCGAGGTTTGGACGACCAGGCTGCCCCGCTGTGCTTGAATCAACATCCGGTCCAACTCGGCGGGCAGTTTGAGGGCTAACTGGCCCAGGCTGGCAATTTCTTGCAGCCAGCCGCGCCAATTTTGCTGCAGCTCTTCTTTCGCCAACTGCTCGGCAAAAGGGATAGTTTCGGCCCAGGGATCAAATTCGGGATCGAGATTGGTGGCCATGCCGGACAGAATGCCCACTGCGCGCACTACAAAAAGCATGTCAACTTGAAATTGGAAGGGGGCATCATAGATGATATCCCGGTACTCGCGCACAAAGTAGCGGGCCTCATTCAGGGCAACGTCCCGCATCTTGCCCATGCGCACCCCCCAGAAACGCTCAAACATGGCTTCGTGTATTTCTTCCAACCGCTTTAAATCTGCTCCGGGCAGGAGCACCCCGGCAGCGACATAAGATTGCACCATCCTATGAGCATCCCGCGTCCCTACGCCGATAGCATACTCGCGCAGGGCTGCCCGCAGCCGGTCAGGGATAACGGCGACCATGCCAAAATCTACAAAAACGATTTGAAACGGGCGGTCAGGCTGATAAGGCACAGGATCGTTGGGGCCAAAGCGGGTTCCCGCTGCCTCATTGGGGTGGGGTAAAGGCTTGACAAAGACATTGCCGGGATGAGGGTCGGCATGAACAAAGTTGGTCACAAAGGTTTGGCGCATGTAGATGCTGTAAAACTTTTTGGCTACCTGTGACCGGCTGATACCGGCTGCCTCAATGGCGGCTAAATCTCCAATCTTGATATAGCCCACATTTTCCAGGGTCAGGGTGCGAGCGGCGCAGTAATCCCAGTAAACTTTAGGAATATATACTTGCGGGTCCGCGGCAAAATCTTGGGCAAAGCGTTCGGCGTTTTGGCCTTCCGCTTTAAAATCCAGCTCGTTGCGCGTAACGGTCGTAAACTCCTCAGCCAGCCAATCGAGGTCAACCCGCTTACTGATGCGCTTGTAAAACTTCAGCCAGCGAATGGCCAGAGCGATCGCGCTCAGGTCTGTCTCGACCAGCACATCAATGCCGGGACGCAGCGCCTTAACCACCACCTCTTCTCCTGAGGGAAGCCGGGCCAGGTGGACCTGGGCCAGTGAGGCCGCCCCAACCGGCTGCGGTGAGAACCAGGTAAATATTTCGGCCATTGGCCGGCCAAAATCAGCCTCGATCTGGGCGATGACCGCTTCTAAACGTTCGGATGGCACTTCGTCTTGCAGGCCGGCCAGCTCACGGGTGACTTCGCTGGGCAGAACATCCACCCGGATGCTCAGGAATTGGCCAAGCTTGATCAATACTCCCCCCATTTCCACTGCCAGGGTGCGATAGCGGCGGGCAATCTCCTGCCAGCGGGGCAGTGGGGGGGTGCGCAGCCAGTTCAGCCCCGGCCGGTTGAGAATAAGATCCCACCAAATGACATGCAGAAAAGCTCTGGCAAAAAACCGGCGCACCTTGCGATAGCGCTGCCAATCAATTTTGGCGGGGTCAGCTTGGAGGCCCCCGGGGTGGAGTATCTGACCAAGCTCACGGTGTAAATCTTGCTGAATTTCTTCCGGGGTCCGTTGGTGATTATACACGCGTTTGATCGCTTTCACTGTAGTTTTTTACTGATTATAGTGGCTTTAGAGGTTGTCTCCAAAGTTAGCCACTACCCCCCAAGCTTTAGAGTTCTTTGCCGGCCCTTGTAAAGAATATTTGATATCTGGCTTCAAAAAGAGCTATTGAAAAAATAATTCTTTTTTACCTTAAAAATCGCCCAAGTTAGTGTAGAAAAGAGGGCAGTAAAAAAGTATCATAGGCGCATTGGACGCTGGCTTAACCCCAGCCGGCCGCTGTAATTACTACCCTTGTTGATGTTTCAAAATACGCTTCTTGAATAAATCTGCTCATGAATGAAGGTATACTCACTATCAAGACCTCGCTGCAATGGCACTCCTGGTTAAAGTTTTTTGATTGGCGTTTTGCCTTGGCTTTTGGACTGCCATTTAGCTTATATATTTTAACTCTGGCTCCCACAGTCTACAATCTTGATAGCGCCGAGCTAACGACGGCGGCGGCTACAGGGGGCCTGGTGCGGGCCACCGGCTACCCGCTTTACCTGGTGCTGGGCTGGCTCTGGTCGTGGCTGCCTGTAGGTGATGTGGGCTACCGCATGAACCTTTTCTCGGCTTTTACTGGGGCGCTGACGGTAGCCCTGGCCAGCCTGATTTTACGGCGCTGGCGTGTTGGGCCGTGGGCCATGATTGGCGCGCTGGGCTTGCTGGCCTGTGCCCCTTTTTTCTGGGCGCTTTCGCTCATCGCCGAGGTCTATACCCTGCACACGGCCCTGATGGCAGGAATCATCCTCCTGCTGCTCCATTGGAGCGACCAGCCTGCACCGGCGCGCCTGGCCTCCGTTGTCCTGCTGGTCGGCCTGAGCCTGGGGCACCACGTGGCGACCGTGCTGCTCCTGCCGGGCTGTGCCTGGTACATCTTGACGGTCCACCCCCGTCAGGCCCTGGCGCCGCGTGCTTTCCTGCCGGCTGTGGGAGCGCTTCTCGTCGGCTTGAGTATTTATCTGTACCTGCCCTGGCGCTACGGCGCTGCCCCGGCCTTCAACTATGCGGGGCACTATGATGCCAGCGGTACTTTTGTGCCGCTCAATCTGCAAACACCGCAAGGGATATGGTGGCTTTTATCGGGGCGAGCCTTTGCCGGGTCAATGTGGGCTTATCAGGGAGCTGAATTGTGGGGTGAGATAGGTCACTTTGTCAGCCAGTTGTGGCGGGCCTTTTTTATCATCGGGATTGGACCGGGATTAGTGGGACTGGTTGTTCTGCTGCGCCGTGATTGGCGGCTGGGCTGTGCCCTGTTGTTAATGTTTGGCTTTAATGCCGCTTTCTATATTGACTACCGCGTAATTGATAAAGATACTATGTTTTTACCCACCTACTTGATTTGGGCTTTGTGGGTGGGTATAGGGTATCAGTGGATGCTGGATTGGACCAACCGGCAGTCAGCTACCTTGGGGGTAACCCGGGTGGAGCGATGGCTGCTCCCTGGGGTTATGGTCGGCGCAGTGCTGGTGGCTCTAAGTTGGAACTGGCATCTGGTTGATCTTTCGGACGATTGGAGCGCGCGTGAACGGGGTGAGGAAATTTTGCACGAACTACGGCCCAATGCCCTCATCTTTGGGTACTGGCAGACCGTGCCTCTAATTGAATATCTGCAATTTGTCGAAGGGCAGCGCCCGGATGTGAAAGCGATTAATCGTTTTCTGATCGCCCCTGAAGATATGCGGCGGCTGATCCAACATGAGATTACACGTCGTCCGGTTTATGTGGATAGTATACCGCCTCAAGTGCCCAATGTAGAAGCTAAACCAGTTGGCCCGGTGTATCGCTTGCTGCTCAATGAAGTAGAGTATGTTTACATGATTTGGTAAACAGTGGTCCCAGCAGGCTGCTTTTCCGAGGCTCAAAAGAGATAGAGGATTTAGCCCAATAAGTGAGATCGTTAATTTAAACTGCAAGTTTTGGAAGGAGTTTACTCAATGTCCAGGTTTGTTCGCTTTTTAATCCCCCTCGCCATCTTCTTTTCGGGAGTTATCCTGATTCCCTACTTCTCCTGGCCGGATCAGGCCTTTAGCTGGCAGAACTTTGCCGATGCCTATGGTTATGGCTACGGGATGGTCGCCAATCGTTAAAGCGTTCGGAAATATATAAGAAGTTCATTTCCACCCAGTAAAGAGGAGCAGGCCTAAGGCTTGCTCCTCTTTAACTCTCTGTCTGCTGGCCTTCCTTTTGGTCAGAATCATTGTCCTCCTGCTGCGGCAGTTAAGCCTCACCTTCCAGTCCCCCCAGGCAGATTGAAACGTTTGCCCCCAGGTGTGGTATAATCTATACACTAAGCCTCAACCCCTATCTCATGACAATCTTTGATGTCTCATATCTTGTGAACAGTAAGCGGGAATCAGTCAGACTGTTCGCTACTTACTGATTACCTGGCTACTGTTTTTTTAAGGAGTAATCTATGAAGAGAAAGACTTGGTATTGGATCATTGGCCTGACCGTGGTCGGACTGCTGGTTTGCGCAGCCTTTGTGGGCCTGGGCTTGTGGGCCGCCAGCAGTATGGACCGCACGGATCGTGGCCCGGCTTTTGGCGATGCGGTCGCCATTGTGCGCGTCGAAGGCGTCATCCTCCCCGGTGAAGCCCCCGCGCCGAATCCCTTTAGCGCCGATAGCGGCGGCGCTTTCAGCCAGGAGGTTATCGAAAACCTGAAAAAGGCCGACGAAGATGACAGCGTCAAAGCGGTGATCTTATTTGTGGATAGTCCGGGCGGCAGTGTCTTTGCCTCCGATGAAATCTACCTGCAAATTAAAGAGATGAGCAAACCCATTATTACGGCGATGGGCAGTCTGGCCGCTTCCGGCGGCTACTATGTCTCCGCTCCAACCCAGGAAATCTGGGCCAGCCCACACACCCTGACCTGCTCCATTGGCGTCATCAGCCAGTTTCTTAACCTGGAGGAATTTGCCGAGGAGTATGGAGTTACGGCGGTCACGGTCAAGAGCGGCAAATTCAAGGATACCGGCAACCCCTTCCGCGAGTTCACGCCCGAAGATCAAGCTCTGTGGCAGGCGATTATTGATGAAGCCTATGCTGGCTTTGTCCGTATCGTGGCCGAAGGGCGCAAGATGAGCGAAGAGCAGGTCCGGGCCGTTGCCGATGGCCGGGTTTGCACCGGCAAGCAGGCCAAAGAAATGGGCCTGGTAGACAACCTGGGCTACCTGCCCGACGCCATAGACCGGGCCGCCGAATTGGGCGGCATCAGCGGCGAGCCGCGCATTGTGGAGTATAACCGCCCGGTTAGTTTTTTTGAAGCCCTCGGCGGCGCCTTCAATCGCCCCAGCCCTCTCGAAGAGGTCAAACAACTGCTCCATTTCAACGCGGGGTCGCCGTTGATGTATCTTTACATTGCCCCCTGAAAGGAGTGTTATGCGCGCTGTTGACATTATTGCTAAAAAACGAGACAAGCAAGAATTGACCAGCGATGAACTCAAATTTTTCGTCGAGGGTTACACCCGGGGCGACATCCCCGACTACCAGGCCAGCGCCTGGTGCATGGCCGTGCTGCTGAACGGCATGACCGAGCCTGAAGCGACCGCTTTGACCCTGCACATGGCCCATTCCGGCGATACGCTCAATCTGCACGCCATTGCCCCCTTTGTGGTGGACAAACACTCGACCGGCGGGGTGGGCGACAAAACCACGCTGGTCGTGGCCCCTTTAGTGGCCTGTCACGGGCTGCCGGTGGGCAAAATGAGCGGGCGCGGCCTGGGCTTTTCCGGCGGGACCATTGACAAACTGGAAAGCATTCGCGGCTTCAACGTCAGCCTGACCACCGCCCAATTTATGGACATGCTGGACCGGCATGGCGTCGTCGTCTCCGGCCAGAGCGCCGATCTGGCCCCGGCTGACGGCAAATTTTATGCGCTGCGGGATGTAACGGCCACCGTCGAAAGCCTGCCCCTGATTGCCGCCAGCGTCATGAGTAAAAAGATCGCGGCGGGGGCAGACGCCATTGTGCTGGATGTCAAGGTGGGTAAAGGCGCGTTTATGAAAACCGTGGCCGATGCCGAGGCGCTGGCCCGGCTCATGGTTAAAATCGGGCAGGGCGTCGGGCGCAAGGTAGCGGCCGTGCTGACCGATATGAACCAGCCGTTAGGTGCGGCTGTTGGCAATGCGCTGGAGGTCCGCGAAACAATCGAGACTCTGCGCGGCGGCGGTCCGGCCGATTTCCGTGAGCATTGTGTGACGATTGGTGGCAAAATGCTGGAACTGGCCGGCAAGGCGGGCAATCTGGAAGAGGGCCAGGCCATGCTGGCCGAGTCGCTGGACAACGGCCGGGCCTGGGCCAAATTCGTTGAGTGGATCACCGCCCAGGGCGGCGACCGCAGCCAGTTGGAAAATCCTGGCCTGCTGCCGACCGCTTCACTGGTTGAAACGGTTGCAGCTCCGCGAAGCGGCACTATCGCCGGGGTGGATGCCGCCGAAGTCGGCAAGACCGGGGTGGATTTGGGCGGCGGCCGGGCCAAAAAGGGCGACCCGATTGATTATGCTGTTGGCATTCTTGTCCACGCCAAAGCAGGTACGTATTTGGCGGAAGGCGCTCCCCTTTTCACCATCCATGCTAACGATCAAGCCAAACTCGAAGCCGCCCGCCAGCGTCTCCTGGCAGCGGTTGCCTGGAGCGAGTCGGCAATCCCTGCGCCGCCGCATACGTTGATGATTATTGAGTGAACATCCTTTTCAAGCAGTCCAATCTTCTCGTCATCTACCTCCTGGCTGCATTGTTGGTCTTTGGCGTCAGCGGCTACATGCTCATCGAGGGCTGGACCTTTATCGAAGCCCTCTATATGACCGTCATCACGATGGCCACCATCGGCTTCAGTGAGGTCAAGCCGCTCTCCACCGAGGGGCGCATTTTTACCCTGACCCTGATCGTTTTTGGAGTCATCACGGCCACCTACTCCATCGGCAAAGTGATTGAATTTTTTACTTCAGCCGAGCTGCAAGAGCAGTTTCACGAACGCAGGAGGCGCAGAGCATTGGCCCAGATTACTCAGCACTGTATCATTTGCGGCTTTGGCCGGATGGGGCGTTCGCTGGCAGGCGAGTTAAAAATCCGCAGCGCTTCGTTTATTGTGATTGATCAAAATGGCGACGCCATTGATAAATGCCATCACCTGGGTTGGCCGGCGGTGCAGGGCAATGCCGCCGATGAGCGTATTTTGCGCGAGGCCGGCATCGAACGGGCAAGTTCGCTGGTGGCGGCGGCCAACTCCGATGCCGAGAATGTCTTTATCATCCTCACCGCCAAAAGCATCCGGCCCGATTTGCCGATCATCGCCCGCACCCATTCAGAGGCATCTATTCCCAAACTCGAACGGGCCGGGGCCGAGACCGTCATCTCGCCCTACGCTATTGCCGGGCGGCGGGTGGCTCAACTATTGACCCATCCCACCGTGACCAGCTTTCTGGATGGCATTTTGGAGTTTGGCGGTGAGCAAATGCGTCTGGAAGAGTTTATCATCGGTCCCAACTCTGCGCTGGCCGGTCTGACCCTGCGGGAAGCCCAGCTCAATGTCACCGTCCTGGCCGTTTCTCACCCAGAGCAGACCCGGCTGGCCCACCCCACCTCCGATACCAAGCTGCTCCCTGGCGCAGAAATCATCGTCATGGGCATTGACGCAGAGTTGAATAACCTGGTCCGGCTGGTCAAGGGTTAAGGTAGCGTTTGGGGATAGGAGCTTTTTTGGGTATAGTTAACTATGCTGGAAGGCTGGAAGTTGGGAAGGTTGAGAAAACTTTCCGGCCTTCCAATCTTCCTGAAAGTAAAGTGTTAAGGTGATGTTATGAGTCCACAAAGAGAAATTTATCTGGATCACGCCGCCTCTACGCCCACCGACCCGCAGGTGGTCGAGGTGATGCTGCCTTATTTTAGCCAGATTTACGGCAACGCCTCCGGCTTGCACAAACAGGCCCGCGCCAGCGCCCGCGCCGTTGAGGATGCCCGCCGCACCGTGGCCGACATTCTGGGCTGCTCGCCCAAAGAAATCGTCTTCACCGCCTGTGGCAGTGAGAGCGACAACATTGCCATTCGCGGTGTGGCCTGGGCGCAGCGGCAAGCCGGCAAAGGCAATCATCTGATTACCACCCCCATCGAGCACCATGCCGTAGATCACACTTTCAACCAGTTGTGCGATAAATTTGGTTTTGAGCAGACGGTGGTGCCGGTAGATAGTTATGGTGTGGTTAATCCAGCCGATATCGCCGCCGCTATCCGGCCTGAGACGGTGCTGATCAGCGTGATGTACGCCAACAATGAGGTCGGCTCCTTACAGCCGATTGCCGAAATTGGGGCGCTGGCCCGCGAGCGAGGCATTGCCTTCCACACCGATGCGGTCCAGGCCGCGGCCTACGAGCCGTTGAATGTGGACTCGTTGAATGTTGATCTGTTAGCGATTTCAGGCCATAAAATTTACGCGCCCAAAGGCATCGGCATCTTGTACGTACGCAAGAACACACCGCTGCTGTCGCCTTTTACCGGCGGCAGCCACGAAAACAGCCGCCGGCCTGGCACGGAAAATGTGCCGTATATCGTCGGTATAGCCAAGGCGCTGGAACTGGTCCAGACCCATCGTCCGGCGGAAAATACACGGCAAGCGGTGCTGCGCGACCGCCTGGTTGCCGGTGTCCTGGGAACTATCTCCGGCAGTCACTTGACCGGTCACCCCACCCGGCGGTTGGCCAACCACGCCAGCTTTGTCTTCGAGGGCTGCGAGGCCGACGCCATGCTGATGCACCTGGATATGGTCGGCGTTGAGGCCGCCAGCGGCAGCGCCTGCACTACCGGCATGCCCGAACCCAGCCACGTCCTGACGGCGATGGGCCTCCCGCACGATTTGGCCCTCGGCGCGCTGCGCCTGACCGTCGGGCGGCAAACCAGCGAGGCCGACATTGATACCGTGTTGGAAATCCTGCCTGGCATCATCGAAAAAGTGCGGCAACTCAATCCAGCCTATGAGCCAGCCTAGAGGGGTGACCGCCGACTGCCACCTCCTCCCTTCCCTCCCCCTCTTAGGGGGAGGGTTAGGGTGGGGGTCGGTGCTCGGTGATCATTTTAATACCAATGACAAATAACGGTAGCACCCAAAGAGTCGTCGTCGCCATGAGCGGCGGCGTGGATAGTTCGGTAGCAGCGGCGCTGCTGGTTGAGCAGGGCTATGAGGTCATCGGCCTGATGCTGCGACTGTGGGCCGAGGCGGGCGGAGCCGCCAATCGCTGCTGCACGCCCGATGCCGTCGCCGATGCTCGCCGCGTCGCCGACCAACTCGGCATTCCGTTCTATGTTCGTGACTACAAGGAGACCTTCAAGCAGACTGTCGTTGACTTCTTTATCGAGGGCTACGCCCAGGGCGTGACCCCCAATCCTTGCGTGGTCTGCAACCGCGATATTCGCTTTGACAAGCTGCTGAAGGAAGCAATCAGTCTCGGCGGCGATTACCTGGCCACAGGTCACTATGCCTGGGTGCAGCAGGGCAGCGATGGCGCTTTTCAGTTGCTCAAGGGGATTGACCCGGCCAAAGACCAAAGCTACATTCTGTACACGTTGACTCAGGAGCGGCTGGCGCGGGTTATGTTCCCTTTGGGCCGGCACACTAAAGCCGAAATCCGCCACATTGCCGAGGCCAAGCGGCTGCCAGTTTTCAACCGGCCCGACAGCCAGGATCTGTGCTTTCTGGGGCAGGGAGATTATCGCGCCTTTTTGCAGCGCCGTGCCCCGGAAGTGGTCCAGCCTGGCCCGATTATCAACAGCAGGGGTCAGGTGTTGGGCCGGCATCAGGGCCTGGCCTTTTATACCATCGGCCAGCGCAAGGGCCTGGGTTTGGCCGCGCCCGAACCGCTGTATGTCCTGCATTTGGATACCCCCAGCAACAGCCTGATTGTTGGTGGGCTGGCGGAGTTGGGCCAGATCGAGTTGACCGCCGGCCAGGTGACTTACATTAGCGGCTACCCTCCGGCTGGCTCAATGCCCATCACCGCCAAAATTCGCTACAAGGCCAGGGAAGTCGAAGCCACCTTGACCCCGCTGCCGGATGCCCGCGCCCGCTTGATTTTTGCATCGCCGCTGCGTGACATCACGCCGGGACAGGCAGTTGTGTTTTTTGAGGGCGATCAAATCCTCGGCGGCGGCATTATCGAGAAATCCCTTCCTCGCCAGTGATCTATGGCCCCGTATCTGGTGCTCTCATTTTTGTTGGGTGGCATTTATGGCGCGTTCTTTCACTTCTGGCAGGGCAAAACCATCCGGGATTTAATCATTTACTTTTTAACCGGGATTATCGGTTTTGGGGTCGGGCAGGCGGTGGGTAATTTGCTGGAACTGAATGTCTTTATGATTGGCTCTGTGCATGTGGTCGAGGCTACAGTTGGCAGTTGGGTTAGCTTGTTTCTGATGAAATGGCTGAAAGTTTAATCGGCGTGATGATAATTTTCTCAGAACGCGAGACCATGTTAGAATGTTGAGACTAATTTCATTAATAATTATCGAGAAAAGTGGGCATGCCTGAAGAAACTTTTGTCCCCGTTGTAAGTGAATCTTATTACACCGCTGAAGCAGATAACCGCTGGGCTGAACTTTCGCCCAAGCCGATGGATAAACGTCCGCTAATTATCGGGGGTATTGTTGCCCTGGCTATTGTAATTTTATTTGGTTTATTGGGGTGGTGGCTGTTTTCTAATCCCGAAGCTACTGCGGTTTTACGCGATATTTTCATTATCTTTTTGGGTTTGGGCGTTTTTCTGGTTATACTCCTATTGATTGCCCTCATTGTGATGACCATTTATCTGGTGCTCAAAATCAATGATCTGATAGGGATGCTCAACCGGGAAATCAAGCCGATGCTGGCTCAAGTGCAGTCAACCCTGAACACAGCCCGTGGCACAACCGCCTTTTTATCTGAGCAAGCAGTAAAACCTGTGATTACTACGGCGAGCGCTGTTGCAGGAGTGCGAGCTGTCTTTCGTACCCTCTTCCGGCGTTAGCCTTAACAAAAAATGGTGAGGTAAAACTGAAAGGAGTAACAAATTATGTCAGACCAAAATAGTGGCGGCGTCGAATTTTTTGCCGGTTTGGTAATCGGTGGTTTAGTGGGAGCGGCTTTGGCTCTGTTGCTGGCCCCGCAGTCGGGCGAGGAAACCCGTGCTCAACTCCGTGACAAAAGCCTTGAATTCAAAGATCGGGCGGAAGAAGGCGTGATGGAAGCTCGCCAGCGAGCGCAGACCCAACTGGCCTCGCTGCAAGAGCAGGTGACTCATTTACAGGGCCAGGTAGCGGGCTTGCAAGAGAAAGGCAAGGAGACCCTGGAGAAGGGCAAACACACCGCTTCGGAAGCGATCAGCCGGGGTAAGGAAACTGTCGCCCAGGCGCTCAACCGCGCTAAGGATAATGCGGCTGACGCCTAACCAGATTGCAATCAAAAAAGGCGAGGAAATTCTCCTCGCCTTTTTCTTTTGACTGCTGCTTACTCTCCGCACACTTCCCGCAGGGCGAGCGGCAAATAACCCACTAAATCCCCGGCGATCACACCGCTTACCCCTAAATTCTCACGAACCAGTTCACCCGCCAAACCGTGCAGGTAGCCCCCGGCCACAGCCGCCTCGAATGCTCCCAGTCCCTGCGCTCGCAAACCGACAATAACCCCGGCCAGCACGTCGCCCGAACCGGCCTTGGCCAGGGCCGGGTTGGCAAAGGGCAGGATCATCATCCGGCCATCCGGCGCAGCAACAACCGTATGCGCTCCTTTCAGGAGCACCACCTGCTGCCACCGATCAGCCATTTCTCCGGCAATTTCCAAACGCCGCGCCTGAACATCTTTAATGCTGCTCCCCATCAGCCGGGCCATTTCGCCGGGATGGGGAGTGAGAATACAGTTAGGGGGCAGGAGCTGCCACCACTTCTCCAGCCCGGCCAAAATATTGAGCGCATCGGCGTCAACGATGAGGGGGGGGATGGAGGGGCTTTCATCCGGCGAAGGGCTTTCAGCCTCCGGCTGGCGAAATCCCACGGCCCGCTGAGGCAATCCCGCTTTGCCGGAAAGGAACTCTTTCAAAAAGGCGACGGTTGGCGCCGCCTGGCTCAAACCCGGCCCAATCAACAGCGCGTCTACGCCATCCAATTTTGAGAATAAAAGCCGGGCCGCCTCCGGGGCAATGGCCCCTTCTGCGTGAGGTAAAGGGATATAGGTGGCTTCGGCCAGGCGTGAGGCCAGAATCGGATGGATTACCTGGGGTGGGGCCAGCGTGACCAGGCCCGCACCGCTGCGAGTGGCAGCCTGTCCGGCCAGGATTGCCGCGCCGGTATAACTCATCGAACCGGCCACGAGTAAGGCCGTTCCAAACGTACCCTTGTGGGCATTGACTGGACGCGGTGGCAGCAGCGCCGCCACTTTGGCCGGGGTAGCCATTTCTAAAGTTATGCCTTCCGGGTAATGCTCATCCGTCAGGCCGATTTCACCCACCAGCAATTGGCCGGTCACTTCCGGACCGGACAGCAAGACATGGCCTCGTTTGACCGCGGCCAATGTCACGGTCAAATCGGCCCTTAGCGTGTAAGGATCAACCGCGCCGGTATCGCTGTTGAGGCCGGAGGGGACATCTACGGCTACAACCACCGGACCAAACTCGGAGTCGAGCATAGGCCGGGCCGGTTCTACCAGCGTTCCTTCCTCCAGGCCGCGCCGCTTGGCTACTACCGTTTTGACATATTCCAACAGCTCGGCCAGGCTGCCCTCGATAGGCCGGGAGACACCCGTGCCCAGCAGCGCATCCACAATCACTCCTGACTCAGCCAACAGGTGAGCCAGGTGGGCTTGGCTATCGGAGTCGCTGCTCATAACCTTTTCCACGCCGGCGGCATCCAGTAAGGCCCAATTCTTATCGCCGTTGGTCTGGCGCTGCCACACGTATACTGTGACCGTTGCCCCCATTTGGGCCAGGTAACGGGCGACCACCAGCCCATCGCCGCCATTGTTGCCCGGTCCAACCAGGACTAGGACACGCACTCCGCTGATGTCAAATTGGGCTGCAATCGCCTCGGCCACAGCGTGACCGGCGTTCTCCATCATCTGCTCGTAGCTTAGGCCGGCGGCGTCGGCCGCTTTTTCGACAGCCTGCATTTGTTGGGTGGTGACAATATACATCAGGTCTCTTCTCGCAGTACGTTTGTCAGAATCACGGTCAGGGCACTCCCCACCAGCACGCCGGCCAGGATGTACCAGACAGCATCGGCGGTCAAAAGCTTCGATGGTGGACCCGCGCCGGGTTCAGCGGAGACTGCAGGCGATAAATCCTGGGCCAGCTCGGCCAGGCGAGCCTCGTCCTCTTTCAGTTGGCGTTTCTGTTGACGCCGTTGCGCCAGGTAATCGGCAGTCTGTTTGGCCAGATAGCGCTGCAAATAGGGCCACACCAAGCGTAAGATGGTTTTTTGCATGGTCAATCCTTTGACACCTTTACCCCAGCCGCCGCCTGATCCACCAAATTAGAGCAATGGCCAGGGCAAAGACTGCGCCAAAAGCCGCCCCGGCGGCCGGGCCAAACACGGCATTGACCGGGCCGTCAACCCGCCCGGCGATTAGCAAAATAACGCCGGTGTTGCTCCCCGTCGAAACTCGCCGGGCCAGCACCACTCCACTGCCGCTCTGGTCCATCTTGACCTCCCCACGGGTCAAGACAGCTTTGACGCTGCTCTGATCAAGCGTGACGTCACCATTGGCCAGAATCGCCCCGGCGCTGGAGGTGTTCAGGTTAGCTTCTTTGGTTTCGGCAAAGACCACCCCCCCCTGGCTCACAGAAAGGGTATCGGCCCTGGCTTCCACAACCCCACCCTGCCGAATGGTAACTTGATAACCTTTCACAGTTCTGGCTCCGGCCTGGCGCAATTCCACGGTACTGCCTTCAATATGGTCGGCCCCGGCCTGGGAAACAGTCACCGTATTGGCCTTAATATCGCCGGTGCGGCCATAACGCACGTTGACATGGTCAGCCTGGATATTATTGACACTCTGGCCGGTGACATTAATTTCACTTTGGTTTGAGGGTGTAGCCTCCTCATTGGCCATAAATAATCTCCTTCTTTCTGTACGACTACTCCAAGATCCAGCGATCCAGGGCCCGGTCATAGCTGATTAATTCAGACTCGTTAAACCACAGGGCAATTTCAGCCGCCCCGTTTTCCGGACTGTCGGAGCCATGAACAAGGTTTCGCCCCACCATCATGGCAAAATCACCCCGGATCGAGCCAGCGGCAGCTTCGACCGGTTTGGTTGCGCCGATGGTATTGCGCGCCGCCTGAACCACCTGCGGTCCTTCCAAGGCCAGGACCACAACCGGGGCAGAAGTAATATATTGAATCAAAGGTTCAAAGAAAGATTTACCTTCGTGAACAGCATAGTGCATCCGGGCCAATTTGTCCGATACTTGCAGCATCTTCATCCCAACAATTTTCAAGCCGCGCTGTTCAAAACGGGTAATGATCGGGCCGATCAGACCCCGCTCAACCCCGTCGGGTTTGATAATAATCAGCGTTCGTTCCACCGTAATCTCCTGGAAAATTATGAATATATTAAAATCTGAGACAGTCCAGCATATCAGAGGAAGGCAGAGTTGACAAATTTTGCCCACAAAAAAACCGGGCATTACCCCGGCTTTTTTCTATCTGACAAAGGAGAGGCAGGTCAAAGACCTGCCCCTGTTATTACGATAGTTTTGAGAGGGCTTCGCGGTAGGCATTGAGGGCGCTCTGTAAACGGCCATCGCGCATCATGGCATCGCCCATTAATTGATAGAGGAGATAGTTGCCCGGATGCAGCTTAATGATTTGTTGCATATCCTCAATAATTTTGTTCAGGTAAACGCCATTCACCACCAGCGAGTCGTAAATACCCACCGCCTCATTAATGTCACCCTTATCGCGCGCCGTTCGGGCGTGTTTGAGCCGCTCTTCCGCGTCAGCCGGGATGTCGGGGGGCGGGGCCGCTACTGCCTGGGCGTACACGGGTTGAGGCGCAGGTCTGGCTGCAGCGGCCGGTGCTGGCAGCGGCATAGGGGTGACGGACACCGGTACAATTTCTTCCTCGTCAACTTGGCGCAGCTTTTGCAGCCAGTCGGGAATCCCACTAGGGGCGGATACCCTTTCGGGTTCGCTCACGACAGCAGGTTCAGGCTCAGGCTGGCTCACCGGAGTGATTTCCTCCTCCTCCGACATTTCTTCCGCCGGCACTGCCTCTTCGATTTCTTCTACCTCGACCGCGGCAGCCACAGTTTCACTAGCTATTACCACTGGTTCAGGAGCCGATAACATTTCTTCGACTACCAGCGGCTCAGCTTCCTCTTCCTCTTCGGCGGTGTCGCGCAGCCAATCAGGCAGACCCTCCTCGTCTATCATTATGTCAACGTCAAGGGAGGTCGGGCTGGTTACGGCGACAGGAACGGGCGCTTCTTCGACCACCAGCGGCTTAGCTTCCTCTTCCTCTTCGGCGGCGTCGCGCAGCCAATCAGGCAGACCCTCCTCGTCTACCAGTTCGTCGGTGTCAAGGTGGGTGGGGCTAACCGCCGGAACTGGAGCGGGTATCTCCGCTTCGAGAGACGCTTCCTCCGGCGTTTCGTCTCGAACTTCTTGCAGCCAATCAGGCAGGTCCTCAGCTATAACCATGTCACTTTCGGCAACGGTCTCGATCAGGGTTTCCGGGCTGGGTTCTGAGGCTTCAAATGGTTCATCGAGGCTAAACTGTTCTTCGCGTAACCAATCTGGCAACTCTTCGCCGCCCGTCATTTGGTCCTCTGAGGCTATTGGCTCCACCTCTTCAAAAGTCAGGGGAGTCGTCTCCTCCTGAGCTTCACGCAACCAATCGGGTAACTCTGCTTCCTCAATTAACTCGGAACTGTCTACAGGGGTAACTGTTGGAAGAGCTGAGGCATCACCCGGTTCTTGACCATTCCGCTCTTGCACTTCTTTTAACCAGGCTGGTAAATCTTCTTCGTCGAGCAGGTCAAGTTCTTCATCCCCCAGTGGCGTGCTAATGGTAAAGTCTGATTCGGAGGGCGCTTCGGCCTGAGGTTTCACCAGGGGTAAAGCTAGGTTATCTTCCAGACTGCTGACCTCCACCTCACGCAACCAGTCGGGTAAATCTTCATCCCCCTCAGCTTCGCCCAAATCAGCACCGCTCAGCTCAGTTGGCGCCGCCATCACCTCAGATTCACTGCTGCCAACCTCGACCTCGCGCAACCAATCGGGCAAATCTTCCTCGACGACCATCTTGTCGGTACTGATCGGAGTTGGAGGGGATGGCGGTAATTCCGGTTCAGGAGCTGCTGCGGAATCGGTAGCAGCTTCACGCAGCCAATCCGGCAAATCCTCTTCGACCACTGTTTTATCTTCAGCCTGGAAGGGCAGAGTCGGGGCGGCCAACCCAGTTACATTAAGTTCGGCCGGGAGGGCTGGTTCTTCTGCGATTTCCTGAAGCCAGTCGGGTAAATCCTCCTGGATTACCATTTTGTCTGCTTCAGCAGGGGCTGAATCGGTCCAATCAGGTTCGGGTAAATCTGCCTCTACCGGCTCGGCAGCCTCACGTAACCAATCCGGTAAATCCTCTTCAACCACCAGGCCATCATCCACAGAAGAGATTGGCGGCTTTTGAACTGGCGGAGCGGTTCCTATATCTGCTGCGGCCGGTTCTTCGGCCATGTCTTTTAGCCAGTCAGGTAAATCTTCTTCAACCACCATTTTATCGTCTGCGAAGGAAGCGGGGGCAGCCGGAGTTAAAGGTTCTTCCGGTTCGGCGGCCGCGACCGGTTCTTCGGCCATATCCCGCAGCCAATCGGGCAGTTCTTCCTCAACTACAAACTGCCCCTCCTCAGTCGGGCCGGCAGGCTCGTCCAGCGCCGTGTCAAAGGCCAGAGAGGGTTCGACTTCCGAGGCGTCAGCGGCAATTTCTTGCAGCCAATCGGGCAGGTCTTCCTCGACGACCATTTTGTCGTCGCTCAGCGATGAGTTGGGCGGTGGGGTAGCTGGAGCAGGAGGCGGCGCAGGCTCCTCTTCAACGGGTTGAGCGCCGAGTTTATTGCGAATGATCTCTTCACTGGAGGTGGCAATCAGCCAATCACGGGCAGACATGCCGCCCGCCCCTTCCGGGCGCTCTTCGGTGACAGAGCCGAGTTCGATACCCTCTTCACGTAACAGCCGTTCCAAATCCGACAGGCTGTCATCACTCGCTTGCAGCGCTTGAGGCGGGGATGGGGGAGTATCGGGCGGCGCGATGGTTGGAACTGGCGGCGGCGCCGCCTCTTCTTCAGCCGGTTGAGCGCCGAGTTTATTGCGAATGATCTCTTCACTGGAGGTGGCAATCAGCCAATCCCGCGCCGACATATCCTCGGCCCCCTCCGGGCGTTCTTCGGCGACGGTGTTGAGGTCAATACCCTCCTCGGCCAGCAGTCGTTCTAAATCCGACAGGCTGTCGTCGCTGGCTTGAGACGGGGGTGGAGCTGGCTGGGCTGGCTCAGTAGGTTTATCTTTAGAAAGACCCTGTCCAGAGCGAATTGATTTGAGCCAGGCGGGCGTATTTTCCTCTGTCAACGAACTACCGCTGCCGCCCGAGGTCGCCAGACGCATCCAATCGGGCATAGGGCCGTCTGCCGGCGACTCGACCTCGTTACCTTCAACTTCATCCTCGGGGTTCTTCTTTAAATCATCCATAATTTTTGCCCTTGCCCCGGCGTATAGAAATATCGGTGTAAAACCGACAGCCAATCCAGAGGGAGAATTCTACCCCTGAATTGGTAATAACTCACCAAAAAATATTATAGCAATGGTTTGCAATGGTCTTTACACGGTGGCTGCCACAATCACTATAGTACCACAAAATCATAAAAACAGCAACCAAACATAACGAGTTTACATTTTCTGTAAAAAGGTCAGGTATGCTGGTTCTTTTTAGTTCGAAAAGTCGTTAACATATACAAAACAGAAAGAGCCGAGTTACCCCGGCTCTTTAATCCCCACCCGACCCTGGATTGAACTGCTCCCAAGTTCCCAACTTGAGGCAGCGTGGTAAAAGCCAACTGCCCTAGCGACCACCTCGGCGCACGATCAGCCCGGAGGTCTGGTGCTGCACCTCAAACATATCCGGCACTCGCTGAAAAATCCAGGCAATCTTGCCCAAACTTCTCTCATCGCCGATAATGCGCACCATCTCATGCCGGCCATGATAGACCTCCCGGCCCACATCCTGGGCCGTTATCGCCGGAAAGTGCAGATTGGCTAGTACTACCATCAATGATTGACCTCTCTCAAAACCCGTCAATGTTCATGATGATAACATCTCTGCCTCAATTTGGCTGTGTCGGATCGCACAACTTGGCTGTGCGCTGCGACACATCAGCCTTCAAACAACCTTTCCCCCCGGTGCAGCCGTAAAGCGATCTGATAGGTTTGATTTTGTGCGCGCGGGGTCGGGGCGTGAGCCGCCAGGTAGCGGGCGGCGGCGATGAGCACGTGTCCGGCTTCGGGCTGATCTTGCAGCAGCCGGTATTGGCTGACGGCTGCTTCGACAGTCTGAGTGGTATGGAAATCCTGATCTTCGCGTAACAACATTGCTCCCAAAACGGCGATTATTTGTTCAGGCTGGCCGCCATTAGCCAGGTATTGAGCCACCAGCCGGCCTGCTTCGTTGACCTGCTGCTGCTTGTTGAGCAGGGCCGGAAATTCGGCCAGAAGGAGTTCCGGCGGGGTAGAAGTTGGCTCGACTTTAGGCAGGGGAGCAGCCGGAATATTGAGAAACCGATCCAGGTAGACTGACATGGCGGCATCAAAGACGCCCCGCAGCAGCTCAAGGGAGGGGGCGCGGCGGACGGCGTGCTGAATAGCGTTAGCATAGGTAAAAGTGTGCAGCACCGTATCCCAATCGCCAAATTCGTTGGAGGTATGGAAGTGGGCGATGCGCCGGGCCGCGGCATAGCTGACCATCTGGGCCAATCCGGCCGGTTCCACGCCCTCGGCCAGCAACTGCACCAGCAGGTCGGCAATAGCCTGAGGATCTTCGCCCAGCAGAATAGAAAGATTGCTGCTCAAGGTGTGGGCTGAGGCGGTACGGTCTTGACCTTGAGCCAGCGCCGCCGGGATACGCTCAAAGGCCGCCTCAAGGATGGCCGCCAGGTCTACCGGATGCCGCCAGGCATTGCGTTCTTCCATGCGGGTTCCGTTGACATAGGCCGGGATCAGGCTGGGCAGCACCAGGGGCGCATGGTCCCAGCCGACCTGATCTAATGCTTCCAAAGCCTTGTTAGTAAAATCGGCCACATGGCCGATGGTCAGGTAACGGTGATCGGTGGCGGCGGCAAAGAGCATGTCGGCAATCTGAGCAGGTGATGCTCCGGCTTGCAGCGCCGTTGCCAGACAACGTTCCGCGCCTTCGCCATCACGCACTTCAACAAATTGGCGGAACCAAGTCTTGAGCGTTTTTAGATCAACCGTAGGACCAGGCAGCGGGTCTATGGCAAAGCGCGGAGCCATCCCGGCGGTATCTCTGGCCACAGCCGTCAGGCCTTGATAGAGCGCCAAGGGCCGGTCTGCCGGGTCGAGGTGAGGAAGCAGGTTGCGCATACAGGTATTGATGGTCTGGCCCATCGCCCAGCCGCCGGCGCGATACCGGCTGCCAAATATTAGGCCGATTTGGAAAGGTTCATTACCACTGCTGGGGTCGGCTGGGTTCATGAGGGCAATCACGGCCTTGGCGATAACGAGATTAAGTTCCTGTTCCAGGCCGTCGCGCAGCCGCTTTTGGTAGTAGGTCCGAGGATCATGCTGCTGGCTCAGGTCAACCCACACGTCATCTCCTTCAACCGTGACCGGGTAGGCGGTGACATCGTCGGCAAAGAGATCAAACGCTCCACCAGAGGCCAGGTCGAAGCGGGCATGGTGCCAGTGGCAGGTTAGAATGCCATTGCGGACTGTGCCTTTATCCAGCGGAAAGCCCATATGCGGGCAGCGGTTATCAATGGCATACAACCCGGCCTCGGAAGTAAAGAGGGCCAGGGTATGCCCGTTAACATGATAAACCCGGCAGCCGGGCTGGGCCACCTCGGCTTTGCTGGCAATTCTGACTTTACTCATGGGTGATTATCCTTCCAGATTACTTTTGCTTTCCACGATTGCTGGGATTATTATAACTTTTAACTTTTAAAGACCACAAACAGGACTTCTAAATGTCTACACCACCTTCCAAAGAAGTAACGACTCAGCAGCAAATGGTCGCCTCGGAAACTCAGGCGGCCAATTTTATTCACCTATATTGGGACGTAGCCTGGTACGGGGTGGCTTATGGCAGCACGCTCTCCTTTCTGGCCGTCTTTGCGACGCGGCTGGGGGCGGCCGGGTGGCAGATTGGCCTGCTGAGCGCCGGTCCGGCGCTGGTCAACGCCCTGGTCACTTTGCCGGCGGGACGCTGGCTCGAAAACCGATCCCTACAGCAGGCGGTGGTAAAAACGGCAATTTGGCAGCGTCTCGGTTTCTTCTTGATGATCCCTTTACCGCTCCTTTTACCCGACCCGCTCAAAGTTTGGGCTGTTCTCCTGTTAACCCTGTTAATGGCCATACCCGGTACCGCCCTGGCGATTGGCTTCAACGCCCTGCTGGCCTCCACGGTGCCTCCCGAAGCGCGGGGGCGGGTGGTCGGCCGGCGCAATGCCTTACTGGCAGGAACCATCATGCTGGCTTTTTTACTCAGCGGCTGGCTTTTAGATCAGCTCCCCTTTGAGTGGGGTTATGCTGCCGTATTTGCTTTAGGGGCGCTGGGCGGCGGGATGAGCACCTATCATCTCAGCCGGCTGCAGGTTCCACCTATTCCCCAGTTTCAAATTCGGCCCTTGCAAGACCGCGCCCAACCCGGGCGCGGCGTGGGTCAAGCCGGCGACATTCCCCAACGGATGTACATTACTCAGCGCCTCTGGCTGCGCTGGCGACCGACGAAGGGCGAGTGGCTCAGCGGCATTTCACCGCGCTATTGGGGAGTCATGCTGGCTTTTTTGCTCTTCCACTTTACCCAACTCCTGCCAACTGCCCTCTTTCCTATTTTTTGGGTGCGTGAAGTTCACCTGACCGATGGCGAAATCGGTTGGATCAACGCTCTTTTTTACCTGACCATGTTGTTGGTTTCGCCTCTCCTGGAGCCGCTTACCCGTTACACAGGCAGTTATCGGCTGACAGTCGTTGGCTCAATTCTACTGGCCTCGTATCCTTTAATTACTGCGCTGAGTTATGGCCTGCCCCTGCTGCTGGTAACCAGCGTGGTCGGCGGTATCGTCTGGGCGATTTTGAGCGGGGCCTTGGTCAACCGGCTCCTGGAAGTGACCCCTGAAGATAAACGGCCTTCTCATCTCGCCCTTTACAACCTGGCTTTGAATGTGGCAACTCTGTCCAGCACGATGTTGGGACCGCTTCTGGCTGATGTGGTCGGTTTGCGCGAGGCGCTGTTTATTATTGCTGCCTTGCGAATCGGAAGCGGTCTGGCTATGGCCCGCTGGGGTTAAGTATATCCCCCGTTATTCCTTGCATGACTATTCTCTTTCTCCATCTTACTCAAAAAAACGACCCGCTGCACCAGGTAACGGACCAGACTGACCCCAAGCAAAAAGGACAGGCAATCAACCTGTCCTTTGGTACAGTTAGCGGTGAGGGATCCCAAAGATTTCTCAAATCTTATGTTTTCAAAATTGGTAATCTCGATAATCAAGGAAGATTGGTCAGCACTTACCAGCCTTCCATTCTTCCAACTTTCCGAATTTTAATTTTGTCGCTTGACAACAAACAGGGTCAAATCATCGGATTGGGGGGCGAGATTGGTGAAGGTGTAAACAGCAGTCATAATAGCGTCCAGGAGCTCCTGGGCGCTGGCTTTGGGGTGGGCGGTTATGACGGCGTGTAGCCGCTGCTCACCGAAAAGATGATGTTCCTCATCCATGGCTTCGGTCAGGCCATCAGTGTAGAAAACCAGCAGGTCACCCGGCGCGATGTTGACCTCGCGCTCTTCCAGCTCAATGTTCTCAAAAATGCCCAAAACAATCCCCCGGCCGCTCAGTTCGGCAGCAGCGCCGTTGGCGGCATGCAGCCACACCGGCCGGTTGTGGCCGGCAATACTGTAACGAAGCCGGCCTGTATTTGTGTCCAGGACGGCGTAAAAGGCGGTCAGAAAAAGTTTAGAGCGACTGTCCTTCATAATCAAATGGTTGGACCGCTGCAGCACCTCGGCTGGATTAAGGCCGGGTGACATCGCCTTGGTGCGGATGATGGAACGGCTCAAGGCCATCAGCAGGGCTGCCGGAACACCCTTGTCGGCCACATCGGCGATAACCATGCCCAACCCGCCCCCCGACTCCGCCGGCAGTTCAAAAAAATCGTAAAAGTCGCCACCAACCAGCCGGGCCGGTTGATAAAACGTGGCAAACTCCCAACCCGGGGCAGTTGGCGGGGCTTCCGGCAGCAGGCTCAACTGGATTTGCTGGCCCACGGTCATTTCCTCTTCCAGACGCTGGCGTTTGATTTCCGCCTGGTGCAGCCGAGTCTTCTCGATGGCAATCGCCGCCTGGTTGGCCATCAGGCATAAAAAGCGGACCTCATCCTCGCTAAATTCATGGGGCTGGCGCATATCCACCATCAAGACGCCAATCGAACGGCCTTCGGCAATGAGCGGGACCACGGCGTGGCTGCGAAACCCTTCAGACTCCAGCCAGTCGGCGCTCCAGGGGGTAGGGTCGTGGTGTTGAAGGTCGTAGATCAGTAAAGACTCCTGAGTGAGCATGACCCGGCCCGAGCCGCTGCGCTCGTCGGCGGGCACGCGGCGCTGGGCTGCTACCGGGTCAACCCGCCAGCCAACAGCGGCGTAAAAGGCCAGGCTGTCCGATTTTTCATCCGGCAGCAGGAGCGCACAGCCGTCCGCTTGCAGCAGCCCCTGCACCTCCTCGACCAGGCAGCAGATTAAATCGTCCATGCTGGTTTGGCTCAGCAGTTGGTTCGATAAGGTCAGGAGAGCCGCCTGCTCATGGATGCGCCGTTCGCGGATTAACTCGTACAGCCTGGCCCGTTCCAGGGCAATGCCAATCTGGCTGCCAACATTGGTCAGCAAGGCCAGCGACTCGGCGCTGAAGTGAGTCCAATCCGGGCCGGCCACATTCAAAATACCCAGAACGTTATCTCCGCTGCGGAGGGGGGTGGAGGCGTGCATGACCAGCCCGCGCCGGTCGCCGGGGGCATTGAGCAGGCGGCTGCAGTGGACCTCGTTGTAAGCGCCGGCCAACTTGCCTTTCTGGCACAGAGTCTGGCAGTCGCAGTTGCCCTTCCAGGGCCGGGCCTTGTCCAGAGCCAGCGCCGGGGGCAAATTGTGATGCGCCGCCAAAACGTAACCCTTGCCGGCCCAGCGGTTCTGCGAGGTGGGATCCACCAGAAAAATCCAGCCGGTTTCCAGTTCCATCAAATCAAGCAGCCGGACTAGCACAGAGTCAAGCGTGCTGCGTACATCGGTCGCCTGGTTAAGGATTTCGGCAATTTTATTCAAGGTGGTCAGGTGTTTGATCAAATCTTTATGGGCAGACATGCGACCTCACAGGATAGTTTGTCCCAGCAGCGAGGCGATCAATTCCACAGCAATTTTAGCCGTTTGATTCCGTTCATCCAAAATCGGATTGATTTCAACCACGTCAACCGAGCCGACACAGGCGCAGTCGGCAATAATTTCCATGAGCAGGTGGGCTTCACGGGAGGTTAGCCCACCTGGGACAGGTGTGCCCACGCCGGGCGCTTCACGGGGATCGAGGCTGTCCATATCCAGGCTGATATGCAGCCGGGGCAGGTGGCTCAGGCGCTCCAGGGCTTCGCCGGCCACGGCGGCTATGCCCCGCTCGTCAATTTCTCGCATGGTATAGACTCGAACCTGGCTCTCTTTGAGCAAAACTTTTTCCTGGGAGTCCAGGTCGCGCACGCCAATAAGGACTACTTCGCTGGGCTGCAATTTAGGACTGGGCCGGCCCAGATTGACCAACTCGGCTGCGCCCAAGCCCAGCAAGGCAGCCAGAGGCATGCCATGCAGATTGCCGCTGGGCGAGCTTGCGGGGGTGTTGAAGTCGCCATGCGCATCAATCCAGATCAGGCCGGCCGGCCCGGTGTGGGTTACCCCGCCCAAAGTACCGACCGCGATGGAGTGGTCACCGCCAATGAAGAGAGGCAAGTGACCCGCTTCGATGGCAGCCTGGCCAGCCTGATACATGGCCTCCCCGGCGCGGACGACCGCCGGCAAGAAAGCCAGCCCGCCTTCAGGCGGCAGCATATCTCTGACCGGAATATTGATGTTGCCCTTATCAATGACCTCATAGCCAAGGCGGCGCAGGCGATTGTCCAGGTCGGCATAACGCAGGGCGCTGGGGCCCATGTCTACGCCCCGCCGGGATTGGCCCAAGTCTATGGGCACACCAATAATGTTTACCGTTGTCGTCATAAAGTTACCTCGCTGGTAGACTGGGCTATTATACCACAGACAGGGCAGGGATAGCCTAAATTCAAAGTTTAAAAATAAAGATAACTTCTTGACTTTAGAACGTATGTTCTGGTATAATCAGTTTATCAAGACCAAGAAAGGTAGCTGGGGTGGCAGTCAAGAGTTCACGGGGAGCCAAACAAGTTATTCAGAGTGTAACGGCACTGTTTGCCGGTCGTCTTTCGCGCCCCAGTTTGCCGGCCGTGTTTAACTTTCGGCCAGCGCCGGATGTGTTGACGCTTGCCACCGGTTTTCGCTCGCTCGATAAAGCCCTGGGCATTGGCGGCTTGCCTCGAGGTAAAATTACCGAGTTGATCAGTGTAGAAGCAGGCGCGAGCAGCGGTGCATTGCTGCTCGCGGCGGGGATTGCGGCCAAGGTACAGCGCAAACAGCAAATCGTGACGATTATTGATCTGAGCCAAGAGTTCGATCCCTGGCAGGCCGAACGTTGTGGCTTGATTGCCCCACACCTCCTGCTCACCCGCCCGGCAACGGTTTTTGAGGCCCTGACCACCCTGGAAAGCGTCGCCAATCGCGATGGACTGGTGTTGGTGACCATGGGTGTCGTGGCTGATTTGCTAGGCAACACAGAACCCGGATTGCTGCGTCACCTGCTTGGCCGGCTGCGGGCGATTATCAGGCACTCAGGCAGCGTTTTTCTTTTTATTACCGCCCCTAGTGAGGACAACCCCTTTAGCCCGGATAATTACCCGGCCGGATTTCCGCTGGCCGAAATTGCCGGCATCCGCCTCTGGATTCAGACGGAAGCCTGGACCCAACAGGACAGCATCGCTACCGCCTACAAAGCCAGTGTGGCCGTGATCAAGAATCAATTGGCCATAGCCGGCGTCGGCGCAGACGTGAGAATAAACCTGACTTGAGGCGGCATACAGGAGGCAGAAGAAAACTGCTCTTTTCTTCGCCTCGCCAGCCATCGTCTCCTCGCTCTCTAGCTTCTTCCACTTCTTTTTTTGCCAGCTTTCCCCACCACGCTTATAATCAATTTTTGTTTGAATGCTGAAGGAAGGAAGATGATCTTTATGAAGGGAACTCCGCGCCCCTTTTTGGCGGCGTTAATTTTGTTTGCCTTTTTTTCGCTGAGCTGCGGCCTTGTTGACCGCATCCGTTCCAGTGAAACCCTGGGCAATTTGGCTTCACGCTCGGGTAATGCTGAAGCGACCCGGCAGCGGCCCACACCCCGGCCTACCTTTACCTCGACCCCAGCCTATACGCCGACCCCAACCAATACAGCCACGCCGACGATAACTCCCATTCCTACCGAGACTCCCACCCCGGTGGCGACAGATACCCCGTTCCCCACTGATACGCCGGCACCCACCGATACCCCACCCCCGCCACCGACCCGGCCCCCCGCGCCGCCTGCCGATACCCCAACGCCCGCGCCGCCTCCCCCTACCCCAACACCGGACTTTCCTTTTGCCATTGCCGAGCAGGGGAATCGGGAGTTTCAAAAAACAACTTACAACGGTGTTACGGTTTATGCTGCTATAGTTGATCAGAACAATACACCCTTGGGTGGTATAAAGATTGTAGGAGATCATACCCCAACAGGTATGCACACTGAAAGCCCGCTTTCTACGTGGAATTACAGCACGGCCAACTGTTTGAATTGTGGTTATGTGAAACAGGGCAATGTAAAATTTGAACCCGGCCCCTTTATTGACGGTACCTGGAATATTTATCTGGCCGACGAAGGGGGAACAACACTTTCGCCGGTAGTGCCGTTATCTTACAGTACGGCCCCGGAGCAGTGGGTTTGGGATTTCATCATCTTTAAGAAGAAGTAAAATTGCCCAATTTGACCACCTCGATGTTAGAAAATAATCCAAAAAGATTCAGTCAACGTTCTGCCAGCGGGTTTTGGTTTTTGGTCATTTTTAGTTTGGTTGGCTTGGGGGTTAGTCTAGGTTGTTCGGTGGGGAGTTTAATTGTCCAGGTTAGTACACCTACCCCGACTCCCTTCAAAACACCGCAGCCGACTTTTACCTTTACACCGAATTGGACCCCTACCTTTACCCTCACTCCTATCCCAACCGAGACGCCATCTCCCACCCTGACCCCAACCTCAACCCCGACTCCGACCCCAGCCGTGGCGAACACATCCGAGCCGGCCCAGGCAGCCGTTGAAGCTGCCGCTCCCCCTCCTCCGGCAGAACCGACGGCAACACTCCCTCCGGCAGAACCAGCGGCAACGCCTACCCCGGCTTTTCCGTTTAACGTTGTCTACTATACTCATGATACCGGCTCGCCGGGTGAAACGCGCATCACTGGCTGGATCCGACTGGATATTGGCCCCGGTCAATTTAAAACATTATCTAACTTTCAAATCAAGGCTTTGGCTCCTGATGGGAATACTTATCTGAGCGACTTATCCGGCCCGGGCACGGCAGATAGTACGATGCCCGGCACCGGGGATAATCATCGGATGAACACTAAATTGGAGATCCGGCCGTATACCTCGGGGATTTATAAAATTCAACTCGTCGAGGGTGGCGTTCAAGTTTCACCGGAAGTTGAAATCAATTTGAGCGCCGAGCCGCGCCAGTACGTTCACTTTGAGTTTTTCAAGCAGCAGCAATAAGCTTGAAAATTAGCTCTATTCGACTATACTCACTTGTGTTTAATAAATGAGCAGTACCGGTTCTGGAGAGATAGGGATGAAAACATCTAATCATAACTCTCAAATTGTCATTTTTGCGCTGCCGATTATTTTGGCCCTGGTCTCGTTAGGTTGTGCACTGACAAGCGTCTTGGCGGAGTCAAGCAGCCATACCCAGTTTGCGCCCACACGGACACCGATGCCCACCTTCACCCCCACGGCTGAAGGAGGGGCATTTGTCGAAGTGGCTCCGGTTAATACCGAACCTGACGATGCAGCCGCCCCCCAGGTCCAACCAGCGGCGGAGGTGACTCAACCCGAATCGGTGCTGCCAACCCCTACCCTGCCGCCGCCTACGCCGGCGGAACCAACGGCCACGCCAACGCCTGAAGGCGTTACAGTGACGGTGCTGCAAAATATGAACGTCCGCTCCGGACCTGGCACCAATTATCCGGTTATTGGGGCCGGCAAGGTGGGACAATCTACCAAAGTGCTTGGCCGCAATGATGACGGCACTTGGCTCAAAATCGAATATCCCAGCGCCGATGGCGCCGGTTGGGTCTTCGCCGAGTTGGTCCAGGTGACCGGCGACCCCCAGGGAGTCGAAATTGCCCAGGCGCCACCGCCGCCACCGCCTACGCCTACGCCCGTGCCGACTGAGGTCCCGCCAACCCCGGTCCCCGAGAAAAAGTATCAATTCACTCCGACCGGCTGGCACGCCTCTGGCAACGCTGCGATTGTCCATTTTAAAGGCCGGATTAGAGATGAACAAGGCAACCTGGTCAACGGGTATAGTGTTTTGGTGGATAACTGGTCGTGGAGCGTAGTGTCTCACCCCAGTGGGGCCAGTCATCACTATCCCGAAAAAGGTGACGGTGAATGGGATGTGGTTATTCCCAATAAAGATTTGGGCAATGGGGTCGGTTGGTGGTATTTGACCGTAGTCCGCTATGATTGCCCCGACTTTTTTGCCCGCTTTGACGCGCAGTGTAAGCAATTTACCCGCCTATCGGAAGATGTCAAGATTATGGTCAACTGGCCTGACGAGACGATTATCAACGCCGACTGGGTTTGTCACTGGGATTGCGATAAAGGGTTATACAAAGATGGTTTCCGTCGGTGATTGATCTTGCAGGAGCAGACCCTTGTCTCAAAAAACTACCTTTATTAGGAGTAGCCTGCTTGCAGTAACTCTGTTATTCTGCCTGGCAGCTATTCTCCTCGGAGCGCCTCGAGTCGCTCGGCTGGCAAATGTCCCCGCTGCGGCCACTACGTCTCCGGCGACACCTGCTGTCGTCCCTACCCTTACTCCTAGCCCAACGGCTATTTCCAATACCCCGACCCCAACACCGCTGGCTGCTCCAAACGTTGAACCAACGGCAGCCGGAATCGGTACCACCGGTCAGGCCAGCCCCTTGCAACCGGCCACCGAACAACTTCTCCTGGAAACTATCCTGCCGGCCCGGGATCAGCGGCTGCTGGCTATGCGTCTCAAACATGCCGGCCGGGAAATTCCAGAAATCGTTAAAAAGACGGCTGCCCCTTACCAATTAGGTGATAGCGACACCTTCTGGGTCACGGATAGCAGCCAAACCCCACCCCGGGTATTTCAAGCCAACGCTACCCTACGCTATATCACGGCTCATTCCTATTGGTGGGTTGCCGACGGTTACAATGCGCCCGAAGCTGATTTGCAGCGTTCCGCTGAGCAGTTTGAAAACCATACTTATCCTACCAATCGTGCTTTTTTTGGCAGTGAGTGGTCGCCCGGAATTGACGGAGATATCCGTGTCCATATTTTTATGGGCGACTTGCCCGGCGTAGCTGGTTTTTTCTATGCCGCCAACGAATATTCCCGCCTGGCCGAACCCTACAGCAATGAGCGCGAGATGTTTTTTATGAACCTCCAGTCTGTTCCGCCCGGCAGCGCCTATTTTGACAGTGTTCTGGCTCATGAATTTCAACATATGATTCATTTTGCCCAGGATCGTAACGAGGATGCCTGGGTCAACGAAGGCATGAGCGAGCTGGCGGCGTTTATCAACGGTTATGGACCAAGCAGTTTCTCCAATATTTTTTCGGGCGCCACGGATACTCAGTTGACCAGTTGGGCCAGCCCGCCCAGCGCCGCCGTAGTTAACTATGGCGCCAGTTTTCGCTTTATGGCCTATTTTTTGCAGCGTTACGGCGAAGAGATGACCCAGGCGGTAGTGGCCAACCCCAACAACGGCATAGCGGGTTTTAACGCGGTTTTGGCCGAGCATGGCCGGAGCGAACAGTTCAATGAAGTGTTTGCCGATTTTGTGGTAGCTAATTATTTGAACGATGCGACTATTGGCGATGGCCGCTGGGGTTATAAAGATTTCTCACCCGAGCCGGTCGGTGTTGCCGAACATCACAGTGTTTACCCGGTTGAGGGTCAAACAACAGTGTACCAGTATGGGACAGATTATATTGAACTGAGCGGCGCGGGTAATGTGACCCTTGATTTCACGGGCGCCACTGAGGTGAAGGTGGTTAACAACGATGCCTACAGCGGCCAGTATCAATGGTACGGTTTGCGGGGGGATGATAGCAACACCCGCCTGACCCGTGCTTTTGACCTGCGCAATGTTAGCTCGGCGACGCTCAATTACGCAACCTGGTATGATATTGAAACTGATTGGGATTATGGCTATGTCGAAATCTCGACGGATGGCGGGGAGACCTGGACCATTCTCCAGGCGCCCCACAGTGTTACCACCAATCCCAGCGGAAACGCTTATGGCCCCGGTTACACCGGTTTGGCGGGCGAGGGACCTACCTGGTTGGACGAGAGCCTGGACATCTCCGCCTATGCCGGGCAGGAAGTGTTGATCCGCTTTGAGTATGTCACCGATGATGCGGTCAACCGCCCCGGCTGGACTCTTGACGATATCAGTATTCCTGAAATTGATTTTTACGACGATGTCGAAAGCGGCCCCAACGGCTGGCAGGCTGAAGGTTTTGTGCGTATGGATAATATTTTGCCCCAGCACTTTCTGGTTCAGGTACTGGAAGTGGGCGATACGGTTAACTTGCGGCAAATTCCGCTGGATGCGGATAATCACGGCGTCTTGACTCTTGAAGGTCTTGGCACAACCCTCGACCGGGCTGTACTTATGATCAGCGGCTTAACCCCTGTCACCACCCAGCCGGCCAGCTACGAGTACAGACTTTCGCCCTAAAGCCCGATTTCGCTACCCACTTCCTCTCTTGTTTCCAAACCCTGTCCTGAACGAAGTCGAATGATCAGTTTGGGAACGAGAGAACAAGAGAAAGAATTCCGATAAAAGTTCCTTCACGTTCCAACGAGTTCCGTTTCCACTATGTTATCCGTCCTGAACATCATCTACAATATCATCGCCCCCATCTTTATAATTGTGGGCCTGGCTGTTTTGGTGGGGTATCGTTTTTCCCTCGACCCACGGGTTTTATCACGAGTCATTTTCTACCTCTTTAATCCGTTTTTAATCATCGGCAGTATCGCCAGATCCGACTTGCGGGCCAACGAAATTGGCCTGATTGCGGCGATGATTGTGCTTTTTTACATGCTGATGGCGTTGATTAGTTGGCTGCTGGCTCGATTATTCCGTTTTGATCGCCAGCTCGAAAGCGCCTTTATGCTTAGTGTAGTGGTGATCAATGCCGGGAACTACGGCCTGCCCCTCAGCGAATTCGCCTTTGGCCAGACCGGCTTGCAGCGAGCGGTGATTTTTTTTGTCATTACCGCGATTTTGGCCAATACCCTGGGCGTTTTTTTGGCCTCTCGCGGCACAGCCTCGATCAAACGCTCGCTGTTCAACATGGTCACGGTGCCGCTGCCCTATGCTGTGACCCTGGGGCTAATCATCAATCTCGGCCACCTGACCCTGCCCCTGCCGCTTGAACGAGCTATTACTCTCTTAGGGCAGGCAGCCGTCCCGGCGATGCTGGTCGTCCTGGGGCTGCAACTGGCCCGTGTTTCGATCAGGGGACGGTGGAAACCGATTGCTCTGGCCACTGCTGCCCGTTTGGTCGTCGCTCCGCTCGTTGCTTTTCCTTTAGCGGCCCTGCTGGGACTGTCGGGCATCACTGGCCAGGTCATGATCGTCCAGGCCAGCCTGCCGACCGCTGTTATCAGCAGCATCCTCGCCGCCGAATTTGGAGCCGACGCCGAGTTTACGGCTGCTGTCGTTTTTGTCAGCACCCTGGCCAGCATCGCCACCCTGACCGTTCTGCTCTGGCTGATCATGTAAAACTGGCGCAGCCGGATTGGCCTCAAGCGGTCTGAGTTAATTGGTTATACTCAAACAGCTCTATCGGTGTTAATATGACTGGAAAGCTGGAGGTTTGGAGGTGGAAAAATTACCAACCTTCCAGCCCTCCAATCCTCCATTTTTTAGGAGACTCCCGATGCCTATCTCTTGGACTCATCGTTATGCCCAGCGAACCCAGCGTATGACCAGTTCGGCTATTCGCGAACTGCTCAAAGTGACTGAACAGCCGGACATGATCTCGTTTGCCGGGGGACTGCCCGCGCCCGACCTGTTTCCGGTAGAGGAGATGGCCGTAGCCGCCGACCGGGTGCTGCGTGATTTTGGCCCCCAGGCGCTGCAATACAGCACCACTGAGGGTTATCGTCCGTTGCGTGAGTGGCTGGCTAACCACTCGTCCACCCCCGGCCTGGCCATCTCGCCCGAAAATATTCTCATCACTTCCGGCTCGCAGCAGGCCCTTGACCTGCTGGGCAAAATCTTCATCAACTCCGGCGACCGCCTGATAGTCGAAGCGCCGACCTATATGGGCGCGCTCCAGGCCTGGAATGCTTACGAGGCTGAATACCTGGCGATTCCTTCGGACGAGCAGGGTATGCTCACGGGGGAACTGGAGCCTGCCCTGCGGGTCGGGCCAAAACTGATTTACAGTTTGCCCACATTTCAAAACCCCACCGGGGTGACTTTGACCCTGGAACGTCGGCAGCACCTGGTCGAATTGGCCGGCCATTACGGCGTCCCCATCATCGAGGATGACGCCTATGGCCAGCTTCGCTTTGAGGGTGATCCCCTGCCGAGCTTGCTGGCGCTGTCCGGGCCAGCCTCAACGAATGGTACGGGGGCTTATGAAGGTCACGTGATTTACCTGAGCACATTTTCCAAAACCCTGGTTCCCGGCTTACGCCTGGCCTGGATTGTAGCCCCCCTGGAAGTGATTCGAAAGTTGGTCCAGGCCAAACAGGGAGCCGACCTCCATTCGGCCACCTTTAACCAGATGATTGCCTACGAGGCCGTCCGCGATGACTTTTTGCGGCAGCATGTGCCGCTTATCCAGAAGGTTTACCGGGAGCGGCGCGAAGTAATGCTGGCCGCCCTGGCCGAGCACTTTCCGCCGGGCGTCCATTGGACCCGGCCCGACGGCGGACTGTTTTTGTGGGTTACGCTGCCGGAAGGCGTTAACGCGGCGGAGCTGCTGCCCGCGGCCCTGGCAGCCAAAGTCGCCTTTGTCCCCGGAGCGCCCATGTTCCCCAACGGCGGCGGCGAAAACACCCTGCGGTTGAACTTCTCCAACGCCGCGCCGGACAGCATCCGCGAGGGTATCGCCCGGCTGGGACGGGTCCTTTACGACAAAATAGGCACAAGTCAGACGGTTCCGGTTTAGCCTGCTCTGGGCAGGGGTATCAAAACCCTTTGACACCCCAATTAATGCAAGCTCGTTCCCGAACTGAGTGTGGGAACGAGCCTGCAAGTGGTGACAGGAGTCCAAAATATATTTTGGACTCCTTTTTGTTTCATTTGCCGATTCCTGGTTAGCTGGCTAAACTGATAACTGATGCAAAAAGTTCGTTACCTCAGCCTGATCGTTTTATTAATTCTCGTCCTTTATCTGGCGGCAACCGCCCTGTTTGCCTGGCTTTTCCGGGTGCGCAGCGAAGCCGTCCAGATCACCCGAACGCCAGCGCCCACCTTTACCCCGGTCCCGCCGACGGCGGTGGTCGTCATTCCTACTGCCACGCCATCGCCCACGGCCACCTCGACTCCCACGATTGCCCCCAGCCCGACCCCCGTCCCGGACACGCCTACACCTGTGCCGCCCACCCCGACCCCGACACCAACCCCAGGAGCGCAGTTGGCCGCTGCCAATACGGTCAATGTCCGTTCCGGCCCCGGTACAAATTACCCGGTCGTCGCCGCGCTGCCGCCGAATCTGGTGGTGCCGATTACCGGACGCAATAACGAAGCTTCGTGGTGGCAGATCAGCAACGCCGATGGAGCGAGCGGCTGGGTGGCCAATTCGGTGGTGCAGGCCAGCAACACGGCCAATGTGCCGCTGGTCGTCGCCCCGCCGCCGCCGGCTACCCCAACCCCGGCGGCGACGCCTACCCCGGAAAAGCCCAAGTACCAGTTCGAGCCGACCGGCTGGTACGCCGACACCAACTACGGCCTGACCCGTTTCCTGGGCAATATCACCGATCCCGCCGGCAACCCGGTCAACGGGGTCTACGTTCAGGCCAGTTGCGGCGGTTTCTCCGCCATCTCCAACCCCTCTGGCCCGATCGGCGGGCTGAATGGTGAAGGAGCCTTTTGGCCGCCCGGTTTTTACGATATTACGCTGGCGACCAAGCCGGTCCCTTGCAAGTGGGTTCTGACCATCGTGACCACCAACGACCAGCGCACCGCCACGGGCGCGCTGTCGGAGCCGATTGAGGTCGAGGTGACTTACGACAAATCCATTGTCACTGCCAATTGGCGCAAGAATTGGTAAGGCCTGAGTCGAAGTTTTCTTAATCGCATCCTGCGTAGCCTTGAACATAGTGAAAGGCGTATCGAAGGGTGCGCTAATTCAGATTAAGACCCCATCTGCCACGCTTTGATCGCCTCGATGGGATACAGCAGCATAATTACATTCAAAATCAGGCTGTCTTTGATCCAGAGCAGTAAAACCAGTTCCGTTATCACAAAGAGCGCCAGCGAGCGGCGGAAGCCAAGCTGCCGGGCGAGCAAGAAGCCCAGGCCGCAGAGCACGATATCGCTCAGGGAATTGATAATGGTATCGCCCTGGTAGCCAAGCGCCAGGGTCGCCTCGCGGTAGCGTTCGATGACGAACTCGGAATTCTCGATCACCTCCCACAGCGCCTCGACGGTCAGGGCCAGACAGAGTTGCCAGGCCGGGGCCAGCCGGGGCAAACTCCAGGCCAGCAGCCAGAAAAAGACGAAGCCGTGCAGGACATGGGTGAAGCTGTATGGATCAAGCAGGTGCTGCGAGTTGTCCGAACTCCAGATGTCCCCCGCCCAGAGGTAAATCTGGCCGCAGGCGCACCACCACAACCGCCCCTGGAGATGGAGTATGACCGCTGCCAGGATCAAAACGGCGGCAGTTGCCAGCCAGGGCCACAGCTTGCTGCGCTCACTCATCCTCACCTCTCCGATCAGGTCCCTGTTGGTCAGCCGCGTGGTGCGGCGGGTGTTGCTCCAGGTAGCGCCGCAACGGGTTTACGGGAGGGGCATACCGCGCTACCGCTGACCGAAATCCGGGCATGTCGGTGAAGAATAAGGGCAGCCAGAAGACCCGCCGCTTGCCGCCCCCGTTCACCTGTAAATACGGGTATCCGGGAATCAACCAGGGTTCAACGGACTCGATTTCCGACCAATCGAGGCGATGATAGACGAGCCAGTTGTTTCGACCGCCAATCCCGTCCTGATCTACGTGCCAACGGCTGGCCCGAACAACCAGGCCGATAAGCGCCAGTAAGGCCACCGCCAACCCAGCAAGGCCAAGCAGAAGCCCGGACGCAGCGGTCAGCTCCCCGGTGGCAACAGTGATGGCTACCCCCAAAGCCGCCAGCAGGGCCAATGGGGTTACGGCCAGCAGCCATGGCCGCCAGAGCGTGATCCGGAAGGTCAACCCTGACTTTTTCATCATTGCGGAAACCTCAAGGCTATAGCTTTTGCGCCATAACCCAAACTGTCCGCTGCCAAATACATTACCAAGCCAAGCAAAAACGAAAAGCTTTGAAAAAGCCCAATCACATGATCACCGTTCTTCATGATCAGCCAGTTCTGGGATGCATCTCCGGCGAAGATCTTGAAACCGAACTTCTCGTAGAAGCTCCTCGAAGTCTCGAGATCTTTGACAGCTAAGCTGATCGAAAACGCGCCGAGTTCCATGCTTTGCTCTTTTCAGTACACAAACAATTGCCGCCCAAGCCATGCGAAAGCGTCAGTCTCAGACTTGATCCCTCTGACTTGCAATTTTCTCAGGCGCATGCGTTTCTCCCGAATTGGCCTTCCACAGCAGGATTCCCTGCCAGATACTCACCATCACGCCCAGCACCACAGCATTCGCCTCGATGTCTGGCAGGAGATACTCGAACAGTGATACAGCCCCTCCCACCAAGTACAGCACACTCAACCCACGGGGAAGGCGGCGGGTTGTCCAACCTGCCGATCCGAGCAGCATAAACGACCACCCCAAGAAGTGCCACCCCGTCCCAATCACGCCCGCCACAAGAGTAGTCCATATGATGAGAACTGTCGTGGTCTCTTCCAGATGCAGCTCGGGATGCATCAGGTGGTAGTGGCGGTTGGCAGACCGGATACAGGCGACGCCTACAAATGCCCCTGCCGCAATCAAGGCGGCCAGCAGCGCCAGGGTCATGCGGCGTGGCGCGCCTTCGCCGAAGCGCTCCCGGAGTGCAAAAACCGCCGTGACCAGGCTGGCGGCCCACACCGGCCCATACAGGAAATCGGCGAGATCATAGGCCAAAGGTCCGCTGGCATCTCGCAAGTTTCCCGTAAGGTAGATCAACGACGGAACGATAAAAGCCGGCACTAGCAGGAAGGAGGCAATACCGCCCCATTTCTGTGTTGTCACGGCTGAACTCCTCGCGTCCATATCTGGGCGATCCTTCCCTCTCTGAGAGTAAGTTAGGAATAGTGACTTCACTATACCGGAGTTAATTGCAAAATACCTGACCAAATTCTGACCAAATTCTGACACGAAAGATAGGTTTTAGCCAGCGAACTATTTATTAGGCGACGAGACGTGCAGATATTTTGACCGGACTGATTTTATCGCGTGATATTTCACGTACAACCCTTTCCATACTCTGGGCTACACCCTCTCTAAGCTTGCCCCATTTTATCTCATGTCAACTACTTTTTCAACCCGGAGTTTTTCAAGCGCGGCGGTAAAGCCGCCAGTGGCGTTCATACTAAAAGGGAACCTTGGTGGGCTAGGAACCGCTTCACAGATGTTATCAGAATTAAGTTAAGACCCTATACTCCCCGGGGAATGACAAGAAATATGACTCCAAAAAAGCGGCTAACTGTGTTATACTATACTCTATGACCCCAATCATGTAGCCGCCCGCCCCCAGGTTCCCATCCCTGCCTATACTGACCATGAAAAACGCCAAAGCCCTCTTCAAACTCAAGCTGGCTAGACCCGATCAAGACCGTTTCCGCTTGACCATTTTTCAGTATAAGCAAACCCCTATTGAATGGATAAGTCAGCTCAACGGCGAGTGATCATCCGAGAAGTGACCGGGAATTCAGGTAACGATGAAAAAATTGTTCAGTCCCGCCGTCGCCTTAATGAATCGGCTCAGGTATCCGCAGAAGTTTATTTTGATCAGCCTCCTCTTTGTGCTGCCGCTGGCCCTGGTCATTCTTCTCCTTATCCCCTCCCTCGACGAAAGAATAGATTTTGCCCAACAAGAGAAGTACGGCAATGAATACCTGCGCCCTCTGCGCCGGCTGTTAGAGCACAGTTTACAAAACAAGGTGCTTGCCCATACCTATTTGAGCGGGAATAATTCGCTCAAAGCCGAGTTATTAAGCAATCAGGCGCTCCTTGACGAAGATATCAAAACGTTGGAAACGATCAATCAAGAATTGGGTGACATCCTGAAAACAGCCGAGTCATTCAAGGCACTGCAAGCAGGGTGGCAAGAGTTAAAGAATAAGACGCTTACCCTGGAGGTAAGCGCCAGTGATGAACTGCACAGCGAATTCATCGCCGCCGTTCGGGCTTTGATGTCGCTGGTCGGCAATACCTCCAATCTGATTCTTGATCCCTTATTGGAAGCCGGAAATTGACAGGAGGCGCTGCGCTTGATGACTCATTATCCTGATCCTATCCATTTATTATTGACTGATGTGGTCATGCCCGGTATGAGCGGCAAAATCCTTACCGAAGAGTTATCTTGCCTCCGGCCTGATTTAAAGACTCTGTTTATGTCAGGTTACACCGACGAAGCGATTGTCCGCCATGGTGTCCTTGACTCAGGCGTTGCCTTTTTACAGAAACCCTTCAGCCCCATGACATTGGCAGTTAAGGTGCGGTCAGTCCTGGACGATTGACTCGATCTGAAACCCCCTGGACTCAACCCCTGTGAGAGGACTCATTTCGTTCGTATCTCCCTGAAGTTGTGCAGACTTGGAAGTCTATTCGACAGTAGATGTTTCTCCGGGTAAAATTATTAGAAGAAACAGAATTCCAAGGAGAATTGAGGATGCGGATCAAACGTTTTATCGGGCTGGCGCTGCTGGCCTTAACCACGCTGCTTCTGGCGGCTTGCAGTCCCGCCAATACCCCGGCTGCTTCCCAGTCTGACCCTGTTGATGTTTTTGGCCTGCCTAAAAATGCCCAGGGCTATGTGGATATTTCGGTTGACCAATTAAAGTCGGCCCTGGCGCACAAAGATTTCACCATGATCAATGTGCATATCCCCTACGAGGGCGAACTGCCCCAAACCGATGCCTTCATCCCCTACAACGAAATCGAAGCCAATATGAGCCAACTGCCGGCCGACAAAAATGCCCGTATTTTGCTTTACTGCCGCAGCGGCCGCATGAGCGACGAAGCGGCCAGGAACCTGGTCGAGTTGGGCTATACCAATTTAGTCGAGGTGGATGGCGGGATGCAGGCCTGGCAGGCCGCCGGGAACGAATTAATCACTAAATAGTCCAAGTTGAGCTGTTTGACCCTGAAGGAGTGGTGATTTTATCCCGATCCAAAGTAGTGTCCTGCCACGAGGCCGTGTCTTCCAGCGGCTCAAGATGGGTAAACACAGTGATATGCTGGAACTGGCTGCGCAAGTCTGCTTCAATCTGTTCCAGTAAGTTATGACCCTGGTGTACGGTCCAGGTTCCGGGTACTAAAACATGCACCGACACAAAACGGCGGGCGGCGGCGCTGCGCGTGCGCAGGGCATGAAACTGGACGCCCTCCTGCCGGTACCGGTCCAGAATTTGCTGAATCGCCGCCTGATCCTCGCCGGGCAGGGCGGTATCCATCAACCCCAGCGCCGAACGCCGGACCAGGCCGACTCCCGACCAGATAATATTAGCGGCAACCAGCAGCGCGATAATCGGGTCCAAACGTTCCCAGCCGGTCAGGACGACCGCGCCAATCCCTACCAGCACTCCCCCTGACGTCCAAACGTCGGTCAGGAGATGTTTTGCGTCCGCTTCCAGGGTGATCGAGTTGTGGCGCCGCCCGGCCTGTAATAAAACCTGGGCCGTGACCAGATTGATCAAAGAGGCGACGACCGACACGGTTAATCCCAGGCCGACCTGTTCCAGCGGCTGCGGATTGATCAGGCGGCCCACGGCGGTCACAACAATGCTGACGGCAGCGACCAGGATGAGCATGCCCTCGGCCCCGCTGGCAAAGTATTCGGCCTTGCCGTGGCCGTAGGCATGTTCCTCGTCCGGCGGCCGGGCCGAAATGGTCAGCATAACCAGGGCGATGATGGCCGCCACCAGGTTCACCAGCGACTCGAGGGCATCGGAGAGCAGGCCGACCGAACCGGTGAAAAGATAGGCGCTCAGTTTTAAGCCAATGGTAACCAGGGCGGTGGCAATGGATAACCAGGCGAAACGGGTGAGTGAAACGTGGTTCATAAGAGAATTGATACCTCCCATCTTGAAAGTGACGGGTAAGGAGCTGATCTTTTTACCAGCGGCTTTCGTCGTGGAGAAACGCGGTGAGCAGACCGGAAACGATGCTGATAATCAGGCTGGCAAACAGGGCCGTCCAGAAGCCGCTCACCTGCAAGATACCGGGGATGAGCCAGGAGGTCAGGGCCAACATCATAGCGTTGATGACCAGAATAAAAAGTCCCAGGGTCAAAATAATGAGGGGGCAGGTAAAAAATGAGACAATCGGGCGGATGATCGCGTTGACCAGCCCCAACACCGCCGCAGCAATAACTAAGCCCATAACCCCGCCGCTGACCTGAATCCCCGGCAGCAGCCAGGCAGTGATGGCAATGGCAATAGCCAGGAAGAGCCATCTCAAGAGTAGGTAAGGCATAGGAACCTCCAGAAAGTAGAAGTCAGTCGTCAGTAAACAGTCGTCAGATAATCCTGCGTACTTGACCCTCAAGATTAAAATAATGCTGGTAAGCAAACAGGGCCAGATAGCCGCCGGTGTGCAGAAAAACGACCGTATCGCTTGGTTTGAGACGGCCCTGCTTGATGTGATCCATCAGCGCGGCCATCGCCTTGCCGGTGTAGACCGGGTCCAGCAAAATCCCTTCCGTCTCGGCCACCAGCCGGATTGCGGCCAGACCCTCCGGCGTGGGTATACCGTAACCCTCGCCCACATAGTCATTATAGCTGATGACGTCCTCCGGGCGAATTTCAACCGGCAGCTTAAGCTCAGCCGCAGCTTTATGGGCGGTGTCAATGATTAATTCGGCCGCAGGAGGACCGCCAAACGCAGCTTTTCCCAGCGGGTTAATGCCGACAATCTGGTAGGTCTCGCCCAGAATCTTATTCCCGAGGAGCAAACCACCCTGGGTGGTATCGGCGGCAGCCACGTACAGGTAGTCGGGCTTTAGACCTTGTTCGGCCAACTGATGGTGCAGTTCCAGGGCGCAGTTGGTGTAGGCAGCGGCGTCGAGGCCAATATCGGCCTGGTTGGCGGCGCGGGCCACGTAAGGCCGGCGGCCTTGAATGCGTAATTCTTCGGCCAACTCATAAATTTTCTCTATCTGCTCCGGCCAGCCCATGTTTTCGACAAGATAGACGTGAGCGCCCATCAGCAGGTCCAGCAGAAAGTTGCCCTGCGGGACAGCCTCGACATCGGGCCGGACCGAGCGCAGCACCAGGTAAACCTCCAGGCCGACCTGGGCGCAGGCGGCGGTCAACTGGCGGCAGTAATTGGATTGGATGGCCGCTCCGGCGACGACACAATCAGCCCCGGCGGCCAGGGCGCGGGGCAGGACATACTCAAACATGCGGGTTTTATTACCGCCCAGGGGCATGCCCGTCAGGTCGTCCCGCTTAAAATAAATAGTAGGCCCGCCCAGGATTTTGGAGAGCCGGGGTGCGGGCTGTAAGGGCGTTGGCAATTGGGCTAAGGGCAGGCGCGGCAGCCGGTTAAGTGCTTCTTGCAGATTAATCATAGATCCTCCTATCCTTTACTGGGGTTGGAGTTTCAAGGTTACATCAAACAGGTTGAAAAGTAAAACAGCCTGAGTCTGGCAAAAGGCATGGGATTTTTTGTGTTTCATTTTTCTTATGATACAATGCCGCCAAATTTAAACGAGGCAGTTAAATCTTATCAAGGAGGATGGTATGGAAAAGCTTGGTCGAAGAGGTTTTCTGAAGAAGGCGTCCATCGTCGGGGTAGCCGGTGCTGCAAGCTTCCTGGCCCAACCCAGAGCGGCCGATATTGTCGCCAATGCCCAGGACGCAGATTTGCCCACCCTTGAGTGGGAGATGGCGACCAGTTGGCCGGTCGCCCTCGATACTATTTTTGGCGGGGCCACGGTGTTTGCGGAAGCTTTAGCCGCTTTAACCAGCGGCAAGTTTATTGTTAACCCGCGCGCTGCCGGCGAAATTGCCCCTGGCCTGGAAGTGCTCAATGTGGTGGAGCAAGGGGCCGTACCTATCGGCCACACGGCCTCTTATTATTATGTCGGTAAAAGCCCCATTACCGCCTTTGGCACGGCTCTGCCTTTTGGCTTGAATGCGCAGCAGCAAAACGCCTGGCTGTACGAAGGCGGCGGGTTGACGATGCTGCGTGAGTTGTATGCCGAAAAGTTCGGGGTGATTCAGTTCCCGGCAGGTAACACCGGGGTGCAGATGGGTGGCTGGTTCCGTAAAGAAATCAGCACCGTCGCCGACCTGCAAGGATTGAAGATGCGCATCCCCGGCCTGGGCGGTCAGGTGATGACCAAATTAGGGGTAACGGTCCAGACGCTGCCCGGTGGTGAAATTTTCCAGGCGCTCCAAACCGGGGCGATTGACGCCGCCGAGTGGGTCGGCCCTTATGATGATGAAAAGTTAGGGCTGCAAAAGGCAACTGGTTTTTATTATTATCCGGGTTGGTGGGAGCCGGGTCCCACCCTGGAAGTGCAAATTAACCTGGCCGAGTGGGAAGCCCTGCCGGAGCTTTATAAAGCTGCGGTTGAGACAGCGGCTTACCAGGCTAATACGATCATGCTGGCTCGCTATGATGCCCGTAACAACGAGGCGCTGACCCGCTTGGTGGACGGGGGAGTCGTCTTGACGCCTTATAGTGATGAGATCATGACGGCGGCAGAAGAGGCCTCATTTGAACTGTATGATGAACTGGGGGCGCAGGATGCCGATTTCAAGGCGGTTTACGACGAGTGGATCAAGTTCCGCGAAGGCATCTACGCCTGGCACGACATCAACGAAGGCGGCGTATCGCGCTTTATCCACTCCAAGCTCAGCACGACCTCGTAATAACTCAAAACCCCGGCAGAAGCCGGGGTTTTTGTTTTACTTACTTAAATGATAAATCAACCAACCAACGCACGGTTTGGGGGTACATGATCACAATGAGCAAAACAACAACCTGTATGACGACAAAGGGGAGCGCGCTTTTGTGAATATCCGCCGTACTAACTTCTTTGGGGGCCGCGCTTTGCAGGTAAAACAGCGAAAAACCAACCGGTGGGGAGATAAAAGCGGTTTGCAGGTTGATGGCCATTACAATCGCAAACCAAACCATATCAACATTCAACTGTAACGCCGCCGGTACAAACAAGGGCATCACAATAAAACAAATCTCGGTAAATTCCAGTGGAATGCCCAGCAGAAAGACAACAATGTTGCTGACGATCAAAAAACTGATAAACCCACCGGGCATATTAACCAAGAGGTCGGTAATAAAGCGTTTGCCGCCGAGTACATCAAAAACCAGGCTAAACAAGGAAGCGCAGAACAAAATCATGACCACCAGGGCTGTCACCCGCGCCGTCGCATGGGCGGCATCTTTAATGAGCGACCAGCTCAAACGCCGGTTTACGGCGGCTAACAGACAGGCGCCCACGGCCCCCACCGTACCCGCTTCGGTGGGCGTGGCGATGCCAAAGAAAATGCTGCCCAGCACAGCCAGAATCAGGAGAATGGGCGGCACTACGGCGTGAAGGGTCTTCAAAAACAAAGGCAGACCGCGCAAGGTCCGGGCTTCGGGGGGGAGAGCGGGGGCCAGTTGGGGTCTGAGGTAGGCTACTACCAGCACATACAACCCATAACCACCCGCCAGCATCAGGCCGGGGATAACCGCGCCCAGGAAGAGATCGCCGACCGAAACCCCGATTTGATCGCTTAACAGAACCAGTACCAAACTCGGCGGGATCATCTGGGCCATGGTGCCGGAGGCCACAATGACCCCAGAAGCCAGCTTTTTATCGTAGCCATAACGAAGCATGACCGGCAAGGTTAACATCCCCATGACGATGATGGTCGCGGCCACCACCCCGGTGGTGGCCGCCAGGAGCGTACCGACCACGACGACGGTTAACGCCAGTCCCCCCCGCAGCGGCCCCAGCAAAACACCCACCGTCTCAAGCAGCTCTTCGGCAATGCCCGACTTCTCCAAGATTGCCCCTAGAAAGATGAAGTAAGGAATGGCCAGCAGGGTAAAGTTAGACATGGTGCCAAACCAAATATTGGACAGCAACAGCAGCCGCCTCAGGTCAAACACGCCCAGCGCTAAACCGATCAGGCCAAAAATAATGGCGGTGCCGGCAAAGGAGAAAGCTACCGGGTAACCGCTCATGAGGATCAGGACAAAACCGGCGAACATGGCCAACGCTAACCACTCGTAGCCCATCGTTTTCCTCCTCTACTCGATGGCTTCAACTTCTGCCTGGATTTGGGTCGCAATCTCCGTATGGCCCCGAATCACCGCCCAGTGTTTGATAGTCTGGGCAATACTTTGTAACAGGAGCAGGGCAAAGGCTACAATAATCATTGTTTTAATGGGAGCGCGGGGCAATCCCTCCGGGTCAGGCGATACTTCCCACATACCCCAGGTGCCGTTGGGCCGCCGTCCCCATGAAGTCATCACCGGGTTATAAGTTACATAGATGCCGATGAGGCACAAGGGAATGAGAAAGAGGAGCGTACCCAGGAGGTCAACCCAGGCTTTCTGTTTGTCGCTCCAGCGGGTGTACAAAAAATCAACCCGCACGTTGACTCCGTGCTTAAGGATGTAGGCAAAGCCGAAGAAAAAAATCAGGGAGAAGAGGTACCATTGCAGTTCTATAAAAACGTTGGAGGATAACCTGGCTCCAACAAAGCGGCCCATATAGCGGGCGACCACGTTGTAGAAACCAATGACAACGGTAATAATGACAATCCAATTGGCCAATCCGCCTATGGTTTCGGTCAGGCGATCAATGAAATGGGCGAACTTGAGCAGGGCTTGCATGGCTTCATCCCTCCTTTGGGCCAGCCGGGTTTCGGCACAATCATATCAAATTTTGCGGATATGACAAATGAACCCAGTTAATATGGATTGCCAGGGACAAGCCGGGATGATACAATTTGTAGGATGAAAGAGGTGGAGCGATGATCCAGCGCCCCCGGCCGCAAACGGCCTTTGAATGGCCCCTCTACGCCGACGCAACCTTTGCCGGGTTAGCGGTTTTGTTCCCCATTCCCCTGCTGGATTGGGCCTTGGAGGAGTACTTCCGGCGGCGCATGCCGCGCACGATTGCCCGCCATCGCCGCCGCACCCTACCCCTGGCCGTCATTCGGGCCGTCAACGGCCCGCAGCGCGGCTGCCTGTCAACGGGCTTGCGTTTCCTGGTTCGCCTGCCGCTTGAACTGCTCAAACGGATTTTTCGCAAGCTGCTCTATATTCTAACCATCAAAGAAGCCACCGACCAGCTCAGCAATTATTGGCAGCGAGCCTTTTTGCTGGATTACGCGCTCGCCGCCGGCCATCTGAATACGGTCGAATCGGCCCGCCAGGCCCAGCAGATTATGGAAGAAGTGCTGAAATCCAGCCCTTCGCCCATGATTAAGCTGGCCCGGATGGTGCTGCTCTCGCCGCTCCAGGTCATGCGTCTTTTGCGCCGGGCCTTTAACAGCCAGACCCCCATCGCCGCGCCTCAACAGCAAAACGTCCTCCGCCAGCAGTGGTCGGCCTACCAGGATTACTTACAGGCCCTGGCCGAGAGGTACCAGCAGACCTACCAGGCGCGGGTTGAAGGCGGGCCTGACTGAGTCATAAAAGGGATAGGCAGAATGATTTTACTGATTTGGGACAGGCTTTAAGGAGTAGCATCCTGAGTAATTTGAGCGGAGCGAAAATCGTATCGAGGGATGCGGGCCAGGTGAGGAATCTTGGCTGGCTCGCATCCTGAGTAACGCGAAACGCAGTGGAGCGTGTATCGAAGGATGCTGATCTTGAAATTCCCTTCCAAACGGAAATGCTCCTGCCGCCGCGGGAGATTGCCAGCGGGATAAGAGGTATGCTAAAATGACGTTCATTAGAGCGTTGGGAAGAAGAACGACTCATTCACTCGCCAAGATGTTGCATTGGAGACTGCTTTCAGGAAAAATGTAGCATAGTTCTAGTCATAGGTTATTGGGGGATTATCATGACCAACTTAATCCAAACCCGCATCAGTGGCCGCTATGTTCTCCAGGAAAAACTTGGCGAAGGGGGGATGGGCGCTGTCTACCGGGCTACCGACCGGTTGACCCAAAATGCGGTTGCCCTCAAGCGGGTAACCGTCCCCAGTAACAAGTTACAGTTTACTTCCAAGCCCCAAATGGGCGATAGTGATGATTATCGTCTCGCTTTAGCCCAAGAGTTCAAAACCCTGGCTTCGTTGCGCCATCCCTATATTATCAGCGTCCTCGACTATGGCTTTGATGCCGACCGCCAGCCTTTCCTGACAATGGAGTTACTCGAAGATGCCCCTACCCTGATTGAAGCCGGGCGGAATCAGCCTCGTCCGCAACAGATGTCGCTGCTGGTTCAGATGCTGCAAGCTTTGGCCTACCTGCACCGCCGGGGTATTATCCACCGGGATTTGAAGCCTGATAACGTTTTGGTGGTTAATGGGCAGGTCAAGGTTCTGGATTTTGGTCTGGCTGTCGTCCGTGAGCATCTTAAGGAAACCAGCCGTGACATAGTGGGGACATTGGCTTATATGGCCCCGGAGGTGTTGGAAGGTGAGTCTGCCAGCGAGGTCGCCGACTTATATGCCGTCGGATTAATGGCCTACGAGTTATTTTCTGGGTGGCACCCCTTCGATACCACCAATTTGGGCAGTTTGATAAACGATATCCAGATGAGGACGCCGGATGTTGATACTCTTCCACTCGATGATAAGATCAAACTGATACTCAAGCAACTGTTGGTGAAAGATCCGGCAGCTCGGCCTAATGACGCCCATATCCTGATAACCCTGTTGGCCGAAGCCATTGAACAGCCGGAGCTTGTCGCCGAAACGACAGCCGTCCGCGAGAGTTACATCCAAGCGGCCAAATTTGTCGGGCGGGAAACCGAGTTTGAAAAATTGGCCCAGGCTCTCAAGGAGGCCCTCACAGGTAAGGGCAGCGCCTGGCTGGTTGGGGGGGAGAGTGGGGTCGGGAAATCCCGTCTCCTGGAAGAGGTCCGGATTCAGGCTCTGGTTGAGGGGGCGCTCGTTCTGAAAGGACAGGCTGTCAGTGAGGGGAGTATCTCCTATCAAATTTGGCGGGAAGTGTTGCAGCGGCTGTGTCTGGAAGAAGAGCTATCCGAGCTAGAGGCCGGGGTTTTGAAAATGCTGGTGCCGGATATGAGCCGGCTGTTGGGGTATGAGGTTCCCGATGCGCCGCCCCTGGCCCCTAATGCGGCTTATAGGCGATTACTTGAGGTGATTGGTAAGCTACTTAGGCGGCAGAGCCAGCCCCTGGTCATTCTTCTGGAGGATTTACAGTGGGCCGGGGATGAAAGCGTCGGCTTATTGACCCATTTGACCCACTCCATTGATGATAGTGCCCTGTTACTGCTGGTTAGCTATCGAGACGATGAGCGCCCCCACTTACCGGCCGTTCTGCCCTTAATGGAGAGTCTCACCTTGAGCCGTCTGAACACTGACGAAATTGCCACTCTGAGCGAGTCTATCCTCGGCCCGGCGGGACGGCAGCCAGAATTAGTGGAGTTTATCCGGCAGGAGACCGAAGGCAATACCTTCTTCATCGTCGAGGTCGTGCGGAGTCTAGCCGAAGACGTGGACCGGCTTGATCAAATTGTCCATATGCCGTTGCCGCAAACTATTTCCGCCGAAGGGATGCAGATCGTTATTGAGCGTCGTCTCGCCCAGGCAGGCCGCGAAACCCACGCGCTACTGTCACTGGCGGCGGTGGCTGGCCGCCAGCTTGATCTCAATTTATTACGCCAACTGGCCCCGGCAATCAACCTCGACGTCTGGCTGAATCAATGCGCCGAGACGCGGGTAATCGAGGTGTATGAGGGCCATTGGCAGTTTGCTCATGATAAACTGCGGGAGGCGGTCATCTTAAACTTGACCGGCGATGAGCGAGTGAAGCATCACCGCCAAATTGCCGAGGCTATCGAACAGCAATACGCGACAAACTTATCATCATTTTATCCCCGTTTAGCCTATTATTGGGGTCAGGTAGCTAAAGCTAACCATGATCCACTGCTGGCGCAAAAGGCTATTGACTATTTGCAAAAAGCGGGCGAACAGGCCGTCAATGACTTTGCGAACCAGGAAGCCATTGATTTCTTTAACGAAGCTTTGACCCTTCTCAAAACCCTGCCCGAAACTCAGGAACGTAACCAGCAAGAACTTGTGCTACAAATTGCCCTGTTTGCTCCATTAGCCGGGGTTAAGGGCTATGGAGCGTCAGAGGTAAAGCAAGCCTATACTCGTGCTCAAGAGCTTTGTGAGGAGGTGGGAGAGCCTGGTCAACTCTTTGTGGTGCTCTATGGGTTGTGGGGTTATAATCTGGTGCGAATGGACTTGCGGACGACCGGCGAGTTGGCCCAACGGTGCCTAGCCCTGGCTCAGAGCAGCCAAAATCGAGCGCTTCTTCTGGAAGGTCATCGCATGATGGGTGAGACTGCGTTCTACAGGGGCGACTTTCCTCTAGGCCGCCAGCATCTTGAGCAGAGTTATACGCTCTACGATCCCCGACAGCACCACGCTCATGCCTCTGTTTACGGGCAGGACCCCAAGGTAGCTCTCTTATCCAATGGTTCCTGGAACCTATGGCTTTTGGGCTATCCCGATCAAGCTTTGAAGTGGAGCCAGGAGGCCCTGACGCTGACCCAAGAGTGGCCTCACCCTTTTAGCCAAGCGTTTGCTCTGCGCGCGGCCAGTACCCTTCATCTGTTCCGAAGGGAAGGACAGGCTGCCCAGGCACGGGCCGAGGAAAACATTGCTCTTTCGATTGAGCAAGGATTTGTCATGTGGTTAACACTGGCGAACATCTTGCGAGGCTGGACGCGGGTCGAGCAAGGAGAGATCGAGGAAGGGATTCTCCAAATACGTGAGAATCTAACGGCTTACCGGGCCATGGGGATGGAATTGGATACCCCCTACATTCTAACTCTGCTCGCCAAAGCCTATGGGCAAAACGGGCAGATCAGCACCGCCCTGGAAAGGTTGGCCGAGGCATTAGCGGCGGTAGAAAAAACGGTCGGACATTACTGGGAAGTGGAGGTATATCGGCTTAAAGGGGAGTTATTATTACAGACTGAGGCTAAAGCTGAGGCAGAGAATTGTGTTCGTCAGGCCATCAAGATCGCTCGCCAACAAGAGGCCAGATCTTTAGAATTACGAGCGGTAATGAGTTTGAGCCGGATTTGGCAGCAGCAGGGCAAAACTCAAAAAGCACGCCGGATGCTGGCCGAGATTTACGATTGGTTTACCGAGGGCTTCGATACCGCCGATTTACAAGAGGCCAAGGTGCTGCTTGAAGAACTTATGTGAACTATTTTTAGAGCCAAACAGAAAGCCTGATACTATCATGAAAATCTCCCCTCCCATCCGAATCAAACACAGCTACACCCAAACCCTGGCCGGCCCACCGGAAGCAGTCTTCCCGCTGTTATGCCCGGTGCGAGAAGCGGAGTGGGTCAACGGTTGGGACCCCAGGCTGGTCATTTCGGAGAGCGGGGTGACCGAGCTGGACTGCGTCTTTGTCATGCCGGACCGGCCCCACGACGCCGTCTGGGTGGTGACGCAGTGGGAGCCGCACGTCTATCACATCGAATTTCTGAAGGTGATGCCGGAGGTGGCGGTAGGCCGGATCGAGATCCGCTTGCGGCCCGGCGAGGCTAACCAAACCCTGGCCGAGGTCTCGTATGCTTACACCGCCCTCAGCGAAGCAGGGGAGCGCCTGGTGACGGGTTTTACTGAAGAATATTACACCGCTTTTATGCAGGAATGGGAGGCGGAGTTGAACCATTTTCTGCTTACCGGTCAGAAGAGGCCCGGTGAGTCGCACCCTTAAACCCACCAAAGCCGACCTGTTGGCTGCCGCCGGCCAAACCGTCCCCGACGTAATAGCCCCCGGCTTGCGCGTCTTGTTTTGCGGGATCAATCCCGGCCTCTACTCCGGTTACACCGGCTATCACTTTGCCCGGCCCGGCAATCGCTTCTGGCCGGCGCTGTACGCCGCCGGTTTCACTCCCCGCCTGCTCGCTCCCGCCGAGGAGCATGAACTCCTTGAGTATGGTTATGGCATTACCAACCTGGTCGAGCGGGCCACGGCCGTTGCCAGCGAATTGGCCCCCACCGAATTAATCGCCGGGGGCCAGCGTCTCCTGGCAAAGGTGGAGCAGTACCACCCGGCTGTGGTGGCTATTCTGGGGATCAGCGCCTATCGCACCGCGTTTGCCCGGCCGCGAGCCGGGCTGGGCCAACAATCGGAGTCGCTGGGTCCGGCGCGGCTGTGGGTGCTGCCCAATCCCAGCGGGCTGAATGCCCACTACACCCCGACTGATTTGGCCCGCATCTTCCGCGACTTTCGCCTCGCCGTTGAAGCCGACCTGCCATGAGTGGATCGGTTTATAAAATTTTGCTGAGAAAAGAACGTGTGCGGTCGTGGTGGGGACTGTCAAAGAACTTGACAGCCGGCAGGTCCTCCAGGATTGTGCCGGAGTCCATAAAGATGATGCGGTCCGCGACTTCGCGGGCAAAACCCATTTCGTGGGTCACCACAATCATGGTCATCCCGCTGGTGGCCAAATCTTTCATCACCTCCAGGACTTCCTTGATCATTTCCGGGTCCAGGGCCGAGGTTGGCTCATCAAAAAGCATCAACTTGGGGTCCATGGCCAGGGAACGGGCAATGGCCACCCGCTGCTGCTGCCCGCCGGAAAGTTCGGCCGGGTAAGCATCGGCCTTTTCCGGCAAGCCGACACGCTCCAGCAACTGGCGGGCTTTGGCCTCGGCCGCTTCTTTGGACTGGCGCAACACATGTATGGGAGCGATGGTGATATTTTGCAGCGCCGTCTTATTCTGGAACAGATTGAACTGCTGAAAGACCATGCCAATCTCGCGCCGGGGCAGGTGCTGCTTGCGCGAGGGCGTGTCGTGGATCGAGACCCCATTCACCCAAATCTTGCCTTTTTGAATGGGTTCCAGGGCATTGATACAGCGCAAGATCGTGCTCTTGCCGGAGCCGCTGGGGCCGATGATGACCAGAACCTCGCCCGGAGCCACTTCCAGGTTAACGTCACGCAGCACTTGAAAATGACCAAACCACTTGGAAACAGACTCACACTTGACCACTGCGCGCCGTCCTCTTTTCAATAACAGCCACTCCTCGTGACAGCCCGTAGGCAATCAAAAAATAAATGACGGCCACAAACACATTGGGGGCTAGGGTTCTAAAGGTGGCGGCGCTGACTCGATTAGCGGCGTGCGTTAATTCGGCATAGCCAAAAACTGAGACCAGCGAGGAATCTTTGATCAGGGAAATGAACTGTCCGGCCAGAGCCGGAGAGATACGGCGGATCGCCTGGGGCAGGATAATCAACGTCATAGCCTGAAAACCGGTCATCCCCACCGACAGCGCCGCCTCGCGCTGGCCTCGCGCCACCGATTGAATGCCAGCTCGCACAATTTCTGCCACGTAGGCTCCAGTAAAGACTCCCAACCCCAGGACCAGCGGTAGGGTTTGAGAGCGTCCAAAGAGCGGTCCCAGGCCAAAATAAAAAATGATCAACTGGATTAGTAAGGGGGTGTTGCGGATGACTTCCACATAGGCCGCGGCCAGACCGGAGACCAGGCGCAGCCGCGAAACCCGCATCGCCCCGGTAATAATGCCAATCACAAACGCCAGCACCAGGGATTGGATAGAAATAATCAGGGTGTTTTGCATGCCGGTGAGAAAGATGGCCAGATAAGGGAAGACACTGGTCTCCCAAACGAGGGGGTCGAACAGTTCTCGGAGGATATATTCCATAACGGGGGCCTTTTCAGACACCCGGTTTCCGGGTTTAAAAAATCGGTAGAAACCGGGTGTCTCTCAATAGTTGTTCTAAATTTCTACTCGACGACTACATCTTTCAGCCACTCGCCTTCTTCAAACCAGCGGTTGTAAGACTCCTTGTAGGCGTCCGAGTCGACGTAGCTGTCCAGGAAGGTGTTGGTCCATTGCAGCAGGTCGGCCTCCCCGGCCCGTACCGGGATCCCGTACTTTTCAGAGGTGAAAGGCTCCAGCAGCGCATAAACGCAGTCTTTATGCAGTTGGGCCTGGACTGCAATCAGCGACTGATCATAAACAAAGGCGTCGGAACTGCCGTTGCAGACATCCAGGGTGGCCTCGTTGCCGCCTTTCATCGGGCGGATCGTGGCCGTTTTGAAGGTCCGCTGGGCGGCGATGTCGCCCGTGGTGCCCTGTTCGGTCACGATGACAATGTCGGCCTTGTCCAGGTCAGCATAGCTTTTGACCGTATCTTTGTGCTTCGTGTTGACCAGCACTGCCTGGCCCGAAGTAAAGTAGGGCCGGCTGAAATTGACCGCCAGCGCCCGCTCCGGGGTGATGGTCATCCCGGCAATGATCATGTCAATCTGGCCCGCTCCCAGCGCCGGAATAATCGCATCAAAATCTTTAAAGTCAACCACTTCCAATTCGACCTTCATCGCATCGGCCATCGCCTGGGCCATATCCATATCAAAGCCGACCATTTTTCCCTGCTTGTCAATCATTTCAAAGGGAAAATAGCCCGCGCCCGTCCCGACGCGCAGCTTTTTGGCCTCCTGAATCCGGCGAATGGTGGGGAACGCCTCTGTCTGGGCGTTGTTTACCTCGGGCGCTTGGCTGGAACAGGCCGAGAAGAGGGCGGCCAGGCCCAGCAGCGCGATCAAACCGAGCCAAAGGATAGTTTTATTTAATTGTTTGGTGAACATAAATCCTCCTTCGCAGATAGGTTTGGAACACAGAGTCACCCGGAGTCAGTACAGAGGGTCACAGAGTTTTTAAAGGATCCTCAGTGCGCTTTGCGTCTGTGTCTTCTCCGTGCTCTCTGTGTTCCGTTTTTCATTCTTGGTGGCGTGCCCAGATTCGTGAACACCCCTAAAAGTTGGAACTACTATGAATATCTCAAAGTTCATCACGCTTTAAGAAAGCGGTCATGCAGTGAATAGCCCCGGCCCCCTTCATTAGCTCGTCTATTTCAACCTGAATGACCTCAACCCCGGCCTCCTGCATCATGCGCACGGTGCTGGCATTGTTGCCGTGCGGGATAACAATCTTGCCCGGTTCCAGGGCCACAAAATTCAGTGCGACACCATAACGGACCTCAGCTTCGGATGTGACCTCCAGAATACGGAAGCCGTGCCGCCGAAAGGCTTCGACGACGACGTAAGGTACCTGGACGGTGTAGACAATGGCCAGCTTCCGGTCCAACACTGCCATCATTCCATCCAGGTGCGCTTCGGACCAGGGCACCTGTACTGTGACAATCTCGCCCACGCCCATTCGTTCCAACTCGGCCTTAACCTGGCGAGCGCCCTCGGCATTGGTCCGGCGGCTTAAACTGACAAAGGCCAGGTCACGATTGGCCCACAACAGGTCGGCGCCCTCAAACGTGCCCGTCCCGGCGATGGTGCGGAGAATCGGTACGCCGAGGCGGGCCATGGCTTCAGCCGCGTAGCGCTCTTCTCCGCGCCGGATGGTTGTGCCGGGCCGGGCGACAATGGCCCCTTCCGGCGTCATCGCCACCAGGTCTCTCACGAACATACCGTTGGGCTTATTCAGCGGCATGTGCTCGATGTAATGAACATCTACCCCGTGTGCCCGGTAGACATCGGCCATGGCATCGTGCTGCCGCCGCGCCCGTTCCGGGTTCATCCGCTCGGCAAACAAAACGGCAGCGGGGTCTTCGATCTGCTCAATCTCCGGTCCCGGCCGGTGGAGTAAAACCGCCCGTAGGCGGCCAATCTCGGAGCTGCAGCCCCAATCTCCCCAGAGACGGGGCAGCTCTGCTTCAAAAGGGGTATCAGCGGTTAATGACCATTCATTAGCAGCAATAGGCATATTGAGTTTTGTTTCTCCTCGAGTATTGTAGGATAGGTGAGTTTAAATGAGTCTGCCCTGAGCTGGCCCACAAAGTGCTTCGCTTAAACTTAGGGCTGATATCCTGCACTGGAACCGCAGGCCCTTAAGGGCAGGTATGGGCAGGTGTAGCAAAAGTATGTTGAAGCATATTCAGGGTAAACCGACGCGGGTTAGAATGATGCTATAGGCAGTCTAATACATGTCATCCCCGGAAAACAGTGATAAACCTCGCCATTTCCCAGTGACTATTGTCATCCAATCATGAGGGCGGCAGCTCCCGCGCGACAATGCCGGTCATGCAGCCGATAGCGCCGGCGGCCTTAATTAATTCGTCCACCTCAACCGTGATACAATGGAGGCCAGCTTCTCGATAAAATGCTTCGGTCGTCGGGTTGCCGGCCGGCATCAGGATGCGGCGCGGCCCCAGGGTGACAAAGTTAAAGGCGGCTGACTGCATCGCGGCCCGATCATCCGGCAGGAAAAGCACCGTGTAACCCCGCCGGCGCAGCGCCTCTACCGCGGCATAGGGAACTCGACCCGGCCAGGCCAGCGCCAGGTCGCGGGCGGCAAAACGTAAAGTGCCCATCAGGTGCATGGCCCCGTAGGGCAGGCCCACCTGGATCACTTCAATTCCCATCTCGCGCAGCAAACTGCTTACCTGCGCTGCTCCTTCGCTATTGGTGCGCAGCCCCGTCGCGAGCAGGACCGTCTGCGGATCTATCCAGGCCGCATCGGCGCCCTCGAAGGTGCCGTGTCCACGGATGGTCCGCAAAATCGGCACCCCCAGGTCGGCCAGCCGCCGGGCCACAAAGCGTTCCTCCCCGGCTCGTACCGTCGAAGCCGGCCGGCCCACGATAGCACCCTCCGGTGTCATAAACATCAAATCCGCCACAAACATCTGGTTTGGGGGCGGCGTCTCCGGCGGCTCGACATAGTGGACAGTAACGCCCGCCTCCCGATAGGCCCGCGCCATCGCCTCATGCTGCTGTCGAGCGCGATCAAAATCGGGCTGGGCTAACATCTGGACAACATCAGGATCGGCGATGTTTTCCAGTTCAGGCCCGGGCCGGTGAAGTAAAACTGTTTTCAGGGGGGACCACTCCGTCGCCACGCCGCACGCTCCCCAAATGCGGCCAAGTTCCTGGCCCAGGGAGTCGGTGCGGGGCGACCAGCCCTGCCCGCCATAGGCAGAAGCACTAAAATGGTAGCGTGTCGTGAGATCAGTCGAAGTATTCATGAATCCTCTTTGGTAATTGTGTAAAAGATTTCGCCAGGCTGCCTGCATTGTAGTTCAACCTGGCGAATGTTGCCAGTTATAGAGTATATTGTGAATTTTTTAGCACATAGTGTTATAATGGGCCATCTTTTAAAGGCTCAAAAAACAGGGACGGGACCTAGAGTGGTGAAAATTGTTTGTGTGGGAGAATCAACTCTCGATTATTATCTGGAGTTAAACAAAGGCTTTGTCGGCGGTATTTCGCTCAATTTTGCCGTTCACAGCAAGCGCTGCGGTGCAGAGGAAGTAGCGCTGGTCAGTTGTGTCGGCAGCGATGCTGCTGGACAGCTTGTCCGGCAAAAACTGCTGCGGGAGGGAATTGACACTTCCCACTTGTATGTTCAGGAAGGCGCGACGGCCAGGCAGAATATTGTCGTCACACCGACCGGAGAGCGAATCTTCCCCCCGAATGGTTACAGCCCAGGCGTGCTGGCCGGTTTCCAGGTCAGCGATGCCGATCTGGGATTTATTCAACAGTTTGACATTGTCGTAGCTCCGCTCTTCTGGCAAATCGAGCCGATTTTTAACCAGGTCATGCGGCAGTTATCAATCCGGGGTAAGCGGGTAGTAGATTTTCTGGATTTGTCCGATTACGGGCAGGATTACCAGGGCATGGCCGCGCTGATTCAACAACTTGACCTGGCTTTTATCAGCGGCGACCAGCAGGCGGTAGATATTTTGCGCCCCTTATCTCGCCAGATGGCGGGGATCATTGTCGTTACTCGTGGCGCGGCAGGAAGTACGGCCCTGGTGGATGGGCAGCAGTTTGACCAACCGGCCGTTCAGGTCGCTGCGGCGGTAGATACAACCGGCTGCGGCGATGCTTTTCAGGCTGCCTTTACCGTAGCCTACTTCCGCCACCGCGATGTGCCGCTGGCTCTCCAACAGGGGGCCAGGCAGGCGGCCGAAGTGCTGCAGCATTACGGAGCCAGTACAGACCCTAAAGGTTTTTAGGGTCTAGAGTTATTGAGGAGAAAAGCAATGTTTCGACCGATTTTCTTTCCTGTAACCCGGCCAGTGATTGGTGTGATTCACCTTCCCCCTCTGCTGGGTTATCCAGAATTTAGCAGTATGGGAACGACTCTGGCGCTGGCCCTGAAAGACCTGCACAGTTTACAGCGGGGCGGCGTGGATGGTGTAATCGTTGAGAATGAGTATGACCATCCCCATCAATTTGCGGTCGGCCCGGAAATCGTGGCCTCGTTTACCTGGGTGATGCACAAAGTGATGGAACAGGCCCGGGTTCCGGTCGGATTGGAGGTCCTGCTCAATGACTGGCAAGCCTCCCTGGCCATTGCCAAAGCATGCGGCGCGGCTTTTGTCCGGCTTGATTTTTTTGTGGATAAAGTCAGGGTCAAGGATAGGGTCATCGAGCCTGACCCGGCCGAGATTATCGCTTATCGCCGCAAACTCAAGGCGGAGCACGTGGCTGTGCTGGCCGACATCCAGGTTAAATACAGCGAACTACTGGAAGAGAAGTCATTGGCTGTCTCGGCCCGCCAGGCCGTGACCGCTGGGGCGGCTGCCGTCATCGTTACCGGCAGGGCCACCGGGGATATGCCGGCGCTAACCGATTTGCAGGAGGCCAGGGAGGCCGTCGGGGATTTCCCGGTGCTGGTCGGCAGCGGGACCACCCCAGCCAACGTGACCGAGTTATTCCAATATGCCGACGGCGCGATTATCGGCACCGCTTTAAAGAGCGGTGCTGAACCGGGCGACCGGGTAGTAGAAGATAAGGTTAGACAACTAATGCGGACAGTCCGGGCAATCAGAAGCTGAATTCCGCTCTTTGGCAAGATTTAAGCTCTATCTTTTAACTTAGATCGGCAAACAAGAGGGAGCAGGTCGGGCAGATGCCGTGCGTTATCTGAGGCAGTTGTGAAGAGCCAAACAGACCGAGGTAGTTGATCGCTTCTTCGAGGAGCAGCCATGTTTGATCACATAGGAGGCGATTACACCAACTGCACATCTTGAGCAGTTCACTCGTCCGTTGAACTGTAGGGTCCAAAAGCGGGACCGGATCGCGCTGTTTTTGCAGGAGCAGTTGATTTCTAAATTCTACAACGCCGTTGGCGACGGGAACGATTTCCATCTGGACGTAGCGGATGAGCGTGGGGCTGTCGCAGCGGTGAGTGAAGACAACCCGCTGCTGAGATTGGCGAGTCTGTTTTAGCAAAAGGCGATAGATGTGATGGGTTTCAGCACCGGCGATGAAGGTCCACAGGGATCGGCCAACAATCGCCTGGTAGGTAAGGTGGGGCGCATCATTTTCTAAAGCAAAACGCAGCCAGGCATCGTTAAGGTCAACGATGATGTCGTTGTGGTCAATGGTGTGGATGAAGAGGGCTGGTTTGATCCGGTTCACGTCTGTTATACCCGGCTTATCGGTTAGTTCAGCAGCACCACCCTGTTTACCCTGATAAAAGGAATTGATAGATGAGTTACCCCCTGTTTCAGATTAAGCTTGCCTTTTCCTAATATATCACGGTAAAGGACGATAGTCCGTAAAGCTGGGGTAAAAAATGGTTATATTGTGGGGGAATGGCTTTTTGGAAAGGGTTATGACCCGGCAATGCCTTTGACAGCAGGTCTGCCTATGTTATACTTTGTTGATATAGAGGATTATTCATTTGAAAAACAATTTCCCCCAGAACCTGCCGCCGCCTGATAAAAACATTCCCATTGCCGTGATTCTCATTGGGTGTTTTGAACTGGCAATTGCACTGCTGGGTGTCATTCTTGTGTCCCTGGTAGGATATTTCGACATGACTACCCTGGCCTCCCTGGTACTGTTAGGGATATATGGAGCAATGGGCGCGGGGTTGCTGGCCATTCAGGAATGGGCCAGATTTGCCAATGTGGTTCTCCACTTGATCGCTATTCCCTATGTGTTCTATACGGTTGTCTTCCTTCAGGCGCCTTCGGATTGGCGGATGGTCTCGCAGGTGCTTATTTCCATTGGTATTGTGCTGGCGCTAACCCGGCCTGCCATCCGCTACAAGTTTCAAACGGTGGTGCCTAAAAAGAAACATCACTAATTGATTTTAATCTGCGCCCATCTCGTCCCCTAACCAAGTTTGAGAACGAGACGGGGAAGGTGCTTAAGCCACAATCCTAACTGATTTTACGTTGCCAATCCAATCTAATCGTGTTATACTAATCTTGATTGTGGGTGCTTCGTTTTTGAAGGGAACGTATCCCGTCAGCCAGTTTTGACCTCTGACTTTAACCTTCAACTTCATTTTCGAAATAAACTACAAACCCAGTCAAAGGAGTAACCTGTGGCCTACCGAGTGCTAATGATTGACGATGACCGTGAGATGATCACCCTGGGACGGTTAATTTTGGAGCGCGAGGGTTTCGAGGTTATTTCGGCGCTGGGTGGAATCGAAGGTCTGGAAATCCTCAATAAAGGGGAGCAGCCGGTTGACTTAATTCTCCTTGATATCATGATGCTGGGTATGGACGGCTGGCAAGTGCTGCAAATTATCAAAAAAAGCGAGAAACTGGCTCACATTCCGGTGATTATGCTGACTGCCCGCCACTACCTCGAAGACGAATCTGAAACCTCTAACTATGCCGGTATGTTTGACGGTTACGTGGTCAAACCGTTTGTGGTTCGCGATTTGTTGGGTAAAATTAAGGATTTGATCAATCGGTCTCAAACGTCGAAGAGTTCCCAGTGAACTGACCCTTGTGCGCAGCTTTATTGTAGTCCGGCAAATCTTCCCCGATTGACTCTGCCTATGATGCAGGCCAAAGCAAATTTTTGGATCGAAAAGGATGGTAAAGTGGCCCTGAGTTCCTGGCGGGTCAGACTGCTTGAGGCCGTTGGCGAAACCGGCTCTATTTCAGCGGCCGCTTCTAGAATGGGGGTATCCTACCGGCGGGCCTGGGATAAAATCCACGAGTGCGAGGAACGGTTGGGGGTTAAATTGATTGATACCCAAACCGGCGGCAGCGGCGGTGGTGGCTCGCAGCTCACCCCGGTGGCCGTGGATTACATCGAGCGCTTCCACCAATTTGCTGCTGGTCTAAATGAAGCCGTCGCTAACCGCTTTCAAGAGTTTTTTTCCAAGGATCAATCAGGCTGATCAATGAAGTTGTGGCCAAGGCGAAGCGGCGGAAGGGCACGACAATCGTTTGGGTCCCTCGCAACGTTCTTCGAGCCGAACGCCTGGTCACCGTACTCGCCTGCTCCTCGACGGCCACTTAATCGAAATTGTCGCTACCCCTGCTTTCTTAGTACCCCTACTGATCCCCGCACCGCTGCTTTTGTGCGCGGCGAGATGGTCTGCTAGACAAATTTCCGTTTTTTGCTAGCATTACTTTACACTCAGATCGGCGGGAGTTTATAACCCAGGCGCTACGGAATAAGTATTTGTCTGCCGTAGCTGCTCGTGATACTATCCAGGGTGAGGAGAGTCTATGAAACGAAAATTGCGGGGGCTGAAACGACGTGACCTGCTCCTGGACTTCAACCTCTACCGTGTGGATGTGCCTATCCGCGGTTTGACCGGGGCCGAACTGAGCGTAATTGATATCTGGCCCGAAGGGGTGGAAAAGACCATCCTGTTTGTCCACGGCTATGCTGGCTGCGCCGAAACCTGGGAATTTCAGATCAACTACTTTGCCCGCGCCTATCGTGTGGTTGCCCCCGATCTGCGCGGCCACGGCCAAAGCGATGCCCCCCTAACTCAATACACCATGCCCGAACTGGTGGACGACTTGCAGACCATCGCCGACACGCTCAACCTGCCGGAGAAATTTGTTCTGGTGGGGCACTCCTTCGGTGGTTCGATTTGCGTGGAGTATGCCAATGCCCACCCGGAACGGCTGGAAAAGTTGGTGCTGATTGCCACCGCCGGGGAATATCCCCTGCCGCGCCGGGCCACCTGGGCCTTTCGCCTGCCGAACGCCTTTTTCCGACCCTGGTGGAACTACCGCCCCCGCTGGAACGCCGAAATCCACGTGATGAAGCGGATGATGCTGAACAATATGCGCCAGTGGCAGGGCTGGCCGTTGCTGCGCAACATCACTACTCCCACCCTCATCATCACCGGCGAGCGAGACAGCTACTTTCCCCGCTACGTATTTGATGAATTGAGCAAAATGGTCCCCGGTGCAGAGGTTTATGATGTCGGGTCGGCCAAGCACAAAGTCCAGTTAGAGCGCCACCGGGCGGTCAACCGGGCCATCGAGCGTTTCATTGCCGGCGAGCGGCGCAGTTCCTGGCGCGGCCAGCCGGGAGTGAGCGCCCTTTTTCAACAGCGTCCCTGGCTGGCCAGTTACGGTCCTGAAACGCCTCTGACCGTGCCCATTCCCCGCCAGCCCTTGACCAAATTCCTGGAGGGTGCGGCGGATTGGGCGCCCAAACGGACAGCGACGATTTTTTACGGCGCCCGGCTGACCTACCAGCAGCTCAACCGGCAGGTCAACCAATTTGCCCACGCCCTGCTGGGCCTCGGCGTTGGGCCGGGGGAGCGGGTGATGGTCGTCTTGCCCAACATGCCCCAGATGATTGTGGCCTATTACGGTACGCTGAAAGCGGGCGGGGTGGTGGTTCTCTCACACCCTGAAGCCGATGCGGCCCAGATTGTCCGGCAAATCCAGCAGACTGGAGCCAGGGTGTTGGTCACACTGGCCGAGTTTAACGGCCTGATCAGGGCAGCCCAGGAGCAAACCGACCTGTGCCACTTCATCCTGGCCGACATGCGGGCCATGCTCCCGGCCGAACCTTATCGAAAACTGCTGGCCCGCTGGACGCCGACCACCCTCATCAGCGGCGAGGCAGAAGGTAGGGGTGGTTTGCTGATGGCTGAATTCATGCAGGATGCCATGCCAACCCCCCCTTCGATCAAAGTGGACAGCGAGGATCTGGCCGCCATCCTCTATACCAGCGGCACAACTGACGATGCCAAGGCCGTCTGCCTGACCCATGCCAACCTGGTCGCGAATGCCCTGCAAACCCGCCACTGGATTCATGAGCTGCGCTATGGGGAGGAGGTCTGCCTATCGGTGGTTCCGCTGAGCCACAGTTACGGCCTGACCAATGCCCTGAACATTCCGATTGCCCTGGCGGCTACCGTGGTGCTCCTGCCCGCGTTTGACCTGGCGGACGTGCTCGCCCAGATCAAGCAGTACCGGCCCACCCTCTTTCCGGCGGTCCCCTCGATGTATATGGCCATCAACCAGGCTTCCCATGTCCGCGCCTACGGCCTGGATTCGATTAAGGCCTGTGTCAGCGGCGCGGCCCCGCTGCCGGTGGAGGTCCAGGAAGCCTTTGAAAAACTGACCCGCGGCCGGCTGGTCGAAGGCTACGGCCTGACCGAAGCTTCACCGGTGACCCACGCCAACCCGCTCTACGGCGTACGCAAGGTGGGTTCCATCGGCGTGCCGATCCCCAACACCGAAGCCAAAATCGTGGACCTGGCCAGCGGGGCCGATCTGCCGCCCGGCCAGGTGGGCGAGTTGGTGGTGAAAGGGCCGCAGGTCATGGCCGGATACTGGGCCGATGAAGCAGCCACCCAGGCCGTGCTCAGGGACGGCTGGCTCTCTACCGGCGATGTGGCAGTTATGGAGAGCGACGGTTATTTTCAAATTATTGGCCGCAAAAAGGATACGATCACCGTCGGCAGCCACAGCGTCTATCCCCGCGATGTCGAAGAGGTGCTGTACGAGCACAACAAAGTGCTGGAAGCCACGGTGGTCGGCGTGCCGGCGGATGAAAACGGGCAGCAGCGGGTTAAAGCCTTTGTCGTGCCCCGTCCCGGCGCAAGTCTCTCGGCAGAAGACCTGCTGGCCCTGTGCCGCCGCCACCTCGATGACTATGCGGTGCCGGCGGAAATTGAGTTCCGCGAGACACTGCCCAAATCCTTTGTCGGTAAGGTCTCACGCCGGGCGCTGCTGGAAGAGGAGCAAGGAGTTGACGGAAATGGGGGAACCCTGTAGATTACCTTGGGAGGGAAACGAGACGAAGAGGCGGGGAGAGCCGAAGGCCCCCTGTGGGCCTGTCATCGCGTCTTTTTAAGGGAGGCCCACCATGACAGTGACCTATGCCAACTACTTAAAACTGGACCAAATTTTATCGGCCCAGCAGCCGCTCTCGGAAGGTCCAGAACATGACGAGATGCTGTTCATCGTCATTCACCAGGTCTACGAGTTGTGGTTCAAACAGGTGCTGCACGAGCTGGACTATGTCCGGCAGTTGTTGGTCGCCAATGACACGCCGCGAGCGCAGCACACCCTGCGCCGGATTTTGACCATCCTTAAAACGATGGTCGCCCAGATTGACATTCTGGAGACGATGACGCCCCTGGAATTTTTATCGTTCCGCCACCGGCTGGAGTCGGCCAGCGGCTTTCAATCCCACCAATTCCGCGAGCTGGAGTTTGTGCTGGGCCACAAGCGCCGCGCCGTCCTGGTCCACTACCCTGAGGATACCAGCGCTCGCCGCCAATTGGAACTGCGCTACCGGCAGCCGACCTTATGGGACGCCTTTTTACATTACCTGGCGGCCAATGGCTACCCCGTGCCGGCGGAGCTGCTGGCGCGAGATGTAACCCAACCGGCGCAGCCCTCGCCGGAGGTTCAAAAAATCCTCGTTGACATCTACCGCAACGACCCCATCCGTGCCCCGGTCTGCGAACGGCTGGTTGACTTCGACGAGGGAGTGCAGGAGTGGCGCTACCGCCACATTAAAATGGTCGAGCGGACCATTGGGACCAAGCAGGGCACGGGCGGCTCGGCGGGGGTGGGCTATCTGCAAACCACCCTGCTTAAGCCGGCCTTCCCTGATTTATGGGCTATTCGGACGGAGTTGTAGGAGGAAGGGGAAGATGGGAAGGCTGGAGGGTTGGAAGTTTGGTTTCCATCCTGCCAACCTTCCAGTCCTCCCAGAAATTTTCCCGTATGAATGTATCATCTCGCCATCCATCTTCAACCGACGCGGCTGAACCGCAGTGGCCGGAGACCCCCTCCGCCCTTTTAATTATGGGCAAGCGCCAGGGTACCAAGCTGGAAAATAAGCAGTTGTGGGGCCGGGTCGCGCTGGCCGCCGGCCTGTGGTACAGCGCTCCGCATCCCAAGCCGTACCTCATTTTTGTCGCCTCCGATGTGCATGGACTGGGGCTGACCCCCGACGCGCAGGTAGTGAAAAAGATGCTGGTGGAGCGCTTCCACATCCCCGGCGACTATGTCGTTACCCGCCAGTTGACCAACTGCACCCTGCTGGAGGTGCGGATGGCCCGGGTGCTGCGCCGGGCTTACGGGCTGGCCCACATTTTTGCCCTGACCCATCTCTACCACGCCGCCCGCGCCCAGCGTTACCTCAACGAAGTTTTGCCAGACGCCTCGGTCATCCCCGTCCATCCCGCCATTTTAGATGAAATCCAATTTCCGCTGGAAGTCACCGCTTTGTGGTTAGAAATCCGTGCCTTGGTCAAGGGGTCGCAGCCGAGCCGGTTGGATACTCTGCGAGAATACATCGTCGAGTGGCTGTTGAACCAGGCCCACACCCTCGACCGGCGCGGTCGGTTTGAACGCCGCCTGGCCCGGCTGCTGCGGCCGGGGGCGTACAGGGGTTAGTACCAGAACCTTCAAAAAAAACGCCGGTGACCTCCACCGGCGTTCCTTGTCCTCAATCCTACCTTAATAAATCCCGCAGTGCCGCTTCGATTTGAGGAAACTTGAACTCATACCCCGCCTCCTGCAGGCGCTTGGGCACGGCCTGCTGGCCGTCGAGCAGCACGGTGGACATTTCTCCAAACATTGTCTTCAAAACAAAAGCCGGGACCGGGGCAAAAGCGGGCCGTTTCGTGACCTTGCCGATAGTTTTGGCCAGCTCGTGGTTGCGCACCGGGTTGGGCGCAGTTAGATTGAAGGGACCGCGGGCGGCCTCGTTGTGGATCAGGAAACGGATGGCCTCCACTTCATCGCAGTAATGAACCCAGGAGAACCACTGCCGGCCGCTGCCAATCGGCCCGCCGGCAAAAAAGCGAAAGGGAAAAACCATGCGAGGCAGCGCGCCGCCCTGCATATCCAGCACCACGCCGCTGCGAGTAATTACCCGCCGTACGCCTAATGCCTCTGCCTCCTCCGTCGAGGCTTCCCAGGCCTGGCAGATCCGCCCCAAAAAATCGTTGGCCGGGGGATGGTCTTCGGTAACGACCTCATCGTTGTTTGGCGTGTCGTAGTAATCCACCCCCGAGGCTTGAATCAAGACCTTTGGCTTGACGCTGGCCGCGCGGATTGCCTCGACCACCGCCAGGCCGGCGTTGACCCGGCTCTCCTCGATCTCTTTTTTACGGGCGTCGGTCCAGGTCTCATCGGCGATGCCGGCCCCGGCCAGGTTGACCACCGCATCCGCGCCATCCACCAGGCTGCCCCAACCCTCGGCAGTTTTACCATCCCACGAAGCAAAAACAATTTTAGCGGGCAGATTAGCCGGTTTATAAGGCTGCCGGCTGATGACCTTGACGACGTGACCGTATTGCAGCAGGTGATGGACCAGCCTGCGCCCAATCATTCCCGTGCCGCCGGTGATGACAATTTGCATAAGTCCCTCTCCTCATTGAAGGTTTTTCAGGTTTTGATTATCTCTTGAGCAAGCGCCCTCGATTATACCACGATTGCCCAATTTAAAGAATTTGGACTATATTAAAGAAGGGGCGTATTAGGCTGAGTAGGAATGGTGGGTCTATTATGAAGAAATTTCCTCTGGTGCTCAATAGTCTTTGGGTGCAACTGCTTTTAAGTTTCATTATCCTGGTCCTGCTTTCTGCCGCCGCCATCGGCCTGCCGGCCATCTGGCTCCTGCGCGACCAGTTGGATCGCCAGGCCTGGGCGCAGGTAGACCAGGGCGCCCGCGCCGCCCAGGCCCTTTATGCGGCCCGACAAAACGAGGTGGCCGGCCTGGCCATTTTGACCGCCCAGCGGCCCACTTTGCGCGAACTGCTGCTGCAAGCGGATCAAAACGAACTGCTGCCCTATCTGCGGACTCTGCAAAGCGGGGCAAACCTTGATCTGATCCTGGTCTGCGCCCCTGACGGCCAGCCGATTGCCCAGGTAGGCCAGGAGTTTCCGCCCAACATCTGCACGGACAGGGAACCGGACGGCTTTTATGTGGTGTCCGGCCAGCCGCTGCCCCGCGTCTGGCTGTTGGCAAGCCAGGTGCTGGAGGGCGATCAAACCCGATTAGGCCGGGTAATTGTGGGCAGCACGCTGGGCAATGAATTTGCCCAGGAGCTCCACGCTCAGACCGGCCTGGAGCACACGCTGCTGGCCACCGGGCGGCCAGTCGCCACCAGTTTTGAGACGGATTTGCGCCAGGCAGCGACATCCCCTCAACCGGCACCCAACCCGGATGAGCGATTAACGTTTGCCACGTTTACGGTGGCTGGCCAGCCCTATTACGCCGCTCGCCTGGCTGTGGGCAACCTCCTGCCCTGGCGCGAGCCGCTCACCCCGGGCGAGCCGGGGCTGGAAGCGGAAATTGCCCTACCCGTAACGAATGTCGTGGCTACTCAGCAGCGGCTGGTGCGCACGCTGCTGGCCGGAATGGCGGGAGTGGCCGTTGTTGGCTCCATTCTGGGAGCATTGCTGGCCCGCCAGGTCAGCCAGCCGCTGGACCGGCTGACCAAAGCCGCCACGCGCTTGAGTCGGGGTGATCTGACCAGTCCGGTTCCGACGGACCCACAGGTGCGTGAAGTCGCCCTGGTTGCCTGGGCCTTGGAGGCCGCCCGTCTTGATTTGCAGACGACGTTGAACGACCTGCGCCGGGAAAAAGCCTGGAGCAGCAATCTGCTGGAGTCCATTGTCGAGGGTATTGTTACGTTTGACCAGCACGGACGTATCACCTTTTTTAGCCAGGGCGCCGAGCGAATTACCGGCTGGTCCCGTGACGAGGTCATCGGGCGGAGCTGCGATGAGGTGTTCCGGCCTGCCGCTGCCGGTGAGCTTTTCAGCCAGCTTATCCCTGCGCGCGGCCGGCGTACCAAAATTACCCTGCTTCTGGCCGGCGAGCGCCAGGCCACGCTGGCGATTACCGGGGCTAAATTATTACCCGAAGGGTCTCCGGCCCAGGTTGCCCTGGTTTTCCGCGATGTCAGCGAAGAGGAACTGATGCACCGGCTGGTGGGTCAATTTTTGTCTAACATTGCCCACGAATTTCGCACCCCGCTTTCGGCACTGGCCGCTTCGGTGGAACTGCTGCTTGATCAGGCCCCGGACCTCAACCCGGCTGAACTGCACGAACTGCTCAGCTCGCTGCACCTGGGCGTGTTGGGGCTGCAAACCCTGATAGACAACCTGCTGGAAAGCGCAAGCATCGAGGCCGGCCGCTTTCGGGTCTCACCCCGCCCGGCCAACCTGGCCGACATCATTGGCGATGTAAGCCGCACCTTGCAGCCACTGCTGGCCCGGCGCTGCCAGCTCTTGAAAGTTGAACTGCCGCTCTCGCTGCCCCAGGTACAGGCCGACCCGCGCCGGACGGGCCAGGTTTTGGTTAACTTGTTATCCAACGCCAGCAAATACAGCCCTGATGCAACTGAAATTACCCTGACGGCTGCGCTGGACGACGGCTGGGCGCGGGTGACGGTGGCAGATCACGGGCCGGGTATCCCCGAAGAATTCCGGGGGGACTTGTTTCGCCGTTTTATCTCTGATCGCACCACCCACAGCCAGAATCACGCGCAGGCCGGTACCGGTCTGGGTTTGTCGGTGGTCAAAGCGGTGGTGGAGGCCCAGGGGGGGCAGGTGGGCGTTGACGAGCGGCCGGGCGGTGGGGCTGTTTTTTGGTTTACCTTACCGCTGGCGAAAGAGCCATGAAAGCCTTAGTGGTAGACGACGACCGGGTACTGGCCGATTTGGTTGCTTTTTCGCTGCGGCGAGAGGGCTTTGAGGTGATTCTGGCCCACGACGGCGAAGCAGCACTGCGCCGCTGGGCCGAGGAGCGGCCTGACCTGATGATTCTAGATTTGAACATGCCAAAATTCGATGGTTTTGCCGTCTGCCGGCGGGTCCGCGAACAGGCCGACACGCCCATCATTCTGCTGACCGTGCGTGGGGAAGAAGACGATATTGTGCGCGGCCTGGAGTTAGGGGCCGACGACTACATGGTCAAACCGTTCAGCCCGCGCCAACTGGTCGCCAGGGTGCAGGCGGTGTTGCGGCGGGCCGGCAAAACGCCAGTTCCGGCGGTCCGCCAGGCAGGTGAGCTGATGCTTGACCCCAGCCGGCGGGAAGTTCGCCTGGGCCAGGGGGAGGCGATTACCTTGACTCCGCTGGAAAACCGGCTGCTGGATTATCTGATGCTTAATGCCGGGCAAATTCTGACCATTGAAAGTCTTATCAGCCACGTTTGGGGAGCGGAAGGCGGCGACCGCGATATGCTGCGCCAACTGGTGCGCCGCCTGCGCAGCAAAGTGGCCCAGACCTCGCCCGGCCTGGCCGATCACGACACCCCTGGCGCTGTTTTCATTGAGACGGTGCCTGGTCTGGGCTACGGGCTTATGGTCACACCCACCCAGTAGGTCACGCTTCCAGTGTGACCTGCTATTTCCAGGACCTGCCAGTTTTCTGAAATCTGGCAGGTCTTTTTTGTCACAGCTTTGTCACAACCTTATCACAAGGCTTGTCATGCTCATTTCCTATCCTCTGCAGATAGATACAGTGAAAATACTTTTATGAGCTAAGAGGCTGCCCATGTCCATTATCCTCGAACAATTGACCAAGCGTTATGACGGCCATCCGGTGGTCTACAATGTTTCCTTGGAGATAGCCGATGGCGAGTTTTTTGTCCTGCTTGGCTCCAGCGGCAGCGGCAAGAGCACCATTTTGAATATGATCGCCGGCCTGGCCGAGGTTGACCAGGGCCGGGTTGTGCTGCATGGACGTGACGTAACTTATCTGCCGCCCCAGGAGCGGCGGGTCGGCTTTGTCTTTCAGAACTATGCCCTGTTTCAGCACATGTCCGTTGCCGACAATATTGAATTCGGCATGCGCATCCGCAAAACCCCATCTGCCGAGCGGCAGCGGCGGCGTGACGAGTTGCTGGAACTGGTTGGGCTGGCCGGTTTGGGCAGCCGCATGCCTCACCAGATTTCCGGCGGACAGCAGCAGCGGGTTGCCCTGGCCCGGGCATTGGCCCACCAGCCGGAAGTACTGCTGCTCGACGAGCCGCTGGGCGCGCTCGATGCCAAGATTCGCTCGGAATTGCGCCGTAATCTGCGCCTAATCCAAAAGGAACTGGGGATTACCACCATTCTGGTCACGCACGACCAGGATGAAGCCTTTGAACTGGCGGATCGGCTGGGGGTGATGAGCTTTGGCCGCCTGCTGGAAGTCGGCCCGCCGGAAGAACTATACCAGCGCCCGGATACAGAATTTGTGGCTGCCTTTTTGGGTACGGCTAACCTGCTGGTGGGTCATGGAACCCCGGACGGGGTTAAGGTAGGCCCGGTTCATTTTCCGGTGAGTTACCAAACCAGACCGCTGGGTGAAGCGCAGCGGGTGCAGGTGTTGTTCCGGCCTGAGGATATCGCTTTGGCTTCCTCACCCGAAGCACTTGATTGCCCCCAACTGGGCTGTGGTGAGGTGGAAGAGAGTGCCTTTGCCGGCTCGTTTGAGCGACTGCGACTGCGCTTGCCGCCGATGCCGGGTGTCCGTCCCATTGCTCCGCCGGTTTCATTTGGGAGCGGCTCGGTGCTGGTTGAGGCGACCCGTTCTCAGGACCAGGCCAGCCGCTTGCCTCTGCGCCCTGGGGATAGCGTTTGGGTGGGGGTGCGCCGGATTCATGCTCTGGCGCACCCCGGTCTCAGTTTTTTAATCGTCAGCGATGGCTCGCCGCTGTCACAAGGCGCACTGACCCTGGGCGGTCAAATTGGCCGGCTGGCCCACGCCCGGATTACCTTGCTGGGGTATGGCCAAAAGGCTGAGGTTTTGCAGCGCCGCTTGCGCGAGGCCAGAGAGCAACTCGGCGGCGGCCTGGCCGCCCTGGAAACCCAGGTAACGACCGACCCGCTGGCCGAAGCGGTTGCCAAGGAAGTCGAGCGCCGCCCCTATGACCTGGTTGTATTGGGTTTTCAGCGGCAGGATAGTGTCGAGTTGGCCGAGCAAATCCTGCAGGCCGGTGAGCATCATTTACTGCTGGTGTCTCAACCCCAGCCGGCGCCGACCCGCGCCCTCATTTGTGTCACCAGCGGCGAGCCGGGTAAAGACGATGTGCTGTTTGCCGGCCGGCTGGTCCGGCACGTGGGGGCGGAAGCCACGCTCCTGTCGGTGCTGCCCAAGGAAGATAGCAATCAACCTCTGGCCCGCAGCCGGGCCGAACGTTTCCTGGCCGGGGGAGTGCGTACCCTGGAACTGTTGGGAGTGCCAGCGCGGACGACCATCCGTACCGGCCTGGTGCGCGATGAAATTACCACGGAAGTTGCGACCGGCGGCTACGACCTGTTGGTGCTGGGCGCGCCCCTCCCCCAACGAGATGGGCGGGTGCCGTTGAATGGGATCGTTAGCCAGATTTTGAATGTGATCAATCGCCCGGTTTTGATTGTCAGGTCGGGTGTTTAGGCTATAAGGAGACTATCCAATGTTCAAAAGATTAACAGTGATCCTGATTTTGTTGGTCCTTGCCGGGGCTTTGGCTGCCTGTGCAGGAGCGGCTAATACTGGCTCAGCCCCGGCTGAGAGCCAGCCCGGCGACAGCGCCCAGGGGAGCGGGAAGGCAGTCAACCTGATTTTGGGCGCTTATACCACCCCTCGCGAAGCCTATGGTAAAATCGTTCCCCTATTTAGGGAGGAGTGGCAGAAAAAAACCGGCCAGGAAGTTACTTTTGAGGAATCCTATTTAGGCTCAGGGGCGCAGTCACGGGCGATCGCCGAGGGGTTTGAGGCCGATGTGACCGCGCTGTCGTTGGAAGCGGATATTATCCGCCTGGAAAAGGCCGGTCTTATCACCCACAATTGGCGCGAGGTGGGGGCCAAAGGGATGGTCAGCACTTCCATTGTCGTCTTTGGGGTGCGCAAAGGCAACCCTTTGGGGATTAAGGATTGGGCGGACCTGGCCGGGCCGGGCATTGAAATCCTGACCCCCAATCCCAAGACAAGCGGCGGAGCGATGTGGAACATCCTGGCTCTCTACGGCGCAGCCAAGCGCGGCTTTGTAGAGGGTGTGCCCAAGGATGACCCGGCCGCCGCGCAGGCATTCCTGCTGGCCGTCCTTAAAAATGTGAAGGTGATGGACAAGGGCGCCCGCGAGAGCATTACCAACTACGAGCAGGGCGTTGGCCAGGTCATCATCACCTACGAGAACGAAATCCGGGTGGGCCAAAAGGGCGGCCAGGATTATGAAATGATCATCCCCCGTTCGACCCTTCTGATTGAGAACCCGGTAGCGGTGGTAGATAGTTACGTGGATAAACATGGCACCCGTGAAGCCGCCGAAGCCTTTGTGAGTTTCCTCTTTACCCGGCCGGCCCAGGAAATCTTTGCTGAGTATGGGCTGCGTTCGGTTGACCCCGATGTGGCCAAGGCAACGGCTGACCGCTATCCGCCGGTAGAAGATCTGTTCACCATTGACTATTTTGGCGGCTGGTCCAAGGCTACCCCGGAATTCTTTGGCGATACCGGCATCTATAATCAAGTCATTTCCGGGGTGCAAGGATTACCGCAATGACGGCAGCAAAAAGGATGACCGCTTCGCCTGAAGGTGGAAGGCATAATTTCTCGCCTTCATCCTTCCGCCTCCATCCTTCTGCCTTGCCCTGGGGCCGTTGGGGGGTGCGCGCTGTTGCGCTCACCTATATGACGGTGATGCTGGTCATTCCCCTGGTCGTCATCATTCGCGATGGTTTCCAGAAGGGGCTGACCGGCTTTTGGCAGGCGGTTTCGTCGCCGGTGGCCTGGCACGCGCTTCAGTTAACCCTCTGGACGGCAGCGGTGATGGTGATTATCAACACAATTATGGGAACGCTGACTGCCTATGTGCTGGTGCGTTATGAATTTGCCGGTAAAAGGCTGCTCAACGCTACCATTGACCTGCCTCTGGCCATTCCTACCCTGGTCACCGGGGTGATGCTGGTCGTGCTCTATGGCCCCCAGCAGGCGGTAGGAGCGTGGCTTAAAAATGTAGGGGGGCTGGATATTATCTTTGCCCCGCCGGGCATAATTCTGGCCCTGCTCTTTATTACCTATCCTTTTGTGGTCCGGGCAGTACAGCCAGTGTTGCTGGGCCTGGACAAGCAGCAAGAGCACGCTGCAGCCACCTTGGGGGCCGGCCCGTGGACTATTTTCCGGCGGGTCACGCTGCCGGCGTTGATTCTGCCCTTGACCAGTGGTGCTCTGTTGAGCTTCGCCCGGGCCATCGGCGAGTTTGGTTCGATTGTGATCGTGGCCGGGAATATTCCCTTCTACTCTCAAACGGCGGCGGTGTATGTCTTTGGCGAGGTCGAGTCGGAAAACCGTATGGGCGCCAGCGCCGTATCCGTGGTGATGCTGGCTATCGCTTTTACCTTGATTTTGATTGTCAGCCGGTTGCAGCGTACTCAGAGAAAGTGAAATTCAGCCCGGGGGTTTAAGCAACGTGTAGGACAGACTTAAGTTTGTCCTATAGAAATCATCTTCAAAAGAGGCATAGGCATGAATAGTAGCATCACTTCTAAAGCTGTCGTATCTCCCCTGGTTGTGACGCCGCGCGTGATCAGATATGGGCTGTGGCGGCAGCGACTCCTCATCGCGGTGGTGATGGCTTATGCCGCACTTCTGGTCATCGCGCCGCTTGTCTCCCTGACGATGGGGGCTTTCCGGGAAGGGGTAGGCGCGATCTTGGAGGCGTTGAGCCAGGCCGATGTGCTGGCCAGCTTCTGGCGAACCTTGCTGGTCAGCTTGATTGTGGTGACAGTCCATGCTACTTTTGGCACAATTGTAGCCTGGGTCATGGTCAGGCATGAGTTTCCCGGCCGGGACCTGCTTAACGGCCTCATTGATATGCCTTTTGCCGTTTCACCCGTGGTCGTTGGCTACATGCTGCTCTTGCTTTTTGGCCGGAACGGCCTGTTTGCGCCGGTGCTGACCGCCCTCGACATCAAAATCGCCTTTGCCCTGCCCGGCATCATCCTGGCGACGCTGTTTGTCAGTCTGCCCTTCATGATCCGGGAATTGATCCCGGTGCTGGAAGCTTTTGGGGTAAAGCAAGAACAGGCAGCCGCCACGCTGGGCGCGAATGGCTGGCAAACGTTCTGGTATGTCACCTTACCGGCGCTGCGCTGGGGCTTTATCTACGGCATCACCCTGACCTTTGCCCGTGCCCTGGGCGAATTTGGCGCGGTCCTGGTCATCGGCGGCGGCTTGCAGGGCCGCACCGAAACGTCCACACTTTACATCTTCCGCGCCCTCGACGAGCGCCAATATGTCGGCGCGTACAGCGCAGCTATTGTCCTGGGGCTTTTCTCCTTATTGCTCATCATGGGTACCGACTTGCTCCGTAAGAAAGATCACTGATACCCAATTCTCACTTTTTGTTGTGCCACAACTTGAGTATAATAGGGGTTATGTCTGTCACAACGGTAGAAACACCTTCGACCTTCCCCGAACCAGGCCAGCCTATCGAAAATACCCGCCTCCGCCCCCGCCGCACCTTGAACCGGCTGGCCCTGGCCCTGGCCGGGGTGGGAGTCGGCGCACTGGGACAGTTCTTCTTCAGCCGCGAGTCGCTGTGGGATGGACTGTTATTTTACCTCGCGGCTGTCGTCCTCTTTGCCCGCGCTCTGGCCGGCCACACCGGCGACATGGCCATCACCTCTGACCCCAAACTCCGGGTGCTGGCCATGCGGAGTGGCTGGCGGCGTAATGTGGGGGTCTGGCTGCTGGCACTGGCGCTGGGCCTTTCTGTCGTCGCTTTCAATTTCTTTGACAGCCAAGAGGCTTATCCTCAGGCATGGTGGCTCTACTGGAGCAGCCTGGGGCTGCTGGTGGGGGGCGGGCTGCTGCTCACGCAAGGCCTTCCCTGGGGTAAAAAAGTGGACATCCTGCTCCCCAACCGCACCATTGCTCTTGGCCTGGTTTTGATTATGGGGCTGGCTTTGTTTATGCGGATCTACAACTTCGCCGGGCAGCCCTTTGGGATATGGTACGACGAAGCCGAGGCTGGCCTGGAGGCCCAGCAAATCCTGCAAGAGCCAACCTATCGCCCGATTTTCTACGCGCCGATCAATGTATCCGGCCACCTCTTGGCGCTTTATGCCCTGGCCCTGGATGGGTTGGGCAACACGATTCACTCGCTGCGGCTGGTGAGCGTGTTATTTGGGCTGGGGGGTGTGCTGGCGGCCTATCTCTTTGGGCGCGAATTGCGCGGGCCGCGTTTTGGGCTGATCCTGGCTTTTCTGATGGCTGTCACTCGCTGGCATGTCAACTTCAGCCGGATTGCCATGACCGGCGTAGATGCCCCCTTCTTTGAATTTCTGAGCCTCTTCTTCTTATTGCGCCTGCTGCGGCGGGGGCGTTTGCGTGACGCGCTGTGGGCAGGTCTCAGCCTGGGGAGTGGCCTGTTGTTTTACTCCGCCTTTCGGTTGTATCTGGTGGCTGTACTCCTCTTTGTGGTGATGGCCTGCCTCCTGGGGATAACGAACTCGCGCTGGCGGGACTGGTGGACAGCGACCGTCAACCGCCAAAGTTGGCCGGTTCACCTGGGACGGCTGGCGCTCGTTGCCGCCGTCATCTGGCTGGTCATCATGCCCATTGTCAAGTTCGCTCTGCAAGACCCCGAGGCTTTCTGGTATCGCACCAATCAGATTTCTATTTTTATCCGCCGTGATCAACCTGATCTGCTTCGTGCGATATGGGACAGCACGCAACAGCATCTGCTCATGTTCAATTACAAGGGCGACAACAATGGCCGTCACAACCTACCCGGCGAACCGATGCTGGACCCGGCAATGGGGATTTTGGCCGTGCTGGGACTGGGCCTGGCCCTGGCTCGACCGCGCCACCCGGCTAACCTGTTTTTCTTGATACTATTTCCTCTGGCCCTGGCTGGCGGTATTTTTACGGTGGATTTTGAAGCGCCTCAATCCCTGCGCTCAATCGGCGTTATCCCGGCGGTGCTTTATTTTATCGGATTGGCCCTGGCGGTACTGGGGCGGGAAGCGGAACAGGCGTTCAAACCGCTGCCTCGGGTCTGGCTGGCGGTTCCGGCGGCGGCGCTGCTCGGTTTTATTTTTGTCTTTAATGCTTATACTTACTTTGTGCGCCAGGCCAGAGATTTCGCCTCGTGGAATGCTTTTTCGGCGGCGGAAACAATTGTGGGTCGCAAAATGGCTGAACTGGGGCCGAAGCCCCTCTATTTTCTATCTCCTTTTTTGGCCCATCACCCGACTTTGCGTTTTCTGGCCTCCGAGGTTAAAGACGCGCGGACTCTGACCTTACCGGATGCCCTGCCTGTCCGGGAGCCGCCCGGCCGCCCCGTGGCCCTCTTTATCCATCCCGACGATGAATGGGTATTTGAGGAGGCCCAGCGAATTTATCCCAATGCCAATTTTGAGGTTGCCTCCAGCCAAACCGATGACGTTACCCCGGTTGTCTACTGGGTTGACCTGCAACCCCGAACGCTGGCCTCTGTGCAAGGATTGCAGCTAAACTACTTCCATCCTTCTGATCAGTCTGACAAGACCCCCGCAGACCCGCCTTTCCATACCGAACGCGCTTTGAATATCAATGTCACCTGGCCGGCGGACAGTCCCCCTGTCTCCTCCACCGGCTCGGCGGAGTCACTTGATTTTACAGCGGAGTGGAGCGGCGTCCTTTACGCCCCTCGTTATGGTCCTTACAGCCTGCGCTTCATCACCCCCGGCCCTGGCCTGCTGGAACTGGATGGCAATGTTATCTTTGAAGGTGAAGGGGAGCAGCTCACTGGTCTGCCGCTGGCCCAGGGCAATCACTCGATCCGGGTACGTGCCGAAGGCGCGCCGGGACAGGTCGCTCTATACTGGCAGCCGCCCGGTATGGGCGAAACCTTGATTCCGCAGTGGGCGCTCTACGTCCCACCCATTAGCAATCATGGCCTGTTAGGGACTTTTTACCCGAACGAGCGCTGGGAAGGCCGGCCGGCCTTGCAGCGGATTGACCCATTTTTGGACATTTACTTTCACTTTACGCCGCTCCCACGGCCCTATACCGTCGAGTGGACCGGTTCCCTGGATGTGCCCCAAAGCGGGTTGTACCGGCTGGGGCTGCGCGCCGTGGAGGAGGCGCAGCTCCTCCTGGATGGGAGTTTGCTGGTGACCACCTTTGCCCCCAATGAGAACGCTGAGGCCATCGTTACTCTGGAGGCCGGCCTGCACGACCTTAAAGTTCGTTACCAGGATACGACCGACCGCTCCCAGATTCATCTCTACTGGGCCACGCCGACCGGGGCGCTTGAACTCATTCCAAGCCAAAACCTGTGGCCGCCCCTGGGGCGTTATCCACCCAGAACGGTTCCGCCCCCAGCCGAAACAAAAGTAGCGCCGCTGACCTTAAATTGGGTATCATCGGTGGGCGGTCCTGGCAGCCAGCCCGGCCAATTCCTGGAACCGCGTGATGTGGCGGTTAAGCGTGATGGGGGTCTGGTCATCGCCGATACCGCCAACCGGCGGGTGCAGCTCCTCAATCCGCAGGGCGTCCCGCTCAAAATCTTGACCGGCGATCCGTTTCCTTTTGAAGAACCCCTGGCCGTTGCCGTCAACAGCCGGGCCGAAATCCTGGTGCTGGATTCGGCCCTGCAATATATCTACCGTTATGACAGCGAAGGTAATTTGCTCAACCGCTTTGGCGGCCCGGCGGCCTTTCTGTTCCACCCGCGCGGACTGACCGTTTTTGACGACGACAGCCTGGCCCTGGCCGACACAGGCGGTTCCCGGCTGGCTCTGTTCAGCGCTGACGGCGCGCCCACCGGCAGCATTGGCGGTCTGGGCAGCGGTCCCGGCCAGTTCAACGAGCCAACCGACGCGCTGCGTGACAGCCAGGGCACCTATTATGTGGTCGAAGCTGAAAACAACCGCATCCAGCGGGTTGACGCCGCGGGCAATCCCCTGTTACAGTGGGCCATCCCCGACAGCTATGGCTTCAGTGGCCCCCACCTGGCCTTTGGCCCCGACGGCTCCATTTTTATGACCGAAGCGCAGAGTCACTCACTCTACCGCTACGCTCCCGATGGCTCCCTGCTGGATCAGTGGCAGACGGCCGGCCCGGTTAACCTGGCTGCGCCGGTCGGCATTTATTTTGATGCGGGATTCAATCGGCTGTATGTCACCGATGTGTTGACGCATCAAATCCATATTTTTGAGGTGCGAGTCAGTGGACAGCAAAATTGAAGGATACAAAGCCTATTATCGGTCCGAAATTGGCCTGCTCCAGATTGTTGGAACGGAGAAGAGCATCAGGGCGGTCAATTTTGTAGAAGGTGAAGTTGGCAATGAGGAGATGACTCAGCCCAACCTGCCGCCGGTCATGGCTGCCTGCCTGGCTCAGTTGGATGCTTATTTTAAGGGAGAAGGGCGGGAATTTTCGTTCAAGCTTGAGCCGGCCGGGACTGATTTTCAAAAGGCCGTCTGGCGCCAGTTGCTCACGATTCCGTACGGACAGACGGCGTCTTACCTGGATGTTGCCCGGCAGGTGAGCAACGAGAAAGCGGTCCGGGCGGTTGGTGCGGCCAACGGCCAAAATCCGATTGCGATTATCGTCCCTTGCCATCGCGTGATCGGAAGCAACGGCCAGCTCACCGGCTACGGCGGCGGCCTGTGGCGTAAAGCCTGGCTGTTAAACCACGAAAAAAAGTTCAGCGGGCAGCAGATGGCGCTGTTTTGAATCATGCTAGCACTCAGAGTAACTCAAACTGGTTGACCAACCCACCCCTGGCGCCGGAAATCCCCCATGACTACTCTCGTAGGAATGATGCACCTCTCCGCCTCATCGTATCCTGACCCCTCGTGTCTATTAAGCTAATCTTGTCCCTCACCCCGGCCCATGTTACAATTGGCGTTCACTCCACATTTAACCGCAGAGGAAACTATGGAAAACTTTTTGCTGCAAGCTCACTCCGGTTGGCGCTGGATCGTCCTGCTTTTAATTATTGTCACCTTGATTAAGGCTCTGGTTGGTTGGCTCGGCAGGCAAAAATGGAGCAGTCTGGATAGCCGCCTGCTTTTGTTCTCGCGGATAGCCGTTTACATTCAGGTTGTGCTGGGGGTTATCCTCTACGTTTTGTTCCAGGGTTGGACCAACATGCGCTTCACCGGCGAGCATGTGATTGTCGCTTTATTAGCGGTGGGCGGCGTTGAATTTGGGGCAGCCCGCGCCAGAAAGGCCAGCGGGGATACTGCCATGTTCCGGTTTACCGTGATTGGCTTTGCGATTGCCCTGATTTTGATTTTGCTGGCGATCGCCAGCGCCACGTGATTTTAGGGTCTAACCTTTTGCGCCCAGACCAGGTTGTAAATATCCTGCCAAATCTGGATTTCGACGTGCTGCAGAGGAAAGCGGCTCAAAATTTCAAAAAGCTGCTCTTTTTGCCATGTCTTGCCCGGCATGAGCCGGGCTTCCCAGCCGATGCGCTGGGTCGTCAATAACCAGCCGCGCTGAGGATGGACCTCGCTGGCCGGCTGCAAAACCCGGACAAGTTCGGTCAGGCCGGCGGTGGGATTGGGCAGAAATTCCAGGGCCTCCATACAGGTGACCAGCGGAAAACTGTCACTGGCAAAGGGCAGCGCCATCGCATCGGCCTGGACCAAGCTGACCTGTTGATCGGAGTTAACCACGTCGCGGCGGGCGACTGCCAGCATTTTAGAAGCCCGGTCCAGGCCAATGACCCGGCCGCGAAAGGACGGCTGTCGCAGCATGGTCAGCGGGATGCGGCCCGTGCCGGTCGCGACATCGAGTACCATCGCTCCGGGTTCGTGGCGGAGCCGCTCGGCCAGTGGCTCACCCACCCAGAAATCTTCGGCTTCCCACTCAAACTCCTTGATCTTGTTGTAGCGTTCGGCAGTCCAATCGTAAAGCAGGGCCACCAGCGGTGCGCCCAGGTAAGCGCCTTCGGCCAGGATGAGCTGCCAGTACAAAATCAGGCCGATGACCAGCAGAATGACGAGGATAGCGATAATCCAGAAAAGCATAACAAGTAGTAGGGTAGCAGGGTAACAGTAGTCAACGTATTTTTGCTACTTTGCTACCCTGCTACTTTAGTAAACTTCCTAACGACCAACCGCCAACCAGCAAACTCAGCACCAGATAAGGCTGCAATTTGGGGAGAAACTCGGCCGGCTGGTTGAATTTCGTTTTAATAATTTGTTGGGTCACAAACAATGCGGTCAAAACTGCCGCTCCGGGTAATAAGCGCAGCCCCAGCAACAGGATGATGGCGGCAATCTGGCCTAAAGTGAAAAGCAGCTCGGCCCGGTGATGGCCGCCCAACATGCGCAACCCGCCCAGGTAGGCGACCCAATAGCAGACGGCCAGAGCCAGACTCAAAGGGGTCAGGGTTGACCACAGACTGGCTCCCATCACCCAGGGCAGCAGCAACTGTACCACAGATTGCAAACGCCCGCCTTCGGCGGCAGCCAAATCTGTTTGAGTTTGGCCGGCTAAGACGATGAGACCAAGCGCCAGCAGCGTGAGCCAAAAGAGGGTCGAGCCAAAGGCGAGACTCATGAGCAGAGCCAGGCCAGCGCCCAGGACAACGGCGGCAAAGTGACTGCCCTGTTCAGGCCAGAACTGCTCCTGCCACCATCGCCCGTAACGGCGTATCCCCACTACCAGCCGCCCGGCAATTGACCCGGGTTGGGCATAGGGCAGGTAGAAACCGTGACGAGGCGGGGAAGGCAGGTGGCCCGGCAGCATGGTCCGCCACAAGCCCTGCACCCCGACCAACTCCCATAACGCGCCCAGAATAGGATCAACCAGCAGCCACAGGCTGAGGAGCTGTATGAGACCGGCCAAGTTTAACGGAATGATTCCGCTGGCCAGGACCCCGGCCAGCCCGGCCCAGCCCGGCCCCAGGCTCAGCCAGGAGCGAGCCGGGGCTAAAATCAATTTGAAGCTGGAACCAAAAGGTGGCTGCATTTCAAGATTAGCTCAAGAATTTGATGCATCAGGCGTAAAATGTCATAATTAGTTTATGCGCGCATTATGCCAAACTTTGGCCGGTCTCACAAACTCATTAGGACTTCTTAACGATGTCTGAAACAGGAAATTATGTTTTACTATTACACCTGCCCGCCGATGTTACCCTGACTGTCGGCAAGTTGGGGACGGTTGACTTTCCGGCGGGCTGGTATACTTACGTCGGCAGCGCCTTTGGTTCCGGGGGGTTGGTCGGACGGCTCAAACACCACTTGCAGCCGGCCGAGCGCCCGCACTGGCATATTGATTATCTGCGGCAGGCGGCGGAATTGCAGGAAATCTGGCTGTCGCCGGGTACGGTCTCGCATGAACGGGAGTGGGCCGATTTGATGCTGGCTATTCCCGGCGCGACCATTTTGGTGGAGGGTTTTGGCGCATCTGACTCCGACCGGGAAACCCATCTTTTCTACTTTGACGTGCGTCCCTCCCTGGAAGATTTTACCGTCGGCGTTCGGGCGCGTTTTCCCGAGGCTAAAGTGCTGCGGGCCTATACGAGTGAATCGGCGAATGGCGAATGAACAGTGAATAATCAATATTCGCGGTTCGCCTGTTCGCCATTCTACGGAGATGAACTTTGGGTGCTGCCGAGAAGAGTGCTTTAATTGAACGGTTCAGCTCCGCCGACGACGCTGCTTGTGAAGCGGCGGCGATTGCCCTGGGCCAACAGAGCGCGGCCGGACTGGCTGCCCTGGCCGAACTGCTGTCCGCGGCCGAGGCCGACGCTCGCTTTTGGGCGGTGCGCGGCCTGTGGGCCAACGGCTCGCCCGAGGCCGTCGAACTGCTCCTGCCAGCGCTGTCCGATCAAGAGGAAATGGTTCGCAGTGGAGCGGCGCTGGCCCTGGGAGAATTGAAGGCTGAAGCCGCTGTTGAAGCCTTAGTCACGCTGCTGGCCGCCGACCCCACCGAAAGCGGCCGCCACGCCGCCGACGCCCTGACTAAAATCGGCCCACCGGCGGCGGAAGTTCTCGTTAGAGCACTGCGAGACGAGCGTCCCTGGGTGCGGGTGCGGGCCGCCAAAGCGCTGGTCCCGGTGGAAAGCAGGCAGGCCATTCCGGCGTTATTTCGAGCTTTGGACGATGAGAGTTACATGGTTCGCCACCACGCCGAAGAAGCCCTGGCTCGTATGGGCGTGGGGCAGATGGTTTATTTCCGGGTTTAACCTATTGCCTCATTCATCCCTGAGGTTGCGGTTTGCAGCGCCGGCAGCTTGCCCAGCACATACGCCGCAGCCAGCGCCGCTTCATGGGCGTAGCAGCCGACAAAGTAAGTGGCGTAATCCTCACCTTTACGCTGGACCGCCATCCCGTCAGTAAAGGCCTGAACTCCCACCAATTTGCGATCCATGCGAATAAAGGTAAAGCTGTTACTGGGAAAAACCAGGCGCTGGTTGGTGCAAAAGAGATTACCTTGATCCTGCCAGGTCATGCCCTCGCGTGGGGCCGCCTGCTGCGGTTGGTACTGTCCGCCTTCGGCCAGGGGGGTTCCATGGCCCCGGCGCAGCCCATTGATCTGCAGATGGCAGACTTCATTCAGTTGCTCCAAAATCACCTGGGCCAGCACCGTTTGGACCGGCCGTAATATTTCCAGCGAACCCCGGGCAATGGCCGCCAATTGCGCGTCGGTGTAAACATTGCCCAGGGCGATTTTGAGGGCATCGGGCGGCAGAGCGACCCCCTTTAACGACTGCCGGGCCAGGGAATAATCGCCCTCGCCAAAATCGGCCACCCCGAAATGCCCCTTTTTGAACAACCCCAACAATGAGCGTTGTTGCAGCGTCAAGCCGCAATGGGTGCAGCGATAGGGCGAACCGCGGCCAGACCCCACCACTATCCCCTGGGTACAGAGCGGACATTCTTTATATAACGTTTCCTGCGCCACCTCTGAAACTCCTTAAGTCCGAAAGTGACGGGATTATACCACTATCGAGGCCGAGGTGCGAACATAAGCAATCGTCTGCGGCCCGTCGGGGATGGCGCAGATGCGCGCCTGGGGACCATACTTTTGTTGCAGGCAGGCCACCGTCTGCTCGATACTGCGGCAGGGGGTGAAAAGTGCGCCCGTGATCTGGTGGTCGCTCAAGCCATCGCTGTAGACATGCACCTCGGCCCTTAGTTGGATCAGGGCCTGAATCTGCACCTGCCACTGGTCCTGCTCGCTGAAGCCGGGCCGGGCCAGCATGTCCAGCACGCCCTGCGGCGAGCCGGCCTCGGCCAGCAGAGCGGCGTAGCGCCCGTGATCGGGCAGGCCGTCGGCGCAGGCGGCGGCAATGATGATCGCGCCGCCCTCACGGACAACCCCGTTGGCCGCGCTCATGCCCTTGACCGCCTGGTAAAGGTTCTGGTCAAGCGGATAGCCGCTGTTGGTGGTAATGACGATGTCATAGGGTTCAGCCACCGAGGCCATGGCCGTATCCCGCACAAAGGCGCAGCCGGCAGCGTGGGCCGCCAGCATGTCGCCGGCAAAAACGCCGGTGATCTCGCGCCGGGTGTTGAGGGTCACGTTGAGCAGAAAGGTGGGGTTGGTCCGCAGGGCCACCTCACGCATCTCTTCCCAGATGGGGTTGCCTTCGATGACGCCCCAGGTCGCCTTGGGGTGGGCGATCATGTCCCGCCCGTGATTGGTCAGCACGCTTTCGGCTCCGGCCAGGGCTGGCAGGACGCCCTTGGGGCCGCCGCTGAACCCGGCGAAAAAGTGCGGCTCGATAAAGCCGGTCAGGATGCGCACGTCCGCCTCCATGAAGGTGCGATTGATGCGCACCGGGTAGCCAAAGGAAGTCCGGCCCAGCGAGACCAGGTTGGCCTCGTCATAGGCGTTGTGCTGCAGGCAGCGGTAGCTGTCCACAATGGAGTCGCCCAGCATCTGGCGAAGTTCGGCCTCGGTTTGCCGGCGGTGCGTGCCAAGGGCGTTGAGCAGGGTAATGTCCTGCCGGGCTACCCCGGCTTCGGCCAGTTCGGCCAGCAGGACCGGCAGGATGCGCTCGTTAGGGGTGGCGCGGGTAATATCGCTGTGGGCGATGACGACCTTATCGCCCGGTTTGACTTTGGCGGCCAGCGGCAGCGACTCAATCGGCCGGCGCAGAGCGGCCCGCAGCGCGGCTGCCTCATCCGGCAGTCCGGGCACAAAACGAGAGGTCACAATATCGGTCTGGTCGGGAAGTTCGACGGTCAGGCCGGTGCGGCCATAGGCGAGGTCAATATGCATAGGATTCCTCCACGGGGATATTAAGTTAAGATAGAGGTGCTTCGACCAGAGCGTGCGCCCACTCGATAAAGTCTTTGGCTAGCTGAGCGCCCGCATTTCGATCAAAGTTTGGCGTTTGATAAAGGGTATAGCGGAACTGTACAGCAAATGCAGTAAATTCTTCCACTGCCTCAAGGCTGGCAGGCGGGTTTGTCTGAGCATTCTCAATCTGTTGATAAAGCAACGATAAATCGTGGGTATACTCGTATTGAATGCCTAAACGGGTCAAGGCCGCCTTAATTGCCTTCTCAATAGTTTGCTGGACGTGAAAGCCAATAATCTATCGGCAACGGCTTCAGAGTCGCTAACATTGGCAACTAAGGCCAAATCCTGATATGCTTTTTGCAGCAGAAGCCGGGCTAATTCTTGTTGACGAATTTCGCGGTCGCTAGCCATGCAAAACTTTTCCTTCCCGAAATGCCGGATAGAGCACCGAACCTGGAACGTCCCAATATCGTTCGGCAAATGATTGGCCGACCACGATAATATCTATGGGCAACTGAAAATCACGCAGCAAACGGCGCAGCCGAACTGCTTCTTGATGTTGAGCCACCGGGTCAGGCTCGATTACCAACAGATCTATATCACTGCCGGGCCGAGCAACCCCCCGCGCCCGTGAACCAAACAGGATGATCTTGACCGGGATGGCGGCTGCTACAATGCGGTGGGTAATTTCCTGGAGGTCGGTTTCAGTGAGGTGAGTCACAGGGAGTTTGACTGTCATAATTAATGAAACCTCAGTTACTCTTTTACTACCAGCGAGGCCACCTGCTTCTCAATGGCCCCATAGTTGAACAGTTGCCACTTTTTATATTATACTACTGGAAGTGAAAAATGGAAGATATTGAGAGGTGAAGCATGGCTCAACGTAGACCCCTGGCCTTATCCAATTGGAAAATGGCCATGACCATCGCCGAAAGCCTGGACTTTGTCCGGGATTTTCAACGGCTGGTTGGCGATTTGCCCGGCCGGGTAGACGTGATCATTTGCCCGCCGTTTACAGCGCTCTGGCCTGTAGCGCAAGCGCTGGCCGGAAGCGGTTTGCAATTGGGGGCGCAGGATGTGGCGGCTTCGACCGAGATGGCCCGGACCGGCCAGGTGTCGGCCCCGCTGCTGGCCGATGCCGGCTGCGGCTGGGTTATGCTGGGGCATTGGGAAGTCCGGCGCTACGGCGGCGACGACGATGAGACTGTCAATCGCAAGCTGCACCTGGCCCTGGCCGCAGGCTTAACGCCCATCCTCCTGGTGGGCGAGGGCCGTGACGAAGGGGGTTCAAGGGAAAGCATTCTGGAGCGGCATTTGACCCGTCTCCTGGCTGGCTGCGCCGCAGAGGAGGCGGCAAAGCTGGTGTTTATCTACGAGCCGGAGGCAGCCATTGGGGTGAGCACGCCGACTTCGCCGGAGCAGGTGGCGGACGGCTGCGCCTTCATTCGCGGCTGGCTGCAGCAGCGCTGGGGGGACTCTGTGGCCGAGGCGGTGCGGATCATCTACGGGGGCAGCGTCAGCCCTGAGCATGCCGCCGCTTTGTTAAGCAGCCCCGACGTGGATGGTCTGGGGGCCAGTCGCCGGGGCCGCGACCCGGTCACCTTTGTCGAGATCGTGCGGCAGGTGGCGCAGGTGAAGGGGTAGGCTGTAGTTGACGCCTCCTCCCAAACTCAGTTTTTGCTCTCATTGCGGAGGATTTCTTCTATCTCTTGCCGCAACTGTGGGATTTTGTTGACGACGACATCCCACACAATATCATAATCTATCCCAAAATAGCCGTGTATCAGCCGGTCTCTCATCCCTGCTATGGCTCGCCATTCAATAGAGGGGTATTTCTGTCGCAGATTATCAGGGACTTTCTTTGCCGCTTCGCCGATGATCTCAATACTCCGCACAAAAGCTCTTTTCAAGGTTTCATCCTGGATAAACTGAGCATGGCTTAACCCTTTCGTTTCGTTTATCAGGTAATCCGTCTCATCCAGGATGTGCCGCAAATACTCAAGCGGAGAAAGTGACATATTCTACCTCTTGAGTGATATAGGGACGAAGATAAGGACTGACTGACTCAACCGTGACCAGTTCAACCGGCCACCTTAATAGCTCTTCCAACAGAAATGACAACTGAATAAAGTTATCAAAGTTTTTCTGACCTGCTTCAAACTCTACCAGCAAATCAATATCGCTCTCGGCGTTTTGTTCATCACGGACGAAAGAGCCAAACAGGCCAAGTTTTTTGACACCAAAGGTTTTTATTTTATCTTGATGCCGCCGAATGATCGAGAGCACCTCTTTTTTATTTTTGGTAGGGGTATCAATCATAAACTTAAGCCTCTCGCTGACCGGATAGAGCTGGTTTGCCCGATAATTTTACCAGTTTGGGTCAATTTGCGCATTTTGACCGGCTCGCATTTCTTCGGCAAGCTAACACCCGGGGCTTAAGCTTTGCCGGGCCAAGCCGCGCCCGCGAGCCAAACAGGCCGGCCTTGACCGGATTGGCGGCGACCCCGATGCGGCGGGGTGTTTCTTGGAGGTCGGTTCGGGTGAGGCGGTGAATGTTCAAGTTTGATCTGTCTATCCGGGCTTTCCGTTACTCAACAGACTTAAAATTTCTACCGACATTACTTCCCGTACCTGTTCAAGGCGATATTCTTGTTCCGTTTTTTGGATAATACCTGAAATGGCAGCGCAGGCATTTTGAATTTCATCAGTCAAATTGTTGCTTGCTGCGGCCTTGAATTTATTAATTCTTCTTATCAACAAGCTGTTGGTTTTATCAACTCGTTCATCTATCCTATCTATTTCTTCTTTAAAGTTGCGATTGGCTTGGATTTTCTGGATAAGTAGTTTTCCCTCTTTAGATTGCTTTTTATTCAGCCTATCTAACGCTTCATATACAAGATTTTCTTCTGAAGGTTTTAGCAGTCCATGCGTCGTTAGCTTCTTAAATCCAGCCGCTAGGTTGGGGACATGGCATCGTACTTCCTGATGTAGAGCTTCCAGCAAAGCTCTTACTTCTCTGCGTCCATTATGGAGAGTCTGAGATAGTTTAGCTTGTCTCTTAATCATTGCATCGCGAAAAACTACAATGCGACGCAATAATATTATGTGATCAGAAACTTTTTCAATATCAAGATGGGCTAAATGATTCGAGGCAAAAGTGTTCAGAAGAGGATTGAGAGTATCATCTCGTTTTTTATATTGAAAAATCCAGCCTTTGTAGTCGCCCCACACATTACGCTTTTTGAATTCTTCAAGTCTGCTTGGATTAAAAGAACCAAGTGCAAAAAGCCAATCATCTGGATACTTCTCTCGTAACGTATCTAAAACTTGATACATAAAATCTTCATCGCGGACTTGAGCATAACGGACAGTTTCATCAATTCGACGAAGCATACCACCCACAGCTACATGAGTAAACCCCATTTCCTTAAGGCTCCGATAACACTCAAGGTATTCTTCTACATTCTGCCCATGCGCCACTCCAACTAACTTGAATTTTTCTTTGAAAGGTTCGTAAGCCTTAAGTGCTTCTCGGCCACTTTCAAGAGTAGCTTGGGGATCCAGAAAGACATCAATCATTATGCCATACTCAACGTCCATCCCCTCATAGGCTTCAAAAAGCTGCTGATAGCTGAGTGTAGCGCCTTCTTTGGTAAAAATGCCGGAGTCACACATTTTGATTGTATGACTTAAGATATGATCTCTAAAAGGGCATGCGCAGATATTATCGGGAAATTGGCAAGGCCCGCTAACAGCATCACAATAATTTAAGTCTTCACAGGGATATTTTTGCAGGGCTTCTTGAAAGTTCTGGCTGGTGTTAGCATGAGCCATAATACCGATTTTTGCATCGGGATATTGTTGGAGCGGTAGACCTTTGATAATTCGGAGACTCATGGGCCGGTCAGCGACAAAGAATGGGATCATATAAAGGTTTAGCCCTTCTCAAATTAGAATGTCTGTTATCCTTGCTACAAATAGTAGAATCTCAAAAATCGCCTAAAGTTTCCAAGTATTTTTTGAGCCGTTCATTTGCATCCTCAGTTTGTATGGGAACTGGGATTGCCTTAAGACCTGTAGCATCATGACTCATTATTAACCAGTTGCCTGGCTTAAACTTAAAAGTTTGACGGAACATATCTTCTGAAACTCCAAATGCTTCGGCTACTACTGCCCGGTCATTTGAACGTGGTAATTTACTTACCAAATAAGTATGTGGTTGAGCCATGATACTTGTATCCAAATAGCGTGTACGTTGAGTAGCTATACCTACCCCTAAGCCAAACTTCCGTCCTCGACGTGCTAAAGTAGCAACAATCTCTTTTGATCTTTCGTAACTACCTTTTGCACTTAGAGGAATAAACTCGTCAGCTTCATCAAAGATAAATGATACAAGTGGTCGGATTTCCCCTGATCGCCGACGAGATTCGTACACAGCTTCACCAAATGTTGCTGCAAATTCTCGCATTTCAGAGGGGTTATGCGCTTGAATTATATAAATGCTTGATCCAGATGCTTTGTCATTGAGGTCAGTCAATATCTGACTCATAGATATAGCTGCTGGGCTAATCGACTCCAACAAGGGTATGGCAGAAGTAATTTGCCCTATTACACCCTCGAAATCCCCTCCCTTGTCTTTGTGAAATTCTCGATTCTCTGGTTTAGCTAATTCTTGGTTAAGTACTTTTATTAATTCTTCAGCTAGTGATTTATTTAGAGTAATCCGCTTATAATCCTTTTGTCCTTTGTAATCTCTTGGTGCTTGAAGACACTGATCAAGTACAGTTTTGATTATAGTTTTTCGCTGTTCCTTTAAATTTGTTGCTACCCGCTTCTTGAAAGCCGAAGGGCATTGGGAGTTATTATAATCGTAAAAAAGGTAATAAATTGTCAAGTTGTCAATTTCAGAAAAGACCTTAACTTTATTTCCTTCCAGTAACTTTGCCAAAGCAACTTGCAGATAGATTTTTTCTTTTTGGAGGCGTTTAGGCAGTAGAGTAATACGATTAAGGGACTCAGCAGCCTTGGATACATCTGGTGCATTTTTAACTTTGTTCAGATAGTCTATTACTGGTCCCGGTAAAGTCCTTTCCCCAAGAGCGATAACATAAGCTGTACCAAGTTTATTGCTATTGAGTTGATCAATCAGCAGGCCCGTATATTCTCCCATCAGGTCAAATAATACAACCTTGACAGAAACCTTACCAGTCAATAGTTTAGCAATATACGTGCTAAGAAGATTCGATTTACCTGCCCCAGTAAAACCAAAAACTCCAAAATGAACCTGAATCAAATCCTCGGTGCGTACGTAAACTTCCACATTAGCGTCCCGAGTTAACTTACCGCCAATAAAAAGCTCATCTTTCTCTACTTCCAAATCTATATCTCGATTGACTACTTGTCTTGTCGGTTCGGTGCCGAGTATATTTACGATAGACCCAACCATAGGAATATTTTCTTCGGTTCGAAAGGTATATTTACCATCTTCCTCAACTAGCTCCAAGTTGGTAGGAATGGCAGTACACTGAATAGTAGTAGTATCTTCCGTGGGATCATCGTCTTGTCCTGTCCAATCCTGAGCTGCATTTTTGGCCGCTTCCATTACAAAGCCTGGGAAACCAGAAGGATTTTCGCCAATAGCGTAATGAATTGGCTTGATAGAAGTTACCTCAATAATACTGTAGTGCCTTACTTTTTGCGTCGTGGCGTAGTTAGGAACAGCTAACATTGTACCTTCTCTAATATCGTTCATCGCTCGGCGGGTATACTCAAACCACACTTCGAACTCATAGCGGGAATGTTCATTTTCCTCAAGTTTCATCAACACCCCAGTTCGCTCTTTGCCTCTGTTATCTTTAACAAACCAGTCACTTTTACTCATCATTCACCTCATCTTTTTGCTGCATCACGAATTGTGCGGAAGGCTTTAGTTATTGGATTTGCCCGGAAGGTGATTTCACTATCAGCGATGATTTGAGCTACACGCCGTCCAACAGTTTTAGCTCCCCAATCGGCTTTATGGAGAGGGTCAGGATAACCAATCGCCTCTGGAAATAAGTTGCGAGTTAGTGTATTCAAAAAATACATCGCAACCCATTGACCCAAATTATCAACCGTATTGTCTCGATGGAGGACAGGAAGAATAGTTCCCAATTCTTTGGTTTGGACTTTTGCATCCTCACCAAACAAGGCTACATCCCAGTGAGGGTGCAGTAAGCGATCAATGAAAATGACGTGACCCATTAGAGGTGTAGATTTGTCAGACCGACGACGTAAAAAGAACTGACCTAATGAGCGAGCAAATAATCTTTCCTGGTTGACAACATCACCCTTCACTCCTAATGGTATTGCCGTGGTTGACCCATCCAGTTGGCCTAAGTGTAAAGTCATAAAACAGGAGTCAAACTCAACTGTAGCCCAGGGCGCATCAATCTCAGAGGCTTGATAAGCTATATCTTCAAGAACAATCCGATCCGTCCAGGGCAATGGTTTTACATTAATAGCATCATAAATCTTCAAATGGCGCATCATACCATAGTAGTTACGAGTAAAGTAGCGCGATTGTGAATCTTTAATAATTCCCAATAACATCACTCGATTACGCCAACATTCCTCAATCAAGGCTCTTAGGCCAACAGCTATTAAAAACTTAATATCATCAGGCGACATCCAACGTCGGCGTATCCTGGTTGGGTCATCTTCATCAGGCGCATTATAGATTAAGGCTTCTTGGTCCTTTTCTTTAAAGAGCCGTCGGCAAATATCTTCAAATAAGCGTACCGAGTCCCACCATGATGCTTCAAAATCAAATCTCGGTGTAAAGATTTTGGTTTTACTATCATATTGAGCGATCCGTCTTCTCACCTCTGAATTTCGATCAAAGTGGGCTTCAATCTCTTCTACGGTCAAACCGTTGTCAGTAGCAAATTGGGCTACGTTAACAGGTTTTCCCTTGTTATTAACAACTTCGGCAATTAGTGCATTATATAAACGAAAGCGTTTAGTCGAAGGAATTTGAAGTTCATCGTTAAAGGGATGGGCATAAGCTACGATTGCATCGCCTTGATCCAAAGCTCTGCGCCCAACCCCATACCCTAACAATCCTATTCCACGTGTATCTAAATCGGGCGCACTGGCTAAACCGATACGTTTGACTCCAACATCTGTACTTGCCATGATACTGCTTGGTGAATGATCCATAAGGATAAGACGCGGACGATCAGGAGCAGTGGATCGGGCCATTTCGTAAGCCAGATATATTTCAGCTAGTTGCATCAAAGAGGTATGAATACTTGATAAGTCAATCCTATCCTCTGGCGAGACCACGAAATCTTCCAATCTATCTGGGTTAGCAACATCGTTAATTTCAGCAAATGGCACAGGGACATAAGCTACAAAGCTAACATCCTCATCCATTTTCCTTCGTTTATATTGCAGCGTCGGTGGATCACCCTGCAATGAAATCTCACCCCGCACACCATAAGCGATACTGGAAAAAACCATAAAATCAGTAAATGGGTCTTTCTTGCATGTCCCATCTATGGAGACAAACTGAATTTCATCTCGATCAAAGAAAGCTTCTACTTCGCGACGTATTTTGCGCCTGGTAACTTCATCTTTAAAGTCATCAAATCCAACGATGAGGTTTTTAAGAAAATCATCATAAAATGAGATAGCATTTGCTGCTCTTTCAGTGTAAAGTTGAGTATATCGGTCTTGGGATAGATTCAAGGCACGACGATAGCTACTAAATATTGAGGAAATAATTGAGCCTTGTCTTCTCACTATTGACACTCCTCGTACTTTACTTTGAGCCAGCTTTTTAGTGATTTTAGTCGCTCACCGATACGCCCTTTAACGCGAGTTATTGACGAACCACTGAAAAACTTCTCAAATCCTTCAATTGCGGAGAGATAATCTTGACCCAAATCCACATACACTTCAGAATAAGTGTTTTGTTGAGAATAATTTTGTAAAGTTTGGATAACCTGGGGTTTTAGCTGAGAGGCCCGTTCACGAGTTATTCGCTGCTCATAATCGGCAATAGGCGTAGAAGCCTCAATCAAGCCATATTTAGCCGACAGAATCAAAACATCCAAATTTTTCGGCCAGTGTCCTTCTCGCTTTATTTTGTGTAATATCCGGTAACTCCCCCCGTCATACCGCTCCATTGCCGGCAGCAGGCCGGGGTCGGGGCGCTTGCGCTGGGAGCAGGCCAGGATCAAGAGGCGTTTGGTTGGTTCCATCGGGATAATCTTCGAGAACATCCGGTAATTACAAAATCACCTCAGCCGCGCCGCCCGCCGAGCGTTGAAACGCCCGGCTACCCTGGATGGAAGCCCGCTGAAGCAGGCTGCTGAACCGCTTTTAAGCGGTTTTCACCTATGATAGCCGGGGGCTTCCAGCCCTCGGTGGACAGCGCAAGCTGCTGCGGACCGAGGAAGAGTTCGACAAACCCGCAGGCGCGACAGGCCCAGGCCCGATTAAGGGCCACCTTATTATAACCGAATTGAGCCGAACTGAACAGGGAGCAGGCTAAATCTGGACCAACCTGTTTTTTGAAAGAGATGCGGCGTGATTTTTAATAATATTCGGCGTATATTGCTCCAAACTACGACGTGTTACGTTCCAAACTACGACGTGTTACGTTCCAAACTACGGCGTGTTACGGTCCAAACTACGACGTGTTTTGCTCCAAACTACGACGTGTTTTGCTCCAAACTACG
>JAHDWA010000026.1 GCA_023382535.1 Anaerolineae bacterium | reverse complement strand
TCATGATCTCGATTTCACGCTCAACTTGCTCTAATTCTTGTTTCAGATTTTGCAGGGTTGTGGCGTACTCAAAAGGTTCAGCGAGGGCAGCACGATATTCGGTAAATTTTTCTTGAAGTTCTTCACGAGTTGCCTGATGCTCATCTGTTTTAACAGCTTCTCGGTCAATCAGCACAATATCGGCCAGGGCCTGGTCGATTCCTTGCTGAGCTTCTTCGCGGCGATTGTTATAGACTCGCTCCAGAGCCTGATACCGCTGAATATCTAATTGGAGTTTGACCCGCCTTTCCACTAATGGATTGCCACTGGCCATGGCCTTGATGGTGGCGTAATCGACGTGGACAACATCGAGGTCTTCAACAGTTCGCTCATCAATGTCCCCCTTGAGTAACTGATCTGCCGCGAACGCCTTTCTTTCGACGGTTTGCCAGCGATATTTGTCAAAACTCCCGGCGGTTACATAGACACTGTTACCCACTTGCGGGCAAAGATTTCCTTGTCGGATCAATCTTCCCAGGCGCTGAATATACTTCGTGCTTGTCCAGGCAATATCGGCATTATGGCAGTGATACAGGAGCCGCTGATAGTTTGCAGCTTCGCCACCTAAATCTGTCGAAGTTAGCAACACCCTCACTTTTCCCTGATTAACCTGATCAAATAATCGCTGCTTGGCCTCGGCATTTTTAGCATCATGGATGAAAGCAACTTCTTCAGGTGGAATGCCGTTGGCGATCAGTTTCGCCTTGATATCGTCATACAAGTTGAACCCTTTTTTGGGTGTTGACAGGTCCAGGAAAATCACCTGAGCCAAATTTTGTCGCCCTGGAACACCTGGTAGCGCTACGCCGGTAGTCTTTTTATAAATATCTATTACCTCTCTTACCAGCGTATTGATTTTTGAATTAGGGTCATCCGGCGCAGTGGGGTCTACAAGCCGCATATCCAGAGAGGCCGCCGTGAGGTCGTTGGCAATTTTCAAGAAATTATCCACATTGGGACGTACCTCTCTGGCTCGAACACGAGCAGCACGTTCGTCACATTGAGTCATATAAGCTCGTAACCGCTCCGACATGGGTACAGTAACGATCTTAGGGCCTCCGCCAATTAGTTTCGGGAGAGGCAAATTCAACGCCTGGGGGTCGAGCTGAACGTCAGCGACATCGCCAAGGATTGTCGATAATTCGGGGACATTTATGAAAGAAGTAAAACGAGTTGCTTCACGGTAGCCATTTCCAAAGGGAGCCAGTTCGATAATGTTGGCCGGACGAGCGAATTGGGCTGACCAGGCATCGAAATGGTCCAGCCCCAGTTTCTTGAGCCGTTTGGGTTGCAAAAAGCGTTGCCAGGTATAAATTTCGGCGATACTATTGCCAAGGGGTGTGGCCGTAGCAAAGCAAATCTTACCAACACTTCTCTCCTCGATGAGATTGGCGCAATGGGGACAGAGCCTGGACTCGCCGACAAATCTGCCGCAGCGCTCGCAGCGCTCTTGCAAGTAGCGCACTTTCATGAACATATCCATTGCCCGGGCACTGCCGGCCGGGTTGATACCAGCGATACCCTGCTTACGCGTGGCAAATTCAAGGTTCTTTACCCGGTGGGCCTCGTCCAGGCAGAGGTAGTCAAAGCCAAGATCTTCCCAGGTCAGACGCGAGTTATCCGCTTCACGCGCCTCTTCGAGAAGTTTCTGTAGTTTTTTCTCAGTCCTGTCACGGGCAGCCTGGAGGAGGCGTAATTTTTTGGTCGCATGAGCCGGTAGCCGGCTGATGGTCTGGTCATATTCGAGTATCTTTTGCCGGACAAATTCGATCTCGGTTTCCGGGCGCATACCGATGCGCTCCGCCGCCGAGTGGCTCATTATGACCGCATCATACCGATCACCATATTCCGCGATGTATGCCAAGGTCTGATTGTACTTGGGGCCACTGAGGTCATCGCTGGTAACAATTAATAACTTGGCATCGGGGTAGGCTTCCAAAAAATCACGAGCGTGATCAGCCGGGCGATGGTTGGGCACAACGTGAACCGCTTTTTTTGTGAGACCTAATCTACGCCTCTCACGAGTGCCCACGATCATTACCAGCGACTTGCCAGCCCCGGTCAAATGGGCTAACAAGGTGTTGTCGGGTGAGTGTAGTAGCCGGGCAATAGCGTCCCGCTGGTGAGGCCTCAATTTCTTCTTCGAACTCATACCCGGCAGCGGATCGGTCAGGTAGGAGCCATCATATTTAGATCGGACAGTCGCGTTAAAGCGGTCGTTATAAATTCTGGCTAGCCGCTCCGCACGCCTTTTATCGGACCAGATCCATTGCTCAAAAGCTTCTTTTAAGCGCTGTTGCTTATCCCGCGCCTCGTAGGTGGCGTCAAGGTCAGTCTGGCCGCGCCGGGTCACCGTTGGTTCGGCGCCATTTAACGCCTGTTCAAGTAAATCCGTCGCTTTAACGTATGAAGTACCCCACTTTTTGTTATTGGCGCCCGACCGTCTCTGGTTCTTGGTTCCAGCGGATACTATCCACTTACCCAGGGTGGCTATATAATCGACTTTGATCCGGCCCAACCCCAATTCCTGAGCAAACTCTTCGATGTATTGTTCAGGAATCCAGCCAGCCCCAAGAGGAGCAGCGATTTCGCCAGGTTGAAGTTCGCGAGGCTGTAGCTGGCGCAACGCTTCAACATTGGCCTGGTAAGCCGGACTGGCCGCCGCCGCAGCTTCCGCCTCACCCAATTTGGCCCGCAGATTACCGGTTAAGTAGATATCCGCCGTTTCCCAATTACCGCTACGCGGGTCTCTAAAGGCCAGTCCGATACTGGACAGATATTCCTGGGCCTGGGTTACGCTCACCCCGCTTCGTGCCGCCACTTCCTCCCAATCAATCTGACCGGCTTCTTTCAGCACATCTCTAAAATTGCAGGCCTGACAGGCCAGGCTCGCGCCGATAAAACGACCACACCGTGGACAGTGTTGTGGGGCTACTTGCTTTCCTCCGACTCCTCTTCTGCTGGCAGGAGTATCCACTCCTCGCGTATTAGCTCCCAGGCTTCCCACGGCTCCAGACCGCGCTGAGTAACCATTTGCGCCATCGCTGTCATGGTCTGGGTTACGGCATTCCGGATCGCTTCTTCCAAATAATCGCTCTGTTGCAGCCTGGCGAACGCCCGGGGGCGGTACTTGGCCCAGTGTTCTCGCGTTATTTTTAGCAGTTCCGCTTCGTCGGGCGGTCCGGGCCGCGAGACGGCGTCTTGTCCCATTATGATTTCCATTAATTACCTCCCCGGCCGTGTTGGTGCGACCTGAATAGGCAGCATATTTGCTGGTTACCTCAGCAATGCCGTTTCGCCTGGCAGATTCAGTTGCGGCGCGGTGGTTTTTATCGCAAGCCATCTATGTTAGATAAAGCAGATGCCTCTAATCATCTGTATTGTGATTTCCAACGTAACTCTGGAATCACCGGGTTTTCCAATCTAACTCTGGAAAAAATCCAAACATACCTTGAAAAATTCCAGCGTAACCCTGGAAAAAGGGGTGAAACGGGGTGATAAAGCGGCCTTTACCACACCCATTCACCGATGTGCGATTTTTCTTGGCTTCAGGTCGACCGGCATTCCAACATAACTCTGGAAAAAATCCACGTCTTGGCTGGTAGAAATTCCCGCCTAACTCTGGAATATTCCAACGTAACTCTAGAAAAAAATCAGACCAAATATCAAGGCATTTCTCAGGGTGCAGCGGATAGTTCCCTCTACGTTTTATCTTTTCTTCATCTTTATCCGGTGAACAGCGGGAAACTTTTTCTAGAGATACACTGGAATCGGCTGAACCACATGGCTGTATTTTCGAGACTTTTTCCAGAGTTACGTTGGATTTTGTGATTCTTGAGAGCCGGGGTCCGCCCCTTTTGTGGTGATTTGGACTTTTTCCAGAGTTACTCTGGAATTGCGGACTTTTTCCAGGGTTACGTTGGAATATTCCAGTTTTTAGCGCTGTCGATCTTTGGATAAACATCGGTCAAAATCCGGCCTCTTTATACCATCTGTTGGAACTTTCCAACCCCTGCCTACTATATCTTGGAATTGACCCTCAAATTTTCTCATCCTGCCAACCCCGATTCCATTCCAGACTTACGTTGGAAGCCACATGTATTGGCATTATTGACGTAGCTCATTCATAATCTTCCATTCCAGGTGGCTTCCACCCAACTGGCGCATGCCGCATGCCTTCCTCAAATTCCTCCCCAAAGTCCAGAGCAACCCATCGCCCTTCATAACGCGCTACATTTTTTGGCCTGGCGTCCCAATAAAATCCAAAGCCCTGCTCACAGTCTTTAGAATAGCCCATCATAAAAGCTCTGACTTCTTCACTTTTCAAATCTTTAGGAAGTTCTGCCTTAGGCATCAACAAAACCGCCTGCGGTTTGCCGCAGGTGCAAGAATAACCTTGCTCCGGCAATATTTCCCGGCGCGGCCCATGCACCGGGCAGCATTCCTTACTTACTTCAGCGGGCAACGCCACCTCAAGCTGATAATCTAGCACTGGCAGTGCCTGCTTTTTTTCGGCATAGTATTTCTGCAACCACGCCTCGTTAGGTTTAATATCTCCTACCTTGGCCACGACGCCAGGTGCAACTTCATAAACCAAGGCGTAGCCTCCACCGTCAAGAATGTTGCGCTGCTTCCAATTGATTTGGAGAATATTTGTTACCCACTCCGTACGCTTTGCTACTTGGCTCGCGGCCTTTGGTGCTGAAGGAATATCAATCGGGTTTGTGTCAGCGCCCACGGAGGATAGAGGATCCGACTGTTGTGTCTGCCGCCGTTTCCTTTGGGCTAACCTTATTACCCCCAAAGTGGCTACTCCCGCTACCCCGCCCACCAGCAAGGCTTTGCCAAATGAATGGTCAGCTTGGGGGGGATAAAGCATAGCGTACTGACCGCTGTTAAAGATGCTCTGAATTCTCTCAGTCTTGGCTATATCCCCAGGTTCCTGGATTACCTCAGCTGCTCCGATAACAGCTTCCGCTAATCTATTGAGCTGGACAGCGCAATCTCTTCTGAATGGATTTCTCAGCGGTAATTTTTTAACACGTTCCATGGCCTCTATTAGTAGTTCGCCTACGGAGGTCAACATGTCTTCGCGCTCATCCTTGGGCGTGTCAGGAGCTAAAGCAGCCCGACCTTTAACGGCGGCCATTTGAATATCGCCCAAAGTAGCAAAAACTTCACGGTCAGTTTTGCGACGAGAAGATTGCAATCCCAGATAGGCCAGGGCAGTCGTACCAGCCGAAATCGCTAACGTTGTGCCTATATAAAAGACTCCGCGCGCAACCGATCCGGAAATGCCATTACGGCAGCAAATTTTAGCCACCAGGTTACTATTATTGGCGCAGCTCACGCGTCCGTCCTATTTGCCGGCTATTGTTTTCAGACCCCCATAAAGATGAGGCTCATTGCCGGCTTCCGGGAGAATAGCCTGGATCGATATGTATCCATCCTCGCCTGAGCGGTCATAATAAATAGTCCCTAAAGGTCCTTGGATACACCAGGTGTCATCGACAAACAGGCGAGGTGTTTGTCCCATCAAAGCGATAAGATCATCTGGCGCAAGACGAGTTCCCACATATTTCTTTTGTAAGGCAACCACGGCTTTGGAGCGCTGCGGGTCTTTTAGTTTTTGCACCAATTGCTGCGCCGCCAATTTTGCGTCTCGAATCGCCTGAATCTCCTGGTGTAGATTAGCCGCCATCTGCATTCCTCTTCTTGCCTTTTGTATCGGGGAAAGTGCGACCCGTCCAAATATTCCAAATTCATATCCCCCAATCATTATGGCGGCAGCGGGTATGGTATAAGCAATAACGCGATTTAATTCTTCCTGGTTTTCCCCCGCCCACTTCTTGAAGCCCATCAGGGTACTGGCTAACCTGACTGTCGGGTTAGCGGTGCCATCTACTTGAGACGGCAACCCTTCCTTCGATTGAACAGCCAAGGGTTGGGGACGGTAAGAATATGCGGCTAGCCCATTACGCATCGCCGCTTCATCTCCTACCTTCGGTTCAATGGCCAGAATGCAGCATTGTTGCCTGTTCTTTTCGTCAAGCTCGTACACTATTTTGCCATACGGCCCGGCCGCGACCCGGATGTTTCTGTCCAATTCGCTTTCGAAATATAATCCCTCCTCGAACTCGAATTCATCAGCAACCCCTAATGCCTTACCTATATCCCTTCTGAGGATTCCTCTACCCAGATATTTTGTCTGTAGTTCGGTGATCATCTCTTGCCGTCGGGGATTCTTGATTACCTGGACAAACCTTCTCGACGCCTCTTTTCTTCTTTCTGTCCGTTCGGCCTCGGCTTTTTTGATTCTGTCCATAATCCACTTGACCTTTTTTATGCCGGTCACTGTAGCCACCCCAGCGGCGGCGCCTCCGCCCAACAGCAGGCCGGCCAATAAGATTTTGCCGGCATAGTTGGCACTCTTACTAACCGGAGAGGGGATGCCGCTGCATGTTCCGGCTACCCCCGACACGGTGGACTGATTCTTTTCACACGCCATTGCTCGTCCTTATTCCCCAACTTAACCTATTAAAGGAGCGATATTTAAGAAATCTCAATCTGTAAACTCAAAGTAACTGAAGATTTTTTGTCCTAATGGGGCCATGCTGCGACTCCAAAAACGGTCTTGCCAGTTAATTGGCTTCGTAATCAGGGGGGAGGACTGGGCATCATATTCAATGATACCTACCTCGTATCCTCCTTTCGCTGCACCATGAAGGATGACGATGATATCCGGCAAGGTTGTTCCCTGACCGGATTCGGCATAACAGTCCAAAACCAGGCAAGCCTCTTTGATGGTGGATGAAGCGCCCACAAGATGCAGATATTCTTGGAGATAATTGGCTGCTTCTTCAGTAGGAGCTCTGATTAAAGTTTGAGCTTGCACCTTTCCCTCCCCATCTAAAACAATAATTTCTGGCGAGGTGTATCCTTTCGTGGCGAGAGTCCCCTCCCGACTTAATTGATTCAGTTTGGCGAATATTGCTTTCTCAATTCTCTGGTCCATCATATCTATCATTTCTCAGTAAAATAATGCTTCTGGGATAGGTCTTCGGAGTTTGTTCCATTCCTCCTCGTCCTCCCACAAAACGGTCGTGGCCTCCCCATCACGCCCTAAAGCAGTGGTGAAATAACGTGCTTCTTGCGGGTCGCGGGTCTCATATTCATCTCCGGTCACCAGGTCGGTAATAACAATCTTGGGCAGCGCTTGATCCAAGGCCTCGCGAACTTCTTGTTTGTACTCCGCTTTTGGAACTACCAGCGCGACCTGTACCACTCCCTCATCGGGCATCGAGAAATAAATGTGTCCCCGCGGCCCATCAAACAGGAAAAGATCATCCTCCCCGCCCATTTTGAGAACGGGCTTGATTTGCCCCTCTGAACCGATGATCTCCCCTAGCTCTTTTATCCGTAATTGAGCGCCCCCAAATTCATTCGTTAAGGCCTGGCCTGCTCTCTGGTCGAACCCATCTCCTGGCCTATAGAAAAATAGATTATCGGGTTGTAAGGTAGTACCCGCTTTGGAAGTATCGATTAGGCGAGAGGCGGGGATACCTCTCTGCAGGTCTGTGTATCGCCGTTGTTTTATGCCCCGATAGGCCAACGCCAGCGCTCCAACCCCAATTAAGCCGGCCAAGAGGGCATATTGGGTTACGACGGCCAATTCCGAGATCCGTCGCAAGGAGGTGGGAGGCAGAGTCCTGTTACGACCGGCCAAGAAAGCGTATTTAGCTACCCACTTTGAAATTCCCGCGCTCACCTGACCGGCGATCCCAATTTTTTTGGGCCCCTCGTCACAAGCCATTCGTTTAATCCCCCTCGTGCCAAACCCTGCTCTCCGGGCAGGTCAACCCAAACACAGAGGCAAGGTGAATAGGAAGAGTGTGGTACGTTGATTCGTCCCCTGACTTGCCCACGATAAGCAATAAAGCTGCGCTTTCATCATGTTCCTCGCCACTGTTCCACTCCACGCTGACAACAGAAAGACCGGTAATTTGCTCCAGAAGTTCATTCTCACTCTCGATGTGCAAAGACTCGCTGCATTCCGGACAGAGCAGAGGTAAGGTATGTCCATTTTGAAATACCAGGGTCAAAAAAGGATCGGTCAACAGATCCGTGATTTGCGCATCTCGAAGATGAGCGAGCAGGTAGGCGCCAACACAGACCATTCCCTCGCCCAGCACCGGGATCATGGGCAGGCCGTCATGCGAGCACATCGTCATTTCAACTTCCTCTTCCTGTTCACCCAGCGAAAATTCAGCATCTGCATCATCTGGCCAGGGACCGTCATAAGCGAAAGGTATGGATTGGAGGGGCGCAACATCAACCATACTGAGACGAAGCACGTAGAGCATATTAACCAGGAACTGCTCGATCCCCTCTTCTTTAATGAGTTCTACCGCGGCCTTGATCCAGGCCTCATTGGAGACGCGCCTGGAAAATGGAGGTATGCCTACGTATATGGGGTTGCACAGTACGCCGCGCATCGTTGCTTCCGTAGGATGGGCCGGATTCATGGGATATTCTACGGTCGGGCGAGGTAAAGAAGTTTGTTCGTTTAAGGATCGTTTCTTTTTATCAAGGGTCATCACCAAGTCTTCCTTGCATAAACAAATTTTTTCAGAAATATAGAATCCCTATCGAGCTTGTTAAGGTCGTGGAGGCAGCTTATTCCTGCCCTCGGCGTGACGATCTGCTGTTAGTTGCGCCTCAGATGGGGATAAGTCCGTCATTGTGATCAGAGGGCCGCTGATATTGTTGTAATAACCGCTGATTTTCTCATGGGTTTCCATTACACCGCCATAATCGGTATCGCTATGAGCCGAGTCAACCTGGGTATAAATCAACGCGCCTGCGGGAATGGGAACATTGAAATGACTTAGAGACGGCCAGTAATATTGATCACCGCTGGTCAGAGTCAGCGTTTCGCCCGGCTCCAGGGGTAAGGCCGAGGCCGTTACACCCCAGACCATGCCCTGGGAAGAAATTTTCTCCCAAATCTCATTCACGCTCGTAGGCGCCTTGTTGGGGTTAATGTAAACGTCGACCCAAAATTCCTGCTCGGTTGTAACAGATCCTGGCCCGATATTCTTGATAACGACTTGAACACCGCCTGGTGTAGCGCTCATACTCTGGACGATAAGGTCGGCATCTCCTTGTCCATCCTTTATAATGAGCGGCAGGAAGACGAGTTGCTGACTGCCGCGGACGGTAAAGGCATCTGGCAGTAGATCGCTCTGACCGTCGGGATTTGAGACGCTGACATCATACGTGCCTGGAGCTATGCCAACTGGCACAATGACCTGCATTGTTTGCGAATTTATGTAGACGGTATTGGTCAGGAGTTGATTGCCAAGCCAAATCTGTGTAACCGGAAAAAAGCTGCTACCGCTGATGGTCAGGGTGGCCGGCCCTGTCGACATCTCAGTCGGGCTAACCGCAGTGATTTTTACGGATGGCAGGATGCCAACTACCAAAGCGTAGGGTTTGGTGAAGCTGGCCTCGTCCGATCTAATAACCGTGATGTCATACAAACCGGAGGGGAGATCACCGGCGGGTAGCACGCCGCGCACTACCTGGCCAGTAACAAAGGTGGGGCTGATAAGGGTCACAGAGCCTGCTTTGATTTGGGTAGGCGACAGATAGCCCGTTCCAGTAATTGTCAGCGTATTGGCAGCCAGACCATTCACCTGGGCCGGAGAAATGGCCGTGATGGTTAAGGGAATATCGCTATCCAGGAAGTCGGGCACGCTATCATTATCGGAGTCGCCCGTACCCTCCTCGGCGTCGGGAATTCCGTCGCCATCGCTATCGTTGTCGAGATAGTTGGGGATGCCATCGCCATCAGGATCATTGGTTCCCTCCTCGGCGTCGGGAATTCCGTCGCCATCACTATCGTTGTCGAGATAGTTGGGGATGCCATCGCCATCGGGATCCTCGATACCCTCTACAACATCAGGAATGCCGTCCTCATCACTATCAGTCCAGGGCGGATTAATTATCAGATTAAACTGTTCAATCGTATGGGCTACGCCATCACTGACTCTGACGCTGATGGTCACAGTGCCGGAGAGATTGGTCGTAGGGGTAATGGTCACTCTTCGGTCGGCGCCACTACCGCCAAAAACGATATTGCCGTTGGGTACCAGTGTCGTGTTCGATGAACTCCCTGTTACAGCCAGACTATTCACCGGGGTTTCAACATCACCAATCGTGAAGGTGATCGGACCTTTGGCCGTGCTGAAAATGGTCGTTTGATCGGGGATCACCGAAATTGTGGGCGGGTCGTTGACTGCATCAACCGTTAAGATAAACGAGTCGTTCGTGCTGGCCAGGGATCCGTCCGTCACGGTAACGGTGATGGTGGCGCTGCCAAACAGGTCGAGCGCCGGGGTGATCGTCACCGTCCGGTTGGCTCCACTACCGGCAAAGACAATATTACCTTCGGGGATCAATGTCGTATCTGAAGACTTGCCGCTTAAAGTCAGGCTGTTGAGAGGCGTTTCGGCATCACCGATCACAAAGCTGATCGGGCCCGCTAAGACATCCTCGTCGGTGAATTGATTGGGGATATTCGAGATCGTGGGGGCGTCATTAAATCCTCTAATCGTCAAAACAAAGGTATCACTGGTCCTGCCGCCGTTTCCGTCGTGCACTGTAATGGTGATCGTTGTAGTGCCAAATTGGTCTGGCATTGGAGTAATAGTTACTGTCCGGTTAGCTCCGCTGCCACCAAAGACAATGTTCGCGTCCGGCACCGTAGAGCCATCCGCAGAACTACCTGACACAACCAAATCATTAACCGGCGTTTCAACATCGCCGATCAAAAAGCTGATTGGACCGGCTGGAACATCTTCGTCCGCTAACTGGTCGGCGATGTAGGTTATCGTCGGCAAGTCATTGACAGAATTAACTGTCAGAATAAAAGTTTCGACGCTGCTGTTTACACCATCACTGAGTGTAATACTAATGAGGGTGCTGCCAAACTGGTTCTGGGCCGGGGTGATGGTGACCGTTCGGTCGGCCTCACTGCCGCCAAAGACGATGTTACTGTTGGGAATCAGCAGTGTGTTGGAAGAACTCCCGGACAGGGTCAGACTGCTAGCAGGTGTTTCACCATCGTAAACCGTAAAACCGAGAGGACCCAGCGGCACATCTTCGCTGGTCGCCTGGTCGGGGATACTACTGATAATTGGGTTATCGCTAATCGGATTCACTGTTAAGGTAAAAGTGGTACTGGCGCTATCTGTCCCATCATGCACCGTAATCGTAATCGTGGCACTGCCATTCTGATCCGGGGCTGGAGTAATGGCGACCGCTCGGTTAGTCCCACTACCGCCAAAGACGATGTTGCTGTTGGGAACCAGTGTGGTATTGGACGAGCTGCTGGAGAGGGTCAGGCTGCCGACAGGAGATTCCAAGTCTCCGACCACCATATTGATCGGACCAAGTGCTACATCTTCATCGGTAATTTGATTGGGAATACTTGAAATCGTGGGCAAATCATTGACGGGACTGACGGTTAAAAGAAAAGTATCGGTCGAATAAGTTGTTCCATCATCTACTCGGATCGCAATCGTGGCGCTGCCGTTCTGGTTTGGAGCGGGGATGATCATAACCGTCCGGTTTGCCCCATTGCCGCCAAAGATGATGTTGCCGGTGGGAATCAGGGCGGTATTGGAGGAGCTGCCGGAGAGGGTCAGGCTGCTAGCCGGAGTCTCGATATCGCTTACCGTGAAGCTGATCGGGCCGGCAGCCACATCCTCATTTGTGATTTGGTCGGCAATATCCACGATAGTGGGGGCGTCATTAATAGGATTGACTGTTAAGATGAAGCTGTCAGAAGAAAGGTTGATCCCGTCGCTGGCGGTCACGGTAATGGTAACAGTACCAAACAGACTGGCCGCTGGGGTCACCGTGACGCTGCGAACCGCTCCGCTGCCCCCGAAAACAATTTTACTGTTGGGAACCAAGGCAGAATCCGACGAGCTGCCCGATAAGGTCAGGTTACCCGCCGGTGTTTCGACATCGCCGACCACAAAAGTAATTGGCCCAACAGGAATATCTTCGTCCGTGACGCGATGGGTGATATCGGAGATAGTGGGGGCGTCATTGACCGGGTTAACCGTTATGACGAAGGTATCGCTGGCGCTGGCCTGACCATCATCTACCGTAATAGTAATGGTGGCGCTGCCAGACTGGTCTGGGGACGGGGTAATCGTCACCGTCCGGTTGGCTCCACTGCCGCCAAAGATGATGTTGCCGTTGGGAACCAGGACCGCATTGGAGGAACTGGCCGAGAGACCGAGACTGCTCATACTGGTTTCCACATCTCCAACCATGAAAGCGATAGGACCAGCAGGCACATCTTCGTTTGTCACCTGGTTGGGAATGTCGGTGATGGTTGGAGTATCATTCACGGGAATTACCGTCAACGTAAACACGTCCGACGTTGTTTCCGTGCCGTCACTCACTGTCAGCGTGATCGTCGCCGTGCCGGTTAGATTGGCTGCCGGCGTTATGGTCACCATTCGGCCCGATCCGCTGCCCCCAAAGACAATATTGCTGTTAGGAACCAGCGCCGTGTTGGAGGAACTGCCGGTTACGATCAAATAGTCGGCCGGGGTTTCGAAGTCGCTGATGGTAAAATTGAGCGGCCCGGCCGGAACATCCTCGTCGGTGACTTGATCAGTTATATCGGAGATAAGCGGCGCATTGTTCATCAGGCTTAATTTAACCACAAAGCCATCTCTGGGCGCGCCCCACGTGGTGTCATAAGCCCCGGTCGTGGTGGGAAAATTGCCATAAGAAAACCCGGTCACAAAAGCGTTACCGGACCCATCCAGCGCAATAGCAGAACCTTCCTCAGTATTACTACCCCCAATAAAGGTGCTATACCATAGGCCGCTGCCGTTTGTTTTCAAGCGGGTCACAAAAACATCACCGCTCGCCGCGTAAGTGGTGTCGTAAGCACCAGGCGTGGTAGGAAAGTTAGCACTGGCGGTCGAACCGGTTATGCTGGGATTATCGTTACTGTCCAGGTCAATGTCTAAGCCCTTATCCGCGCCATATCCACCCAAATAAGTACCAAACAGAAGATTGGCCCCACTGGAGTCCACCTTGGCCACAAACACATCAATATCCCCGTTAGTACTGGTATCGAACGCGCCAGAGGTGACCGGCATATTTGTACTGGAAGTCTCACCGGTGACGTACCCATTCCCACTAATGTCAACCGCCAGGGCGCGGCCAAAATCATCCCCTGATCCTCCCAGGAAAGTGCTAGATACCAGACCCGAACCGGTCGTGTTGAGTTTGGTCAAAAAGGCATCGCTTCCCCCGTTACGACTAGAGTCATAGGACCCCACCGTGGCCGGAAACGTCATGCTGGAGGTCGAGCCGGTAAGGTAAGCATTACCCCCAACAACCACGATATCCCGCCCCTCGTCCAGTTGGGCGCCGCCTAGATAGGTGCTGTAAATCAAGGCGGAGCCGGCCGCATTCAGGCGGCTAACAAACGCATCTCCTGCCCCGTTATAGGTGGTATCATAAGCGCCAGTTGTCGTGGAAAATGCGCTGCTGTAGGTCAGGCCGGTGACAAAGACATTCCCGGAACCATCCACATCAATCCCATATCCATAATCATCGCCTGTATTCCCCAGAAAGGTGCTATATACCAGAGCCGAGCCACTTGAGTTTAGTTTGGCAATAAAGGCATCACTATCGACATTAGGATGGGTGGTATCAAGCGCGCCAACGGTCGTGGGAAAATCGGTGCTTTGGGTATAGCCGGTCAGGAAGACATTCCCGGCGCCATCCAGGGCAATACTTTGACCAAAATCCTCACCCCCACCGCCCAGATAGGTACTGTAAATTAAAGCCGACCCGGCGGCATTGAGCTTGGTCACAAAGACATCGTTGCCGCCGTTCGAGCTGGTATCAACCCCCGCCAAAACCGGAAAATTGGCGCTTGATGTCGACCCGGTGATAAAGGTATTGCCGGAACCATCCACGACAACATCGTAGCCAATTTCGTCGCCACTTCCTCCTAAATACGTGCTATATAATAGAAGCGGGTCAATAATCAGTGGGAAGGCAGGGTTGTAGTCGCCAACATCGAAGTGGACCTGGTTGCCCGAGATAACAAATCCACCTTTAATCAGGACACGAGTGCCATTCGCGTCTTGATAGATAAGGGGTGCTGTTTGTTGAATACGCTCCCCATTCGGCAAATCAAGGTACAGATTGCCTTCGGCGTCCAGGGTTAGTTGATCAACGCCGTCGAAGGTTAACCCAATCTGAGCCGGATCTGCTCCAGCATCAATAATAAAATCATATTCGAGTTGTCGTTGGTTGCCATAAAAAATCAAATCCACACCCGGCCAGGCGCGCTGATATAAAACCCCGGCAAAGGTAGGGATATTGCTGCGCCAGCTCTGGGAATTACTGCCGGTAAAATAGTTGACGCGCCCTGGCTGCTCGTCCAGGCCGACCATCGCCGGTGTAGGAGATGCATCGGCTAACGATATTTTTACGATCGCACCCGCTGTTTTCTCAGTTTGCTCCTCAAGTGATGGAAGGTGATCAAGGATCATCGTCACTCCGGTAGGGGTTAGGAACATGTTGTATCCTGGTCCTCTAGAGATAAACCGTACCTGGGAGTCAGTCTGTCCGTAGTTTGGCTCAAAATATAGGGGTAGATCACTGTAGGCCGTCTGATGCGTCCCGGTCTGGCCTGGATGTTCGCCTTCAGCCCACACGGAGGGGGCCATTTTGAAAGTCAAGCCGAGTAAGGTGATGGAAAGGACAAGGCGAATGAGTAAATTCTTCATGATTACACCATTAGTGGAGCTATGCGGTTGAAAATTCCTTTGAATTTGAAGTTATTAAGAATAAGGCCGCAACCTACCAGGAATGACCCTTCTATTTCCTGATAGGTTACGGCCTATTTCACTATCGGGGTGCAGGCCGCACCGCCCCCGGTAGTGTGTTCATTCCAGTTTCACGCCGCTGCCCGGCGAGCTACCGTTCTTCTTTCAGAAGAATTCTTGCAGCACTTCCGTTTCTATTTCATCAATCCAACTAATCTCACGCATGTACTCGGTAATTATCTTTTTGACCTCGTTAATCTCTCGCCGGCTAAATTTATCGGCCGGGCGGGTCCAGTCAAAGCGAGCCAGGAGGCTTGCCAGATGGTGGGCCTCGCTTATAGACTCAAAGGGGCCGGCCAGAATTTTCTCCTCACCATCGTAATGAAGACACCATCCCTCAGTTTCCTGGGCCTGATTCAGCCGGGGCCTCAGACTTAGACCACTCCAACCTTTAGCATGATAGATCAATTGCCGGATGACTGGCCGGTCATCCGCCGGCGGTATCAGCCATACTTTCAAGGTAGGATAGAGATCAAAAATTGGGAGGGAGGTCCGGATAACCGGCCGCCAGGAATATTTTTTGAACAACTTTTCGGGAATATATCCGATTTCAGGGGAGATTTGGTTTTGGGTGAAGATAAGCACTGACTTCCTCTCCATTACTAATCACGTGCAGTTTGATGCACTTTTCAAGGGCTTCTATTGTTTTTATTGGTTGGAAAATAAAAATTCCGCTAAACCGTCAACCAGGATAATTTTCCTAAAGGACCCATCGTCCAATAGGCAGCCACTGGGGCCGAGCCTGGTTGCTTTTTAGCGGAGAGAGGATGTGTGAAAAGCCTCGAAAAAAGGCCTGGGGTATCTCCCCTTCAGCAGGCTTGGTGAAGTACGGGGTCTTTGACCTCGGAGAGTGAACGTGTGGCGTCACCCATTTGTTATCAATTTCACTTAATTATATTGTCAAACACCACTATTTGTCAAGGTACTTCAGATTGAATTTCAGCGCTGATTCACTCTAACGAACCCCTTCACATAAAAGAGTAGAATTGGACGTGAGCAAAAGTATTTATCCAGGCGAAGATGATACCCACGTGCAAGATTCCTGTTAACGTTTAGTCGGAACTATATTAGAATGAATCGGCCCTGGAAATTGGCTATTTATCTATTGTCACCTCTCGGTCAATGTGATAGAATAATAAAAATACCCCTGCGATGGGGTCGGAACCAGGCAGGGGTTTCATAAATTAATTGTAGACCAGGTAGCGTCGCCTGTGACTAGATATTGATAGCAATATATTAGCATAGTTAGGTCCCTGGTCAAACCGGGGGCTTTTTTTGTCTGAAGCCTACTGCCTCTACCTCGTTTCAGTTAGCGGATTTATTACTTTCCTCAAGCTCTTAATCGCCCCCCCAAAAGACTAGCCCCGGCTAATTGTGCCACGTTTACAGTTCGTTTTGCTCATTTCCAACCTTTATTACCCTAAGAGGACACACAAGAGAGGGCCTTATGGCGTCAGACCGTTACACCTTGACCTATCGCGCGGCCGAGGTGCAGCAGGTGATGGAATGGCTCAAAGCCGGGCAATCGGATTGCCTCATCGGCCTGCGTGGGGTGAGTGCCTCCAACTATCTTTCCTTTCTGCGGCGCGACGATGTCCGGCAGTATTACCTAGGGCAGACTTACGCGTATGTCAGCTTCATCCTCATTAACCTGCTGGCCCTGGCCGAACAGACCGAGGCGGCGGTCTACCACCTGCTCCGGGATCGCCTGCTGGGCCAATTAGACTCCGCCGAGGTAGACCCGGCGACCGTCGTGGAAATCACACGCCTCAAAAAACAGCCCCCGGTCCAACGCCTGAACGAGCGCAGCTTGGATACACTCTGCCGTCGGCCCTTACAACGAGTTGTTCTCCTCTTTGACGAATTTGATACCATCTTCCAAAACCTGCCACCATCCCTGTTTCACTACCTGCGAGGTATCTAGGGCAGACGCAAAGAGCAGCTCTCTTACATTGTGGTCATGCCAATAATCTGGCCGACCTGTGGGCTGATCTAGCATGCCTATGACCAATGACATGACCGGCTGAGTGATGGCGAGCGTGACGCCGCGCTCTAGGCGTTGGTGGCTCACTTGCTGAACAAATCGAGTCGGATCTTTATTGGCTGCGTTACATTATCACTGTGCTGAGGAGGGATATAAGTTTGTGGAGCGATAAAGTTGTCAGGAAAGTTGTAAGGTTTGGTCAGGTTAGTCAGGCAGAAAGGCGATATACTGAAGCCAAAAGTGGCGATTTTTGGCAGAAAGAGACAGTGTAATATTTTTTCAGTTGTTCAGATCAAGGAATTAAGTATTGACACTAATGAGAGAGTCTATCGTTAAGTTATCTGCTAATAACAAGCAGGGAAAGGAATAATATCAAATGGGACTATTCAAACGTATATTTGGGGGAGGTATCATAGACGCCGACGCTTCTGGTGGGCGAATGAAGGTACTCAACAGGTTGCTAGAATTGAAGCCGGGTAAGTCGTTCGAGTTTGATCATGCTGGAGTCAAATTCACTGTAGTTCATCTAGACAGCCTACTCTACTCTGTAGTCGATAATTTTGGTCGTATGCATTATAGAGGTCTTTTCCTGCCTGACATGCTCAGGGATATTTTGGTATTAAGTAAGGAGCAACTCGCTCATTCGGTCAAGGGACAGAATAGCGAGGCTGACAGCTTCTATGAGCAAGGAATGAGATTGGTTGGCCTCGGCGATAATCAAGGTGCCTTGAATGCCTATCGGAGAGCATTAGAATTGTTTCAGAGACAGTCAAATGACCAGTCAATTGGTGCAACTTGGGCAAAGATCGGTGAGGCTTACTCATTGATGGGACAAGATAGAGAGGCTGAGGAGGCTCTCCTCAACGCGGCAAACATCTTCAGTCGCCTTGGAGACCTGAGGGCTTTAGGAGGAGTTCTTGTCAACCTTGGATTGGCCACATCCGCGCTTGGAGATAAAGAGAAGGCGCGCCGGCTGTATACCGAAGCTACAAGGATTGCTCAGCGTATCGGGGATAAACGGCTAGAGCTTGTCGCTCAGATGAATCTGGAACTACTACAACGCTAAGATTATGATCCACTACTACGATATGAGTGTGTATTGAGACCGATTGATAACTTATCATTGGTAAAGGCCTCTGTGCTGTCGTCCATAGTTTAGGACATCGTCAAAATTGGAATAACCGCTTAAGATACACAAACTTTGTTTTCCTTACTGACCAGGAGGCGGATTTATGGCCCATCACAAAAGTAAATTGAGTTTCTTACATCGTTTATTTATTACGGAAATAATCACTTCCTTTTTCGAGGCTCCTACATGGACTGACGCCCGTCGTGTTGTTGAGCGACACCCTGGACTCCTAAATGAGGATCTTGCCACACGAGTGGAGCGTATGATTCAAGAACAGATAACAAAATATCATAAAACAGCCGAATTCCGGCGAAGGATGGAGAAACGTTGGAGTGTATTGCATCGCTGCCAAGAGGTGGGTGTAGAAGCTGCATTTTGGGAATATGGATTAGATGCTGAGGAAATAGACATACCCCCCGAATTCAAGGCCGAGTGGGAGGTTGTTGGAGAACTTGAAGCGTACTACCGACAGACTGGCGATATACGGTCTTTGGATAAGGCAATAAGAATCTGGGAATTTATCTCGGACCATCCTCTGTTGCCAGTTTCCGCGAAAAGTTTCCAGCTAGCTGTCCTTAATGATAGTGGAAAAGCGTACTTTATTCGTTATCAATCCGCCAAACGACTTGAAGACTTATATAACGCTCTGAAACGTTGGCAACAGGTCGTGGAGCTAGCCCCAGATGATTTGCCTGATGTATCGAGTTATCTCAACAATCTGAGTATAGGGCTGAAGGCTCTTTACAACAATACAGGTGAATCCGTCAATCTGAACCAAGCGATTGAAGCTCAAGAGCAAGCGGTGGGAAAATCCCGCCCGAAAGCATTCGACCTACCTGGAATGTTAAGCAACGTGGTTCAATTGCGGTGGAAGCGCTATGGTCTGACGCGGGACCAAAGCGATTTGGATCGCCTAGTTGAGATCTGTGACCGATTAGTAGCAACAACCCCTCTTGACTCTTCTGACCTACCCGACCATCTGACTAATCTAGGCATATTTTTGAGAGAACGCTATCATCTTTTGCGAGATCGAGCCGATTTGGAGCGCGCTATCAACATCTGTGAAAAGGCGGTCACAGAGACTCCACCCGATTCCACCAACCTACCCATAGTAATGATAAATCATGGTCTTACGCTAGAAGACCTTTATGAGCTGACGAATAACATGGCAGATCTTGAGCACGCGCTTGCTCTTTATCGCCAAGCAGTAAGCCAGACCCCGCTCAACTCACCAGACTTACCTCCCTGTTTAGCTGCTTTAAGCAGAGGATTGCGAATGCGTTATCAACATCTCGGGGAGCGGGCTGATTTGGAGGAGGCAATTACTATCTGCGAAGAAGCATTAACGTGGGTTCAAGGCGATTCATCTGTTTTGCCTGATCTTCTAAGTAATCTAGGTAACGCATTGAGGGAACGTTATCATCGGAATGGCAATCTCATTGACTTGGACCGCGCCATCGAATCCCATAGAAAAGTAGTAGCATTTCCTTCACTTGGTTCCTATCTTTTTCCTGGGGCCTTAAGTAACTTGGGTGCCGCATTGAGAGATCACTTTAAGTTGACTGGGAACCTAGCTGACTTGGAGGAAGCTATAGCGGTCTATCAAGAGGCAGTGGATCGGTCCTTAAGTGTTTCACCCAAATCGCCCAAATTGGCAACCTACAAGAATAACCTTGGCAACGCACTGAGAGAACGCTATCGCCGAATCAAAAACACTGCGGATTTGGAGGACGCTATCCAGCTTCACCAAGAGGCAACGATGCAGATGTCAATTGATTCACCGGGTTTCGCCAATTGCCTGAACAGTCTCGGTGCAGGGCTGGCAGAGCATGCTGATCTGACAGAAAGTCTCACAGAATTAGATCACGCCATACAGACTCTTGAACGAGCGGTGGCGCAGCACTCGCCCGCTGATCCCAATCTGCCGGCCTATTTGAACACTTTGGCCACTGCCTTGGCTAACCGCTACCGTTGGACAAAGAATGTGGCTGATCTTGAACAGGCTGGTCAGATATATGAGCAGGCAGCGCAAAAAGGCCTAGAGAGTGCGGCTGGAATAGGCCTTACTAGTGTGCGAAACTGGGTGAACCTGGCATTTGAAGGACAAATCTGGGAAGAAGCCAATCGATTCTACGGTTATGCTCATGAGTTTAGTGAGCGACTCTTTAAGGTACAAATTGTCCGCAGGCACAAAGAGAGCTGGATACGTCAGGCTCAGGGGCTTTCCACAAGTATCGCCTATGCCTTAGCTAAAACCGACGAACCTGACAATCTTTTAAGAGCAGTGGAAACTGTCGAGACAGGCCGTGCCCGCCTGTTGTCAGAAACCCTAGAGCGTGACCGGGATGACCTCGATGCCTTAAGGGCAACACATCCCGAACTAGTCAACCACTATGAACAGGCGGCAAATCGTATCGTAGATTTAGAGAGACAAGTTGGGTTCAGCGAAGAGCGATCATTGAATCCAATATTAAGAGAAAAACTGCAAATAGCTTATCGGGATTTGGACTCAACGATGGCTACCATTCAACAAATCCCTGGCTACGAAGATTTCTTCCGTACACCAAGCTTCAAACAGATCCAACAGGCACTTACAGCATCACACTCTGGTGTTGATGGGCCAGTAGTAGGTGTTTACCTCACAGCCACGTCTTCGGGCGGATTAGCATTGATCGTTCACGTGGGTGGCGTCAAGCATGTATGGCTCAACTTTACCGCCAACGACTTGACCAATTGGTTGGTGAAAAGCGACGGTGAAAAAATCATTGGTGGTTATTTGGCGGGGCAATTAGGAGAGGCCAATCTACACGAAGCGTTGGACGATGTTTTGCCTCGTATCGGCAAGGAGATCATACAGCCGGTGGCCTCCGCCCTCGATGACATTCTGCCGCATCCGGAAACAGATCAGAGACCCCGCTCAGTGATCCTCATTCCTACCGGCCGCCTGGCTTTGCTTCCCCTGCATGCTGCAACTTATCCTGTCAACGGTGAGGAGCGGGTCTTCCTGGATGAGTTTACTGTTACCTATGCCCCCTCGGCTCGCACAGTTAGTCATAGCCGGGCAGTGGTACCGGTATATCCCAATGGTCCATCCACCCTCTTTGCCATTGGTAACCCCTTGCCTTTGCCAGAAGGAGTACAGCCACTGGCCTTCGCTCGGGTGGAAGTCGAGGAAATCGTCTCGCTCTTCGGCGAAGGTGCCACCGCCTTGTATGAAACTCAGGCGACCCGCCCAGCGGTCGAAGCTGCCCTGGGCACGGCCAACCACCTGCATCTCGCCTGCCACGGCCAGTTTGACCCAACCCAGCCGCTGGACTCCGGCCTGCTGCTAAGCGACGGTGACATGCTCACCCTGAAGGATTTGTTGGCCCGCCCACCCCTCCAAGATGTCCGGTTGGCTTTACTCTCCGCCTGCCAAACTGCTATCACTGATTTTAACCAGCTCCCCGACGAAGTCATCGGTTTACCTGCTGGATTTCTGCAAGCCGGAGTACCAGGTGTAATCGGCACTTTGTGGTCGGTGGACGATCTGTCAACGGCCCTGTTGATGATCAAATTCTACGAGTTGCACTTGCGCGGCGATCTGACAAATGGCGATGAGCTGATGCCACCAGATCAGGCACTGTGTAGCGCCCAACTATGGCTACGGCAAGTCACCAACCGTGAACTGGCCACCTACTTCGACCAGCATTACCAGAGGTTGAGCAGCACCTACCACCGTAGGTTTGAGCGGATGCCGGCCGAAACAGTGCTGGCCGGCATGACCCGTTTTAGTCTAGCCGCCAATCCCGACGCCTGCCCGTTTGCTCATCCTTACTACTGGGCGCCGTTCATCTTTGTCGGAGCTTGAGCTATGAAACCGAAATTATCTGGCCTCCTCTGTGGTATCTCTGAAATGAATGTTCGCGTCTAATTGAAGCAAGGAGATCGATGAAACATACAGCGTTTCTCATTGGCATTAGCCGATACCCAGACTGTACTTTAGCAGGCATCCCTAATGATGTCGAGTTAGTAGGTTTGGCTTCACTCAAACATCGCTACCCTACCAAGGCAATTCATTGTTTTACCGACTCCCATACTACGCTTAGCGGCTTGCCAGCGATGGCCGTCTCGAGGACTTCAGGACCATTTTGGCGTTTGATGCACCGAACGCTTACTACCCGTGTGACCAGCAAACCCAGTTATTCACCCTAACCCTGAAATAGTAGTTAATAAAGAAGAAGTTCATTACCGTTGTACGAGTGGTCAGGTCCAGCAAAAATAATAAACTTGAAATATGGAGGTAAAAAATGCCAGTACGTATATTGGAGCAATGTCGACCTAGTAAGTGGTTTGGCTGTAAAACGCCGCTAACAGCGGAAGATTTGCGGTCAACTATTGCCTCATTAACCGAGTTTCAAAATCAAGGGGTCACGACCCTTATCGTCCCAGGTCAGACCCACACCCCGATTCCCCCCAACAGTATAACAACTATCACAAATATGCTTAGTACTCCTGATAATAACAAGTTTGGAATGTTCCATTGGAAGAAGTTAGAGGCCATATTCTTAAAAAGACAGGTACTTGAAGAAGTGGTAGAGAAGGGCTATTTTGTGCCGGGCCAAGACTACGCAACGCTTGTTGCAGGAATTAAAAAGATGGGGTTGTCGGTAGTTGATGTTGAAATTATCTGACTAAAGGATCAACCGAGTTATGTGAGGGGCGAGTGACTTTTCGAAATCAGGATCATCTCCGATAGGTATGGTTGACAGGTACAGGGAGAGAACGTGTTTATTCTACGAAAGATTTTTCTGTTCCTTATTATATCCAAGCTAAATCAACCACCCCGAAGTCCATTTGATATGCCACGACGCATCAAACTGGGTAATCGAGCATTAACCCTCTTCACCAAAAGTGATTATCCTAAGGGATGGGCCGATTTACAAGATGAACTGGGAAACAGCTATGCTGAAAATCCTCAAGACATACGGGCCGACAATTTAGAGAAAGCTATCTTTCATTTTCAACAAGCCTTACAGGTTTACACCCGTGAAGCTTTTGCCAAAGAGTGGGCCAGAGTCCACAATAATCTGGGTAACGCGTTTAGAGAGCGTATTGCTGGAATACGAGCAGATAACCTGGAACAATCCATCTTCCACTTTCAGAAAGCTCTAGAGGTTTATAGCCAACAGGCCTTTCCGAAGGAATGGGCTATGGTTCAGCACAATTTGGCTACCACTTTCGAGGCTCGTATTGTTGGAACTCGAACAGATAATTTGAACCAGGCCATTTTTCGCTATCAAGAAGCTTTAAAGGTCAGAACTCAACAACTTTTTTCAAAAGAATGGGCTAATACTCAGAATAATCTAGGAGTCACATACCATAACCTCACTGTTGGTAATCTAGCTGAGAACTTTGAAAAATCTATCTTCCATCTCCAGCAAGCTCTAAAAGTCAGAACCCGTAAAGTTAATCCGGAAGACTGGGCTCAGACTCAACATAATTTAGGAGTTGTTTTCGCAAAACGCATTGAGGCTGGCGAGCAGACGAAGGATCTCGAACAACAGGCCATTCACCACTTCCAGCAGGCATTACAAGTCTACATTCCCCAAGTCTTCCCCGCGAATCACCGGTGGACGGCACGCGACTTTGGTCATCTACTATTCCTCCTGGGGCGCTGGTCTGAAGCAGTGGATGTTTACCGAACTGCGCTCGAAGCCGGAGAGACCCTTTATCAGTTGGCAGCGACTCCTGAAGCACGGCAGGCCGAACTCGCCGAGATATACGGGCTACCCTCTCGGCTAGCCTTTGCCTTAGCCCATAACCCCGATCAGTTCCAAGCCGCCGTTGAGACTATTGAGCGTGGACGCGCCCAGGCGCTGGCCGAAGCCTTGGCTCTCGATGCCGCCCCACTCGATGGCCTCACACCCGAAGATCGGAAGGCTTTTGAAACCGTGCGGGTGCATATTCGCGACCTGCAAGCCAAAGCCCGGCTGCCCGAAGACATCCACGGTCGGCGTGATTTTCTGACCCTGTCTCAGCAACTCAAATTCCACTACACCCAACTACGACAAGTGGTCGAGCGCATCCGTCGCTACGTTCCTGAGTTTTTCCCCGAGCCCACCTTCGCCGAGGTACAAGCTGCAGCGCAATCTATTCCGCTGGTCTACCTGCTCGTCACCTCGGCTGGCGGACTGGCCCTGATCGTCTACGCCGGTGGCGTCTGGTCTCTCCGGCTCGATGTAACTGAGGATGACCTGGAGGCCTGGCTGGTGAAACAGGAAGACGAAGTAGTTGTGGGTGGGTATCTACCGGGGCAATTGGAGATGAAGGGTGTGACACCCTTGCGGGAAACGTTGGTTGAAGTGTTGCCCCTTATGGGCAAAAAGATTATGCAGCCAGTGGCTGCTGCCCTAGATGACATTCAGCCCCACCTGCCAACAGATCAACAGCTCTGGCCGGTCGTCCTAATTCCCACCGGCCTACTGGCTCTGCTCCCGCTGCATGCAGCAACCTATCTAGTCAACGACCAGGAGCGTGCCTTCCTCGACGAGTATGCCGTTACCTACGCCCCTTCTGCCCGCGCGCTTAGCCACAGCCGGGCAGCGGTATCGGTATATCCTAATGGTCCGTCCACCCTCTTCGCCGTCGGTAACCCCTTGCCTTTGCCAGAAAGAAAACAGCCACTGGCCTTTGCTCGGACAGAGGTCGAGGAGATCACTTCACTCTTCGATGGGGAGACGACCGCGCTGTATGAAACCCAAGCGACGCGTCGGGCGGTCGAAGCTGGCTTGGATACCGCCACCTACGTGCATCTCGCCTGCCACGGCCAGTTTGACCCGGCCCAGCCGCTTGACTCTAGCCTGATCTTGAGTGGGAGTGATCGGCTAACCCTGCGCGATGTGCTGGCCCGCCCGCCTTTCCAGGCCGCCCGGTTGGTTGTGCTGTCCGCTTGCCAAACCGCCATCACCGATTTTAATCAGCTTCCCGACGAAGCGGTGGGCCTGCCAGCTGGATTTCTGCAAGCAGGGGTACCGGGTGTGATTGGCACCTTGTGGCCAGTCGAGGATCTGTCAACTCCGTTGTTGATGATCAAGTTTTACGAATATCATCTACGTGGCGACCCGAAGACTGACGAAGGGCCACTGCCGCCCCACCAGGCACTGCGCTGCGCGCAACATTGGCTGCGGAAGGCTACCAACCAGGAACTGGCAGCATATTTCAATGGGATTTTGCAACACTCGTCAGCGAAAACCTTACCGGAAATTGAGCTGGAAATTGAGGCTGATATCGGTCTGCCCGCATCTGCTGATCCAGCCGGTTGCCAATTCTCCCACCCCTATTACTGGGCACCTTTTATCTTTGTAGGAGCGTAAGGTATGAAACCCGAGACCGTCTTACAAGCCCTGCTCAACATATGGAACGAACTGCCACGCCTGTTCGACCCAAACTGGCTTGAAGTGTACCCGAAACTGGAGACAATCATCGCTAACTTGGGTGCGACACACACACCAGCAGAGCAGACGATACTTGCGACTCGCATCATTCAAATCTTCCGTCAGTATCCGGCTGCCGCGGCAATGTTGCGTGAAGCAATCCAGCTTGCCGATACTTATCGCAGAACGCGCGGGGCTGAGATGAAAGGCATTGACCAAATACCAGAAATGCCCGAGCTGGTCAATGGGCTGGAATGGTGCGTAAATCCGCCGAGTGAAACGCGTTATACCGACATCACCGCCCCACGTTGGTTGGCCTTGGGTGAACGCGGCACTATCGCCGTCCGCCTCACCCGTGCGTCTGAGCCGGAGAGCCTCGCCTCCCAGCCATTGACGCTCCAGCTTAAGCAGTTTGTGGAAATCTACCTGCACGCCCAGCCGGATGAGTTTGAGGTGATCGGCGAGCCGGTGCAGCGCCTGATGATCAAGCCGAACCAGGACACTGAGACGGCAGCTTTCCTGGTGAAGGCCATCAGCCTCGGCCGCAAGTTTCTGACGCTAGATTTCTGGCAAAATGGGGCGATCATTGGCACGGTACGGCTGCAAATTGAGGTGAGCGAAGAGGGCCTGGTTCAGACCCAAGCCCAGGTGCTGGCCGAGCGGGTATACTTCGGCGGTCCTTATGCCCCGCCGCCCGATCTGGACTTACGGGTGAGTGTGCAGCTTGAAGCCGGCCAGACGGTGCTCAGCTATACGTTGCATTCCGCCAACGGCGCCGCGCCGTTTCACTTCCAGCCGGCCGGCCGCGTCGTCATTCAAGGCTCACCGGAACAGTATCAGGAGAGGCTGATGCTCGCTATTGAAAATCTGGCGCAGCGGCGCGATGTGGACAACCAACTTTTAACACCGCAACAGGCAGCGAGCAAATTGCAAGGCATCGGGCACAATTTGTACATTGAGCTGTTCCCTGCTGAACTGCGCGCCGCTTACCGGCGCTTTCGCGGTTCGGTCCACACTCTGCAAATCACCTCCGACGAACCCTGGATCCCCTGGGAGCTGGTCAAGCCGTACGACAGCAGTGACCCGGACCAAGTGATTGACGACGATTACTTGTGCCTGAAATTTGAGCTAACCCGCTGGATCGCCGGTGGCCGGGGTGGCGCGGGCCAGGTACAGGTTCCAGCCCTGACCTGCCTTGCGGTCAAACAGGCGCCGGGATATCAGCCCCTGCTGTTCGTTGAGGAAGAGCGAGACTACCTGGCCCAATTTGTTCAATCCCAAGCCACGTTGCAAGACCTTAGCCCAGCTGAAGCGACCCTCGAAGCGCTGGAAGCACTAATGGATGCTTCGGAGCCGATTGGCCTGTGGCACTTTGCCATGCACGGAGACTGGGCAGTGGAGAACGCTAACGAGTCCATCGTTGTGCTGGCCGATGGTCGCAAGCTACGGCCCACCGATTTACACGGGCCGCGCCAAGCTCGGATTGGCCGAGATCGGCCCTTGGTTTTTCTTAATGCCTGCCGAGTGGGACAACAGGGCTGGTCGCTGGCGCGCCTGGGGGGGTGGGCCGCCGCGTGGGTCGACCGTTGCCGCTGCGGAGCGTTCATTGGCCCGCTCTGGTCAGTTAATGATGCCCTGGCCTGTACGTTCGCCTGCACTTTCTACGAGGCCCTGCGGAATGAGAAAACGATTGGTCAGGCTACTCAAATGGCTCGTCGTGCCATTCAAAAGATAAACTCGACCGATGCCACCTGGCTGGCCTACAGCGTCTATGCTCACCCCAATGCCCGCCTCACCGTCTCGAAGTAGGTTCTTATAGACTCCATACAGTATAATGTGGCGGGAGATATTATTTTGGCCTACCTGACCAGGCCGAGTTGAGGTCAAAGTGAGCCTACCTGATTTCAACGAGTTGGACGAACTGTAAAGTTATCTTGAAAAAACTACCCTTGAGGCGCTGCTGGACGACTGTCGCTAAGGGTTACTCACTTCCGCCTTTTGTCGCTAAGAAGGGGCTGAAGAATATATAGAGAGGAGGCACTATGGCATCCGACCATTACACCCTGGCTTATCGCGCGGCTGAGGCACGCCAGGTAATGGACTGGATCAAGGCCGGACAATCCGGTTCTCTCATCGGCTTGCGGGGGAGCGGTAAGTCTAACTTCTTGCGTTTTCTGCTTCGTGAAAACGTGCGGCAACATTATTTGGAGCAGAATTATGCCGATTTCATCTTCGTCCTTATTGACCTGTTGGGCTTGGCCAAACAAGCTGAGTGGACGGTCTATGAACTGATTTTGAATCGCCTGCTAGGTGAACTCCGCTCGTTGGGCGCAGAGACGGATACCCTGGAAGAGATAGCGTCGCTCCACCGGGAAGTCAGAAACTCCAGGGACCCACTCACGGCCCAGTGGGCCGTTGAGCAAGGCGTGCATCTCATTTGCCGGCAACCAGCGCAACAAATTGTCTTGCTTTTTGACGAATTCGATACCGTGTTTCAGGCGCTTGATGAGTCCCTGTTTCGTTGCCTGCGAGCCATCCAGGACGCACATGAAGGCCAGATTTCTTACCTAATTGTGGTGACCAACGATCTGACCCGTTTGAGAGATGATTTGATGGACGTGGACCATTTTCACCGGCTAGTCAGTCGCAATGTTTGCACCCTGGGGCCTTACAACGAGGCGGATACCGGGCAGATGATCCACCAACTGGCTTCTCGGCGGTCCATCAAGTTCAGCGAGGCAGACATAGCCAGCCTGATTCAACTCAGCGGCGGGCACGCCGGTCTGCTCAAAGCCATTATGAGCCGGATCTGGAATGAGCCCCACCAGGGTAGCGATCTGACGGAGATAACTCCGACCCTCAGAAACGAGCTGGCTGTGCAAACCGAGTGCAAGAAAGTGTGGGACAGCTTGTCGGAGAGTGAGCAGGTCACTCTGGGCGCACTGACAGTTGGCACGCCGGTTGATCCGCACATGCTCCAGCGTCTGAAACGCAAAGGCCTGGTTAGGACAGATCCGTCTACTCCCTCCCTTTTCTCTCCCTTGTTTGCCGATTTTGTCCGCCAACAGATCCCTCCCACCACAAAAAGCGTGATCATCAACCGTTCCACTCGAGAAGTGCAGCTCGAGGGACGGCGTGTCGAGAGCCTAACCGAGATGGAGTTCGAAATGCTGGGCTATCTCTACGAGCACCGGGATCGCGTATGTACCAAAGATGAGCTAATCGCGAACGTCTATCGTCAACAATATGGCCAAATGACAGGCGGCGTGACCGATGAGGCGCTCCAAGCCCTGATCTCCCGCTTGCGGGCCAAGGTCGAACCAGACCCCAGCCGGCCTCACTACATCATCACCCTGCGGGGCGAGGGGTATAAATTTATCGAACCGGGCGATCAGTAAGTTGAGGCAGTCTCGATTCATCACTCGTCGTTGGTAATCTATCAGAAAACTGTCAGATATTATCAGGTATGTCAGGCAGAAAGGCGATACACTGGGGATAAAACCGGTCGCTTCTGGCAGACAGATGGCCAGCCAGTCGGATGCAGTTACACGGGAACCTCTTCGTGCTGGTCATATCTGAGCGCAAAAGGTTGATCAAGCCAATCGCAGACCTGAATGTAACCCAATGGGAGGAATGAGCATGTCATTTTTTAAACGCCTACTTGGCGGCCAAAAAGAACCATCTCAGGAACAAATCATCAAGGCTGTGCTAGCCTTTATCAAGGCGCAGACGCCGGAAGAGAGCCAACGAATTATCAGAACCCACGCCGACAAACTGCTGACCAATTTTGCCGACCAGATTCTCATGGGCCTGCTTATGCAAGCCAGAAGTGACCCCAATGTAGTTCAAGTGCTAAAGGAGCGTCGGGCTTTGCTGGCCCGCTGTCGTAAGGAGGGGATTGAAGACGTCTTCCCCAACTCTCCTCCTCAATCAGGTACCGGCGTAGTGTCTCAAAATGCACTGGCAGGCATGATTCGAGAAATTAACCAACTAACTCATCCTAATGATATACCTCGTCGGATTGAACTGTGCCTAAGGGCACTGCCTTTGGTACCTCGAACCCAAAATGCCCAACTTTGGGCCACACTCCATGTTATTTTGGGTAGTTGCTATGCACAAAACCCTATTGACAATCGGTCCGATAATCTAGAAAAAGCCATAGTCCACTTCCAAAAAGCTCTTGAAGTATGGGGTCGTCAGACCATGCCGGTAAAGTGGGGCCAAGCCACAATGGACCTGGCAACCGCCTACAAGGATCGCATTCAAGGTGATCCTGCCGAAAACTTCGAACAGGCCATCTTACTCTATCAACAAGTGCTAACCGTGATAACGGCCCAAACCATGCCTGTTGAGTGGGCTCGCACGATGCATAACTTGGCAGGAGCTTATGCGAATCGCATCCGAGGGGATCGGGCCAAGAACCTTGAACAAGCCATCACTCACTATAAACAAGCTCTGGCAGTGCGGAGTCGCCAAGTAATGCCGATTGAATGGGCTACGACGACGATGGATCTGGCAAATGCCTATTCAGAGCGTATCCAGGGTGACCGGGCTGAGAACCTCGACCAAGCTATCTCTTACTTTAAACAAGCCCTGACAGTGATAACACGCCGCACTATGCCCAACGATTGGGCGCTGGCAACAATGAACATGGCAATCACTTTTAAAGATCGTGTCTGGGGAGAGAGAGCCGAAAACCTGGAGCAAGCCATTCACCTCTTCCATCAAGCCCTGGAAGTGATGACCCGCCAGGCTATGCCGGTTGAATGGGCAAAAACAACAACGAATCTGGCACTTGCTTACTCAGACCGTATTCGAGGTGGTCGAGCCGAAAACCTGGAGCAAGCCATTCACCTCTTCCATCAAGCCCTGGAAGTGATGACCCGCCAGGCTATGCCGGTTGAATGGGCAAAAACGACAGCGAATCTGGCACTTGCTTACTCAGACCGTATTCAAGGTAATCGAGCTAAGAATATAGAGGAAGCTATTAAACACTATCAACAAGCCCTGACAGTAATAACCCGCCAGGCTATGCCTAACGAATGGGCGAACTTAATGAATAATCTGGCAGCTGCTTACGCGGACCGTATTCGGGGTGAGCGGGCTGAGAACATTGAACAAGCTATCACATACTATCAGCAAGTTCTAGAAGTGAGGACTCAGCCGAATACGCCAGTCGATTGGGCTGAGACGATGAATAATCTGGCAATTATTTACAAAGACCGTATTCGGGGTGAGCGGGCTGAGAACGTCGAACTGGCCATTACCCATTTTCAACAAGCTCTGACAGTGATGACTCGGCAGGCCATACCAGTCAGGTGGGCACAAGCAATGAATAATCTGGCGCTCGCTTACCAAGACCGTATCCGAGGCGACCGATCCGAAAACATTAAACAGGCTATCCAACTTTTTGAAGAATCGCTTATTGTTCATACATTAGATCAATTTCCGGCTGGTCACCAACTAACGCAACGAAACCTGGGCCACCTGCATTTTAGTGAGCGCAACTGGGCCGCCGCTCAGGCAGCCTACGCTAGGGCCATTGAGGCCGGCCAATCCCTGCTGGCGGCAGCCTATACGGAGGTGGGCCGCCAGGCTGAGGTGGGCGAGACCTCACGCCTGTACGCCTGGGCTGCCTACTGCCTGTTCCAATTGGACCGGCCAGGCCAAGCCCTCCACCAACTGGAGCAGGGCAAAACTCGCCTGCTGGCTGAAGCCCTGGCTCTGGCTGAAGCTGACCTGGCGATACTCCCGGAAACTCAGCAGCGGGATGTGCAGGCGGCGCGAGAAACGGTTCGTCTCCTGGAGGCGGAGATGCTGTTGCCGCCTGACACCCCGGCCCGGCACCCTGACCGCGATCTGGCCGAGGCCTTGGGCCAGACCCGCGTCAAACTTAACCATCTCATCGCGGCCATCCGGACCGAGCAGCCCGACTTCATGCCCACCGGCCTCGACCTGGCCGGTATCCTGGCCCTGATCCCCGCTGGCGGGGCGCTGGTCGCGCCACTGGTTACCTCGCAGGGCAGCGCGGTCTTTGTGCTACCACATGGAGCCACAACGATTGAGGCAGAGCACGTCATCCGGTTGGATGACTTCACCGATGACGACCTGAACGCTCTGCTCGTCGGCAGCGAGGACAAGCTAGGCTGGTTATGGACATACACCAGAGATATGCAACGGTGGCAAACCACCATCGAGTCATTCACCGGTCGGCTATGGGACGTGCTGATGGAACCAGTTCACCAGAAATTAACGGATCTGGGTCTGGCTCAGGGTGCGCCGGTGCTGCTGATGCCGCAGGGAGGATTGGGCCTCCTGCCCTTACACGCCGCCTGGCGGGAAGTTGATGGAGAAAAGCGGGCCTTCCTTGACGACTATACCGTTTCCTATGCGCCCAGCGCCTACGCCCTCAGCGTCGGCCAGCGTCGCCTAAGGGAAGATGAAGACCGCTACGGGCGTAAGTTATTGGCCGTGATTAACCCCACCGGTGATTTGCCCTTTACCCCAGCCGAGGGCGAGGCGGTGACCAGGTTGTTCGGCCCGGAGGCGCAGACGTTGGTCGAAGCTGAGGCCACCCCGGAGGCGGTGGAACACGCCGCGCCGGGACAGACCTATTTTCACTTCTCCGGTCATGGTTTTTATAACTGGTCCGATGTCATGCAGTCCGGACTGGTTTTGGCCAACAAGACCAGGTTGACCTTGTCTGAAATCATTGCCAAGCTGGACCTGAGCTCGGCTCGGTTAGTAACCCTCTCGGCGTGTGAAACAGGGATGACCGATATCTCTCAATCCCCCGACGAGTACATCGGCTTGCCGGCCGGGTTCTTGCAGGCGGGCGCGCCGACGGTGCTGAGCACCTTGTGGGCCGTGGCGGACCTCTCTACCGCGCTGTTGATGGAGCGCTTCTACCGTAATCATCTGGATGGTAAAATGGATTTGGCGGCGGCCTTGCGTGAGGCGCAGTTGTGGCTCCGAGATCTGCCGGTGAAGGAAGTGGCCGAGTACGCTGACCAGTGCTACCGCCAGTCTAAAGGGACAAAAGGCGAAGCAACGTTGCTGAGGTTCAAACAACACTACGATTACCTGGCTGAGAATGAGCCTACCACCTGCCCCTTTGTTCAGCCCTACTACTGGGCTGCCTTTACGCTGTCCGGTGTCGCAGAGGAGCCTGATGAAATTGTGACCAATTGACGAAGGAAAAGAGGAAAGAGTTATGCTGAGTGCGACCACCATGCTTACGCTCCTGGAGAGCGAAGCCGAGGCGCTCAAGGATCATCTGAGTGAGCCGGCCTGGAATGAATTCTGTCCCAGAGCAGCGGATTTGGTCTGTTCGCTAAGGCAAGATACCTGCTAAGCAAGGACTGTTGTAGATTTACCGAGCGAACCATACACTTGCGTGCAATCTGCCGGAGGAATGAGCATGTCATTCTTTAAACGCCTACTTGGAGGCCAAAAAGAACCGTCGCGGGGACAAATTGTCGAGGCCGTGCTGGCCTTTGTCGACGCCGAGTCGTGGACTGAAAGCAAACAAATCGTCAAGACCCGCCGTGACAAACTATTGACTGACGCTGCCGACCGTGTCTTTGCCACTCTACTTGAGCAAGCCGAGGACGATGCAAGGGTAACCCGCGTCTTACAGGAGCACCGAGCGCTGCTGGCTCGCTGCCGCCGCGAGGGAATTGAGGCGGCCTTCGCTGACCATCTGCGTCCCTCAGCAATGCCTGGCAACCTGCAACAAGTCATCGAGGCCGTACAAGCCTTTGTCACCGCGCAGACGTGGGCCGAGCGCAAACAGATCGTCGAAACCCACCGTGAACAGCTTTTGAGCGACACTGCCGACCGGTTCTTCGCTTCCGCACTTGAGCTAAACAAAGACGACGCAAACGCAGTTTGGTCCCTACAAAGGCATCAGGCGTTACTGGCCCACTGCCGCCGTGAGGGAATTGAGGCTGCTTTCGCTGACTATCTGCGTCCTCAAGTAGTGCCCAAAAATCCACAGCAGATCACCGAAGCCGTGCGTGCCTTTGGCTTCGCACAGACGTGGGCTGAGCGCAAACAAATCGTTGAGGCCCACCGTAACGAGTTGCTAAGCGATGCCGCCGATCAGATCTTTGCTAACCTACTCGAACTCGAGGAAGTCAAGGGCGATGCAAACGCAACTCGCCTCCTTCAGGAGCAGCAGGCCTTTTTGGCCCGCTGCCGCCGTGAGGGAATTGAGGCTGTTTTCGCTGATCATCTGCGTCCCCCAGCAATGCCCGACAACCTGCAGCAGGTCAGCGAAGCCGTACAGGCCTTTGTCGCCGCGCAGACGTGGGCCGAGCGTAAACAGATCGTCGAAGCCCAGCGTGACCAGCTTTTGAGCGACACTGCCGACCGAGCCTTCGATTTCTTGCTTGAGCTAGCCAAGGGTGATGCAAATGCAACTCACATCTTTCAGGAGCACCAGGCCCTTTTGGCCCGCTGCCGCCACGAGGGAATTGGCGCTGCTTTCGCTGACTATCTGCGTCCCCGAGCAGTGCCCGACAACGCGGATCAGATCACCGAGGCCGTACAAGCCTTTGTCAATGCTCAATCATGGGCAGAGTGCAAACAAATCATTGAGGTCCGGCGCGACGAACTACTGACCAAGGCTGCCGACCAAATCTTCGCCACCTCGCTCGAGCGGTATAGGGATGATGCAAATGCAAGCCGCTTACTTGAGGAGCGCCGCGCCTTGCTGGCCCGCTGCCGCCGCGAGGGGATTGAGACTGTCTTCGCCGATTATCCCGCTAACCATGTCTCTGTCGAGCAAAGCGACTTGCTAGAGGAAATGCAGCGCTTGAACCCGAACGACATGGGTGAGCTAGGAGCCTTAGTACAAGAAATCTGGTCCGAAGAAATGCAGAACTTGGACCCGCGTAACTTACGACGCCGGGTGGAAGCGTGCCGAACGGCACTGGCGCTGATTGACCGCGATGAGCAGCCGAAGTTATGGGCGATACTGCAAGCAACACTGGGCAATAGCCTAGCAGAGAGCCCGCTGGATGATCGGGCCGCCAATCTCGAGCAGGCCATTGATGCTTACCAGCAGGCACTCCAGGTCAGAACTCGTCAGGCCATGCCAGTCGAATGGGCTGAAACTATAAACGATCTGGCAATAGCCTATCAACGCCGCATCCGAGGGGAGCGGAGGGACAATCTGGAACAGGCCATTACCGCTTGCGAGCAGGCACTCCAGGTCAGAACTCGCGGGGATATGCCGGTCGAGTGGGCCCAAACAATGAATGTTCTAGCAGCTGCTTACATTTACCGCATCTGGGGTGACCGAGCCAATAATCTGGAACAGGCAATCACCGCTTTCAAGCAGGCCTTGGAGGTGACGACCAAGCAGTCCTTCCCTGAAGCTTGGGCGAGGACCCAGAACAATCTGGCGGCCACTTATGCTGACCGGATCAAAGGAGAGCGGGCAGAGAACCTAGAGGCGGCTATCCGCCACTGTCAGCAGGCCCTGGAGGTTCGTACTCGGCAGTCCTTCCCTGAAGCTTGGGCGGCTACCCAGAACAATCTGGCGTACGCCTATCTTAATCGAGTCAAAGGAGAGCGGGCAGAGAACCTAGAGGCGGCTATCCGCCACTGTCAGCAGGCCCTGGAGGTTCGTACTCGGCAGGCCTTCCCCGAGGATTGGGCGGCTACCCAGAACAATCTGGCACTCGCTTATCGTGACCGGATCAAAGGGGAGCGGGCCGAGAATCTCGAAGTGGCTATTCGCCACCTCCAGCAGGCCCTGGAGGTTCATACTCGGCAGGCCTTCCCTGAAGCTTGGGCGAGGACCCAGAACAGTCTAGCAGCCACTTATGCTGACCGGATCAAAGGAGAGCGGGCCAAGAATATCGAGGCGGCGATCAACCACTACCAGCAGGCCCTGGAGGTTCGTACTCGGCAGGCCTTCCCCGAGGATTGGGCGGCTACCCAGAACAATCTGGCACTCGCTTATCGTGACCGGATCAAAGGGGAGCGGGCGGAAAACTTGGAGCGGGCCGTTGAATACTACCAGCAAGCGCTTAAGGTTTATACCCGCCAGACCTTCCCTGAAGCTTGGGCAATGACCCAGAACAGTCTGGCGCTCGCTTATCTTAATCGGATCAAAGGGGAGCGGGCCGAGAACTTGGAGCAGGTCATCTTCCACTGCCAACAAGCGCTTAAGGTTTATACCCGCCAGGCCTTCCCTGAAGATTGGGCCGGAACCCAAAACAACCTGGCAAACGCTTTTTCAGAGCGCATAGTCGGGGAGCGAGCGGAGAACCTGGAGCGGGCCATTGAACACTGCCAGCAGGCGCTTAAGGTTTATACCCGCGAGGCCTTCACTGAACAGTGGGTCACAATCCAGTTCAATCTAGCGGAAGATTATAGTAACCGGATTAAAGGTGAGCGGGCGGAGAACCTGGAGCGGGCCATCTTCCGCTTCCAGCAGGTGTTGGAGGTTCGTACTCGAGAGGCCTTCCCCGAAGATTGGGCGGCCACCCAGAACAACCTAGCGACTGCCTACGGGCGCCGGATCAAAGGGGAGCGGGCCGAGAATATCGAGGCGGCGATCCACCACTACCAGCAGGCCCTGGAGGTTCGTACTCGAGAGGCCTTCCCCGAGGATTGGGCGGCCACCCAGAACAATCTGGCGCAGGCTTATCGTAACCGGATTAAAGGGGAGCGGGCCGAGAACCTGGAGCAGGCCCTTGTCCACTGCCAGCAGGCCTTGGAGGTGAGCACCCGCCAGGTCTTTCCCCAACAGTGGGCAGCCACCCAGGACACTCTGGCGGCCGCCTACTCAGACCGGATCAAAGGGGAACGGGCGGAGAACCTGGAGCGGGCCATTGAACACTACCAGCAGGCGCTTAAGGTTTATACCCGCCAGGCCTTCCCTGAAGATTGGGCCGGAACCCAAAACAACCTGGCAAACGCTTTTTCAGAGCGCATAGTCGGGGAGCGGACGGAGAACCTGGAGCGGGCCATTGAACACTGCCAGCAGGCCCTGCAGGTTTTTACCCGGCAGGCCTTTCCGGAACGGTGGGCGATGACCCAGCATAATCTTGCGGCCGCCTACTCAGACCGGATCAAAGGGGAACGGGCGGAGAACCTGGAGCGGGCCATTGAACACTACCAGCAGGCGCTTAAGGTTTATACCCGCCAGGCCTTCCCTGAAGATTGGGCCGGAACCCAAAACAACCTGGCGCTCGCTTATCGTGGCCGGATTAAAGGGGAGCGGGCGGCCAACCTGGAGCAGGCCATCTTCCACTGCCAGCAGGCGCTTAAGGTTTATACCTGCCAGGCCTTCCCCGAAGATTGGGCGGGGACCCAGTACAACCTGGCGCTCGCTTACTCAGACCGGATCAAAGGGGAGCGGGCGGAGAATATCGAGCAGGCCCTTGTCCACTTCCAGCAAGCCCTGACCGTCAGGACGCTGGAACGATTTCCGGCTAATTACCAACAAACGCAACGAAACCTGGGCCATCTACATTATAATGAGCACAACTGGGCCGCCGCTCAGGCAGCCTACGCCAGGGCCATTGAGGCCGGCCAAACCCTGCTGGCAGCAGCCTATACGGGGGCGGGTCGCCAGGCTGAGGTGGGTGAGACCTCGCGCCTGTACGCCCGGGCTGCCTACTGCCTGCTCCAACTGGACCAGCCGGGCCAGGCCCTCCACCAACTGGAGCAGGGCAAAACTCGCCTGCTGGCCGAAGCCCTAGCTTTGGCTGAGGCTGACCTGGCGATGCTCTCGGAAACTCAGCAGCAAGCTGTGCAGGCAGCACGGGAAAGGGTTCGTCTGCTGGAGGCGGAGATGCGGTTGCCGCCTGACACTCCGGCCCGCCGAGATGACCGCGAGCTGGCCGAGGCCCTGGGCCAGGCCCGGGCTGACCTCAACCACCTGATCGAGACCATCCGGGCCGAGGAGCCAAACTTCATGCCCACCGGCCTCGACCTGCCCGGCATCCTGGCCTTGATCCCTGCTGGCGGAGCCCTTGTCGCGCCGCTGGTTACCTCGCAAGGCAGCGCGGTCTTTGTGCTGCCCCATGGAACCACAACGGTTAAGGCAGAGCACGTCATCCGCTTGGATGACTTCACCGATGACGACCTGAACGCTCTGCTCGTCGGCAGCGCGGACAAGCCCGGCTGGTTATGGCTATACACCAGAGATATGCGACAGTGGCAAACCACCATCGAGACATTCACCGGCCGGCTATGGGACGAGCTGATGGGGCCAGTTCACGAGAACCTGACAGCGTTGGGTTTGGCTCAGGGTGCGCCGGTGCTGCTGATGCCGCAGGGAGGATTGGGCCTCCTGCCCTTACACGCCGCCTGGCGGGAAGTGACCGGCCAAACTCCCCCCCCAAGGGGGGGGACCGAGGGGGGGCGGAGCTACTTCCTCGACGACTATACCGTCTCCTATGCGCCCAGCGCCTACGCCCTCAGCGTCGGCCGCCGACGCCTGAGGGAAGATGAAGACCGCCACGGGCGTAAGTTATTGGCCGTGATTAACCCCACGGGCGATTTGCTCTTTACCCCGGCCGAGGGCGAGGCCGTGGCCAGGTTGTTTGGCTCGGCGGTGCAGTTGGTCGAAGCTGAGGCCACCCCGGAAGTTGTAGTCCAAGCCGCGCGAGGGCAGACCTATTTTCACTTCTCTGGTCACGGTTATTATCGCTGGTCGGATGCCATGCAATCTGGGCTGGTTTTGGCCAACAAGACCAGGTTGACCTTGTCTGAAATCATTGCCAAGCTGGACCTGAGCTCGGCTCGGTTAGTAACCCTCTCGGCGTGTGAAACAGGGATGACCGATATCTCTCAATCCCCCGACGAGTACATCGGCTTGCCGGCCGGGTTCTTGCAGGCGGGCGCGCCGACGGTGCTGAGCACCTTGTGGGCCGTGGCGGACCTCTCTACCGCGCTGTTGATGGAGCGCTTCTACCGTAATCATCTGGATGGTAAAATGGATTTGGCGGCGGCCTTGCGTGAGGCGCAGTTGTGGCTCCGAGATCTGCCGGTGAAGGAAGTGGCCCGGTACGCTGATCAATGCTACCGCCAATCTAAAAGAACAAAAGACGCAAAGGAATTGCTGAAGTTCAAGAAACACTACGATTATCTGGCTGGGAATGAGCCTACCACCTGCCCCTTTGCTCAGCCTTACTACTGGGCTGCTTTTACGTTGTCCGGGATCGCAGAGCCTGATGAAATTGTGACCAAATGACCAATATTCGAGTTTAGACAAAGGAGGGTCAACATGTCATGTAATCCTACAGTCGGCACCGTGATAGCCGAATATTACACGATTCTTCAGGTCAAAACCGGGAAAGTGCCTAAAGAGATAAACAAGTACGTCTCTGATGCGCTCATTATTGAGTTAGATTCAAAGTATGAAAACCAATCCAGGCTTTCGATATACACGTTAAAGGGCGCGGTTCCTGAAGCGGGTAATTGGCCGTTTTTGGTCCCAGATGGATTTACAGACGTCCACGTGAAGAAATCCTGGACTCCCTCACGGATCAAAGTGCCATGCGGTGCTATAGCATACGAGGCTCGAACGCCCCAAGGTATTCGAGTCGCTATGATTCAAATGATGGCAGCAGGAGAAACAGCACTAGTACATGCAGCCACAAGTTGGGCTGGTTTTCCAGGATTGAATCGCTTCTTTGTGGGTTTTAAACCCGGTATGGAGATGCGTACAGAGGATTTACTCGAAGCTGGGCTTGAGCTTTGTCTGGAATAAGCAAAACAAAAAACTGATCCAAAGTGCCCTTGCTTTAGGGTTTATTTGTGGAGCATTTGTGGGTGTGTAACAGGGCTAACCAGTTGAGGACAGCCATGCTACTATTTACCGGCAGAGGAGGAACGTGAAATGCCCATTGCTTCCTATGTGGTGTCATTCGTTTTAGGGTTGATTTGTGGCGTGTTACTCACATTATCTACAGTTTTTGAAATAGGAATAGGCTTTACCGGAGCCGGATTCATGGTAGCCATTGCTATGGTGATTTTTGTAATTAGTTTCGCTGTATACATGAAGTCATCAAATCCCTCAACAATACATAGATCCCAAATAATAATGGCTTTCTGTGTAATCATCAAGATGATGTTCGAGAAACCCGCCTGGCAAACTCGTTAGGGGAGAGACCGTCAAGGCTTTGGTGAGGGCGGTCATTGTAGTAAGTCAGGAACTCCACTAACAGTTCAGCTAGTTGCTGGTCATCAGACCAGGTCTTATCTTTAAGCCACTCTTTAAGGGTACGCACCAATCGTTCGGCAATGCCGTTGGATTGGGGGCGGTGGCGGGCAATCAAAACGTGAATAAATTGGTGGGTGTCAGCCAACTCTTGAAAAACTTTGGCTGTGAAATGCACCCCCCGATCTGAAATCAAAAACTGTAAATCAGGCGTAACTGCTCAGACTTTCTGCGTAGCAACAGGAAAGAAATCAGGGACGAAGGGTGAACCGGTCAGAGCCAATCTTAACGCTTCCAAAGCACCCACACCGTTCTTCCGAGCGGTTGATAAATAACCACGGATGAGGCAGAAGACCTTAGCTCCCTCTTGCGAGCGGAAACAACCAGAGATTTTCTGCTTGAGCTTGACCATGCGAATATCCCGTTCGGCCTGATTGTTGTCAAACGGCACCTTAAAATCGTACATAAAGGCCAGCACGGCCCGCTGATGGGTTTTCAAGCGGTCCAGCAAATTCTTGGGCGGAGGTTGTTTCACTTTGCCTCGTTTCCCTGGCGGCTTTTCGGGCACTGGGTTGAGGCGTAAGCCTTGCTCAATCAAGTTCTCATAACGGCGTTCAAAGGCGGTGAGGGAGGTGGGGGGCAATTGGGTTAGTCCCTGGGCTTTAGCCGTGGCGACGGCTTCTTTCATCTCCAGCAACAGCTTGATCATGGCCGTTTCCCAGGGCTGAGGGTAACGTTCTGCCAGGAAGAGCAATTCCCGCAAGTGGTGACTGTTGCAGGCGGCATGGCGAGCCTCGGTGTAACCATAGTAAGCGGGCCAATCGTCGTGCATACTAGGGCCAGGGCGATGAGGCAAAATCCCGGCCCGGTCGATCCCTACTTGCCCCCGTTTGGGGTCCAGATGATAAAGCGTGACCCGGGCCGTACTGGCCGAATGCACCCAGTGCAGCTTTTGGGCCACCCGCAGCCCGCTTTCATCGAAATGAACTGTCTCGTCCGTCTCGATCAAGTGCTGCCGGACCTGCTCATTGACCGGTTCCACCTGGCGGGCGACTTGCTCCGTGGCCGAGACAATCGTACCCTCCCCCACCACTTGCTGGAAGACTTCCGCACAAAACTCGCTCACCCGTTCCAGGGGAATGAATTGCTGCTGGTTCAGATAGGCTAACAACGCTTTGAAGCCCGGCCCATACTGGGTCTGTTGCGTCACCCCCTCGGGAAACTGAGCCTGCGTCGTTGTCCCACAATGGGGACATCCCTTGATTTCGACCCGGTGTTCGGTCACCACCAGTCGCAACGGGGGCAACTCAAAAACCTGGCGTTGGGCCACTCCTTCGGCCGGCTGGTCAGCCAGAGCCAGCTGACAATGTCCACATTGCTGGACCCGATGCACTTCCACCTGATCGGGCTGAACTACCATTTCCAGGCGATGCCCTGCATGACCCGCTTGCGCGCCGCTCTTTTTGCCACTGCGCTGTCGCAAACTCCGCGGCTGAGGTCCCTTTTTTAACCCATCACTGGAGGGTGGCTTACCCGAATTGCCACTGTTTTTAGCCAGTTGGTCTTCCAACTCCTGCACCCGAGCCGCCAGCAGGCCAATTACTTCAAGCAAGTGGCTCACCAGCGAAACCGTCGCCGCTTCACCTTGACGAACCGCGCTGCGGATTTCTTCTTCGCGCGGTAGTGGCAGTGACTTCATCCCTTTATTCTGGCTGGCTTTGATGATTTTGACAAGTTAACCTTCAGAGATGTAACTCAACATAAGCTTATGTCTGAGCAGTTACAATCAGGCGGTAACAGTTCGGCCAAAGCAGCGACGACCATATCGGCAGTGACGCTGGAGCCAGCGACAAACAGCGGTAAACCGAGACATTGCCGACTGCAATTATCCACAATGACCAAAACGGCCAGCCAGGCGATGACCAGAGGGAACTGCGAAGCTCGCCGGCGCAGCTCCAGCCGCTTTTGCCGCCACTGCTCATCTTCTTGCTCCCGTTGGTGCAAAGCCTCACGCCGTTGTTGCCGGAGCGTTTTCCAGGCGGGGTGGCGTTGCTGCCGATGGGCTTGTTTGAGTTGTTTCCAGGCGGCATCTTCTTGGTGGCGTTGCTGCCGCAGTTGCCGACGGGTATCCCGTAACTGCTGGTGTTCCTGACGTAAGGCTTGTTTTTGGGCCTTGAGATTATCCGGCGGTTCAACCTCAGTTTTTGCGGATGTCGTCAAGGAAGTCGCCACGAATTCGGCCATGACATCCGCATAGTCTCGGTCGGGTTCAGCGAAGACCCGACCGGGATAGTCAGGTTCAGCTTTTTCAGACGTTCTTTCCACCACCAAGCGACCGGATGAGCCGCTGACCGCCGGCAGTTTGACTTCGATTTCGTGACTGACGGGCACAAAACACAGGTCCACATTCACCGTCTGACCGGGGGTCTCCGCCGTGCGAACGACTGGTTCTACCCAACTTTTTTTGGGCGTGAGGCCGGCGGCTGGGACCAGTGACCCGCCGTGATCAAAATCCGTCTGACCGTGTTGGGGCTAATCACCCGTTGCCAGTTATTGGCTTTGGCCAACTCGTCCGCGATCCGCTCTTTGCCCCAGGTCGGGTGGGCTTGGCGCAGCGCAATGACTTGCTGTTCAATCCGTTCGCAGGTCTGGTGCGGTGATTTGGGCGCGTGGCTGGCTGGTTTTTCCAAGGCGGCATAGCCCCCGCTCTCAAACCGGGGTTTCCAATAATAAAAGGTGGCCAGACAAACATGGGCCTGCTGGCAAGCTATTTCAACGTCACCCGTTGTTTCCCAGGTCTCAAACAAAAGGCGACGTTGTTGGGCGGTGGTGGGTCGGAAATAGGTGTGTTTTTTGGTCATACCTCCAAGTATATCTTATTTATGTGAAGTGAGAAATCTAACATCATCTTGATGGCTACAAATAATGGCTTTCTGCATAGGAATCGCATTCGGATGGATCATAACTGTACAAGTTGCTCACAGAATGTTTCAATAGGGAGCAACTTGTCGGTACATCTTTGGGTGACATAGCTTCTCTCTGGGTGGTGTTTACAATCGCCTTGCTTGTTGCAGAAACCGAAAGTGGTTAGCCTGTCCACCTTCAAGACCTTGGTAGGTGGCCGAGGCGATCATCTACTCGGTAGAAATAATTCTTTGATAAAATAATCAAGGGTAGTCATGAGATGGATTTCCTTCTCTTAATGTTTTGGCGAACATCAGAGATAGTTTAGGTCATCTCATGACCTTTTTTCAACTAGCACCAAAAGTTAAGTAGAAGTCAGGTTGGTTTGGTTACCTTTAGGAATAGGCAACGCAATGAGTAATTTATCAGTATTTGTTTGGGTGTTATGGCTTTTTGCTCTGTGGTGGCTGTATGTTGCTGGCCGTGATTACAGTAGCCCTACGTCTCCACGTTACAGGAATGGAAGTGCATTATTCCTGGCTCTCGTTGCTGCGGGAGAATTAGCGGGGGTAGGATATTTGTTGCTCCAAGCCTTGACGCCAATGGCTTTAGGATTGCTGGCAGTCTTCAGCGTCACGTGGTTGCTATGGGTGCAAGAAGCCTCTGCGGGCAGCTCCAAGGAAGTCCTTCATATAGACCAAAATAATTCATCAAAAGCAGGTCAAAATATTCCTATCGATCGCATTACTGAACATCCATCTAACCTGCAAGCCCTAATCGCTGAAATCACGCAACTCACCGATCCGAACGATATGCCAAAGCGCATTAAATTGTGCCAGCAAGCCCTCAAGAGCATAATGCCGGAAAAGAACCCCGAAGTTTGGGCAACATTACAGAGTACATTGGGAGTTAGCTTCTTCAAAAATCCACATGGAGACCCATCTGAGAACTTAGAGCAGGCGATTAACCATTACAAAGAAGCTTTAAAGGTAATAACGCGTGAGACAATGCCTGAGGGGTGGGCAGAAGTAATGAATAATATGGCCGTGGCATATGCAGATCGCATTCAGGGAGATCGAGCGAAAAACTTGGAGCAAGCCATCGTCTATTACAAACAGGCTTTGGAAGTACGAACTCGGGCAGCTATGCCCGTCAGGTGGGCTGATACCAAGCATAATTTGGCGGGCGCTTACGTAAAACGTATTCGGGAAGATCGAGCGGAGAACATAGAACAGGCGATTGGACACCTTCAGGAAGCTTTAGAGGTGAGGACACGAACCAGGATGCCTAGAGAATGGGCGAAAACTATGTGGGGTTTAGGAACCGCTTACAGACACCGGATTCAAGGTGAAGGTGCGGCCAATTTGAAGCAAGCTATCCTCTACTATGAGCAATCTTTAGAGATTATAACTGAAAAGACGATGCCTACCGAATGGTCACAAATAAAGCAGGAGTTAGGCGACATCTACACAGAATATACACACCTGCTCCGAAATCAACAACCCGCGTCAAATTACTCGGGTGAAAGCTTTGAAGCAGCGCCTGCTGCCCGTTTAGGCAGGCCAGATTTTAGTATGGACCTATCTGCCGAATTGAGGTTCATACTCCTCGAGCTTTCTCAGCCAGCCCATCCGGATAATATCCCTAAACGGATCGAATTGTGCCATCGAGCTCTCGAGCTAGTATCGCGTGACCAAAATGATCTACTCTGGGCAGTTATTCAAACTGAGTTAGGCAACAGCTATCAGGAAAATTTACGTGATGATAGAGCAAGGAATTTCGAGCAGGCCATAGCTCACTATCAAAAGGCATTAGAAGTTATTACCCGCGAAGTTATGCCGGATGACTGGGCTATGACGGTAGACAGCTTGGCAACCGCCTATGCAAACCGTATCCAAGGTGATCGGGCGAAAAACCTTGATCGAGCCATCGATTACTATCGACAAGCCCTTGAGGTGAGAAGTCGTGAATCTATGCCCATCGATTGGGCCACAACAATGATGAATTTGGCAAGCGCCTATATAGACCGCATCCTGGGCGAACGGGCGGAGAATATTGAAATAGCAATTGACTACTATAATCAGGTGCTTGAAGTGAGAACCCACGAGGCCATGCCAGTCGAATGGGCCAACACGGTCGTGAATTTAGCAAACGCCTATGAAGTCCGTATCCAGGACGACCGGGCGAAGAATATTGAAATAGCCATTGAACACTACGAACGGGCCTTGGAGGTGGTTGATCGTGAAACAACGCCGATTCAATGGGCCAGAACTATGATGAATCTTGCACTTGCCTATGAGAATCGTATCCGAGGCGACCGAGCCGAGAACATAGAACAAGCTATTGATTGCTACCAGTCTGCTCGGCGGATAGTTTCCCGTGAGACAATGCCGGTTGAATGGGCCAGAATTATGATGAATTTGGCAAACGCCTATATAGACCGCATCCGGAGCGAACGGTCAGACAATATTGAGCAAGCTATCAACTACAGTCAACAAGCTTTGGAAATTCTGACCCGCGAGGCAATGCCGGCTATATGGGCAGGAATTATGCACAATATGGCCTTGGCCTATGCACAGCGTGTTCGAGGTGATCCGGCCAAGAACTTTAAGCAAGCCGTCGACTACTATCAGCAAGCCCTTGAGGTGAGAAGTCTCGAGGTCCCGGCCGATTATCGTCATACTCAAAGTAATCTAGGTCACCTATATTTTAGTAAGCAGCATTGGGTTGAGGCGGTACGGGCTTATGAAACTGCTATTGAAGCAGGACAGCTTTTATTGGAGGCAGCTTATACCGAGACAGGGCGACGAGCCGAGGTTGCTGAAACCAGCAGGCTGTACGCCAACGCGGCCTATTGCCAAATTCAACAGGGAAGAGCAGCGATTGCCCTGTTAACTCTGGAAGCGGGCAAAACCCATATACTGAATGAGGCTATGGCTCTCAGCGACGTTGAACTGTCAATTCTGCCTGATGAAAAGCAGCAGGCTGTGCAGGCGGCGCGGGAAACGATCCGTCTCCTGGACGCGGAGGTGCGGTTGCCACCTGACACCCCGGCCCGTCGAGATGATCGAGAACTGGCCGAAGCTCTGCGCCAGGCTCGAGCTGATCTCAACCACCTGATTGCGGCCATTCGGGCCGAGGAGCCCAACTTCATGCCCACCGGCCTTGACCTGACCGGCATCCTGGCCCTGATCCCCCCTGGCGGAGCGCTGGTCGCGCCGCTGGTTACCTCGCAGGGCAGCGCGGTCTTTGTGTTGCGGCATGGAGCCACAACGGTTGAGGCAGAGAATGTTATTCCGTTGGATGATTTCACCGATGGCGACCTGAACGCCTTGCTCGTCGGCAGCGAGGACAAGCCGGGTTGGTTACGGGCTTACCAGGTCTTCCGTAACAGCAAAACGAGGGCGACATTTGAGGCGTGGCAGTTAGCCATCGAAACCTTCACCGGCCAACTGTGGGACGCGCTGATGGGACCGGTGTACGACAGGCTGGTGGCGTTGGGTTTGGCTCAAGACGCACCCGTCTTGTTAATGCCTCAAGGCGGGCTGGGTCTGTTGCCTGTGCATGCTGCCTGGCGTGAGGTCGATGGGAAGCAACGCACTTTTTTGCACGACTACACAGTCACCTACGCCCCTAGCGGCTACGCCCTCAGCGTCAGCCACCGTCGTCTCCAAGATCAACGCCGCCATCGAACCTCGCTCTTGGCTGTGGTCAACCCGACTGGCGACCTAATCTTTACCCCCTTCGAAGGTGAGGCTGTCGCTGCCTTGTTTGATCCGGCGGCGCAAACCCTGGTCGAGAAGAAGGCCACGCGAGAGACGCTGATCCAAGCAACACCAAAGCACACCTATTTGCATTTCTCCTGCCACGGCTTTTACGACTGGCAAGAGGCGATGCGCTCCGGGCTGCTGCTGGCAGGGAGCAACAACGGTGATCCCCTGACCCTGGCTGATATTATCTCCAAGCTGGACCTCGCTACTGCCCGGCTGGTTACCCTATCCGCCTGTGAGACCGGCCTGACCGATATCTCTCAATCCCCCGACGAGTACATCGGCCTGCCTGCCGGCTTCTTGCAAGCTGGCGCGCCGGGTGTGGTCAGTACGCTGTGGGCGGTGGCGGACCTCTCGACCGCGCTGTTGATGGAGCGATTCTATTGTAATCATCTGAAGGGTAAAATGGGGTTGGCAGCGGCGTTGCGCGAGGCACAATTGTGGGTACGCGATATGAGCATCAAAGAAGCGGCGGAGTATGCCGAGAAGTGCTATCAGCGGTCACAAGATAATGCAGCATTACTTGACTTCGTGAAACGCTATCGTTACCAGGTTGAACAAAATCCAACTACTCGGCCTTTTGAACATCCCTACTACTGGGCGGCGTTCACGATGAATGGAGTGTAGAGGCAAGGGAGCTCAGTCTCCTAATCTGGGGAATTCATTTCTGACAGTCTTGTATAAATACGTAGAGGAGGACACTCAATGATTTACCTGCATCAAATCGCGAATGATGATTTCTCTCTATTCCATGCTGACCAGATGGCTACTGAAGCTATTGGGGCAGTGTACCGTTTGAAGCCAGCTAGCGTCGTTGTGCGCCATTGGGGTGAGGGTAGTGCCTACTACTACCTTTACGCCGCCCAGGAGTTTCTCGACGTGCTGGCCCAGGCTGACGGCGAGCAAACCCTTGTGGATGCGCTGCAACTGCAAGCAGAAGCCGCCACGCCTGATGTGGATGCCTACGCGGATGCCGAAGCCGCTCCACCACGTTGCGTGGTTACGGATGGCGATCGTGTGATCGGCATCTACGACGTGACGCAACCGCCGACTGTTAGTGATAGAAGACGAAGCGACGCTGAAAGTGTGACGATTGAGACCGGGCCGGTTACCCGCTTACTCCAGGCGGATTTCCCTGAGTATGTTTCCCTGGGGCAGACGGTCTCGCTCCTAGTCTGGCTCACGCAGCAAATGCGCGATCAATCTGGTTTGCCTATGGCTGTACCTTTAGGTTCACAACTGGACATTGTGGTGCAGGTCCGGCAAGGGTTTGCCCTGGAAGGCCCCGGCGAAAGTCAACTGACGGTCACCGAGGAGGAGGAAACGCTCCCCATCCAGTTCAAGCTGCGGGCCACCGGCCTAGGTCCCGGTCGAATTCGCGTTTTCTGTTTCCAGGCGGGACAATCCCTGGGGTCCATCACCCTGGCCCCTACTGTCATCGCCGCAGACCAGCCGGCGGCTGAACAGCGCAGCAGCGTGGATCAACGATTGGCCCCGCTCTCCCTGGTCCAGCCTGATCTAACCTTAATTATCTTCGAAAACACAAGCCAGGGCAGACCGCCGGAAATCATCTTTCGTCTCTGGGCTGTGGATCCGCAGCTAAATCTCAACCTGAAGTCTTTCGGCCCGGTCAGGTTGCGCCTGGAACCATTGCAATACTTTAAGGACTTTTTTGAGGACATTGAAGGATTACCTATCGAGGCCGGCGAGAGTCAGAGAAAGATGGCTCTCAAGGGAGCCAGGTTGTTCAAGGATCTCTTGCCGGAAAACTTACGTGTACTCTTGTGGGCGTTGCGTGACAGGATAACCACCGTGCAGGTGCTTTCAGACGAACCCTGGATTCCCTGGGAATTGCTCAAGCTGCAAGGTCAGGACGACGATGGCCGGGTGACCGAAGGGCCATTTTTGTGTGAGGCCTTTGTCATGACCCGTTGGTTTCCAGAGATCGGCCGGCGACCGGGATTGGGCTTAAAACGGATAGGAGTGATTTGCCCCGCCGACTCAGGGCTACCCTACGCCCAGGATGAGCGGGATTACCTATTTTCCCTGGCCGGTCATCAGCGGCAGGTCGAACAAATCCCGGCAACCTTTCTGACTGTGGAGGAAACGCTCAGCCGGGGAGAATACGATGGTTGGCATTTTACCGGACACGGGAAGTTTGAGAGTCCGGATCCTGACCGTTCACGCATCCTATTGGAACAGAAGAGGTGGCTGTCCCCGGGGGAAATCAGCGGCCGGGTAAGCAATTGTGGACTGAGGCAGCCGCTGGTTTTCCTGAACGCTTGTCAGACAGGGCAGCAGGCGTTGTCCCTGACCGGCATGGGAGGCTGGGCCCAGCGCGTCATCGAGGTCGGGGCGGCTGCCTTCATCGGCCCCCTGTGGTCGGTACACGACAAAGCGGCCTATCAATTCGCCCAAGCGTTCTATCATAACCTTTTGGCTGGAAAGACGATCGGGCAAGCGACGCGAGACGCACGAACGGCTATCCAGCCTCACAATGATCGCTTGGCTTACACCGTGTTTGCCGACCCGCTGGCGACAGTGCAATAACCAGTTCTGCTTCATAGGGAGGCGACAACATGATTGCTCAAAATGTATCGAGAGCCTTGATAGAGAATTTTGATAAAATCCGCAATGAACTTGGACCGGAGGGATGGTCTCGCTTCTATCAAGAGATCGCTCCTCTCCTGGAACATTTCGACGGTATAACCGAGCATAGGGCGCTCGAATTGGCCGCCGATCCTGTCTGGCAGGTCTGTCGCCGCTACCCATTCATCAAAGACCTGGTCCTTGGATACAGCCCACAAGATCGGAGACGACCTGAGGCGGGGGGGACAGGCTATGAGGATGAGGAACCTATCTCTGACATTGCCAACCGTTTTCAAACGCTGCTGGCCAAACTTAAAGAAATAGCGTTGCCGGATGAAGAAATCATAAACCAATCAGGAGCGCAGGATGCCAATCGTGATTGAAGCCACGCTCGAACAGTACGTTTACTATTTGCGTCGGGTAGAGGGTGACACCCTCAAAGCCGCCAAAGAGCGGCAGGCTGTTTTTGAAAAAGAACTTAGAACGCTGCTTGCCCATCTGGAACGATTGAGTGGTCAGATCATCCCGCCATGGGAGTGGCCGCAGGAGCATGAAGACCACTCTGTCAGCCAGCGCATTGTGCGCACAGGTTGGCTAGATAACTCGGCGACCGGTCGTTCCTACTTTGTGGAGGCCCGCACTTACGGCGACGTCTATTGGCTGCAGGCGGGCTATTATCAGCAGGGCCAGGCCGAGCCAGAAATATTTACCCGTCTTTCTAGCGAAGCGTGGCAACCTGCGGCAACAGACCATCTGCTGGGAAGCTCTTGCTACCTGTGTGGGATCGCCGCCGACGAGGTGGATGAATTGGCTGCCCGGGTGCTGACAACCCACACCGGTAACACTCTGGGCCCAATTGTCTCCACCCACCTGTCCAACGGTTGTGCCAGAATATACGGTTTACCCCGGCAGCTCTACATCACTGGGCTATTTTATCCCAATGCCGAATGTGAAGCACGGGTCAGCCGCACGATCCTCAATAATAGCGCCCTCCGGCTCGAGTTGTATAAGCACAAGACTGATCGTCAACTCGCCTGGTGCGAAGCGACCCTTCCGGTCCTATCCGAGCAAGAACGCGCGCTGCGTGATCTCCTGGAAAAAGCCGGCGACGGGTTGCTAAACGACATACAACTTCTGCAACAACTTGCCCGGCTTTACCGGGTCTTTAACGACAACGTGGGGATGCTGACCGAACGGCAGATGACAATCGGGATCAATCTGGATAACCTGGGCGTCGTACTCGAGGAACTGAAGCCCTCGGCCAAGGATCAGGACCATCTCCTAAGTGCTGTACGGGAGAACCTGAGGGGGCGTCAGGCGCAACTGGAGGCCAACATGGCCTTCGCCGATCAAGCGCGACAACAGGCCGAGAGAACCATCAATGCGCTCACGGCTGAATTGGCGTTAGGGCGTCTGGTCAGCCTCCGGAAAGGGGTTGGCCACGCGGTTGCCATCGAGCGAACTGGATGGCCAGGTGCGCCCCCTTTGGTTGAATCAGAGATCGAGTCATTCACCCCGCATCCCAAACCCTCACAATCCATAACTTATCCCCGGATCGAGGTGTCAACCCGCCTCAAACGCAGACTGACGGCTGAAGACAAAGCTCTCCTCCAACAAGTGTATCGAGGCTATGGACGGGTGTTGGTGGAAAAGGAGTTTGGCGGCGGCTTAGGCGGGGCGCAGGTGCTGCAGGTTCTGCCTATCGCGCCGAATGGTCGTGGCTCGGCCCGTAAGGTGACCAAGATGGGCCCGGCAATCGAACTGCGCCAGGAGCGCGATAACTACGTGAAGTATGTTGAAGAGCACTTGCCTTTTTCCGCCGCCCGCGTGGAGTGGGCCAGGTACTACGAGCAGGGCAACCGGGCTGGTTTGAATTATGTTTCCATAGGCGGTGGGTCGTTAGGACAGGTGGTAGACTTGGAGGAATACTACCGCGATATGTCTCCTGATGACGTTGGACAAGTCATAAAGACGCTCGGCGATTTGCTAGACAGGGAATTGGGCCAAAATTGGTACAGTCAGAACGATCCGCTACGCTGTTTCTTCGTCGCCGAGTATAGCCAGTACATGGTGGCACACCTGAGGCTGAAATTACGTCGGGGGTTCTCGGATACGCTGTGGTTGCTTGGCGAACCACCCGCCCAGACGGAAGGCTACGAGTGGATCGAAGTGGAGGACATTCCCTACGAATACGAGGCAAAAGCAGCCGGTGCGCTGCTAGCAATTGAGGGTATGGTCGTCAAAAAGATCAAGCATGGCGAAGTGAACCTGCAAGACCCGGATGGTCAGGGCACCATCGTCAGCGTCGAGTTTGAGTCGACAAGCAATGTGACCCAGGGGCTGGAATTGGGTAGTATGGTCGGCGTGCGCGGCGAAGTGGTCTACAACCGGCATGAGCGGCTGGAACAGATTGTCCGTTCTATCTTCCCCGATCTGTCGCCTGGGGTAGGAGATGAGCGCATCAAGTTACCCGGCGTGGCTGGGACGTACCCGAATCCACTAAAAGTCTATCCTGACGTACTGGGTAGAATGCTGGAGGGCAGACAATCCTCTGTTCACGGCGATCTCAACCTGCGCAATATACTGGTAGACGAATCGGGCGTGGGCCGGTTGATTGACTTTGCCAAGGTGGAGGAACGCCATAACCTGTTCGATTTCATCAGACTGGAAACGTACCTGCGGTTGATGGAATTGGCGCATGGCGATCTCACCTTTTCGCTGGACGCCTACGTTCGATTTGAAATAGCTCTGAATGATGCGACCCTGGGCCAAGAGGTGACCCTGCCCGACGACCCCTCGCTCAAGTTTGCCTACCAGGTCATCTTGGCCATTCGCCGCATCGCCCAGAAGTATATGGGACCGGACCCCGATTTCAGGAACGAATATTTCCCGGCCCTCTTCCTCTACTGCCTGGCGGTGACGAAGTACTACGAGAACGATGGGATTCGGGCTGCCCAACTAGTCTTTGCCACGGCTTGTGTGCAGGGTGGTACTCGTTATCTGCCCGTCTGATCCCACTCCCCTCATCCACGCCAACCTGGTGAGACCCAAGCGGCCAGGTGGCCCACCAACCAGACAAATTAAGAACGCTGTGACAAGTTGGTTTGTCACGGCGTTTTGTTTTTAAAGGTTGCCCTACCCTGGTCACTTTTCTACAGACTGTCAGGAAAGCTATCAGGTTCTGTCAGGTATGTCAGGGAGAATGGCGATACCCTAAGAGGCAAAACTGGCCATATCAGACTGGCAGGTAACAAGTCGTGGCAGAAGACAGGGTAAACTTGGCAACTTTTGACGGTGACAAGCGACAGTTCCAACAAATCCTGGCCAGGGCGCTGAGAAGCAGAGGCAATCTTCTCACCCTGGCCCGGTGTGCTGACCAGTTAACCTTGCGGGTGGTTGAGCAACACGCGCAGGAATTGGTTTCCGGGGAGGAGATCATTACCGACATCGAGCGGGGCCGGGCCTTGTGGGACCTGCTCAGAAAAACCATTGACCGTCTGCGGCCGGCTAATTCTGAGCCGGAACCCACGCCCGGCTGGCGCTTGTATGCTATTGCCGAGGGTGTCTATATCCAGGGTAAGTCGGCTAGGGAGATGACCGCCGAATTAGGCATCAGTGCGCGTACCTTTCACCGGGAGCGCCGGGCGGCGGTCGAGGCCCTGGCGACGGTGGTGTGGCAAGTTGAGCAGCAGATGGCAAATCTGCCCAGCACCTAACCCCAATTAAAGAGAGGAAGGGCCAATGGATGGATGGCTAGTCCTAAGTCTCACTGCTGCCGCCCTGTGGGGCGCAGTTAGCGTGGTAGACAAAATTGTCGTCGAGAAACATATTCCTGATCCCCTCATCTACGCCTTCTTCATGGGCGCTTACGGCCTGGTCTCGGCCCTGGTCGTTGGGTCCACGACCTCAATCCATTTCGAGCCGGTTGGGCCGACCCTTTTGGCTTTCCTTAGTGGCATCCTGTACTTCGGCTATATCTGGCTTTACTTTATGGCCCTAAGCCGCAGTAATGCGACAGCAGTGGTCGCCTTAGGCCAGATCACTCCCCTCTTTGCCATTGTCTGGGGATATCTCCTCCTGGGCGAGGCCTTTAAGACCATTAATTATGGGGGTGTTATTAGCATCGTGCTCGGCGCAGTGCTGATCTCGCTGGAATGTCGTCAGGAAGCGACAAAGCTTCATCTTCGTTTCAATGCCGCTCTCCCCCTGATGGTCGCGGCCTGCCTGGTACGCAGCCTGAGTGATCTGCTCCTCAAGTATCCGCTTCAAGAGATCAATGCCTGGGATGGCTTCTTTTGGCCACGGCTGGGCATCTTTATTGGGGTGCTGGCTATTCTGGCCTGTGGTTCAACCCGGCGTCAACTCTGGCTAGCCTTGCGGCAGATGAATTGGCGGATCAATCTGCTAATTGGCAGTAGCGAGACCATAGCGTTAGTCGGTGTCCTGGCCATCACGCTGGCTTATGAATATGGCCCTCTGGCCCTGGTGTCAGCTTCTAGCGCCACCCAACCGCTGTTCATCTTGTTGCTAGTGGGGCTCCTGCACAGGATAAAGCCGGGGATGGTACCGGATAGCAGGGACCGTTGCCTGCTGGCTAATCGCTTAATGCCCTTGCTGCTGATTATCGGTGGCGTTTACTGGCTGGGGAAGGATTAACTTTCACAGTTGAAACTAAATAATTTAAGAACGATGAAAAGGAGGGTTTATCATGTCTAGCCGACAATTTGGGATTATTACCGTGGTTTTGGCGCTGCTTATCTTGCTGAGTAGCGTCTACCGAGTGGGTGCTGCGCCGCCTGAACCGCCCAAGGAGCCAAGCAGCACACCTAGGCCACCAGTTGGGGAACATACGACCATAAGCATTGGCGAATATATGACCATAGACATCGAAATCGAAGCATCGCCCCAGTTTCCAGCGACTCCGTCGGCCGCGCCACTCCTACCAGATAGTGAGTCAGCCAGCGGCAGCGACAATGCCATTTCTCTGCTGGCAGTAGACGGGCACTGGACAGGCACGACCAGCCGTGGCTATCCGATGTCGTTTGATGTTGCTTCAGGTGGTACCACATGGAGTAACTTCAAGCTAAAAACCAATTTCTCCGTCGGAGGGTGTAGCGGAACCGTAGAGACAACTGTCTTTGGCCCCGGTCCTATCATTAACAACCAGTTTAGCTCTAGTACCGGGTCTTTCTCCTTCTCTGGTCAATTCAGCACACCAACTTCAGTCAGTGGAACCTATTCTTACGTTAATCACTCTATTCCCGGCTGTGGCAACTTTACCCAATCCGGCACCTGGACGGCAAATACCACCGCACAACCGCAAATACCTAATCCACCCAGTAACTTAACCGCCTTGGCTCTTTCACAGATGCAAATTCTGCTGCAGTGGCAAGATAACAGCAACAACGAGACCGGCTTTAAAATTGAGCAGGCACTCACCAGCATAGGTCCCTGGACCCAAATCGCCACAACTCCGGCAACGAGCCTTGCGCCAGCCGGCCTGGCCTGTAACACAACGTATTATTACCGCGTGCGAGCCTACAACGGGTTTGGCAACTCCGCCTATAGTAATATCGCCAACGCCACCACCTCTCCCTGTACAGCGCAGCCGCCCCTTGCCCCCAGCAACCTGACCGCAACCTCCGTCTCGAAAACCCAGATTAACTTGATGTGGCAAGATAACAGTAATAGTGAGACCGGCTTTAAGATTGAGCGGTCGCCCAACAGCACAAGCTGGGTACAAATTGCCGCTGTTGGACCCAATGTGACCAGCTATGCCAATACCGGCCTGACCTGTGATTCGACGTATTTCTACCGCGTCCAGGCCTACAATGCGAGCGGCAACTCTCCCTACAGCAACACAGCTAATGATACTCCACCCTGTACCGAGAATGATACCAACATCTACTTGCCGCTCATTTTGAAAGCTCCTCCCACCCCGCCACCGCCCGGCTCTAAACCAGTGGATTGGCATTGGACAGGGACAACCAACCGAAGTCAGCCAATGTCGTTTGATGTCTCCTCGGGTGGCACAATATTGAATAACTTTAAGCTAAAAACCACTTTCTCAGTCGGTGGGTGTAGCGGAACAACGGAGGTAACGGTCTCTGGTCCTGGTTTTGCCATCACTAACAACCAGTTTAGCCATAGCGGCGGTACCTTCTCTTTCTCCGGCCAGTTCAGCTCGCCGACGATAGCCAGCGGCACCTATAGTTTTGTGAACTACCCTGGCTGTGGGGGCTTTTCACAGTCTGGCACGTGGACGGCTAATGCACCCTAGCCAAACCAGTGAACCAGCCGAAAGCGATAGCCTGTAGGAAGGTCTACAAATTGACCGTATCTTTGGTGGTATTTTCGCGCCATATTGGATACAAGAGGAGGTCAGAATGAATGATGCATAAGCAAAGCTAACCAAGCTCGCTGGCTGGAGCTTCACTTTCCCTAGCCAAAACAAAAACGCTCATTTGTGGGTAAGACAAAATTTATGGTCACTTCAACTAATCAGTTAGCTGAAATATGGCTGAGAAAGGAAAGAAAAAATGAAAATTGTAGATTGTTTGCTATTTAGACAAGGCAACACGTTTGCAATGAAGGAAGATGAGACCACCTCTGCCAGAGGTCGCTACCAAATCCTCACCAAGTTCGGCGCTGTTGTAGCCGCCCTAGCCTGCTTGCTGCTCGTTTTGTCGGCGCAAAGCGTCCAGGCCCAATCTGGGGGCGTGGTCTATGTGGCAAACTCAGGCTCAGACAACATTTCGGTGATTTCGCTAGATACAAGCACGGTAGCAACCACCATTCCGGTTGGTGATGGTCCTAGTCGGGTAGTTGTTACACCGGATGGCAGTAAAGCCTATGTCCTGAATTCTATCTCACAGAACATCTCTGTCATCAACACCGCCGCTCAGGCAGTCGTTACCACCATTTCTGTAGGGTCAAACCCGAAAAGCCTGGCGATGACTCCTGACGGTGCTAAGGTCTACGTGACAAATCCCGGCTCGAACAATATTTCCGTCATTGACACGACGACAGATACGGTCGTGGATACTGTCCCCTTAACCGCGCCAGATGGGGCTGCTTGTACGCCAGATGGTAGTGAACTCTGGATTGGTCGTAGTGGTGGGGCGAACCAGATTCAGATTTTCACGCTACCGGGCAATGGGATTAATGGGACTGTCTCGGGAGTGATTGGCGGGGCAGAATGGACTGGCTTCCTGCCGGATGGAAGCTTCGCCTTCGTGAACAACGGCTGCGGCTGCTGCGGGAATCTGCAGAAAATTTCAACCGCATCTAACACCGTTGTCTCCACTCTTGGACATAGTGGCGCCGGGGTCGGTATCGCCATTGCCCCTGACGGAAGTGCTGTCTATGCGGGCACCAATGGACACTGCGGCGGTGGTGGACCCCAGGTCAAGAAGATTAATCCAGCTACCAACACCCCGATTGCCTCCTTATTGCTGCCGGCGGAAGGCCCGGGTGGCATGACCATTACACCCGATGGTAACTTCCTCTATGTTCCGGTAGTTCCATTAAATCAAGTCTTGAAAGTTGATACAGCAACGATGACCGTGGTTGCAACCATCTCGGTCGGAACCACTCCGGTTGACGCAGCGGTTGGCGTAATTCCGGCAGACACCACACCGCCGACGATTAGCCCTCAGATCAGCGGTACGTTGGGTAACAATGATTGGTATACCGATGATGTGACCGTCTCCTGGACCGTCAGCGACGACGAGTCGCCCATCACCTCGACCAGCGGCTGCGACGCAACCATCATCACAACTGATACGGCCGGCACCACCTTCACCTGCGAAGCCACGAGCGCCGGCGGTACCGCCTCTCAGAACGTCACCATCAAGCGCGATGCCACCCCACCGACGATTAGCGGTAGTGCTGCGCCGCCTCCCAACAGCAATGGCTGGAACAACAGTGACGTGAGTGTCACCTTTACCTGCGCTGATGACCTCTCCGGCGTGGCTGCCTGTGGCCCAGATCAAACTTTGAGCAGTGAGGGGGCCAACCAATCTGTCACGGGCACGGCCACGGACAACGCCGGTAACAGTGCCTCCACCACGGTTAGTGGTCTCAATCTTGACAAGACTCCGCTCACGGTCAGCGTCACCGGGGTTACTGATGGCGCTACTTACTCTCTCGGTCAAGTTCCGGCGGGCGGCTGCGAGACCCAAGACAGCCTGTCCGGAGTGGCGACCCAAGCCGCCTTCAGTCTCAGCGGCGGCAACGGTGTGGGCAGCTTTACCGCCACCTGCAACGGTGCTAGCGACAACGCCGACAACAGCAATTCAGCCAGCGTCACCTACCAGGTGATCTACAACTTCGCTGGTTTCTTCGCCCCGGTAGACAACCCGCCGACGGTGAACGCTGTCAAAGCCGGGCAGGCGATCCCGGTCAAGTTTAGTCTCAGTGGCAATCAGGGCCTGAACATCTTGGAGAGCGGTTATCCCAAGTCTCAGGCCATCGCTTGTGACCTATCCGGTGGCATGTCCGACATTGAGGAGACGGTCACCGCCGGCGACAGCAACCTGTCCTACGATCCCAGCAGCGATCAATACAACTACGTCTGGAAGACCAAGAAGGACTGGGCCGGAAGTTGCCGCCAGTTTGTCTTGCGGCTCAACGACGGTACCGAGCATCTCGCCAACTTCCAGTTTAAGTAAGAGGCGTGAGAATGATCAGACCCGAAGGGCTTTGGAAACCCAAGTATAATCCCAGGCCCGGCCCAGTTCCTATAAATTTCGTTTTCCCTGAAGAGTGCAGCCGGCTATTGGTCGTACGATAAAACTTCATAAAAACCAGGTCGCGATGTTCGGGTTTGATGCCGATGCCCGTATCTACAACCTCGATTTTGAGGGTTCCCTCTGATCGACCCAGGCGAAGTGTAACCTCACCCCATCCGGAGTGTTTTTTATAGAATCTTCGGCCCGAAAACCCATCGGTCGCCTTGCGCCGATGGGATGAAGGGCCGTCTTCCACAGCCTGGTCAACCACAATTTCACCCTTGACTTTCAATGTACTGCTTAACGGTCTCGATAGAGGCGTTGCCGATGGAACCACAAAAATAGCCATCACGCCAAAATATCTGCTTTTTCCAGCATTGTCGTTTCAATTCCGGATGTTCTTGCCAGATTAAGCGAGTGCTCTCTGCTTTTAGTCGCCTGACGATCTGGGCTGGGGCTAATTTGGGTTGACTGAGGATCATCAAGTACACGTGGTCCCGATCCACCTCCATTTCCTGAATAGCAAAATCTGACCCCGCCGCAATTTGATGCAACAACTCCTTCATACGCTGTCCGTAGGGAATGAGCAGGGGTTTACGGTACTTTACGACGAAAATGAGGTGGTCCCCTACGGGATACGAAGCGTTATAGACAATCAGATGTTTGGTTCGATTGTATCGTTGGTATTCCATTTCTGGCATATCCCTTTGCGCCAACGCAGGGACGACACCAGGGCTGTCTTCACGGGTTTGGGTAGACCGTCTAACTTGATGTAAGCCCCATAGTTTTGCATACCCTTGACCCGATAGACCTGATCGGCAAAGCGCACCAGGTCGCCAGGCTGGTAAGCGTAACGCTGCCGCCGGACACTGACCCGGCCTTTAGAAAGCTTCTGGCCCCGGCAGGGATGCAGGTTCTCCCCACTCAGGTTCTTGTTACGGGTGCGTCGTCCGCTAAAAAGGGTTTGACCACTGGCTTTCTGACCGGTGCGGATATCGATGTACTGGGCGTCATAGAACTTCTGGAGCGAACGGTTATTACGCCGGATCTGCTCCAGATACACGGTTTCGGCCCGGGTTTGGGTCGTGCCGCCGGCAATGACAAAGGCATCATGATGATGGCTCTTGGGCAGCCCCAGGGCGATGCGTCGGCATTTGGTCAGGTAGCCATAAGTCGCTTCGGCCTCCAGGGTCTGGGTCAAGCGCCAGCGGACCGTGGTCATAAAGGTCTCGGGCTTAAAGGACTTGAGCCGCGGCTGCCAGCCGTACAGGAAACCGCCGGGTTGGTGGTTGGCCGGAATGTGGCAGAAAACGCACAAAGTGATTAGGTTGTCCGGGCGGTCGCTGCGGTCGCCGTGCCAGTAGCCCAAGTGATGGACCTGCAGGGCTTTAGGTTGGCCCAGATGCGGGCAAGCCGGGTTCTGACACTCGTGGTCATCCCGGTGCAGGATGTATTCGCGAACGTTCCAATAGCCGGCCTGCTCCCCCTGTTGGTACTGGACGCCACTGATCCCCGGCGTCTTAAGGGCCTGGATATCGAAGTTGGCTACCTCAATGGTCAGCTTCCGAATCGGCAATAGTCCCCTCAGTTTGGTCTCGACCAGCCGGATGTGACTATCCAGTTTGTGCTGGATCGAGGGCGCCAGCCAGCCTTCCGGCTGGTGCTGGCGGTTGCCTCGGGGCTTGCGGTGACGCCGCCGACTGCGCCGGGTTCGCCGGTACATCGCCCGTTCCTGGCGCCGTTCAACCATCCCCGTCAACAAGGTCAGTTCTCCCCCCAAGAGTTCCTCGGTTGGACTGACCGCCGAAAAGCCGACTTCGCCGTAGCCCGCGTCGAGGCCAGCATCCACCGGCTGGACATAGCCACTTGAGCCATACAGGAGCTGGATCTGGTAAGGATGACGCCCCACCCGTTTGGCTTTGCCGCTCTCGCACAGGAGCCTGGCCTTCCGCTCGGTCGTCGGCATCAGCCGCTTGCCATCCTTGTTGAGCACAAACACTTTGCCCACTAAAAACTCCTTACTGATTTGTGCAGGCTAACAAAAAGCCTGCCTCCCTGAACGGGAGTGGTCCACCTCGCCCATATTATCCCGGAGTTTGTTCGCTGGTAGCACTTCTCCTACCCTCAGAGATGTTTAACCGAAGCGGTCACGCTCTCCCCTTGCGGGGACCAGCCACGCCAATCCGGATGGGTGGAGTGTCCGGGGCGACTATCTATCCATCCCGAAAGATGGACAGAGCGCTTCGCCTCCCCTTGGGGGATTTCCGGGTAATGTAGTCCAACCGGCCTTCGGAAAGAACCGGTCAGACTGGGGCTAGTCAACCGGGCTTGCAGAAGTAGAGCCATCTCCTACAAGCCCACCGTTCCCCTTAGGGACGGTGGGTAGTTGACCCCATTTTGAATGAGATGATCCAGCGCTATCCGGAGATAGGTCGGGTCAACGGTCCAGATTAATCTATCCTGTTGCCTTGAATATATACAAATGTATACATTCGTCCCCAACGCATTACCCAGGTGGGATTGCATTGGTCGTTTCGCGCTCCGTTGATAACGCCCCATCGGGTTTTGGGGCACAGGATTGCAACTGGAGTCTGCCCGCAACAGTCCCCGCTTCACCTTGCAGTTCCACGGTTTCCAAGACGGCAGGCCGCTTGTGAGCGGCAAACCTTTCGAGCAAGATAGCCTTCACCTGTTCCTTCGGCGTCCAAAGGGTGATATCAGGATCGTTTCGTCTCGCTTTGAGGTTCATAGCGGCAACCTTATCGGCCCTGTTCTCGTACCTGCATTTCAGGCACTTAAACCGGTCGCCCTGGCGGTTCTTCCCATTAACGAACCAACAGGCCGGACAGGTTTGAGAACTGTAGGCTGGGTTGACCTGCTCTCGACAGCAACCTGCTGCCGACGCCTTAAACTCAGTTCTTTCTTTCAAGACCCCGCGCGGCCATAAACTGACCTGGCGGGACATCTTCTTACTTTTGGCTTTACCTCGAATATCCAGTTTTTCAGTAACCAGGATGGAGGGGTGTCTTTGCTCGAATAGCTCACCCAGGGCGGTGTTATACTGGCGTTCCAGTTCGATCCGGTTCTTGCGCTTGTTCTTGTTTTGCTTCTTTTTGCCCAGGTTGAATTTACGAATGTTCCGCGCCTTTTTGTGCCGCCCGTTGCGATGGTGCTTTTGAGCCAGTTGGTACAGCTTGTTGCGTTTGCGGTTCTTTTTCAGGATACGCTCGGACTCCTGGTAAATCAATCCGCCTAGGTCGGTCCCATAGCGATTGCCTGCCTCATCGGTAAAGACTTCACTCAGGCCGGCGTCAACCGCCGCCACTTCTCCGGTTTGTTCGCCGGGAATGCTCACTCGCGCGGTATAGTGAACTTCGACCCGCTGCCGCTCCAGGTCCAGGACGACCCGGATATTGCCAGAGATGACGGTATAACCGGTCAGGGGGATTCTAATGCGTTGGCGGGGGGTCAGCCCGGTCACGGCGATAACCTGGGTTCCGGCCGCGGTCATTTCCACATCGTACATACCCGGGTCCAGGGCAAAGGAACGCTCTAGCTTGACCTGCGGGTGGCGGCCTCGCTTGCGCCGGATGACCCGGCGTAGATAATTGCGGACCACTTTTTGTTCCTGGGGCGGTATGTCGAAGTGGGTGGGGACCGGAGCTTGACCCGCGACCAGGGTGGCCATGCGCTGGGGGGTGTAAATGAGCCAGTAGGCATAGCGCAGTTGAGCCGGGGTCCACTTCACCCCACACGGGGCTGCCTTTTTCTTGCTGCCCTTATGCGCCCCAATCAGCGGTTTAAGGGCTGCCGACAGGGCCGCCCACTGTTTTTCGACCATTTCGAAGGCGTCTTTTTGAGCCAGTTTCCACATCCGGGCCAAGACGCCGTGGGGACTTTTGTACTTATCAACCTTGACCAACATATCCCGCCGCGTACGCTCGTCATCCTGCGCCCCAAACAGACCATCGTCGTGGTAGACCACTCCGTGTTCTTGCTTTTCTCGGGCGTAAGCTGAGGCGATTTCTCGCAACGCTTCCCACTTGCCTCGATTAAGTTTAGGGCTAATCCGTTTGATTGTCCTCATGGCTCGGATCAACTCAATGATCTTTTTTTTAACGCCGCAACCCGTTCAAACGGCTGGAAAAACAGTGAATGATACTCAACAGGTCTTGGGTCATTTCTTCTTCGGGGGACAAACTTTCGGTATTCATCACTGTCAGCGTCGTGCCATGATCCTGACAGAATTTCTCAAACCACTCATACCCGAATCGTACCAGCCGGTCTTTGTGGCCAATAACGATTTCGGACACTTCGCCCCGCTCAACCATTTCCAACAGGCGGATAAAGTTCTTGCGTTTGTAATTCAGGCCACTGCCAATGTCCTGCAGCCACAGGTCTACCGGTTTTCCGGCGGCAATGCAGAACTGCTCCAGAGCCGTCTTTTGGTTGATCAGATCCGTTTTTTGGGCTGTGCTGGAAACACGGTAGTAGCCGATCGTCTACCGGTTCACGGCTTTCTGTCCGATAACCTGTAGGTATTGATCGTGGGTGTAATAACGCCGATTGGTGGGCGTACGGTGGGCCTTGAGAATACCGTTGCGGTCCCAACGTTGCAAAGTCTGGGTGGTGCGGCTAATAAGTTTGGCGAAATCCTTGGACGATATGTCTTATCTATACATACATTTTAATATGTTTGATTGAGAGCGTTCGGAAACTGGGTCAAGGTCTAGCATGGGCCAAGACCTGACTCCGAGAGCGAACTAAATCAGGATGTTGGTAGCGTCCAGCAGCGACCGCAACCGGCTATAACAATATGAAGGTGTTTTGGCGCGACCCATTGCTCAACCGGACTCCTGAACAGATGTTCTAATTATAGAGTCTCGGACTCAAGGACGCAAATCCGTCACGCTGGGCTAAAAGCCCGGTTGAGCGAGGCTGATCTGAAAGCAAAGATACAAAAGTCCTTTTATCCCAAGAGTGAACACCTTGGGCTTTACGGACTACTTTAGTAAAGCTGGTTCGTTTTGGGTATCAATTCGCTCCGGCGACTCCCGAACCTCTCTCTTCTCATTGCCAGCCTGGGACGGTAATTCGATCACCATCCGGGTTCCGCTTTGGGGTGCTTCCGCATTATCTTCGACCCAGATTTTACCCCCGTGGGCTTCGACGATGCCCCAGACAAGATATAATCCCAACCCTGGGCCAGCCCCCATAAATTTCGTCTTCCCGGAGGAATGCAAGCGGCTATCTGTTGTCCGATAGAATTTCAAGAAGACTAGGTCGCGATGTCTGGTCTCAATACCGATCCCTGTGTCTGTCACTTCAAGCCTGAGCGTACTACCCACCTCATTCAACCTCTGTTTGATGGAACAACACACACTGGTCTCACCCTCATCCGGGGTGTTTTTGATGCTATTCTGCAATAAATGTCCCAGGGCTATCTCGAGATAGATCGGGTCAACCTCCCTCATCAGCCTATCTTCATCCGTGACATCGAATACTGTCCTAAACCTCAGTTGACGATCGCTCAACGCAGCCTCTTGCCACTTTTGTACGACCTGCCTGACCAGGACTTTTATCGAGTAAGTCTGACGGTTCAGAACGAGGTTCCCCTGGTCAATTTGGGCGGCGTATAGCATCTCGTTCACCGTTCCGGTTAGCCGAGAAATACCGCTTGAAATGCCGCTTATCAATGAGCACGCTGTCTCGTTATCCGCTTCAAATAGCGTACTCAATAGTTCGGCATAGCCGCTGATGAGAGTTAAAGGTGTTTTTAACTCATGGGAAGCGATATTGAGGAATTCTGATTTTGCTTCCTCAAGGACCTTGGTAATGCGATACAATTCGTTGATCTGTTGGTAGAGTTGAGCCTGGTGCAGCGCGGTAGCGGCATGGCCGGCCAGTGCGTCCAAGGTGCGCAATCGTCTCTGGGAAAGAGACTGTTGGTTTGCCTCTGTACTGTCCACATAGATGACTCCTACGACCTGATCAGTATTGACGATCATGGGGGCGCAGAGCACCCGTCGCAATCCCAACTCGGCGACACTCTGTTGTTGGCTTAGTTTTTCGTCTTCGGCGGGAATGTCGTCGCGATTGAGCGGCTGCCGGGTCGAGATAACCTCTTGGATAACGGTGTGGCTGATGCGGAAATTGAGCGGCAAAATAGGCGCGCCGCTCCGATCAAACGCGACCTCGACTTGATAATTATTCTGAGCGGAAGAAACGGTTAACAAACAACCCCGTTCAGCGCCGGTTAAATGGATTGCCTGCTTCATAATGAGTGGGCACTGGGCTCGGTAGATGGGATTAGGTAAACCCAGAGCGAATGTACTGAATACTAAAGATTTCCTCCCAGGAAAGGGGGTGGTCAACAATACCAAACTGCACCGCCGGGACTTGTTTGGTCGTAAAATGAGGCCGGATGAAATTGTGTAAAACCCAGTAGGCATCTAAACGCTTTTGCAAGGCGGGTTTCTCTTTAGCATAGGTATTGGTCTTGCGGCGGTAACAGGCCATGCGCCGTCTCAAAGCACTATTGAACCCCTCCAGATGATTGGCGTGAATATCTGAGTTGGAGATATTCTGAGGGGTATCTGGATGTTCTGGCTGGGGCGCTTGATACTTAGAGCGCTTCCGGCCTCGTTTGTGGGTTTGACTGCCTTTATTCTTGAGCCGAACCTTGACCCCGACCTTTAGAGTTTTTTAGGCCGACCGACTTGACCGCTGCGGATGGTCTCCTGGCAGATGTCAAACAGCAGGTTGCCATAGCGCCGTTCCCCATCCGTCACCAAGGTTAAATCGTCAGTCTGAGCAATCACTTGAGCCAAAGTTGCCATCGCTTGCTGGAATAAATCGGCCTCTCGCTGACCGCAGTGCAACTCCCAGATGAACCGACTGGCGCGATCCATCAAGACTACCGTCCAGCCCTCAGAGGCCAGCGCAGGCTTGTTTTCATACACTTTGGTGTACAACTCATCGCCCTCCACCACCTGTTGGATGAACTGATGACATAAGGCATAGAGTAATAATGTCTCTTTCAAACCACCTACGCGGCTGACCCACCGTTTCAAGCTATTCTTGCCCACGTGGAAGGTGCGACAGGCCGCGTTAAGTCCCATGCCGTCGTTGATCGCTTCCAAGATGAGGGCCATTCGGCTGATCGGTGTCTTCAGCCGGGCCAGGGGCGTGTTCTTAGTTTCAGAAAAATAACTATCGCAATCTCGGCAGTAATAAATCTCGCGGGTTTCCCCATTTTTGAGGCTATAGCCTGTATGACGTTTGAAATTTTCAGAGTTACATTTAGGACAATGTCGTTGGCTGAAGGACATCTGACCTCCTGTTTTTTGAGTGGATAGTCCTTCAGCTTATTCTTATTCACTTATTTTGTAAAGTCCCATCTCACGGACCCAGTGCCAATGAGTGTGAACAGATCGTTAATCTCGAAGGTTGAGTGCAGAATCTTTGCGACCTCTAGAAGCGCTTCCAGATCTTGCACGCTATCTTGCGCTTCTCGCAGTAAAAGGGGCAACTTGGCGAGTTTGCCCGTACCATTTTGGTCAATCATTAAGAATATTCCCTTTCTACGATAAGATGGCTATCTTCATAGCCTTTCTTTGTTGAGCTGGCGTCAACCGTTGGATCTGGGAAGCCGGTATATCCAGCCCGCTGATCACCCGTTGAGCTGCCGACCAGTGTTGCAAATCTACCCAAGTTCCGCCGATTTTTTTTAGAGCAGTCCGCAGCGCCTCTTCTCGACTCATCTTATTATCCTGTCCAAATAAACTTGCCTGGTTAGTAGGGGCCATCCTGATCACCTCGTCAGCATAGGCATTAAATAACTCGGCGACAGCCCGTCCTGACTTCCGGCGCTCATCTAATTGAAGCAATAGCTGTTCTTGAAAGGGCGATAGTTCAGAAAACATCTTGTATTGCCTGAGATAATCGTTTATACTCAGACCTTGCCCACGGAGATCTCTCGTCTTTTCCACCGCCGCAGCCACATCAGCGCCCAAGCTAAATTCCCGCGCTCGTTGCCCTGCTCGGATCAGGTCTTCCATTTGCCCCAATTTCGGCAGTGCCTGCCTTAACCCAGTCCCAATGCGATCAATAGACTCACTCTCCTCAAAAATTAAGCGCGCCAACCGTTCGCCGGCAGGACCAGGTAGCACATAAGCAAACATGGCTCTTTCCAGACGATTGACTCCCTCCACGCTCAATCCACCGCGGCTATCCATGAGAGCCGGACGTTCTGTTTCCGGCAGTAAATGGAAGAATCGCGCTACAACCGGCGCATTAGCTCGCTTAGTTAAAACATCGGCGAGACTGGTATCAGACTCGCCAATCTGTAAGTCGGCAAAGAAACCGGGGGGAATCAACCTGGCGTCGGCCCTGGCTTGCTCGCTCAACCCCTGACGCGCCACGCCACTGGCATTAGCTTCGTTGACAAAGCGTACTCGCGCGTCTTCGTCCAATTTGGTCAACCGTTCGCGAACGAGCACGGGTTGGGTCATTTGGGCAATTTCGGCTGCATTGAGACCAAATCGGTTGGCCTGTTCAGTCAACTGCTGGCGATAGGCATTGTATCCTGGCGGGTTAATTTCGACTGCCCAGCGCAGGGCCAGTAACCGCCCATTTCCACTTTCAACCATTCCATCCGGACCAATCAGTGGAGGCCCATCTGACCAATTCGCTTCTGTCTTAAGCAGAGCATCTTTATCCAAATTTTTGGCAATACCGTCAATCTGCATCATTGAGGCAGCGCGCTCGCGCTGACGAGGTTGTAGAGTTTGGATATAAGTTGGGTTGATTTCCCCGGTCAAGGTATTAGACGTAATCGGTTCAACGAGTTCCACTACTCTATAGCGTACCCTGATTTTGCGCGTTGGGTCTACCGAGCTGGGCGCGTCGGTTTCCATTCCTGCCGGACGCCCTGGCAACCAGGTGATGGGAGTGGTACTGGGTATGGCGCCCTCTCTTAAATTGCAAACAGTATCAACAACCGCAAAGCGATATTGACTATCATTAGTTACCTGCTTCAACCGTAGCAAGGCGATAGCATTATCCAGTACGGCTACTCGCTCTACCCGTTCAGCTGTACTGATTGATCGGGACGGAAAAAGTAATAAAGCAGCTCGCTCTTCGGCCAGGTCTCCAGCAATACCGGCCGGATGATCGCTCGATTGAACACGAGCGACCTCTTGTTCGACCAGGTCGCTGGCCAACTCGGCACGCAGCCTCGCCAAAGTGCGATCGTCGGCTTCTGACCGCCATGCTTCAAGGGCATATTTTACACGTTGGCGATAATTGCCCCAGAAGCCCCGTCTTTGCCTACCGGCAGGCGGCCAGGGTAGAGGCTGAGGGTGGTGCGAGCCTTTTTTGCGCCACTCGGGAGGCAAGTAATACACAACCTCTCCGGCCTGCCCCACCTCAACGCCGGTTTGGCTGGTCAGGTTAGGAATCCCCGTCGCTGAAGCTACTTTAGCCGCTTTTTTGGTGTTTTGGGAACAGCTCATGGTTAAATTCGCTATGTTGTTTAAAAAATAAACCCGTAAATCCGAGGAGCGTCAGCCCTGGGATACCCGCACCTGCGGTGGGGCAGGTGTAAGAGCTTTTCTCCCGCTTCATTCAGTCCACTTTAGCCATCTCTTAAAATGGTTGGGGAAACCCAAGCGGACAATTGCCAGAACATAAGTTCTACTATATAATCTTTTTAGCCTACGATCTAATGAGTTTGGTCGATGGAAGTCAAGCAGCCTGACCAGAAGTACAAGTCCGACCCCATAGGGGTTTATAGCTGCCAGTACCAGGTAGTGTTTTGTCCCACGTACCGGTGGAAGGGCTGTGTCTCCGGATATTGACAAAATGGTGGGCTAAATCAAGAGATACACCTCTTACCCTATTCATCAGGAATTTTCGTGGCTGAAGCGGCGATGGTCGAGTCGTTGGATGTGAAGCAAGTTTAGTTCGTCTCTCGGCGCGGCGACAATGCCGGAGGTTCAAAGCTACATCGAAAATCAAATGGGCAAGTAAATGGTTGTTGTAGGTCAAAGAATCGGCAAACTCGAAGTGATTGGGCTGACCAGCAAAGGCGGTATCCAATGTGTTTGCGAGTGCGGGGTCAAGAAGACCTTTCCGAAACGATTCGAGAAACGGCTTTTGGCGGGGGCAATAGACAGTTGTGGCTGCGACCTTACCCGCATCGGCTACCGATTCCGTATCTACCCTAACCAGGAACAAAAAGCGGCGTTGGCTATCCAATTCGGACACGCCCGATTTGTCTACAACCACTTCCTGACCGTCAAAAAGGAGGCCTGGTTTCAGCACGGCCTCAATCTGAGTAAAGAGGATATGCAGGTGCTGCTGAAAAACTTGAAGCAGACTGAAAGGTTTGAATGGCTCAATCAGGCGGATTCTCAGGTGTTGCAATTTTCTCTCAGAAACCTGGACACGGCCTATCAAAACTTTTTCAGGATGCATCGGGAGGGGACGCTGCCGGCAGGAAATGACAAACCCCGCAAGGATGGGATGCCCAAAGGATACCCGTCGTATCACAGCAAGCACGACGAGCAATCCATCACCTACCCGCAGCGTTTTGAAATGAATGGCAGTCGGATCTATTTGCCCAAGGTGGGCAAAGTTCGAGCGGTGTTTCACCGGCCACTGGAAGGGGAGATGAAAAACTGCACCGTGATGAGAACCAAGTCCGGTAAATATTTCATCTCCATCCAATGCGAAGTGAGACGACCTGCCCCTGAGTTTGGCGGCAAGCCGCCCGTCGGGATTGATGTCGGCCTCCGGCGCTTTGCTACCTTGAGCCAACCTCTGCCGGACGGTCGGACGGTGATTGAACACCCCAACCACCTCCGCAAAGCCGAGAAAAAACTCAAACGGTTGCAGCGTCGCCTCAGTCGCTGCGAAAAGGGCAGTAAAAACAAGGATAAAGCAAGGTTGGCTCTGGCCCGGCAGCACGAAAAGGTGGCCAATCAGCGCCAAGATTTCTTGCATAAAGAATCTCGAAAGGTCGTGGCTGCTTTTGGACATATTGGTCTTGAGACCTTGCACATCAGCGGGATGATCCGCAACCACCGCCTGGCCAAAAGCATTGCCGATAGCGGGTGGGGTATGTTTGCCGAGTTCATCACCTATAAAGGCCAGTGGTATGGGAGCTATGTAGAACGGTTTGAGCGGTTCTACCCCAGCTCCCGGCTCTGTTCTACTCCCGGTTGCGGCTACATCAATCGAGACTTGAAACAAGGTCAATCCTCCTGGCGTTGCCCGGATTGCGGCAAACATCACTAAGATGATAACGCCTCCAATAATTTAGAACCATCACCTACCGTGGGAGTCACGGGAAGGGCCGTCCCCGTGACGGCAACGCCTGACAGAGAGGGGAGATTGCAGGGCGAAAGCCCGGTGCCCCTCGTTGAAGCAGGAAGCCCCAGCCTTTGGCTTGGGTAGCTCACCCGTAGCAAGGCGATAGCATTATCCAGTACGGCTACTCGCTCTACCCGTTCAGCTGTACTGATTGATCGGGACGGAAAAAGTAATAAAGCAGCTCGCTCTTCGGCCAGGTCTCCAGCAATACCGGCCGGATGATCGCTCGATTGAACACGAGCGACCTCTTGTTCGACCAGGTCGCTGGCCAACTCGGCACGCAGCCTCGCCAAAGTGCGATCGTCGGCTTCTGACCGCCATGCTTCAAGGGCATATTTTACACGTTGGCGATAATTGCCCCAGAAGCCCCGTCTTTGCCTACCGGCAGGCGGCCAGGGTAGAGGCTGAGGGTGGTGCGAGCCTTTTTTGCGCCACTCGGGAGGCAAGTAATATACAATCTCTCCGGCCTGCCCCACCTCAGCGCCGGTTTGACTGCTCAGGTTAGGAATCCCCGTCGCTGAAGCTACTTTAGCCGCTTTTTTGGACCTTTGTAAACAGCTCATGATTAAATTGGCTAAACTATTTAAGGATTTCCGATAGGGCTGAGCCAGTCCAACATCCCGATAAAACTCTCCGCATCTTTTACGCCGCAGGCAGCAACGCTTGCCGCTGGCCAGGTTCTACGCCGATGAGCTCTCCATCAGGTGAAACAACGAGCCAAGCTGGCGTGCTCAAAATGTCCTCGCCATGCAATAGATCTTCCCACAGGGCCAGGTAGTAGACTACCTTTTGCTGGCGATGCTCGTTAATCGCCTGGGCCAGATTGAGCATACGCTGCTCTCCATGGGTGATAACCGCGACAATGGGAAAGGTCGGCAAACTACCGAGAACAGGGATTGACTTCCAGCCATCCTCGTCAGCACCCCGATAGCGATCATAACCAATAACTTTGCGACCCCAATCGGAGCTGGGGCGACCATGCGCTTCACGACTCGCGTCCAGTTCAATAAAGAAAGGGAGAGAGGCGGCTTTACCGTTTCCTCGTTTTTGCCGTACCACCGCCATACCGTCAGGAGCAACGACAGGCACACTGTCCTGCGGGTTGGGGTAGTAGCTGGCCGCTCGCTCATTGACCCAGGCTAAGCTCCATGATTCACCGCGATTCCAGACAGCCTCGATCAAACGCACACATACTTCCGCAACCAACAGGTCATGCAAGACCTGGTCACGTTTCAAATAGCGCCCTGTCCCGTCATTATTGACCTCGTCTTTGAGCCAAAGGCGTCCACCGACCCCCAACGTATAGACCTTGCCCAGTGGCAAGCCCCAATGAGTCATCCCGGCGCGCGGAATACGGGCGCTGCCGATGAGTTTGTAGGTCGAAAGCGTGTACATGCGCTGGTAGGCGGTTTTTTCTTTTGCATTCGGGAACAAAAGCCGATGGATTTGGTTCAGACTCAACACACTTAAATCGCGCAGATATTCAAGCAAGCGTTCATCCCGTTCGGTGATGCCGCCTCGTTCAGACAGTTGGGCGATCCTCGCTTTGATCTTCTGTCGATCCGCCTCGGTTGTTTCGCCGTGGGTCACGTAGATTCGTTGGGGAGTAGCGACTGATGCTTGAGTTTGGACAAGAAATGACATAATGTTCTAGTTCCTTTCTATATGGGTCATGAAACTCCGCCGAGGATGTTTTGGGCCAGGGCTTCTGTCTCGTAGTGAGGGGTGCCGTAACCCAGGCGTACCAGTTCCCGGACTCGTTCAAGTTTGTTAGGAATTCGTTCTGGATGTTCAATTAATTGATTGCGCCGGACCGCATCGTCGTAACGGCGTGCTGCCAGATAGGATACCCAGCCGTCTTCAGGCATTTTGCGCAGCACTTCTTTGCGCTCTTCATCTGAGCCCATAGACTGGACCCGCTTCAACCCTTTTATCGCTGCCTCACCGGGATGAGGCGGTAAGGGGTCGGGTTCACCGCGCCGTTCGTGCTTTAATTCCTCTTCGGGATCTGGGATAGGGGGATCAGCATAAGTGTACAACGTACAAACCGGCTGTGGGCTTCCGTTAACCATGGGTCGCACATAGCAGCGGAAGTTAGCCAGGGTGGTTAAGTCCTCAATGGTTTTTAATTCCGGCAACCATTTTAAGAATTGAGGCGCGTCGGCCGCTTCCGACCGGAAAACGATCTTGGTACCGGTGTTGTTGGCCACTGAGTTGATCAGATCACCGCCACCCTGGGTCAGCTGTCCCAGGTGCTGGTGAGCCAGGGTTAAACTGGCCCCCATTTTTCGAGCCTGTTCCAGAATATCGGCAAACTCTTGACCGCTCTGCCCGATAAAGGTCTGGAATTCGTCGACACAGATAGCGACCTGCCGCCGGTCTTTCTCCTCGATGTCCATGCGGCTCATAATCGAGCCGAACAACTTATACATCATCATCGCCCCGATGAAGGAACGGTTACTAGCCCCCATCCGCCCATCCAACTGGACCAGGATGATCTTGCCGCTGTCAAGAGCCTGGCGAAAATTGACCGTACTCACAGGTTGCGCCACAATCCGCCGCACGATGTCGTTGCGGATAAAGGCATTGATCCGACGACGAGGCACTGAAAAAATGGCGTCCAGTTCTTTGTCCTTCTTTTGCTCAAGACTCTGCCAGAATGGGACCGCAATGGGGTCATTAAGGGTAGAAGTCAGGTCGAATCGGTAATCAGCATTGGTTAAAAGTTTGAGCAAATGAAGCATAGTCGCTCTGGGTTGGCGATTTAAGACGGCTTGCAAAGCATATTCCAGAATTTCCTGCATTTGCACGGCTGCGTCCCAGTTTGCTCCCATTGCCTTCCGCATCACCCCCATCACATCGGCCACGACTGCGCCCATATCAGCACCTGTGGGTACTTCCAAGGGATTGATACCCAGCACGCGCACCGGATCCATAACATCCAACCAGATGATATCTTTTTCTCTCCACAGGGGTACCCGTTTGACCACTTTATGGGTCAAGTCCTGGTGAGGTTCTTGAAGCCACACGGCTGCCTCGGGGAATTCAACCAGGTACTGCCAGATCATCCGTAAGAGCATGGTCGATTTACCCACACCAGTAGGTCCAATGACGTGAAAGTGGCGGCGTGCGTCCATCAGTTTGATCCCCACCGGACGATCACCTTCACCATTCACGCCGTTACCATTACCGTTCGTGTCAGTGGATAACTTAAGCAGACGACGCATTCCCTCAAACGAATAGGTGACGCCGGTCATCTTGCTGCTAAAAGATGGTACATCCACAAACCGACCAATAATGACCCGGTTTTCGCCGGGAATGACGAACGAAACGGGACTGGGTTTCTCGATGCGCGCCCTGGCCCTGGTCAGCGCCACCCCACTTATCTCCTGGTTGGGCAGATGAGCCATCGTCGCAAGTTCGGTTTCGCTGATCACACTTTTACCCCAACCGGCGGGAAAAAACCGTCCCTTGAGCCGGTACACTTCTTTTTGATCCCCATTTTTCCGCATTCCCAGCGCATTGTCGTTGCCAAACTGGTCAAAAACCCTCACCAGCCGGTCGAGATTGCCCGCCACATCGCCCTGCCCGGCTATCATCACTCGCAGACATAGGTCGTAACCGCGCATCCGGCCTTTTTCTTCGATCCGCTTGATGAGGTCGCGGTCCTGGGCACTGAGCCGGGGACGTGGCTGTCCTTGAGGCACATTATCGCCCCGCATTTTGCTAACAAAAGCCTGTCCCCCTGATTGCCAGCCGCCAGCGGTCGGACGAATAATGAAGTGGATAGCAGCCAGGGAATTGCCGGGTGAAAGACCCTCTAAGGGAGACAAGAGAGAAGGTAATGGATCGTAGACGAAATCGGTACGCAATGGGCGCCAGGATTCACGAGTTAGTCCCAAGTCTGCCCATAACCAATTCGCTTCGGCCGGGACACGATCCAGATAGTCGTTAATCTGATCGGTAGGGGTCCCATTGTCACTTTTGACCATTGTTTCGATCTCCAGACCCGCATAGGTAGCCCTCAATTGCCGGACTAAGGTATCCACGATGGGACGCGGCGCCCAGAGATAAAAACTGATCCGCTCTCCGGCCTCCTGTACGATTTCGATACTGGTGTGCATTCCACTTCCCATGTAGGTTTGCCAATTTGAGCGGACCAGCGTGGAATGGACGGCGCCCCACAGATCGGCGGCGGCAGCCCACTTACTTTTTTCGTCAACACGGGGAGCCAGGCGTAACAGAACAGCATTGTTGGCCAGCTCCCCGTTACGCTGCTTTTGCCAGGTACGGGCCAGCCGTTCGACGCCAACCCAGCCGAGAGCGATCAAGATACCCAGCCCTGCCGCACCTGCCTCCACCTGCTCGCGATGTTCGAAAAACCAGGTTCGAGCATCGCGAGGGATGAAAGCAATCGGGCCTTTCCGACTCGTGATCTGTTTTTCGGTAAGATAGTAACTGCCAAAACTCAAGCCGGCGACGACGATAGCCACAGCTATGACAATGGTGAGGATTTGTTTAGGTGAAATTGAACTGGACGATAACAGGCGCATGAACATAGGCTGTATCCTTAGGCCAATAATAGTTGCAGGTTTTCAGCCAGCGCCCGGCCGATGACGAGACAGTTCTCGTGCTCCGGCGAAATTTCGGGCATCCCTTTAGGAGGCGTGTTAACTGAGACAAGCAAGGTCACCGGGATGGGTTGTAACCCGCCATTAATCCATAATCCGGCTTCTAGAGCGAGTGGTTCGCCTACCTGAGCCAGTTTTAGGATCACTTTGGTTGGTTCTCCGGCCCCACGTTCGGCGAACTCAAATTCGCCAGCCGCCCGGTTCGATGGCTGAACACCATTGGCATTCCCATCTGGTCTTTTGCTACCTTCTACTGCCCCTTCACTCTCTTCCTCGTCATCTGCAAGGGATAGATCGGGTGAGGTGAACGGCTGATTTTCGGCCTCCGGAGCCGCTTCTACAGTTTGCTCCTCGTCGGCCTTGCGGTGGCGTTGGATGGTCTGCCCATTTTCGGTTTGCAGAAATTCAACCCACGAGATCTCCCCTGCCCCCTCCAATTCGGCCCGAATACGAGCAATTGTGGTGTCGCTGCATCGGGCTTCGCGAGCAATCCAGGCGTTGGCCCGGATGTGACGGGCCTTGACGATATCCCGCACTGCTTGATGCCACTGCTTCCGCGAATAGGACAGACCGTGATCAAGATTTCCGGCCCGCGAACGAACCAACATGTCTTCATAAGAGCCTTCCAGGAACTTTACAGTGATGTCGGTGTACTTTTCGGCGCAATGCGCCTCAAGCCGGTGTAGGCCATTTATCAGGCAGGTCTGCTCCGTTTCAGGATTTTGCCACACCTCGATCTCGGGCAAGAGGTCGAGTACCTCCCGGTACTTGGCCACGGTGTCCAGGTCCGGGTCGCGGGTGATAAATTCGGGAAGGATTACAATACTGGCAATTTCGATAGTGACCTTTTCCATAGGGTTGACGTGTCCTTTCATAATTCAAAAGTAGATAAAAAAGGCCGCAATTCTTACAGGAAAACCTGATAAGAATTGCGGCCATATTCGCTGCCAGGTGCAGGCCGCACCGCCCCAGCAGCGCATTGATTTCAGGGTTTATCAATTATCAAAAAATATTCTTGAGAAATTTCATCGTCTCTGGGGGCGTACCTCGTGGTAACAATCCCAGAAATATCATGGCTACCATTACAAAAACCAGTTGCTCGACAAACCCACCCGTTTGAAATCGGAAGGGACTGGGAAGGAGGTGGAAATTGCCCGGCCATGGCCCCCACAACGGTACCCCATGTTTGGTCATCGCATCGGCGATAAGGATGTGGCTCATGTAACCGAGCCCAAAGGCCAAGCCCACATCGGCATAACCGAAACGTGCTCCGACCAGGTAGCCAACGCTGGTGATTAGTAGCGCGACAATTCCATAATGAGTAAGCCCCCGGTGAGTGACACCAAATATTCGCAGAATAAAAGAGAACAGTGTGCCGGTTATCCCCAATTCATATTTGATGGAGGACTCTTCTTCGGAGTCGATATCCGGGGCCAGGGCACCCATGATGGCAGCGCCTAGACAAAGAGCCATTCCCATGGGTATGTCCTTAACAAGATGAGGTTGAATAAAATGCGTCACGCTGTTAACTGCCACGACCGTTGTTGCTCCAACCAGAGCGTGGCTATGCCCCATCATATTTATTAACTCCCTTAATATAACTCAGATACAACATTGCCTAAAATCCTTTCATTTCTCTAAATCCAAAGTGCCAATGACTTGGCCACGCTGCAATAAAAAGCGACCTGCCGGCAAGCGGCGGAGATCGGCAGCCCGGATCCCCGGCAGATTTTGACCAATCGCTTCGGCATCCTGGCGGTCAAGTTGTGAGAGTAATAGGGCCGATGGTTTGCTGAGCATGGGAGGCTGAAGCTGCTGTTCAGATACTAGAACCAAGCGTACCATCGGCATCTGTCTAAGGCGCTTAGCCCATCCATTCACGTTTAGTTCATGCAAAAATATCAGTAATGGACGGTCTACCGGCCAGCCATCCAGCAGGGTAATAATTGGAAGAAGCTGCGATGTCACATAGGGCTGGAGGCGTTTGCGGGGATCGGGTAGGCGCCACAATAAACTCAACCCATTCTCCAAGACCAAGGTAGGATCTAAATAGGGGGCCTGCCATAACACGCGATACTCGGGTATTTCTTGCAAGGCTGTCAAGCGATCGCGCAGATGTCCCAACCGCAGATGGACATCAAAATTAGAAGTCTTGCGTCCTTCGTTGAGCCACCACTGCCACAATTCCGCGCCAACAATCTGTGATAGATCATCCTCGATCAGGGTCAAGAAATCGGGTACCTGTAGAGCGTCTCGTAGTCCTACGGGGTCCAAAGTTAAATTTTTCTTTGCCGCTATCAGCGCTGTGAGGACCACGGCCATGACTGTATGACGATAGGCGCTCAGGCCTAACCCGGCGGGGGTTACACCTAATTCGCGCAACCATTCTAACCAGGGCTCCGGGAAAAAACTTGGCCACACCCCTTGAGGTAGCCACAAAGGATTGAGGCGAAACCGGCTTTGCGCCGGACGTTCGACATCGCACAACAAGACTTTATTCGCAGCGACTTCCCGCATCAGGCGGCGTCCCAAGGTTGTAGCGGCCGAGCCATGACCATCCAGAAACAGGACCGGTGTACCGAATCGAATCGCTTGATAGGCCAGATTAATAGCCATTGCTTCCGCTTCGTGCCCTACCACCTGCATTGCCTGCATCCCCTTTAAGTCGGGTAAGACAAAACCAATTCGCTGGTTTTCGCTATCTTTCCCCAGGATTAGTCCTTTCATGCCATTCACCCGCAAGGGAAGAGCGAGTCGCTGGAGATTGGAGATAGCTGCCAGACCCGGATTTGCCCGCGAGGGTGGGAAGGTTGGCAAATTGGGCCAGGGATTATCTCCTAAATATTTCGGGTATTGCAATTTGTCACCCTCGCCAGCTAATAGATCGGCACGTTTGGCCAATTTCTGACCAGCTTCAGTTGCACCTGGTCCCCATATAGCCACCGCGGCTGATTTCTGATCCCGCCAGCGAAAAAAGACCCCTTCGATCCCTTCCATGCGGCACAATTCAGCAGGAGTGGGGATTTCTGGAACCTTCCAGCGCAAAATAACTGCCCCATTTCCCGGTTCTGGTGGTTTATCCATTTCCACAGAACCAGATGGAAAAACATCGGCTACAAGGCGGCGCAAAACATCATCATATCCCTCACTAACCGACAGCCAACAACCCGTCCCTTCGCCATCACGCGCCCAGATAATTTCTAACCTGCTGCCTGTCCTGGTCAGATTGAGCAAAGCCATGCGGACTGCATCATCTTTCCAATCTACAGCAGCATCATAGACAAGTCGGTAGGATTGAGTACAACCGGAACTAGCTTTGGCTAAAACAGCAGGTGCAACAATTGCTATCAACCATAGCACCAGTCCAGGGAGGGGCACGAGAAAGGCGACCAAGCCGGGATCAGATAGTTCTAGGAGTAAGCTGGCGACATTCCATAAAGCTCCCAAACCTAATCCAGCTACACTAAGAATTTGTGCTATGAAGATTAACCGTCGTTGTGTTCGTCGTCTCATGACCTTCAGTTTTATAGCTTTTCCTTAAGCCAGGCGGGTATGAGCGCCTCAACCTCTTCTTCGTCATCATCCACGGGCTGAATACCTAGCCGTATTGGCCGGGTAGCCTCAAGATTTCTCACGACTGCAGGAGGTTTATTATTTACAGGCGCGGCAGGGGCCAAGATTTTTTGATCGCCTGATCCCTCGTCCTGCTCAGATGTTTCATTTTCTTCGACCACATTGGGTACGAACTCTTCTGCCCCCGGCGCTTCGGTAGCCTCGACTATTTCGTTCTCCATCTCATCTTCTTCGACTACTTCAAGATCTTCAACTCCAACCATTCCCAATTCAATCGCCCCACCTATTTCTTCAACCATATCCGGGGTATAAGTCGCCGCCATTTCCACATCGCCAATCACCGGGGCGTGGACCATCCCTTCAACCATCCAGCTGAGATTTGGGCCGTTCCCCAGTTCTGTCAAGGCCTGAAGATGCTCGTTAGGAACTGCTCCGTCTTCTTCATGGTCCCCAGCAGACGCTCCTTCCCTGCTTTCATTCGGATTTTCACCCAAAAAGAATTCCCAGGAGGGGGGATCACTGAGATCTTCCTCACCTGCTGCCGAAGGCGATGTCGCTTTATCAGCCGACATTCCGAACATACTCAGGTCATCCTCACCATCCTCCGTTTCCTCCTCATCCATCGCTGAGGAGGAAGTGATTTCGAGATTAGTGAGAGGTTCTGGCAACTCAACCGATGGGGTTGGGTCTGTCAATAATTCGTCTTCCACCAATGCGGTAATAGGTTTTCGGGGGGAAAGATCGCTTTCATCGCTTCTATCGTCTGTTTCCTCGTCACCTATTTCTGTTTCGATAAAATCATCTTCATACGCTTCATCAAAATCAGCTCGGGTTTGTTGCTGGGACGAAACGAGTTGCTCCAGTCGCTCTACCTTCTCACGCATGAAAAATTCAAATTTCCGATTTTGCTCCAGCAAGTAGGCCATCGTCATGGTCGTAGACTGACGAATTGCATCTGTATTGCTGTTGCCGCTGCGACTAAAAAGACTTAACAGTTTACTCATGTTTCAGCTCCCGATGAGAGACCGTTCCACATCGGATAACAGCATGTAGGCGTGATAAGCCCCATCAGGAAGACGGAGCACAGCCTCGGCCACGCCAGTTTCTTGGGGTCGTTGAAACGTTTCCAACATGTCTCGATAAGGGGCCACATTCGGAAAGGTTTGAGCTACGATCTCGGCTGCCGCCGGTTCGTGGTTAAAGAATAGTTGAAACACACTGTTGCCGATGATGGAGTGACCGGATAAGTCACCGCTGGCAATACCGCCAGTCAAACGCACCAGGTCTTGTTCGGCCATCCAGATACCGCAACCAAAGGTACGGAAGGTCTTGATCCACATCGCCACGGTTTCGGCTAACATCGGCTCCTGAGCCATCCAACCGAACTCATCAATCGCCACGACGCGTCGCCGCGTCCGGCCCAATGATCGTACAATTCGTTGAACCCGTCCCAATACCAGCGTGTAAATCAGGGCCCGGCTTTCATTGGGGATGTCTTTGAAGTCGTAGGTTACCACATCGGCTTCCAGGGCTACGTCCAAATTGGTTGGTCGGTTATACACGTTGCCCATACTGCCAGTGACGTAGTTTAACTCAAGGTCAATCGCTAATTGCTTGGCGCCCCGGCGGCGCAGTTCCTGACAAAGCTGCTCAAGGCGCGGCACGTGGATCGCCGGAGTGTTTAATGGATCACTAATGCCATCATAGACTGCACCTAGTGAAGCGTCTAACAGACCAGCCTCCTGCATCGTCAACCGCCGTTCCGGATCAACTTGTTTGAGCATCAGGCGGTAAAGACTAAGCTCGTAGGCTTTCTGTTCGTTCAAGTTGTCGGAAATAGGATCAAGGGGATTGATCTGCATGGTCCGCAAGGAGAGAGGGTTATAAGTTGCCCCACCCCGTCCGACTAATTCGGCCAAACGGCGAGAGTGTCCCTGGGGCTCCATCAAGACCACCTGCGTTCCTCGTAAGGCTTCGCGGTATAGGAGAGCGTTCAGCGAAACCGTCTTACCGTAGCCAGATTTACCCAGGAACAGACCGTGGTAGGCGGCAGGTTTTTGCAGGTCTTTGCCAAATCCTTCCCACCAAATAGGGTAAGTATCGTGTCCACCTGACGAACCGATACCCCAGAAGATGCCGGTGGTGTCGCTCCGCCGCCGGAATCCGAGTGGTCCGCTAACGACCGCCATGCCGTCGCTGGTGACGTTGTGAGAAATTTCCGGGATTTTGATCGTCTTGCGTTTGGTGGTCGTAAAAAACCTGAGCAGTTCACCCTGCCCACCTGATAAGGCCACCAGGGCCACTCGGGCAGCGGTCAGGGTTCTGATATTGGCCACATTCGCCTTGGCTTCCGCTAACGTGGCCCCTCTAACCGCTACGACCACCGTACCAAAGTGCAAACTCTGACCAGCATTAGCCTTGGCCATTGCCAGGCGCACATCTTGTAAGGCGCCTTCGGCTTTGGGGTCGCGTCCAGTCTTGTTATTGGCAATCACGTCCATCAGGACGTTCTCGTACTTCACCAGTTCCTTAAGAGCATCATTGGCGGCCAAGTTGCGCTCGATGTCAATCGCAATCGAAACTGGGAAGGCCTGACGCAAAATGGTGACCAATGGGTCAGCCCAACTCCATTCGCCCAGAAACTCGTGACTGACCATGAGCATAATATGGGGCATACGAGGATCAAGGGGACGCAAATGATCAAAATTGATCTCGTATTCACATTCCAGCAAAGGTGTTAGTTCTGCCCTGCTGGCTGATATTCCCATGAAACTAGCCAGGCTGCTTACCGTAGCATGGGCTTCGGTATCCGAGTTAGCCCAAATGACCAGCTCGTGTTGGGCCTGATACATTGCTGCTTCTCGAGTCAATTTCTCCAAAAAGCGACTGTAGGTCGCCAGGGCATAAGCTCGCCAATTTTCACGGGCGACCAAGCTCGCGGCCCGCGCCTCTTCGACGACCTCGTCAGCAAAAAATGGTTTTGAATGGATGATCAGGCGTAGGGGTGGACGAGCGCCGGCCCAGAAACCACCCCAGCGATGCATCAAGACGCCGATGGCTTGGGGAGGATGTTGAGCCAAATCGATGGGACGCAGACGATAAACGCTCGAACCGTCCTCATTTTCCGTTTTCTTGGAACCAACCAGGGCGGAGGGAGGCTGGCGCATGACCTGCACCAGCGCCCCTCCATCCGGTGCGCCGAGGACATAGGACATATCATCATTGAAGCGACGGTTATACAATTTTTCGGGGTGAGCGATATTGTCTTGACTCATCAGGGTACGGATGAGTAGACGCACATATTGATACCCATACAGGCCATGATACCGGGCCCCAACGACGAGGCCTAACAGGGCGAACAGAGTAACCGAAATCCAGACGAACCATCCTTCCAAGCCGAGTCGATTCGCTACGCTCATTCCTGCAAAAAAGCCGAAGGTGGAGAACATCACCTGCTTGCCATTCAAGAAGATGAAGGCTCGCTCTTCTAATCGCTTGAATTGAATGAGCTGCGAGTAACTCATCCACCACCTCCACCCAGTTGGCTCGCCAGGCTTTCGACGACCTCAGTGGCTACAAAGATCACGGCTAGACCAATCAACAAGTCGGGAATATAGTTCTGAGCTATGCCCGCGATCTGTGGAAACATGGGCCGGGCCACCTTGGCAATCCCCCAGATCGACAGCCCCAGGATACCAGCCCCAACCGCCACGCTCTGGATGACGTCGGTCACCGCTTTGACCACGCTATCAAGAGCCGCGCCAACTCCATCTTGAGCAAAGGCCGGATGAGTCGCACTAAATAGAATCAAGAAGGTAATGACCAGCGTCAACATATGTACCATCGGGGGCATTCTTCTTTGATTAATCGTCTTTTCGTTTTCCATTGGTAGTAATCCTCCAGTTGCTATGTAAATGGGTTTGATAAAAAAAGGCCGTAATTCTTTCACCCGACAGGTGAAAGAATTACGGCCATTTGACTACCGGCTGCAGGCCGCCCAGCGCCGGTAGCTATTGAACTTGAAATTTGCTTGATCTATGTCATAGGCACCTTTCTAAATTCTACTGCATAGAGGTTCTGCTTGCTTGTTTAATAAGTCACCTCAAAGGCCTGTTTCAAAAAAGAGACCACGAGCTGCCCACTCCTGTTATTAGGCGATACCAACAAGGTAAACTCTCGAGATGTACCTGCCGGCAACTGCCATGGGAAAAAATTTCCAATAGGGCTAAGGACGCCTCCCTCGATTTTGATATCGTTGAGTGTAATTTCGATGTCTTGGTTTGAGCTCTGGACAGAAAAAGCCAGTTCCAAGGTGCCATCTTGATAATTAGCGCGTTGGACCGTTACCATGGCTGCTTGGGTATTAAGGGACGGCAAAGTTACCTCTACCTCCTCCCCACTGACAGGATCGGGAGCAAAACTCCAGATCATACTCTCGCTCAATCCCGCTTCGGGAATAGCATAAATCGTCGTGGTGGTTAATGCCTGATTGGATTGAAGAGACTCGGGTAGAGACGGATAGGATAATTTGCTGCTGGCCTGGGGAGGCACCGGCACTGCCGCATAAGTCATACTCGCCCCTTTAATATGATGAATAAATGCCCCCGTCATCATAGGTAGCCCGCTCTTGTTTTCAACCATGTAATTCATGGCTACATAGACATATCCAGGCATTGCCATACCCGGCAATTCTACCAACTCACTGCTAATAGGAGTCAACCGAAATGTATCGGCCAGAACAGCGGTTTCACCCATCGCTACCGTTTTGGTCGGGGCCATAAGATCCATCCCCAAATCCGACTCAGGTAGATAAAGCGCTCGAACTACAATCCGGGTAGAGGCTTCTTCGTCGCCCAATAAAGCTATCGTCATACCAGGACGGTTCTGCCGGAAGATTTCAGAAGATTGGGGTGATACCCGCACGACATCGGCAAAGGCAAAGCGATAAACCGGTCCGGTGCTCATACGCAAGATAAGCGTGTCGCCAGGCCCTAATGAACTGAGTAAGGTCTTGTTATCGGCTGTGGATTCCATTCCGAGCGCGTAATTAATCACCGTGCCATAAACCCAGCTTACCGCCCGTTCATCATCAGGCATCGGCCAATCTCCTGCCTTAATTTGTACGGGCTGCACCACAAAACTGACTCCCTTGACTTCCAGTGTGCGTGGGACGACCAGGGAGGTTTTGACGCCGGCATCAACAATGTCAGATAGTAATTCTGACTCCAAGGTAGGAATAGGGGTAACGGTTGCCTCAGCACTGGCCTCGATTGTCCCCTCTGCTACAGGGGTTTTTTCAATATTTTTACCGGCGCCGCCCCAGGGCCAGAAGAACCAGATAGCCGCCGCCAGGCCGGCAACCAGCATCAAGATTCCTTGAATCAATTCTTTACCACTCGTCCGGCTCCCACCAGCCATCGCCATAGAACGTGGTTTGGCCCCACTTCCGTTGGGTAAAGAAGAGGAGGAAGTGGCCTGCGTTGCTGCAATCGCGGTTGGATCCGACCAGTCCATCGCTCCTCGGCGAATGTAAGACTCCCCTCCCTCAGCTGTAGGAGTCAGCCCATCATTTATAACCGCCAACAGGATGTCACGGGCAATTTCTAATTCATCACTATCGTCTCTAGCCCCTCCAGATTCAGCTAAACGACGCTGATAGAAGCTTTCGAATAATTTTAGCTCAGCCGCCGACAATATTACGTCTTGCATATCACCACGCATCTGCCTGCTTCAAGGGATCAAACTGGGTAGGCGTAAGGGGGTCAACCGAATGAACACTTCTTTGCCGGGCGGGTTGATGGCCTCGTTGTATCCCAGGTAGGGGATACTTAATCGCACTTTCCCAATAGAAGTAATTGTCATGGTGGCGTATCCCTGGCTGCTGGTAAAGGTTTGCCCTAAAACACCATTATTGGTACTATCCAGAACTCGTATACTGACTCCGGAAATACCTTCACTGGCGTCTGGCGCCCGGTTGTTGTTCTCGTCGTAATAGATGGTCACTCCAATGGTCACCATTTTCAGGGGTGGCAGCGTCGGCGTAGGCAAACCCGCCGGCGCGATAGAACGAACTACCACCGCTGGGGTAGGCGTACCAAGTGGCAGAACAGGCGTTGGAACCAGGTAAGCTGGCGTAGCTGGCAATGGGGTAACAGCCCAGGGTAGTCCTAATTGAGGGGTGCCGAAAGGGGTAGGTGTCAGTAACCCGGCCCCAGCGATCCCTGGCGTGGCCGGTTGTCCTGCCGTGTCTTTAACCACCAGACTGTAGGCGCGCGCTCCGGCAGCAACACTTTCTGGAATGGTTCCAACCGGGCCGGTCACAACGTAGGCGACGCCATTATAATCAGGCGCCCAGTCTACACAGCTATGGCGTTGCCCCTCCTTACAATCATCATTGCCTTTAATGATCTCTCCATCCTCGCGGAATAAAATCAAGTTGGTGTCTAACCCCTGAGCCAACTCACCCGTTTCAATCTGGAGTTGCTCGCCTACTTTGACATAAAGCCTGAAAAAGTCGTTATCGACCTCATTGCCGCCGGCTGGCCAGGAGTTAAAGTTGAGATTGAGGGTTTGCCCTACCCCAATATTAGCGGCTGTAGAAAAGTCGTAGTTGGGTTCGTAATCATCATACATTTTCTCGGACGGGATAGCTGTAGCCGGCGGTGTTGCGGTGGGCGGCGGTCCCGCCGTCCGGGTCGGTGTTGCTGTGGGCGCAGAAATATCCACCGCTGTTATGCCGTACTGGCGGCATTCCCAATCGACCGGGACGCGCGAATCGACCGACACGATAAACCAACCTTCCAGGGGGGCCTGAAAAGAGGCTTGACTGGCCGGATTACCGGCCTGGTAATCGTCATTTTCCGCAATCAATTGGCCGGTTGGATCATATACTCGCACCCGAGTATCTACTCCTTGACTGGTCGTCGTCGTAATTTGATAATGCCTACCTGGCTTACCCCACATCATAAAAAAATCAACATCCCCAAACGGATAAAGCGTTAGATTGGTAATAGGCTGATTCATCGTTAAAGCCAGCCCACCTCCAGGTTGATCGTTTGGTTCTTTGCCGTCTTTACAAGAGGGAACCGACGTTGAGGTTACAGTAGGTGTTGGAAAGCGGGTAGGTGTATCCGTCGGCCAAATCGGAGTGACAGTCGGCGTGGGTGTTGGAGTTCCTGTCGGTGGAATCGGCGTATTCGTAGGTGTGGCCGTGGGCGGAACCGGTGTAGCTGTAGGTGGTACTGGCGTGTTCGTCGGCGTGGCCGTAGGTGGGACTGGCGTAGCTGTTGGCTCTTCTCCTTGATGCTCGATGCTGGGCGCAACAGTTCCTTCAGGATCTTGCGCCAATACCGCGGTGGGCGTGGCCATCAGTATAATCAGTACAATGATTAGTCGAAGTAGTAATTTATTCACGAGCTACTACCTTTTTTTGAGCGAGACAGGGGCGGACTACCTGTTTTAGCAGGATCAACCTTCCTGGTGGAGGTGAATCCGGTAGCTCCGCTGGAAATCAAGCTTTCATCCTCGTCCAATTGTTTCAGGGATGGCAGTGCATCTTTTCGTTGCTCTCGCTGCTGCCTGGCGGCGAAGCCTTTTTCTTTAGTCTCTTCATCGGCGAGGAAGGGCGAGGTCACGCCTTTGACCAGCCCGCTAGCGCCTCCCACCATTCTATCGGTATCAAGTTTCGGCTCTTCAGGTCTTTCCTGGCCTATTTGGCGAAATCCTTGAACAGGTTGACTACCCGCTACTACTTGACCAGCTCGCTTGGTCTCTTCCTTATCCCCAGGAGATTTGCGGACTTCACCCATTCTGTCTCCTACTAAAGCTTTGCCGAGCTTTTGAGCTCTTGCTTCCCTCCCGATTTCGGAGGTGGCCTGTTTTGTTTCTGCTTCAAGACCTGTCAACCGGTTGGGTAGATCCGGTTGATCACCAATAGCCCCTTTAGCCAACCCGATGCTAGCCCTATCTTGGTCTTCTTTGTCCAGTTTTGCTTTGGAGTGGCGTACTAACATCGGCCCTTCCAGGGTATCTGGCATGGATCGGGCGCTGTCAATTAGGTCGTCAACTTTCATGGTGGCCGCTAGACCCCGCTCTTGTTGTCGTCGCAGGGAAGCTTCGATTTCGCGGCGTAGTTCAGAGGAAATTTCCCCCTCTTGCCGAACTGCTTCAAGAAGCTGCTTTCTTTGTTCCTCGTCAAGTCCCGCCTGGTTACTTAAGCGAGTAAAGCGATTCAGGGACGCAAAATTAGATCCGGAGGCCACTGGATCGAGTCCCAGGGAACGGGGGACCATCCGTCCCGCCGCTTCGTCTCCTTGCCATTTACTGGCCCGAGAAGCGACTTCACGAAATTGGCCAGGTTCAGCTCGTTTCTGGGGCTGTAAGCCAGCTGCGATTAATGTCTCCAGATCCCGTTCACCCTGTCGTCCGCTAAAGGTCTCGGCAACTTCCCCATCCAGGCGGCCGCGGACCAGTTGAACGCCTTCGCTGGTCAACGTGCCATCAGATTGGATCAATTGGCTAATGCCACCCACGTCGGCTGCGGCCTGCCGAGTGGTCTGTAAAACAGCCATCGTTTCTTCTTGTCGGTGACGTACCATGGTCTGATAGGCTTGTCGTCCCAAGTTTTCGCCCAGAATCGACTGACCAGCATCGAGCACCTGACGCTCCCCCTGACCACGCTCGCGCGCCTGGTAAACTTGATTGGCCCAGGTTTCAACACTGCGTCCATCCCCCATATAAGTTCCGGTAAGTCCTCCTTGATAGCCACCCCAGCCACTTGCAGGCTGTGAGGTCTGAGAAGATGTCAGTTGGTCGTTGCGATCAGTGTTATCACGGTAGGAACCAAGTAAGTAACCACCGACTGCGCCCACAGCAGCACTACCCAGGTCCATCCAGGAATTGTCGTCTGATTGGTTAGCAGAAGCAGCGCTTCGGATGGCGCCTCGCATATTCGTGGGTTGCGCAGTCCATTCATTTACCTCAGATTGAGCCATCTTGGCGATGGGTGTGGGTAACCCCCCAACTGCCTTATTAAGCTGGTTATCAACAGTCTGCATTGTCTCAGGGGATGCCGTATTTAAGTCTTGTGAGCCGGATCGGGCCACTTGACGCGCCCCCTCCCACATATCGAACATCCCTCGCCCGGCCAAACCAACCATCGCCCCGGCGGCGCCCCATTTGAGGGCGCCTGCGGTCGCCAGCGCCGGTTGACGGGCTCCTTCGCCCAAAGTACTTGTGGCCGCTCCGACCCAGAGAGTTGTCAACCCTCCTAAAGAGGTCGAAATGGTTTCAGTCATTGTGCTGGCCGCCATTTTGCTCAGGAAAAAACCGCCGATAATTCCAACCCCGACCAGACCCAAATAAGTCATCATACTGCCATTAATTGATACGTTGATAAGTAACATCAATAACAGCGCGAATACACCGTTCAGAATAAACGTCCGCAAAATGATGTTGATGAATTGCATGATCAGACGATTAACCAGCGGTTCGGTGTAGCGAAAGAAGCTAAACAGCATGGTCAATGGTAAACTCAGATAGATGAAAGCAGCCGCGAGAGCCAGCATCAATTGGATGTTGGCCTCAAGAAGTGGTAACAGAGCAACAAGAGGACCCAGGGCTAAACGAGCCACACCAGCCTGCGCTTGCCGAATACCCAGTTCCCGATTCTCTGGATGGTCCTGAATAATAGGCACACTAACCCCGACATCAATGGGCAGGGGAATACCCCAGACCTCAGTAATGGCGCCGGTGCTCACCAAATCCCACTCATCCCAGGCCTTTTTAGGGCTACATCCCTCGCCGTTCTCGTCAGCCTGATCTTCAATCTTTTCTGAGGGATCATAGAGACAATATTCCTGACGAAATTCTTCGGGCGGAACTCCGTCATGGAGCTCATCAGCGCTACTAACCAGAAAATATGAGGTCGCTACTGCTTCCCAGCCTCGTATCGGAGCCCGACTGTCCAAATCTTGAGGATTATTAACCCGTTCATTCGAGTTAGATGCGCCTGGAATACCCAAATCTACGCTCCCACCACTATCGGCGACAATCTCATACATATAGCCGCCTGCTTCACCCCGCCAGTCTTCGATGGAGCGCATTAAGGAACTGCCTTCGGTAATAAGGCTGTAAGACAGGACTGCAAAAATGAACAAGCGTCCAATATCGACCGCTTGAACCCGCCAAAACGGGCGAATGAGAAGGGAAAACCCGTAAATGGTCAGGGCCAGGGCCAGAAAGGCGCTCCAGGTGGATACACCAAAAATACCATTGGCCCCAATCATCTTGTCCATCACGGCCCACATACCATCACCACCGCTCCGGCCCATTAACCAGTCTCCGGTCGCATAACTGAACATCGAAAATTGAATAAGAGCCACATCAATCCGCCACAAAATCATGGCGATAGAATTGAGGATGGTATATACAGCGTGATCAATTGTACGGGAGACTCCAAACAAATCACCCATTTTAATTAGGCTTCCTGATGCGACATCGTTCCGAATACATCGGTCATCTTATGGGTGTGTCCTGAGGCTTGACCAATCCAGTCAGATCCTCTTCAGCCAGTTCCACCACAAGGCCCTTGGGCTTGAAAAGATGCTTCTGGATAAAATGGCAAAATCCGGCACTGCCATCAATAACTAAAACTTGCATGGGCTGCTCTCTCTAAATCGATAGGAGTCTTGATCAACAATCACCCAAAAATCTGCCCAGAAAGCCTCCGGATGATTCCGTGGGGAGAAATGACGGACAATTCGGACTACAACAGAGTTGCACCTCGAATTGTCAGAACATAAGTTCTATAGTATCATAGACACGCGACATAAAAAACAGGTAAAGTTACCATATATCAGGCAATCGGCCATATTGCTATCCAGACGCCTTGGGGTCTCCTGTTTTGTATCGCAACAAACAACAACCGAACCAGAGGCGTTTTTGATTCAAGGCAGAAGATATGGCCCGTGACAACACGGATAGTTTCATAACTGAAATTCCTCTGGCAGCCTCCCCATCGGAGGAAAAGACCATCCTCAAACGCTTTGAGATGGCCCGCCGGGTCTATAACGCTTGTCTGGGCGAAATTTTGAGGCGGGCGAAAAAGATGCGGGACTCTGGGGCGTACCAGGCTGCCTGCAAGATGCCTCGCGGCGAGAAAGGTAGCCCGGAATATAAGGCCAGGCAGAAAGCCTTTCAACAGATCAGAATAGACTTCGGTTTCCGCGAATACGACCTGCACGGTTACGCCACCCGCTTCAGCCACAGCTACCTGGGCGACCATCTCGATTCCAATACCGTCCAAAAACTGGCCACTCGCGCCTATGAAGTCGCCAACCAGTACGTCCTCGGCAAGCGAGGCAAACCCCGCTTCAAAGGCTGCAACCAGTTCGATTCGGTGGAGGGCAAGTCCAACAAGTCGGGCATCCTGTGGCGGGAGGATCAGGTCAAATGGCTGGATCTGGAACTGAAAGCCATCATTCCCACTGATGATCCCATTATCGCCCATGGCCTGTCTTGCCGGGTCAAATATGTTCGCATCGTGCGCCGCAAACTCAACGACAAGAATCGCTTCTATGTACAACTGGTCAACGAAGGCAAACCCTATCAAAAGCCCAAAAACAAACTGGGTGATAGCGAAATGGGGCTCGACCTGGGGCCATCCGCAATTGCCGCTGTCGAGCTGGACGGTTTTGCCCTGCTTGAGCCGTTCTGCCCGGAACTGGCCGATATTCAGGCGGAGATAACGCGCTTGCAGCGGCAGATAGAACGGCAGCGTCGGGCCAACAACCCCGACAACTACAACCCGGCCCGCTGGGTGCCTTCCAAAGGCGGCAAGCGATGGATCCGCAAAAAAGGCACGGTCAAAACAGGTTGTCGTTCTTGGATCATCTCCAACCAGCAGCGGGCCAACGAACGCCGGCTGGCCGAACTGTATCGCAAGCAGGCCGCGCACCGCAAGAGCCGGCACGGGGCGCTGGCCAACCGCTTGCTGCGGCAGGCCGGTACGATTAACCTGGAAAGAGTGAGCTACAAGGCATGGCAGAAGATATTTGGTACATCCGTTCAATTCCGCGCGCCGGGAACCTTCGTTTCCCTTTTGCGCCGCAAGGCTGAAAGCGCCGGCGGCAGGGTTAACGAGTTCCCAACCCGCGATACGCGGTTGAGTCAAATTTGTCTGTGCGGTTGTGTCGAGAAAAAATCTCTCTCTCAACGTTGGCATTACTGCTCCTGCGGTATTATGATGCAGCGCGATCTATTCAGCGCCTTTCTTGCTCTTTTTGTCGAGAACAACACGCTCAATGCGAACAAAGCCAGAGAATTCTGGTCAGGTCTGGAACCGGGCCTGCGGGCGGCATTGAGTCAGGCTGCGGAAGGCAGCACGAAATCTGCGAATGGTAAGGCCAAATGGCCTGCCTCCTTCGGTCTTGGTAGCATCCTGAACTGCTCGAAGGGCCGGAGGCAGAGCGGATCGCCCCGAAAGTCCGATGGTATCCCCGCTAAGAGCCTGCAAGCTCTCTTGCAGGAAACGGTTGGGTGAAGTCGGAACCCCCCGGATTTATTCGTGGGGAGGTTTCAGTTCAGCTTCTTGAAGTTCAAGACGATTTAGCCGGCGCTGCCACACCCAGGCAATAAGACCCATCAGGATCATAATACTCAGGCTCCAAGTCACCTTGCCTTGAGGCGTGCGTGGATCCAACCAACCGCCGGTCACCGGCAGAATAGTGAGTAACGATCCTTCAACTGTGACTTTGGCCTCATTCGAACTGCCTGGGTCAAGGTTGAGGGCACTGTAAGTGGCGACATTTTTATACTCAGTCCCAACGGTGGCGCTCATTACCATCGTATTGATAAAAATTTCCACTCGCCCGCTTGGAGCCACGTCGCCCACGTCGATAATCAGTTCAGTCCAAGTTGGTGTCGCCATTAGCGGCTGTAACACCGGCTGAGTTTGAGTTGTCGTAGCAGTTGATTGCAGAACCTGGGTCAGGCTCGTAGCCTGGCTAAGAACCGGGCGTTGAGCTAATGGAGTTGCTGTTGGAGCCGTCTGCAACAATTGAGCCAGGCTAGTGGCCTGAACCACATCGGTGGCTGCGTTAGTGACTGATATAGATCCACTGGTTGGGCTCGCTACAGGCATAGGAGCAGGGGTTATGGTTGAACTTGATACGGGCGCCGCACTAACAGTCCACGAAATTGCCTGGCCGACTGGCGGTGAAAGAGGCGTCTGATTGACGGTTATCGTACCCTGGCTCGTACTGCTACTGATATAGGCCATGCCTTCAGGTAAGATGTCGCGAATGGTTAGTCCCCCAATAGTCAGAGGGGTGGGGTTGGTAAAAGCCAACCGCCAGGTTACCGCCGTAGTCTGCCCTGCCTTAACTGCAGCAGGAGATACTGACTTGACCAGCCCTGGTACAGGTAATGGTGTTGGTTGCGGTGGCAGCGCCGTAGGCGTCACTGTCGGCATTAGCGGCAGAGACACTACGGGTGGCCGACCTGGTACAGGTGTGGCCGTCGGGCTGGAACCACTGCTGGTTGCTCCACCACCGTTTGAAGGAGGCCGCGAGGTTGGGGTCGGTGGTATCTGGGCGATTGGCAGGTTGGTAAACGCCTGCACCTCAAAAGTTTCGCCACCAGTGAAGGAAATCTGAGCTTTGTTGAGGATGCGAGTGAATACATCCGGCACCTTACTTACGATCTGGGCGCTAAAGCGCACTTCCTTGACTTCACCTGCCGCCAGCGCACCCAAGTTCCAAACCAGAGTGCGTCCGCTATCTTCAAAGGCTGGTGGAATTGAGGCGCTATTTTCAACATAAGTGGTGTAGTCGGGCAACCGATCCCTGATAACAATATGATCCTGAATGTGAGGGCTGGTATTTTGGACCTTGATGGCGTAATCGATCTTGCCACCAGGCTGGGCGTAAGAGGTAGCTGTTTTAATACCAGACAATTGGAACGTGCCGGTAATTTCGGTGCTGGCGTTGGCATATACGGTCGGGGCATCTTGCGAACTGATAAAAGCCAGGTTATCATCCAACTCGGTTAAATCAGGCCTCATCCCCAGAGGTACCCTGACCGCATAAATCCGCCTGACCTGTTCACCTTCGGCCAGGTCGCCCAGCGGCCAGATAATGGCATGTTCGTCGGCTTTATAATAGCCATTAGAACCGATAGAATTTTCCAGGACAACCAATCCGGTAGGTACCCACTCTTTGAGAACAGCCTGGCGCGCAACGCCTGGCCCCGCGTTCCCACCCACCAGGGTGTAGGTGATCACATCACCGGGATACACCACAACAGATGGCATTATTTCTGCGCCAGCGGCTGCCTCGACAAGCGTTTCTGTTGAAGCAGCGCTCAAGGTTTGGGCGGAAACTTGACCACCAAAGTCAAGTTTGGCCATTTTTATACTCGGCCCATCGCCGCTGGCCACAGCCGCATAAGCGCTCGTGCTGCCCGTTTGGGCCGATTGCGTTAAAGAAGTACGGGTCAGGGTCAAGACCGGTCTGGGAACTATGATGATGACCTCGTCCCGAACGAGTGGGGCCCGGTCTGCAGTTGCCATCGCTTCATTAAAGATGCGAACGCGGCCACTTTCATCAAAATCAATTGATTCGGCGACGATGTGAATTTGGGCCTGGAAGTTTCGGCTCACACTCTGACCGGCCGGTAAATCATTAATCTGCCATATCAAGGTTGAACCGTTCACCTGACCGCCATCCGAGAGGGTACCAGGGATATATGCCACCCCGGGCTGCAAAGTATCACTGACGACGGTGTTATGAGCGACCACTTGACTGGTATTGGATACGACAATAGTGTATTCGACAATGTCGTTGACCTTGGCCTCAATCGGGGCTAGTTTGGTGATCTTGAGAACAGGAGTGGTCAACCCGGTCGAGCAGGTGCTCTGGTTAATGATCCGGTCGACTGAGTACAAATCAATTACGTTCACAACTTCCTCGGCTTCGAGGTCAGGAGCGATCTTTAATTTGAAGGCCAGGTCTGTCGAAGCGCCGGCCGCCACTGTCCCCAAATTCCAAACCAGCTTGCCGCCATTCAATCCACCTCCCTGGGTAGCCGAGTTAGACACATAACTTAGGCCGGTCGGCAGCGATATCTGGGCCGATACGTTGTAAAGGGTACCACCGCCAGAATTAACTAAGTGCACCTGGTAAGCCACCTCGTCGCCTGCCTGGGCAAACTCGGCGCAGGCCTGCTGCAAATCGACGACGGGTGGCAGAATGGTCGTAAGAGCCGTCGCCGTAATCGGATTGGTCTCATCCAGAGAAGTAGCATAGGCCTGATTGAGGATGGCCTGCACCTCTGATGGCATATCGACCGCTACTTGCCCTCGCCAGGTCAGGTCAAATGCTTGACCTGGTTGAAGTTGATCAAAGCGCCAGACGATTTTTTCCTGATCGACCTGACCATAATTATTGACCGAGCCAGGGATATATTTAACAAAGCCAGGCACTGGATCTTGCACTTCAACCTGGCGCGCCAGACCGGGGCCTTTATTCTCTAGATGCAAGACATAGCTAATCTCGCCGCCAGCGTGGGTAGCCGTGATAGCTTGTTTGGTTAATTGCAGTCCTGAAGCCAGGACCGAACTGATAGCTTCGGCCTGGGCACTCAGGCCACCCAACCCTTTCACCTTAACCACATTCCGAATAGTTGTAACTGTTCGGGGCAAGCTTGGACTGACCTTGGCCCGCCAGCTAAAGGTGCGACTTTCACCGGGTTTCAAATCACCCAAACTCTCACCCCAGGTGATGGTGTTACCGGGCATCTCGTAACCCCCATCGTTAATCTGATAGGGAGTCAGATAATTTGGAATCAGGTCGGTCACTTGCAACTGATAAACCGTGGTCTGTCCCTGGTTGACCACGTCTATTCGATAATCAATAATGTCGCCTGGACGTACACCTTCGGGGGCAGACTTTACCACCAGGATATTAGGCGTAACCACGGCACTGTTGGCAATAGCTACCGACTGTAGGCTTGGCCAGGCATTAGCCACGGCTTGATTGCTCAGAACGTTTTCAGTCACAGGTATAGCCTGATCCAAGGTCCCTTGCCAGGTCAGGTCTAACGTTGCGCCAGGTAGCAAGTCGCCCAGGTTCCAGACAATTTGATTGCCCGACACGACACCGCTATAACTGATATGGGTCGGGTTGAGAAGGTATGGGGGTATCAGATCAATCACCGTGACCTGGCGCAGCTTCGTTTGCCCGGTATTAGAGACGGTCAGGGTATAAGCCACATCCTGGCCGGGAATAACTTCAGCCGGGGCAACTTTACTAAATCCTAAGCCGGGTTTAAGCAGAGTCGTCGCAGCCACAGCCTGAACATTCAACCCACTCATATCCTTGGCGGTAACTGTATTGCTAATCTGGTTGGTTGAGGACGGAATTGCCAGGTCGACGGTGCCTTCCCAACTCAGTAATCGGCGCTCGCCGGCATTCAGCGTACCAATATTCCAGACGATTTGAGGAGCAGGAATGGTTTCGATGGCCCCACCGTCACTGATATTGGCCGGACTCAGGATATTGGGCGGGATCAAGTCGCGAACAACGACGTTTAAAGCCGGAACATTGGTTGGATTCTCAGCCATGAGGGTGTAACTGATAACTTCACCCGGTCCAACTTTGGGAGTGGCCGCTTTGTAGAGGTTGAGACTGGGGAAATCTACGTAGCTCTTGGCGCGGGCTGTGCCAGTTAGGCCACCGCTTGAAGTAATCTGGGCTTCATTCCAGAGTTCCTCTTGAGTTCTGGGTAGGGCTGGATCAATCGTACCCTTCCAGGTCAAAACTACTGACTCGCCGGGAGCGATACGATCAATGTGCCACACCACTTCGGTGTTGCCTTCGAAGACGCCGCCCAGGCTGATATCACGGGGATAAAAGATATTCGGAGGTACCGGATCGCGTACCTCTATCTGTTGGAGCGTAGCCTGATTGAAATTCTGGACAGTAATAGCGTACTCGATTTCGCCCCCTGGCCAGACGATGTAGGAAGCAGTTTTGTAGGTATAAAGAGTTTGAGCGGGTAGATTCGTAAAGGCTTGGGCTTCATCTTGATGTCCCATACCGTCGAAGGCAGTCGCGGTATTGGCGATTTGTTTCACGGTGGCCGGGATGGTGGGGTCAACTGTGCCCTCCCACATCACGGTACGCTTCTGGCCAGGCTGCATAATTCCAAATCGCCACAAGATTTCTTCCGCGCGGACTTCGCCACCTTCGGTAGCGTTTCGCTGATTGATGATATATGCAGGGATCGGGTCGTGGACTTCAACCCCGTAGGCAGGAGCCCAACTATGGTTTTCAACGGTCAGAGTATACAACACAGCGTCTCCTGGTCCGGCCATCACCGTGGCGCTCTTGCGCAGGAGAATGCGGGGGTGAAGCACGTAGCTGGAAGCCTCGGCTTGAGCTGTCGCGTCTTTGGTGGTGACGGTAGCCACATTTCGAATGGCAAATTCGGAATCCGGTGTGGTTGGGTCAACCGTACCGTGCCAGGTCAAAACAACGACCTGGCCAGGAGCCATATCGGGTAAGTACCAGACAACTTCTATTTTACCCTCAAACGGGGAAGGATCGGCGATCCCATCGTTGCTAATATCGCGAGGGTTAAGGATGTATTGAGGTAATGGATCCTTGACGACAACGTTCTTTAGAACTGTTTCACCGGAATTTTCAACGATTAACTCATACTGGACATCGCCGTGTGGATAGACGTGCGAGGTCGCATTTTTAGTCAAACTGACCGCTGGTTTGAGGACTCGGGTGCTAACAACGGCGGTATCGCAACTACCGGTGCTATCACAAGCCGTGGCAGTATTGACAATATAATTTTGAGTGAGGGGAATCTCCGGGTCAACTGTTCCCTGCCAACTCACCGTTGCGCTTTCGCCTACCCCGATCGTGCTGATGGTCCAGATGATTTCATTATTCTCTATCTTCCCGCCATTACTGATATTGGTCGGATTCAGTATATACTGGGGAATGGGGTCACGGATGATAACATTCGCTGCGGGGCCAGAGCCGATGTTATGTACGGCGATGACGTAATCAATCGTCTGACCGGCTCCGATGTCGGTCGGAGCAGTCTTGGCGACCCCAATCTCTGGATAACCTACTTCACTTGAGGCTTGGGCTTGTTGGTTGATGCCGCCATCGGCCGTCCCGGTGACAGTATTGACAATTTCCGTAGTGGTTTTGGGGATATCAGTCGCGATCACTCCCTCCCAAGTCAGAGTCACGCTTTGACCAGAAGGGATACTGGCAATGTTCCAGACAACCGTACTCCCTTGCACCGTGCCGCCGTTACTTATCTTGGTTGGATTCGTGACATATTGGGGAACGGGATCACGTACGACCACATTGGTTAAAGGGGTGTTACCCTGGCTCTGAACCGTAATCGAGTAAGTAACTACCCCACCCGGCCATACTTGTGGGGGTGCGGTTTTACTGAGGACCATAATCGGTTTGAGTACGGCCGTCGTCGCCTGAGCCTGGCCGCTATGCCCGGCGTTATCGGCGATCGTCGCCGTATTGACGATTTGAGTTACATTGGTGGGCGTGTTTGGATTAACCGTGCCTTGCCAGGTCAGGTTCACGCTCTGGCCGTTGGCCATGGTACCCAAATTCCAGATAATTTCACTTCCCTGAACGGTACCACCGTTGCTAATGTTGGTCGGGTTGATAACATATTGCGGAATTGGGTCGCGCACGACAACCCCATTGGCCGGAACTTCGCCCGTGCTGCGCGCCACGAGAGTGTATTGAATAGTGTTCCCAACAACAACTTGGGCCGGAGCGCTCTTGGAAATAGCCACATTTGGCGTACCGGACATCAGCGCCGAGACGGTCGGACTCCAACAGGTTACGAGTTCAGGTGTACCAACCCAGCGGGCGCGGGTGCGATAATAGTAAGTCTGTTGTAACGGTAGGCCGGTGAAGGTGTAGGTGGTGTCGCTCTGCCAGTCTGACGTGGCAAGGGGACTGCTGCAATTGGAATTCGAGCAGACCTGCGTCTGGTATTCAATACCCCAGGTGGAACCGTCTGGCTGTGGAGTATTGGGCACTGCCCCCCAGCTGACCGGCTGACTGCCGCCGCTGCCTGGCGCCGGGGTATTCATTTGCGGCCGCTCGACGCGGTAGATATAGACGTAATCAATATCAAAAGAGGTCCAGTTGCCTTTCGCAGGGGTGCCGGTCAGTAGGTTACCAAACCAGAACTGGTAAGGGCGATAAGGATCGTTGACCGGCCGGGGGGTGCCATTGGTGATCCGTTTGAGTTGCTGATTGTCCATCCACCAGGTCAGCTCGCGCCCATCACAGATAAAGTCAAAGGTGGAGGTGTGTAGATTATGATCGCTGTCAGGACTGCGCCACATAGGATTATCAACTGTGAAGCGTCCCCATTCTCCATCGCTGAGCGCATGAGCGTCTCGGGTGTTGCCGCCGACTTGTTTTGTATCCACGGCTGACATGCCATAGTATTGCACCACGCCGTAAGCGCTGGTGACCTGACCAGCCTGAGTACCGTACGTTGCATATTTGGGGTAACGCCACGTCCAAGCCACGCGAACATCCACATCCAGCGGAAACGCGCCGGGGGTGCTGTTGTTTTCCCGGTAATATGCGCCAAAACAATTGGTGCCATAACTGGCCGACATGTGAACCTGGCTGCCGGACACAGACTGGCTCTGACCACTACACGCACCAATTTTGTACTTGCTCCACTGGTTGAGGTCGCTGTTGCCGCCGTTGAAGTGGGTGCTCCAGTGGTTACTGAAGGCCAGGGCAATACCGGCGCTGCTCAGAACGATGAGGAAGAACAAATAGAGGCTGTACCGGTAACGAAGGAGAAGTTTCATGCCGACCTGCACTGCTGTTGTGATTGTGGATTAGTTGATTGATGATGAAAAGAGATTGCCGAGGATTTGGCAGATGTTGGAGATACTGCAATGAAAGCCAAGAGAGCCGTTAATTTATCTCGGAATAACGGCTGAAGAGATAGGCCGACCAAGAAGGTCGGGATAGATAATTCAAGAGGGAGAAATAAAAAATCTCTGCTGTCCATGCAACCATGTCCCCTTGCAGGGACGCGCGATCCAATAAGTTAGCCACTTGGACCGGCCTGGTTGCTATTAGCAGAGAGGGGGAGTAAAAAGGACTTAAGAGTCCTGAGTACCTCGCTTCAACAGGCGGGAGAGTACGGAGCATTGGCTCCGGAGAGTATTTGTGGCACAAGTACTCGTTATAATTTTCACTAAGTATAGTGTTATTTTATAAGTTTGTCAAGCGTTTATGAGCGCGAATTTGGGTAAAGTTCTCTTGGAATTTAGGTCAGGATTTAACACAAACCCTCAGTTTATACCAATTACCTTTCCAAAGACCATCATTTACCGCAGAGTACGCGGCGATCGCAGAAGTTTTCTTGTTAAAATCTCAACGTCTTCGGCGTTCTCTGCGGTAAGAAATATGGTACTTGAACGGACAGCTGGGTATTAGCGACCAGCGGCTTTGGCTAACTTATCTCACTCTTCCGGAGCCTTCCCCGACAGGCTCGCTTGCTGTTCCTGTCTCATTTTCTGACTGCGATTTATTCGCTATATTTCACCTAAACTATCTTTGCTCCACCTGTTCAATGGCTGCGCCTTCTGTATCATCCCCGAAATGCATTCCGCCCCTATCTCGCCCAACTCTGCTTGTCTCAACCTTTTTCTATTGTTACGTTTGCGCCACTTCTTTTTACTAACCTTATATGTCCTTCTCGACCTCTTTTCTGGTCAGTTTCAATCTCTTAGTCGAGATTCCTGGCCTCCGTTAGATACGGATGTCCGGGTGATGAGGCAATGGCGCGTTTCAATCTCTCATTCGAGATTCCCCAGGTAGCCTCCTTTTGGGTTAGCATTAATTCGGTCAGTGCCCACTGTTTCAACCACCTATCAATTTTAGATTATTTCCCCTCCTTCCTCGTAGAGCGCGGAGTGTAGAACGTAAAGCGTCACATCTTCTATTACCATTCACTATTCGCAGTTCCCAATTCACCATTCTCCCTGCCTTAACCGCCGCACCTGCCCCATGCCCATCGTCGTTTTGTAGCCCACACCACTGTAAAAGGCAAAGTCAGCCAGCAGATTCAGCACGCGCCCCAATTCCCGGTTTTGCCGATCCTGGAGCAGATAGGTGATGACGCCGGTTGCGCCGATTTGGGGCTGGCCCCAATAACGAAACACGCGCGATTCCAGGTGGTACAAGCCCACCACCACTGTCTCCTCCGCATAGGCTCGGATCGCCCGTTTATCGAGCGATATGGGCAAGTGTTCATTCCAGGCCGCTGCCAGACTGCCAAAAAGCATCGCCGGCGACGGAAAGGGATCCATCTGTTTACCCCGATCATTCCGGCTGCCCCGGCTGAATACCGTCGGACTGGCCAACTCCAGACCAATCTGCCAGGCTGACTCGGCTAATAACCCCTTCTGCCAACACTGGCATAACTCACTCAAGCTGGTGTAACCCGCCCACAAATGGCTGCCCGGCGTAGTCAACACTTCGCCGATCGCGAACCCAAGTTCACCTAGGCGAATCTCAACTCCACTTGCGCTCCCATTGGAGGAAGAAGGCAAGAGGAAGCGCATAAAGCTAGTAAACAGCTCACTCCCCAGTAAAGTGAAGCGCAGCCACACCTCCTGTCCCGACTTAACTTGGATTTGTCCATTCCGTGCCTGGCCTAGCCCTTGCAATGGCGATACCGTGAACGGCCTGCGCTGATTTTTCGTATGCAGCGTCTCTGCCAATGCTGGATCCACTGCCCTAATGAGATCAAGAAACGCCGCGTGCGCCAATCGGCCTTGGGTAGCGGGAATGAGTCCATCATCCATCACAATGAGTTTGACAACAGTGGAGTAGAGGGTAGGGTTGGGCAAGTTCACAATTTTGGTCTCCTTATGATCGAGTCATGCACAGCTTAAGCAGTCAGATGATCTACTTCCACACTCTTTCTTATCGAATGGTTATCACATCATGCCACGTACGGGACACATTGAAGAACGCCCAGAGAACGTAGATCGATTTATTCGTCAACCTCTATGGTATCGCCTTCAGCGTCATTCTCGGTCAGTAATTCTTCAGCCAACATTGACACTATGTTTCCTCTCGCTTTATCCAGGTACCAGACCCGGCTGGTACCATTATCATCCTCTCTCACCAGAACTCGCCGATTGCCACTGAGGTAGCTTTGATTGAACAGTTTTGGTAAATCAACATAGCCAATTTTTTTATCAAAATCACTATATGACTCTTGCTGAACTGCTACTAAGTCAATGGCATAAGCACATTCCCACGAACCAACTACATCCCATTCAGGTTTACGATCACGCCGATTGAAAGTATATTTTTGTAGGCTAAATTCCCCAGAAATATTGTCGTCTTTTCGCCCCACACACCGGCTTACCGGCACTTCAACGGCATTGAGCAGACGACCTTTCGGATCCTCGCCCGTACACAGAGTAATCGTCGGTTCCCAACTTCGGGTGAACAGTAGTCCTTTGTCATGCAAAGGCTTGTTTTCCAGTTTGGCTTCATAAACATACTCATAAAGCATGGAGAACATCATTTCAATGCGGTAGTCGGAGTTAGTTTGGGTGCGGATACAATTGATTAGCGCTTCAACATCCAAATAGCGTCCATGTTGTTTTTTGAGCTCCTTAATGTAATTGTTCAAATCTTTTGTGTTGGTAAAGCTGGTCATCCATTCTGGAATGGTGGCGCCTACAACGATAATTTCTGCGTCCGCTATCTCGTGTTTGCGATTGCAGCGGCCGGCCCGTTGGATGAGTCGCTCGGGATCGCACAGTTGGGTGATGAGGATGTGAACATTCAAATCACAGCCAACTTCAATGGCGCTAGTACTGATTAATACGTAACCTTCATTCTTATCATCCCTCTGCGAAATCTCTCGGTAAACTGCCCTGCGCCAGTCACTGGTTAAACGTCCGTGATAGAGCCAAACTTCGCCTTGGGGTGAAGTTAAGCTAAGTTGTCTGTAAACTTCAACCGCATCTTTGACCCGCTCAACCGTGACAATCAAGCGTTTACCGGGGGCGTAATACTTTTTAGCCTGGTTAATTATCTCAATAATAGCCGGCGATATTGCTCCGCGCGCGCGAGGCACTGTTTCTTCTGAGTAATACCGATCATCGTCTTGGGCTGGCTCATCTTCTTGAGGCTCAGTAGAAGTAGGAATATAGATAAGTTTCTTTTCGGGATATTGGCGTCCTGAAAATTGGCGGCGGGTGAACTCTGCCAGACTTTGCCGATTTTGACCGGTGGTAAAATCTATCTTGTCCAGATAGTTAAATTCATTTTCTAAACTTTCGGGCATGGTAGCCGTCATCAGAACCACATCCAGCCCTTTTTCATACATCGTTTTGACCAGCCGGGTGAAATTTGTAAAAGCTATGTCATCGTAAGTGTGAGCTTCGTCAAAACAAACGAGCATTTTCTTGGCCCCATAGTGAATTCGCAGGGGGTAGATGTAAGATTTACCCGGCTCGCCAAAACCGAAGAAACGGTATAAAAATTTGTCCAGCGTGGTGATAATCACATCGCCTTGATAAAGATGGCGACGCATGTTGCCGGACGCGGGCAATAATTCACCGTTTCGCCAACAATACCGGATTGACTGTGCGCCTGTATCCACGACTAAAGTCAAAGTTTGTTTGGTTTGTTTCGACCACGCTAGTATCATCCGCCGAAACCGCTTAATTTGGTCATCTACCAAACTGCGCGTGGGATACACCATAATTAAACGGCGCTTGTTTAACTCATCGCCGGCCAGGACAGGGATGCTTACAGCTTCAGTTTTGCCGCTGCCCGTTGGTGCTTTGAGCAACAAGCCAACACCCCATGTCTGGTTATTGTGGATATAATCCCAAACTTGGCGCTGCATTGGGTTAGGGATGTTAAATCCAACCATCTGTTGATAGGCTTGAGTTATATCCATGGGCATAGCGTGACCTCTTTCCGTTGAACCGGGGGCGGCGGGTTACTATGAAGTTCCTTCAAGAGCCAATCCTGTATGTCGCGCAGCGCAGCTTGCCGTTTGTCATCATCTTTGGCCTGCTCTACCGTTTGACGCAGCTCAATTGGCGGCGCCAATTCGATATACTCAACACTGAAACGAACAGGCTCCTGTGAAAACACAAATGGGTCTAGCTGATAGGTTAAGTTGGTGATAGGCTTTGGATTAAACTGAAAATCCATAAAGACTCGTGCCTCAGGGTCCTCATCACCCAAAACTGTGCAAGTCAGGGTAGCCTCTATTTGATCACACATTTCCAGGGCGTACAGATCCAGCGGTAGATTATCTGCAAATGCCTTTGTAGCCGAATGAAGTTTGAGTTGGGCGACATTTTTCATAATACCTGCCACCGAGTATTCGTGATGCAACTGAGCCAATGCTTGAGCGTAGGGGTCGGCATGAAACGCCTCAAAACGGTGTCTGGCGAAGGAGTAGGTCCAAGTCCATTTTCTGGTGAAATGATTCTGCTCGTATCCCAACCGAAACTTAGCCGGTTTGGCCACATCGTGAATTTCAGCCGCCTGGATAACTCTTTCCCGAGTCTGGCTCAGGTTGGGTATGTTACCCGGAAAAGCGCGCTTATTGTCCCACCACTCCGTAAGTTTGATGACATTCCCCACGTGGTTCGCCAGGGGCTGCACTAACCAACGATTTTCCCGGAAGCTTATACGGCCCACGTCAATACGCCTTTGATTACCCATTGAGAATCTCTATCCAGGACGCCGGCAGGTAAACCTCGCCATCAGTGTAGTAGTCAAGCTCAACGGCCTCAGCCGGCCAACCGGCTTGTAGAGGCACAAAACCGGCAATCTTGCTAGATTTAGGCTTGCGTAAATCAGTCTTGAAGCGGCCAGATACTTTGAACTGATAACGATACAAGGTATAGATGTCAGCCGGCTGACCAATCAGATCACGCCCAGGCGTCAACACATCTGGGTTAGCTTTGACTTTGACCTTCTCCAGTGTTCTAATATCTGACACATTTTCCAGGTAGGCGAAGCCCTCCTTGCCCAATTTGCAGCCATAGTTCTTAACCTGACGTAATAGTTCCAACGCTTCGGCCTCTTCATGTAACACATAGCCGCGCAGTTGGTTGACGACTAAATACTCCCAACTGTGCAGTTGATAAATCCCTTTGATATTAGCCTGGTGTATTACCCGTGAAAAGGCATTATGGTTAACAAAGCGCACCCCCTGGCGTTTGGTGATATGGATACGATAACTGCTGCGCGGGTCGGGAACAGGATACGCCCCTAAAACATGATAATCAGGTGATAGAGCAAAGTAGCGCGGCTTTTTGATCGCAATTTCAAGATAATGCCCAGCGCTCAATAATAGCAGGCGGCGCAGCCAACCCGATAAGGTGGTGGGCGGCACGAATGGATAGGTGCTAATATGCAAAATCGCGCTGGGCATCCGCCGAAAGGTTAAGCCCCCTGTGGGGCGAATGTCTAGCCAAAGGCCGTACATAACCAACTCCTTTAAGTTAAATTCTTGATCGTAAAAGCCAACGCATAGTTTTGTAATTCCATCAACGCAGCCTCTCCTAACCAGCGTTTAAAGAGTCCATCGGCTTGGGTATAGCTGTCTTGATCTATGGTCTGACCATGCACGCTGAGAGCGGCTGAACAGAACTGCTCAATCGCCTCATTTTTACTGGTCAAGGCCGGTGAGACAATCGGACGCTTGCCCCAAGGAGTTAAATACTGGTCAAAAACAAGGAGGGGCTGCTGTTTGCCAAGCAGGTCAGTCTCGTACAGGCGTAACCCCTTGGGGTTACCCGCCCCCAGTCGTGCCAGCGACTCCAGAAACGCGTAAGCTACAGCTGCGAACTCGGCTTCACTCACACTCATGACGTGATTGTAGACCGGGTAGAGCAGCGCCGGTTCGTTGTATTGCTTCTTGAAGGGGGTTGGCGTCGGCGCAGCACCGAGTTCTTTATGAATCATCGAGGGGTACAGGGCTCGCTGTTTCTCGCTTGGCTCAATCGCTTGCACGGCTACTCCGCCGCCGTGCACCAGTCGACCAATGTAAGTGATGGCTTTGCGCTTGCCATTGCCATCATTAGGTACAGCATCGCCGACTTCGACCTCGCTGGTAATCATACCGCCATACACGGCACAAATTGGACAGTGAGGTTGAGCACATGTGTGGGGAATGCCGCAGCCCAATTTATCGCCCAATAAACGTCCATCGGCCAGCGGCGACCAGATGAGGGTGCGCCGTTCAACTCCCCTTCGTTTAGTGGGAGAGAGATAACACTTTTCAATAACCTGTCCTTCGTCATCAGGGTCGCCCTTGTCAATACTGACAATCTCTACCAGGTTCAGGTTAACCTGCGTTTCGTGACCGAAGTAAAGTTCTTGCGCCCCTTCCAGAACAGCATAAATATCAAAATGCCAGCGGCGCCCTATGGACTGGGGTAAACCCGTGTTAGTTTGAATAGCAGCCATGATTATTTTCCTTTTCCCCTGTCGGATGTAATTAGATCAGGAAAACGAGCGTATAGGCTCAACTTCAAAGCATAGGTGAAATCGCGTTGCTCTTTGGTAGTTTTGTAACGTTCCTTGCATAAATAAGCGTAGGCGCTAACCACATCATCAAAGTACAACCGTAACGTCAATTGCTCTTTTTCATCGACTGCCTCACGCTGGCTGACGTCAACTCCTATTGTGGCTAACAGCAATTTGAGTCGGTCATAACTAAAATACATATCCGATTGGCGATATAAGGTTGCCAATTCCCGGCGCGTATTATTGGCAACGGTGTAATCAAACCGATAGGGGTCGTCGCTGCGTTCGATCACTTTGCTAACTTCAATGCGCTCGTTGCCACCCGCCTTCCTAACTTCGCCCCGAACATAGCTACAAAAGGCATAAAGTAGCCCAGTCATGGCAGCCACATCTTCATAAAATTGTGCCTGGTTTTTACCATCCATTTTTAGCCACCTTATGTGTTCCTTTCGTAATTGTTCTAATTGATTAGTTTTGACCATGTCGGGGGGTAAGTTAATCAGCTCCGCTTTTAATAATTCATAAATGGCAAATAATACCTCTTCTTTTTGCACATAACGAACGGCTCGCCCAAAAGCCGCAAATTGAGACTTATTACCCTGTTGCACCAACAAACAATCAAAACAGTTCCGAAACTCAAAGACGGTGTTTAACCAATTGAGCCACACCAAGTGGCGACTCACTAACGTAACTTCCGTGTCGATGAACGCCTCCACTTCATACGCTTCAAAAACCTCTGGCTCAAACAAGGCACCCACCTTGTAAAGGGCATACTGCAACCTACCCAGCCTGTCGGAAACAAGTTCACCTGCGATTTTCTCATCAGCCTTCAAAATTACATACTTACCAGCTACCAGATTCATTTCGCCCAAGACTAACATGCGTAACTGTTCATCAATTAAGTATCTTGCCTGGCTGGGCTCTGGTTGTTTTTTGCGGATTGCTTTATCTTGGACAGCTTCTCTCATCCGCACAATCACTCGCCCTCCCCCCAATTTAATAGGCGATACAAAAGAAATTGCCGCGCAAACTCCACACACGTTAGGCTGAGTTTGACTCCCACCTGATTGCAAGCGCTGCGCGGGGCTTTCAAAAATGAATTTGCTAACTGGATAAACTGGCTCTTTTTTATCTAATTGTCGTCCACAGCCATAGCAAATCTTGGTGTTATCATCGCCTCCTCTTCGAACCACACCTTGGGCCATTTCTGAAGTTAGCAGCGGCGGGATTTGATATAAGTTGGGATTAACAAGATCCTCCAATTGAGCGATGCACTTGGCAATTTTTGCTGTTGCCTTTGAGATTTGGATACCGGCGGTAGGGGTAAAAGCTGAATTAGCGATGAAGTCAACCTCATGCATCCAACGAGGGTATTTTTCTCTCAGCTCTTCAACACGTTGGTAGAGGGGTTCATAACGTGCCAGTCGAGATTGCAGTTCACTCTCGATTTTGGCTATTTTCTTCTCAATTCGTTCTCGATCTTCAGGGGCTTGGGCTAATTTCTGTTGTTCTTCCCTTATTTCTCTTTGTCGTTTGGCATCGCCTTTTTGGAGACTTCTTAAATTTACCAGGTAAAATGCAGCCAAAAATTTAGCCTGCTCTTTACTAACAATGGGCACTCCTAGCGCGCTGAATCCGTTATCCGTCATCTTGATTGTATTGACCAGAGGAGCAAAATAGCGTTTCAGGGCCTCGGTTGAAAAAGCAGCTTTCACAAAAGTTTGCCAAATGCTTTCCAATTCAAAACCTTGGCCAGGCACAAATAGTTCCAAAGCCAAGTCGCTCTCTTGTAGTACCACAGCCTTATATTGCTTTCCAACAAAGTTAATGAAGCGATCAAGAAAAATGTTATACGCCGCACGAGCCTGGGCTTCGTAGGGCAGTAGGGTTTTATAATAGGTGTGCCGCTTCCCAATAGGTTGACCATTCCAACGAGCCTGACTGTTATCAAAGGTTAAGCGGCTCATGTCTAGCCTTGTGGGTGTTAAGCCACGCAAACGCCCTGAACGCACCATTGATAACATCCGCATCAATCGTGGCGCAGCTATCGTTTCAAGCAGATCGCGCCAGATATCATCATCTGTTTCTGGGTTGCTTACGATCAGCCCCGGAAAGACAACGTCAGCTACTTCATGTGAAGTCGCGCACCAGCTGATTAGGATTTGTGTTTTTTGATCAAGTGCCATCTATGCCTTGAGAACACTGTAGGATATAAATTTGTTACATTTATGACGATTTAACCTTTTCGGTTATCTTGTCCATTTATCTCCCATTTCAATGCGACTTTCTACTCCCAAAAGAATCTTTGCCTGTTCTAAGATTTAGCAATTTGATTCTCCAGACGAGCGCCATTGAATTTCTCTACCAAGGATTCACTGCCGGACCAGTGAGTTTCTTTTGCTCTCTCATGTAAGCAAAGGTCGAGACTTTACCTTTTCCCGGTGATTACGAGGTCGCACAGAGGTAATGGCGTCTCGTCCAGAATTTCAATCCCATCGCTTTCCGCTTTTGTTACCAATTCATCCCGGCAGGGCTGGCAACGATAAACAATATAAACCTCACCGTAGGCTTCAATAGTAAGGCTGTATTGGGCAGGGCGAGAGCATTGCTCCAGGCGGGAACTGAGAGCGGTAGGCCAGGCATCACATTGGCTAAACATTGGTCACCTCCAGCACGTCGCGAAATTGATTGGTAGAGTTGAACAGAATCGAGGGCGATCCGGTATCTTTAGCCGTGCGGTTGACTAGGCTGTCCGGTTCGACGGCAGCTTCGGTGCTCTTGGCGACCTGCTTTTCGGCGCTAATGAAGCTGACTTCGCTTAGAACGGTGTTGGCATGGACGGTATTTTTGCTGATTTTGTGGCTGCGCCTGCTACTTTGGCGCTTAGACTTTCTTTGTTCGAGGTTTTGGACATTGCAGAGCTGGCAATCTTGAGAGCGGTGGAAGGTGGCGAGACCTGCACCCAAGGGAGCTTGGGCGGCCTGACCAATGGATGCAATAGCTGTACTAATCCGGTGGTTTTGTGTTATAATAGAATTAGTTTGCATAAGTACCTCTTATGTACCTGTTGAGTGAGGACGTCGTTTGAATCACGTCTTAATGGCAGTCTGCTTACTGATTTGGTGATACATTATAATTCAGTTTTTACAGTATGTCAATTCTATTTTGACAGTTTTTATAATTCCACATTGACACTTCGCTAAAGTAAACTCACCATAAAAAGTATCCCCAAACGGAGATAATATGACTGTGCGAGTAACAGTTAAAGAATACCTTGAAAAACTGGAAAAAGAAGAGAGCACCAAGCCAGTCATGCAACGTAAACCTATACCCACCCCAGCAGCTATGGCAGAGGCAGCCGGTGTTACCCGTCAGACTATGTACAATTTCCTTTCACGGGATAATCACCAGCGGGTTGACCTGGACTTACTCAACAGCATAATTACTCAGTTACGTCGCTATGGCCACAAGACACAACTTACTGATGTGCTTAAATACATTGAGGATTAGCAATAATCTACTTCTAACCCATTGGATTGACTACGGTCCGACCCACTTTATTGATATACGTGGCAGATGACCACCAAATATACAGCCACCTAAAATAGGTGGCTATATTTTTCATCATACCGAGACAACAGCAAGCAAATTTGAATCGATGTTTTAGATAGATCCCGTCCCTCGCACTTACGGGTAATGAAAACTAACAATGAATAGAGGAAAATGGTTTAGGACAAAGGGATCGTTAATATTATGGACAGCACGGCTTGTTTGGGGTATTGAGGGCCAAAGGTATTCAATTGAACCCGGGCATTCCCTGTTGGTCCGATCATCATTACTCGATTCTTTTCCAATTTATCTGTGTCGTAAATCCGGGTTCTTTTGTGCTACAATGAGTCGGTTGAGAGAGGAGAATAAGAGGAAGATGCCCGGTTCTGTTGCAGATTGTGCATTTTGCCAGATCATCCAGGGCGAAGTACCTGCCTATATTGTCTGGGAAGACGAATTGTCATTGGCGTTTCTGGATCGCCGGCCTTTGTTTCCCGGCCACTGCTTGTTAGTGCCGAAGGTACATTATCCGACCCTGGTAGACTTGCCGGCTGACTTAATCGGACCGCTGTTTGGCCAGGCTCAACGGTTGGCCAGGGCGGTAGAGAAAGGGTTGGCGGCGGAGGGCACGTTTGTGGCGATGAACAATCGGGTCAGCCAGAGCGTACCGCATCTGCATATTCACGTGGTGCCACGTCGAAAAAAGGATGGACTGAAGGGATTCTTCTGGCCGCGGCAGTCGTACGAGAGTGACGCGGCGATGCAGGAGATGCGGCAGCGGCTGCGTACTGCCCTGGCTGAGACCCGGCCGAGTGAAGGAAAAGTTGATGAGGCAATTGGTTAAGCCTATCCCTAAGGCGACACTGCAAGAGATCTTCAAGGAAGAACTGCGGAGCGACGATAGCGCCGGCAGTGTAGTCCGAGATTTTGAGGTTCTGCTGGATTTTATCAGTACCGAGGGAATGACAGTCAGTGGCCAGTACCACCTGCTACCGCTACGACGTCTGCCTGACTTGAACACTCGCTTAACTCGGCCTATCCAGCTCGATCTTAAGCGCCCCCAACAAATATCTTATCCTTCCATTAATGGTCTGTATCTGCTCGCACGGGCCAGCGGGTTAGTTTACATTGATCAGACCGGTTCCAAACCCACCATCCACTTAGACCTACCCGCCCTGCAGTCGTGGACCGGTCTGAACCCCATCGAAAAATACTTTACCTTGCTGGAAAGCTGGCTGATACGGGGAAACCCGGAAATTCTCGGCGAACGCAGCTCCCTGGGGTGGATGACGCGCCGCATCCATAGTTGGGCTTCCTTGTTTGAACAAATTCCACCCGAGGGCCGGCCGATTGCCGGGGATACCCAGGCGGAAGCTTCCTTGCGTTACACCCCCGGCCCGTATAACCTGGCCTTGTTAGAGCTGTTCGGCTTGATGGTCATCCAGCACCTGCCGCCCGAACCGGGGGGCGGCTGGCGGGTTGGCCGGCTTTACCGTACGCCTCTAGGCGAGGCGGTGCTGTATCTGCTCGTTGAGCACTATGAGCAGGACTTTGATTATTTCCGCGTCCCCACTGAAGCTGATTTTGTCCCTGGCCGCTTGCAGCCAATTTTTCAGCGGTATGTGCCCCAGTGGCAAAATAACCTGGCTTTCCCGGAGATTGGATTTCGGGAAGGGCAGTTTGTGTTCAAGGTGTCATTGGGTCGAGCTTGGCGACGAATCGCTGTTCCGGCGGCGTTTACCCTGGATGAGCTGAGGCTGGCTATTCTCAAGGCTTTTGACTTCGCTGACCTGGAACATCTCTACACCTTTAAGTATCCTAACCGTTTTGGCAGTCTGATGGAAGTCCATCATCCCGAGTCGGACGAAGGTCCTTATACCCATGAGGTTCGAGTGGGCGATATCTCTCTCTGGTTAGAGGCGACGATGATTTTTCTGTTTGATTATATTGATAATTGGGAATTTGAGGTGCAACTGGAACGAATCGAACCGGCTGATCCTCAAATTAGTCAGGCGGTGGTGTTGGAAAGTCAGGGTCGAGCGCCGGCACAGTACGATTGGGTTGACGAGGAGGAGTCATGAGGCTCACGCTTTGAATGATTGCGGAGCGAATATTTTTGCAAAAAAATGGGGTTCACCTGGAACTCAGGGGGTTGACAAGAAAAAAACGGTCCAACCCCTCCAGATCGAGCCAAAGACGTTGAAACAAAATTGATACATTATTGATACTGTAGCAGCGTCGTTGATGGTTTTGATCTTGATGTTGAGACCCTCGACAAAGCCGCTGGTGACCCGGTCCACAAAATAGTTGAGGATCGATTGCCAGTGAGTGGACAAGGTCTGGATAAAATTATCGAAACAATCAACCGGGCTGTGTTGCACTTTTTGAACCCAACGATCAAGCCGTCTATCCCGTCAGGCAGGGTCTGAGCTTGATTAAAAATGGCCGTCAGTTCTTCCCGCTACGTCATTCGTTCGCCTTCCGCTTGGCCCAAGTGACTAAAGCGGATGCCTACGAACTGGAACGGCGGCTGGGCCATCGTTCGCAGCGATATATCCAATGGTATACGAATCCCCCAGAGCAAGTTGAGGCGAAATATATTGAGGAGTTTTGATTTATTACCCAGACCGGGTGATCTCTACTCTTCGGCTTAGGCTCTATTTATAATCTCTCGGCTGTCCCCCTACTATCCCTTCGGTACTGCAATATATTGACTTGACAGGTCAACACAAGTATAGTAAACTTATGATAGTTTCGATAAATATGTCCCTTTTCAATGTACAAGAGATCTATACATCTTGTTGATTCAACATCTTTTCCTATCTCGAAAGCTTGTAAAAATTTTTAAGATTGTTGACTTGACAAGTCAACACAAATTTAGTATATTAGGAGGAAGTTATGGATTTTGGATCGCAAATTCGAGAATTAAGGCGTTCCAAAAAGTTAACTCAAAGAGATTTGGCCGACCTTCTTGAAGTTGATTTTACTTATGTAAGTAAAATAGAGAATAACAAAGTTGACCATCCCCCAAGTGAGGAACTTATTCGGAAAATGGCTCTGCAATTAGATGCTGACCCTGAAACACTTTTAGATTTGGCTGGTAAGTTTGATCAAGATGCATTAAAGAAAACAGTGGCTGACATTCCTGAAGTTGGCGTCTTATTACGACGACTTCAATCTGGTAGTCTGACACCTCATCAGGTTCGGAAAATGTTAGATATAGCTAAGGACGAGACCAGTGAGTAATCTATCCATTCGACCAGAGATGCCATACTTAACTGAAGTTGAGTTAGAAAATCGAGCTAGTTTGATGATTGCTCGCTATGAAACAGAGTTCGAGAAAATCACAAAACCACCTGTGCCAGTAGAATACATTGCTGATTTCGTTTTGAAACTTAGCTTTGATTGGGACCGGATTGAAGATACTGATGAATCACCTATCTTGGCCTATATCAATCCTGTTACTCAGACTATTACAATGAATGAAACTCGACGGCAGCATTTTGATAACTTCTTCGGTACAATGGAATATACTATAGCTCATGAAATAGGTCATTGGGATCTTCATATTTTCGAAAGCCAGTTTAAACAAGGTTCTCTCCTTGATACAAAACAGCAAGCCTGGCTGTGCCGAAGTAAACAAAAAGATCGAATAGAACTACAGGCTGAAGTGTATGCAAGTTATCTTTTGTTACCCAAAGAAGTTCTTTTGCCTGCAGTTCAAGGAATAGACCTTTGTTCATGGTCTAACCTTTATAACCTGCGTGATCAATTTAGGGTTTCTATTACTGCCCTGCGAAAACGACTTGAGAAGCTTAGAATGATCTATGTAGCTCCAGATCGAAAAATTTATCCTTCTGAGGCTGAGTACAAAGGGCAGAAACGCTTCTTTTAGTACTTCTATTATTTTTTAATTATTTTGTTGACTTGAAAAGTCAACGCAATAGATGAGGCTGAGATATGTTAGTTAAAACCAACTTTGATCAACCAAGCTATGTTATTGCATTAAATGAAGCTTCTTCCTTCGCCGAACTGGCGGCTGATTTCAGTTATTTGAAAGACGCTCCCCCCGGACTTTTAACATTTGACTTTACCCATATGGCCTCAAATCCTCTGAAGATTGCATCCTCTCCATATTTAGCAGGTAACTTCGGCTTTCATCCACTTGATCATCTCATTGAACAGCTATCTTTTATTGGCCGCCTCGTTCAGATGCCTCTCTTTGCCCTCAATGTACATACTATTTTAGTGATATTACCCACTCCTTCTTCTCAGCTTGGGCGTTTCTTCACTCAGTTGGGCTTATTTGATCTTATAACTCAATGGCGACTACCCATTGAGTCACGTAAGATTTGGGAAGAACGAATGGAAGGTGACGACTCTACACGCGTTATCTTGGTTCCATTAACCGATATAGGCATCAAGATTGCCTGTGTGCCTAATTCAACTCACATAGCTGTGATAAAAAATGAATTAATAACACAACTTTCAAAGGTTTTTAATCAGTCGTTTGATACGGTTATGCAACTAAGCAGCACCCTAGGAGAGATTATTGAAGGCACTATAAAACTGGTGAGAGGTGGTTTAATAGCGGCCTCTTATTTTCCAGAAACAGGCTATCTGGAATTAAGCATAATGAATCGCTCTGAAGGTGCTTTAGGTATGGTACCAGATGAACAACTTGACGCGCTGGTCAACTATTTGGAAACGGAATCACTTACTTTTCAACGCGTTAATGACCAAGTTAAGCGATGCTATGGTACTTTAAGATTATCAAATGGTCATGCCTCTGTTGTTACCGGCCCTGATGAGTCGTTTATCACCCTTATAGAACGTACCGATATACCCACTTCCAATATTCCGGGAGCACGAGCTACGATAATATTGCAACTACCCCCGCGTTCCGTATTGATGTGGGAGGATTTTGCTCGTGAACGTGTAGTAACAATGTGGTCAACAATTTTGAACTGAATAGGAGTCATCCATGACACTCAATGCACCGCTAATCGCCGGCTACTTTAATCACAAACCTGACTTATCAAAAATTCAATACTTTACTTTGGGCGCCAGTCCCTTGATTGTTGGTACGGTTGGGCTGGACTCTTCTGATCAGGATGTTTTATGCTTCGATACCCTATCAGGCATTGTTGCTTACCGGAATGGACTCGTGGTCGTTGATGAGAATAATGAAGTGGCACAACATTCTATCAGCGAGATCCGAGTGGTTTCCGTCTTGCCGGCGTTACCGGTTGAATCAGGACTCCGTCTGAAACTTGCTACCGAGCAAATAAGACGTTTAAAAACCGGCTATCGGCCACATTATTCATCGTTGGAAAAACCTTTGCCATTGATGCGACCACGTTTAGTAGGGGCAATAGAACGGGAAATTGGCGACTATTATGATACACATCTTTTTCTTAATTCGCTCTACGCTCGTCCTGGACTTTTGTTTATGCTGGATGGTCGGTTGAAGGCTCAATTTTATCCAGGTCCGCGTGCCTATGATCAACTCTACCGCCTTATGGCAGCTCGCTTGATCCGCGGGGTAGGTATTGCTAAATCGGCCCGCGTATTAGAGATAATTCGGCCCTACGCACGTGCTATTCGTGCTCAGGTGGGATATCGCCCTTTTGCAATCTTGCTTCAGCGAGATCATTTAGAGAGGGCACATCCTGGCTCACATTCAGATCAAACGTTTAGGATGCTGCGCCACGGCTCGTCAAGTAAAGCTTACGGTGGAGTAGGAGCCGTTCGTTTCGCCCTTAGCATTTCAGGGAATGAACTGTGCTTAGTTGAGTTTAATTTATACGATTTGGAGTATTTTAAACCATTGATAGTCTCGGGTCGCTCCCTGGAGCAGTGGGCGCAAGAGATTTTTGGGCCAAGAAAAAAGCAAATTTATTCCTGGGATATTTCAAGATTCATCTGTGATCGTGATTGGGAACAGTTGTTTCTGCCTACATTACAAGAGATTGTATATGCTGCCTATACCGATACTGAACTGGGGTTGTATCCACGTGCCTTAGCTAATGTTCATAATCGAGTTAAGCTCCGCTGGGCCGACTTAGAGGCTACTCGACGCCAATTGATCGTCGAGCTAGGGTGGTGCGGTGTAACCCCTGAAATGATCCCGGTCACAGTGGACGATCCCCACAAAACAGACCCCGAGATTGTTAATCTGAATTGGGAATGAGGAAATAAGAAATGAATCTCCAAGATATTAATTATCATAGTATGCCGTTGAATGTAATTGTGGAAGGGGCAGGCGACCAAGTTAAAGTCGAACTGGATATTCGTAGTAATAATAAGGCGAGAGTAGGGGAACGATATATTGCTTCAGGGGATGATTATGTTACCATTCTGAGAATTGTTAATTTTGAATATGCTGACAACTATGACAATATCACGGCTCGCCAAACCCATGCAATGCGTGAGGGAGTGGTAGGTCCACCAAATACACGTACTGCATGCGAAACTTTCCAGCGCAAATTAGCCATCATGCAGGTTGAGGGAGAGTTGTGGAATGATGGACGTAGGGTTATGGGAGCAGGACGACTTCCGGAGCGTTTAACTCCTGTCTACCCTATCAGTGATGATAAGCTAGAGCAGTTTACAGTCAGTCCGAATGGTAATATAGTATTAGGATTATTATGCTCCTCACTTAGAGTATTGAACCGACCAGCGCGTATTTTGCATAACTATGCCGGCGAGCGAATGGTTATTTTTGGTATGCCCGGCAAGGGTAAATCCCAACAAGTACGGGCTCTACTTTGTCAACTGATGAATAAATCTTCCAAAGAACAGGAGAAAGTCTTATCTCATCCTATTGGTGTACTAATTTTGGATCGAGCCGGGGAGTATGTGCAGGACACTCAGAGTCAGGATGGATACCCAATATATGGGCTGCAACATCACCCGTTGGCATCCAGGCAAGTTGTTATTGTGTCAAAGCGCAATCTGTTTAGTCAGTGGGCGATCCAAGAGAAAATTGCCGGATATAGTAATTCAGTGTTTAACATTCAAGATCTAAAGCCGGTTGATCTGATCGATTTCTACCCCGGATTCACATCAGCTCAACGTGAACTGCTGCGTGATTATGCTCATGACCCAGACTTTTACCCCAAGTTACTCTCTGAGACGCGGCTTGGTTTGATAGATAAGAGCAACTGGTATCGTGATTTTCCAGGTTTATTTGAACTGAATGATAAAGGTAAGAAGTTACTCAAGGAATTTGAACAGGAAGACTTGACTGAGGAGTTAACAGATGAGCAACTCGAAGAACTAGAGCCTCACTTGGCTGGAACTAAAGCGAAAGTTTTGGAACGCGCTATCCTGGGTATGAAACGCTTCGCCCAGAATCCATTTTTTGGTGGTCAATCCCGAGCTAAAGATATTTTAGCCGGTGAGAGTTGTGTCAATGAAATAATGATGCATTTAGCCAGTGGAAAGATTGTCATTATTGATCTACGTGGAATAGACGATGATAATTATACACTTATTGGTGCGCTTTTTGCTCGTCGGCTTTTGAACGAAAATAAAGAACGGGATGATTCTGATCAAATCCGGACTTGTTTAGTAATGGAAGAGGCTCATAATATTTTGTCAGAGAAAGAACTATATAAAGGTACAGAGGGACGAGGTTCTGTATTTGTCGAATTTGCCCGCGAGGGCCGAAAGCTTAAGCTTGGTTTTATTCTTGTAACCCAACAGCCTGACCCACGAAGTATCGCTTCTGAAATTGCATGGACTATTGATACGATTATTGCCTTCCATATGCCGCCAGATAATGCAAAGTATCTTACTCGTCTCAAAAGTGCCTTCACTCAATTCGAATACTATCTGGCAAATGCTAAAGCCTTTGAAGGTGTAGCCACAACCGCTAATAATGGCGCACTTCTCTTTCGAGCTTTTCCCGTTTCGCCCGAATATATGGTTGCTTGCGCCGAAGAGCGACTGGGAGAATACTTGACGCTCTTGGCGGCAAGTGATAATCAGGAAGCTCCAAATACCCCGTTGGATACCCCAATTGATCAATCCCAAGGTATTAATGAACGATTGGCCGAGTTATTGCATCACCGCAATCATAGCTTTCGAAAACAACTATTGACTGGACCAAGGGTGGGATAACGGAAAGTTGTTCAGTCGGAAATGACTGTCAAACTTAAAACCGGAACCGTTGACCCCAATGCCTCTTTTGTGATATACTAAACCAATAATAAAGAGACCTCCTCGTTGGGAGCGAGGAGGTCTTCAGGAAATCTTCGACCAGGTCAGCGACACCCGGCCGCACTTTAATTATGGTGCTATGTTAGCATGACGCCGCCGCCTGGTCAAAATAAACAGGCGGCTTTTTTGTGCCGCTTCAGACAACGTGGAATCAACCTATGTCTGATCAATCGGCAACCTCCAACCCTTTTACACCTCGCGTGGGTATGTTGGCGACCGTGCGCAACCGGCGGGCGCTGGTGTCATCAGTCGAGCCGTTCGATGGGCGGCTCGATGGCCGGCTGCACCTGGTCCGGCTGGAATACATCGATGCCGACGGCGTGCCGGAAGATACCATCATTTGGGAGCGCGAGCTAAATGCCCGGCTGCTCGAACCGGTCGCTCTACCCAATGTAGCCGGTGAACCGCCCATGCCCCGCGCTGACTTTGCGGCCTTGCAGCGAGCTACCCGTTGGACCGCGATATCCCCCTTTTTGACCGCTCAGGATAATGCTGCACTTGCTTTAAACACGCCCATCGCCGCTCCATTTTTTGGCGCGGTGCAGGTGGAAGATTTCCAGCTTTTGCCCCTTTTAAAAGCCTTGCGGATGCCCCGGGTGTCACTGCTGCTGGCCGACGACGTCGGCCTGGGGAAGACCATCGAGGCTGGCCTGATTATGACCGAGTTGCTGCTGCGACGGCGGATCCAGCGAGTGATGATCCTGTGTCCGGCCTCGCTGCGCAAGCAGTGGCAGCAGGAGATGAGGGACAAGTTTGCCCTGCACTTCGATATTATTGACCGGGTGGAGACCCACGCCCTGCAAAAGCGGCTGGGCCTGGACGCCAACCCCTGGCGCACCTATCCCCGTATCATTACTTCTTACTACTACCTGCGCCAGCCTGATGTGCTGGAGCAGTTCAGAGCTGCCTGCCGCCAGCCGGAGGGGACGGTACACCTGCCCTGGGATCTGCTCATTGTTGACGAGGCGCACAACCTGATGCCCTCTAATTTTGGCGAAGACAGCGACCTGTCTAAAATGCTCCGCTTTATCTCGCCCTGGTTTGAGCATAAGATTTTTGCAACGGCCACGCCCCACAACGGCTACACCCGCTGTTTTTCCGGCTTACTGGAGCAACTGGACCCGGTGCGTTTCACCCAAACCAGTGAATTTACCCCCGGTATCCGGCAGCGGGTGGAAGAAGTGGTCATCCGCCGCCTCAAGCGCGAGATCAATGCTCAGGATGAAGCAGCAGGACACGCGCCCCGCTTCCCCGAACGTATTCCCGAGCCACTGCCGTTGTATTTCGGGGCAAAAGAGAAGGCTTTGTCCGCCGCTTTTCAGGAGTTTCGCCGGGCGGTGCGCCGCCTGACCCTTCAAGCCAGGCGCTCGGAGCAATTGGCCGGTATTTTTGCCCTGGAAGTGCTCAATAAGCGCCTGCTCTCCTCACCCTATACCTTTGCTAATTCCTGGTATCGCTTTAAGGAAGGGATGGCTCAGGTGGAGCAGGCCGAGGTAGCTGAAGTGCAGGCGGCCCGCCGGGCGGTCGAGGAAGATTTGGACGACGACCGCGAGGTGGAAGGTCGCCAGCTTCACGCGGCCAAAACCACCGGCGCCTGGCTTAAGCCGTTGGCCACGCGTCTGGAAGATGAGATTGCCGGGCTTGATGCTGCTTTGGAGCGGATCGGGCTGGTTCCTGAACATGACGATCTGCCCAACCCGGTGGAAGATGCCCGCTGGGAACGATTTTTGCAACTGGTCAAGCGGCGGCTGCGCAATGGCCCGCAGTGGGTAGCCGATGAACGGTTAATTGTCTTCACCGAGTATAAAACCACGCTCGATTACCTGGAGCAGCGCCTGCGCGAAACATTTCCCGATGACCGCGGCGCTATTCGGGTGCTGTTTGGGGGGATGACCGATTATGAACGGGAGGCAATTAAAGCTGCTTTTAATGATCCCACCGACCCGGTGCGTATTTTGGTGGCCACCGACACGGCCTCGGAGGGGTTGAACCTGCAAGAGACAGCCCGGTTGGTGCTGCATTATGATATTCCCTTTAACCCGGCCCGGCTCGACCAGCGGAACGGCCGGCTGGACCGGCACGGCCAGGCCCGCGACGTGATAGCCTACCATTTCACCAGTGAGGATGACGCCGACCTGAAGTTTCTGGCCCACGTGGTGGAGAAAGTCAATACCATCCGTGAAGATCTAGGCTCGATGGGCGAGGTTTTTGACGCGGCTTTTGAGCGCCGCTTTGTGGATTTGGCGGACACCGATTTGGTAACGCGGCAATTGGATGACGCGGTTGAACACCAGCGAGGCCGGGCCGATATTCCGCGCAGCAGCGAGCTGCATACCGGCGCTGAGGAGAAATTATTAAGCTGGCTGGCTGACGAACTGGACCTGCACCCGGAGACGCTACAAAGTACGCTGGAACAGGCGTTGGGGATGGGGATCGGCTTGCCTCGCTTTGAGGAGGCCGATGGGCGGGGTCGTGTCCGGCTGCGCATGCCCTTGCCATCCCGCTGGGAACCACTGATTGACGACCACCTGCGCCTGGAAACCAACCCCGGCCAGCGGGGACCCCTGCCGGCTTTAGTTTTTGACCCGCAGCACTTTATCCAGCTCCGAAATGGTCGCCCGGTTTATCGAGCTGCCAAAGATACAACCCTGCTGCACCTGGGCCACCCGCTGCTTCAACATGCTCTGGCTATGTTTGCCCGGGCCAGGTTTCCGGGGGGTGTTGACCAAAATACTGCCAGCCGTTGGGCAGTGAGTTATGGCGACGTGCCAGCCGGGGCCGATGCCCTGCTGCTGCTGACGATAGAAGAGTTAGCCGTCAATGACCTGCGTGAGTCATTTCATCATTGGGTGCAGACGCTGCGTTTTCCGCTGAAAGACGGCCAACTGGGCCAGCCGCTGCCCCATCTCCCCGCCGCGGCTGACCATTCTTCTCAGGCGCGCCCGGTCAGCCCGACCGATATTATCCGCGTGCGGGCATGGTGGCCGGAGCTTGAATTTGATCTCAAGGAAATTATGGGGGGATTGGCGCGGGAGTTGACGGAGCGTCTAACCCAGCAGCTTGCCGCGGTAGGTAAAGAAGCTCAACGCGCTGAAAATGCCCGTTTTACCGATCGTATCAAGGAAGTCGAGAAGGCCAAAAGCGAAACCACCTTGAAAAATTTGGAAAAAGAGTGGGCTACTATTCAACGGGAAAAAGAGCAGATTGAGAGTTGGCCGGCCCTGTTTCCCGAATTTCAGGCGGCGCAACAGGCTCGGCTGCGTGAAATCGAGTTGCAGCAGGGTAACATTGAAGATGAGCTGCGCCGCCGGCGCAGTCACTACGAGGAGTTACAGCTCCAGCTTGAGCAAGAAAAACAGCGAGTGCTGGAACATCTGCTACCCCGGCGCTATAAATTACGCGATCAGGCCCAGGTCTTTCCGGTGATGGTGGAGATCAGATTACGAGAGTCATAACAAACAAAGATGAATGATACACCCACGCCGTCTCATACGGCCACAGAAAATCGGATTGCGCTGTTGATTGACGCCGAAAACATCTCGGCGAGCGCTTATGACACTATTGCCAGCCAACTGGCGCAGCGCGGCCAGCTTGTCAGTCGGTACATTTTTGGGCAGTGGCCGCGCCTGAGCTACCAGTGGCGCGAGATTACCCTGACCCATTTGCTGCAACAGGTTTCTACGTTGAGCGTAGGGCAAAAGAATGGGGCTGATATTGCCCTGACCATCCAGGCCATGGACATCTTGCATCGCCAAGAAGCCGATACGGTAGCGATTGCCTCAAGCGATGCGGATTTTACCCAGTTGGCCGTCCGGCTGCGGCAGGCGGGACTGACCGTGATTGGCCTGGGGATGAAGCAGAAAGTTACCCCGGAGTGGGTCGCCGCCTGCACCGAATTTATTGGGTTGGATGGTGAACCGGCTGAAACCGTGACGGATCAACCGGCCAACCTGAGCCATGCCAGCCAGCCAACACCGGCTAAAACCGCTGCCACCCCACCCGTCAGCAAAAAAAGCGAAACCCAACCAAAGGTAAAAGCGGTTAAAGCCGATGGCACTGCCTCATCCCAACTGACCGTGTTGTTACAGGGTGCCTTGACGGAGGGCAATCAGGGGTTATCGGCTTTAGGGACAAAACTCCGCAAGCTGGACCCACAATTTGAATCGAAACAGTACGGTTTTAAGCGGCTGACCGACCTGGTGGCGGCCCAGAAAAATCTGTTAAAAACCACCGGCTCCGGCAACTCGCTGCGCGTCAAGCTGATTTCTGGGAAATCGCAATGAGCTACAACCATTCATCCCTGCTCGACCGTTACGACTGGTGGGCCAGCCTGAAACACGGCGGGTTGTTGGTGGCCCCGGCCAAGCTGGCCGAGTTCTTCCCCGAACACGTCGAGCCGCTGCCGCGTTATCTGGCCGACCGCCTGCGCCGTGATGTGACCCGCTTGCAAAATGGCGATGATAGCCATCTGGGGGCGCTGCTGGATACGGTTCTGGAAGAGGTGCTGGCCCTGGATAAAGCCTGGTGGCTCAAGGGGCCGGTGGTTGACAGCCGCTGGTCGCAGCGAGCAGTTACCGGCGAAACGATTAAACCCCGCCGCGTCTGGCAAAACGAGGGGGGCACAATTCTGCCCGTTTTCACCACCGACGGCATGCCAGGCGGCGCGGTGGCCCGGATTGGCGTGGGGCGAGGACGGCGGGCTGTGTCGCGGGTAACGGAATGGCTTAGAAAGGCTAACCAGAAGATCGGCCTGCTGACCAACGGCCGGCAGTGGCGGCTGATCCACGCCGGGGCTGATTACGAGGCCTGGTGTGAGTGGGACATAGATTTCTGGTTTGAAGAAGGCCGGCCCGGTCCCCAGGTCGAGGCGCTGCGGATTTTACTGGGGCGGGAGGCGCTCGACAGTCTTCATCCCGGTCCTCGTTCCAAGGGCGAGGAAACCCAGCCCCGACTCCTGACCGCAATTCAGGCTTCCCGCCAGGGACAGGCTGAGCTGTCCAGCGTGCTGGGCGAGCGGGTTCGCCAGGCGGTGGAACTGCTGATCCACGAGTCAGCCCAGAATATTGATCAACTCCTGACGAAAAGTCCTCACCCCAACCCTCTCCCTGAGGGAGAGGGAGTGAATGCCCCCTCTCTCTCAGAGGGGGAGGGCTGGGGAGGGGGTAGTTCCACCATTTCCCCCAACGACATCTACATTGCCGCGACGCGGGTTATCATGCGCTGTGTTATTATCCTGTTTGCCGAAGCCCGCGAGCTTTTGCCCATTGTTAATCCACGCTACCACCAATCCTATGGCATCCAGGGCTTGCGCGAGCAGCTCGACCGCCGCGCCGGAGGCCACCCGGAGCGGCTGCGCCACAGCTACAGCGCCTGGCCGCGCCTGTTGGCCCTGTTCCGGCTGGTTTATTTTGGTTCCGATCACAGCGATCTGGCCGTGCCCCGCTACGGCGGTGGTTTGTTTGCGCCCGGCGCGGTGCAGGCCGACGACCCGGTTCAGCGCGTCCTGACCGCCTTTGAGACGGTGGACCCCTGCCCTTCCGATGCAGCGGTCTACCGGATGCTGGGCCTGCTGACCCACAGCCAGGTAAAGGTGCGGCAGGGACGCAGCGCCACCTGGGTGGAAGCGCCGGTGGACTTTTCTGATCTCTCGTCGGAGTATATCGGCATTTTGTATGAAGGACTGCTCGATTTTGAGCTGAGGCGAGCCGGGGCGGACGAGCCAATGCTTTTTCTCAACCTGGGCGACCAGCCGGTACTGGCGTTGAGCCGCCTGGAAGCGATGGATGACCCGGCCCTGGCCGCGCTGGTGGAGAAATTTGGAAAACCGGCCAGAGGTGAGGCCGAGGCGGAGTCTGAGGAAGACGAAGAAGCGGCGGGGGACGAAGCGGTGGAAGACGAAGCAGAGGAACCGGGAAGCGAAGGAGCAGAGGAGATAATGGAGGAAGCTCCCGCTCCTGCACAGGCAGAAGCGTGGGGCGAGGATGATGACGAAACCGCTCAGATTCACGGCCGCGCTCTGGCCTGGGCCAAGCGTGCGGTGGTGGCCGGCAAACTGGTGACGCCACCGCGGGGTCGCAGCCAGGAGGCGCAGGCCGGGTACGAGCAGACTGTCAGTCAGACGGCCGGGCGACTCATCGGGCGGATTATCCTGCCCGGCGACTGGTTCCTGGTTCGTTGGGGCGGCACTCGTAAAGGTTCCGGTACTTTCTATACCCGACCTCAACTGGCCGTACCGACGGTGCGCCGAACCCTGGAACCCCTGGTCTATGAAATTGTGAATGATGAATTGTCAATGGTGAATAGTGAAGTTAAAAATTCACCATTCACCATTCATCATTCACCATTAACTCCCCGCTCCCCCGCTGATATTCTCTCGCTCAAAATCGCCGACCCGTCTATGGGGTCCGGCTCCTTTCTCATCGCGGCGCTGCGTTATCTGACCGAGGCGCTGTACGAGAGTCTGCACGTTCATGGCCACATCGAGGCCCACGGCGCCGGCGCGATGTGCCGCCTGCCTGATGGCCGCGAAACCAACTCGACCCTGGTCGAAACCCTGCCCCTGCCGCCCGACCACCCCGACTTTGAAATACGGCTGAAGGCCCGACTCAAACGCCACGTGGTCGAGCGCTGTTTGTACGGCCTGGACCTGAACCCGCTGGCCGTGGAACTGGCCCGCCTGACCTTATGGGTGGAAACGATGGACCGCAGCCTGCCCTTTGATTTTCTGGATCACAAACTCAAGTGCGGCAACGCCCTGGTTGGCTGCTGGTTTGACCGCTTCCGCGATTACCCGGTAATGGCCTGGGAACGGGAAGGCGGCGACAAGAACCACACTCGCTTTGCCCATCACTACCGCGAGGTGACCAAAAACGGCAAAACCACCCGCAAGGGCGATGTTTGGACCGAGGCTATCAAGGAAAAGAAGAACGAGCTGGTCAAGCCGGAGATGGTTCAGTGGTTACAAATGACGGCTGGCCAGAAGGCGATGGAGTTTACCGTCAACGGCCGCAGTCCGGATGAGCTGCATCTGCGACAGCAACAGACCCTGGCAGATATGCACAGCCTGGGCGTGACCGAGCCGGAACGCAAGGCTGACCTTTACCACCGGCAGGTCCTCAACAATGCCGACCGGCAGCAGCTTAAGCTGGCTTTTGACACGTGGTGTGCCCTGTGGTTCTGGCCCGGCGACCAACTGGAATACGCACCCTTACCTCGTAACTTTTTCGATCCCAGCCCTGCAGCCCGCGAGATTATCGTCGGCCTGACCACCCGCTACCGCTTTTTCCACTGGGAGTTGGAGTTCCCCGACGTCTTTGTAGCTGCGAATTCGGGTTTTGATGCCATCATCGGCAATCCGCCCTGGGATATCCTTAAACCAAATTCACAAGAATTCTTTTCGAATGTTGATCCGCTTTATCGAGGTTATGGTAAACAAGAGGCTTTACAGCATCAAATCAGTTATTTTGAGAACAACTCAAATATCGAGGATGAGTGGCTGGCTTACAATGCCTACTTCAAATCGTTAAGTAATTGGAACAAATATACTGCACTACCATTTGGCAATAATGAAGAACGGGGAAGTAAATTTAGTTTTACTCGGTTAAAGCGAGAAAACGATGCTTTACATACTTTTTGGCAAAAAAGACACCGCAATTGGCGGCAATATTCGTCTCCAGATCACCCATTTCTATATCAGGGTTCAGCCGATATTAACTCCTACAAAATGTTTATTGAATTGACCCTATCAATTACACGCCAAAATGGACGAGTAGGGTTGATATTACCATCAGGTGTTCACAATGACTTAGGTTCACTAGAGTTACGGAAAAGGTGGTTGCCATCATTAGATGTGCTAATAAAGTTTGATAACGAACGCAGAATATTTCAAGGTTTGGAACATAATTCAAAATTCGATGTCTTGGTCATTCAGATCAATACTCAAACTCCTTTATCAAAAATGGCATTTTTTGCTTGGCGGGATGCTAATATTCTTGATGATTTAGACTCATATCTAATCGAGGTAGATGAAGAATACGTAAGAACTGTCTCGCCAACTTCAATCTCAATACCTGAGTTACGTTCCGAAAAGGACAAGGAGATTATTTGGAGCCTTTACCAAAATGGACAAATTCTCCCAAGTGAGTGGAGAGTATTCAGGGAGTTTGATTTGACCAATGATAGCCGACTTTTCGCACGTGAAGGGGAAATGCCGGTTTATCAAGGAGGAATGATTTGGCTTCACGATCATCGGTATAATTATTTTGACAAGGAAAAAAGGAATTTTGTGAGGGGGAAGTTGGAAGATGTTGATTTGAGATACTATTATCCCCTCCAACCCAAATACTGGACAACTAGAGAAGCTTATGAAAAGAAATTTGGTGACCGTATTCTGCAAGGAAAACTACTATGTGATTTTTATCGAATAGCTTATAGAATACAATCATCTCGTTCTAATCAACGTACCTTTATTGCCACAATAATTCCCCCAGGTTGTGGAACTGGTAATTCTCTTGCAACCTTGATACATGATGATTACGTAGAAACCTTGATTTTAGTTTCGATTTTTAGTTCTTTCACCCACGATTTCAATGTCAGAACAAAAATTACGAGCAACATCAATAGTTTTTATGTCCCGCAGTTTGCGATTCCAAAGATTGACCGTAATTCACTACCTGCAAAAAGGCTTGTTACTAATACATTACGGAGGGAAAGACTCAACATAAGTAAAATGAGGAAAAGCGTAACATAACATAAACA